>NZ_JBOEHB010000001.1:0-466093 GCF_050633725.1 Planktotalea sp.
CATTGTCGGCCAGTCGGACTGGCTTCCCATGATGATTCCTACTTCGATGTTTGCCATGATCTATCACCCTTATTCGTGAGCGCTGGACTATAGCCAGATGCGTCTCTTAGGCAATAATGTCCGGGGTCAATCGGTCTTCTATTCGAGCGATTTGGTCCTTTAGACGCAGTTTGTTGCGCTTAAGGCGCTGCATCATGAGTTGATCCGCGGTTCCTTTGGCAGCGAGAGCATGAATCGACTCATCCAGATCACGGTGTTCACGACGGAGAACTTCGAGTTCAACTCGTAAAACCTCATTGGTTTTCATCGAAATATCTGTTGGCTCATTCATTTGTTAACTCAGCTCGGCCTTTGGTGCAGAGGTTTCTCTATACCGAGATATGCTGCGAACGCATAGCCCTTGCAAGGCACGCATTTGCTTCCCATATTCAAAGGAGCCGCGATTGCCGTAACGGGATCGCACCTTTGGACTGTCGCTTTATTCGAAGGACAAGACCCTATGACGAAACTAACGCTTGGCTCGTACCCGCATATGCTGGGTTTTGAGCAACTGGAACGTCTGGTGGAACGCACCGCGAAATCCGGTAACGAAGGATATCCTCCTTATAACATTGAACAAACGACCGACCGCTCTTATCGCATTACGCTTGCAGTGGCGGGGTTTGGCGAAGACGATCTGGCCATAACGGTAGAGGATCGCCATCTGGTGATCAGAGGGCGGCAAACCGACGATAGCGAAGGGCGATTGTTCCTGCATCGGGGAATCGCTGCGCGCCAGTTCCAACGCAGTTTCGTGCTTGCCGATGGTGTCGAGGTTGGAGAGGCGCAGATGGAAAACGGGCTGCTTCACGTCGATCTCACCCGCGCACGTCCTGATGCTGTTGTTCAAACGATTTCAATCAAGAAAGGGTAAACCAATGACCGACCCATATGATTTTGCGAAAGTAAAAGACGCGCGTATCGTATATGTGCGCCCCGTCGAAGCGGCAGAATTGCCCGCAGATGTTCAAGAGCAAGTAAGCGGTATGGAAACGCTTTATGCCGTGCATAGTGAATCGGGAGAGCGTTTGGCGATTGTTGCTGATCGCGACATGGCTTTTGTTCTGGCGCGCCAGAATGACTATGCGCCTGTAACGGTACACTAGTGAGCGATTTTGCTTGCCATTGGGTCGATGCGTTTACGGATCGACCTTTTGGCGGGAACGGCTGCGCTGTTGTGCACGGCGCGGCCCATTTGGATGATGAAACCTGCACGTCTTTTGTGCGCGAGACATCATTGGTTGAGTGCACCTTTTTAGGCCCGTCAGACGTTGCCGATTTGCGGGTCCGATATTTTTTGGCGAGCCGCGAAATTCCTTTTGCGGGTCATCCAACAGTTGCCTCCGTCATTGCCGCCCATGCGGCCGGCACGATTGGCGTAGGTGATCTAACGCTTGAAACGCTTGCTGGGATTATACCCGTCACGCTGAGCGATGACGGCAAACGTGTGAGCATGCGCCAAATCGCGCCGAAGTTTGGACCTGTCGTTGATAAAACCTTAGCGGCTGCTGCGATTGGTGTTGACGCTGGCGACTTGCTGGCGGCGCCGCAACTGGTTTCAACTGGATTGCCCTTCATTATTGTGCCGCTTCGCGATCAAGCTGCCCTGCGCCGCGCGCAGCTAAACGCGAAGGCTCTGCAAGCGATGAATGAAACGCTTGGTCCTGAAGGCGCTGATGTGATGGAGCCGTTTATCACCTCGCTCGGCGGTTTTACCGAGGGCGGAGATACGTTTTCGCGCCTTTTGTTGATGCCGCCAAGCCCTGCCGAAGATGCATTTACTGGCTCTGCAACAGGGGCGATGGCGAGCTATCTGTGGCATCACAATCTGATTGAAACACCTGAATTTGTTGCGGAGCAGGGCCATTTGATGGGCCGCCCGGGGCGCGCAAATGTGCGTGTGCTTGGCACGCGCGATGCCATTGAAGGCGTCGAGGTGTCAGGCAATGGCCACATTTTGATCAGCGGCACGCTGCATTTGTAGCCGCTCGGCAAGAGTTTTGCCGCTTGGTTCTGCTAGAGTTGGGCTTTGCCGTCCTTGTTTGCCTGTGCGTGATTGTGAACGTTGGCAATTTTTCATCGAAACTGACACGGATCAAAGTGGGTTTTGCCCTTGCTCGTTATCATGCTCTCAATAGTTCACTAAACCTAGGAGACTCGGATGACACGGCTTGCAGGTATGCTTTTTTCGCTCATTGCGACAACGCTGGCGGGTAGTTTTATGGTGGCTGCGTTGACCATGGGATACGACACCCTTCAACCCTTGCTGGTGGCTGCGGCGCTTGGCGGGTTGGCGGCGATCCCAGCGACTTATCTCGTTGCTAAAGCGATCGTTGATAACAATTAGGGTTCCCACTGAGGTGGGCCAGTGGCGGCGTGCGCGGTTTGGGAGGAAGGCCAGTGCCACCGCCACTGTTTTACGTGTTCTTGTACTCTAAGAATGCGCGCAAAGAGGCCTCGAACGCACGCGGTTGTTCCGCGTGCAGCCAATGGCCTGCGTTTTGAATTTTTGCGAATTTGGCGTTGGTAAAATGCGAGCTGATCTTGGGACGGTGGCTGGGTAGGACGTAGTCCGAGTTGGCACCTGATAGGAACAAAGTTAGCCCATCGTAGGTGCCCTTGATGTCAGGGAAGCCCAGAATTAACGGCATGTCCCGTTCCAGCGTGTTCAGATTATAGAGCCAGCGTTGTTCTTTTACGTTCAAGGATTGCGTGAAAAAGGATTGCAGTGTCGTGTCATCAATATTCTGCGCGAGTTGGGCGATCGCATCGGCGCGGCGTGTGACTTGGGACAAATCAACTGCGCGCATTGCGTCGATGAATTGCTGCTGCGAATGGCTGTAGGCGACGGGCGCGATGTCCGCGACGAGCAAACGAGCGACTTGTTCTGGTTGGGTAAGGGCCAGGGTCATCGCAGCTTTGCCGCCCATAGAATGTCCAACCATATCGACAACGCCGCCCTGCGCAGCAATCAAATCGCTAAGATCGCTCGCCATATCGAGATAGCTGTGGGTGTCTGCCCAAAAACTGCTGCCATGATTGCGCATATCAGGCGCGATGACGGTGCGGGTCTCGGACATGCGCCGCGCGATGACGTTCCAATTGCGTGCAGAGCCGAAAAGCCCGTGCACGATCATCAGGGGCGGGCGGGATGTATCGGTGCCATAGGTAAGATAGTTAAGCATGGCGGCAGGCGTATCGCGAAATTTGATGCGTGACCAGATGCGACTGCTTGAGCACCGCGTCGCGTGCAGCTAAGGTTTGCGCGTGCCAAGGAGAGCAAAATGCAACGCGAGTTAGATTTCACAGCGATCGAGCAAAAAGCGCTGGCTGCCTTGCGGACGCGGCTTGGTGTGAGATCGAAAGATTTGCCGCGTGCGATGAAATCCGCTGGCCGGCGACTGCCACGCGAAGCGCACCGGGCCGCGCAAGTTTTGGGCGAAGCAAAGGTTCATTCCGCCCATCCAAAGCTCGCGCGGATGGTGGATCATGGCGCTGTCGATGCGGCCGAGCAAACCCTGCATGCGCATCTGGAAAAGATTGATCCAAAAGAGCGCCGCACGGATATGATCTTGGCGATGCTGGGAACGCAGGCGCTAAATGTGTTGGCGGTTATTGCGCTTGTTGTGGGTCTGATGTGGTGGCGCGGCCTTTTGTAAGTGGCGCTGAAATTAGCGCGTCGCGCATCACTAATGTTACGGTGACAAAGCTGACATAGAGCAGCAGATACCAAGAGCCGAGTTTTGCAAAGCTCACGAGGCTGAGCCCGTCTGTGCCTGCATAGATCCAAGTCCCTGTTCCCGTTCCCACATTTTCGGCGAGCCAGAGAAAGAAGCTGGTCAGAAAGGCCGCGAGCGGCAAGGGCATCCAATAGTCTGTTTCAGCGACGCGGAACCAAATGCGTGTGCGTAAAAACAGAACGAGGGTCGCCGCGAACAAAACATAGCGCGCATCCCAGATGTAGTGATGGCTGAAGAAGTTCAAATAGATTGCAGCGCCGAGTGCAAAGGTCATCCAGAGCGGGGGGTAGGGTGCAAAGCGCATATCGAAAATGCGAATGACCCGCGCCATGAATGAGCCGACGGAGGCATACATAAAGCCGGAGAACAACGGAACGCCCCAGAGCTTTAGCAACGCAGGTTCGGGGTAAGCCCAACTGCCTGCGTTGACCTTGAATATTTCCATCGCGGTGCCTGTGAGGTGGAACAACAGGATCACGCGGGCTTCGGCAAGGGTTTCCAGTTTGAAGATCAGGAAAAGCGCTTGCAAAGCAATCGCATAGATCACCAGCGCATCATATCGTTTGAGCGCCCAAGTGTCCTGCCAAATGGCGTCGGACAGGATCAGCCCTGCGAGCATGAGCGCGCCAAATAGGCAGGCCCAGCCTTGCTTGAGTGTGAACATGACAAGTTCAGCGATTGGCCTTGGCAGGTGACGGCGCATGCTATCGCCAAGGCGACGTTCGATATGGCGGGTGGTGTGGTTACTGCTCATTCTGCCTTAGTGACACAGGCTTGCGAATATTGGCAATCGTTCCATCTCGGGCTTTGCGAGGGGCGATGCGGGGCAGTAACGGTAAAGGATGTCAAAAAAGGGTGCGTGAAATCACGCACCCTACGGTTTGTTTGGGCGGTAAGGTGTGTGCTTTGCACGCACCGCCCGTTGTTACAGGTTCGGATAAAGCGGGAAGCGCGCGCAAAGCGCGGCGACTTCGCTGCGTACTTTCGCTTCGACATCTGCGTTGCCCTCAGCGCCATTCGCCGCAAGGCCATCAACGACTTCGATGATCCAATCCGCAATCTGGCGGAACTCGGCCTCGCCAAAGCCGCGCGTCGTGCCCGCGGGCGAGCCGAGGCGAATGCCAGACGTCACTGTTGGCTTTTCAGGATCAAACGGAACGCCGTTTTTGTTGCAGGTGATATGGGCGCGGCCCAGAGCTTTGTCGACGATATTGCCTGTCACGCCTTTCGGGCGCAGGTCCACAAGCACGACATGCGTGTCTGTGCCGTGCGTGACTGTATCAAGGCCCCCTTTGATCAGTTGATCGCTGAGCGCTTGCGCGTTGATAACAACCTGTTTGATATAGTCTTTGAACTCTGGACGCAGCGCTTCGCCAAAGGCGACCGCCTTGGCCGCGATGACGTGCATCAAAGGACCGCCTTGGATGCCGGGGAAAATCGCTGAGTTGATTTTCTTAGCCAGAGCTTCGTCATTGGTCAGGATCATCCCGCCGCGTGGGCCGCGCAGTGTTTTGTGCGTCGTTGTCGTTGCAACATGCGCATGTGGGAAGGGTGATGGGTGCTCGCCTGCTGCCACGAGACCTGCGAAATGCGCCATATCGACGTGAAGATATGCGCCAACCATGTCAGCAATTTCGCGCATGCGTTTGAAATCAATCTGGCGCGGAATGGCCGAGCCACCAGCGATGATCATCTTTGGATGATGCTCTTTTGCGAGCGCTTCAACCTGATCATAGTCCAGCAGGTTGTCCTGCTTGCGCACACCGTATTGCACTGCGTTGAACCATTTGCCGGACTGGTTCGGCTTTGCGCCATGTGTGAGGTGTCCACCCGCATCAAGAGACATGCCGAGGATCGTATCGCCCGGCTGCAAGAGCGCTTGGAACACGCCTTGGTTCGCTTGGCTGCCTGAGTTTGGCTGAACATTTGCGAAGTCACAGGCGAACAATTGTTTTGCACGTTCAATCGCGAGGTTCTCTGCAACATCGACATGCTGACATCCGCCATAGTAGCGGCGGCCCGGGTAGCCTTCTGCGTATTTGTTGGTCATCACAGATCCCTGCGCTTCCATCACGGCGGCAGACACGATGTTTTCAGACGCGATCAATTCGATCTCGTCGCGTTGGCGACCAAGTTCGGACGTGATCGAGCCAAAAATTTCAGGATCGCGCTCGGATAGGGATTGCGTGAAAAAGTCGCTCTTGGTGGTGGTCATAGGGTCTCTCCAACGAAACAAGGACATGAGTCGACGCATTTCCTAAAGGAAACATCGCTAAGCTCAAGCGTCATATGCGACGAAACACCTATTTGCCGCGCCATGACTGGCGGCTGGACGAAACATGTGATTGTTTCGGGGACATAGGTTTCGCACAGGAAACATTTGATGACTCTCAAGATCGCCTTTTTGGCCAGTGATACAGCAACGGCGCAAGCCGCGCGCGGCGCTTTGGTGACCCGTTACGGTAATTGTGACAAAGAGGCGGCCGATGTGATTGTCGCGCTGGGCGGAGACGGTTTTATGCTGTCGGTCTTGCATGGCACTCAAGAATTGCCCGCGCCTGTTTATGGAATGAACAGGGGGACCATCGGGTTTTTGATGAACGAGTATAGCGAATCTGATCTGCAAGAGCGGTTGGCGCAGGCCGAGGAAGAGGTGATCAATCCGCTATCTATGCAGGCGCTGGACGCGGATGGCGTGACGCACAGCGAACTTGCGATCAACGAGGTGTCCCTTTTGCGCGCGGGCCCACAAGCTGCGAAACTACGGATCTACATTGATGGTCGTTTGCGGATGCAAGAATTGGTCTGCGACGGTGCATTGCTCGCAACACCTGCGGGCTCAACCGCATATAATTATTCGGCACATGGTCCGATTTTACCGATTGGGGCAGATGTGCTGGCTTTAACCGCGATGGCAGCGTTTCGCCCGAGGCGATGGCGCGGCGCACTTGTGCCGAAATCAGCGAAAGTTCGTTTTGAAGTGATTGACCCAAAGAAGCGCCCCGTTATGGCGGATGCGGATGGGCGATCGGTCAAGGATGTGTTGCACGTGGATATTCAATCCGCACCTGACATCGCGCATCGCATTTTGTTTGATCCCGGTCATGGTTTGGAGGAACGGCTCATTCGAGAGCAGTTCGTCTAACGGAAGCGCCGAAAAAGGGGCTCTGCCCCATCTCAGTAAACTGAGATTCCCCGGGATATTTTGGGAAAGGGGATGCAATGGAGGTGCATCATTTGTCTTTTAGAGCTGAAACGAGCCACGCCCTTGGGCGTGGCTCACCGCGAGGGCTTTAGCCCTCGCAAGACCTGTCTTCGTCGTGAGACGAAGTCATTTTGCGTAACCGATGCTTTGAAGCGCGAGTTTGATTTCATCGAGGATTACTGGATCGTCGATTGTCGCGGGCATTTTGAAGTCTTCGCTATCGGCGATTTTAACCATTGTGCCGCGCAGGATTTTACCAGAACGGGTTTTCGGCAGACGATCAACAACAACGGCAAGTTTGAACGCCGCAACCGGGCCGATCTTCTCGCGCACCAGCTTGACGCATTCAGCAATGACATCCGCGTCTTCGCGACCTGCGCCAGCGTTTAGGCACAAGAAACCAACGGGCATTTGCCCTTTGAGCTGGTCCGTCACGCCAATGACTGCGCATTCAGCGACATCGGGATGGCTTGCAAGCACTTCTTCCATTCCGCCAGTGGACAAACGGTGACCTGCGACGTTGATCACGTCATCGGTACGCGCCATGATGTAGAGATAGCCGTCCTCATCGATCATCCCCGCATCGCCAGTTTCATAGTAACCAGGAAATTGCGTGAGATAGCTTTTGCGGAAACGGTCCTCGGCGTTCCAAAGCGTTGGCAGCGTGCCAGGGGGCAATGGAAGTTTGATCGCGATCGCGCCAAGTTCGCCAGCGGCCATTTGGTGGCCGCCTTCGTCGAGCACTTGCACGTCAAAGCCAGGCATTGGCACGGAGGGGCTGCCGAGTTTTACTGGCAGTTGCTCGATGCCCATCGGGTTCGCGGCAATCGCGTAGCCGGTTTCTGTTTGCCACCAGTGATCGATCACTGGAACGTTCAGCTGTGTTTGCGCCCATTCAATCGTGTCAGGGTCCGCGCGCTCACCAGCAAGGTAAACGACATTCAGGCAGCTCAGGTCGTACTTCTTGACGAATTCGCCCTTGGGGTCTTCGCGTTTTACCGCGCGGAAGGCTGTAGGCGCGGTGAAGAAGCTTTTTACGTTATGCTCCGAGATCACGCGCCAGAAGGTGCCCGCATCAGGCGTGCCTACTGGTTTTCCTTCAAACACAATTGTTGTGTTCCCGTGCACCAGCGGCGCATAGCAAATGTAGGAGTGACCCACGACCCAGCCCACATCTGACGCGGCCCAGAACACATCGCCCGGATCAACGTTGTAGATGTTCTTCATCGTCCAGTTCAGCGCGACCAGATGGCCGCCTGTGTGGCGGATGACGCCCTTTGGCGCGCCAGTCGTGCCAGAGGTGTAGAGGATATAGGCAGGATGGTTGCCCTCAACAGGGAGACAGTCCGCAGGTTCAACACCCGCTTGGAAGCCGTGCCAATCCACATCCCGCTCGCCAAGCTTTGCGACCTCTTGTTCGCGCTGGAAAATCACGCAGAAGTCGGGCTTGTGTTCAGCCAGTTCGATCGCGCCATCAACCAGCGGTTTGTAATGCACCACACGGTTCGGCTCTAGCCCGCAGGAAGCGGCGATAATGGCTTTGGGCGTTGCATCGTCGATACGCACTGCCAATTCATTTGCTGCAAAGCCACCAAACACGACCGAATGGATTGCGCCGATGCGTGAGCAGGCAAGCATGGCTTCGAGCGCTTCGGGAACCATTGGCATATAGATAATGACCCGATCACCTTTTTCGACGCCTTTGGCGCGCAGCGCTCCAGCGAGGGAAGACACGCGATCCAGCAGTTCTTTATAGGTGATCTTGTGGATCGTACCTGTGATCGGGCTGTCATGAATAATTGCGACCTGATCGCCGCGTCCGTTTTCGACGTGGCGGTCAACGGCGTTGTAGCATGTGTTGATCTTCGCATCCGCGAACCACTCAAAAAGACCATCGCCTTTGTCGGTAAGCGCTTTGCTCGGCGCTTCATCCCAATCAAGGGCTTTTGCAGCTTCTAACCAAAAGGCTTCTGGGTCATTTTGGCAGCTTTCATAGACGTCTTTATAGGCCATGTGGTCCTCCTCAACTCATGCTGAACGCGAGTTAGGCTGTGGAGTGCGCTTCGGGCAAGCCGCAACTCAGTTCAGGTGGCGGTTTGCCGCAATAGCTTTGCAGAATTTGCGATATTCGCTTGCAGATTTTTGCAAAGTCGCAGGAATCGTCCATCCAGCAAGAAGCTGATTGGTGTTTTGCAAAATTGCAAACTGCACCTTGTGAGCGCTTCAGGCGAATCGAGTTGTTGAGTTTTACCCTGCTGATCTAAGCGCAACAGATTCCTTTTTGCATCCGAAGTTTGGCTCAGAAGCGCCCCATGTTATCCGTACTTGGAAACGGGCGTTCCTGCGACGGCGGCCATGTTCAGCAATCCGCGCGCGGTAATGCTGGGGGTTACGATATGCGCGCGGTTTCCCATGCCCATTAGCACAGGACCGACTTCGAGCCCGTCCGCCTTCATTTTTACGATGTTGCGCGTTGCTGAAGCGGCATCGGCATGTCCGAAAATCAAAACATTTGCCGACCCTTTTAAGCGCCCATTGGGAAGCAGTCTGTTGCGCAATTCAGGGTCAAGCGCGGCGTCGACATTCATCTCGCCTTCATAAGCAAAATCGGTCTCCATCTCGTCTAGAATTGCCATTGCGGCGCGCAGGCGTTTTCCTGTCCCCTCCGCTTGGTTGCCGAACTGGGACTGCGAGCAGAAGGCCACTTGTGGTTCAATGCCGAAGCGTTTTGCGTGGCGTGCTGCACCAATTGCGGTCTGGGCGAGCTGTTCTGGCGTGGGCAGGGACCAAACATGGGTATCGGCCAAGAACAACGGCCCATCTTCCAAAATCATAAGCGATAGCGCGCCGTGAGGGGTATGGGTATCGTCGCCCAAAACTTGGGTGACGTAATTCAGGTGCCAGCGGTATTCGCCAAACGTGCCGCAGATCAGGCTGTCAGCCTCTCCGCGATGCACCATGACAGCGCCAATTGCTGTTGTATTCGTACGCATCACCGCGCGGGCGATGTCGGGGGTCACGCCGCGCCGCGCCATGATGCCGTGATAGGTTTCCCAATAGTCGCGATAGCGCGGATCGTTTTCGGGGTTCACGATCTTGAAGTCTTTCTCAGGCCGGATGGTAAGGCCCGCGCGTTCACAACGCGCAGCGATAACGTCAGGGCGTCCGATCAGGATTGGCGTTTCGGTGGTTTCTTCAAGGATGGCTTGGGTCGAGCGCAGCACGCGTTCGTCTTCGCCTTCTGCGAACACGATTGTGCGGGACGCGGTCGCCGCGGCTTCGAATACCGGACGCATCAGAAGCGCAGATTTGAACACGGAAGCGTTCAGTTGCGCGCGGTAGGCATCCATATCTTCGAGCGGCTTGGTCGCCACGCCAGTTTCCATAGCGGCCTGCGCAACGGCCGAAGATACGACAGCGGAGAGGCGTGGATCAAAAGGTTTAGGGATTAGGTAGTCAGCGCCAAAGGTGAGCTGTTCACCTTTATAGGCTTCGGCCGCCTCGGCGCTGGTGGTGGCGCGAGCAAGCTCAGCAATGCCCGCGATGCAGGCGAGTTTCATTTCGTCATTGATTTCGGTTGCGCCGACATCCAACGCGCCGCGAAAGATGAAGGGGAAGCACAGCACATTGTTGACTTGGTTCGGATAATCGCTGCGCCCTGTTGCGATGATTGCGTCCGGTGCAACGCTGCGCGCATCGGCGGGCGAGATTTCGGGATTGGGGTTTGCGAGCGCGAAGATGATCGGTTTGTCCTGCATGCGCGCGACCATGTCCGGCTTCAGAACATTTGGACCTGAGAGGCCCAGAAAGAGGTCCGCGCCTTCGATTACATCTTCCAAAGTGCGTAGGTCGCTCTTTTGGGCATAGGCCGCTTTTTGCGGGTTCATATCGACTTCGCGGCCTTCATAAACGAGACCGTGAATATCACAGAGCCAGACGTTTTCGCGCTTCACCCCAAGCTTAAGCAGCATATTGAGGCAGGCAATCCCTGCCGCGCCGCCACCTGTTGAGACGATCTTGATGTCTTCAAATGTCTTGCCCGAGACGTGCATCGCGTTGGTCGCAGCCGCGCCGACAACGATCGCAGTGCCATGTTGGTCGTCGTGAAAGACAGGAATGTTCATGCGTTTGCGGCAGATGTCCTCGACGATAAAGCAATCAGGCGCTTTGATGTCTTCAAGGTTTATCGCACCGAAGGTCGGACCCAGTGCGCAAACGATATCGGCAAGCTTTTCAGGATCGGTTTCGTCAAGTTCAATGTCAAAGCAGTCAATGCCGGCGAACTGTTTGAACAGGACAGCTTTGCCTTCCATCACGGGTTTGGAGGCAAGAGGGCCGATATTCCCAAGACCAAGAACCGCAGTTCCGTTCGTTACCACAGCAACAAGGTTGCCGCGTGCAGTATAGCGCGAGGCATCTGAAGGGGTTTTACTGATTTCAATGCAAGCTTCCGCAACGCCGGGGGAGTAGGCGCGTGCAAGGTCACGCCCATTCGCCAAAGGTTTGGTTGCGCGAACTTCCAGTTTTCCGGGCTTGGGAAATTCGTGATATTCCAGCGCAGCTTTGCGGGTGTTTTCCTTTGCGATGTCTGCTGGTTTGTCCGTCATGGCCCGCTCCTCAATCGATATCTGTTCAGTCGGCTTTAAGATGCATTATCCCAAGCCAAGTGGATACGCCACGTCGGTTTGATGCAGTTTCGTTGATATCTTGCAAATGACGTTGCCCGTTGTCACTCTGCTCAGAAAGCCGATACAGAATCGGCGGCAAGGAGAACGAATGTCACATATAAAGGCAGAGGTTTGTGGACCGACCAGCGACATTCGGGCTGACATTGCATTTTTCACCAAGACGCTCGGCTTTCAGATGGACTCGATCTATCCTGCGGATGATCCGCAGGTTGCTGTTTTTTCAGGCTTTGGCGTGTCTTTGCGTTTGGATCAACAAAGTGAGGCAAGCCCTGTTCGGTTGTGTTTGCGCTGCGGCGATCCAGATGACTTGGGCGGCGTCGGCGAGCAAGTGGCACCCGGCGGAACACTGGTTGAGATCAGCGAGATGAACCCGCCTTTGGTTTTGCCCCAAACCCTGCATTCCTTTGTTGTACGTCGCCTTGCGGATCAAGCGCCGTGGGTCGTCGGGCGCGCGGGCATGCATTACCGCGATTTGATCCCAGATCGCCTTGGTGGGTCCATCATTGCCAGCCATATCCGCATTCCCGACGGCGGTCCTGTGCCTGACATGGTTCATTATCATACGGTCGGGTTTCAGCTTATCTTTTGTTATCGTGGTTGGGTCGATTTGGTCTATGAAGATCAAGGCGAGCCGTTCCGTTTATATGCTGGCAACTGTGTGATCCAGCCGCCTGAAATTCGCCATCGCGTTTTGTTTGCCTCTGACAATATTGAGGTGATTGAGATCGGGGTGCCAGCCGAACATATCACTACGATTGATCACCAGATGGAGCTTCCGAACGGGGTGGTAAATCCTGAACGGGAGTTTCAAGGGCAGCGGTTTGTTCACCACAAGGCGGAGGATGCGGAGTGGCAGGAATTCCGTCTTAAAGGATTCACAAGTCGCGATACTTTGATCGCAAAGAACACGCGCGATGTTGCGGGGGTTCATGTTGTTAAACGTTCGGAAGGTGCGCCCGAATGGGCGGCGCATGACAGTGATATTCACTTCACATTTGTCATGGACGGAACCATGACGTTAGAAGGCGAGGGGCGCGATCCGCAATATTTGCAGGCAGGAGATGCCTTTGTGATACCGCCCTCGATGATGACGCGCTATTCGGATGCGTCAGAAGATTTGGAATTGCTCGAGGTCTCATTGCCCGGAGCCTTCAAGACGTGGACGGGAGTGCCTGAATGACCCTGAAAGACGCGGCGCGCGAAGTGCGGGAAAACGCACATGCGCCTTATTCAAACTTTAAGGTTGGCGCTGCCATACGGACCAGTACGGGCGCGGTGTTTCAGGGCTGCAACGTTGAAAACGTCGCCTATCCAGAGGGAACTTGCGCCGAGGCTGGTGCAATCGCTGCGATGTGCGCTGCGGGTGAGCGGGAGATCGCAGAAGTCTACGTCATCGCGCAAAGCCCTGCACCTGTTCCGCCCTGTGGCGGGTGCCGTCAAAAGATCGCAGAATTCGCAAGCGGTGATGTGGTTGTAACGCTCGCGACAACCGGCGGCGTTGAAAAGCAAATGCGCGTTGCAGAGCTTTTGCCCGGTGCGTTTGACGCAAGCTTTATGGACGGCTCCTAGTTGGATGCGCGCGCGATCATAGCGGCGCTGCGGCGCGGCGAAGGGATTGAACCAGAGGCGCTAACGTGGTTCGCGCATGGGCTTGCTGATCATGGAGTGAGCGATGCGCAGGCTGGTGCGTTTGCGATGGCGGTATGTTTGCGCGGTCTTGATCGCGAGGGGCGTGCGCAATTGACCATTGCGATGCGCGACAGTGGCAAGACGTTACGCTGGGATTTGGATGGACCTGTGCTTGACAAGCACTCAACCGGCGGCGTGGGCGATTGCGTCAGTCTTATTCTTGCGCCTGCGCTGGCGGCATGTGGGGCATTTGTTCCGATGATTTCGGGGCGCGGGCTTGGGCATACGGGCGGCACGCTTGATAAGATGGAGAGCATTTCCGGCCTTTCCACCAAAGTTGACGAGGCGCGCTTTCATCAGATTGTCGAGACCGCAGGTTGCGCAATTGTGAGTGCGAGCGCCGATATCGCCCCTGCGGACAAACGGCTTTATGCGATCCGCGATGTAACGGCGACCGTTGAAAGCCTTGATCTGATCACAGCGTCGATCCTGTCGAAAAAGCTGGCGGCGGGGCTTGATGGATTGGTGCTCGACGTCAAAGTGGGCTCTGGCGCGTTCATGAAGGAAATTGACGCGGCGCGCGCTTTGGCATCGGCTTTGGTTGAAACGGCCAATCTCGCGGGGTGCCCGACCAGCGCGTTGATCACGGATATGAATGCACCGCTTGCGCCTGCGCTTGGAAATGCGCTGGAAGTGGCGGAGGTGATGAAAGTGCTGCGCGGCGCAGCGCGCGGGCCTTTGTATGAATTGACGCTGGCGCTTGGCACGCAGTTGCTGTTCAGCGCAGGGCAAGCCGCAAGCAAAGACGGCGCACGCGAAGCGTTGAGCAATGCAATTGCCAGCGGCGCAGCGGCAGAACGATTTGGCAAGATGATCGCTGCTATGGGGGGGCCGCTCGGCTTTGTTGAGAACCCCGAACGATACTTGCCCGAAGCGCCCGTCATTCGCGAGGTGACAGCGCAAAGCGACGGGTTTGTCAGCGCGATTAACGGGGAAGTCTTGGGGCTGGCTGTGGTTGATCTAGGCGGAGGGCGGCAAGTCGAGAGCGACCTTGTAAATCCGGCGGTCGGCCTTTCTGAGGTTGTCACCTTGGGCACGCGGGTTTCTCGGGGGCAGGCAATTGCGCGTGTGCATAGCGCGCGCGAGAGCCAAGCGGATCGCGCAGCGCAGGCGGTGCGAGACGCGATTGTGATTTCTCCAACAGCGCCGAGTAAGCGCGTTCTTGAGCGTGAGGTGATTGGTTGATGGCGCGCGCATTTCTTATCGTCTTGGACAGTGTTGGTTGCGGCGGTGCGCCAGATGCAGGCGCGTTTTTCAACGGGGATTTGCCAGATACAGGTGCAAACACGCTGGGGCATATCATTGCGCAGCGTGGGTTGAATGTACCGAACATGGATGCGCTGGGGCTTGGGGCGGCTGTGCGCCTGTCAACAGGGATAGAGACGCCCGGATTGGATGCGGTTCCGTCTGGGCGTTGGGGCGTTGCCCGCGAAATATCGCGCGGTAAGGACACGCCATCGGGGCATTGGGAACTTGCGGGGCTGCCTGTGCCTTGGGAGTGGACCTATTTTCCGGATGCGCAACCTGCGTTTCCCGATCGCGTCACCCAAGCGCTTTGCCGCGCGGCGGGAACAGACAAAATCCTGTGCAATGCACATTCCAATGGCATCAAAGTTATTGATGATTTCGGTGAAGAGCACCTACGTTCAGGGTATCCGATTTGCTATACCTCTGCCGATAGTGTGTTGCAGATCGCGGCGCACGAAGAGGTGTTTGGTCTCGAGCGGCTATTGCAGATGTGTCGTGATGTTGCTCCGATGCTGCATGAAATGCGGGTTGGGCGCGTGATTGCGCGCCCGTTTGTGGGGTCTGATCGCTCCGACTTTAAGCGCACCAAGAACCGCCGCGATTATGCGATTACGCCGCCAGAACCTGTTTTAACCAACTGGGTCCAAGAGGCGGGCGGGCGTGTGCACGGCGTTGGCAAAATCGGTGATATATTCTCGATGACGGGAATTGATACCTCCGTGAAGGGGACTGACATCGAATTGATGGCCGCGCTGGATGGATTGACACAAAGCGCAGAGCAGGGCGATTTCATCTTTGCCAATCTGGTCGAGTTTGACACTGATTATGGTCATCGCCGCGATGTGGCGGGGTATGGCGCAGCGCTGGAGCGGTTTGATCTTTGGCTGGGGCAGTTTTTGCCGCGTCTTGGCGAAGGTGATCTGCTGATCTTGACCGCTGATCATGGCAATGATCCTAGCTGGCCCGGAACGGACCACACGCGCGAGCAAGTGCCCGTGCTTGTTTATGGCGGGCCTGCTGGCGAGATCGGGATTTGCGGATTTTGCGATGTTGCGGCTTCTATTGCCGCGCATTTGGGTGCCCGATCAAACGGCACCGGAAGGAGTTTTCTATGAGCGAGATGAGCGAAGAGTTGGCGGGCATTCTAGAGCTGCCCAAGGTCGAATTGCACACGCATTACGAAGGCGCTGCGCCGCCCGCGTTCATCCGTGGTTTGGCGCAGGAAAAGAACGTCGATATTTCGAAAGTGTTCAACGCCGATGGCTCTTATGCGTTTAAGGATTTTGTTCATTTCCTTAGCGTTTATGAGGCGGCGACAACGGTTTTGCAAAGCCCTGAAGATTTCAAACGCCTTGGCCTTGCGATACTGGAGGAAGCGGCCAGCAATGGCGTCATCTATATGGAAAGCTTTGTCAGCCCTGATTTTTGCGGTGGCGGCGATGTGGGCGCGTGGCGCGATTATCTGGCTGCGATGAATGAAGCGGCGCAGGAAGCGGAGCGCGATTTTGGCATCGTTTCGCGCGGGATTGTGACCTGCATTCGCCACTTCGGTCCTGAGCAAGCCAAAACAGCCGCGCTCTGTGCTGCTGAAACGGCGGGGGAGTTCATCACTGGTTTCGGAATGGGCGGCGATGAAAATCAGGGCAGTCAGCGCGATTTTACCTATAGTTTCGACATGGCGCGAGAGGCGGGTTTGCGCCTGACCACCCACGCGGGCGAGTGGCGTGGCCCTCAAGAAGTGCGCGACGCGGTGGCGGATCTCGGGGTCGAGCGGATCGGGCATGGTGTGCGCGCCTGTGAAGATGCAGCGTTGGTGGATGAATTGGCCGAAAAGGGCGTGGTGCTAGAAGTCTGCCCCGGCTCTAACGTGGTGCTTGGGGTTTATCCCGACTGGAAAAGCCATCCGATTGATGTGCTGCGCCGCGCGGGCGTGCCTGTGACCATCTCGACCGATGATCCCCCGTTTTTCCACACAAGTATGCGCGATGAATATCGCAACCTTGCCAGCACGTTTGGTTGGGACCAAGGTGTGTTTACCGAGATCGCCAAAGCCTCTGCCAAGGCCGCGTTCTGCGATGAAGAGACTCGCACAGAAATTCTTAAGAAGTTGGAGGCATAAACCATGTCAGAGCATTTGACCGTCGTCGATCACCCGTTGGTGCAACATAAACTCACGCTGATGCGTGAAAAAACTACGTCGACGGCGGTGTTTCGCCAATTGCTGCGCGAAATCAGCCAGTTGTTGGCCTATGAGGTGACGCGCGGGTTGCCGATGACGACAAAGCGTATTGAAACGCCGATGACGCAGATGGATGCGCCGACGTTGGATGGGAAGAAATTGGCGCTCATTTCGATCTTGCGCGCAGGAAATGGCCTGTTGGATGGGGTGCTTGAACTGATCCCCTCTGCACGAGTTGGTTTTGTGGGCTTGTACCGCGATGAAGAGACGCTTCAGCCTGTGCAATATTACTTTAAAGCGCCCGATGCGCTTGAGGATCGCTTGGTGATTGCTGTTGATCCAATGCTGGCGACAGGGAACTCTTCTGCGGCGGCGATTGATCTTTTGAAAGAGGCGGGTGCCAAGAATATTCGATTCCTTTGCCTGCTGGCTGCGCCAGAGGGCGTTGCACGTATGAAGGAAGCGCACCCCGACGTTCCTATCGTTACAGCTGCATTGGACGAGAAGCTGAACGAAGTCGGATACATCATGCCGGGTCTAGGGGATGCGGGTGATCGCATGTTTGGCACTAAATAGGTGGTATTATCAGGACTTAGCGCGCGGGTGCGCTAGACACTGTGTCGAAACTAAGGCAAACTTGAAGTTCATCTGTGGGGGCAGAAAATGAACGTTAAACGATTCGTCGCATTGTCGATTTTGGCGGCAACTTGCGCATTTACCTATTCTGATGTGAGCGCGCAGTCGCTGGCACGTGATGCTGGCCCAGCGGAAACTCCGCCTGCGTCGTTCAAAGGGAACCAATATGTAGATAGCAAAGGCTGCGTCTACATTCGCGCTGGTGTTGATGGCAACACCAATTGGGTTCCGCGTGTGTCGCGGTCGCGCAAAGTGGTTTGCGGATTGTCGCCTAGCATCCGCTCTGGCGGGGCAACGGCAGTCGCTGCTGCACCGAAACCTGCGGAGCCCGTGCAAATCGGCACCAACGTCACGGCACCAAAATCGCCTGCGCCAGCACCGAGCACGAGAACGGCAGTGCGCCCTGCACGCGCGACAGTTGCCAGCGTTTTGGCTCCTAAGCCTGTGCGCACAGTGGCCTCCAAGCCCGTCGTTAAGCGCGCGGCTCCTAAGATCAAACGCGTGAACATTCCCCAGCCAAGCGGTGTTCAGGCACCGCCGCGTATGCACACAGCGCGCATTCCTGTCGCTCGGCCACAGGCGCAACCACGCGTCATTCGTATCGCGCCGCAACAGCCTGTGGTTCAGACAACGCGCCGCGTTGCGACGAGCAACGTGCAACGCCAAGTCGCAGGCACGCAGAACTGCCGTGGTGCATCAGCTGTGAGCCAGCGTTATATTGGCGGGCGCGGCGTTGCCGTGCGCTGTGGTCCACAAAGTGGTCCCATCGTTACGACACGTGCAGGGGATGCGCGGGGCGGAACCTTCCGTTCTGTGACAGGTCAGGTTCTGACAAATGTAAACCCGAATGCTCGTATTGTGCCGCGCCATGTCTACGAAAATCAGCGAGCTGCGGCCGTTGTGAGCCCTACGCCAAGTGGCTATCGTGATGCGTGGACGGACGATCGTTTGAACCCGCGCCGCGCGCATCAAACCTTGGCTGGTAAAGCAAAGACGGAAGTGATCTGGACACAAACCGTGCCGCGCCGTTTGATTGTACGCAGTACTGGACGTGATGTAACGCGTTCCTTCCCGGGCTTGCGTTACCCCTACACTTCTCTTGCACAGCAAGCGGCGGCCCTTGGTCAAAATGTTCAAACGCAAACGCGCGTGATTTCGTCCAAAGGCACGGCTGCTAAACGCGTTGTCCGCAAGACTGCGACAGTGCAGCGTCAGCAAACGCGGGTCTCAACGCGTTCGACAACGCCGCGCAAACCGTCGCCAGCCGCAGGAAAGCGGTTCGTTCAAGTGGGCACGTTTAGCGTTGCAAGCAACGCACAAAGCACGGCCTCGCGTATCCAGCGAATGGGCTTGCCCGTACGCATCGGTAAATTCAACCGCGGCGGCAAACAAATGCGCATCGTTCTTGCGGGGCCATTTGCATCTGCGGCTCATACGAACGGTGCGGTGACAGCCGTACGCAATGCGGGTTTCCGTGACGCATTTGCACGAAACTAAGCAAGCCGTTTCAAGTGATTATGGGCCTCGCCGACTGGCGGGGCCCTTTCGTTTTGTCGATACCTGTGACTGATGTTCGCGTGCGGCGTTGGTAGGTATGCTCGTTTAAGGCGAACTTTCGCTGAGTTGCCGTATCCAGACCTTATTAAATTCTCAATTCGCGGTTAGTGTTTGCGTGAAATTGATGGAGTTTAAGTATGACAAAAGAACTTTCAGGCGACGCACGTATTGATGGCTTGCTGACTACTGTGAGCGGTCTCTCCTCGCCAGTCTTGTCGTGGCAAACCGCCAACGAGCTGGGCGTAGGTGTTTCTCTGGATTATAGTTTTTTGTCGGCTGGAACGAATGGCGTCGGCGGTTTTGTCGCGATGGATGCGGGGCTTCAGGCGAATACGTTGACGGCGTTACAGCATTTTTCGGATGTAGCGAACGTAACCTTTAATCTGGTTGGCGCTGGCTTGGGGGATATGAATTTTGGCACCGCCGCACTGCCGAGTAGTGGATCGTCTTTTACGGCTGGTGTTGCCTACTCTAGCTATTCTTACTATCCGCAGTACGCTTGGACCACTAACTCGAATGTTTATCTGACGAACACTGCAAGCGGCTATGATGAAGCTAATGTGGGGGATTCATCTTACACCACTTTGCTGCATGAGATCGCACATGCGTTGGGTGTCGAGCATCCATTCGAAGACATCCTTGTTCCTGTGGGAACTGACAGCGACAAATACACTGTCATGTCCTACACAGAGTACTATCCCAGCGGCGTCAATCCTGCGTCTTTGATGCTCTATGATATGCTGACCATCCAGTATCTCTACGGTGCCAATCACAGCTATAACGCGGGCGATACTGTGATCGATGTTGCTGCGTTCTTGGCAGACGGTCCGCGCGCGCTTTGGGATGGCGCGGGTGAGGACACTATTGATCTGAATGGCCTGGGTGCGGGGATTGATTTTGATCTGACTGAAGGCGCGTTCAATACGGTTTTCAACACAGATGATTTTGTCATCGCTTATGGGGCGGAGATCGAAAACGTCATCGGGACGGCCTTTGGCGATACGTTGACTGGCACAGCGGGTGCGAATGTTATCGAAGGCAAGGGCGGGGCTGATACGATTGATGCTGGCGACGGCAACGATTCTGTTTACGGCGGAAATGGTGCCAATGAAATCTACCTCGGTAAGGGCAAAGATTTCGTCAAAGCTGGCGGAGGTGACGAAAGCTTTTTTGGTGGAAATGGCAAAGACACCATCAGCTATTACGACAGCACAGGCGGCGTTACGATTGATCTGCGAAGCGATGCTGTTTCCGGATCATGGGCTGATGGTGATACAATCACCAACTTTGAAAGCGCCAAAGGGTCCAAGAACGGTGCCGATGATATTTCGGGCACGGACGGGAAGAACACGCTGAGGTCTTATGGCGGTGAAGATTCGCTTTATGGTCGCGATGGCAAGGACAAGCTGTATGGCGGCGATAACGACGACAAGCTTTACGGCGGCGGCGGTGCGGACAAGCTTTATGGCGGTAAAGGCGCAGATCGTTTTGATGGCGGCAAAGGCGATGACATTTTGTTTGGAGGTGGCGGCGCTGATATTTTCCACTTTGATCATGGTGAAGACAGCGACACGATCAAGGACTTTGAGGATGATGTTGATCTGATCCAGATCGACAATTTCACCTTCACTGGCGGACAAACTGCCTTCAGCTTTGCAACTCAAGTTGATGCAGATGTCGTGTTTGATTTTGGCAGCGGCGATACGCTTACGGTCGAAAACGCCACGATTGCGCAGCTGAGCAACGATTTGGATGTGGTTTAGCGCAGCTCACGTCTATTCAGGTAAATGAGTGAGAAGAGACCGTGATTGAAAAGCACGGTCTCTTTGTCGTTCAATGATTGGCAAATTTTATTCACAGCGGCCTCGTCATTTAGACGGCGTGCCAGATCATGTTCAATCCGTCCCTGGGGCGCAGCGAAAATTGCGGGTGGGTATCGGGAATACGGGCCATCGGTGCGGGCGTAATGTAGCTCAGGAGCGTTGCGGCCACGAGGCAGGTTTCCATCAATCCAAAGTTCTGACCAATGCACACCCGCGGACCAGCGCCGAAGGGAATGTAGGCGTACTTGGGCCACGTTTGATCGCCCAGAAAACGGGTTGGATCAAAGCGATCAGGGTTTTCAAAAAACCGTTCGTCGCGCTGTGTCATATAGGGAATGATCTGCACCAAATCGCCGCGCTTTAGCGAGACATCCAAAATGTCGACGGGTTTGCTCGCTTGTCGCAAGAACAAAGTGTAAGCTGGCGGAAACAGACGCAGCGTTTCGTCAATCACCGCGCGCAGAATGGGCAGGTGAACGATATCGGCGGCGCTGGGCATACGCCCCTCCAGCGCTGTGCCTAATTCTGTTTGGACCTTTTCCAGCCAATGAGGTTCGCGCGCGAGGCAGGCAAAGAGCCACCCCAGAAGCGCGCCAGAAGTCTCGTGTCCGGCGATAAGCAGGCTCATCACATCGTTTCGTGTGTCGGTGAAAATTCCGTTATGTTGCGCGATCAAGCTTGCCAGCAGATCGTCCTGATCACCGCTTTCGCCGCGCTTCATTCGCAGGTGAACCAAGCCTGACACCAGATCGTCCATGACTTTCATTGCCCAGCGTTTGTCGCGCTTTGCCTTAAGAGGGAGCCAATCAGGCAGGGTTGCGGGCGATGTGGATTCGCGAAAGGCGGTACTGGAGAGCACTTGGATCGCGCGCTCGACTTCGTTGCCATTCGGGCAGGGTGGAGCGCCAAACAGAGTGCGCATCGCGATATCAAGGGTGAGATGCGCCATGCTTGCATCGGTATCAATTTGAACACCTGTCGTGCCCGCGCGCGCTGCGATGGATTTGCCCAAGCGTTCAGCTTGTTCGACCGCCATTTGCCCATAGTGTGGCAAGCGCTTGGTTTGGAAGGCGGGCATCACTTTCCTGCGGCGCGCGCGCCATTCATCACCCTCAGCGAGAAGAACGCTATCTCCATTCCATTGCCGCACGACATCGGTCAGTTTTTCAAAGCGAATAAAGGCGTCCCATTTGCGAGTTAGCAGCTCTTCTATATGGGCGGGATGAAACAAGAGATGAGAGCGGTATGGCCCTAGTCGCAGGCGAACAACATCTCCGTGTTTGGCGCGCATACGGGCGTAGAATTGCAGTTGATCCCGTTTGATTTGCGCCAAATGGTCCAGCCCAAGCAGATAGGGCGTAGGTTGAGATTGGACTATACGTGGGAGGGTCATGGCATCCGTGATCTTAGGGCTTGTGCGAGATAAGCAAGACCCAGCAGCGGGATCAATGCGGTGTAGGCAAATACCGTCCATGCAAAGTTGATATGGGTCAGGGCCATCAGGCAAGCAGCGGTGCCAGAATATGCGGTGACGTCGTCGGGATTTTCATAGTGGGAAAGCTGCTCTGTTTGCTGAACGGTTAACCCCTTGGCACCGCGCAGCAATCGGCGCAACGCGCGGTGATCTGTTGCTAGATGAAGTGTTGCCGTGTTTGGTGTCCACGGTGTCCAGCGTGGGATCCATTCGGGCACGTTTTCTTTGTAGTTTGGCCAGCCCTTTGGGAAGCGTTTCAAAAGGTCATGGCGGTGATGCCAGCGCACCATGCCCTGCACAAAGACCCATGCCATCAGGGCCGCGCCCATGATCCAGATGTTTTGCAAGAACAGACCAAGCACGAGCCATGATAGCGCGGCAGAGAGTTGCATTGGGTTTGAGACATAGGCGTAAATCCCTGTCCGCACTAGACGTTTGGTCGGATCGAGCGGGATGGGTGTTCCTTTGCCTTGCAGGCAGAGCACTTGGTTTGCCGATAGGCCGATCACAGAGGTGAGTGTGAGTAAGGGCAGGGTCAGGGCGTAGCTCCAGAAGGGTTTGGACAGAAGGTCCCACGTGCCGCCCATTTCTTGCATAATGAGGGCAGGCAAGATTGCAAAGATGAGCCCGCCCGTCATGATCGCCAGCAGCGCGCAGCGCAGGGGTAGGTAGCGATCCTCTTCGGTCCATTTTGCCAGATAGATTGCTGGGATATGTGCGGTTGCAAAGACAAAGAGCACACCTAGGAACCAGTTTGGCCCTGCAATTACCAAAGGTTCTAGCGAGCTGAAAACAGTGCCATGCAGACCGATGATGATTGGCAGGCAAATCATCAAAGGGGCGGTGCGGGGAAAGGTGAAATATAGGCCAGGGCCGAATAAAACTGCGCCGCCGACCATAATATCTGCAGGCAATCCGTTGAGCATCAAAGCGTCCCAACCGTAGTGCCACCAATCAAAATAGAGAGCGATAGAATGCGTCACAAACACCATCGAAATGCCGTAGAGAAAAGCGAATAGGCCCGCAACTTGCGTGCGGCGCGGCAATTCGCGATAGCGGACCATGAATAACACCAGTGCCAATGGGCCCAGCAAAAGCGCCCATCGTAGGGCCAGCATCAAGGGCTCAGGCAGCGCGAGGTTGATCACCTTAGCACCATGCGTTTGATCGTTGTGCGCAGCGCGTTTGGGGCTTTGGTTTCGAAAAGTTCGACGCACAAAAAGACGACTGGAAACCCAAGTGTCAGCAGCAGTGCATGGTTTGGGATCGCGACAATGAGGAGAAGTTGCAGCATCGCGCCGAGCTGCATCAGCGCGCCTTCTTGTGAGCGCATGTCGCGGCGGGTCGTCAAAAAGCCGAACGCCAAGGCGGGCAGAATGACGGCAAGAGGGAAGACAAGAAACCCCGTCTCGTCACCGCCCAAGAGATCGTAGATTGCTTGCATCGCGCGCCAAATGAATAGCCCAATTCCTATCAGGGAAAGAAAGGCGATGCAGTTGGGGCGAATGCTATTCATGCGTGGCGGGGCCTTTGGCCAAGGACGCCCATCGTGCGTCAGCCCTCGCAAATCGTCTGAAGGCGGACCCATGCGCCATCGGGCAGGACCGGGCGAGCGGCATTCCCTGCGAGCGGTGCACCTTCGATAATCGCCAGAGTCGTCTCACCTGTCACGTCAATCGCATAACCATAGGGCGCGCTTGGCACACCTTGCTGCGCAAATTGCGCGAGCAAAGGTTCTATTTTGATGGGGGCAGGGGTTTCGGTCAAAAGCTGCTTGGCATGCGCTTTGATTGCGGAGCTGGGCAGTTTGCTGGTCGTCAGAAGTTGCAATGTCGCAAGGGTGCCAGCGCTTTCGAGCATATGACGTAATGGATCACGCGCCTTGCGGCGAACCTGCTCTGCAATCACATAGCCCGCAACGACATCTGGGCTTTCGTAGTCTTCAACCAAGGTGCGGCTCAGCAGGATAACCCCGCCGGGTAGATGTACTGCGTCTGTAACACCTGCGCGCATAACGGCGAGGTAGGTGGGGTTATCTTCGAGAGTAAGGCGTTGGGTTAGCTCTACAAGCGAGGTCTTCGCTCCTTGTCCATCGCACGGCAGGCTTGTTGCACCCTGCATTTGCGTAAGCAACGCGTTGCCAATTTCCGCGCGTTTGACGTTTGGAACAACCTTCAGCGCCTGTTCCACAAGTGCGTTAGGTAGCAAGACCACAGCCGCTGCGAGCGCGGCGGCGAGGGTGCCAAGCGTCAGGAAACCCCGCAGACGTCCCTTGCGCGGGCGCGCGCGCTCGACCGCTTTGCGCAATTTCTCGATCGCGCGGATCATTTCATCTTCGTTTGCAGCAATTTCCAAGGTTTCACTTGGATCGCCCTCAGGGTGAAACACCGCAGGACGCTTGCCGGGGTTGGAGCGTGCGATAGCGGCCAAGGACCAATGCGCAAGCGCTTGATCGCGCATATCTTTGATCGTCAGGGTCGCATCGCCGATGCTGACGATCACATCCACGCGCTGTTGATCAGGGGCCGCGCGCCATAGGCCCGCAGCTTCAAGCCGATCGTATTTGGTTAGCGCTGTCATTTAGCGGGCCTGCTTTGCCTCTTTTACAGGCATTGTAACATGTCCCGGCTAAGGCAGGCAACGTGGTTAACTTTTCAGGCTTTTTCTAAGCTCAAACTTCTGAATTTTGCCTGTTGAGGTCTTGGGCAATTCTTGGAAAACGATGGCTTTGGGCGTTTTGAAACCTGCAAGGCTCTCGCGCGCAAAGGCGATAAGCTCTGGTTCAGTGACTTGCGCGTTTGGCAGCAGTTCGACAAAAGCGCAGGGCACTTCGCCCCACTTCTCATCGGGTTTTGCGACTACTGCGCAGAGCGAAACCGCAGGGTGGGCCATAAGCGCGCCTTCGACTTCAACTGAGGAAATATTCTCGCCGCCTGAAATGATGATGTCCTTGGCGCGATCGGCGATTTGGATATGCGTGTCAGGGTGCTGCACCGCGATATCGCCAGAATGGAAATATCCTCCGGCAAAGCACTCTTCTGTTGCTTCGGGGTTTTTCAAATATCCCTTCATGACCGAGTTCCCGCGGATCATGATTTCGCCTTGGTGTGCTCCGTCCATCGGTACTTGCGCCATATCGGCGTCCATCACTGTGATTTCGTCCATCATGGGCATAGCAACGCCTTGGCGCGCCTTGATCGAGGCGCGGGAGGCTTGATCAAGCCCGTCCCAAGTTTCGCCATCCCAAAGGCATTCGGTGACATGGCCGTAGGTTTCCGTCAAACCGTAGACCTGCGTGATATGAAAACCCATCTGTTCAATCGCGGCAAGCGTCGCTGGGGCGGGTGGGGCACCTGCGGTGAAGACCTCGACAGTGTGATCAAAGGCGCGGCGTTCCTCTGGTGTTGAGTTTACGAGGGTGTTCAAGACAATCGGCGCTCCGCCGAAATGCGTAACACCCTCATCCGCAATTGCGTCATAGATTGCCTTAGCTGTGATGTCGCGGCAGCAAACGATAGTGCCGCCGAGCATCGGCATCAGCCATGTATGATTCCATCCATTGCAGTGGAACAGTGGAACGATGGTAAGATAGACTGGCGCGAGCGTAAGCTGCCAACTCACAACAGTGCCCATCGTCATAAGGTAAGCTCCACGATGGTGGCAGACGACACCTTTGGGGCGCCCAGTCGTGCCAGATGTATAGTTGAGCGCGAGGCTCTCCCATTCATCTTCGGGCATGATCCATTCAAAGTCGGGATCACCGCTTTCGATCAAAGCGTCATAGGTCATGTGGCGGCCTGTAGCGGGGTAACCTGCTTGCACGTCGGGCACTTCTACGATGATCGTCGCTGCGCCGTCTTGGGCATTGATCGCGGCCTCGGCAAGGGGGAGGAACTGGGTGTCCACTAGAACCACTTTGGCTTCGCCGTGGTCAAAAATATAGGCAACGGTGCCTGTATCAAGCCGTGTGTTGATCGTGTTCAGGATAGCGCCGCATGCAGGGACGCCAAAGTGCGCTTCTGTTTGCGCTGGTAGGTTGGGGATCAACGTGGAAACGACATCGCCAGACTCGACGCCCAATTTGGTGAGGCCAGACGCAAGCCGCGTGCAGCGTTCATGATACTGACCGTAGCTCACACGATGATCGCCATAAATGACGGCGGTTTTATTGGTAAAGACCTTAGCCGCACGTTGCAGGTGCGATAGTGGTGTGAGAGCGCGAAAGTTGGCTGCGCGCTTGTCTAAACCGGTTTCATCCTTCATCCATCCCATACCGCGTTCGATCCTCCCAAAACTAACGACGTATCCTATCTGCAAATTGGCAATACTTTTGAAAGATGAAAAGAGCAATGACGCACCATCCTAGGCAAGCCGCGACTTTCATGGTGCTGGCGATGCTGATCATCGGGCTGATTGACAACTATGTTGCTGTGATCGCGCGCGATGTGAGTCTTTGGCAATTTCAGTTTATGCGCGCCTGCATGGGCTTGCCTTTGTTGGGTTTGGTTGCGTTCTTGGGATTTGGCACACTGCGCCCCTTGCGGTTATGGGCGGTGCTGGTGCGAAACGGGTTTATTGCGGTTGGCATGCTGTTTTATTTTGGAGCGCTGGCGGTGATGCCAATAGCGCAGGCGCTCGCCGGATTGTTCACCGCGCCGATCTTCATTCTGCTCATTTCAGTTTTCGTCTTTGGCGAAAAGGTGGGCGCGTTGCGCATTTTCGCGGTGATGTTTGGATTTGCGGGCATTGTCGTGGTGCTTGGGCCGGGGAATGGCGCTTTGACCGTGGTTAACTTTCTGCCGGTCTTTGGCGGGCTGTTCTATGCGATGGGATCCGTTGCGACGCAAAGGCTGTGCGCAAATGAAAGCACGATTGCGATGTTGGCTGGGTTGTTCAGTTTGCAAGGCTTGATCGGTTTGTGCGCTCTGGGCCTTTTGGCGCTATTGCAGCCTGTCGCGCCGCATGGTCCAGAGGGGTTTTTGCTGCGTGGACTGGTCTGGCCTGTTGGGCTGACTTGGGGATTGATTGGAGTGCAAGCTGTTGGGTCTTTGATCGGTGTTGGCTTCTTGATCCGAGCCTATCAAAGCGGCGAGCCGAGCTTTGTTGCGGTCTTTGAGTATTCGGTTTTCATTTTCGGTCCGCTCTTTGCCTATATTTTGTTAGGGCAAGCCGTGACGATAAGCCAAGCGATTGGAATTGCGATGATTGCTGTAGCTGGAAGCGTAATCGCGTTGCGCTCTGATCCTTGAGGGGGATAATATCTTTCTGCGAAAGATATTGCCTTCGGCGTTGATATTTTTGCCAGAGAAGAAGGCGGGCGGTGTTCAATTGATTATCTCTTCGGCGCGCAACTATGTGTTTGTTCACATTCCCAAGACAGGCGGTACGGCCTTGACGCTTGCGCTAGAAGGGCGCGCTGCGAAGGATGATATTCTCATTGGCGATACCCCCAAAGCGCAAAAGCGAAAACGACGCCTTGCGAATTTGACGCCTTCGGGGCGGCTTTGGAAGCATTCTACTCTGGCCGATATTGACGGAATTGTCAGCGCAGATGAGCTGGCCGAAATGTTTTGTTTTACCTTGGTGCGCAATCCTTGGGATCGTGTTGTTAGTTATTATCATTGGCTGCGAGAGCAGGGCTTTGATCACCCCGCTGTTGAATTGGCCAAAACCTTGGAGTTCGAGCCATTTGTGCGCCATGTGGATACGGTTACGGCGTTTCGAAATAGTCCGGCGGCGCATTATATGACAGATGCGGCAGGCCGAGAGCGCTGTGATGCCTATGTGCGAATTGAATGTTTGCGCCAAGATTTGAAACCGCTTGAGGCCCATCTCGGGTTTGAGTTGACGGTTGGCCGTGTCAATCGCTCTGAACGCGCGGATGATTACCGTTCATACTACGATGATGATTTGGCGGAATTTGTCGGTGCGCTCTGCGCTGATGATATAGCGCGGTTTGGCTACACTTTTGAATAAGGCTTTGGGAGCAAGCGGTGTGCCTGCTCCCAAGTAGGTGTTAAGCAGCGTCGGCTTTTGCGCCGAAACGTCCGTAGAAGCTTTGGTTCTTTTCAGCCATTTCACGCAAGAGCGGTGGGCATGCAAAGCGTTGGCCGAATTGCGCTTCCAGCTCGTCGCAGCGCGCGGCCGCATAAGCAGAGCCGAGCATGTCGAGCCATGACAGCGGACCACCAGACCAAGGCGCAAAGCCCCAGCCAAGGATTGCGCCAACGTCGCCTTCGCGGATGTCCATGAGCACGCCTTCTTCCAGCGCGCGTACAGCCTCAAGGCACTGGCTGAACATCAAACGATGTTGCACGTCAGTGAGAGTTGGCTGATCTTCGGACACAGGGAACTTGTCACGCAGACCGCCCCAGATGCCAACGCGTTTGCCTTTTTCGTCGTACTCGTAATAGCCCGCATTCGCCTTGCGACCCATGCGGCCCTGATCGAAGAGGTAGAACAGAACGTCATCCGCTGCACCCGCGTCATAGGCATTGCCAAGCGCCGCTTTTGTGGCTTTGGCAATCTTCACTCCGAGATCGATAGACGTCTCATCGTTGAGCTGCAAAGGACCAACAGGGAAACCAAGCAGACGCGCAGCGTTGTCCACCAACGCAGGCTCAACGCCTTCGCCAACCATACGCACACCTTCGTTGATGTAGGGGATGATGCAACGGTTCGCGTAGAAGAAACGCGCATCGTTCACAACGATCGGCGTTTTGCGGATTTGGCGCACATAATCGAGCGCTTTTGCCGTCGCGCGATCACCAGTTTTCTCGCCTTTGATGATCTCGACCAGCAACATTTTCTCAACAGGTGAGAAGAAGTGAATGCCGATGAACTGCTCAGGGCGTTTGGACGCCTTGGCCAGATCGGAAATCGGCAGCGTGGAGGTGTTGGAAGCAAAGATGCAATCCTCTGGGATCACGGCCTCAACCTTAGCAGTGATATCCGCCTTGACCGCTGGATCCTCAAACACAGCCTCGATGATCAGGTCCGCGCCTTCCAGTGCGTTCAGATCAGTCGTTGCTGTGATCTTGGACAGCAGCGCCTCTTTCTTCTCTTCGGTCGCCTTTTTGCGCTTGATGCCTTTGTCCATATAGGATGCAGAATAGGCCTTGCCCTTGTCCGCGCTCTCTTGGCTCTGGTCGATCAAGACGACTTCCATGCCAGCCTGCGCCGACACCAGCGCGATGCCCGCGCCCATCATGCCAGCGCCCAACACGCCGATTTTTTTGACGCTTTGATCAGGTACGCCAGCAGGGCGCACAGCACCTTTGTCCAGCGCTTCCTTGTTAAGGAAGAGCGAGCGGATCATCGCAGAGGATGATGGGTTCATCAGGATATTGGTGAACCAACGCGCTTCGATTTTGAGGGCCGTGTCGAACGGTACAAGCGCACCTTCATAAACAGCTGAAAGCAGAGCCTTAGCTGCAGGAAACGCACCTTGTGTCTTACCGTTCACCATAGCGCTCGCGCCAACAAAGGTCATGAACCCAGCTGGGTGATAGGGCGCTCCGCCGGGCATTTTGTAACCCTTCGCGTCCCATGGTTTCAGCAGGTCCGCGTCCTTGGCAGAGAGAACCCAAGCGCGTGCATCGGCCATAGGATCGGCGGATACTTCGTCGATCATGCCAGCAGCTTTGGCCTTGGCTGGGGCCAAGAGTTTACCCTCAAGCAAGAACGGAGAGGCCGCCATCGCGCCCATTTTGCGCACGAAACGTGTTGTGCCGCCTGCGCCGGGGAAAATGCCGACCATGATTTCTGGCAGGCCGATTTTGGCCTTTGGATTGTCCACGCAGAACGAACGGTGCGTCGCTAAAGGCAGCTCAAGCCCGATACCAACGGCCGTGCCCGGAAGCACAGATGCAATCGGCTTGCCGCCTTTGTTGGTCTTGGGGTCCATGCCTGCGCGTTCAATTTTGCGCAGCAATGTGTGGATTTGCATGATGCCTTCAAACAGACCCTGCGCAGCGTTCTCGCCCGCTTGCGCTTTCATGTCTGCAAGCACGTTCAAATCCATACCACCCGCAAAGCTGTCTGCCTTGCCAGAGGTGATGATGATGCCTTTGACGCCCTCATCAGCCAGCGCATCATCTATATGGGCCTCCAGATCGATGAAGCCCTGCTGGTTCATCACGTTCATGGTTTTGCCAACGGCATCCCATGTAATGGTGGCGATCCCGTCGCCGTCTTTGATCATTGTAAAATCAGTCATAGTCTCGTCTCCGATAGCGGATTCAATTCGAAACGCGCGCCGCGCGCGCGTTGGTGTTCTCTTGAGAGCGCAGATGCCCATTCAACGCTTTTGCCCGCAACGAAGCCGGATGAATGGCGTAACTGCTTACCGACACCCTCCATTCGTTGTTTTCAAAAGTTATCGTTGAAAGCACATTGACGGGTTCGCCCTTGCGTAGACTGCCGCTGAAATAGTGGCTTGAATGCAGGGCGACGATTGTGTCGGGCTCAGACAAATGGGCGGTATCGAGGGTGCGAATGCAGGCGGTGATATTGTCCAACTGCGCCGTTTCCACAGCGTCGTCGAACAATGTCCTGAATTCTTCTTCACTGGTGATCACCCGCTCTTTTTCGAACGTCGAAAACTTATAGGGAAGATGAAAACACCTGCGCAGCGCGTCGAAACTGGCCTCGCTCATGGCATTGCCAGAGCGCTGAACCAGCGTATCCGCAACAAGGTACGGATCCATCGTTATGTCAGTGAGCCCGCTCAAGACCTTACACGCGCTCGATGATTGTCGCCGCGCCCATGCCGGACGCGATGCAAAGCGTGGCAAGGCCAACGCCTTTGCCTGTGCGCTCGAGCTCGTCCAGAAGCGTGCCGATAATGATCGCGCCGGTTGCGCCCAGCGGGTGACCCATCGCGATGGAACCGCCGTTCACATTGACCTTGTCGTGATCCACATCGAACGCCTGCATGAAGCGCATGACGACAGAGGCAAAGGCCTCATTAACCTCAAAGAGATCAATGTCGGAAATGCTCATGCCGTTGTCCGCAAGGATTTTCTCGGTCACTGGAACAGGGCCGGTCAACATGATGGTCGGGTCTGTGCCGATCTTCGCTGTCGCGCGGATTTTCGCACGGGGCTTGAGACCATGACGAATGCCGAATTCTTTGTTACCAATCAGAACCGCAGCAGACCCATCCACGATACCAGAGGAGTTACCTGCGTGGTGAATGTGGTTAATTTTCTCAAGATGCGGGTACTTCATCAGCGCGACTTTGTCGAAACCGGGCATGACTTCGCCCATGGCTTGGAACGCAGGGTTCAGCGAACCGAGGCTCTGCATATCCGTCTGCGGGCGCATGTATTCATCGTGATCGAGGATCGGAATGCCGTTCTGATCTTTGATACCAATCACGGATTTGCTGAAACGCCCCTCATCCCACGCAACCTTGGCGCGGCGCTGGGATTCAACCGCGAGCGCGTCTGCTTCATCACGGGTGAAACCGTATTCGGTCGCAATGATGTCGGCAGAAATACCCTGCGGAACAAAGTACTGATCCATCGCAATGCTTGGATCAACGGCAATCGCGGCACCGTCGCTGCCCATGGCAACGCGGCCCATCATCTCAACGCCGCCCGCGATATAACCATCACCTGCGCCGCCTTTGACCTGGTTCGCCGCGAGGTTCACAGCTTCCATGCCCGAGGCGCAGAAACGGTTGATCGCAAGGCCGGGAATACGCTCGTCCAGATCAGAGGCAAGAACCGCAGAACGCGCAAGACAGCCGCCTTGCTCCATCACCTGCGTGACGTTGCCCCAGATCACATCCTCAACGGCGTGACCTTCCAGATTGTTGCGCTCTTTCACAGCGTTCAGCGTCTGCGCGGACAGGCGCAGCGCGGTGACTTCATGCAAAGAACCGTCCTTGCGGCCCTTGCCACGCGGCGTGCGCAGCGCGTCATAAATATATGCTTCGGTCATTGATAGGTCTCCTTTAAGCGCGATCAGCAGGGCTGCCGGGCATCAAATCATAAGGGTGTTTCCAACCTGGCGTTTGCTCGATACGGGTGAGCCAAGCGTCGATATGGGGCCAGTCCGCACGGTCGAAACCGAAGGGTTCTGGGTAAAAGAGGTAGCCACAGCAAGAAATGTCGGCGACGGTCATAGCGCTACCGACGATCCAATTGCGATCCGCGAGATGGTCGTTAAGAACAGCATAAGCGGCTTTGAGGCGACCAAGGTTGAAGTCGATGACAGGCTGCGGACGTTTGTCCTCTGGCAGAAAATTCATCAAGAAACGCGTTGGACCTGCGACAGAACTAAGCTTGTGATTGTCCCAAAGCACCCAGCGCAAAACCTCTCGGCGCTCTTCGGGCGTTGCGCCTGTCAGTTTGCCTGACAAGTGAACGATGTAGTCCTGAATCGCCCCCGACTGGGTGATTGTGTAATCGTGATCGGTGTCGGTCAACGCAGGCACTTCGCCCATGTTGTTCACGTCGGATTTGAATTTATCTGATCGGGCTTCGCCGCCGAAGAAATCCACATAAACAGGCTCCCACTCAAGGCCTGACAGTTCAAGCGTCAGCGCGGCTTTGTAAGCGTTACCGCTCTCGCCGAAACAATAGAGTTTAAGGGTCATAGGTTTGGTCCTTTTTTCAGAGCGCAGGCTGGGGGTTTCACACCCCCAGACCCCCGTGGAGTTTTCTTTGGAAAATGAAGGGGTAAGATTCACCATCCATTAAGGTTAATGCGCCATTTCTAAGGGTGCATGGTAGACTGGAGAGTTGAGCCATGTGGGAAGTGAAGCCCCATCGCCCTGCGTAGGTGCCACCAAGTGAGACTGCGAGGCGGGTGATGGGGTGATCTTTCATCGCTTCATTTTCCAAAATAAACTCCCCCCGGAGGGCCGATATCAAAGCGCACCAACGCTCATTTGAAACTCCGTGCGATCAACTCTTTCATGATCTCGTTCGTGCCGCCATAAATGCGCTGCACCCGCGCGTCGGTCCACATTTCCGCAACCGCATATTCCTGCATGAAGCCGTAGCCGCCGTGCAGTTGCAAGCATTCGTCCAGAACTTCCCCCTGCGTGTCGGTTAGCCAGTATTTTGCCATTGCGGCCTTTTCGACGGTCAGCTCGCCGCGCAGGTGTTCTGCGATGCATTCATCTAAGAATGCGCGCGCGACAGTGGTTTTGGTTTTGCACTCGGCCAGTTTGAAGCGCGTGTTCTGGAACTGCATGATCGGCCCGCCAAAGGCTTGGCGCTCGTTGCAATACTCGATCGTCCGCTCGACTGCGCCTTCCATAGCCCCAACCGCGCCGCAGCCGATGATCAGGCGTTCCTGCGCGAGTTGCTGCATCATCTGGTAGAAGCCTTGGTTTTCTTCACCGCCAAGGATATTTTCGGGCGGGATTTCGACATTGTCGAAGAAGAGTTCAGACGTATCCGCCGCATGCGCGCCGATCTTGTCGAGGTTACGCCCGCGCGCGAACCCTTCTGCGCCGTCGGTTTCTACGACAACCAGTGATGTCCCCTTAGATCCCTCAGCTGGATTTGTCTTCGCCGCAACGACAATCAGATTTGCGTGTTGGCCGTTGGTGATAAAGGTCTTCTGTCCGCTCAATTTATAGGAATTGCCATCTTTGAGCGCGCGGGTCTTGATCGCTTGCACGTCCGATCCGCCCGAGGGTTCCGTCATCGCCAGAGCGCCGACCAACTCGCCTGTGACCATCTTCGGCAACCAACGTTTTTTCTGCTCCTCCGTGCCACAGGCCAGAATGTAATGCGCGACGATACCAGAGTGAATGCCGTGACCCCAGCTCGCCAAATTCGCGCGCGAACCTTCGATCAGGATTGCGGCCTCATGGCCGAAATCGCCGCCAGGACCGCCGTATTCTTCGGGGATAGAAGGGCAAAGCAAACCAAGCTCGCCTGCCTGCGCCCAAGTCTCGCGATCCATCTCACCTTGCTTGCGCCACTTGTCGAACTGCGGTGCCCATTCGGCGTTGATGAAATTCGAAGTCATCTCTGCGAGCATCTTGTGCTCGTCTGTCATCCACTGGCTCAAAGTAATCTCCCCATTACCGTTTGCGCGCGTCTAGCTCTGCGTTGAACAAGCGCAAGCGATGCGGCAAGTTCTCGTCATCTGTGACGCTGTCAAAATTCTCAAACAAGAATGACAGCGCCTCGCCTTCGTCCAATCCCGCCTCCGAAGAAAACCGCTTGAGGCGGCGATACCCGTCTTCTGTCATAGAGACCGAAAATCGGCGGGTGAGGCGGAACCGTTTTGGCAAGGCGTATCCCTAAGTAGGGTGCGTGGTTTCCCACGCACCGCACGTTTTAAAAGTTGGCCGCGTCCAGCGCCATGACCGTATCTGCGCCGCTTTGAATGCGGGTCAAATGCATGGCTGTCGCGGGCAATTGACGTGCCATGTAATAGCGCCCTGTGGCCAGTTTCGTCTCGTAGAACGTTGCGTCTGAAGCACCGCCCGCAAGCGCATCGAGTGAGGCCTTGCCCATACGTGCCCACATCAGCCCGAGGCAGACATGACCGAACATGTGCATAAAATCATTGGACCCTGCCAAAGCGTGGTTCGGGTTCTTCATGCCGTTCTGCATGAAATACATGCCAGCTGCTTGAAGGTCTTTGGAGGCGGCTTTCAGCGGCTCGATGAAATCGCGATCAAACGCCTCGTCCTGACCAGAATTCTCTTTGATGTAGTTCTTCACCATCTCAAAGAAGGCCATAACATGCTTGCCACCATCTTGCGCCAGTTTACGGCCAACGAGGTCAAGCGCCTGAACACCGTTTGCACCCTCATAGATCATCGCAATACGCGCATCGCGCGTGTACTGGGACATGCCGTGCTCTTCGATATAGCCGTGGCCACCGTAGATTTGCTGGGCCTGAACGGTCATGTCATAGCCCTTGTCCGTCAGGAAACCCTTAATGACAGGCGTGAGCAAGGACACAAGACCATCGGCGTCTTTGTCATTTGCGCGGTGTGCGGCGTCGATCATTGTCGCGCCCCAAAGCAAGAACGCGCGCCCGCCTTCGGTAAAGCTCTTTTGATCCATCAGGCTGCGACGAATGTCGGGATGCACGATCAGCGGATCGGCGGGGCCATCGGGGTTTTCTACGCCTGTTACCGCGCGCCCTTGCAGGCGATCCTTGGCGTAATCAACCGCGTTTTGATAGGCCGCGTCCGCTTGGGAAACGCCCTGCATGCCAACGCCCAAACGTGCTTCGTTCATCATGGTGAACATGGCGCGCATGCCTTTGTGCTCGTCGCCAAGCAGATAGCCCGTCGCTTCGTCATAGTTCATTACGCAGGTGGAGTTGCCGTGGATGCCCATCTTTTCCTCGATGGAACCAACAGACACGCCATTGCGCGCGCCGAGCGAGCCATCGTCGTTCACATTCACTTTAGGCACGATAAAGAGCGACACGCCTTTGATGCCCGCAGGACCGCCTTCGATCTTGGCAAGTACCAAGTGAATGATGTTGTCGGCCATGTCATGATCACCAGCAGAGATGAAAATCTTCTGACCTGTGATCTTGTAAGAGCCGTCTTCTTGCGGGGCTGCCTTGGTGCGCATTAGGCCCAAGTCCGTGCCGCAATGTGGCTCTGTCAGGTTCATTGTGCCTGTCCACTCGCAAGAGACCATTTTGGGCAGGTATTTGTCTTTTTGCTCTTCCGTGCCATGCGCCAAGATGGCAGAGGCAGCACCGTGGGTCAGGCCCTGATACATTGTGAAGGCTTGGTTTGAGGCAGAAAACATCTCGCCAACAGCGGTGCCCAGCAAATAGGGCATGTTCTGGCCGCCATATTGCTCTGGCATGTCGAGACCAGGCCAGCCGCCTTCTTTGACCTGATCAAAAGCTGCTTTAAAGCCCGTCGGTGTGCGCACAATGCCGTTTTCGAGCGTGCATCCTTCTTGATCGCCAACAGAGTTCAAAGGCTGAAGTAGATCAGAGCAGATCTTGCCCGCTTCTTCCAATACTGCTGCCGTGAATTCCGGCTCTAGCTCATCATACCCCGGAATTCCGGCGGTGGTCGTATTCAGAACGTCGTGCAAAACGAACTGCATATCTTTAACTGGGGCTGTATAACGAGGCATGGGCCACTTCCTTCACGGTCAATTTTAATGTCTTGTTACCCACTTGTGTGGGATTGATCGGGTCGAAAGGGCCGAGATTTACTCGGCCGCTTTGCGGGATTGGTTCATGGAGCCGACGATCTTCTCGCCCCACTTGATTTGTTCGCGCAGATCACTGATCGCGCTTTCCATTTCGTCACGCTGCGCTTCAAGATCGCTGAGGCGGTCATGCGCGATTTCCAAGGTGCGATTCATTTGCGACTGCTGTTGATCATTCACGTGATACAGGTCTAGCAGCTGACGTATTTCTTCGAGGCTAAAGCCAAAACGCTTTCCTCGCAGGATAAGTTTCAGGCGCGCGCGATCACGACGTGTGAAGAGGCGCTTTTGTCCATCGCGCTGAGGGAATAGCAGTTCCTTAGATTCGTAAAATCGCAAAGTTCGAGGCGTTACCCCAAATGCATCGCACATTTCTCGGATCGTCATATGAGTTTCACTCGGTTTCATTTCATTCTCGCTTCTACAAACGTTCTACAACAGCACCTGTGAAGCTTGCCTTGGGTTTACAATGCTTCATCAGGCTTACGTTAGTTGTACGTAACGTCAATTTAAAGTTTACGTAACTTCCGCAAAGGTAATCTAGTTCAAAAGGTATTTTTTTAACGGGGAACAGGATCGGGCATGCCTCAATTATCGCAAAAAACCAATTTTTGTGACGCAAAATTTGAAGATTTCAGTGAAAATCCGATAGACTCGGCGGGGAAAAACCGTGCGAATTTCTCTTATTTTAGTTTTCTAAGCGTTTCTAACCGAAGCGCGCTTAGCTCGGTGATTGCTTCGCTCAACTGTTTTGATTGCTCTTCAAGTTCGATCAGTTGACGGTCTGCCATTTCAACAAAAGCCTCGCGCTGGGCTTGGGTGCCTTCGTTCTCGTAGATGAGCAACCACTGGCGAATCTCTTCGAGTTTGATCCCGAATCTACGTCCGCGCATGATCAGCGTCATCCGCGCGCATTCTCGCTGGCTATAGAATCGCGAACGCCCGTCGCGTTCGGGCTGGAGCAGCTCTATGTACTCGTAGTAACGCAGCGTTCTTGGAGTCACTTCAAATCGTGCGCACATTTCTTTGAAGGTTAGTTTTTGTTCGGACATTGTGTTTGCTCTCCTGCTGCAACGTTATGCCCGTCGCTTGTGAAGGGCAACCACCGCTCTTGCTCATCTTTGCGATTGGCGCTCATAAAGGAGTAACCGACGAGGAGCCTCAAATGAGCGAGCACAACGTGCAAATTGCCAGACAGTTTATCAAGGCGATTCCCCATGCCACTGCATTGGGAATGGAACTGACCCAGATCGAAAATGGAAGCGCAGAAATTCGCATGCCATATAATGCCAAATTTGTGGGTGATCCCAAAACGGGGGTCATTCATGGCGGTGCAGTTTCTGCGCTTATGGATACATGTTGCGGAGCGGCAGTGATGAGCCATCCCAAGAGCCCTTCCGCGACAGCGACCATCGATCTGCGCATAGATTATATGCGCCCTGCGACACCCGGTCAGGATATCGTCACCCGCGCGCATTGTTATCACATCACCCGATCTGTCGCCTTTGTGCGCGCGCAAGCCTTTGATGATGATATGGAAAACCCTGTGGCCAGCGCCACGGGCGCATTCACAGTTGAGGGGAAATAGAGCATGGCACGTAAACCCCCAGAACCGATGCAAGACGTCAAGATGCGCCGCGACACAGCCCTGCGCGCGCTGGTTGACGGTGTTCCTTATATTCAATTCCTCGGCATTGATTTCGAGCGGCGCGGCGATGAGTTGACGGCGCTTTTGCCCTTCGATCAAAAACTGATTGGCAACCCGTTCCTGCCCGCATTGCATGGCGGCGTTACAGCGGCGTTCTTGGAAACCGCAGCAATCATCGAACTCAGCTGGTCGCTTTTGTGGGAAGATATCGAAAGCGGCGCGCTGAGCCTAGAAGATTTGCAAGCAGGCAGTCTGCCTCGTCTGCCTAAAACGATTGATTTTTCGGTGGATTACATGCGCACGGGCCTACCTCGTGATGCCTATGCGCGCGCTGTTGTAACGCGTTCTGGGCGCCGGTACGCCTCGGTTCAGGTCGAAGCCTGGCAAGACAACCGTGCGCGTCCCTTTGCGCATGGCGCGGCGCACTTCCTGATGCCCCGTAGCAAATCCGAGTGAGCGAGACGCAATCTCTGACGCACAAGCGCGTTCTGACCGTCGCGCTGCCCGTCGTTCTGTCCAATGCCACCGTGCCGATCCTTGGAGCGGTGGATACGGGCGTTGTCGGGCAGATGGGGCAGGCCGCCCCGATTGGCGCGGTGGGTATCGGCGCGATTGCTTTGACTGCGATCTATTGGATTTTCGGCTTTCTGCGCATGGGCACCGCCGGCCTGACCGCGCAAGCCAATGGGGCAGGGCGCAAGGGCGAGGTTTCCGCGCTGCTCTCGCGCGGCATGATCATCGCGCTGGGCGCGGGGTTTGTGATCATGGCGCTGCAAATGCCCTTCATCTGGCTCGCGCTGCAAACCGCCCCCGCAAGCGATGAGGTCGAGAGCCTCGCGCGCACCTACATGAGCATCCGTATCTACGGCGCACCCGCAGCGATCGGGATCTACGCCGCTACGGGCTGGCTGATCGGGCAGGAACGCACAGGCGCGGTTTTGGTTGTTCAGCTTTGGATGAACCTGCTCAATATCGGGCTTGATCTGTGGTTCGTGCTCGGCCTTGGTTGGGGCGTTGAAGGGGTCGCGATTGCCACTCTCATCGCTGAATGGACGGGTCTTGCGCTTGGCCTATGGCTTTGCCGCGATGCGCTAAAAACGCCCGCATGGAAAGACTGGCCCCGCGTGTTCGAGCGCGCGCAGATGGTGCAATTTGCCCGCGTGAACCGCGATATTCTGCTGCGCTCGGTGATGCTGCAAGGTATCTTTATGTCTTTCGTTTTTCTTGGCGCGCGTTTTGGCGATGTGACCTTGGCGGCGAACCATGTATTGTTGCAATTCCTTGAAATCACAGCCTATTCCATGGACGGATTTGCCATCGCTGCGGAGACTTTGGTCGGGCAATCCCTTGGCGCGCGCAGCGTATCGCGGGTGCGCCGCGCGGCATTGCTCACCAGCTTCTGGGGCGTGGTGACTGTGCTGATAACCGCCAGCGCCTTTGCGCTCTTTGGCCCCGCGATCATCGATTTGATGACAACCGCGCCAGACGTGCGCGCAGAGGCGCGCAACTATCTGCCCTATATGATCGCCGCGCCGCTCGTGGGCTGCGCCGCGTGGATGCTGGATGGGATTTTCATCGGAGCCACGCGCAGCAACGACATGCGTAATATGATGGCAATTTCAGCAGTGATATACGTCGCAGCGCTGCTGATCCTGATGCCATGGATCGGCAATCACGGACTCTGGCTGGCGCTGCTGATTTCCTTCATCGCGCGCGGCGTGACGCTTGGCTGGAAGTATCCCGCATTAGAGCGCGCCGCCGCTTAAAGCAGGCCCAGCGCATCCTCAGGCGGTCGTCCAATAATGGCCTTACCGCCCTTCACCGCGACAGGGCGCTCGATCAAAATCGGATGCGCCACAATCGCGGCCAGCAGATCAGCCTCAGCGGAGTCTTTGCTCAGACCCGCCTCCTTGAACGCCTTTTCGCCGCGGCGCATCATCTCGATAACGGGCACATCCAGCGCCGCGACAAGCGCCTGAACTTCGGCCAAATCAGGGGCGTCTTTCAGATAAAGGCGCGGTTCAACCTCTGCGCCAGCCTCTTGCAACAGCGCCAAGGCCTGACGCGATTTGCTGCACCGTGGATTGTGCCAAAGCGTGATCATAGCCAGTCCCCTCGCTTGCTGCCCACCGCATCCGCGACATTTGCATGCCCATCCGCCGCGAGTAATTTGTCCAAGCCGCGCGCGATATCGCCTGCCAAGGACAGTCCGCCATAAACCAGTGCTGTGTAAAGCTGCACCGCCGAGGCCCCTGCGCAGATCTTTGCATAGGCTTGCTCCGGCGTGCTGATCCCGCCGACGCCGATCAGGGGCAATTTGCCTTCGGTCAGCTTGGACATCTGCGCCAAGACCCGCGTTGACGCCTCGAACAAGGGCGCGCCGGACAAGCCGCCCATCTCGCCCTTATGTGCGCTCTGCAAACCCTCGCGCGAGAGCGTGGTGTTGGTGGTGATAACGCCTTGTACACCGCTTTCCAGCGCGACCTCTGCGATTTCCGCGATCTCGTCTGCGGTCAAATCAGGTGCGATTTTCAGGAACACCGGGATCGGTTTTGCCAACCCTGCGCGCACCTCCATGACACCGCCAAGCAACGCGCCAAGCGCGGCTTTCCCCTGCAGGTCCCGCAGCTTTTCCGTATTGGGAGAACTCACATTCACCGTCGCAAAATCCACATGCGCGCCGCAATGGGCCAGCACTTTGGCAAAATCCGCCGCTCGATCTTCGCTGTCTTTGTTGGCCCCAAGGTTGAGGCCCAGCACCATATCGCGCGGGCGCTTCGCCAAACGCGCGCCAATCGCTTCCATCCCTTGGTTGTTAAAGCCAAAACGATTGATCGCGGCCTTATCTTCACGCAAGCGGAACAGGCGCGGTTTCGGGTTGCCATCCTGCGGACGCGGCGTGGCTGCGCCAACCTCGACAAAGCCGAAACCCGACTTGCTCAGCCCAACCAGCGCTTCTGCGTTTTTGTCAAAACCAGCGGCCAAACCAACAGGATTTGGCAAGTCCAAGCCAGCGACATTCGTTGCCAAACGCGCACTGGTGATCGTGCCGGGCGCAACGGCCAACCCGCTTTGCAACGCTTTCAAGGCCAATCCATGTGCCTGCTCAGGATCAACGCGCCGCAGCGCTTTCAGGCCGATTTGTTCTGCAATGCGTTTCATCCGAATACTGATCCTTCTTGCGCCGTGTCGCATCTGATGAGGCGAGAGGTTTCTACCGCCGCTTGGCGATGCACGACTTCGCGCTGGTAATCTGGATCGGTCGCCATTTCCAAAAACGCATGCGCCGTCGGATAATGGGCGATGAACATGACGTGCCATGCTTCGTCCTCAGGGCCGATCAACGTGGTCTCAAAGGTCCCGCGCCACAGGATTGTACCACCGACGCGCTGAAAAATGGGGCCAGTGGCGCGTCCATAATTCGCATAAGCATCCGCCCCGCTCAGGTCCTCGCCCGCAAGAGGGTGATCCTCAGGGTAGGCAGCAACATCGCGCAAACGCACAAGATTGAGCATCTCAATTGGTTTATCGCGATCCAGCCCCTTAAAGGCTTCGAACTGCGCGCGGTTGGGGTCAATGAACTTATCCATCACTCTAAACCCGCAGGAAACTGGTGACGCCCGTCGATCAACTCAAACGGCTGCGCCCATTCCACATCCTCAAGGCGCAATTCGCGGTAAAGATGGGGAAACTCAGCGCCGCCGCGCGAGACTTCCCATTTCAGCGCATCGCCCATTTTTTCAGCATCGCAACCGAGAAGGAACAATCCATCCTGACCAGCGAAATGCTTGTCGGCGGTTTCCTGTGCCTGAGCGGCTGTCGAGAAATGCACATAGCCATCGGCGATATCAACCGGAGCGCCTTTGGTCACTTTGTCCTTGCGAAGCTGCGCCCATTCCTCGGCGCGGAAGATTTTGTATATTTTCATGGGCGGAGTGATGCGATGCAAAGGGGCAGGCGTCAAGGTCAGTTGGCTTAAGGCGCTTTGCCCACACGCGGGGCAAGATGCTGCCAGCACTCGGCGCGAAGACGCTTTGCGTAACGTCCGCCTTTGACTCGTTGCGCGCAAAGCGCTTTGATCCGACTCAGAGTTCAACACAAATAGGGATTTCAACACATGCTGACGCGCTTATTAACAGGGGCAGCCAGCCTCGCATTGCTCGCAGGCACGGCCTCCGCAGAATATACGCTGCATATTTTGCACACTAATGACATTCACAGCCGTATCGAATCCATCAACAAATATGACAGCACCTGCAACGCGGAAGGCGAAGCAGAGAACAAGTGCTTTGGCGGCGTTGCACGGATCAAAACGGCAATGGATGCTCTGCGCACAAAGCTTGGCAATCAGAATGTAGTTGTGCTGGATGCCGGTGATCCGTTCCAAGGTTCGTTGTTTTACACGACCTATAAAGGAGCGGCTGAAGCCGAGTTCATGGAGGCGATTGGATATGATGCAATGGCCGTGGGCAATCACGAATTCGATGATGGTCCGCAGGGGTTGGCAGATTTCATTGAAAAAGTGTCTTTCCCCGTCATCTCAGGCAATCTCGATCTGACGAGCGAAAGCGCGCTAAACGGGAAAGTTGCCAATCATCTGGTGCTTGAAATCGGCGGCGAGAAAATCGGCATCGTGTCTGCGCTTGCGACCGATACCGTTGATACATCCAGCCCCGGAGACAACGTGGTTTTTCAAGACGAGATTGAAAGCCTCGCGGCGGATGCAGCGGCGCTGGAAGAGATGGGTGTAAGCAAAATCATCGCGTTGAACCATGTGGGCCTTTCCAAAGATCTCGAAATTGCCGGCGCCGTGCCTTCGCTTGATGTCGTGATCGGTGGTCACAGCCATACGTTGATGTTGAATGATGATGAGGGCACGCCTGCTTATCCTGAAATGGTAGGAGGAACTCCCGTTGCGCAGGCTTATGCGTATTCAAAGTACATTGGCCATTTGACAGTGACTTTTGACGATGCTGGCAACGTCACCAGCGCTGAAGGTAATCCAGTGCTTTTGGATGCTTCAGTTGTGCCAGATGCCACGATCTCAGCGCGCGTTGCTGAAATGGGTGCGCCGATTGAAGAAATGAAGACGCGTGTGGTTGCCGCGACCAGTGGCATCGTGGACGGAGATCGTTCTGTGTGCCGCGTGATGGAATGCTCAATGGGTAATCTCGTCGCTGATGCGATGCTGGATCGTGTCAAAGATCAGGGCGTTGAAATTGCGATTCAGAATGGCGGTGGTTTGCGCGCCTCTATTGATTCAGGTGAAGTCACGATGGGCGAAGTTCTATCGGTTTTGCCGTTCCAGAATACGTTGTCGACGTTTCGTATTTCTGGCGCAACCCTCGTTGCGGCACTTGAAAATGGTGTGAGCCAAATGGACGAAGTGAAAGGCCGTTTCCCACAAGTTGCGGGCATGAGCTTTACCGTGGATCCCAATGCCGAAGTTGGAAGCCGTATTTCAGAAGTCATGATCGGCGGCGCGCCGGTTGATCCTGCCAAGATGTACGGCGCTGTTTCGAACAACTATGTGCGCAACGGTGGGGACGGTTACAAAATGTTCCGCGATGCGGTGGATGCTTATGACTACGGCCCCGACTTGGCCGATGTCACGGCAGAGTATCTCGCAAAGAGCGGCTCATATGCGCCCTATACCGATGGTCGTATCACAGTAAAATAGATGTGTTGGGCGCGGTGTCACGCGCTGCGCCCTTCCTCTTTCCAAAAATATCCCGGGGGAATCTCAGCTTGGCTGAGATGGGGGCAGCGCCCCCTGCCACCGCTCTAAAGCGCCACGCATACGCATCCCGTAGCGTCGTCCTGTTTCGATATCACCAGCGCTCAGCACCTCGCCTTCATCTGATGAATGGGCAGCGGTTACACCAACCCAAGATCCGTCCCTATTGATGCCCTCGTTTGTGGGAACGACAGGCGCACCGATTTCGCTCGCTCCCACCCAAATCATTCCCATTTGGCTCGCAAATATGAACAGGCTCGTCAGCGCATTCAATTTATCACCTGAGGGGTGGAGCGCGGTCGTGAAGCCGCCAGCAAGTTTGTCGCGCCATCCGCCCGTATCCCAGCGCGACGCTGCATCTTCGATGAACTGGACAAACGGGGCAGGCAGACCGCCCATATATGTGGGCGCGCCCATGACCAAGGCACCCGCCTTGTCCAAAGTTGCCCAGTCCTCAGCGGTGAGGCGCGTTACATCAAACAATTTGCCATCGCCACCTTGCGCGATTGCCTGTGCCAAAGCGCGCGTGTGACCATCGGGCGAAAAATACAAAACGCAAAGTGTCATTAAGGGCTCTCATAGATAGGGCGGCGATGGGGTCTTTCACTATGTTAGTAGTGTCGGTTCCGTCGTAGTCCAAGCGTAAATCAAAAGTCTTCGCAGTCAGTTGAGATTGCGATATACGAATAGGTATGTGCGGACGCCTTGCAGTAACTCTTCCCAATGACGCGATGGCGCAATTATTTGCAGCTAAGCCCGCCAATGATCTTCCAGATGTCCCCAATTATAATGTTTGCCCAACGACGCAGATCCATACGGTCGTGACCGAAGAGGGCATACGGCGTTTTCGGCCTATGCGTTGGGGATTTCTGCCCTCGTGGTACAAAGCGACAAACGACGGGCCTTTGCTCATAAACGCACGGGCGGAAACGATTGCGGAAAAGCCTGCGTTCAAGGCAGCGTGCCGTGCGCGTCGTTGTCTTATCCCTGCTAGCGGGTTTTATGAATGGACCAAAGACCAAGACGGCGGGCGCGATCCTTGGTTTATTCAAGCGCACGACAAAGCTCCGCTTGCGATTGCGGGCATCTGGCAAGATTGGCACATGGAAGAGCAAAGCTATCGAACCTGCGCGATCGTGACGACAAGTGCCAACGAGGCAATGTCACAGATTCACCACCGCATGCCCGTGATCATTGAGCCGCAGAACTGGGGGCTTTGGCTTGGCGAGCAAGGCAAAGGCGCGGCGACTTTGATGCGGTCCGCGCCAGAGGATTTTCTAGAGTTTCGACGTGTCTCGCGCGCGGTCAATTCCAATCGCGCCAGTGGCGCAGAATTGATAGAGCCGCTGGCCGATTAGTCCAGCGATTCAGGCTCTTCCGTTTCGACAACTTCGTCCAACAAGGGTGCATCTGCGTCCAAAGGAGCGAAGTCAAACGACAGCACGCCGGATTTCCCAGAGTCAGAGGCATAAGAAAAGATCAGAGCTGTTTCAGCTGCGATTGGCAAGTTATATGTCGCGTTCACGCTAAGCGGGCCTGTTGACCAACTTTCATCTGAGGCCGTAGCGGTCGCAGAAACCGTCAGTTGGTTGACGAAAGTGACTGAATCGCCGGGCTGAACGTAGGTGATTTCTGGAAAGAAGCCACCTTCAACGATGAGGATGTTGAAATTAGCAGCGCTTGCACTGGTTCCAAAGCTTGCGGCCAGCGCAGCGATCGAAAACATCATTGGTTTGAACATAGTTAACTCCTAAACGCCTATTAACAACGCGTGATCCGTGCTGGGTTACAGAAAGCTAACGGCAAAAATATGGCGAAAATGCGCAAAGCATGCCTAGATTTAGGATTGCATGCGGCAGTGGCCTAGCCTTCGGAGCGGCCTAGCATACCAAATAAATCTCTTGGATCATCGGGATCTGCGAGCAGGTCGAGTTGGGTGAAAAAGCGGGTTCCCTGGATCGCTTTATGTACGTAACGCAGGGCTGAAAAATCTTCGATCGCAAATCCGACGCTGTCAAAAAGAGTGATCTGTTTGGCGTCTTTGCGTCCCTGCACTTGGCCTGTAATCACTTTCCATAATTCGGTTGTGGGGTGTGTTTTCTCAAGCTGCTGGATTTCGCCCTCGATCCAAGTTTGCTCAGGGTATTCAACAAAAATGTCAGAGCGCAGAAGGATATCGCGATGCAACTCTGTTTTGCCGGGGCAGTCGCCGCCGATGGCATTGATATGCACGCCAGAGCCAATCATGTTGTCAGTCAGGATCGTCGCGTTTTGTTTGTCAGCGGTGCAGGTCGTGATGATCTGAGCGCCTTCTATGGCCTCTTCGCTAGAGCGACAGGACACAACGTTCAATCCGTATCCTTTCAGGTTCGTCGCCGCTTTTTTCGTCGCATTTGGATCGATATCGTACAGTCGAACCGTTTGGATACCGCAGATCGCCTTGAACGCCAGACATTGAAATTCCGACTGCGCGCCATTGCCGATCATTGCCATTGTTGTCGCGCCCTTTGGCGCAAGATGACGCGCGGCCATGGCCGAGGTTGCTGCAGTGCGTAGCGCGGTAAGCAAAGTCATTTCTGACAAGAGTTTCGGGTAGCCAGAATCAACGTCGGCCAGAAGCCCGAAGGCGGTGACCGTTTGCAGACCTTCCTTTGTATTCTTTGGGTGCCCATTGACGTATTTGAACCCGTACATTTCACCGTCGGAGGTAGGCATCAATTCGATGACGCCGACATCAGAGTGACTGGCAACGCGGGGCGTTTTGTCGAAAAGGTCCCAACGTTTGAAGTCGGCCTCAATCTCGTCTGCGAGATCACACAGCATACGCTCAATTCCGAGGTGATGGACAAGGCCCATCATGTGTTCGACAGACACAAATGACACAAAGGCAAGTTCTGAGGGAATCGGCGGCATTGATCTATCCAAAGTTTCTAGGTTTGGGATCAAGTTACAGGGGCTTCTTAACGATTTGTACGATACATTTGGCGAATTTTGTAATCAAAATTGCAAAGATTGCTAAGGATGGTTATCAATATTGTTATGTTACACTTTGATGATCTAGATAGAGAACTGATTGCAGCCCTACGCGAGGATGGTCGCGCGCCTGTGTCCAAACTTGCAGATATTTTGGGTGTGTCACGGGCTACAGTACAAAGCAGATTGGATCGTTTGCTCGATACAGGTGCCGTATTGGGCTTTACGATACGAGCAAGTGAAGAACATGGGCCTAACACCGTTCAGGCGATCATGATGGTTGAAGTTGCTGGCCAATCTACAACGCGGGTCATTCGAAATCTTCGCGGCATTCCGGAGTTGCGGCAACTTCACTCGACCAACGGAAAGTGGGATCTGGTTGCGCAGCTGAGCGCTGCGAGCTTGGCGGACTTTGATCGCGTTCTGCGTGAAGTGCGCGGTGTTGACGGAATCATCAATAGCGAAACGTCGATCTTACTAAGTTCGATTTGACGCCGTGCGACCACTGTTTCCAACGAGTTCTTTCCCTCATTGGTCTTGACGGCAAATATTGGATCAAATACTAGATCAAAACTGAGCGCGGGCGTTGTGTAATGGTAAGACCTTAGCCTTCCAAGCTAATGACGCGGGTTCGATTCCCGCCGCCCGCTCCAAGCACAAATCCTCCGAAAACGGCCCCCTCATAATAATCTAAGAGCGACGTTAAGCTTTTGATTTTCAAGTGGTAGTTTTTGCGTTGCGGCTCGGCTCTTAGGCAAAATGTCGAACCGGTTTTTCCTTGGCGTCGTTTGAAAAACCCTTCGCGGCGTCAAAAAAAGAGCATGCTAAGCATGGCCGTGCGCTTGTGCCGCTCTTGACCCGAGGCATGCGGTCCTTTTAATGCGCGAAATTCGCTTTGCAAGGAAACCTGATGGCCTCTGATACGACCGCTCAATCCAGCCAAACGCCGCCTAACGTAGGCGAAGCAGAGCGCGCTAAGTCCAAGAAAATAGGGACGCTCCAACGTCTTTGGCCATTCCTTGCGCCTTATAAGGTGTTGGTCTTCCTTGCGGGGTGCGCGCTTACGTTGACGGCATGTGTGTCTTTGATCCTGCCTTTGGCCGTGCGCCGCGTTGTTGATAATTTTGAGACGGCAGCAGGTGGCTTGCTCGATCAGTATTTTGGCGCGGCTATCGGTATCGCAGCTTTGCTCGCGGTTGGAACGGCGCTGCGATATGCGCTGGTGACGCGATTGGGTGAACGGGTGGTTGCCGACATTCGCAAAGCTGTCTTTGATCGCGTGATCTCGCTCAGCCCTGCGTTTTACGAGAATATCATGACAGGCGAAGTTCTGAGCCGGATCACAACAGATACAACGCTCATTCTTTCGGTCATCGGCTCGTCTATCTCGATTGCTCTGCGCAATGTGCTTATCTTCCTTGGTGGTTTGACGTTGATGCTGTTCACATCTGCCAAGTTGACGGGTCTTGTTCTTTTGCTGGTGCCTGCGGTGATCATTCCGATCCTGTTCTTGGGGCGCCGCTTGCGCGTCCTTAGCCGTGAGAACCAGGACTGGATCGCGGCCTCGTCGGGGAATGCATCTGAAACGCTTGGCTCTGTGCAAACTGTGCAAGCCTTCACCCATGAAGTACAAAGCCAAATCGCGTTCTCTGATTTTACAGAAAAAAGCTATGATGCTGCCCGTCGTCGCATCACTGTGCGTGCTTTTCTGACGATGATCGTAATCTTTCTGGTGTTTTCCGGCGTCGTCGGCGTTCTTTGGGTTGGGGCCCATGACGTGCGCGCCGGTTTGATGAGCACGGGTGCGCTCGTGCAGTTTGTTATCTACGCTGTCATGGTCGCCGGTGCTGTCGCCGCCCTGTCAGAAATCTGGAGCGAGCTGCAACGCGCTGCTGGCGCGACCGAGCGGCTGGTGGAATTGCTGGATGCGGAAGATACGGTGAATGACCCTGATGCGCCGATTGTTTTGGCCCAGCCCGTGCGCGGCGACATTGCATTTGAAGATGTCTCTTTCCGCTATCCTACACGGCCTGACACGCCCGCCCTGGAGAACGTGAGCCTCAAGATTTCTTCGGGTGAAACGGTCGCATTTGTTGGGCCTTCTGGCGCGGGAAAAACGACTATTATTCAAATGATTCAGCGTTTCTACGATCCGAAATCGGGTGTTATCCGACTTGATGGCGTTGCCTTGCCTGAAATGAGCCGTGATGCATTTCGCCGTCACATTTCCCTTGTGCCGCAAGATCCGATTATTTTCGCAGCCTCGGCGCGGGAGAACATCCGTTTCGGGCGACCTGAGGCGAGCGATGCCGAGGTGGAGGTCGCAGCGAAAGCGGCGGCGGCACATGATTTTATCACGGCGCTACCTGATGGGTACGACAGCTATGTCGGCGAACGTGGTGTGATGCTATCGGGTGGTCAGAAACAACGTATCGCCATCGCCCGTGCGATCCTGCGCGATGCGCCTGTTTTGCTTTTGGACGAGGCCACCAGCGCGCTTGACGCCGAAAGCGAGCGCGCGGTGCAATTGGCTGTGGATGAACTCGCGGAGGGGCGAACAACATTGATCGTTGCCCACCGCCTTGCCACGGTGAAGAAAGCAGATCGCATTGTTGTCATGGAAGAAGGCCGCATCGTTGCGACGGGCACGCATGATGCGCTTGTCGCGCAAGACGGTCTTTACGCCCGCCTCGCACGTTTGCAATTCACGGCTGGATTTGAAGACGTCTGATTTCCCTCTTGCGTCCGCTCTTGTTGCGCGCATAGGTTTCGCCAACTTATCAAGGAGGGATTTACGATGGGTTTGTGGAGCTTTGCGAAAGACGCTGGCAAAAAACTGTTTGGCGGCGATGACGCTGAACCGTCGGTAGAAGATCTGAAAAAGGAAGTAGCCGATCTGGGCCTCGAAGCTGAAGGTCTCGACCTTCAGGTCGAGGGCGACAAAGTGCGCGTTGCAGGTGTTGGCGCGGTTAGCCCGTCAATCCGCGAGAAGATCATTCTTGCAGTTGGCAATGTCACTGGTATCGGCGCTGTTGAAACGGATGAGGACGAAGGCCCTGCGCCTGTGTTTCACACGGTCGAAAAGGGCGATACGCTCTGGGCCGTCGCGGAAAAAGCGATGGGCAATGGCGCAAAGTATGAAGCGATCTTTGAGGCGAACAAGCCAATGCTGAGCCACCCTGACAAGATCTACCCAGGTCAAGTTCTGCGTATCCCGCAGGAAGGTGTTGAGGCGTAAGCCAACCTTAGCTTTTGAAACACGAGAAGGAGCGGTTTGGCCGCTCCTTTTTTGTTGGAGAATTTCTCATTTCGGGCACGCTTTTCGCGAAGCGCCTTTCGGCAGAGTTTCTGGCAGGTAAAACGTTAGGGAAAGCTTGCCTTTGCCTGGTTAGGTAACGCATCCTGCGTCAAACGCGTGCAACGCGCGCGCAGATGACACAGGGGAGGAGTAGTCATGCCATTCGCGACGATTGCAGACAAACGGGCGGTAGAGGCAGAGATGCCATGGGACAAACGCGATGTGCCAGCGACGTTTTATGAGTTGCTGAGCAATACCGCCGGGAAATTCCCGAAACACAACGCGGTGAGCTATCAGTTGTTTTCTGGGCCAACAGATAAGGCAGAAACTCTGAATTGGTCCGAGTTGCATGCCAAGGCTACTCAAACTGCCAATTTATTTCGCAAGCTCGGTGTCGGTGAAAAGGACGTCGTCGCTTATGTTCTGCCTAATGCGAACGAGACGATCTTGGCGTTGCTTGGTGGTATGATCGCCGGCATCGTAAACCCGATCAATCCATTGCTGGAAGCGGATCAAATTGCCGCGATTTTACGGGAAACGAATGCAAAGGTCGTTGTGACGCTAAAAGCGTTTCCAAAAACCGACGTTGCTCAGAAAACAGCGGAAGCTGTTCGCCATGCGCCCAATGTGAAGACGGTTCTTGAGGTTGATCTCAACCGGTATTTGACGCCGCCAAAAAGCTGGATTGTGCCGTTGGTACGTCCGAAAAACCCGACAGATCACCATGCTAAGATAATGAACTTCAACACTGAAGTTGCAAAGCAAAACACCACGCTTGATTTTAAGGACAGCGCCGGTGATCGTGTCGCCGCCTATTTCCATACGGGTGGTACAACGGGCATGCCAAAGGTGGCTCAGCACACTTACAATGGCATGATTTACAATGGTTGGATCGGCGATACGCTGCTCTATACCGAAGAGGATAATCTGATTTGTCCGCTGCCTTTGTTCCACGTTTTTGCGGTTCATGTAATTTTGATGGCGGCCATAACCAGCGGTGCGCACGTGATCTTTCCGACGCCTCAGGGCTATCGCGGTGACGGGGTGTTTGACAATTTCTGGAAGCTGATTGAACGCTGGAAAGTGACGTTCATTATTACAGTTCCAACCGCGATTTCGGCTCTGATGCAGCGCCCTGTTGATGCGGATGTGAGCACCGTAAAGAACGCGTTCTCGGGATCGGCACCTTTACCGCTGGAGCTATTCAAACGATTTGAAGCGGCAACAGGCGTTCAAATCATCGAAGGATATGGGTTGACCGAAGCGACCTGCCTTGTGTCTTGCAACCCTGTTGATGGTGAAAAGAAAGTTGGATCGATCGGGATTACCTTCCCGTATACCGATGTGAAAATTCTCAAAGATACACCAAGTGGCGCAATTGAATGCGGCGTTGATGAAATCGGTGAAATTTGCATTTCTAATCCGGGTATTTCGGTTGGTGCGACCTATACCGAAGCGGATAAAAACGTCGGATTGTTCCATGGCGATTATCTGCGCACGGGGGATCTGGGGCGCTACGATGCGGACGAGTATTTGTGGATCACCGGGCGTGCGAAAGACCTGATCATTCGCGGCGGCCACAACATTGATCCTGCAGAAATTGAAGAAGCTCTGCTAGGACACAACGCAGTTGCTTTTGCGGGGGCGATTGGTCAGCCAGATGCACATGCAGGTGAGCTACCTTGCGCGTTTGTTGAGCTGGTCGATGGTGCGACAGTGACAGAAAAAGAACTGATCGAGTTCTGCGATACGCATGTCCATGAGAAAGCGGCGCGACCCAAGCATCTTACAATTTTGGAAGAATTGCCAAAGACTGCGGTTGGCAAAGTATTCAAGCCCGATCTGCGTAAGATGGCGATAATCCGTGTCTACAATCAGGCACTTGAAAAGGCGGGCGTCGCTGCGCGTGTTGAAGCGGTGATTGATGACAAGAAACGTGGCCTTGTTGCGCAACTGTCTGCGAGCGGTGAAGATGATGCCGCGATTACAGCAGTGCTCGGTAGCTTTACGCGCCCATGGGAATGGGTCAGCGCATAACCTTCTGCGAAGGTTATGCCTTGCAAAATCCTTATGCTAAGGATTTGCGTCAGCTCTTCGGGGCTGGCGCGCCGCCTTCAAAGGCATTGCCGTTCGCGTAATCACAGGGCTCTTCCTGCATTTGCAGATGTAGACCGTCGCCTGTGTACGGGTGAGCGCGCGCCAAAGCTTCATCCACATCAATCCCAAGGCCAGGCGCGCTTGGCGGCGTGATGAACCCATCCTCGACGCGAATGCTGCCCTTGATCAGCGCATCATGGAATGGCGTTTCAATCGTTTCCGCCATCAGAATATTCGGGATCGACGCGGCCAGATGAATGTTCGCGGCCCATTCCACGGGGCCCGCATATAGATGCGGCGCCATCTGCGCATTGAACACTTCAGCAATTGCAGCCGTCTTCTTCATTTCCCAAATACCGCCTGCGCGCCCCAATGCAGGTTGCAAAATTTCCGCAGCTCCCGCGCGTAGAACCGCTGCGAATTCGGACTTTGTCGTCATCCGCTCGCCTGTGGCGACAGGGATGCGCACAGCGCGCGCCACGCGGGCCATATCCTCGATGTGATCAGGCGGTGTCGGCTCCTCGAACCAGAGCGGCGAATAGGGCTCAAGCGCTTGACCCAAGCGGATCGCGCCCGCCGTATTGAACTGCCCATGCGTGCCAAACAACAGGTCCGCCTTATCGCCCACCGCAGCGCGGATGGCTTTGCAGAAAGCCACCGACTGGCTGATATCGCTCATCGCAGGCATATGCCCGCCGCGCATCGTATAGGGGCCAGCTGGGTCAAATTTCACTGCCGTATAGCCGCGCGCGACTGCATCAGCGGCGCTTTCGGCGGCCATCTGGGGCGAGGTCCAGAACTCTGTCATATCATGGTGCGGCAGCGGATAGAGATAGGTATAGGCGCGAATGCGCTCGTTCATTTTCCCGCCCAGCAGAGCATAAACAGGACGTTCGCGCGCTTTGCCAAGGATATCCCAGCAGGCAATCTCAAGACCCGAAAACGCACCCATGACGGTCAGATCAGGCCGCTGCGTAAAGCCGGAGGAATAGACGCGGCGGAACATCAACTCGATATTTTCGGGGTTTTCGCCCTGCATGTGCCGCTCGAACACATCTTCGATCACGGGGCGCATCGCCTCTGGCCCGATAGAGGAAGCATAACATTCCCCCCAGCCGACAATCCCCGTGTCTGTCGTGACTTTGACCAAGATCCAATAGCGCCCGCCCCAACCGGGGGCAGGGGGCGCGGTGACGATAATCTCCAGGTCTTGCAGCTTCATGAGAACATAATCACATTTCGTTTGGCGGAGCCTGACTTGGTATCGGCAATCGCCTCGTTGATCTGATCCAAAGTCCAGCGCCCCGAGATCAGCTCATCCAGTTTCAAGCGCCCTTGCCCGTACATATCCACCATCCATGGAATATCGCGCTGGATCACCACATCGCCCATCTTAGAGCCTTTCATGCCCTGACCGACGGCAGCCATGTTCACAGGCTCGTAAACTGCCTTCGCGCCAGAGTGGGGCATGCCGACCATGATCACCTGACCACCATAGGCCAAATATTGCGGGGCTTGCTCATAGGCGGGAATAGCGCCGACGGTGACGATAACCGCATCCGCGCCGCGCCCCATCGCCGCTTTGGCCGCGCGCCAAGGCTTTTCAACAGTCGCCAGAACACCGTCCGTTGCGCCAAAGCTCTTGGCAATCTCTAGCTTTTCTTCGCTCATATCCACAGCCACGATGCGCCGCGCACCCGCGATACGCGCGCCTTGGATCGCGTTCAGTCCTACGCCGCCCGCGCCGATGACAACAACGTCTTGCCCCGCACGCAGCTCTGCTGCGTTGATCACCGCACCAACGCCCGTAATCACGCCGCAGGCGAGCAAGGCGGCGGCATCCTTTGGAATATCTGGTGCAATCTTCACCACTTGGCGCTGATCGACGACAACCTTCTCGGCAAATGCTCCGCAGGCCATGGCCTGATGCAGCTTGCCACCATCTGCGGTCTTCAAAGGCCCGTGATCCCCATCATAAGGCGTTGAGCAAAGCGTCGGTGCACCCTCCGCGCAGGAGGAGCAATTCCCACAAGCGCGGATTAGCGTAACCACAACGCTATCGCCCTCGCTCAAACCTACGACACCAGTCCCAACGTTGGAAACAATGCCCGCCGCCTCATGCCCATAGACCGCAGGGAGCGAGCCGCCCCAACCGCCGTCAATAAAGGTAATGTCGGAATGGCAGATCGCCACCGCATCCAGTGTGACTTCGATCTCGCCCATCTCAGGGCCGCGCAATTGCACGTCGTCGATAGTAAGAGGCGCGCCAAATTCATGGCAAACGGCGGCTTTGATTGTAGACATATGTTTCTCCCGAACTGAGGTTCAGGGTTGCGCAAGCCTCGCGCGCTCACAAGCCACTTTCCGACATTGTGCGCCGTTTATGACGCTACGGAAGCCCGTTTGCGCATTTGGAAGATCACAACCGAGATTGCCATCAGAACCGCGGCAATCAGGAAGGGCGCGCCGGGTGCGTAGATCGGCGTATCAGACGCCGTGAAGTAGGCAAAGCTACGGGTCATGATGAGTGGCGCGAGAATTGCGGAGAGGGATCCGACCGAGGTTAAAACGCCTTGCAATTCTCCCTGTGCATCATTGCTCACCCGCCGCGACATGATCCCTTGCAATGCGGGCAGGCCAATTGCTCCGAGCGCGTTAAGCGGGATCAGTAGCAGCAACAGCGTGCCAGAGGTGATAAAGGCGACGACCACTAGCATCACCGTTTCCAGACCGAGGCCGATCACAACCGTGCGCCGATGCCCAAAGCGATTGATCGCAGGTTGCACCAGAAAGCCTTGTACCAACCCGAAGCAAAGCCCGTAGACCGCTAAAGACACCCCGATCATTCCGGGAGACCATTCAAAGCGTTCGACCGTGTAATAGGCCCAAACCGCAGGATAAACGAAATTTGCGATCTGGAAGAAAAAGAACACAGTCAACAGCGCGCCTAGACCGGGAAAGCTGCCGATGGATTTGAACGCGCCGAAGGGGTTGGCGCGCTTCCAGTCAAAGGCGCGGCGCGTGGCGTCGGTGACGCTTTCGCGCAGGATGTACCAACCGAACGCCGCATTTGCGAGCGCGAGAACAGCCGCCGCCCAGAACGGCGCGCGCGTGCCAAATTCCGCCAGAACGCCGCCGATGACAGGGCCGAGAACAAAACCAATGCCAAAGCCCGCGCCGATCAGGCCGAAGTTCGCGGCCTTTTCATCGGGTTTGGAGACATCGGCGACATAGGCCGCGGCGGTGGCGTGGGTGGCGGCAGTGATCCCGCCGATGATCCGCCCGATCAGAAGCAGCCAGATCGTGCCAGCTACCGCCATTAGCACATAGTCAAACGCCATTATGACAAGCGAAATCACAAGAATTGGCTTGCGGCCGAAGCGATCCGAGAGCGAGCCGATAATCGGGCCAAACAGGAACTGCATCGCGGCAAAGGTGGTCGCAAGAATACCGCCCCAAACTGCCGCGTCGCCCAAATCACCGCCGTCCACTTCGCGCAGCAGGTCGGGCATCACCGGCATGATCAGCCCGATCCCCATCGCATCAATCGCGACGGTAGCAATAATGAAATAGATGGGCAGGCGAGACGTCGTCATAGGGCGGCCAGTTTGGGTTGTCTGAATTGAGCGCGAGAGTTGCCTAGTTTACGGGGTAGCGCAACAGGACTTGTTAAAGGGCCAGATCAGTTGGCGACAGATCTGACGCGGTTTGGGATAAGACTTGCTTGATTGGAACAACCCGATGCTGCGCGGCTCATTTGTCTCAGCGGGATTGAAATAGGTGCCAAACAGGTGATCCCATAAAACCAATGCACGGCCAAGATTTTTCGTCCCTTCGCTTGGCGCGCTGGAATGATGCCAGCGGTGCAATGCGTTGGTGTTAAAGACGCGATTTAGAAACCCAAATTCAAAGCGAACATTGCTGTGCTGGAACAACAGGATGGGCATGGAAAGTGCGGTATAGGCAAGCAATGCTTCTTGGTTAAAGCCAAGCGCAAGCGGTGGTAGGAAGGCGATGACGTGGTTAAGCACGTGGTTAAGTGGATGAAAGCGAAAGTTGTTGAGGGTGTACAAGCGCTCGCTCGCGTGGTGCATCGCATGCAAGGCCCACAGGCTGGGGTAACGGTGGTGCGCGAAATGGCTAAGCCATGAACCGAGTTCGATGATCAACGTAACCGCGATCACTTGTTGCCAAAGCGGCATCGCCAAACCAGCCCCAAGATCTGGCAAAAGAGCGAGGATCAAGAAGGGTGAGAGATATTTCAAACCGCTGTCCAATGCTCCGAAGATCAACGCGAACGACGCAATATCGCCCTTTGTGTCGCCTTGCCCTTCGTTCCAATTGGGATGCAGGGGAAAGACGCGTTCCAGCCCGAGCGAGAGTCCGATCAACCCCAGTGCTGCGCCCGACAGAAGCAAATCTTGATCTGCTGTGCCACGGGTTAGAATAAAGAGCAGCGCCATTGCCGCGATTAGGCCAAGCAGAAAAAACTGCGATGCAATGCGTGCTGTCATTGGGTCTCATCCTCCGCGCAGCAGCAAAGCTCTGAGATCAGCCCCGCAATTTGCGACAGGCTTGTCAGGTCAGGTTTAATGATGGTTTTGCGACCCTCTGCAATGCGTTGGATCACATGGCCCATTTCCATCTCGCGCAAATGATGTGCAAGGGTCGAAGGCGGAATTTTTGTGCGTTCCGCGACTTCGCCAGCCGTAAGCCCGTTTGTTGCATGCGGCATCAAGGCAAGAAGAATGTCAACGCGCGAGGCGTGAGAGAGGGCCGAGAAGCTCTCGGCAATTTTGTGCGAAGGAATCATTCGATTAAACTAGTTTTCTAGATTAATCGAGTCAACCCTGCTAAATCACAACATCAAATCTCAAGCCAGGCCTCGGCTGCGCTTGCTTCATTAAGATGAAAACTTTTGATTTCTAGGTGCGGGATCAGCGCGCCCTCAAACTCTGCTGCTGTTCGAATCCAGCTGTGGTCGGCAAGAACTGCGCATTTTTCATACTTGCCAAGCAGCTTGAACATTTTCGGCAGTTCTAGAAACTCGGCTCCAATTGCGCCCAATGTGGGAAGATCGAAGTCAGTGATCGTGTAAAGAAGCGCGCCCTTTTCAACATCTTCTGAGAGGCGGATAAGCTCTTCTAACCCAGCAGTCATTATGTTGGCGTCAATGCCGCCATCTATTTCGATATCAACGCGGTTCTCTTTGGGTTTGGTCACGGTGAACATGGTCGAGCCTCCTGTGCTTTAACCAAAGCGTTGCACAGTTTGTGATCAACTACCTTGATCCGCGTCAAACGTTCCTGTGAACTATTTGAATTAGCCCCATAGGGATGGCTCCATCCAAGGTGTCGGCAGCTTTAACGAAGCTGCATCCACTGAGGCTTTGCCGATTTTGTAGGATTGCCATGCGTCACGCCATTTTTCGGGAATAGGATAGCAAGGTTGAACGTGTCGCTCAGGGGTAAAGCCTGCCCGCGAATAATAACCAGGATCACCAAGCACGAAGACTTGCGCAACGCCCTGAGCTTTCAGTGCGTCTAGACCTGCTTTGATCAATGCGCTTCCGATACCCTGTCTTTGCCGAGCAGGCGAGACCGCCATAGGCCCCAACAATGCGCCGTGCCCTGATAGATCGCGTGTAAAGAGAATATGCCCGACAAGACCGTCGTTCTCAAAGGCACAGAGCGACGTGACTTGGTATTCCCCGCCGAGCAATTGCGCGATCAGCCCTGTCAGATCCTCGTCAGAAAAAGCCAAAGGATATAGCGCCAAAATCTGTGCAAGATCATCCGCACATGATGCGCGTATAGCCAAATCAGTCATAAAGCCCTTTCTCGTAGTCGCGTTCAACTTAGCAAGATTTATCAATTTGAAGTCAGCTACGAAATCTTCATAGTGAAAATGGAGAAATAAAATGAGCAAACAAGCCCAAGGAACATCTGTTGCCTATTACGATCGTATCGGCCGTGTGAGCAACCATATCCATGACAATCTAGATGCGCCGCTTGATCTGGATACGCTTGCAGATGTCGCGGCTATGTCGCGGTTTCATTGGCATCGTGTTTACCGCGCTGTGATGGGGGAAACTGCGGCGCAAACTGTCAAACGCTTGCGCCTTGCGCGTGCCGCGTCCGAGCTTTCAAACAGCGCAATCCGCATTCCTGAAATCGCAAAACGCGCTGGCTATTCGAGTGATGTTGCGTTCTCCCGAGCTTTTTCGGGGGCATACGGGACGTCGCCAGGGAACTATCGCAAAACAGGAACCCATGTGGCTCTGCTGGAAGCGGCCCAAGCGGCGAATGCAGGTGCTTTCCCGATGCAAGTTCGTGAGTTGCCCGAGGCCCATGCGCTCGGGGCGCACCGCACTGGCACCTATATGGGGATCGACAAAGCCTTTGGAGAACTCATGGCAACACTGGGTGAGGCAGGTAAACTCTCTGAAATGATTGGCGCATATGGTGTCTTTTTCGATGATCCTGATGCGCTGCCTGATGGAGAGCTTCGCTCAGCTGCTGCTGCGCTCTTTGGTACACCAAGCGAGCCTATCGGGACGCTAAAGCCAATGACGATCGCTGGCGGCAATTACGCGGTTCTTAGTCACAAGGGCCCTTATTCAGATATGCGGGCAGCCTATGATTGGTTGTTTGGTATCTGGTTGCCTGAAAGCGGGCATGAGCTTCGCGATGCGCCGATCTTGGAAGCCTATTTGAACGATCCGAAAACAACCGCGCCCGCAGAGTTGCTGTCAGAGATCCTTTTACCAATTGAGGTAGCTTAACATGACGCTTGATATGCCGACGCCGGTTTCTGAGGTCTTTGCGACTTATCCAGAAGATGCGCGCAGCAGATTGCTTGAGTTGCGTGCCATCATTTTTGAAGAAGCCGCGCGTCTCGAAGTGGGGGCGTTGGAGGAAACGCTCAAATGGGGTGAGCCTGCTTACCTAACAGCAAAAACCAAGGCGGGCAGTACGATCCGCATGGCTTGGAAGGATAAGTCACCTAACTCTTGCAGCCTCTATTTTAATTGCAACACGGATTTGGTGCCCCGCATGAGCGAAGCCTTTCCTTTTGAGTTCAAGTATATTGGCAACCGAGAAGTTGCGATGCGGCTTGATGAAGAATTGCCAGATTTCGCGGCCCGTGCTTTGGTTTCTATGGCGCTAACCTATCATCGTAACAAATAAAATAAGCCCCGCCACAAATGCGGCAGGGCCTTTTGAAAATTCCAGAAACCGACGATTATACGGCTCTTTTCAAAGCCTCGCCTAGATCGGTTTTCTCCCAAGAGAAACCGCCGTCTGCGTCAGGCTCACGACCAAAATGGCCGTAGGCCGCAGTGCGCTCGTAGATCGGACGATTCATTTGAAGATGCTCACGGATGCCGCGCGGTGTGAGGTCCATGCATTGCTCAACCGCTTTTTCGATCTCCGCATCACCGACTTGGCCTGTACCAAACGTATCGCAATAGATCGACAATGGCTTTGATACGCCGATCGCGTAAGACAATTGAATCGTGCAACGATCCGCCATGCCCGCGGCAACGACGTTCTTAGCTAGATAGCGCGCCGCATAAGCTGCTGAGCGATCAACTTTGGTAGGATCTTTTCCAGAAAACGCGCCGCCACCGTGCGGAGCCGCGCCGCCATAGGTATCGACGATAATTTTACGGCCCGTAAGGCCCGCATCGCCGTCAGGTCCACCAATTACAAATGTGCCGGTGGGGTTAACCCACCATTCCGTCGCATCTGTGATCCAGCCGGATGGAAGCACCTCGCGGATATAGGGTTCGACAATGGCGCGAATGTCGTCAGACGTCTGGCTCTCGTCACGATGCTGTGTGGACAGAACGATAGAAGAGACGCCAACAGGTTTGCCGTTTTCATAAACTACGGACAGCTGGGATTTAGCGTCCGGGCGCAGAGTGGGTTCTGTTCCGTCTTTGCGCACTTCCGCAAGGCGGCGCAAAATAGCGTGGGAATATTGGATCGGTGCAGGCATGAGTGCATCGGTTTCATTCGTTGCATAGCCGAACATGATGCCCTGATCGCCAGCACCTTCGTCTTTGTCTTTCGCGCTATCAACGCCCTGTGCAATGTGGGCGGATTGCTCATGCAGAAGGTTGGTGATTTCGACAGTTTCATGATGAAACTTGTCCTGCTCGTAACCGACGTCCTTGATGCAAGCGCGCGCAATGTCCTCAATTCGACCCATGTATTCTTTGAGCTTGGATTGATCGGCCAAGCCGACTTCGCCGCCAATGACGACACGGTTTGTTGTTGCAAATGTTTCTGCTGCAACCCGCGCTTCTGGTTCTTCAGAAAGGAAAGCATCAAGAACAGCATCGGAGATGCGGTCGCAAATTTTGTCGGGGTGCCCTTCGGAAACGGATTCCGAAGTGAATGTATAATTCTGCCGTGTCATGGATAGTGCTCCAGTAAGTTACCTCGCCACGTCAGGAAGCCGTTGTAGCGATCATGGGATGGGCCTACGCCCGCTTGTTTCTCGCGTCAATCCTTGCGCGAGCGATAAGGCATAAGTGTGGCCGCAAGGAGGAAAAGCAAGGCAATGAGTGACGGAAAATCTCCCAAACGCGCATAAAAAGTTTTCGCAACACTTGGAGGCAGTGGGGTGTCTATATACCCCGATTGTCCCAGTGGGATGAAATCAAGCACCCGTCCATGGGCGTCAATCGTGGCTGTGATGCCGGTATTTGCACTGCGCAATAGGGGCAGACCTTGCTCGATTGCTCGAAATTGCGTTTGCACAAGGTGCTGATAGGGGCCAGACCATGTGCCGAACCATGCGTCATTGGTCACGTGAAGCAAAAAGGTTGGGCGCTCTTTTATGGCATTCAGTTCATGGGGAAAAATCGCCTCATAACAGATGAGCGGCAAAGCAGCGCCGAGCGCTCCGAGGTCTATCAGCTCTGGTCCGGGGCCAGCTGCGAAGCCACCAAAAGTTTCGGTCAGTGTACTCATGCCCAAGCTGCTTAGCAGACCATCAAAAGGCAGGTATTCACCAAAAGGGACAAGATGGTGTTTGTCGTAGACTTGGCCGATTTCGCCGTCCGCTTGCAAAACGGCAAGGCTGTTGAAAGCGCTTCGAGCTTCGTAACGCTGCGCACCAATAAGAACGGGCGTGCCATCTGCGGCTTGGGCAATATGCTCTAAAGTGCGTTCTGCGTCGTTAAGCCAATTGGGAAGCGAGGTTTCGGGCCAGATGATCAGGTCGGGTTTTGGCATCGCCGACGTCGCTTCGATCTGACGGCGAAAGAAGATCGAGGCAAATTCAGGGTCCCACTTTTGGTGTTGTGGCGCGTTGGGCTGGGTGAGGCGAACGACAGGCGCGCTGGTTTCTGCTTGGCTCGCGCCGCGTAGGGATATCGTGCCCGCTCCGGCAAGGGCCATCAATCCAAGCACACTCACAACGTTGCTTTTTCTTTGCTCGGTCAGGACGGGGAGCGCGGCAAGAAATAGTGTCAGCGCGCCAAGGCCGTGCGGGCCAGTCCATGCTGCGATTTGTGCGATGGGAGTGTCCACCCATGCATAGGCTTGAAGGCCCCAAGGGAACCCTGTGAACAGGGTGCTACGCGCATATTCAGCCAAGGGCCAAAGTGCCAGAATGCTCGCGGGTCGCCCGAAACGCGCGGCGATTGCGAAGGGCAGCGCCCAGAAAAGCGCGAGCCCCCCTGCCATGCCAACCAATGCGAAGGGGGCCATCCAGCCGTGCTTGGTTATGTCAACCAAGAACGGTTCGACAATCCAGATGAGTGAGGCAGCGAAATAGCTGGTGCCGATCGCCCATCCTGTCCATGCAGCGCGCTTGCTCGTTTCGCTGGCCTTGAGAAGCCACACGGAGAGTGAAAAGCCAGCAAGCATCAAAGGCCACCAGCCAATCGGAGCCTGCCCTGCGGCGAACCAAAGCCCTGCTATGATACAGAGCGCGAAATGGATGCGCCTCTCGCTCATTCCTTATTCGGCAGGTGGCGGTGTGAGCCGGACGCGCAGACGCTTGATACGGCGCGGGTCGGCGTCGATGACTTCGAATTCATATCCTGCGGGGTGACGCACAACTTCACCGCGCGCGGGCACATGACCTGCGAGCATGAAGACAAGACCACCGAGCGTTTCGATTTCTTCTTCGTCTATCTCTTCGTCTTCGGTGAGGTGAATGCCAATGGCATCCTCGAATTCATCAAGCGGGGCTTTTGCTTGCGCAAGGTATTGACCGGGCTTCTCCAAGCTCCAAAGCTCTGCTTCCTCGGTGTCGTGTTCATCTTCGATTTCACCGATCACCTGTTCGATGAGATCTTCAATAGTTACAAGCCCGTCAACGCCGCCATATTCGTCAATCACCAACGCCATATGGCGCCGTTCGGTTTGCATTTTGGTTAGCAGAATTCCGATCGGCATAGAGGGCGGGACATACAGCAATGGGCGCAACATGGCTTGCAGATCAAACGCGGTATCGTTGCGGTTGAAGCCATGAAGAATCGCAAAGTCTTTGAGATGGGCAAAGCCAAGCGGCGTATCGAGTGTGCCGCGGTAAACAGGCAAGCGGGTCAGGCCGCTGTCTTTGAAAACCTCAAGCAGTTCTTCCTTTGACACATTCTCAGGAACGCAAGTAATGTCCGCCTTTGGAACGGCAACATCTTCAATCCGCATACGGCGTAAGTTGATCATTCCGTGCGGCTGCGCGCGCGGTGTGTTTTGAACCGGAGTGCTTTCGGGCGCGTTGTCTTGGGACGGGCTCAGCGCAGAAATGACGCGCGAGAAAAAGCCGCTGTCTTTGTCAGATGAAGTATCGTTATGTAATGGTTGCTCTACTGGCTGCGCGCTTTGCGCTGCGATAGAAGGGCCGTCAATGTCGCCCATGGCGCTTTGTAATCCTTATGTCATTTGGGCGTTTCTCTGCCCGATGCGGTTAATATGGGTTATCTATGCCCAGCGTGCCAAGTATCTCGACTTCGGTTTGTTCCATTAAAGTGGCATCAAGGTCACGAATATGATCGTAACCGAGCAAATGCAGCACCCCGTGGACAATCAAATGTGTGACATGATGCTGCATCGGTTTGCCGGCGGCCTTTGCTTCGCGCGCGCAGGTGTCAAAGCTGATTGCGATATCGCCTAGTTCTGCGTCCATTGGGAGAGTAGGGGCGTCGGGGATTGCGCCGTCGCTCTCAGCTGCGCGATCGCTAGAGGGCCAAGAGAGCACATTCGTGGGCGTTGGTTTGCTGCGAAATTCTGTGTTAAGGTCGGCAATTCGGGTGTCGTCGCATGCAAGGATAGCGATTTCAAATGCGCTCGGGTCAAGCGCCAGGTGTCGCAGAGTTGCTTGCGCCGCGGCTTCGGCGAGCGTTTCAAAGTCGGTGTTGTGCCAGCGCTGATCTTCATAGAGCGTGTCGGTCAACATGGCGTTCACGTGAAGCCGGGGGCCAGCCCCCAGACCCCCGGGATGTTTTTGGAGAGAGGAAACATGGGTCTTAGGTCTTTTTACGCGCGAGCATTGCTTCGTGATCTGCTTCGTAGGCTTCGATGATCGCCGCGACAAGTGGGTGGCGCACGACATCTTTTGAGGTGAAATAATTGAAGCTGATTGAAGGAAGGCGACTGAGAAGGCGTTCCGCATCGGCCAGTCCAGACGGGACGCCGCGGGGCAAGTCGATTTGGGTTCTGTCGCCAGTGATGACCATGCGAGACCCTTCGCCAAGGCGCGTGAGGAACATTTTCATCTGCATTGTTGTGGCGTTTTGGGCCTCGTCCAGAACCACAAAGGCATTTGAAAGCGTGCGGCCGCGCATAAAGGCGAGCGGTGCGATTTCGATCCGTTTGTCTTCGAGCAGCTTGGTCAATTGTTTGGCAGGTAGAAAGTCGTTTAAAGCATCGTAAAGTGGTTGCATGTAGGGATCGACTTTGTCCTTCATATCGCCCGGCAGGTAGCCAAGCTTTTCGCCTGCTTCAACGGCAGGGCGCGAGAGGATGATTTTGTCCACATGGCCGCCGATGAACATCGACACGCCAACCGCGACTGCAAGGTAAGTTTTGCCTGTTCCCGCAGGGCCAATTCCAAAGGCAAGTTCATTGTCAAAGAGCGACTTAACATAGCCCTTTTGGGCGTCTGTGCGTGGCTCTACCAGTTTCTTGCGCGTTTTGATTTCGATGTGATCGCCTTTGAACATCTCGATCTGATCACCGCTGGGTTCATCGCTGAGGACGTTTCGTGGGGTGAGGCCCATGCGTAATTCTCGGTCGATGTCACCAGCTTCGACGGGTTTGCCGGCTTCGAGGCGCGCATAGAGGGTGCCAATGACCTCAATTGCTGCAGCGCGTGCGTCAGGATCGCCCATGATGACCAACCGGTTGCCGCGCCGAATGATCTGGACCTCAGCACCCTTTTCAACCTGGCTCAAATTTTTATCGAACTCGCCACACAGATCAATGAGGAGACGATTGTCCGGGAATTCAATTTGGGCTTCTACGGCGTTCGGAAGGTCCGGCGATAGGGTGGTGGCAGTCACTCAGTTCTCCTGAAAATGGGTTGCTTTTTCATATATGTATGCGCTGCACGCAAAAAAACCGCAGGCGGGAGGCCTGCGGTTTGGAATGTCATGTGGTGATGGCTGAAGATCAGAGCGGATCCCCAAAGATGCTTGTTGCGCCGCCTTTGAATGGGCCAGTCGCGACGTTTGCAGGGGCTGCGCCTGAGCAGACAGGTTTGCCGTATTGATCGAGGCGTGCAGAAAGATAACCTTCAACACCATCGTCAATGATCCAGTGATCACAGCCGTTTGGATCAACCCAGATACCTGCGCGGAGCTGGCTAAGGTCTTTGCTGTCTGTGCCACGGTCAACGCCCTTGTCCGGGCCAATTCCTCCGCCTTCGCAGGCTGCCAAGGCAGACAGTGCGACAATCGCGAGGGTGAGTTTTGCGAGTTTCATATTCTTTCCTCAGCGAATGCAGATGATTTCAACACGGCGGTTTTGCGCCATGCCATTGCGTGTACCGTTGGATGCACGTGGCATACGCTCGCCATACCCGCGGACGTCGGCAACGCGAGCGCCTACGCTTTGAGCAACGGCGGCAACTGTTGTTGCGCGGTTATAAGAGAGACGCATGTTGTAGGCATCGGATGCGCGGCTGTCGGTATGACCGGCGATGATATAGGCAGAGGCGCTTGAGCTTTTGAAGAAGTTCATAAGCTGCTGGCGGCCAGATTGGCTGATGCGGTGGCTGTTGGTCGCAAAGAACTGATCGGAGTTCATGACGCCGCAAACATTGCCACGGCGGCAAACCGGGATGCCCTGACGGTTGGTGTGAGGCGTCATATAACCTTCTACGCCGTCGTCCATAACCCAGTGCTCGCATCCATCAGGGTCGACCCAGATGTTTGGAATGTAACGTTCGCCCAAAACTGTGCGCGATGTCCCCGTCGCCACGCCCTGAATTGCGCTGGCGACACCTTGGGTGTTGCCATACTGATGCGTACCATATTGCTGGGCTGACGCAGCGCCGCCAAGTGACAATGCACTTAGGCTGACAATTGCGACGCTTTTAGCAACGGTACGAAGTGCTTTGGAAAGTAAATTCGCCACAGCCGTTGTCCTTCGTCTTAAATCCCCCCAGAGCACCACCAGATAAGCGGTAGGTTCACTCTGCGTCCCACTAGATATCGGTCACCATAACAAATCTATGCCCCGTGTGAAGCATAATGTGTCAAGATTAAGGCAAGTTACGCCGCCAAAATGCTCTTCGGAAGGGGAAAAGCCAAGATATTAAGGCGTCCTAGCATTTTTGATGCCTTCCGCCCAATTCTTATTCAAGTTCAAGTAGATGCGATTCGCACCTGCGAGACAACCCGAGGCGTGCAAAGCATGCATCGCGCTAACTTTAAGTAATCATTGCGCCTGCAAGCGAGTTGCGAACGGCTTCGGTAATGCGCGCTGGAACCAGATCGCCAACTTTCGCGGTGCAGTCATTGATGTGGACGGCGTGAAGGTATTCGGATTTTCCGACCATCTGGCCGGGATCGCGCCCCGCCTTTTCGATCAAAACAGTGACGTCGCGCCCAACCATGCTTTGTTGAATTTCCATTTGCTGGCGGAAAATCAGCGCTTGAAGTCGTTGTAGACGCTCAGACGCCTCTGCATCGTCGACCTGAGCGCGTTCGGCGGCTGGCGTGCCCGGTCGCGTCGAATACTTGAAAGAATAAGCATAGCCGTAGCGCACCTCTTCGATCAGATCGAGTGTGGCTTGGAAGTCGGCTTCTGTTTCCTCCGGGAAGCCGACGATGAAATCGCCGGACATCAAAATATCAGGCCGGGATTTACGAATTTTCTCGATCAGGCGCAGGTAGCTCTCGGCAGTATGCGAGCGGTTCATCCGCTTGAGGATGCGATCTGAGCCAGATTGAACCGGCAAGTGCAGATAAGGCATAAGTTTGGCGCAATGCGCGTGCGCCTCGATCAAATCGTCTTGCATGTCATTCGGGTGTGAGGTGGTAAAACGGATACGCTCTAACCCATCGACTTTGTCGAGCTCCCAAATCAATTGCGCAAGGCCCCATTCGTTTCCGTCTGGTCCTGCGCCGTGATAGGCGTTGACGTTCTGGCCAAGCAACGTGAGTTCGCGCACGCCCCGTTCAACTAGGTCTTTGGCTTCATCAACAATGCGCTGCACTGGGCGAGAGACCTCAGCGCCGCGTGTATAAGGAACAACGCAAAACGCGCAAAACTTGTCGCAGCCTTCTTGTACCGTCAGAAAAGCAGCCGGTGCACGGCGCGCTTTCGGGCGGTTTTTCAGCGCTTCAAATTTGTCCTCAATCGGGAAATCGGTGTCGAGCGCTTTTTCGCCGCGCCGCGTCTTGGTTTCCATTTCGCCAAGGCGATGATAGCTTTGCGGGCCGACAACCAGATCAACGGCTGGCTGGCGGCGCATGATTTCTCTGCCCTCGGCTTGTGCAACGCAGCCAGCGACGCCGATCTTGAGATCAGGTTTGTTCGCTTTGAAGGCTTTCATGCGGCCGAGTTCGGAGTAAATCTTTTCGGCTGCTTTTTCGCGGATGTGGCAGGTGTTGAGCAGGATCATATCTGCATCATCAGGGGTTTTGGTCTCTTCATAGCCCTGCGCGCCCAGAGCTTCGCTCATGCGCTCGCTGTCATAGACGTTCATCTGGCAGCCGTAGGTTTTGATAAAGAGTTTTTTAGTCTCTGACATGGTAGAGTGCCCCTGAAGGTGTGCGCGCACACGCGCGTAGATTGGCGCGTGTTACATCATAAGTGAGGGCGCTTGCAATGCGCGCGCAAATGGCCGAATTTAGCGGCAGGAATTTGAAGAGGGAATGTGCCGTGCCGCGCTATTCATCGCTGAAACACTTCTTGTCCACTGGGAAAGACGCGTTGGCCAAAGGGCCTATTGCGATGATCTTTGTCGAAGACGACGTAGAAGTTGGTACAACCTTGCGCCATCACTTTGACTGTGGGTTCAAGCAGATCATTGTATTTATGCCCGACGCCTTCGAATTGCCCGATGATATCGTCAAGAAAACCCATCGCGTTACATATGACATGGCGCGTGATCGCGCTTTGGAAACCGCAGTAAACGCAATTATTGAAGCCGCGCCAGATACTTGGTTCTATTATTGTTACAACGCAGAATACCTGTTCTACCCGTTTTGCGAAACGCGTTCAGTGGGTGAAATGATCGCCTATAATATGGAAGAGCGGCGCGATACGATTCTGACCTATGTTGTCGATCTTTATGCGGATAATCTGAGAAAGTTTCCGAATGCCGTCTCGCTGGAGCATGCTCATATGGATCGCTCGGGGTATTACGCTTTGGCGCGCAACAAGCCAGGAACCGAGTGGCCCGAAGAGCGGCAGCTTGATTTCTTTGGTGGGCTGCGTTGGCGGTATGAAGAACATATCTCTGAAGCGAGCCGCAAAATTGATCGCGTTGGGCTGTTCAAGTCCTGCAAAGGTCTAGAGCTGCGAGCAAACCACACGTTTAATCTAGCCGAATACAATACCTATGCCTGCGAATGGCATCACAATTTATCGGCAGCGATCATGTCGTTCCGCACTGCAAAGGCGCTCAAGCGAAATCCGGGATCATCTTTCGATATCGAAACGTTCCAATGGCATAATTCATCGGCGTTTGAGTGGCATTCTCGCCAATTGCTTGATCTTGGTCTTATGGAGCCGGGGCAATGGTTTTGAGCGAGAGCCAAATTCTTCTGCGAAGAATTTGAAGTGGGGGCGTTGCCCCCACCTCAGCAAAGCTGAGAAATCCCGAAAGACGTTAGAGGTTGTCTTGCTGAGGCATACCAAGCACGTGGAAGCCGCCATCCACGCGCAGAATTTCTCCGCTGGTGCAGGCGCCGACGTCTGAAGCAAGGAAAACAGCAGCGCCGCCCACGGCTTCAAGCGTCGCATTGGAGCGCAGCGGAGCGTTTTGATCCGTATGCTTGTAGGTTTTACGCGCGCCGCCAATGGCTGCCCCTGCAAGGGTTTTCATCGGGCCGGGGCTGATCGCGTTGACGCGGATGCCTTCTGGGCCGAGATCGTTGGCCAGATAGCGCACTGTAGATTCCAGCGCGGCTTTGGCAACGCCCATCACGTTGTAGTTTGGCGTAACGCGCGTGGAACCCATGTAGGTCAACGTCAGGATCGTACCGCCATTTTCCACCATCATCGGATGCGCGCGGCGCGCCACTTCGATCAGGGAATAAGCAGAGATGTCCATCGAGTTTTTGAAATTCTCGCGTGAGGTGTTCAGGATACGGCCCGTAAGTTCGTTCTTGTCCGAATAGGCAATCGCATGCACCACAAAGTCAATCGTGTCCCAGCGCTCGCCGAGCGCCTCAAACGCCGCGTCAAGCGAGGCGTCATCCGTTACATCCACATCGACCATAAAGTCAGAGCCAACCGAGGCCGCGAGCGGCTCTAGGCGCTTGCCGAAAGCCTCGCCCTGATAGGTGAAGGCCAGCTCTGCGCCTGCTTCCGCCATCGCTTTGGCAATGCCCCATGCGATGGAGCGCTCGTTCGCGACGCCCATAATAAGGCCGCGTTTTCCCTGCATGGAACCCGTCATATCAAATCACCCGTGAAATTTGGAAAGAAGCATGGAGCCGTTGGTGCCGCCAAAACCGAAGGAGTTGGTCATCACCGTATCGAGCCCCGCGTTGTCGATGCGCGTCGTTGCGATCTCTTCCGGCTTAAGCGCTGGATCGAGGGTTTCGACATTGATCGACGGGATGATGAAATCGTTCTCAAGCGCGAGCAGGCAGTAGATGGCTTCCTGTGCGCCTGTTGCGCCTTGGGAGTGGCCTGTCATCGACTTGGTCGAGCTGACTGGGGGCGTTGAACCCTCACCAAAGACGCGGCGGACTGCTTCGATCTCGCCCACATCGCCCACGGGGGTCGATGTGCCGTGTGCGTTGATGTAGCTGATTTTGCGATCTTCGTTCAAAGTTCTCAAAGCCCCGCGCATCGCACGCTCGCCGCCCTCGCCAGAGGGGGCTACCATGTCTGCGCCATCAGACGTTGCAGAGAAGCCAGTGACCTCGGCGTAAATCTTCGCACCGCGCGCCTGTGCGCTCTCGAGGCTTTCCAGCACAACCATGCCGCCGCCGCCGCCGATCACAAAACCATCGCGGTTTGCGTCAAAGGCGCGGGACGCTTTCTCAGGCGTGTCATTATATTTGGACGACATCGCGCCCATCGCGTCGAACAGGCAGGACAGCGTCCAGTCGAGTTCTTCGCCGCCGCCCGCAAACATCGTGTCTTGCAGGCCAAGCGCGATTTGCTGCGCGGCCATGCCAATGCAGTGCAGGGACGTCGAGCACGCCGAGGTGATCGAGAAATTCATGCCCTTGATTTGATAGGCCGTCGCAAGGTTCGCTGAAACCGTCGAGGACATCGTCTTTGGAACTGCAAAAGGCCCGATGCGCTTGGTCGCGCCTGTTTTCAGAACAACCTGATGCGCGGCGAGCATGGCAGAGGTGCTTGGACCACCAGAGCCTGCAATCAAACCTGTCATCGGGTTGATGATCTCTTTCTCTGTAAGACCCGCATCCGCAATCGCCTGACCCATCGCAATATGCGCATAGGCAGAACCCGGCCCCATGAAACGCAGCGTGCGCTTGTCCACGTGATCTTTGATGTCGAGATCAATCGCGCCCGCGATTTGAGAACGGAACCCGTGTTCCTTCATATCCTCATTGGCGGTGATGCCAGAGCGCCCCTCTTGCAGCGAGGTCAAAACCTCACTGGCGTTGTTGCCAATGCTGGACACGATTCCCAGACCTGTGACGACGACACGGCGCATGGCGCACTCCTTTTCGTAACGTTAGCTCTATGTAGGGCAGAGCGGGGGATAGGTGCAAGGGGCGCAGCCGCGAGAACCATAAAGGCCCCGATTGAATGTCCGTAAAGCGCCGTGATCACCTTTCCCTTGAGGGCTGCGGCGTCAATTCGCTAACATGCGCGCTTGTTGCTTTTGCCTGCTGTGTGACGAGCTTCATCACCGCACGCGCACGCTCTGTGACTAATGACCCTTTGGGGTAGGCAATGAATACGTCAAAGAACTCACTATTGTTGGGCGTGACCCTGACAAGTTGTTTGCTTTGCTCTGCCTCAAGACAAAACTCGACAGGCATCCATGCCCGTCCTTCTCCAGCAATGACAAGATTGCGCAGGATAAAGAAATCTTCGCAAATGAGCGTTGGCGCTCTCGCCGAGGGGAATTGTGGATCAAAGGTCAATTCGCGCGCGCTCTCGTGGCTTTGCTCGGACGGCGCGCTATAAAGCTGGAACTCATGCGTTGCGATCTTGCGCGCGATTTGCGTCTGGTCCTCTAGGTTTCCGGCCCGAACTGCAAAATCGACCCTATCTTTGCGCATGTCGGTGATCTGCGGGTTCAAAACCAATTCGACACGGATTTCAGGAAATTGGGTTCGCAGCATCGGTAGAACCGGCACGATGCAAATTTCAGCCATGGTAGCCGAGGTGGCAATGCGGACCAATCCTGACATCGCGCGTTTGGATTCTGCTGCGGTCCTTGTGATTTGGCCAAGATCCTCCAAGAGCGGCGCGATTTTTTCCAAGAGCGCGGCTCCGTCCTGTGTCAATGTCACGGTGCGTGTTGTGCGTTGGAGTAGACGCAAGTCTAGCGTCTTTTCGAGAGCAGCGATGTGACGTGATAGCGTCGATGGTTGCATATCTAACAGCGCCGCCGCCTTGGAAAAGCTTTGCTGCTGGGCGACGACTGCGAATTGATTCAACGCATCGAATGGAATTTGCTTTAGTGCACTCATGCAATAGTCTTTTGCAAATTTGCGTGTTGAGCGCAACAAACTTGAATGAAACAGTTTCGACAAGTGAAACCAATTTCGAGGCTGTTATGCGCAATTCCAAACGTTTTTTGACTGTTCTTTCTGTCCTCTCGGGCGCGGCGCTGAGTGGTGCGGCGATTGCCGCGCCCGTGTCGCTAAGCGAAGAGAATTTTGCCTTCATTGCCAATGCAGGCTTTGAAAGCCACGCTGGTCGCGATGCGATTGTGCTTGCCTCCCCTGCCGAGGGCGCACCCTTTTCCTTTGGCGCTGCGGTGTTGAAAGGCATTGGCCTGAAGAACGGCACGATTGAATATGACGTGAACTTTGGCGATACCCGCACTTTTGTCGGCGCGAACTTTCGTATGCAGGATCAAAACAACTATGAAGAGTTCTATATGCGTGCGCATCAGTCGGGAAACCCCGATGCCAACCAATATATGCCCCGTTTTAACGGGGTGCCGTCTTGGCAACTCTATTACGGGCCAGCCTATTCCAGTGCGACAACTTATGACTTTGGGACGTGGACGCCTGTTAAGCTGGAAGTCTCCGAGGATCGCATGGACGTCTACATCGGCGATATGGAAACACCTGCGATTGCAAGTGTTCTGCGCCGCGACATCATGCCCGGCGGGATCGGATTTTGGGGATTGAACCTTGGTGGACCCGCTTGGATTTCAAACATCAACGTCACTCCAGCCGAGAGCCTCGAGCTCGCAGGAACACCTAGCGCGCCAGAGCCAATGGCGGTTGGTACAATTGCAGAATGGCAGGTGTCTGATCCCTTTGATGGTGCGAGTTTGAACAGCAAAACCAACATCGGCGATATGGCGAGCGGTGCGAGCTATCAGGCTTTGGATGCTGAGGCCTCTGGTCTTGTGAACCTTGCGCGGCTGCATGGGATCGAAGCGGGCAAAGACACGGTGTTTGCCAAGGTTTCGATCACAGCCGAACAAGCCAGCACCAAGCAGTTCGAGTTTGGATTTAGCGATGATGTACGTGTTTACTTGAATGGTGCGCTACTGGTTGAAGCTTCGGATCGCTATCGCACCAGAGATTACCGTTTCTTAGGAACTGTCGGATATTGGGACAGTGTCTATCTACCTTTGAAAGCAGGCGAGAACGAGTTGGTTTTGGCGATTACCGAAGATGTGGCCGATACAACAGGCTGGGCGGTTCAGGGGCGATTGCCCGATGTTGAAGGTCTCAGCATCAAGTGATTGTTCGTAAATAGTATTCGGGCCATCCTGTTGGGGGTGGCCCTTTTTTGTGCGCGCCGTTTGCTTGGATCAACAAAGTGACGGCGCGTTCAATGTGCCTGTAAAGCGCTTGCGTTCTTGCGAGGGCTCTTCCAACTCGTTACCCCAATCACGAGATTTTCAATTCGTGAAAGGTAGCTCCATGACGCTCCAGATTGATACCGCCCGCTTTAAGAACCTCGCGCTTGAAGCGCATGAGAATGGCGTTTGGGTCGTGACCTTGAACCGTCCGTCAAAGCGAAATGCGCTGGATATCGATACGATCGAAGAACTGGTTGATTTTTTCTCTGTCGCGCCGCGTGCAGGTGTCAGCGCTGTGGTTCTCGCAGGTGCGGGGGATCATTTTTGTGCAGGTCTCGACCTGATCGAGCATCACGATGAAGATCGCTCGCCTGCGGATTTCATGCATGTCTGCCTGCGTTGGCATGAGGCGTTTAACAAGATGGAGTATGGCGGCGTGCCGATCATTGCGGCGCTTCAGGGCGCAGTTGTTGGCGGCGGCTTGGAGCTTGCTAGTTCCGCCCATGTGCGCGTGATGGATGAAACCACCTACTTTGCCCTGCCAGAAGGTCAGCGCGGTCTTTTCACAGGCGGCGGCGCGACGATCCGTGTAACAGATTTGGTTGGCAAAGCACGCATGATCGACATGATGCTCATGGGACGCGTTTATTCAGGTGCAGAGGCGGAAGAGGTTGGCCTCGCGCAATATCGCGTTGAAGGTTCCAGCTTTGACAAGGCGATGGAACTGGCCAATCGCGCGGCGGAAAACCTGCCGCTCTCGAACTTTGCGATCTGCTCAGCGGTCAGCCACATGCAAAATATGTCCGCAATGGACGCGGCCTATGCCGAAGCCGTTGTGGCAGGTGTGGTCAACACCCAGCCCGATGCCCGCGCGCGTCTTGCCGCCTTTGCTGACAAGAGCGGCGCGCGGATCAGGCGAGATGGTTAGGCGTTAGGGTAAACTTGATGCGCGCCCTGACGAGCTGAACGTGACGCCAATCGTGCTGCTTCCAGTGATAGAAAGCTCTGTGTTGCCCGATCCCGTGGCACGGCCTGCATTGCTCCCACTAGACGGGGCGCAACTACAAAGCGCCAAGAGCGAAACGCCCAAGACGAGATACGCTTGAAGTCTCTTCATCGCGTCAGCAAAATCTTGCGCGAGCCACCAGCGCTATTTGCCATAAAGCCAACGGCAAGGTCGCCTTCAACGAACATGAGCGCGCCCCAGCTTTTTCGTGATCCACTGCCAAACTCCCAGAAATAGCGCGCAGGGTTGGCGCAACCATTCAGCACTTCAAGCTCTGTCTCGTTCAAACCATTGGGGGAAAGCGCGGCAGCGGACATATCAAATGGCGCGTTCGCCGCGTCGAGCGGCGTGAGCGCACGCCCCTCCATCAGCAAAGCCCCGCTCGCAGGATCGGCTGACAGCGTTCCCGTCATAATATTCGTGCCCTTTGTAAATCCCGTTCCCGCGGCAGACATGGTCCAGGTTCCAGACAAGTATTTTGCCATTTCTGCCTCTGTCTGGCTGGCACCTTTATCAATCCCGTCCCAACATGGGGACAAAACGAGGCTTTGCTCGGCAAACGCAGGCGAGGCAAGAAAGGCAATACAAAATGCGAATGGCTTTATCATCGTGTTGGTCCATCAAATCGAAATCAAAATGCGTGCGCTCAGGGCACCTTAGATAAGGATGCACAAGCTAGGTAGGTCGTTCAACAGCCGATTTGTTCGCGCCTATCGATGAGCTGCCTTATCATCCTACATCGTCAATCGCTCAGAAAACCAAATTCAGCATTACCATTGAAACGATCAGAAAAAGAACGGTCATGATGCCGCCCGATCTGACAAAATCAATGACCTTATATCCGCCGGGTCCCATAATTAGGGCGTTGACCTGATGTGTCGGGATTATGAACGAATTTGATGTTGATATTGCGACAGTCAGCGCAAATACCGCTGGGTTGGCACCTGCTGCGAGAGCGATTGAAACGGCTAATGGGACCAACAAAACCGTGGCTCCCACATTTGACATGACCAAAGAGAAGACCGTTGCAAGGATCGCTATACCTGCCTGAAGCGCCCAAATCGGCCAGCCGTCGAGAAGCACCAGAATTTGCTGAGCAATCCAAGCGGCAGTTCCAGTGTTCTGCACTGCTTGCCCAAGCGGTATGAGGCTAGCTAGCAAAAAGACGGTGTTCCAACCGACAGAGCGATAGGCTTCGTCTATGCTAAGAACCTTCGAAAGCATCATTCCGACAGCGCCAGTGAGCAGGCAAAGCGAAAGCCGAACGTCGGTGAAAAGGATCATCGACAGGGAGACCGCGAAGAAGAATAACGCCCACATTACCTTTTGCGGGCGTAGCTCTTCACGCGGGAAATCCGAGGTGACAACGACGAAATCGCGATCCTTAGACAGTTTGGCGAGGCGATTCCAGTGAATGAACCCAACAAGCGTGTCGCCGGCTTGTAGCGGTTCGTATCCGATGCGCGTGGGCTTGTGATCTTCGGTTTCAACGAGGCTCAATGTTTCTTCACCGCGATAAATCGCCAACATGCTCAAGCCATAGATTTTGCGAATTTCAACCTCTATTGCTGTTTTGCCAATCAGGCTAGAGCCTGGGGGAATGACAACTTCAGCGATACCTGCATTTGTAGCTGCGTATTCCTCTGAGAAGATATCCAGATCATCCAGCAAACGCGCGCCATGTGTTTTTGCAAGGTTCTCCGCTTCGCGGCGCTCACCGAGGATCGCCAAACGACACGGGGTTGTGATTTCGGTGGTAACTGGCGGCGGCGCTAAAAAGCGTTGTCCCTGATAGTAGGATCCCAGAATATGGATGTGATGACGGCGCATCGCTTCGACCATCATTTCACCATCAAGGCTACAGCCCGCTGGAAGATCAATCTCAAACAAGTCCGTTTCAACACCGTAGAGTTTACGCACATATTCTTTGATCGAAATGCCTGTCGAAACATCGTCTCGCGCGACATTGGGCAGAACGAAGCGGCCAAACAGCACGAAATAGAGGATGCCCGTCGCCACGAGCGCGATCCCGATTGGCGTGACCGAAAACAAACCAAACGTGTCCATTTGCATATCAGCTGGTAGCGATGCGTTTGCAGTGAGGATCAGATCGTTCAGCAAAATCAGCGGGGAAGACCCGACCATGGTCATTGTGCCGCCCAAAATCGCGCAGAACCCCATCGGCATTAAGAGGCGTGACATCGCGATGCCCGAGCGGGTTGAAATTCGGCTGACCACAGGAAGGAAAAGCGCCGCAGCGCCGACGTTCTGAAGGAAACTTGAAATGAAACCTACGGTTCCTGAAATGATTGGCAAAATACGCGCTTCGGTCTTGCCTCCGTGTTTCAGGATTGCGGCTGCGACTTTGTTCATGATGCCGGTTTTATCAAGCCCAGCACCGACGATCATAACAGCGATTATCGATATCACAGCGTTCGATGCAAAACCGTCGAACAAATGCGGCACATCCGCGAGGTTCTCTAGTCCCGGAATGTAGCTAAGAATGCCGACAATCACGAGAACCAAAACGGCGGCCAAATCGATCCTGACGATTTCTGACACGAACAGGAATACAGTAAAGCCTAATAGTCCAATCACCACTGCCATCTCGGTCGTGAATGCCAGTGTTTCCATTGTCCCTCTTTTTGCCCGCGCGGCCGCTAAATACCAAAATCATCCACCAGAAGCCGTTAGGCGCAAAGGTTGGACCAGCTTGGAACAGGCTCGCGATCAAGTAAACCATAAAGGTAAATTGGCACCAATTCGAGGCGTCGAAGGGGCGGTGCAATTACTGCCTAATCGTCTCGAGCGGGTTCATTTGGATCGCTCGAAAACAGCGCGATCTTGTTTCCTTGGGGATCACGCAAGTAACTGACATAGAACTGCGGCCCGTAATCTGCGCGAAACCCTGGTTGCCCTTCATCCGTGCCGCCAGAGGTTAACGCAGCCGCGTGAAGGTCGCGAACTTGCTGCTGAGAGCGGGCTTCGAACGCAATCATGACGCCGTTCCCTGCGCTTGCAGGGCGTTTGTCGAACGTCGGCTTCACATAAAAATCCGCGAAAATAGGGGGCTGATCCGGCTCTACTGGGAGAGCGTAGCTAAGTCCTTCAGGCCCTACTTTCAGCCCATATCCAAGTGCAGGCAAAACCGCGTCATAGAACCGTTTTGCGCGGTCAATATCATCCGCGCCGACAGTGACATAAGAGATCATTGGGTCTTCCTGCTATTTACTAATCTTCACAGCGCGTTTGTTGCCTGCTTCGAGTGTAGCGCTTTATTTGACCCAGTGAAGGGGGGGCACGAAGCCTGCTGTCGATCTTAGCCTTTCTATTGGCCTTCTGGAGAAACCTCGCAGCGGGCGCATTATCGAAATTGCTTGAGAATAAGTGGTGGTTTTGTCATGTCTCAACAGGCGGATTGCTGGGCGCGAGATGATCAAGCGACAGCAACCTTCTGAAAGGGTTTCACCATTGTTAGGTTTTTCATGCGTAGATGGTGTCCTCTGCGGGGACAGCTCATTCCAATACACATATTTTGAGAAGGCCCCTAACTTGCGGCGGGGCAACCGCTTAGCGCATTTCTTGGCCGCTTTTGCGTTTGATCGTCGTGGGATTAGGGCATGAGTGCAATTCTAACGATTACCTTCCCAATTTATGCAGCAATCGCCATCGGATATTTGGTGGTTTTCAAAGGGTGGTTCGCACCCTCCGCTATGAAAGTGCTGGGGAGTTATGTCTTGAACATCGCTTTGCCCGCACTTTTGTTCAATGCTGTGGCCTCACGAGACTTTGCCGAAGTGTTTGATTACGGCTACATTCTCATCTTTCTCATTGGCAGCCTCACTACGCTCGCGCTGTCTTTCCTTTGGTTCACATTTACCAGCCGAGACAAGTTGCGACGCGCTGTTGCGGTGTTCGGAAGCGGTTGCCCGAACTCGGGGTTCATTGGCTATCCTATGATGCTACTGATCTTGCCCAATGAGGCTGGGGTGATACTGGCGCTGAATTTCCTCGTTGAGAACTTTTTCCTGATCCCGATCTGCCTGATACTCTTGGATCTTTCGCAAGACACAGTCGAAACGCCTATCCGGCGCAGGCTGGCTGAACTGTTTTGGGGAATCCTAAAACGACCGATGATTATTGGGCTGCTGCTCGGCGTCTTTGTGTCGGTGTTTCAAGTGCCAATGCCCGACGCCTTCACTCGCCTGTTGCAGATGTTATCAGCCTCTGCCTCGGCCGTGGCGCTCGTGGTGATTGGCGGCTCGTTGGTTGGATTGCCCTTGAAAGGCAACCGCGCATTTGCGAGTCAGATTGCTGCTGCAAAGCTGGTTTTGCATCCTGCGGTGATGGGATTGGTGCTGCTGCTGTTTACAGGAACTGGAATTGTATATTTGCCCGCTGAGTTGCAGGTCGCGGTCATTCTTTCAGCCGCGATGCCAATGTTTAGCATCTATCCGGTTTTAGCGCAGGAGTATGGTCAAGAGGGTGTCGCTTCGATCGCAATGCTTGTCGCGACCGCATTTGCGTTTTTGACCTTAAGTGGCCTGTTGCTCTGGCTAACGTAGCGGTGCAAACAAAACCGAAGTCAAACAAATTGGCCGTACCTGTGAAACAAGTACGGCCTTTCGGCTTAGCTCTCAGATAGAGCAACTTTCATGCCTGTGACCTCGTAAATCACTTCGCCATCTGCTTCGACGATGCCGTCCGCAACGCCCATTGTCAGGCGGCGGGTTTGGATCGCCTTGGTGAAATCGATCTTATAGGTCAGCATCTTGCGATCAGGACGCACCATGCCTTTCAGTTTCACTTCACCCACGCCAAGCGCATAGCCGCGACCCTGCCAGCCGCGCCAGCCGAGGTTGAATCCGGTAAGCTGCCACAGACCATCAAGGCCAAGACAGCCGGGCATGATCGGATTGCCAGGGAAGTGGCAGTCAAAGAACCACAGATCAGGCGAGATATCGAATTCCGCTTCGATATAGCCTTTGCCATGTGCGCCGCCATCTGCGGAGCAATCGGTAATGCGGTCCATCATCAACATGGGTGGTTCTGGCAATTGGGCATTGCCCTCGCCAAACAGCTCGCCTCTTGCGCATTTGAGAAGGTCGTCTTTGTCAAAGCTGCTGGGGAAATTGGACATGATGGCTCCTGCATTAAGCATGTTTTCCGAGGTGTAGCATCGCGGTGCAGAGGGGTGCAAGAGAGCGACGTCGCGGCGATATACTTCTTGCAATTGAAAATGCCTCGCAAAAGCGCTTATATGGAGGCAATACATGCAAGGACGAGTGATGACCCAGCCGACCCCTCAGAACCGCGCCGCCGATTGGCTTGCTGGCGCAGGACTGCGCCCGACGCGGCAACGCCTTGCTTTAGCGGATCTTTTGGTAGGCGATGGCAATCACCGCCATGTCACCGCCGAAAGCCTGTTTGCCTCGGCAAAAGGGCAGGGTGAGAGCGTGTCGCTCGCGACCGTCTACAACACGCTGCGCGCCTTTTGCGAAGTTGGTTTGGTGCAAGAAGTCACGGTTGACGGCTCCAAAAGTTACTTCGACACAAATACCCACGATCACCCCCATTTCTATTGGGAAGATGAGGGCCGTTTGAGCGATGCAGACGCCAGCAAGCTGGAGATCGCGTCGCTGCCGGATGTGCCCGAGGGTATGGAAATCGCCAAGGTCGATGTGGTGATCCGTCTGCGCCGGGCTTAATGGTCAAACTGCTCTGGTTTAGCGATCTCCATTTCACATCTGCTGGCGATCAGTTCGGCTATGATCCGCGCGCGCGTTTAGATGTGTTGATCGAGCATATCTCCAAACACCACAGTGACGCCGCGCTTTGTGTCATTTCCGGCGATATGGTGGATGAGCCAACACGCGAAAACTACGCGGAATTGGCCAACCGATTGGCGCATTTGCCAATGCCCTACCTGCCGATGACCGGTAATCACGACTTGCGATCTGAGTTTTCACAAGCGCTCGCTTTACCCGATTCAGTGCAGGACGGGTTCCTCCAATATGCCGTAACGCTGGACGGTCTGCGATTGATCTGTCTTGATACGCTGACCGAGAACAGCGACGATGGATCGTTCTGCGAGACGCGCCGCGATTGGCTCGCGGATAAATTGGCCCGTGACAGAAAAACCCCGACGGTCGTGTTTTGTCATCACCCGCCACTTGCGCTTGGCTATCCCATGCTAGATCCGAACTGCATCGACACAGGTGCGACATTGCTAAACATGCTTGCCGCCGCGCCGAATGTGCGCCAGCTCTTGTTCGGCCATGTACACCGTCACATGCAGGGTGTGACGCAGGGTTTGCCTTTTGCCTCGATCCGCTCTGTGCTCTATCAGGCACCGCCCCCGATGCCCGCATGGGATTGGGACAGTTTCACCCCCGCACATGAGCCACCCGAGATTGGCGTGCTGACATATGCGGATGATATTCTAAGGCTTCAGTTCGAACCATTCTGCACCGCAGATCACGGGTTCATGCCTGCACTGTAAGGACAAAATTATGCGCGCGATAGGCTATTCAGAATTTGGTGCAGCGAGCGACGTGCTGGCTATGCACGACATTGCAATGCCCGAACCTGCGACTGGCGAAGTGCGCGTTAAGCTCGCCTATTCTGGTGTGAACCCCTCCGATGCCAAGGCCCGCTCTGGCACTCGGCCCGGCGTGCTCAAACCCGCCTTTGATCTGGTGGTCCCGCATTCTGATGGCGCGGGGGTGATCGAGGCTGTGGGCGCGGGCGTTGACCCTGCACGCATTGGCGAAAAGGTCTGGATTTGGAACGGCCAATGGCAACGCGCCTTTGGCACGGCGGCCGAGGCCATTACCTTGCCAGCCGAGCAAGCGGTTACCTTACCCGATGGTGTGTCTTTGGAGGCGGGCGCAACCCTTGGCATTCCCGCCCTTACTGCGGCGCATACGACGTTTGGCGGCGGTGATGTCGCAGGGCAAACCCTGTTGATCTCTGGTGGCGCAGGCGCGGTGGGGCACAACGCGGTGCAGCTTGCCAAATGGGGCGGCGCGACGGTAATTGCGACAGCCTCCCCCAGCGCATTCGAGCGCGTGAAAGCAGCGGGCGCGGATCATGTGCTCGACTATCGAGCGCCTGACTTGGCGGCGCAAATCCTGTCTCTCACCGATGGCAAAGGCGTGGACCGCGCCGTGGAGGTCGAATTCGGCGCGAACATTGATCTATTAGCCGAAGTTGTGCGCGCCAACGGCACCATTGCCGCCTATGGCTCGCAAATCGATATGACGCCGACGCTGCCCTTCGGACCTTTATTGTTCAAAGCGATCACCATCGACATAGTTCTGGTCTACATTCTTGAAGATACTGCGCGCACAGCGGCGATCGCAAAGCTTCATGACGCCTTGAGCGCAGGTGCCTTGCATCCAGCCATACATGACATCATGCCCCTCGAAGACGCGGCAAAAGCCCATGAACGAGTGATGAGTGCAGGGCGCAACGGGGCGGTTTTGTTGAAAATCTAACGCGACCCTTGCCCCTCCACGCCCCCCGCGCCATGGTGGCGCAAAATGGGGGGCGCATATGCCAATAAAGATCTGTGTCTTTGACGCTTACGGGACGCTTTTTGATGTGGGTGCGGCTGCGCGCACTGCCGCCGCTGAGCCCGGGCGCACGAAGCTCGCTGAAAAAGCCACTGAGCTGGCCGAGTTTTGGCGCCAAAAGCAGCTCAGTTATTCCTGGTTGCGTGCCGTCAGTGGCAATCACATTGATTTCTGGACGGTCACGGAAAACGGCCTCGATTGGGCGTTAGAGCGCACAGGTCTTGATGGCGACGTCGAGCTGCGTGAACGACTGTTGTCGCTCTATTGGGAACTTGCGGCCTACCGCGAAGTTCCGATGATGCTGGCGACGCTCAAGGCTGCTGGCATGAAGACTGCGATCCTTTCCAATGGTGAACCTGAGATGCTGGAAGGCGCGGTCAAATCGGCTGGGCTCGAGATTTATCTGGACGCGGTTCTTTCGGTGGAGGACGTTGGCGTGTTCAAGCCTGATCCAAAGGTCTACCAGATGGTGCTGGACCGCTTTAAGTGCAGCGCGGATGAGGTGCTTTTTGTCTCTTCCAACGGTTGGGATGCGGCCGCGGCGAGCGGCTTTGGCTTCCAAACCGCATGGGTCAACCGCGCGGGCGAGCCGATGGACCGTCTCTTTGCCGAGCCGCAGCATGTGCTTTCCGATCTTACCGAAATTCCTAAACTCGCAGGTCTCTAAATGCCCCGATTTGACACTTCTGACGGTCTCTCTTTGCACTATGAGGATGAAGGCACCGGCCTGCCGATCCTCTGCCTGTCTGGCCTGACTCGTGATAGCCGCGACTTTGAATATGTGCTGCCACATCTCAAAGGCAATCGCGTGATCCGCCTTGATTATCGTGGGCGCGGAAAATCCGATTGGGCGGATGATTTCAACACCTATAATATCATGCGCGAAGCGACGGATGCGGTGGAATTGCTGGACCATCTGGGGCTGGAAAAGGCCGCGATCCTTGGCACCTCGCGCGGTGGCTTGATCGCGATGGGCCTCGCCGCGACGCTCAAGACGCGCCTGCTTGGCGTGGCGATCAATGATGTTGGCCCTGTGCTTGATCCCAAGGGGATCGAGGTCATCATGACCTATCTCGGCATCAAGCCGAAGGCCAAAACCTTGGCTGAAGCCTCCGCTGCGCGCGCCCATGTGATGCGCGATCTTTTCCCGAATGTGCCGCAAACGCGCTGGGACGAAGAGGTGGCGAAGTTTTTCAATGAGACCGCAGACGGGTTGGAACTGACCTACGATGCCAAATTGCGCGACGCGGTGGAGGCGAGCAGCCATGCCGCCGTGCCCGACCTTTGGCCGTGGCTTGAGGCGTTAAACGGCTTGCCGACAGCGATCATTCGCGGCGCGAACTCTGATCTGCTGACACAAGAAACCTACGAAGAAATGCTCAAACGCCTGCCCGAAGCCAAGGGCGCAGTGGTGCCAGATCGCGCCCATGTGCCGTTCTTGGATGAACCCGAAGCCGTGGACCTTCTGCTCGCGTGGATCGCTGAAATGCAATGAATATCGAGATGATCCGCGCCGCCTACGCGCGTGGCAAGGGCACCGTGCGGCGCACGCCGCTTTTGTCCTCACCGTTTCTGGACGAGATCGCTGGGCGCAAGCTGTTCCTGAAAGCTGAGTGCCTGCAACACACAGGCAGCTTCAAGTTTCGCGGCGGCTGGTCCGCTCTCTCGGGGATGGAGCCTGACAAACGCGCCAAGGGCGTGATTGCTTTTTCCAGTGGAAACCATGCGCAAGGCGTTGCTTTGGCTGCGAAAATGCACGGTGTCTCTGCGGTGATTATCATGCCGGAAGATGCGCCGCGCGTGAAAATCGAGAACACACGCGCGCTGGGCGCTGAGGTGGTTTTGTATGATCGCGGCAGCGAAGATCGCGACTTGATTGGCGATAAACTCTCCAAAGAGCGTGGGCTAACTTTGGTCAAACCCTTCGACAATTCCTTTGTGATTGCGGGGCAGGGCACCTGCGGCATTGAAATCGCCGAGCAGGCGAAAGAAGAGGGCATTGAGCGCGCCGAAGTCATCACCTGCTGCGGTGGCGGCGGTCTCACCTCTGGCATCGCGATGGCACTGGAATCGGACGCGCCAAATTTCAAAGTGCGCACGGCGGAGCCCGTCGGATTTGACGATGTGGCCCGCTCGCTGCACACAGGCGCGATCCAGCGCAACAACGCGCTGACAGGCTCGATCTGCGATGCGATCATCACGCCACAGCCGGGGGATTTGACCTTTCCGATCATGCACCGCCTCTGCGGCGCGGGCTTTGCGGTGAGCGAAGAAGAGACCCTACGCGCGATGGCCCTCGCGTTCGAGCGTTTGCGCGTGGTGATCGAGCCAGGCGGCGCTGTCGCGCTGGCGGCAGCGCTGTTTCACGGGAGTGATTTGAACGAGGATACGGTGATCGTCACCGCCTCTGGCGGCAATGTCGACAAGGACGTGTTCATGCGCGCCTTGGCAACCTTGGAGTAGACAGATGGACCGCGTAACGATTGCCAGCTTTAACGTCAAAAACCTGATCGGGGCCGAAAAAGAATACTATAAGTTCCAAATCTACACGGAAGAGGAGCACGCTTGGAAAGAAGCATGGCTCGCCGATCAGATTGTGACCATGGACGCGGATATCGTTGGGTTCCAAGAAATTTTCGAGGAAAAAGCGCTCCGTGATGTGATTGAAGAGGCCGACGAGATTGGCGAGGAAAGCAACGAGGATGTGATCCCCGACCGCTCCAAACGCTATCGTAAAAAGGCGATTTTTCGTAAATTGAAATACACAGGCTACCGCGATGCAGCGCTGGCCTTTGCGCCCAATGTGAATGATGGCGAGCCGGGGCAGCGTCGCCCGGGCGTTGCGCTCCTGTCGCGCTTTGGTTTCGTTGAAACACCTGAAATTATTCAAGACCTGCCCGAACCGCTCGACATTCCATTTCAGGATATGGGCGGCGGCGATGGCGGGTTTTACCGTTTTTCGCGGCTCTCGCGGCCTATCCTAAAGGCGCGGGTACCAATGGGCAAAGAGGTGGTAACGGTCTTTAACTGCCACCTGAAATCCAAGCTTGGCGAATTTGTGCGCCCCGAGGGTGCGGAGTTCGCGCCTGAATCTGATCTGGCGGAATACGATGCGGTTGGCCGCGCACTGGGATCAGCACGCGCCGCGATGCGCCGCATGGCCGAAGCATGGGTGCTGCGCCGCGAGATTGTCGCTGAACTGGAAGCAGGCCGCCCCGTTATTGTCATGGGGGATTTCAACGATAGCGAACATGCGGTCAGCAGCGAAATTATCGCGGGCGAAAAGCCGTTCAAGAACTATTCATGGATGCTGCGCCACAATGCGAAAGCCTCTAATGATCGCTATAGCAAGGAAGAGAACGAGCAGATCCAAGCAGAGATCAGCGCGGTGCGTTTGCATTCTGCCGAAAAGCTTTTTGTGAAAAAATCGCTGCGTGATATGGTCTACACCTCAGCCTTTGGCGGGGTGTTTGAGAGCGTTGATCAAATCTATCTCTCGCGTCATTTCGTGCCAGAAGCGGGGGGTAAATTGGGGGCGATGGAGTATTTCAGTGTGTTCAACGATCATTTGACCGACGGAAGCCATGAGGATGCGCCGTATAACAAACTCGCCTCGGATCATGGTCAAATCATGGTGCATTTGGCGCTGAACGACAGCGAAGGAGAGACGCGATGAAATGGTTTGATGCAGGCGATGCGCAGCTTCACTGGCGCGAGGATGGCGATCCAGATGGCGCGCCTGTGGTCTTTTCCAACTCGCTCGGCACGGACCTGCGGCTCTGGGATCCTGTTTTGGATTTCATGCCCAAAGAGGGCTTGCGCTATATCCGGTATGATACGCGCGGGCATGGCCTGTCGTCTTGCCCTGAAGGCCCCTACAATATGGGTGGCTTGGTCACGGATACCGAACGCTTGATGGAACATGCGGGTGTTAAAGACGCGGTTTTTGTCGGGCTGTCTATGGGCGGATTGATTGCGCAAGGGCTGGCGGTGAAACGTCTTGATCTGATCCGAGGTATTGTCCTGTCCAACACGGGTGCAAAGATTGGCAACACCGAAATGTGGAACGATCGTATCAACTTGGTCACCACGGGCGGGATCGAGGCAGCCGCAGATGCGACGATGGAGCGTTGGTTCTCTAAAGCGTTCCGCGAGACCGGTGAATTGCACATGTGGCGCAATATGCTGACGCGTCAGCCAGCGGACGGATATAACGCGAATATGGCTGCGATTGCCCGTACGGATATGATCACGCCAACCTCTGGGTTGCGCCTGCCAGCGCTGGGCATTGCAGGGTCTGAGGATGGTGCCACGCCGCCAGATATGGTGCGCGAGTTGATGGGGTTGATCCCCGGCTCTGGCTTTGAGTTGATGCGTAAAGCGGGGCATTTGCCCTGCGTGGAGCAGCCTGAGTTATATGCCAAGCACCTGATGAGGTTCATGGATAGTATTGCTCACGGCTCGAATGGCTGAGTTCCTTTTGATCCACGGCTCTTGCCATGGGGCATGGTGCTGGCGCGATGTGATCCCGGCGCTTGAGGGCTTGGGTCACACAGCACGTGCGATTGATTTGCCGAGCCACGGGGAGGACAAAACGCCGATCGCGGAGGCAACGCTCGACGGATACCGCGATGCGATTTTAGCCGCGATTGAGACCCCTGTGATTTTGGTCGGGCATTCCATGGCGGGCTTTCCGATTGCCGCGGCGGCAGAGGCCGCTCCAGACAAGATCGCGCGGTTGATTTATCTATGTGCTTATGCGCCGTTTTCTGGGGAATCCGTGATTAGCATGCGCAAAATGCAAAAGAGCCAACCTTTGATGGACGCTATTGAAATCAGCGAGGATCGCCTGAGTTGGTCGCCGAAACTGGATCACGCCAAAGCCGCTTTTTATCATGATTGCTCTGATGAGGTAATCGCCTATGCCAAAGCGAATATCGTTCCTGAACCGAACCTGCCGCAGTTGACGCGTTTGGAGCTGGGCGCGAATTATGAGCGGACCTCGAAGGCCTATATCCGTTGCACCAATGATAAAACGATTCCGCCCGAATTTCAGATCGAAATGGCCGCGCGCTTGAGCCCAGAAGAACGTTACGAGATGGCGACGTCCCATTCGCCATTTTTTGCGGACCCTGCGGGATTGGCGGCATTGCTCGACAAGATCGCAAAGGCGCGGTAACAGGCGCGCCATGAGTGATGAAAAACCCGACTTAAAACACCCCTCCGGCGCGCCATGGCGTAACTTTTACGGCCGTTTTAAAGGCAAGACCATGCGCAGCAGCCAGCAAGCCTATCTGGATGAAGATCTGGAGGCCTTGTCACCCGGTGCAGTAGGCTGGGAGGAAAACCCGACCCGCGAGACCCTTGATATTGAAGGGCTGTTCGGGGATCGACCGCTTTGGCTAGAGATCGGTTTTGGCGGCGGCGAGCATTTGGTGCATCAGGCGGCGCTTTATCCCGAGGTTGGTATCATCGGCGCAGAGCCCTATTTGAACGGCGTTGCGATGCTTTTGGGCAAAATTCGCGAGGCTGACGTCAGCAATCTGCGTGTGCATCCAGGGGACGCGCGTCACTTGTTTGATGTGTTGCCCGCAGGGTCCGTGTCGAAGGTGTTTTTGAACTACCCCGACCCTTGGCCGAAAAAGCGCCATCATCGTCGCCGTTTTGTAACGCCTGAACATTTGGAAGCTTTGGCTGTGGTCATGCATTCGGGCGCCGAATTGCGTGTTGCGACGGATATCGAAGATTATGTGCGCCAGACTTTGGAAGAGGTGCCGCGCGCGGGGTTTGAGTGGACGGCTGAAAGCTCGGCGGATTGGAAAACACCGTGGAGCGATTGGATTTCGACACGGTATGAGCAGAAAGCCCTGCGCGAGGGGCGTGTACCGCATTATTTGACGTTCATTCGTCGCTGATGGGGGCGGTGCGTGAAATCACGCACCCTACGTAAAGAGGGGGCCAGCCCCCGTCTTGGCGCGGCCAAGACTCCCCCGGAGTTTATCTTGGAAAATGAAGCGGCCTTATGATGGACGCGGTTTTGTGCTTGCGCTATCAGGGGCATTAACTCGATTTTGCAGAAAGATTTGCGCATGTCTTCACACGGCACTCCTGTTCCTATGTCCTCGTCTAAATGCGGTCCTTTGACGGGGCGCGCGGATGTTCCCGGGGATAAGTCGATTTCGCATCGTTCGTTGATTTTGGGCGCAATGGCCGTGGGCGAGACGCGGATTAGCGGCCTGCTTGAGGGTGAGGATGTTCTTGATACTGGCAAGGCGATGCGCGCTTTTGGGGCCGAGGTCACGGATCATGGCGGCGGCGAGTGGTCAGTGCACGGCGTTGGCGTTGGCGGCTTTGCCGAGCCTGAGAACGTGATTGATTGCGGCAATTCCGGCACTGGCGTGCGCTTGATCATGGGCGCGATGGCGACGACGCCGATTGTGGCGACCTTTACGGGCGATGCGAGTCTCAATGGGCGTCCTATGGCGCGCGTGACCGATCCGCTGGCTTTGTTTGGCGCTGAGGCGGTTGGCCGCGAGGGTGGGCGTTTGCCAATGACCATCGTTGGCGCGAAAGAGCCAGTGCCTGTGCGTTATGAAACGCCTGTTCCCTCTGCGCAGGTGAAGTCTGCTGTCTTGCTCGCGGGATTGAATGCGCCGGGTCAAACGGTGGTGATCGAGAAGGAAGCGACGCGCGATCACACGGAGCGTATGTTGCAGGGTTTTGGCGCGGAGTTGACAGTTGAGGTGACCAGCGAGGGGCGCGTGATCACGCTTACGGGTCAGCCGGAGTTGAAGCCGCAGGTGATTACTGTGCCGCGCGACCCAAGCTCGGCAGCGTTTCCTGTCTGTGCGGCGTTGATCACTGAAGGCTCAGACGTTTTGGTGCCGAACATTGGTCTTAACCCAACGCGCGCGGGTCTGTTCGAGACTTTGCGCGATATGGGCGCGGATCTGACATATGAGAACGAACGTATCGAAGGCGGCGAGCCGATGGCGGATCTGCGCGCACGCTATTCGCCCGACATGAAGGGTATCGAGGTGCCGCCAGCGCGCGCGGCTTCGATGATTGATGAATATCCTGTGTTGTCCGTTGTTGCGGCCAATGCGACGGGTGACACAGTGATGCGCGGCGTTAAGGAATTGCGCGTCAAGGAAAGCGATCGCATTGATGCCATGGCGACAGGGTTGCGCGCCAATGGGGTTGAGGTCGACGAAGGTCCCGATTGGTGGATCGTCAAAGGCCAAGGCATGGGCAATGTCGCGGGCGGCGGGCTCTGCGCGAGCCATTTGGATCACCGCATCGCCATGTCATTCCTTGTGCTTGGGATGAGCACGAAAGAGCCTGTGCGAGTGGATGATGCGGGGCCGATTGCGACCTCCTTCCCGATTTTTGAACCGCTCATGGCTGAACTTGGGGCGAAGATCGTGCGCAATAACAGGTGAGCAAGGTGGCACCCTTCTCCAAGATAGTGCTTTGGGTGACGATAGCTGTTTTCCTGTGTTTGAATGCAGTGCAGGTTTTCGTGTTTGGCGTCGCGACCCAACAAAATTGGGCGCTTGATACACGGGCGCTGGGGTATTCAGCCGCTGACGCGCGCGACTTTCTGGACGCGATTGGGGTATCCGGTCGGGCGGCGTTTTTTGGATACTACAGGTGGCTAGATACGCTCTTTCCCCCGATGCTCGCGGTGTCGCTGATCCTGTTGTTCCGTCAAATCAGCGGCGCGCGTTCAATGCTTGCGCTCGGCGTGTTTAGCCTGTTGCCTTTGGGCTATTTGATCGCAGATATTACCGAGAATTCGTTTTTGAAGAGGCTGGATTCGAACCTTGGATTCGAGGCGGCGGTGATGGCGGCGCAGGACGCGACAAAGTTGAAGTATCTCGTTCTGGGTATCGCCTTTCTAGTGCTAATAGGTTTCACTTTGTTTGAGAAATTAAGGAAGAATTGATGGGTTTTACAATAGCAATTGATGGACCGGCTGCTGCGGGCAAAGGAACGTTGTCAAAGGCGGTCGCAGCGCACTTTGGCTTTGCACATCTGGATACTGGACTTTTGTATCGGGCAGTCGGGGCAAAAACTTTGCTTGGCGCGGAGCCAATAGAAGCTGCACAAGAATTGGTTGCGGAGGATCTGGATGTAGATGGACTTCGCACGCCTGATGTTGCCCAAGCCGCAAGCCGCGTTGCGGTAATCGCAGAGGTGCGCGCCGCGCTGGTCGACTTTCAACGCGCGTTCGGTGCGCGGGCAGGGGGCGCTGTGCTCGATGGCCGCGATATTGGCACAGTGATTTGTCCGGATGCTGCGGTGAAACTCTTTGTGACGGCCTCTGCAGAAGTGCGCGCGGAACGGCGGTATCTAGAGCTTTCTGCGAAGGGTGATCCAAGCACGCGTGACGAGGTATTGGCCGACGTACAAGCAAGAGACGCGCGTGATATGGAGCGCGTCGAGGCACCTTTGAAACCTGCGGATGATGCTGTTTTGATCGACACGTCCGATCTAAGCATCGACGAGGCGGTTGCAAAAGCGATTGCTGCGATCCAAGCTCACACGCTCTAATCACGCAAGCGTGGTTCGACTAATGCAAGTGGACCTGTCTATGATAATGCATCCCTGACAAAGAGGTGCATTTCATGCGGTTATTGGTGATTGGTCTCGCGTTCTTGGCGCTTCCCCTATGGGCCGAAGACGAGCCAAAAATGACTGGCGTGCGAATGGGCGCGATCCTTCAAGCGATTGACCCTGATGCTGTTTCGCGCGGCGCGATGACGGAGCTGACCATCGACGATGTGCCGATCATGGTCATTGTGGACGAGCGCGCAGATCGCATGCGCGCGATGGTGCCGATCCGCAGCGCGGAGGGCATTGAGCCAGAAGAATTGCAGCGCATGATGCAAACGAATTTTGACACGGCCTTGGATGCGCGATACGCGATTGCGCAGGGCCGTGTTTGGGGTGTCTTTATTCACCCCTTGTCGCCGTTAAAGCGGCGCCAATTACTGTCTGGCTTGATACAAACAGTAAATCTCGCGCGATCTTATGGGCAGACCTACACCGGCGGCGCGCAGCACTTTGGGGGTGGGGACAGCAATGGAATCTACCGAGAATTGCTTGAAGAACTGCTTGAGAAGGGCGAGGCGCTTTAGTCGCCTGATGGGACTTGGATTGCCGCTACAAATTTGCGTTCGTCCCTAGCTACACTTCTTCATATTGGCATTTGTGATCGTTTTGAAGTCAAACGAAAATGGCTGGCGTGTCGGATCAAGGTCAAAGATAACCTCGCTTGCCTTCGCCACTTGCATGCACTCAAATCGATCGAACAAGCCAAAAAGGTCAGTGCGGAGTTTTGCATCTGGCGCGCTGGATTTTGTTCGTGCCAATTCCAGAACCAAATTGCGTTCCGGCTTCGTCGGAAAGAGACACATTGCCAGATCGTATCTTGCGCGCGTCGATGAGAAGTAGGCTGGGTTCTGATTTTCCGCGTCCGCAAAACCAAGAAATGAACCGAAATAGTCAGCCAATGCGATGACAGCGATCTCATATTTATTGAGCGCTTCGGTGGTGGCGGCTTCGATATTTGGATCGATCTCAAATGGCGGAAATTTACTCCAAGCATTTGGGTTCAACGCCTCAAACCTGCTCCACTCCGTATTGCAATGCTTTGCTGCGACTTCGGGGCGCGTGACGGTCTGAAACTGATCAGCCCACGTTGAACCAGTCATCGCCAAAAGTAGCGCAGCTGATTTTGTCGAAAGTTGGAATAATCTCATGGCCTGCCTTCTCTTTTGAGGATGACTTAGACAAAGAATGCGGCGTGATTTGGCAGAAATTTTGGTGTTTTCGGCAGCATTTACGCCGCAGAACTTGTCTTGACGTTGCGCAGGGTGTTCCGTCGAACTGATATCCTGAAAGAGCGCGTTCCGAACCCTTTCGGCCAAGGCAGAAAAATCGACGTCTGAGCCGGTTATCAATTGAGATCGCTTTGCGCTGCCCGATCGCGCCACACCGCCAAGATTTTTTTCGACGACAGGGCGGTGCTCAGAGAGCGTTTCCTTCTTCTTCGGTGTATCTTCGCGATCCTTGAGGCTCGGATACGTGTTCACTATAGTCTCGCGGCTTTTGAGGGCTGCGAGGTGCCCGTCGTAGATTTGGAATCAAAGCCGTTTGTTGAGTAGCGAGTCAGCGGCCAGTTGCTGTCAAAGCTTGGTTTTTTTCTAGGGACGCGATGGCTGAGGGCTGATCAACAACAAGATGCCGAACATGCACATTGTAATACCTGACACCCGCTGCAGCGTAGGCAACCTGTCTGCGGCGAAGCTCGAGGCAAAGCGGCCTGACACAGCGTAGACAAAGATTGCAACAGCCTCCATGAGCAAGAATGCAGCACCTAGCATCGCATAGCTCTGCCAATAATTCTCAGGAACTACAAACTGTGGGAAGAACGCTGCAAAAATAAGGATCGCTTTTGGGTTGCTCAATGCCACTAGTGCCTCGCTTTTGAAGGCGCGCGCAAAGCGTGCAGGTGTTGCGTTGATCTTTGAAGTCGCTGTCGTGCGAGCGCTGCGCCACAGGTTAAGGCCAAGCCATACAAGATAAGCTGCGCCGAGTGTTTTAACGATGCTGAAAATGAGTGCTGAGGCTGTGAGGACAACACCAAGGCCCAGAGCGCTCACTGCAATCATCGGAACAAAAACAATTAGCCTACCGAGAGCCGCCTTTTGAGCGAAAACGACGCCCCCCTTTGCACCATGCGTCATCGCTAGGAGGTTGTTGGGTCCAAACGCCAAGTTCAGCGCAAAACATGCGGGAATAAAGAAAACCCATTCTATCATGCTGTGTTGCCCTTGTTCGCTCGAGCCACTTTTAGGCAATGCTGAGCTGCAATAACGGGCGAGCTACGAACAGGAATGCCCAAATCCGTAAGTTTGGCTTCTGCGACACGCATCGACGCCTGCGCCAAAACGATGCTCTCTACATCCGGTTCTTCCGAGATTTTTGATTTGATGGTTTCAGCGATCGACGCTGCATAGGCGTCCATATCCCCAGCTTCAAAGAACGCCCAAGCCTCGCGGCAAATCAGTGGCATTGCGGTTATGTTCTGACCTGCATCTTTCGCACAATCAGCCAGCAGATCTAGCGTCGCCTCGCGCGTGCTATCCAAACAAAGAGCAACCAAGATTTTATTCCCATCTGCGCAGGCCTGCTCCATCAATGGGCGATCAATTCTGACAATAGATTTGTTCGATAGTGCCGCTTCGTCTGCGAGCGGTCCCAAGGTGGAGCACGTGCAAAGTACCGCATCAGCAGCGCTTAAGCCCGTTAGCAACGTCTCGACGTCTGAACGAACTGCGTCGACCCCATGCTGCCGCGCACTCTCAAGCAAGGTCGCATCGACATGATGGGTCAGCTGTACAGAACTATCTAGGCCGTCGAAAATTTGATCGAAAGTCGCAACGTGAACATCTGCAGTGTGTAGAAAGGCGATACGCATTGTTTTTCTCGTGGAATTGCTTGGAAATTGAGCTTCGCTGCAATGTAAAAACTAAGCGCGAAACCTCAAGCCAAAACTCTCGTACATCCGAATGAGACCCGAAGGTCGCGCCTGCCGTGGTTTTCAATTTCTAAAGCGCTTAGTAGAGGATACCATCCAAAGACGTGCCAGAGACGGATGGAGTCGAGTTGCTAAAAAGGTTCCTTTCCGCCAGCCCGTTTCCGACCCAGCCTTGCGAACATTACAGCGTTTCCCAACAAGGCCAGAGCGACCCCCAACACGGCAGTGGTCGACCACTGATACTCTTCGAAGAACGTGGAGATTACCAGCGCCACGACAGGGAAAACCACGGTTGCATATCCAGCCTGAGCCGATCCGATCTGTGAGACGAGCATCAGGTAGGTCGTGAAACCTATTATAGATGCAAAGACCGCCAGATACAGCAGGGCAGCAAGGTAGGTTGGATCGGTTGGAACGACGAGCGGCTGATGTGTCGCTAGTGCCAGAATGAGTAATATAGCTGCCCCGATACCCATGCCCCAAGCGTTCGCGATGATCGGCGTTGTGCCGGTTGCGCTGTTTCGCCGGGATGCCATGCTCCCCAACGAAAAGATCATAGTTCCAAGCAATGCCCAACCAACACCGCGCAAAGTGTCAGGATCAAACGAAACGGTCAAACTGTCCCAGAATACAAGGGCAAGTCCTGACACCCCCAGCAAGCCTGCCAACACCACTCGGAGTGTGATTTTTTCACCAAAAAACACACGGGCATTCAGCGCGTTGAATATTGAGGCCAATGAAAAAACAACGGAGAGCAGCCCTGACGGAATCAATGCTGCGGCGTTGTAAAGCGCCACGAAATTCAGGCTGAATAGGCAGATGGCCTGAAGAACGACGAACCGCCACTGTGCAGGCAAGACGAGACGCTTTGTGACGGCAAGGGCCAGTATCAGAAGAATAGCCGCGAGTGCGATCCGATAAAGAACCGATACGCTGACAGGCACCGGACCTATCTGCAGCGCGATTGCGATCCAGCTTGTTCCCCAGATCAATACGGTGACGACGAATAATGCTGCGTTGTTCAAAACTGTTCCCTTCTGGGGAGGCATTAACAGCAGGCGCAGCATCGGGCTTGCACGATCTTGCGGTTTTTGGAGGCCGGTCGTCTTGCCTGGCTTTTGTCGAATGAGCGAAACGGCTATGAAGACCCATGCTATCAACGGTTTCAGATTATCTGGAGTGGTCTTCGACCGCTCACAAACGCGCCCAACTCAATTTGGGCACGGGGCGAACCGTCACCATATGGGAGAACCACAGTGACCGGATTTCCTATGACAAACCCAAAGGTCACACCTTTAGTCTTTATCTGAAGGGCGGAACCGGAACGCGCAGGCTTGATGCAGGGGGGATAACGGGGCGGCCTGGTGCAATATGCGTGCTTCCTGAAGGGCAAACGTCCGATTGGGAGATCACATCGCCGTTCCAGTTCTTGCACCTCGTTCTGCCAGATGAACCGCTACGCGCTGCCTTTTCCCACATTCATGATCGAGACGCCCGATACTTTGACCTTGCGGAGATCACGTACAGTGATGCCCCCTTGATGATAGAACCGCTTACTCAATTGGTGTTCGCCGCAAAATCGAATGATCCATTGCAGGCGGATAGTGCCGTCGCTGAGTTGATCTACCGCCTCCCGGAACGTCGCAAAACGCTTCAGGGAGGGCTCACATTCCATCAATTGAGAACGATTGACGAATGGATTGGCGACAATCTTGGCGCACCCATACGTCTCTCAGACCTAGCAGCAGAGGTGGGTCTTTCCGAGTATCATTTTCACCGGATGTTCCGGACGTCACGCGGTACGTCTCCGCACAATTGGGTTACGATGCGAAAGGTGGATGCCGTCAAAGAGAGGCTAGGCAGTGAAAGCAAAATTGCCGAGATTGCAACGGCTTGTGGTTTTTCGGTAGTGGGTCAGTTTGAAATATCTTTTTTCTGACGCTTCTTATACGGACCGCGCTTTTTTGGTGCCACGTTCTCCGCCGTCTCAACCAATGCTACAATATTCTCAACCTCCCAAGGGCTTTCGACAAGACCAGCGGCCATGGCTGGCGTCATGCGCAGCGTCTTGTGGGTGCGAACGAAGTTGTAATGCATGAAGTGCAGCGCAACCGCATAAGCGTGATTTTCGGCCTTCTTAGAAAAAGCGTTAGTTAGGCGAGTAAAGCGGCGCATACCCATACGCATTGTGAGGTTCTGACGCTCAATATGTGATGTGCCAACATCTTCCATGATCGGATTACCAAAGATCGCTTCTTTCGTCGCGCCTGTGCATTCTGCTGGTGAATACTTGCACTCGTGGCCTTTCTTGCCTGTCGCATCGCCGTAGTGCTTGATCAGCATAGCGTAGTCTACATCGCCAGAGAAAGCGTCTGTGACAGCCTTGAGGTAAGCGCCGTGACCGTCTGTTGTAAGCTGGATGCGAGTTGCAACCCGTGACGCCAGATCAAACATGAACTCACGTGCGGTTGCGCCGGAACGATCCCCGATTGTGTAGGAGATCATCAACTTGCTGTCGCGGTCCATCGCTGTCCATGTCCAGATATCGCCAGCATCAGCAGGGGCAGCTTTTGCGCCTTCTACATTCTTTGCTTTGGCATAGCAAAAAGACCAAATTTCGTCAGCTTGAACGTGCTTGGCCTCAACACCCTTTACGTGTTCATCGTGGTAGACGGCACACGCCTTGCCAGCATCTTCAAGCAACTTTGTGACTGTGTTTTTGGACACGTCAGCAACGCGCGAGGTGGCTCGAATGGAATTACCCTCCACCAGTAGGCGGATGATCATGACCCGGGATTTGGTGTCAAGCTTCCTCATGATCTAAATTTATTTTCAGACTGACCTTTAGTCAAGCAATTTAACGGAATATTGATTTACCAAGCCTAAAAACTGTGTCAGGTTATAGGAAATTCCGGGAGAGAATATATGTCAGGTAGCCAAGCACAGATGGTAGAAAACGTGAACAATGACACAACAGATAGTGTTGATCGGGATGCTATCCTCAATCAAATCGTGGGAAATAAGTACCGCCCCACAAGCCCTAGGTCAATTTTCGAGCGGGCTAACGAATATGTGCCTACCAAGGTACGTGCCGCTTCGATAGGCGGATAAAAGTAGATGTCCAATTGGAATAAGATCTATAACGAAGTTGAGCAAACCGCTAGAGATGCGAAAAACCCTCACGATTCAGTGCGCCACAGGTATCTTAAAGAATTTTCCGAAAGAACTGGTCGAAATGTTGTGGCCTATTACAGCGGGTGGCTACAAAAGACTGGGTATCAGTATAACAATATTGTTTCGATTAATGACGAGGACAAGGGCGGATTTATGGCCTGCTTCTACCAAATGGATTTCTCCAAAGGTCTTGACCTATTTATTCATTCCCCAGGCGGAGCAGTCGCCGCCACCGAGTCGATAATTCACTACATAAGAGCAAAATTTGGTGATGATGTAAGGGTTTTCGTGCCGCAGCTTAGTATGTCAGGCGGAACGATGATTGCTCTTGCGGGCAAAGAAATCTGGATGGGTTCCCATAGTAATCTTGGCCCAATAGACCCTCAATTTGGCCCTCAGCCAGCGCAGTTGGTGCTTACTGAGTTTGACGAAGCCTTGCAGCAAATCAAAGAAGATCCGCACAAGATTGACGTATGGCGTCCGATCCTTGAGCAAATTCCGCCTACTTTTCTATCTACATGCAAGCACGCAATAGATTGGTCAAAAGAAATCGGGAAAAATGCCCTAATCACTTCAATGTTCAAAGACGATCCAGATAAAGAGGCAAAAGCCGACGCTATTGTCGAATTTCTGACCGATGCTAACATTAACATGAACCACGGGCGGCATTTGCACCGCGAGGAATGCGAAGCAGCGGGCTTGAAGATTGTGAACTTTGAGTCTGACCAAGACATGCAGAACGCCATCTTATGCGTACACCATTCATATATGATATCTTTAATGAATACGCCAATTGTAAAAATCATCGAAAATGATTCTGGTATATCTCACGTCAAAGACGTTTCGACCACCTCTTAGCGGCAGCATCAGCGGCGATGCGGTGTTTTTCTTCTGGTGAAAGTTTCTCAGACCTTGCCTTCCCGCCTTTCCTTCCTCCCGAAATTTGTCCCGACACATCGGGCTTGTGTTCTACATCCTCACCAGCAGCTATCCCCACAATCATATGGGCAAGCTGATTGGCATCACGGGGTCTTTTGGGTTTGTCTGTCATATGAGTAATGTAAGCATTCCAAGTACGCGGTGCAATTACTTGTCACGATCTGTTACATTTCAAACTGGCCCACTACCGGTTTTTCTTGCCAAAGCCATTTGACCCGCACTTTCAAGGCGCTGACCGGCATGACACCTGCGGGTCTATCGCCAAAATCTATCGGGTACCTAAAGGCCGAATTCCCGCCCCGCTGATGCTCGCTTGGTCGTTTCAATTCATGGGGGTCATATCACTAGGAGCAGGTATCATGCTGGTCTTAGGTGTAGCCACAAGCCAAGGTCGATTGCTTCCTTCTTTCGGAGGATTGAAGACGCAATCCTAGTCTCCGTCAAAGTCCGCTATGCGGACTTACCGGACCTGTGCACATGCGGCTACTGCTGACGCAGCATACATTCTCTCTTGCATCACGATCATCACTGCGCTGCGGTCTATTTCGCTAGAGCGGTCATTGAAAACTGGATTGAACACTGAAATCCAAGTGCCCTTTCGCCACAAGCCGGATCAGGCCAGCAAGGCGCGGGACAAACCCGCCTATTACTCTCGCCGCTTTCGCTTGTGCAGAAACATCGCAATTACTGCGGTCCAGTGCGTTTCACCCAATTAGCCATTCCCACATACTTTCTTCGCGGACATCCGTCTATGCATTCGCCGTGTGCTGTGCGAGCGAGATTGGAAAGAGCCAAGACAAACGGAATACTCCTTGAACCGCAGATATAACCATTCAATTGGGGTTTGGGGGCTCAAAACCTGGCCACGAAGTCCGTTGTGTTCGCCGACTATGGAGCGAGCGGTCAAAGAATACTCAGCGTACGGGCAGATTCGCCCAGGCCTCCATGTCATCCAGAGCTTTCTTGCTGACTCCTTTTCCCGGCGTATTAGGAATGTCGCATTCAACGACCTTGCGGAACTCGCTGTTTTCAGCTACTTCCCAGAGAGTGAACTTCAAGCTTTCGACCAATCCGTCAGAATTGCGGACCGGCACGAGTTTGTACCCAACACTGCGACGGCGGTCGCCAAGAGCCTTGATTTTATTGAGTTTGGAATCGAGGACGTTGTCTTCAATCCACTTCCAGGTATCGGTTGCACCGCGTCTTCCAAGGTTTCGATTCTGTTCGGCTAGTTGCTTGAACAGGGTGTTCACCAGCGATTTGTCAGGCAAGTACTTGTAGGCGATCGGGTGCCCGGCGTCATAACCACGCTTCATATCGTTTTCTTCTCGGAACTCTTTGCGTTTTGAGCCGTCAATACGCTTGCTGCCCCGGAATATGTCGACCAACGACGCACTGACAGACACCAGTTTGGCGTGCTTGAGCTGCTCTTCCAGATCCATCTTCTCGAACGCGTCAAGATCAATTGGTGATTTCTTCGGGCGCTCCAGTACGTAGAAGCCTTCGTTCTTGTCGATTTTCACGGTGTAGTAGCCGCGAAGGTGTTCATCCTTATCGAGGGTTGCGCGAAGGACCTTGTGAACCGGCGCTTCGCGACCCTTGCGTTTGAGAACACCGTCAGTTTTTAGGCCCTCGGCTTCTCCGTATTTTCTTACACCCACTTTTGCCGCGACCGTTTTCGCGCTGCCACTCACCAGAGGTATTGGCGATAGGTGCCGCTCCGTCAAAAGTCCGGAATCCTGGATATCTTCCAGGAATTCACGGCCCTTGGTCTCCAACGATTTCAGGAAGTCCCTCGCCTTCATCTCCACATCGCTTGCCAAGGAAAGTGCGTTGGCTGCGGCTGCTATTGCCTCTACCAGGTCGAAAATCAATCGCAGCACCTTGGCCCCGACACGCCCCAAAATACGAATGACAAGCGCCTGCCCGCCCGTGGCGAATGTCGTGACCAAAAGCGCTATTGCATACCCGATGGCCACACCAACGGCAAAGGCGTCCTGCCCCAGGTTGGGGTGCGTGAATGCGGTCACAAAATCGTGCCACAACAGATCAGCGAACCCCTTGATCGCCTCCCAAACCTCTTTCATCAGACCGGCAATCGCTTCCAACGACAACAGCGACTCCAGCTTCTCCAGGAAGCTTTTCAACTCGTCGAGTGATTGGCTTAACAAGGCCGAAAAGACGCCGTAGATCACTTCGGCCGTTGTTTTGAAATCATCGGCAATGCCTGTTATCGTACCCCGGAGCATCGCAAAAGCGCCATGCAGCAGGCCGGCCAGGATCCCGACGCCAGCAAGGGCCTCGCGCAATCCAGAAAAGTTCTGAACTGAGAGTGCCACAACGTCGACGTACTGGTTCAGAAGATCCTTCCAGTCATCACTGAATTCTACCGGCTTGACTATGTGCAGGAACAGATCAGAGTGACTCCGCAAATAGATGGTGCTGTATAGCTTCAGCGTTGTCTTGGCCTGCAAGGTTTCGGGGTCGTCAGATTCCCTGAATGCCCCTGTGTTGCTGTTGGTTCGCATGATCAGCGTTGCCAGGCGGGGCGCTCTGTACTCCCTGTCATCCTTCGCCAGAAACATGTTGTCGTCCATCATCAGATCACCCCAGTGGTGTTCTTTCATGATGCCCAGCAACGTCTGGTCCTCTTTCACCGTGTAAAGGATGGCGTTTTCATCATCCGCGCCCATGGTATAGCCAGCTTCGCCTTTGGCGTACCAATAGACGTCAGTGTATCTGACGAAGAAAGACCCGGGCGCTGGATCGTCGTCATCGGCCAGAAGGTGAACCCTGGCCCACCCACTTGACTTGTGAAACCCAACGACCTTGAGCTTGGTCGCGCGTGGCAACACGGTCAGAATGCGCGCATCGTCGGTGCCAGCCTCCCACGTTGCATAAGCATTGATGTAATCATTCCTGACCCAGCCGATGGTCGGTGTGTCGGGTGGCGGGAAAAGGTCCGGTTTGGTGGGCCAGGCAGGGTCAACTTTCACTGGGCGCTTGGGCTGTTCGCTAAGCCGCCTTTTCGCTTTCTCGTGGGCGGATTTGAAAACCTCATAAGGCCCCCAATCCCGAAACTCGTTCAGCATCACACGCACTCGATCGGGTATTTCGGCAGGCACATGTTCGCGACCCTGATGCCGCTACTGGCATCGAGCTGGAACATGTCGCCCATCCAGACCGCGTCCACCGGAATGGTGAAGTAGAACGCATCACCGATGAACTTGGCGCCAATCGCGTGCCTGTACTGGCGCAGGTCGCTGCTCGTGTCGCCTTCGGTCACGTGCGGCGGACTTTCCAGCGGGCGGTCCAGTGTCAGGGTCCATTCGTAGCCGGTGGCTGGCGATCCGGTCGGCGTGTCAATTGCAACCAGACGATAGGCAACGCCATTGATGAAAATCTCGCGGCCAAGGTCAAGATCGCGATCTGCATCAGGGATCAGGGCTCCATTCTCGTGATAGGGCCATAGGGCGTCATCAGTTCCCTCGCTGGCTAGGGTGACACGGTTGGCGGTGATCAGGTTGCCCCCCGCGTCGGTGGTGGTCTGTGCGGTGATCACGCCGTGCCGGTCGTTCTGATAACAACCGTAGGAATGCTTCAGCTCCCGTACAACGGCGCCATAGCGCAGATCCGTGGCGTCCTGTGGTGGCTCACCATTGCCGCCCCAGGTCTTGCCGGTCTTCAGATAGGTGAGCATGTCATATTCCATTGCGATGGTCACCGGAATCTGAACCCGGCAATAGCCGGCCCGCAGGAAGGTCTTGAACAGGAAATTGGGCTCGTCGGGATCAAAGGTATCGACCCATTTGCACACCGGGTTGCGATAGTAGTCATAGAACATGATCTCCATCTGCCCCCAGTCACAGACCCGGTCGAAGAAATGCCAGCGCTTGGTGACATCGGTCGCGGTGCGCCGGTTGATCTCGGGATAGCCACAGCCGTCTTCGGCGCGCAGGTTGAACGCGCCTTCATCGCCGAACTTGTCGCACAGCATCCAGATCGCGGATTGCTTGACTTGGGTGCGCATATGCTCTTCGGCGGTGAACGGGTGCATTTGCTTTTCCGCTTCCTTGAAGCGCATGTTGTGCTCGGCCAGCGCGTCTTCATAGGTCTGGAGTTTTTGTTGGTAGCCCTCCATGATCAGCGTGTGTAGTTCGGTTTGCCACGGCCGGATGTCGACCGGAATCGGGGAGAAGGTGATTTTCACCTTGATGCTCGCTTCCTCCATCACCCTGTACCCGCTGATAAATGCGTCGGTTGTACCGGTAGCGCTAACCGAAGACGTTTGAATATTCGTAGTACCTGATCCAACCCATCCAGTTACAATGCCACCACCAAACTGAAACGAAATCGATCCTTCATTCCCCAGTATCTCGTTCAATCTCGTTCTCAGCGCCTTGCTTGACAACATCGTCATTGTTGTTGCTTCGTAGCCATCTGGCACGGCGATACTGAGCGTATTCCCCAGATTTCCTTCCTTGATCGTAGACTTATTTTCTGTTGGCTGATCCGGCGGGCGTGGTGCATCAACCAATTCATAGACTTTCACATAGGCGTCATGCCAACCAGGCTTCAGATCGTCCGGGGCTACCGACGGCCGCCGTGGTTTTTCCAGTTTGAAGCTCTTCTCGGCTTTTCGGCGCTGCAATTCTACATAGCGCTGCGCCGGGCTAGGGATCAGGATATCCAGCATCAGGTGCAGCCCGTGCGAGAACACCTGCCCACGCTTACGCTCGGCCACGTGGAAGAATTTGGCAACCACACCATCGTTGCCGCCTTGCAGTGTGTGGGTGTTAGTTTCCTTGGTTTCGGTCGTGACCCGCCGGGTGCGCAGCGATCTTGTTTCGGTTTCGATGCTTTCCTTTGCCTGCGTCACCATCTCGCGGAACTTCTCGCGGGCTTCGCGGTGGGCCACGTCGCGCGACACCGAGGCATTGGTGTTGACCGTATAGACCTTGCCGGTGATCGTCGCCTCGACATCCAGGCGCGCCGACATCTGCTTCTTCATTTCCTTCCGCAATTGCGAACGGTCGGTGACAATCTGGTCGCGTTCTTCCAATCGCCGCGTCGTGGTTTCGTCTTCGGAGTAGACGTCGATCGTCTTGCCGAACATATGCTCGCGCACACGAGTCTCTCCGGGCGCAACATTTTCTATGTACGCCAGCCCGTCAGGCACGTACTCGACGGTTTCCTCGCGCAACTCAAGCAGATCGGCGATGTAGTAATTGATATCGCCGCAGCACTCTTCCGTTGGTGCGCATTCCGGCTCTTCGCAATCGCAGCCGCATGTTGGGTCGACGCCATCGCCGGGAAGCTCAAAGTAGTCGTCTAGGTCAGTTGACGGCAGGTCGTCAGTAAACGGTTTGTCACCGCGCCTTGGGGTCGATTTCGAAGTCGTGCTCGCCGCCGCGTCCGGTATTGCTACAGCCGCGTGTGCGCCACCCGAGCCAGAATGCGGCACGCCACCGGTTTCCGTGGGATCCGTCTCGCCCTGGTTCGGCCAGGCACAGCGATCAATTTGAAATATGAAATCGGGCAGAAAGACCGGCATGGCTTCGACACGCGGTGGCAGCCGTGTGTCGGCTAGGTCCATCTTCTCGCTCCCCGTGCCAAGCTGCTGGATCGCGTCTCTGGCAAATGCGATCTCGGCCCGGATTTGCGCGATCGGGTCATCGTGATACCCCCAAAGCATACCCTGCGCTGCCAAGGCAAGCGCCTGTCCCTTGAGCACGTCCACCCGTTGCCGTGCGGTCTTGAAATGGGCGCGAATTTGGTCGTCGCAGAACTGGGCGACGAAGGCTTCTCGCTGGCGGGATGAGACATCCTTGGCCAGATACTTGTAGAAATCGAAGGCCGTTGACGCTAGATCTTCATCGATCTGGGGCATCATCTCGGGAATGCGGGCGATGAACTCCTCGGCGTGTTTGTCGACGTCGCTAAGCGCTTTGGCCCGAACTGCAACTTGCAGCTTCTTGAACACCCCATCGAAATGGTGTTCCAACCCGTCATCCCCGGACTTCAGCCCTAGGTGTTTAGGGAACAGCCGTTCCACTTGAACGGGTGTGAACACTAATCCGACAACACTGCCGGTCAAGCTCGCTGCGTTTTCCACTTCCGGAAGAAGAGACCACCCACGGTCCTCCTGTCCCACCGCAAGACCGAGGTCTGCGCTGCGCGCTGACAGAAATCTGGCAATAGTAGCCAAGAAACTTCCTCCCCAATTAAATCAACAAAGTTAAATTTGAAATTTGCAACGACTTCGTGTCCTCTGTCAACGATCAGCGACTGCTCTGTTTTGATCTAGCAATAAGAAATGGGCCTTGCCAGCGGGGTCCTATCGCACGTCAAATTCCAGTAAACTACTTAGACGCTAAACTCTTTGGCCTCGAAACACTTGTGCGACATTTCCAGAAGTTCAGACCGATATCCTCTTCCAAGACGGAAACGAGATCAGTGAGTGAATACCAATTATGAGCATTTTCCAGCGAATAGGCCGATCAATCAGATCCGCTCTGAAGCTTAGCGCGGTCTTTGACGCTCAAAGGACGAATGGCGGGTCAGCCCGCAGCCATGCAGCATGGGAATCTGGCCGGCAGCAGAAATTTTCGTGCTGCGAGCGCACGCAGCACGAAAATGGAACTCACAGTCAGGGCTCTTAGCGGCCATTCTCTGCAACGCAAAGATCTCAAACCTAACCTCTCGCGCCACAAAAAAAGCCCCGCAGGATCGCTCCCGCGGGGCCTCTTCATCTTTATAGCGGCAAAGCTTAGTCGTCGGACTTCAACGCCGCGCCGAGGATATCGCCCAAGGACGCGCCGCTGTCGGAAGAACCGTACTGCTCGATTGCTTCCTTCTTTCAGAGGATTGAAGATGCAATCCTAGTCTCCCTCAAAGTCCGCTATGCGGGACTTTGTTGCCTTTCAGGTTTTCTTACAACGATCCCAAAGTTCTTGATCACGTTGGCCTATCATCGAGCCATAAACCATCTCATCTAGGCACTCGTTTTTGTAATTCTCAAAAAGATATTTTGCATCAAATATGAGCACAGACTTTCGGTTAACAAAGACTGGAATTGGATGAAACCGTAAGCCTAAACTTACTCCCTCCAACCGCGAAGAATGTCCAGATTTAGAATTTGCGACTTTCTCGACATCAATCCCTAACTGAGATGCAAACTCCACACTCTTAATGTCTTTGAACCCGTCAAGAAGGAGCACCCAAATATCAACATCTCTTAGTCCATCCAGTTCACGCGACGTGAGCTGGCCTTTGGCATCTGTCATCACATTGGAGAACAGAGGGGGGGTTGAATATAGCTCCCCACCTTGCCAAAATACGAAAGTAGAGGGGTTAATCTTCCGTTCATACAGCGCCAGTTTTTCGTTCTTCATGGATGCTAGAACGAAGACAAAATATGCGATTAAGAGCAACAGATAGAGGCCTGCTATTTTCAGTGCCAAGCCTAGAAACCGTCTCATGCTTTTTGACCTCAAGAATGATGTTGAAATGGTACAATAACGAAAAACTTCGAATAGAACCAGATGTCACCGACGGTAGGTATGGGCTCACAGCGGCCATTCTCTTCCCTGCAAAGTTTCCCCATCAACTCAACAAAAAGGCCCCGCAGGGTCGCTCCTGCGGGGCCTCTTCATCTCTATAGCGGCAAAGCTTAGTCGTCGGACTTCAGCGCTGCGCCGAGGATATCGCCCAAGGACGCGCCAGAGTCGGAAGAACCGTACTGCTCAACTGCTTCCTTCTCTTCAGCAATCTCGCGCGCTTTCACGGAGACGCCCAAACGGCGTGTCTTGCTGTCGATGTTGGTGATGCGCACATCAACCTTATCGCCAACGGAGAAACGCTCTGGGCGCTGCTCGGCACGATCGCGGGACAGGTCAGAACGGCGGATGAAGGACTTCATGCCTTCATACTCAACCTCAACGCCGCCCTCTTCGATGGCTGTCACAGTGACAGTCACGATAGAGCCGCGCTTCACGCCGCCAACCGCTTCAGCGAACTTGTCGCCGCCAAGCGCTTTAACGGAGAGGGAGATACGCTCTTTTTCAACGTCGACTTCAGAAACAACCGCCTGAACGATGTCGTTCTTGTGGTAGTTCTGGATCGCATCTTCGCCGCGCTCGTCCCATGAAAGGTCGGAGAGGTGAACCATGCCGTCGATGTCGCCTTCGAGGCCAATGAACAAACCGAACTCGGTGATGTTCTTGACTTCGCCTTCGACCTCAGTGCCCTCTGGGAACTGCTCTGCAAAGACTTCCCATGGGTTGCGCTGTGTCTGCTTGAGACCAAGGGAAACGCGGCGCTTCGTGCCGTCGATTTCCAGAACCATGACTTCGACTTCCTGAGACGTAGACACGATTTTGCCCGGGTGTACGTTCTTCTTTGTCCAAGACATTTCGGACACGTGAACCAGACCTTCAACACCTGGCTCAAGCTCAACAAATGCACCGTAATCGGTGATGTTTGTCACGCGGCCTGTGTGTGTGGACTCAAGTGGGTACTTGCCAGCAACCAGATCCCATGGATCTTCCTGCAACTGCTTCATGCCCAAGGAGATGCGGTGCGTGTCTTTGTTGATCTTGATGACCTGAACCTTGACCGTCTCGCCGATTGTCAGAATCTCGGATGGGTGGTTCACACGGCGCCATGCCATGTCTGTCACGTGAAGCAGGCCGTCTACGCCGCCAAGATCGACAAATGCGCCGTACTCGGTGATGTTTTTGACAACGCCGTCAACCGCTTGACCTTCTGTAAGGTTGCCGATGACTTCTGCACGCTGCTCTGCGCGGGACTCTTCAAGGATAGCGCGGCGGGACACAACAATGTTGCCACGACGACGGTCCATCTTGAGGATTTGGAACGGCTGCTTGAGACCCATCAATGGGCCCGCGTCGCGCACAGGGCGCACGTCAACCTGAGAGCCTGGCAAGAACGCAACCGCGCCGCCGAGATCAACAGTAAAGCCACCTTTAACGCGGCCAAAGATTGCGCCTTCAACGCGCTCTTCGTCTGCGTATGCCTTCTCGAGGCGATCCCATGCTTCCTCACGGCGCGCCATCTCGCGGGAGATAACCGCTTCGCCGCGGGAGTTCTCTGCGGAGCGCAGGAACACTTCAACTTCGTCGCCAACTGCGATTTCAGGAGCTTCACCGGGATTTGCGAATTCTTTAAGATCAACGCGGCCTTCCATCTTGTAGCCTACGTCGATGATAGCTTGGCCCGCTTCGATTGCGATGACCTTGCCTTTGACAACTGTCCCCTCGTCGGGTGTGTCCATTTCGAAGCTTTCGTTCAAGAGTGCTTCAAACTCGTCCATTAGATTAGCCATGTGGCGTTTCATATCCTTTAGCGTGTTTATACTGGCCGCGCGGTTGTCTCCGCCGGTCTTTGGGTTGCTTTGGTTGATCCGGTATGTGCAAACAAAGAAGAGGGCCGGAGGTTCCGACCCTGCTCATCTCATCAACGTTTGCGGTGTTTCCCACCATCTCAACGCTCGCGCGTATAGAGGGGAATCGGGCGTGTGGCAAGGGGGAGAGGGTTGGGGGCACGTGATCCATCACAGGGCAATCGCCAGACCGCTGGGGTTGCGTCGCAACTGTTGTTCAATTGAACTTTATCCCCACCAAGTCCTAGCGCAATCTGAGCTGAGCGCTTACCTCAACGAAATCTCGAACCCAACTAAGAGACCTATGACTGCCCGCACCTCAAGGTATTATTCGACCTACGTCGAAATTCTAATGAATTGTACCAGATTTGCTTTCACTCAGTTCGTTCTCGTCACTGTCACCAGCATCATTTATTTTTAGCCTAGGTGCTTTAACTAGCGGTTCTCCATAGATTTCTTCAAATTTTCTTACAATCTGATCGACATCTCGGATAGAACGAAAAACTGGCCAATCTCTGAAATCAGATGCAGTTATTTCGATAGTTTCTTGACCCAAATCCATCAATTTGCAGACTTCATCATGTTCATCGTTGATGGCCGCGACACAAATCCTAAACTGTGGTGATGTTGCGCTCCAATCATCATTCTTCAGCACCGCCGAAGCATCCGATTTCCTCTCAGATAGCTTAATGGAATTTGCCAAGTTAACACACATCATTCGCCGAATAAGATCAGAAGAGTGTTTCTTTTGACCAACTGCGAAGTGCAAAACTCTCTCAGCAGTTTTGTACTTCTTAATACGTATTAAATTCATACCTTTATCATTGAGGCGACTATCCGCTCGATCTCGTTCTGATCCGACAAATTTTCGCCACAAAGTGTGAACTAACTTGGTGCCAATTTCATCAATAATTTCTATTGCCGTTGTCAAATAATTCGAATCCACGACCAGACGATCACCGACTCCTACTTTGAGCTTGCACTTATGGTTCTTGCAATTGTTCAAATACTGACTAGAAACAATACCGCCTGTATGGGTCAAAAGATTCCTTCTTTCGCAAAGTTCAACAAATTCAGGCCAAACCTCAAGGTCGCTGCGCAGCGTCATTGAGAACTTATTCTCCATCCAAACTATTTGCTCGTGATGACTTTTACGCAAAACTCCCTCAATTTCCTCTGAGATGATACTTTCCTTAACCTCTTCAATGCTAGAATACTTCGTTAGATCAGAGAATTTCACTTCACGATCAGACGTCAAAATTAACTCGGGCCTCACTGTGAATATAGCACGAAGAAGATCCGCTAGAAAAGCATCATAAGCGCTAATTAGCCCAATGACCGCTATCTGGGGCAAGTACTTTGCACCATTGACAGCAGCTATCGCTTCATCATTTTTCTTTAGAATTGTGTGAATTGAATCGTTATTAAATTCGTACACTTCGATGTCGCCGTCACATAACTCATCGAGTTTATTTCCCTGCTCGCTTGCATAGCTCCCCAATTGCTGGGCAATTACACTAGCTGACACCATTGGAGAAATTTTAACTGTCGAAACCACCGCATCACGATACATAGCAATGGATTGGTTGAAAGCTTTATCAACAGAACGGAAATTGATGATTTTCCCATTTTCTTTATCTGAGGCTGACTTTCGAGACACCTCATTATCTTCAGTTGTACCTTGCTCAAAAAAGCTACTGACTGTCTCTGTCGAAGGCTTTTCGCTAGTAATCCCATGGCCTGTATGTAAGCCGTCGTTCTTTCTCAAGAGAACGTATATTTTTTCACTCATATAGCTTAGCCTTCAAATAACAACTTTTGTTTAGAATGCCTAAACATACTTTTGGTTACAAGCATGGCTTTCGATTTATGCCGCACGCTCCCCAAACCAATCCTTAACCAACTCCCCGCAAACTCCCCCTCGGTTAACCACTGAACTCAGGATCATCGGCTCGCGTCCCCTGCGAGCGTCATCGATCTTGCGCAAGTCGGCGGGGTGCGAGCCCCGAGAGCGAGCTAGGGTTTAAAACACCTCAGCGCCCTTCGATCCGTCCTTTGGCGGCCGCCATATTCAGGAAATACATAAACCCAAAAATAGCGGCAGGGCAGCAGCCCTTGCCGCCTAAAGCCATGCTCAAAACACACCGAGAAACAGCCTCTCTACGCGGCTCCCGCAAAGGCGTGCTGGGCGGCGGTCCATTGCTTCGGGGACTGCCCGTAGCTGCGTTTGAATTCTCGGCTGAACTGGGACGTGCTGATGTAGCCCACATCCATCGCGGCTTCGCTCACCGTCATGCCTTCGGCGATCCTCATCGCAGCGGTGTTGAGGCGCATGGTTTTTACAAACTGGATCGGGGACATCGTTGTGGCATGTTTGAATTTACGATGAAACACAGCGCGGCTCATGCCTGCGCGATTGGCCAGATCGTCAATCGAGATCGGAGTTTTCAGGTTCGACGATACATAGGCAATAGAGCGCGCGATGGCGTTTCCTGGGTTGAAGGACTGGCGCGCAAATTGCCCCGCTTCACCGGTTAAGACTGCATAGAACACTTCGCGCAATCGCGCGTCGCCAAGCACGGCGACTTCGGTGGTTTTGCCGCATAATTGAAGAAGTCGCAAAAGCGCATCGCTGAACGCGGCATCCCATTGCGCAAGCTTGATGCCCTGAGTGTTTAGGGCGCTGTTTTGAGGTCGAGGCAAGCCGCTGGATGTTTCTATTTCTATCGACATTTCATTCATCACACGTGGCGACAGCGAGATGTAAACACCATAGAGCGGATCGTTTTTTGACGCTGTCGGCGTGCCCGCGTTCACAGGCATCGACATCGGGCAGCACATGTATTGTTGGTTGTCATACACATAGCGCCGACCATCCAGCGTGGCCTCTTTCGCGCCGCTGGCAATGACAATTATGCTAGGCTCATAGATAGCCGGCGCGCAAGGAATTGCGCTGGTGGCTCGGAATAGTTGGACCCCGTTTATGCCAGTCTCGATCATGCCGTCTTCGTGGATCTGGCTCTGAATGAGATGTTTGATTTGATCTTGTATCATGGTGTCAGCTTGGTGCGGAAAAGGCGGCGTAGCAAGGCATGTGATACGAATAGGCAAGTATTCGCGATGATATCGCCTGTTTTGAAGTGTATAGGAGAGATATCTGTGTTCAGGAATTATGGATAGGAACACTGTGATGGCTGATTTGCAATTTGGACCAAAGGGCTGGACGCCCGAACGTCTTGGCTCACTCAAGGGGAAGACATATTTGATCACGGGTGCCAACGCGGGCACAGGGTTTCAAGCCTCGCGTATCCTGCTCTCCAAAGGGGCTAAGGTCGTGATGCTGAACCGCAGCGCCGAGAAGTCGCGCGCGGCTGTCGCCGAGCTGAAACAGGAATTCGGCGCAGAAGCGGAGGTTTCTTTTGTGCAAATGGATCTGTCGGTGCTGGACAGCGTTCGCAATGCTGCCGCAGAGGTGTTGAAAACCGTTTCACACATCGATGCGCTCATTTGTAATGCAGCGATTGCGCAGGTGCCGACACAACAGCGAACCGTTGACGGGTTCGAAAGCCAACTTGGGACAAATCACTACGGTCATTTTGTTCTGTGCGGCATGCTCTTTGATCGCATCGAGGACGCCAATGGACGGATCGTGGTTGTCGCGAGCCTTGGCTATAAGTTGGGACTGCGCACGATCCAGTTTGATGACATGAACTGGGACAACAATTACAGCGCGAACCCTGCCTATAGCCAAAGCAAACTTGCGCAAATGATGTTTGCCTATGAGTTGCAGGACAAGATCAAAGCAGCCGGCAAAAACGTCCAAGTCTATGTGTGTCACCCGGGGTCTTCCGCGACATCTCTGATTAGCACGAGTGGAGGCTTGCTCACGCGCGCAGTTTGGTGGCTCATGTCAAAATCCCCCATGGTTCAAACTGCTGAACAGGGAGCCTTTCCTGAGATCATGTGCGCGACGCAAGAGGGGCTTGAGCAATTGGCCTTTTACGGCCCAACTGGACGCATGGAGATGGTAGGGCCTGTTGGGCAAGGCACGCTGGAACCCTACGCTTACGACAAAATCACCATCGAAAAGCTATGGGTTCGCTCTGAACAGGAAACTGGGTTTACTTGGCAGATTTAGACGGGTTTCAAAGGGCGCAGTCTTCGCTCGGCTTTAGCGCCCTTTGAGTGCAGTGCAATCAACGCAGTTACCGCGCAAGACCGCCTCATGACACAAATTGAACCGCAGCTTGCCAAAAGCCTGAAAGCCTTGACACCTGTAAGGAGCGGTTCTAACCAACGCGCAGGCCTCGCATTCGCCTGCCATCCGCTGACACTCTGTCTTGGTTAAGTTTTGCGTTAGTTTGTCTCGATCACCCCTTTTCGCGCTTATCGCGTGAATGGAAATGCGGATCCCATTCTGGTTTGCGATTTAGCTTGAGGAAAATGGGATATGACCAGTGAACCCATAAATACGTTTACCGAAGGCCCCCTAAAGGCCACCTACCTAAAAACTGCGCTGCCGATTATTTTTGTGATGGGAATGAACGGCTTGCTCTCCGTTGCGGATGCCCTGTTTTTGGGCATTTACGTTGGCCCGGAAGCCTTGGGCGCTGTGACCTTGATGTTCCCTATTTACATGCTGATCGTCGCGCTTTCGACGCTGGTTTCCAACGGCATGTCGAGCCTCTTGGCGCGATTTCTGGGCGCTGGGGACATGGATGGCGCGCGCGCAGTGTTCGCAGGGGCGCATGGCTTGGCACTCGCACTGGGTGCGAGCTTGATCGGGGTTTTCTTGCTCGTGGGGCCGAGCATGGCGCTACTTGCCGCGGCAGGATCAGAAAAGCTTGCCGAGATGGGGCTGATTTACCTGAAGATCACGGTCTTTTTCTCGCCCTTGCTGTTTGTGCTGTCGGTCAATTCCGATGCCCTTCGAAATGAAGGCCGGGTTGGGTTCATGGCGGCAATGAGCCTGTTTGTTTCGCTCGCAAATATCGGCTTCAACTATGTGCTGATCGCACTGTTGGATATGGGGGTGGCGGGGTCTGCATATGGCACTGCGGCAGCGCAGGCTCTGTCTTTCAGCATCATCTTGTTGTTTCGCGTGTTCGGACGAACCGCTCTGCGACCATCAGCGTTAGCAGCGGCGCCGCTTTATGGGGCGTGGGGGCGAATCCTCGCGCTTGGCGCGCCGCAAAGCCTGAACTTTTTGGGGCTGGCTCTTGGATCAGGCGCGCTTATCACCGCGTTGCAGTGGGTCGGCGCGCCCAATTATGCCGATACGGTTTCGGCCTATGGGATCACAACGCGTGTGATGACCTTCGCGTTTTTGCCTTTGCTCGGCCTGTCCTTTGCAATGCAAACGATCACAGGGAACAATTACGGAGCAAAACTCTGGCTACGTTCGGACGCAAGTTTGCGCATCGCTCTTTGGGCCGCTTTTATCTACTGCGCGTTCGTGCAGCTCGTGGTGATGTCGTTGCCGCGCCAAATCGCCGGGGCTTTCGTTGACGATCAGGCGGTGATTTCCGAGGTCGTGCGCATCCTGCCTATTATGACTTCTGTTTTCTTTGTCATGGGGCCGCTAATGATGATCGCGTCTTATTTTCAGGCGATTGGAAATGCGACACGGGCCGGGATTTTGGGCCTAAGCAAACCGTACCTCTTTGCGATGCCCTTGACCTTCTTGCTGCCACTTTGGCTTGGGGAAGTCGGGATTTGGTTTGCAGGGCCAATTGCAGAGCTGTTGTTGCTTGGTCTAACGGGGCTTGTGCTCAAGCAAGCCGCAAGGAGCAACCAGCTCAAATGGGGCGTGTTCCATAGGGTCGCGTGACGCATGATTGAACGTTTGGTTTGCTTGATCCAGAGATGTGGTGAAGCGGCTAGGCGCTGGGCGTTCAGCCGGAACGTGGCGATTGAAGCAGGGCGCTTTGAGGCATTTGTTTTGCGAATCAAAGTGCTGGAGGTATGGGCAACAGGGCACTAAGAGCCTGTAAAGCCCTACCAAAATGTTTAGCCAAGGCGAAAAATGGCGTAAAAAACCGTCAATTTCACAGGTTCTTACGGTTCAGCCTTTCAAGGCGCGCGAAAGTCAATATAGTCGCTGTATACAAGTTCGCTGCCACGCGAAGCAGAAACAGTTGGGGGCACTGCGCCATGATACGATCTGAATTGATCCAAAAGCTCGCGGATGAAAACCCGCATCTTTATCAACGCGACGTTGAGCGGATTGTGAACACTGTGTTCGAAGAGATTACCGATGCGATGTCGCGCGGTGATCGCGTAGAGCTGCGCGGCTTTGGCGCGTTTTCTGTCAAAAAACGCGATGCTAGAATTGGTCGTAATCCGCGTACGGGCGAGTCTGTGCCTGTGGAAGAAAAGCATGTGCCTTTCTTCAAAACCGGTAAATTGCTGCGTGATCGGCTGAACGGAAAGTAACCAATGCGCTATATTAAGTATGCTATGCTCGCCGCTATTGCGGTGGTCCTTGTTGCCGTGTCTTTGGCAAATCGTGAAATTGTAACCGTAAAGCTGTTAACCAATGATTTGGCTGCATTGCTCGGTTTGAACCAGTCAATTGAGCTACCTTTGTTCGTCGTGATTTTCGGCGGCGTTGGTGTTGGTCTGTTGATTGGCTTCCTCTGGGAGTGGATCCGCGAATACAAACAGCGCGCAGAAGCCGCTGCACAAAAACGCGAAATGGATCGCATGCGCCGCGAGTTGAAGCGCCTTAAGGCTGAAAAGCACGAAGGCAAAGACGACGTGCTCGCGCTTCTCGACGAAGCAAGCTAAATCTATGCCCGTATTAATCGGATCAGGCCGCGACCCATCGCGGCCTTCGATCGTTTCTGTAAAGATTTGCGGGCTGTCTAAGCTTGCAGATGTTCAGGCCGTTGCGGATGCGGGCGCAAATTATGTGGGCTTTGTCTTTTTTGAAAAGTCGCCGCGCAATGTAAGCATTGAAACCGCGCGCGATCTTGCGGTTGAGGTGCCGGTGGGCATCGCCAAAGTCGCACTGACCGTGAATGCCAGCAACGATGAGCTCGACGCGATTACTGCGGCGGTTCCATTAGATATGTTGCAGCTTCATGGAAAAGAAACGCCCGAGCGCGTTCTTGAAGTCAAAGCGCGCTATGGGTTGCCTGTTATGAAGGCCGTCGGTGTCGCGGATGCAGAGGATTTGCCGCAACTCGCGAAATATGGCGCTGTCGCGGATCAATTACTCGTGGATGCAAAACCACCCAAAGGCGCTGACTTGCCCGGTGGCAACGGGCTGGCCTTTGATTGGCGTCTCATTGCGGATTACGAATTTTCGGTGCCTTGGATGTTAGCAGGTGGCTTAACGCCTGAAAATGCCGCCGAGGCCGTGCGCATGACGGGGGCGAGCCAACTTGATCTCAGTTCTGGTGTCGAAAGCGCGCCGGGCGTGAAGGATGCGGGTATGATCGATGCTTTTATGAAAGCAGTTCGGTAAGCTAGGAATGCCGCGATGTATTTTGTCTCGATAGGTGGCATTGAAGTGAACGGGGTCTTCCACCTCTTCAAGTTTTTCAAAATGGCGATATCGATGCGCAAGCAAGCACTCGCCACCGCTGGAAATGTGTCTGTCGATCTTTTCCGCTACAAGCGTGTTTTCTTTGTTGTTTCTGTTTGGAACTCAGCTGCCGACATGGCCGTGTTTGCCAGGGCGGGAGAGCACGGAGAGATAATGCGCAAAGGATCAAAGGTGATCAAATCTGCGATAAACTTGCACTTTACAGCGGAAAAAGTGCCTTCGAGAGCAGAGGCCGTCTCGTGTTGGCAAGAAAGTCTAAGGTGACGATCCGCTTTACCCAAGTTGCGGCTTCGGCTACATCAATTCCAACACGCTTTGGAGCATTCAAATGGCAGACGATCTTTTCAATTCTTTCATGAACGGCCCTGACGAAAATGGTCGTTTTGGTGACTTTGGTGGCCGCTTCGTTTCAGAAACCTTGATGCCACTTATTTTGTCGCTCGAAGAAGAGTACGAAAAGGCCAAAACAGACGATGCGTTTTGGGCCGAGATGAACGATCTTTGGACCCATTACGTTGGCCGTCCAAGCCCGCTCTACTATGCCGAACGCCTGACAGAGCATCTTGGCGGCGCGAAGATTTATCTCAAGCGCGACGAGCTGAACCACACGGGCGCGCATAAGATCAACAACGTCCTTGGCCAGATCATTCTAGCACGCCGCATGGGCAAAACCCGCATCATCGCTGAGACAGGTGCAGGTCAGCACGGCGTTGCGACGGCGACAGTTTGCGCGAAGTTCGGTCTGAAATGCGTGGTCTATATGGGCGCGCACGATGTTGAGCGCCAAGCGCCGAACGTCTTTCGTATGCGCCTCCTTGGCGCGGAAGTGATCCCTGTCACCTCTGGGCGCGGCACGCTCAAAGACGCGATGAACGATGCGCTACGCGATTGGGTGACCAACGTGCGCGACACCTTCTACTGCATCGGCACCGTCGCTGGCCCGCACCCATATCCTGCAATGGTGCGCGATTTCCAATCCATCATCGGCAAAGAGGTGCGCGAGCAGCTTCACGAGGCCGAGGGCCGTTTGCCTGACACTGTGATCGCGGCAATTGGTGGCGGCTCAAACGCGATGGGGCTGTTCTTCCCGTTCCTTGATGACACTTCGGTTAATATCATCGGCGTGGAAGCGGGCGGTAAGGGCGTCAACATGAAGATGGAGCATTGCGCATCGCTCACGGGCGGTCGCCCTGGCGTGCTGCACGGCAACCGCACCTATTTGCTGCAAGACGACGATGGTCAAATTCTGGAAGGCTATTCGATCTCAGCGGGCCTTGATTATCCCGGTATCGGACCAGAGCACGCATGGCTGCATGAAATTGGCCGCGCTCAGTACGTGTCGATCACCGACAAAGAAGCGCTCGAAGCGTTCCAATTGTCTTGCGCGCTCGAAGGGATCATCCCCGCACTTGAGCCATCCCATGCTCTTGCTCACGTGATGAAAATTGCGGGTGATCTGCCGAGCGATCATCTGCTTGTGATGAATATGTGCGGACGCGGTGACAAAGATATCTTCTCTGTCGCGAAACATCTTGGCTTTGACATGAGCGGCCCCGAGGGGCGCGTTTTCGAGTGAAACCTCAAGTCTCTTGATTGAAAATTGGACTCGAATTATCCTCACGGATATTCGTAGTTTGGAATTTTTCAATGAAGAGATTTGTTTTTCTTTTCTCGATTGCGCTGGCCGTTGGGGCCCCACTTTGCGCGGACAGCGATGTCTGGCGGCTCCATATCGAGCAAGCAAAGTGCATTCAGGACAACGTTGCGAATTACCTCGCGAGCCAACAGGACCCGCTTGTCATCGTCGTTAAGGCCTGTCCAGAGACAGACCTTGCAGCCGCTATGGCAAAGAGCGCGCAAAACAGTGGAATTTTTAACGTCAGCGAAGGTGATGACGTTCTCATTCTCCAACCTAGCGAGCTGAGTTGCTTTGGTCGCTTGCCTTTGGATGATGCGGCTGGCCCCGTTATCGAAATAGATCGCGTGGCGCTTTGTGAGTAAGCTTGAGCGGATAAAATTAATCGGCGATGTGATCGCTCTGCCTCTTGTCGCCGTAGCGGCAATTGTTGGTGTGACAGGTTATTTGACAGACCTCAGAGAACAGAAACGCCAATACACCTTCGCCGTCGTTGAACGCTACAACGAAAGTGCATTGTCTGAGGCGCGCGTGCGCTTGTTTGAAGTGCTGATTGAGACCCAAGGACGATACCCGTCTGCTAATCTAGGCGCACGTGATTTGGGGACTGTGATTGCGCAGCGACTGACAACTGACCCAGTGTTGGCAACTCAGATGTTGCCCCCGCTTGTGCGAATTGCTGACTATTTTAATGCGGCGCGCGATTGCATGACGGCACAGCTCTGCGCGCCAGAATTATTGGAAGAACTGTTAGGGCCAGATGCATTGTCCTTCGCCTGCGTTTTCGAGCCCAGCGTCAAGCTGCTCTCAGCGCGCGCGAACGTGGCGGGGCTCATGGATGGCGCAAACGCTTTGAGTAAAGGTCGTTGCCATGGGAATTAGAAAACTTTGTCTTGCGGTGTGTCTCGGCTTGCTCGCGACAGGGGCGCAGGCGGCAAATTTTGAAACACTCCGTCTCAAGCCTTTGTCGCAAAAAGAGCTAGGCTCCAGCATATGCACGCATCGTATGAGCGGCCCAATAGAGACCGGCGATGTGCAGCGAATGCAAGAGATGATCGACGCAATACCGATGCAAGATCATGATGACCTGAATTTCCTTCTCTGCCTTGATAGCAAAGGTGGTAGTCTTGCAGAAGGGCTGGCTCTTGGCGAAATCGTTCATAAGCAGTTTATGGGGACCTACGTTCCGCGCGGTGCAGAATGCCTTTCTGCCTGCGCAGTGATATTCATGCATGGTCGTGTCTCCTATTGGGAGACATTTGTCGATTTTCGCGTTTTACACCCCGGAGGCGTTCTCGGGTTTCATGCGCCTAGCCTTGGTTTGAAAATGTCACCTACCGATGAGGTTCCAGGCGCGCTGGTTAACGCGGCGTATACTGCTGCGATGCAAAATGTCTCTAAGTTGGTCGAAAACGCTGCGACGACGGTTTCAGCGACGTCGCGCCCGATCATTCCGCTGTCTTTGCTCAAAGATATGCTCGCCACGCCCTCAGACAGCTTTGTTTATGCCGATACTTTGCACAAAACCTTTCGCTGGCAGATTGATATCATGCCCCATGATCTGAGCGCACCAGAGGGGTTTGATCTGAAAGTCGGCTATACACAGATGTGCGAGAACATGTCTTATGTGTTGCACCCTCAGACTGCTCCGCTTGACGCGCCAACACAGGTGACAGCCAAGGACGTGGAGTTTTATGAAACAACCTATCACGCTACGCAACCGGATGTTCCTAAAGGACATTCCTTGGTGAAGATGGGGGAAATGTTCGAAGAGCAATGCACGTTCGTTTACAATAAGAAGGGCGACTATTTCGAGGTGACCTACTACGTTGAAGGACGTCCCCAAGGATTGCGTTATCTTGATTCCGTTTTCTTGTTTGCGCCCTCGACATCGCTAAGAGAAATTGCGGGCAAGTAGTTAGGCACCGTTGCTAGGCGCGCAATCAAGTTAAATCAACGGCTGCGCGATCACTGCGAGGGCTTCCAGCTCGCTTGGGGTCTCGCCCACGATGGCAAAGCTGCCTGCGCTGCTTTTCCACGTTGCCATATGGACATCGCCAAATTGCTTGAGCGCCGTGTCTGCGGGGGCACCTGATCCGTTTTGCAATGCGCAAAGCGCGATGACGCGTCCGTTTGCATCGGTGTACATCAACTGCGCTACGGGCTTGCCTGCCGCCACGAGCAGGCGCGCGCCCTGAAAGGTCCAACCCGCGGGCGAGAGATCAGGTACGGTGAAGGCGACCCCGATCTCTTTGCCCAGCCATTTTTCGATATGGGCTTTTTCATCGGCACCCACCTCGACCAAGTGGCGGGTCTGGCGTGCATAGATCTGATGGTATTCGGCAACCTCACCCAGCCAGCTGCGTTTGGCGGCGATTTGCACAGGTTCCGGCGTTGCTCGCACCGCCCACATGCCGCCCGCGCCAAGCACTGCCCCAAGGACCAGCATCGCGGCCATGGCGCGCCATGGGGCGCGGTTGGTGTTTGCAGGGGCAGGTCGCGAGCTCAGGACATCGGGCATCGGCGCGGGTTCATCAAGCAACCCGTCAAAGGCACCGCGAATGTCATCATCGAGCGCAAAGAGCGCCTCTAATTCGGCAGCAACCTGCGGGTCTCTGGCAACCAGCGCATCGACTTCGGCGCGCTCGGCCTCGTTCAGAACGCCGTCCACATAGGCGCTAAGCCAGACCAGAAGCTCTTCGCTTAGAGGGGTTTGATCACTCATCTGCGCACCTCCTTTTGATCTGCGAGCGCGCTGCGTAGTTTCTGACGGGCGCTGGACAGGCGGGACATGACTGTTCCGATTGGAATGTCCATGATTTCAGCGGTTTCAGCGTAGCTATGGCCTTCTACTGCGACCAGCAAGAGAACTGTGCCAAAGCCTTCGGGAAGTGCGGCAATCTGCGTGAGAACCTGATTGGCATAAGCCTTGGTTTCGCTATCCGCGCCAGTTAGCAATTCGGCGCTGTCTGTGGCATCTTCAACGCCTTGGCCGATCCGTACCTTGCGTTTGCGGGTCTCGTCGACCCAGACATTGCGCATTAGGCGGAACATCCAAGCATCAAGCTTGGTAGAACTGTCCCATTGCGTGGCTTTGTCCAAGGCGCGCGTGCACGAGGTCTGAACGAGATCATCCGCATCCGGCCAGTCGCGCGTCAAGGACCACGCAAATCTGCGTAACCTTGGTAGAAGTGGAACGAGACCTGTCTTCAGTGCGTTCACAAAGATGCCTTGTATTGCGAGTTGCGCCAGCCTAGCCCGTAGGGGCCAAGGCTGACAACACGCAGGTTGATTTAGTAGTTGCTTGGCATACCGCGCAGCGCCATAGCCAGCGCAGTGTAGGACCAACTGTCGCGACCACCGCGTTCGCGGATTTCCTTCAATTGCGCCAGTGCGCCCACTTCGTCGCCATTGGCGAGCAAACCCTGACCCATGTAGGACCGCGCGAGGATGTAGTTGGGATCAATGCTGAGCGCGGCTTCATAAAACTCCATCGCAACGGCGTGATTGCCCAGTTTGCGGTTAGTGAAACCACGGTAGTTCAGGATGCGCGGATCGTTCTGGTTCTTTGCCGCATCGAGCACCTGCAACGCGTTGTGATACTGACCGTCATAGGCCAATTCGCGGGCTGCAAGGTAGAGCTGGTCATCTGTGAAGTTGTGGGACTGAACTTTCAGGCATTTCTTGGTGATTGAATCATAAACCCGCCCCTGTTTACACTTTTTGGTCGTGTTGGTCGTTTTTGGCGGCGTTTCATCACCCGCAGCCCGTGCAGACTGTGGTGTCGCGATCATCAGGCTAGCGGCGATCAGGGCCGAAGAGAAAATTGTGAACTTTGACATGGGTCTATTCCTTTTTAGAGCCCGATGTTCAGCGCGATCGCTGGGAGTGATGTCGGGCGTTGTAATAGGGTAACGGACAGGCAGTGCGGTTTATTCGGATAAACTTACGATTTTTTCAGCAGCTGTCAAAAAAGCGGCTGCATTGTTGGTTGCCAAAGTCCATTCAAGCGGGATTGCGTTCAATCCAAAAGCAGAGCCAGCGAGGCTGCCGATGATAATCGCGCGTCCGCAACTGTCGCCACCTGCGAGTATGTTGGTCTCGATTGCGCTTGCGTAAGAGGTCGCATGTTTGAGGATGTGAAAAGCCAAGGGCATGCCTTGATGCAAATGGCATGCGCGTCCTGTGGTTTCGCCATAAGTGACACTGTTGGTCTCTGGTGTATCAAGGCTTGCTTGTAGCAAAGGGTCTTCGAGCGCGGTCCTCGCAAGTGCATCGCGCAATGCGGTGCCAGAGAGAACATCGTCAAGCATATTAGCAAATATCCGCCCGTAGTGTTCTGCGGTTTTGTCGACGTTGGTGACGCGGATTGCACTGTGGACCTGGGTTTGAAAGGCCGCGTCTTTGCGGTATCGCGCAACAACAGCAGGCAAAGTCGCAAGGGCAGGAAGCTGATCATCTTCGACGCCTGAGGGATTGCGCTTATCAGCAGCGAGATTGTCCAAAGTGCCCCGTGTCGGGCGATCAATGTAGCCAACGTACGACCCGCCGGGACCGAAATGGGCGAGATAAGCGTCTTGAAAGACCGTCTGATCAAATCGGCCTTCATCACCTATGGATCGCATCGCAAGAGCGAGCACTTCACCGTATTGACTTAGATCGCCATCTTTTCGCGCACCATGCGCGAAATAGGACGGCACGCCGTGGTAATGCTTGGCGTCAATCGGGGTGAACGCAGGCGCGCTGGCGCAGGCCTCAGCAATGCGCAGTGGATCGTAAATCCAATGTAGGCCGAGCGTGGCTGCGTCAGCAACAAGTGCGCCCACAAGCGCGCTTACGTTAGGATTTTGCGGTATGGTCATAGAGCTTGAGAATTTCCAAAGGAACGATGTCAGTTGCCCGTTTGTGCGTTGCAGCAAGATTGACCAACGGCGCGCACAGATCGTCGTGTGCTTGCAGGAAACGAGCGGCGCAAAGGCACCATGCATCGCCATCCTTTAAGCCTGCAAAACCATATTCAGGGCGCGGTGTGCTGAGATCATTGCCGACATAGGCGGAGAAGGCCAGGAATTCCTTAGTAAGGATCGCGGCGACTGTGTGGCTGCCTTGATCATCGTTACAGGTGTTGCAGAACCCGTCGCGAAAATATCCGGTCAAAGGATCGAGACTGCAAAGCTCCAATGGCTCGCCAAGGACGTTCAAACTGGGATCTTTTTGCATGCTTTACAGGCTTTCAGCGATTGCGCGGAAAATCGCGACATTTTGATCTCCAACGCCATCTTCGCGAAACTTGCGATCCGCAGCGTTGGTGGCAATCACAACGCCCAGCGGGCGGTTGATGTAAATGTATTGCCCATAAACCCCGCGCGCGAGGAATTCTCCTGTGCGGCCATCACGCGGCATCCACCATTGATAGCCGTAGCCATACTCGCCTTCGCTGGTTGGTGCCGAAGGTACAGTCGAGGCCGCCACCCAATCTGCGGGGATGATTTGTGTGTCGTTGTATTTGCCGTTTTGCAGGAACATTTGCCCCATTCGGGCATAGTCGCGTGTGCGGATGTTGAGACCGCCAAGCACGAAGGCGACGCCATTTCCGTCGGTGAGATAATAAGGGCTGGCTTCCAATCCCATCGGCTGGATGATTTTCTCAGAGAGCAGTTCGGCAATACTCTTTCCCGTTGCGCCCCGTATGACCATCGAAATCACGTGGGTGTCGATGGAAACATACTGCCAGTCTGTGCCCGGTTTGGCGAAAGTCTCGCTCAGATCAGCGGCAAAGCCGTCCATCGAACCGCCGAGCGCCAAAACACGACCCATCTTGTTGATATCACTATTTTTGTCGAGGTAGTCTTCGTCAAAGGTCACGCCGCTGGCCATGTTCAGGACATTGAGGATGCTTGCCCCGTCATAAGCACCGCCCTTAAGGGAGGGCGCATATTTTGTAACGGGATCGTCAATCGAGGCAATCACGCCCTCGTGCAGAAGGACGCCAAAGAGCGATGAAAGATAGCTTTTGGCGACCGACCAAGAAATACGAAGATCGTTCTCGCCCGTGCCTTGGTAGTAGCTCTCATGCACTATCGCGCCGTCTTTGAGCACCACCAGCGCAGTCACCGTGCGATCCGTGATCCATTGCGCGACGTCTGGGGTGAGTGTGATTGCTGCGCCGACCGGCAACGTTGCGATTGCCCCATCGCCGCGCGGGACATCCACGGACAGGAAAGCTTTATTCATCCCCGAGAAGTTGGTGACAATTTTCTCTGCGCTAAAGAGCGAATTGACAGCCATCAGCCGCGTGATCTCTTCGCGTTTCCAGATGCCAATGATGATGGCAAGGATGAGAACAACCCCGAAAAAACGGGTCAGGATTTTGTAGATGCGGCGCATATGAGTGGCTCCCTTTGGAAGGGAGGTAAGCACGGCAAGAGCGCGGAGGCAAATGAAGAGGCGATTTGCAGCCGTCGCTTAATTTTGATTTTTCGGATTTGGGGGTGGGTGATTGCGGGTTTTATGGGCTGCAGGTTAAAGTTGAGATTGAAGATGCTTTTTAGACCACTGTGGCAAGCTATCCGATATTAGAAAAACCGTCTAACCCGCCTTATGTAGTCCTGATATTTGGAGCCATACTGTGTTTTAAGCCAAGGCTCTTCAGCGAATGGAGCCGCTATCAGAATAGCTATTCCTGCAAGGCCGACGTTGGCCGCTGATTCCGATGCTGATAGAATAATCCAGCCCCCAACTATCGCGATATCCGCCACGTATTGCGGGTTGCGGGAATAGCGATACATACCCCCTGTTCGCAACGAACCTTTAGCACCCCCTGTTTGCGGAACGCCGAAGTGTGCGACCTCTGACCAAACAACGATATTGCCTGCGACGATCAAGGGAATGCCCAAACCGAACCGCAACCAATTTGGCACCGATAGACTACCCCACTCTAAAATTCCCAAGGCAATCAGAACACCAAACAGCGTGAAGGTCGGAACCCAAACCACGATTGGTGTTAACGCCGTGTAGCGCTTTGGCGGCCATAGGCGATGCGTGGGAACCACGATTGACCAGATCATTGCAATGAATGTTGCCGCTGCAACGCTCAGACCGAGACTAACCAATATACTCTGCATCATATTTGAAGGTGCTCGTGGTTAAGCACCTCCCGCTTTTCCGTAAGGGCTTGCCGAACGATTTGGAACGCCGAGGACAAAAACAAACCTGCCATGATTGTCGCAACGATGAGATCAGGCCAACCACTCGCCGTTCCCCATACACCAAGGGCGGCAAACATAACCGCCACATTGCCAATGGCATCGTTGCGTGAGCATAGCCAAACTGAACGCACGTTGGCATCGCCATCTTTGTAACGCACCAACAAAAGCACGCTAGCCAGATTGGTCAATAGCGCCAGAAAACCAACAAAGCCCATAATTTCTGCCGTTGGGACGCCAACGTAGAAGACCCGATACACGGTTGATCCCAAGACCCACAAACCCATCAAAAGCAAACTTATGCCTTTAAACAGTGCGGCGTTAGTCCGTGCGCGCAGTGAAGCTCCGATAACAGCAAGCGAAATTCCATAAGTGAGTGCGTCGCCTGCAAAGTCTAGTGCGTCTGCTTGCAGCGCTTGTGATTTTGCCAAATGTCCTGCCGTCATCTCCACGAAAAACATAAGCGCGTTAAGGGTTATGACGATCCAGAGCCGCCGTTTGTAATCATCTGAAACACCATCAAACTTGGTGTCATGTCCGCAGCAACCTGCCATGGGAGAATCCTCTTTCATCATTGGTAGCTCGTAGTGTAATGTCTCCAGTAACTAGAGGTTCAAGGGTTTTTTTATGTTTTCTATTGGCGAGCTTTCAAAGCGCACAAAGGTCAAGGTTCCGACAATTCGTTATTATGAAGAAATGGGATTGTTAGCCGAGGCTGATCGAACAGTGGGCAACCAAAGGCGATATGACAAAGCGGGTTTGGAACGGCTCAGTTTTATTCGCCATGCGCGTGATCTTGGGTTCTCGATTGAAGCGATTTTATCCTTGATCGAACTGCAAGAACATCCAGACCGTTCCTGCGAAACAGCAACTAGCATCACAACATCTCAGCTTGCTGACGTTCGCGCAAAAATGAGACGACTCAAAGCACTGGAAAAAGAGCTTGTTCGAATATCAAAGGGTTGTGATGGGCATGGCGTTTCAGGTGATTGCTACGTTTTAGCATCGCTAGCCGACCACGGCCTATGTGACCGAGAACATTAACGAAGTCATTCAAAAATACTTGCCCGGTTCTCCGATATACGCTGTTGTTTGATCCGAGCGAGCGCGAGTAAATCGAGCCGTTTTCGCTCTCATTAGCCGCGAAATTTGTCTGCCAGTTTTTGCATTGCGCTGCGCGTGTCGATTTCGGGCTCTGGCGTTGGGACGCTCTTGGGCTTGGGGGTATCGGCGGGTTTTGCTGATTTTGACGAACGGGCAGGGGCGGTGCGCAGGGCTACGGCGTTTAGGAAGCGTGGCCCGTCGCCCGCCGCAAGCTCTTTTGCCCCGTCTGCACAGCCGCGGGTGACGTCGTCGAGCCAGCCTGCTTCGGCCTTGGCGAAATCGCTGAGAACATAGCTTGCGACGCGATCTTTGTGCCCCGGATGACCGATGCCAAGGCGCACGCGCCGGTAGTGTTCGCCGATATGTTGATGGATGGAGCGCAGCCCGTTGTGGCCTGCATGTCCACCGCTCATCTTAACGCGCACTTTTGAGGGGGCGAGGTCGAGTTCGTCGTGGAACACGGTCACGTCTTCTGGCGTCATTTTGTAAAACCGCATGGCTTCGCCGACGGATTGACCAGAGAGGTTCATAAAGGTTGAAGGCTTGAGCAAAAGCACCTTTTCGCCGCCAAGATTGCCCGAACTTACTTGGCCCTGAAACTGTGACTTCCAAGGGGAAAAGCCATGATCGCGCGCGATTTCGTCAACGACCATAAAGCCGATGTTGTGACGGTTCTTTTCATATTTCCCGCCCGGATTTCCCAGACCTACAAAAAGCTGCATCTCGCTCCCCTTCTTTTGCCTAGCTCTCTATCAGCGCGTTTGGCCCAAGTGTAGCCCCCACCAAATTCATGAAAGCTATTTGCGACTTGCGGGGCTCTATGGTTTTCAGATGGCGCATATCTGGTTCCCGAAAGGTGAGTGAAATGTTCAGTTTTGATTTGCTGTTAACTTATACGCTGGCGTGTTTGATCGTTATCATCTCGCCCGGGCCTGACAATATATTGGCGATCGGGCGGGGATTGAGCCAAGGGCGTTTCGCGGCGCTGGTGACAAGCGCGGCGGCAGCGCTGGGTTTGATGGTTCATGTCTGCGCGGCTTCTTTTGGGCTGGCGCTGATTATTCAAACATCGCAACTGGCTTTTATGGCGGTCAAGGTGATCGGCGCGGGCTATTTGATCTGGCTTGGCTTCAAAGCCTTGCGCGCACGTGATTTGGTGAGCTTTGAGGCGAGTGAAGTTCTTTCACTTAGAAGCGTGTTTTGGACGGGTTTCCTGACCAATGTTTTGAACCCAAAACCCGCAGTGTTCATACTCGCGTTTATCCCCCAATTCATTCAGGTGGGCGAAGGCGCGATAACGTTTCAAATGCTTTTACTGGGAAGCTGGTTCGCGGCCTTGGCGTTTCTCGTCTTTGCCAGTCTTGGCTGCCTTGCAACGCGCGTGTCGCATTGGTTCAAATCGCGCCCCCGCGCGGTCGTGGGTCTGAACATCGGGGCGGGTTTCACACTGATTGCAGCGGGCCTCTCCATCGTGACGATGGAGCAAAAATAAACGGGACCCCGAAGAGCCCCGTTCATCACAATACGTAAAGCAATGTGCTTAGTCTTCTGACTGCGCCGTTGCTGGTACTTCTGCTGCATCAACCTCTTCGCCGTCATCTTCGTTCTCGGAAGATTTAAGGCCAGATGGCGCAGAAATGTTTGCAACAACGAAGTCACGATCGATCGTTGGCTTGGCACCCGCTGGAAGCGTGATGTCAGAGATGTTGATCGTATCGCCAACATCAAGACCTGTCATATCAACGACGAGCTTCTCAGGGATATCACCCGCAGTCACAACAAGCTCAACCTCTGGACGGACTGTTGTCAGAACGCCACCGCGCTTGATGCCAGGCGCCGCTTCTTCATTGATGAACTCAACCGGAATGAAGAGGTTAATCTTCGTTGTGCGGCGAAGGCGCATGAAATCGACGTGCGTCGGCAAGTCTTTTACGACGTGACGCTGAACGTCGCGGCAGATGACGCGAACGTCGTCGTGGCCTTCGACTTTCAGGTTCAAGAGTGTAGACTTAAAGCGGCCTGCTTTCAGGGCTTTCAGTAGAACTTTGAACTCTACGTTGATTGGTAGCGGATCAGCGTCGCCACCAAAAACGATACCAGGTACTTTGTCTGCGCGACGTGCTTGACGAGCGGCGCCCTTGCCTGTCCCCGTACGGACCTCAGCGTGGAAATCAGGAATTTCTCCAGCCATTTTGTATTCTCCAAATGTTAGAGCGAAGTGCCTCCAAGGCTGTCACCTCGCGTGAAGCCGCGCGTATAGACGGGAATCGCGTCTAGGGAAAGCCTATTTTTCCTTGCAAACAAAGGGTGTGATCGTCACACGCTGTGCATGAGATTTTTGAACGAATTTGCAACAGATCTACGGCTCTCACGCGCGCCTGCAACAGCCTTCGCTATCGTTGGCATTTACTGGGGCAGTTTTGCCGGATTGGTGCCTGATTTGAAAGCGGCGATTGGCGCAAGCGATGGGGTGTTCGGCATTGCGATGCTGGTCTCGTCCATCGGGGCGGTCGCGGCGATGTGGCTGGCCCCGCGTGTCGATGCGCGGCTTGGTGCAAGGGCAATGCAAGGGTGCGCTCTATTTCTTGCATTGGCGTTTTTGTTGCCTGGTTTGGCGAGCGGAGCTGTTTTCTTCTCGCTTGCGATGTTGCTTGCTGCTTCAGGCTCTGGCTCGATTGACGTTATCATCAACACGCGTGTCAGCGGTATCGAAGCGGCGAACAAACGCTCATTGATGAACCTAAATCATGCCTTGTTTTCATTTGCTTATGCCGGTGCTGCTGTTTGCGCGGGATTGTTTCGAGAAGCGGGTTTTAGCCCAGCGTTCGTCTTTGCTGTCGCATGCGCGATAACCTTGGTGTTGCTTCCATTTATGCACCATCAGCCCGCGCGGGAAGAAGACAGCACCGTGGTCGATGGCAAGACTGCCAAGCGCGCTTTGGTTCTGTTAGGTGGCGCGATTATCCTGATTGCATTTCTTGCCGAGCAAGCGACAGAGGCGTGGTCTGCGCTTCACCTCGAACGCGGGTTAGGGGCCAGTGCGGCGCAAGGCGCGTTAGGGCCCGCCATCTTGGGTTTGACGATGGGAATTGGGCGACTTTCTGGCCAATTCATTTCCGCCCATGTGCGCGAAACGCGGGTTCTACAAGGCGCTGCACTGATCGCCGCGACTGGGATTGCAATTGCTGGCGCAGCAAATTCGCTGAGCGTGGGATACGCTGGTTTTACGATCTTTGGGCTTGGCGTTTCTGTGCTGGCCCCGATGGCATATTCAGCGGTTGGCAAGCGTACCAGTTCCCAAACACGCGCGGTGGCGATCACCCGAATTTCCGTGATCGGATATCTCGGGTTTTTCGTCGGTCCGCCGATGATGGGTTTGATTTCCGAATCATTTGGCTTGAAGGCTTCGTTTTTCGCGGTTGCAGCATTGTTGCTTGTAATTTCAGCAGTTTTAGCGCCGTTGATGCGGAAACAGTGACGTTTAGCTTTGGAAACAATGACGCGTTTTCAATGAATTGAGGTGTATTGATACCGCTAACGCCATATTTTTGGCGTATTTTCGCTGGCTGCCCCTACGTGCGCCTACGTTAACCCCTTTTTCCCCTTGAACAACTTTAGCAAAATTTTGTTTATCAAGACAAATAAGTGCATTTTGTAGCGAGTGGCGACTGTATCCTCACCTCTCGTTCTGGGTTTGGGGAAACGTTGCATGCCAGTTGAAGTAAGCCAGTATATTTATGGCAACAGTCTTGTTAATTTTGCCGGTGGGTCGTTCGAAAGCAACGTTCCTTATTGGCTAGGTCAGTTCGCGGAAGCTGCTGACAACGACTATTCCGCCAATGGTGGCTACGGCTTTCTGCGCCAGTATGCCGATCGTGAAACGCCCGGCGATGAGTGGGGCTTTCAGGGCGTCGACCCTGTTTGGAACTCCGATACGCAAAGCTTTAGCGAGGCAGGGTTTAACTCTGTTTTGATTACCCCCGGCAACTTCATTCAGGATCTGGCTCCTGATGATGACTATGTCAGCGATACGCGCTCTCCTGTTGAGGCGACGATTGATATCGTGCGCGATACGGTTGCGGATCAACCCGGTGCTCAAATCTATGTCTATGAAGGTTGGGCTGATCTGGGCGGCAACTTTGGCTTCCCCGTTTCATCCAGCCAATTGACCGAGTACCATGAGTATAATGCTGGCGCGTATCATGATTGGTTTGTTGAATACACGCAGCAAGTAAATGATGCAGTCCCCGGCGCGGACGTTCAGCTTATTCCAGTCGCTTCTGTCATGGCAGAGCTTTTTCTGGACGGACCTTTGCAGGGGCTTACGCAGGACGATCTGTATGTAGACAGCGCACCGCACGGGACAGAGACCGTGTATTTCCTTGCGAGCATGATTACTTATTCAGCGACATTTGGCGAAGCGCCGCCCGCTGGCTTTGACGTGCCCGATACAATCCACCCGCTCGTTGCCGAGAACTTCGACGCGCTCAACACGCGTATTTCAGAGCTGTTGGATGCGAACGGTGAAGGAAGTGAAGAGCCTGTTGTCGAGCCGAATACGGCACCAGAGGTCGAAGACGATTTTGCTGAAGTCTCTCAGGACGAAGTGATCACGATTGATCTGTTGTCGAATGATACTGACGCGGATGGTGATCCGCTTAGCATTCTTAGTGTTGGCACTGCCGCCTTTGGAACGGTGCAGATCATAAATGATCAAGCGGTTTACGCGCCTGATGCGGGTTATGTCGGTCAAGACAGCTTTAGCTATACCGTGAGTGACGGCGAAGGCGGTGTTGTTGAGGGCCGTGTTGATGTCCAAGTTGTTGCTGTTGAGCCAGAACCAACGCCGGAACCCGAACCCGAGCCCACGCCAGAGCCGGAGCCCGAACCTGAGCCCACGCCAGAGCCGGAGCCCGAACCTGAGCCCACGCCAGAGCCGGAGCCCGAACCCGAGCCAACACCAGAGCCGGAGCCAACACCAGAGCCTGAAGTGCCTGCTGCGTCTGGTGAAGCTGGATTTGCTGCTTCGTATTTTGCTTTGTCGTCAGAAGTTGCGACCTTGCAGGATGTTGATTTCAACGCGGAGCCTGTCGCGAGCGATACCGTAGAGTCGCTGCAATTTTTGGATGTTGCCAAATCCTTTTCGCCAGAGGCGGGCGCGGATCACTTCGCGGTGCAGTATTCCACAGTCTTGGACGTCACCACCGCTGGTGCACACGAATTGTTCTTGATCGCCGATGATGATGCACGGATTTTCGTCGATGGTGAGCAGGTGCTTGAGACGTCAGGCTTTGAACCAGGTGAATTGGCGACGGTTTGGCTTGATCTCGACGCAGGTGAGTATGATGTTCAGGTGCAATATCTTGAAGTCGAAGGTGAACAGTCTTTGAATTTGGATTGGAAAGGTCCGTCAACAAACGAGGGTTATGAACCTCTCGCGGGGGCTGTTCCTGATCATATTTATGTACCTGAGGCCCCTGAAACTCCTGAGCCAATCGTTGAAGACGAAACACCAGAAGAGCCAGAGCCAATCGTTGACGAGGGACGACCCGAAGGACCACGTGGACCGAGAGGCCCGCAGGAGGACTCCGAGGACGCCAATGAAGAGCCTGAAACAGCGGATGCAAAAACCGAGTTTGCGGCCCGCGCGTGCGAGACCGATGAGCAGAATCTGTATGCGGTCAACTTCGACGAAGAAGATTGCGTAGAAACCGTAACGAACGGGGTTACTTTGGCCTCTGAAGACGGTGCCTTGCTTGAAGGTGGCCCTGAAAACGGCGCGGTTCAATTTACAGCGCAAATTTCGGTCGAAACTGCTGGCCTTTATGACATCGGCCTGTCCAGCGATGATCAGGCTTCGGTCTTCATCAGCGGTCTGCCTGTCGTGTACACGGATGCAGATGATGAAGGCACTGAGCAGAGCAACTCGATCTTCTTGATTAGCGGGCAACATAACGTTGACGTGCGCTATCTGGACGAAGACGGTGCGCAATCTTTGAACGTTACGTGGTCTGGCCCAGATACCGACGGAGAGCCTTTGCCAATTGGCGACACGCCTGGCGGTGATCTAATTGACGCGCTCTTTAGTGACGACGTCGCGGCCCGCTCTGATGAAGAAGCGGCTGCGATTGCAATCGAAGAAGCGGACAAATTGGAACAAGATCTGCAAGGCTTCTAAGTCTATTTGACCTTTGCCCTTGGGTTTGCCCCAATGTGCGATGCCCCTTGAACTTGCTGCGCCTCTCCCACATCGTGTTTTGACAAACACACATGGGAGAGGCCGCATGATCCATCGAAAAAGCAACGGCGTTTTTGTTATTGCCGCGACACCATTTGCGGAAGACGGTGCGCTCGACCTTGCAAGCACGGATCGTATGGTCGACTTCTATTTGGATGCCGGTGTTACGGGCATCACTATCCTTGGCATCATGGGGGAAGCGCCAAAGCTAACCTCTGATGAATCCCTCGTGTTTGCGCGCCATGTGTTAAAGCGCATTGATGGGCGCGTTCCTGTCATCGTTGGTGTGTCTGGTCCCGGCCTTGATAACATGACGCGGTTGACCAACGAGGTGATGAATGCCGGCGCTGCGGGCGTCATGATCGCGCCGATGCCGAGCTTGAACACCGATGCCAAACAAAAGGGCTACTTCGCACAGGTTTGCGCCGCGCTCGGCCCTGATGTGCCGATCTGTTTGCAGGATTACCCACAGACCACGGGCGTTACGTTCTCTGTCGAAACCTTGCTCGATATTTTCAGGGCGCATGAGCAAATAGTTATGCTCAAGCATGAAGATTGGCCGGGCCTGAGCAAACTGTCGCGCATTCGCGAGGCCATGAGCGGCACGGGGCTGTCGATCCTGACGGGCAACTCGGCATTGTTCTTGCCGCAGGAAATGCAGCGCGGCGCGGATGGGGCGATGACGGGCTTTGCCTATCCTGAAATGATGGTGCAAGTGGTATCGCGACACTTGGCGGGGGATGTCGATGGGGCAGAGGATATCTTTGACGCCTATCTTCCAATGGTGCGCTACGAGCAGCAATTGGGGCTTGGCCTCGCCATTCGCAAAGAAGTCCTGCATCGCCGCGGCGTATTGGCAAGCGCAAAAGTGCGCGCGCCCGGACCGAGCTTGACCGAGGTGGACAAAGCGGAACTGACGCGGCTCATCAATCGATTGGACGTAAAGCTTGCAGCGCTTTCGTAAGGGCGACGAGTTCTGGGCTGTCGTTAAGGAAGAATTGTCAGCCAGAACCACGCAGTGATGATGGAAAGCCCCGTCGCAATGAGCACGGACGAAGCGGCAACCCTTAGCGCGCGTTGATACATGCTCGCAAAGATATAGACGTTCACGCCTGGGGCCATGGCCGAAGTCATCACCGCAGATCGCATGCCCGCTTCTGGCAGACCTGCAAAATTGCCAATTGAATAGGTGATCGCGGGATGCAGTAGCAACGACAGCGCGCAGACAAAGAGGATCACGCGCAAATCGCCTTCGGGGCGATAGCGATAAAGAATACCGCCAAGTGCAAACAGCGCAGTTGGTAGCGCGGCGCGTACCATCATGTCGATCGCGCCTTGTAGCGTAGCAGGAACCGACAGTCCTGAAATATTCACCAAAAACCCAAGGGCCAAAGCGATGATCAACACATTGCTAAACATCGCCTTTAGCACTGTCGCAGGGAGGCGTGCCATGCTGGTTCCCGCTTCGCGCGCGCGCACCAGTTCCATCGCAGTGATGCCAAGCCCATAGCAAAACGGCGAGTGGATCGCGATGATCGCGTAGTTGCCAGCCAGCGCATCTCCGCTGCCATAGGCGCGTTCGGTGATCGCGAGGCCGGTCAGAACGGAGTTGGAAAAGAGGGCGCAAAACCCGATTGCGACGCTATCTTCCCATGAGCGGCCAAAGACATAACGGGCCGCAAACATACCAATAAAGAAACAGGTTGCCGCGCCAGAATAGAAGCTAAGCAGGAGTTTGGGATCAAACCCAGAGCTAAGATCGAGATGCGCAAGGGCGTTGAACAGCAGGCATGGCACTGCAACCTGCTGTGCGAACTTCATAATTCCGTCGATTGCACTGTCTGTTAGAAACTTTCCCCAAACGACCAGATAGCCAAACCCCACAACCAGAAAAACAGGCAGAATGACGTCGATCAGCGCCTGCATGTTGTGTCAGACCTCGTAACTGATCTGCATCCCGTCATAGGCGGGGGCGATGTGTTCGGGTGTTTCTTGCGCGACGGTCTCATAGTCCAGATCAATGTGCATATTGGTCAGCACAGCGCGCGGCACACCAGATCGGGCAATCCAGTTGAGTGAGTTTTCAAGGTGCGAATGGCTCGGGTGCGGGGCGCGGCGCAGCGCATCGAGCACCCAGCAGTCGGCGCCTTTGATCGCAGCCCAGCCTTCGTCGCTCATGGCGGAGACATCGGGCAAATAAGCAAGGGGTCCAATGCGAAAGCCAAGGGCATCAATGGAGCCATGTTCGATTTCAAAGGGGCGCATGTCGATGGGCCCGCCAGCGCCTTCTACGGTAAAGTCACCGTCGATGGTGAAGAGGTCCAAGATGGGCGGGTAGGGCGAGCCATGAGGCTGCACAAATGCATAGCCAAACCGCGAGAGTAGATCGTTTTGCGTGGCCCCATCGGCCCAAACTGGCAGGCGCGCGCGCATGTTGAAAACGATCATGCGCAGATCGTCGATGCCATGCACATGATCCGCATGAGAATGCGTATAGGCGACTGCATCCAGCTTGCCGATGCCAGCGCTGAGCAGTTGCGAGCGCAGATCAGGCGAGGTGTCGATCAAAACGCGGGTGGTGCCCTCAGCGCCGATTTTTTCCACCAACATGGAGCAACGACGGCGCGCGTTCTTAGGGTTTTCGGGATCGCAATCGCCCCAATGCCCACCAAGGCGCGGTACACCACCAGATGAGCCACAGCCAAGTATGGTGAAACGAAGCTCTGCCATTACGCCGCGACCTTATAGGCGGCGACTTTTGTAAAGAGGCGTTCAAAGTTCTGCTCGGTTTGCGCGGCAAATTCTTCGGCGCTCATATCAAACACCTGCGCGCCAACACCTGCGGTAAACGCGGTATAGGCTGGCTCATTGCGCTTGCCGCGTCGTGGCACAGGCGCAAGGTAGGGGCTGTCTGTTTCCACCAAAACCCGATCAACGGGGGCCGACGCGAAGATATCGCGGACTTCTTGGGATTTCGGGAAAGTCGCGATGCCTGACATAGACAGGTAAAACCCGAGATCAAGGCAGGACTTTGCCAGCTCCGGACCAGAGCAATAGCAATGCATCACGCAAGAATAGGGCGCATTCTTGTGCTCGGCGCTTAGGATATCGGCCATGTCCTCATCTGCGGCGCGCGCGTGAATAATAAGCGGCAGGCCAGTGCGCTGCGCCGCTTCGATATGCACGCGCAAAGATTGCTTTTGAATATCAGCGCTTTCGGCGGTGTAGTGGTAATCAAGACCGCTTTCGCCGATGCCGACCATCTTGGGATGGGCGGTCAGGGCAAGTAACTCATCCAGCGTGGCAAGAGGTTCCTCGGCGGCGCTCATCGGGTGAGTGCCAGCGGCGTAGAAGACTTGGGCGTGCGCTTCGGCCAATGCGCGCACGGTGGGTTCATTACGCAGGCGCGTGCAAATCGTAACCATGCGGTGCACACCAGCCTCGCGGGCGCGTGTCAGAATGTCAGGTAGTTCCCCGTCAAAATCGGGAAAATCAAGATGGCAATGGCTATCGGTGATTAGGGGTGGTGTCGTCATCTTGTGTCCTTGCCGCGCGGCTCAGGACGCCGCCTGCGAAATATGTCTCAGGGTATCTAGGATGAGCGCGGCAGGGTCAAGGTTGACCGCTCGCCCGTGGCGCAATTTGGCGTCGACTTCTTGGGCGACCTCGGCCCAGCGACGGGCTTGGTGCGGGTTGGGGGAGAGGCGCGCAATCATCTCGGCCTCGCCTTGGCATGCTTCGGGCGTTGGCGTCACCCCGAGCGTGCCTGCGCGCGCAAGCCTCGCAAGGATGAGCGCGATGAGGTCAACGAGCATGTCGAGTTTGTCCTCCGCCCCGCGCTGGGCGGCCGCATCCGCAAGGCGCATCGCGCGGGAGCGATCCAAGCGTGGCAGCGTGCCGAAAAGGCCAACGAGTTCGCTATAGATCGCGGGGCCAGAGAGATTGGTCATGCGGATCGCTTCGCCGACAGAGCCTGACGTGAGCGCAGCCAAAGCGCCTTGATCAAGCTCGGTGTCAGGCAGGGCTTGATGCAGCGCTTCTGCCATATCGGCCTCGTTCAGGGGCGATAGGCGCAGCTCGCGGCAACGCGAGCGGATCGTCGGCAACAGGCGTGAGGGTTGGTGCGAGATGAGCAAGAGCGTGGCGCGCTCTGGTGGTTCTTCCAGTAGCTTCAGGATCGCGTTGGCGGCGTTGACGTTCATTTCATCCGCCGCATCCACGATCACCACGCGCCGTCCGCCATCCGCAGAAGACATGGCGAAGAAGTTCTTCAGCTTGCGCACTTCGGAGACGCGGATTTCTTTGGCGAATTTACCCGCCTCAAAGTTCTTTTGCTGATCGCTCTCGGTGGTTCCCGCGCCGCCACGTTTGAGCACAAAGAGACCCGGTTCTGCGCCAGCGGCCATGCGGCGCGCGGCGGGATGCTGGGGGTCTGTGTCTAGTGTTGATGGGGCTTCAGGCGCGCCGAACATGCCGCCATCATCGCTGGGTTGGCTCAGCAGGAAACGCGCGATGCGATAGGCGAGGGTAGCTTTGCCCGTGCCGCGCGGGCCAATCATTAGCCAGCCGTGGTGCAAGCGCCCTGTATTGTATGCGTCAAGAAAGCCTTGTTCCGCATCGCTTTGCCCAATTAAGCGCGCCGTGTCACGCGGATGCAGAGCGCCAGAGACGCGGTCTGGAGCGGGTAGGTTTTCGTCGCTCATCCCAAGTGTGCCTTGATCACGGCAAACGTATCGGCGGCAATGGCGTCGATGTCTCTTGCGGCATCAATGATGCGAAACCGCTCTGGGGCAGCTTTGGCCAGTTCCAGAAACCCGGCGCGCATCGCTTTTTGCAGGCCAGCGCCGAAGCTTTCAAAACGGCTATCAATGCTGTCGCGTTCAACCGCGCGACTGTGTGAGACATCGGGGTCCATATCGAACAAGAGTGTCAAATCAGGTTCGCGGCCAATCATCAATTCGTGCAGCTGATCTACAAGGGCGCGCAGATCGCCGCGCGACAGTCCCTGATACATACGTGTGCTGTCGGCAAAGCGATCACAGATCACGACCTTGCCCTCGGCCAGAGCGGGTAGAATTGTGCGCTCCATATGATCGCGGCGCGCCGCTGTAAAAAGCAGGATTTCGGTTTCTGCTGACCAACGGTCTGGATCGCCTTGCAGCACCAGCGCACGAATTTCCTCTGCGCCAGCCGAGCCACCGGGTTCACGGGTTAGTACGACGTCATATCCCGCATCTTTCAAAGACGCGGCTAGACGTTTCGCTTGGGTAGATTTTCCCGATCCATCAATGCCTTCAAAGCTGATAAATCGCCCGTTCGGCGTGTCCATCGTTTATGAGCCTTGATCAGCAGGGGCAGCAGGGGCTTGATTGATTTGTGAGGCAAGGATTTGTGCGACAGTGCCGATACGCGCAACGAAGCCTCCGCTTGGCACGTCATTCCCCGCAACGAGTGGGATCCGCGTTTCAGGCAAACCGGGCGGCGTGATCACCAGCTCTGCAATCTTCTGATCCTTCGCGATTGGCGCTGTGATCGGCCCGTTGTAAATCACTTCGGCTTCGACCATTTCTTGCGAGGTGACAGGCATCAGCATGGATACATCTTCGAGGGGGACCAATGGCACGGTTTGATCGCGGCCCATCCAAACTTCTGCGCTGGCAACTGCGGTGCCTGCTTTTGCGACGGGTTTTACTGCGAACTGGCGAAAGGCCCAATTCACAATGGATTCCGCTTCTTCGGCGCGCGCTTGTGCGCTTCGAAGTCCCGAAATGACAAAAATTACGCGGCGGCCACGTTGTTTGGCCGATCCAACCAATCCGTAGCCCGCTTCACTCGTGTGTCCGGTTTTTAGGCCATCAGCGCCAATGCCTAGCGCCAGTAGCGGGTTTCGGTTCCGGGTGTTTTGGGGCGCGCGCCCATCGAATTTGAATTCACGCTCGGAAAACAGCGGATAAAAGCTTGGGAAGTCTGAAATCAATCGGTTCGCGAGCAATGCCAGATCACGCATCGACATGCGGTGCCCAGCTTGTGGCCACCCATTTGAATTGGTGAAGGTTGAGTTGGTCATCCCCAACTGTTGTGCGCGCTGCGTCATATACCGCGCAAAACCAGCTTCGGTTCCATTCGGACTCAGCGCTTCGGCAATAACGGCGCAGGCATCGTTGCCTGACAACACAATGATGCCGCGAATAAGGTTTTCAACACTGACGCGGTCTGTTGTGTCCAGGAACATTGTCGATCCGCCATAGGACATCGCATGTTTTGAGACTGGCAGCTTTTCATCAAGCGAAAGGCGGCCATCGCGCAAAGCCTCAAAGGCAATGTAGAGCGTCATAAGCTTGGACATCGACGCAGGTGGCAACATTTCGTCGGCGTTCTTGTTCAGCAAAACCGTGCCCGTCGTCTGATCAATGACAAACGCAGAGGTCGCGCGGGTATCAAATGCAGCTGCAGGCAAAGCCAGAACAAGCGGCAAAGCCATGGCGATCAAAGTCTTGATGAGATGGCGCATGAAAGGGCGGTCCTTATCGCAAGTGGTTTAGTTGCTGACAGCATAAGCATCAGCAAAGCCGGATGCCTTAATCTTTTTCAAAAGCGCACTGCGTTCGGCGCTTGTTTGCGCAGGGCCAACCAATACCCGCCAAAATGGCTTGCCCGAGCTGTTGCCCTTCTTCACCGTTGGCACCATGCCAGCAACGCGCATCGCTTGGGCCGTGTTGTTGGCATTTTGCTCGACGCTGAAGATGCCAAGCTGAATAAAGGGTTTGCTCAGGGTGCTGCTTGCAGGCTTGGATTGCGGTTTGGGCGCAGCGGGGGCGGCGGCGGTGGGCTGCGCGTCGCTCTTTGCCGTGTCAGCGGCTGGTGCGAGCGCTGTTTCGCTAATTGCGCTTGGGGCGTCTACTTGCGGCGCTGCTTCTGGCGAGGGTCCACCCTCTGCAACTTCTTCGCGGCGTAGCGCGGTCACATTCAGTTTCGCAGGTTGGCCAGCCAACATGCCAAGCGTTGCCGCCGCATCCGAAGAGACTTGCAAGCGCGGTCCGGGGTTTTCACGCTCGCGGCGGAACAATGCGCCGATTACGAATTTACCGTTTTTGTCATTGCGTATAATCACGCGCTCGGGATCCTTCACATCAGGATGCGCGACCCATACCCCCCCGAGTGAGGGGCGCCCGTCCCAAAGTCCGCTTTCGGTAACCTGAAAGATGTTCGGCGCTTCCACATCGCGTTCAACCAATTTGACCGAACGGGTAGGATCACCTGTAGTGCTTTCCTCAGCTTTATCTTTGGGTTGCAAGAAAGCTGGACCCTGCCCATCCTGACAAGCGCTCAGTGCGAGTGTCGATGTCATCGCGAGTGCGATCCAGATACGGCGCGTGTTGTTGGTATTCATTTTGTGCCCTTTGCCCCAAAGCCCTGCGCGCATTAGCCGATTTTTCGGTCCATACATGCGCTGGCTGTCTCACCTGCGTTGCGCGCAATGTAGCCAAGTTTCATTGATATGAAAAGTCTCGGCAGGCGCGTTGGGCGGATTTTAGGGCAACTGTCATCGCTTAACCTAAAAAATTGTGCGTTTGTGCTCTTGATGATCCCCCATTCCCCGCGTAAGGAGTGCGCGTCGGAGGCTTGGCAGAGTGGTCGAATGCACCGGTCTTGAAAACCGACGAGGGTGAAAGTCCTCCCAGGGTTCGAATCCCTGAGCCTCCGCCACAAGACCCATCTATGTGCTTGAATCTAAACGCAAATACCCCTAAATATCAATTTCGTTCCCACACTTGTTCCCACGTTTGAACTTTGGTTGATCGTTATCTAAATCTGCGTTTCAGATATGCTGCTCAAGAGTTTTTACTTCTCCCCTGTGACCAGTTGGCGCTGCCTTTCTCGGCTGATTTGGCCGTAGTTGGTGAGCGTCACCAAAACACCCGAATGACCAAGGTTTTGCGACGTAGCAACAATTTCCGCGACAGATTGCGATGTATCGACGGCATGGCGTGCCAACATGTGCCGGAATGAATGTGGGCCATAGTTTGGCTGTCCAGCTGCATCAAACGCATGACTGACGATCTTGCGAACGGGTTCTGTCGTTTTCCAGTGCCGACGATCAAACCCATCGCGCTTGAAGCCGGTGTTCGATTTGGCAATCAAAGCTGTGGATGGAAACAATGGATCGTCTGGGCCATAAAGTTCAACTTCATCCAAGTGCTTGAGCCATTGTGCCAATAGCGCTTCGGCGTCCTCAAAACCTTGGGCAAAGAAAGTGTCGATACTCTTGCCGAATTTTGTGGCGACTTCGCGCGGGTTCTGTGTCACTGATTTTTCTTTCAGATCAACGTGTTTGATGCGCAATGACACAAGAGCAGCAACTCGAATGCCGGTAAGGCATAGCAGAGCGAAGATAGCTTTGTTCCGAAAATCAATTGGCGTCTTTGCTGGCATAAGTGACAATGTGCGCTTGGCTTGCTTCACGCTTGGTGCTGGGCGAGGTGGCGCTGCGCGTGCCTCTGCTTCATCTCGACGGGACAAGTTGAAATACTCAGCATGAGCCGGTCTGATTTTGCTGCGAAAGCCCTCTTGCTGAGAAAGCCATAGAATGAACTCGCGTAGGGTCGCCATAATGGCGCGCATGGTGGATTTGGCTAATGGCCTATTCGAGGCTCCTTTTACCTGTTCCAAGTGTTCACGAAACCCCATTGCTTGCTCTATATGAAACTGTGCGAAGTCTTTGCGCTGGTTCCAAACGTCAAACCGCTCAAGGGAGGTCAATTCCCTGTCCAGCGTCTTGTCTGACAGTTGGCGCGCATATTTGCGGTATTCTAGAAAGCGCCGCTTGATGCGTTCGTTTTTTTCGTTCGGTTGTTTAGGCATGGTCGTCTCTTTTCTCTTGGGAGTTTGGGTCATTGGTTCGTTGAGCGTTCGTGGGATAAAACAAGGGGGCTTCTGTGCACCGCTATAATGTTGCTTCATGCCGCGTGATTGTGAGATCGAACACTCGCGAAAGAGCGGGGACCGCTGTCACTGTCACGGGCTTTGAGACAACTGTTTCGCAGGCTTTGCAAAGCGCTGTGAGCTTGGCACGATTACCCGTGATGATGCAGTCCGCCATGTTCGCAGCAGCGTGGCGTACCTTCTTGCAACTGAAACAGTAGAACGTGTCTGCGTTTGTCACTGCCTTACGTTTGTCCCGCTCGCCCTTGATGTAGGCGCGTAGATCGTCGCCGCGAACAAGGGTTGGTTGCGCCTCGTCCATCAGGCGCAAACCGTTCTTTGACCAATTGTGAACCGTTGCAGTTGAGACGCCAGCAATGTCCGCCGCCTCTTTGATTGTATAAGACTTGAAGGATTTGATCCTGCTCAGTTTGGCTTGCTTTGGCATTGTCTAAGCCTACCCGTCATTCCGCTGTTCATTCTGATGCAGCCATTCGTGAATAGCAGAAACTTTGATCAGGCGGCGGGTGCCAATCTTGAGGCTTTTCAGATCGCCTTTTGCGAGTGCTGCATAAAGTGTCGTGCGACCTACACCAGCAAGACGCGCGGCCTCATTTGGGGCGACGGCGATTGGTGGCATGGTAGGCTTGGCGGTGGGTGTTTCGTTCGTCATTGCTCAATCCTCTTTGTATGAGTGCAAGCGGACGTTCGCGTATCGAAGGTGGATCAAAACAGGCTGATAGTTGTGATCCAGTTATGATCCAGCTCTGAATACGGTGACAAACCTCTTGATAGTTACCAAAGACGGCGCTTTTTCATCAGGGAATTTGGAGCGGTAAAGTTCAGATAGCGCCTTGGCTTCTTCATTTCTGCCGCGCAATGCTTCGCCAGAATCGCTTCTTTGTAATATCAGTGGCGACAGCTTTTGCGCATAAGGGCTTCGCGGCCCGCTGTTCGCAGCTTGGGGCGCTCCTGCGACAGATCGAGGGTCTGCCAATGGCAGGATTCTAGCCGTCGTTTCAACAAATTCCACAATGTCACAGAGTCTAACCGCTTTAGCCCGTGAAGCAGTGAGCGCACCATTCGCTGTGATAACGAGGCGAAACGCCGAACCGACTTCATTTGCTAGGGCAGCTTTGACTTCTGCCACGTCCGTTTCGTCTTGCATCGACGGGTGGAAGAAAAGCACCAAGTCACCAGCGGGTGTGTCGATTGAACCTACACGCCATGTGTTGCCATAAACGGGTGTCGATTTGCGGCGCTTGGTCTTAAAGGCGATTGCCAGTTGTGTCACGAGCCTGTCGATTACCGGTTCAACAGATCGAATGTCGCGTGTGTCCAATGGAACAAACCCGGCTTCGCTACAAAAAAAACCATATGCCCCATCGGCATAGACGACTTCGGCGTCGTGAGGATCATCGCAAGTATCGCAAATGATGGATTGCACAATCCCACGTTCGCGGACCAATCCTGTTTCGGCGAGTTGTTCAAAGCCTGACTGACCTTGAAAGAACCCAATTGACGCCTTGCCGCGCTGGGCGATGATGCCTGAAAGCGTTTCGATAGCGCCCAATTATACGTCCTCTAGAACGAATTCATCCTTGGGAGGTGGCGCAATAAGCTGCCAGCGTTCCAGCAAGTCGAAAACAAATTGACGGTCTGTTTCTGTCTTGTTGGGCAGGGTTGTTGTGTTGGGCGTTCTCAAAGTCACGGTTAGCGTTTTGCGTCGTTTGCTGTCGCGCGCCGCGATAACAATACGGATCGTAGCACTTACAATTTGCCAACCGCTCGCTTTTAATGGGGACGCTGTGCCAAAGCGGCGTTCTAAGAATTGATACAGTGTTTCGCCGTCGCCGCGTCGTTCAAAGCGTGAAAAGCCGCCACCCGTCGCAAAGAAGTCGAGTGCAGAAACTTCGATGCGTTCAATCCCGTCCGCTGGTTCAATGTCGAATTTTGGTGCGCTGCGCAGTTTGTCTAGCAGGACGTCACGGCGCGGCGTTTCAACAGGCGTCTCGCTTTCAGGAGCGAAGTGCTTGGCAAAGGCTTTCGCGTATTGGTCGCGTACTTCTTTGCCGCCTTTAGCACAGATTTCGATAACGCGGTCTTGCGCATTGCAAGCTAAACCGACTTCCAGAACCTTCGGCACGATTTGGCGTTCAAGCGTATCAGAGGGGCCAAAGGCGAGTTCGCTTTCGGCGCGTTCCTCGACATAGATCGTCGCTTGCAGAATTTCGATCTCTTCGCCTGTGATCGGGTGCAAACGAATGACCTTGAACCAGTCAGCTTCGCGTTTGCGATGGGTGGGCAGCTCAAGGATTGCAATTGCCTCGTTCAGAAACCCTTCGCGCGCCGCTGTGCTGGATATGGCCCACGGCTTGCCGTCGTCTTCAAATTGGAAGGCTGACCACTGTTTGCCGCCTGTGCGCTGCATCAGGGACGCTTGCGCAGAGACGCGATCAAGCAGGTGTGGGTACTGGATCGCAAGCAAGAGCAGCACGTCTTCAACGCCTTCCAAGCCTTCCAGATCAATACTCTGCCCAGCGCATATTTGTTCGGCGCTCAATAACCCGTTGCTGTTTGCCAAGCTGGCGAGGTGGTCAAGTTCGGCTTTCAAAGCGTCTTGCTGGCGATCTGTAAGGTCTGACAAAAGGCTTTCGATTGAAGCCACCAGCGCAGTACCGCGACCTTCGCTTGCCCAATCAAAACCGTCGGGCGCTTGGAGGCCTTTAGATTGAAAGAATGTCATCAACCGATGCGATGGGGATTTTCTGAGAAAGCCGTTATACGACGCCATATGTTGTGCCTTTTGGGTGGGGTGGCAGACATGTGGTGTTCGCTCGTGCACGTTGCAAGTTAAGGTTGAATTTTTTTTATGGGCCTACGGCAAAAGTTAGTGTGTTCAAAACTGGCTTCCTCCTTTCCTCAACTATTAGTTCTAGGCTTTAGGTAGAGCGAATTCGCCGGGTTTCAAATCAAACAAATCAATAAATGATTGCGTCAACTTCGGCTTTGGTGATTTTAGAATTCAAACACGCGATTTCGGCGCAGTCTCGGATAATCCAGAGTTCCTAATCGCTGCATTCTGACATCGGAATACACGTAAGTATCCCAGGGCGGAAACAACGCAAGAATCTGTTAATGTACGATAAGCATCGCTACAAGCGCCGCAACTAGATCGAATTCATATTCGATGGGTTGAAAGACTGCTTCCGCGTCGCAACTCGATATTGCAGATGCTCGAAAGTGTTCCTTTCAGTTTTCGCTCACGCTGCGCGCGCCCTTTACTTACCATGAATCCAGATCCTAGCGTATTGTGGGCATCTTGGGCTTGAGTCGCAGATTAAGTCGCTGAGACAATTATTGCCCTCGTGACCAGAACGGCTTCTCCAACTCTTCGAGGCTCTAAGTCCTGGCTCTCGGCCCAAACCTATAACATAAGAACGAATTCAGGCCCTACATAGGCAAGGTTAAATTGGACGTAAGAACCGCCGTTACGCCAAGCACACATAGTATAACGATCCATTCAATGCGGATAGACTGAACAAGGTGATGCGCCGCATTTTCGTCCCTGGCTCGGAGCTTTGGAATAAATCTCAGCTTATTGGCCGCAGCAAGGCCGAGCAAAATAGTAACGAGCAATATTTTTAGAAGCAAAGCCTGACCATAGCCAGTCGTTAGCAGCGCGGAAATTGATCCAACAAGGTGATAGCCCATATATCCCCCCGCAACGATCAATAACGGTACAACCACTGACGCGTACTGTCCAAACCTATGGCCAATATCCGCTGCTTGTGCCCAAGTTTCCTTCTGAGAGGCCAATCGTTTGAGTGGCATCAAAATGCCAATCCAGAAGGCAATCGCAATCAAATGGAAAGTCAAAGCTATATTCAGAAGCACGCTGTCGCGATCTGGAATATGCCCCACGTGATCAAAGGACCAGAGCGCTAAGATGCCGCCAAACAGAGCAAGCCAAAGGCCCTTTCGCCCCATGAATAAACCCAGGATCAAGAGTCCAAGCCCAATGAGCCGATATGCAAGTGCCGTTCCGATAGGAGTGCCCCAAAGCAGTGCCAGCATTTCCAAATCGAACATGCCACTGGCGTCGCCCGTCAAGAGGGCACCGCGCAACGAGAACGCCAGAAGTGCAGCCAGTATGCCGATTGAAGCAAATCCAACCGCCGCGCGGCGATACGCTTCTAACCGAAAAGCCAAAGCCATGATAACTGATCCGGCTGCGGTCAAAATGCCCAGATAAAGTGCGAACTTGGAAGTGCTCGCCGCTATTCCCCAAATGTCTGGCATCTTATTGAACCGTAAAGCTAAACGAGCCGTTCAGTGCATGCCCATCAGCGCCAAGCCCACGCCATTCGATAAGATAATGCCCATCGCCCATATCCTGTAATGGCACCACATATTCTGAAACAAATCCCTTGTGGCTGCTCAAATCAAGATTAACACCAGACGTCTCGGAATGGATCATTTCGACGCGGGTCAGGCGGATTTTACCTTTGAAATTCAACATGATTTCTTCTGGCACCTCCGTTACAACCGTTTCATTTTGCGGCGTTGTGCTTGTCAGCGGCGAATGTGCAAACGCTCCCGTTGCCAAAATTCCAATCATGCCTGCTAAGATTAAGGACTTCATCGTAATACCTCATGTTGTTTAGGGTGATCGGCCATCAGTAGATGCCGTTGGCGCGTTGTAGTTCGCGAATGTATGCGATGATCATCGTGACGTCGCCTCGGGTTACGCCCTCAACGGGCTGCATGTCACCGAACCGCCAATGGTGCGCGCGAACCCCATTGGCTGCAGCCCGCTGAAAGCTCTCATCACCATGATGCCCAGGCTCATAGATTTTGTGAACCAACGGTGGCGCAACGCCGTCTTGCCCCGCAGCGTTTGCACCGTGGCAGGCGGAACATTTTGCTTCAAAGGCAGCCTTTCCGATTTCAGCATTTTGCGAAAGCGTGCCGGGCAACTTTACCTCTACCAATGCAGCCCCTGTTTCAGGCGCTTGTGCAGTCTTTTGATCTGCTGCATCTGCACCTTTCCAGATTGCATAGCCCGCTCCTACGGTGACAAGGATTGCGATGATTACGATCGATTTTTTCATTTAGATAGCTACCTTTGGTTAGTTTCAAGCGCGGTTCAAATTAGACCACTGTAAACTGTCCCATCATTCCTGCGTCTTCGTGCTCAAGAATGTGACAGTGGTACATGTAGGGGCGCTCTGGGTCGGTGTAGTGGTCAAACCGCACCAGCAGCCGCACTCTTTCCCCGGGAAAAACAACAACTGTATCTTTTAGTCCCGCTTCGTTTGGGCCAGGTAACAGGCCGTCTCTGTCTAGCAGCCTGAATTGCGTATTATGAATATGGAATGGGTGGATCATTGGTCCAGCGTTGACGATTTCCCAGATTTCGGTTTCGCCCAATTTAACGACTTCATCGACGCGTCGCATTTTCATCGCGTTGCCATTGATGGTGAAGCCACCACCCATTCCCAACATCCGCAATGGACCCATTCCTGGCATTTCAAGCAGAAACTCGCGTGTCTTAGTGGCCTGCGTTTCCGAGATTCTTGGTAGCTCGGCCAGCTTATCTGGCACCTCGGCCAACGGCTCCAACGTGTCTGCCGCTCTAAATTCGACAAGCTGGAATTGGGGGTTTTGCTCGGCCATCATCATGCCGCCCCCCATGCCCATACCTTGCCCGCCGCCTCGGCGACCACCCAGTGCTTTGCTCTCAAGAATTACTCTCTCGTTTTGAGTAAAATCGACTATGATCTCAGCGCGCTCACCCGGTGCGAGCAGCAGTTCGGACATTTCAGCGGGTTGCCCCAAAAAGCCCCCATCACTGGCGATTTGGACAAACGAACGCCCATCGGAAAAAGCCAGATTGTAGATGCTGGCGTTTGCGCCGTTTAACAGCCTAAGTCTAAGCTTCTCAGTTGATACGTCGACGTACGGGCGAACCGTTCCATTGATGAGAGGGACATTCCCCGACATGCCCGCCATTTCGTCGTGCATTGAGGCTTCATAGGGCATCGATCCGTCACGATTAAACCGGCGATCTTGCAGAACAAGTGGAATATCATCGACGCCATAGGTTGAAGGAATATCCAAATCGTCGCTCACCTCATCGTCGATGATGATCATCCCTGCGAGCCCTGCCCAGACTTGCGAGGCTGTCTGGTGCAGTTGATGGGAGTGATACCACATTGTGGATGCTACGTCGTGAATCTTGAAGCTTGGTGACCAAGTGCCGCCGGGCTCAATAGGTTGATGCGGCCCGCCGTCAGTGCTGGCTGGCAGGTTTAGTCCGTGCCAATGCAACGTTGATTCAATTGCTAGGGTATTGGTCACATCAAACCTGACCGTTTCGCCCGTCCGCATCCGAAGAACGGGGCCCAGGTAGCTCCCATTGATCCCCATTGTATCGGTTTGAACACCCTCAAAGAACTCTGTCTTCCCGCTCTGAAGGCTCAGCGTGAACTCTCTAACGCCGTCTACCAACGTGCCGCCATCTTCTGGCGGGATCGCGACAGGAGTGTCAAATGAACTGCTGGATTGCGCGTGTAACGGCTCTCTCGAACCAAAGAACAACGTCAAGGCGAGGGCAGTGCTGCCAAGCAGGAATTCGCGGCGGGTCTGGTTCGGTTTCAAGGGTATGTCCTTTTTTGTTTACTCAAACAATTGTCGTGCATTGAACCTGCGGGTTCCTGTAGGTGGAAGGTCAACTGTCAAAGAAAGCGCGCGGCGGTTCGCGCGCTCTCTAAAGCGCGTTATTTTAGCTCAACGACAGTAAGCTTGCCTTTCACACGGTCGGCCACGAACTCGATATCTTGACCGACGGACATTTTGGCGATCATTGCTTTTTCTGCGCGAAACACCATCGTCATTGCGGGCATATCAAGTTTAACCAAAGGGCCATGAACAATGGTCACTTTACCTGTTTTTTCGTTGATCTTTTTGACCTTGCCTTTCGTGTATTCCGCAACGGTTTCGGCCATGTCATGGGTCTGATCTGTTTTCGCTTCGCCGTGGCCTTCACCTGCGAATACTGGTGTCGTTAGCGCTAGGGTCACGGCAGTTGTCAAAAGTAGGTTTTTCATCATTTATCCAGTCTTGTTAGTTGTTGAATTCGGAATTTTGACCGCACTAACCCTTTTGGGTTGGCTTTGGTGTCAGCAGGGTTTTCGGGCTGTTATTGGAGGCGAATTCAGGAAGCTCGCCGGTCCATTCATAGGCTTGCTCGCCAGGAGGGTTCTCGTACCAGCCCGGATCGGAGTAATCGTCTGCATCAATGCCATCGCGCACCTTCACAACGGAAAACATGCCGCCCATTTCAATTGGTCCGTGCGGACCCCAACCGGTCATCATGGGAACCGTATTGTCTGGCAGTTCCATTTCCATAACGCCCATGTCGGCCATCCCAGCCGTGCCCATAGGCATATATTCTGGCTGAAATTCGCGGATTTTTTGGGTCAAAGGTTTCTTGTTTACCCCGATGAACGTCGGCACATCGTGACCCATAGCGTTCATTGTATGATGGGACTTGTGGCAGTGGATTGCCCAGTCCCCAAGATGTTCGGCGACAAATTCATAGGCCCGCATAGCGCCCACCGGAATATCGATGCTGACTTCGGGCCATTGCGCGGCCTCTGGAACCCAGCCGCCGTCTGTACAGGTCACCTTGAAATCATACCCATGCATATGGATCGGATGGTTCGTCATTGTCAGGTTACCAACCCGCACGCGGACTTTGTCGCCTTTATTCACAACCAAGGGGTCAATGTCGGGGAAAATTCGGCTGTTCCATGTCCACAAATTAAAGTCCGCCATCGTCATGATGCGCGGCACATATGTGCCCGGATCAATGTCGAACGCATTCAGCATGATCAGGAAATCACGGTCCACGCGCATGAAGTCTGGGTCTTTTGGATGAACAACAAACATGCCCATCATTCCCATTGCCATCTGCACCATTTCATCGGCGTGCGGGTGGTACATGAAGGTGCCTGATTTGGTCAGATCAAATTCATAAACGAATGTTTTGCCCGGCGGGATGCCCGGATGGCTCAACCCGCCGACCCCATCCATGCCTGATGGAAGGATCAGCCCATGCCAATGAATAGTTGTGTGTTCAGGCAATTTGTTGGTGACAAAAATGCGGACCCGATCACCTTCAACGGCTTCTATGGTTGGACCAGTCGATTGACCATTATACCCCCACAAATGCGCAATCATTCCGTCTGCCAGTTCTCGCTCAACGGGTTCAGCAACGAGGTGAAATTCCTTCACGCCATTGTTCATCCGATATGGCAAAGTCCACCCGTTCAGTGTCACCACAGGATTGTAATCAGGCCCCGAGGAAGGGTGTTTGGTTATGGCCGTTTCAGCGGTGTCCATTTGAGCCGCTTCAGGTAGGCCCATGTTTGTGGTCTTGCCCCAAGCTTGGGAGGAAACCAGTGCAGCGCCAGTAACGCCTGCTCCGAGTAGTTGACGTCGATTAATCATATCATTTTCCTTTCAATGTCCTGCGCCGCCGCCAGCGGACAGAGATGCGCTTGCTTCGCTGCCGCCAGAGCTACCCGCACCGCCGCCATAGATCGCGGCATTGAGATCCGCTTGAGCCATGTAGAAATCACGCTTTGCATTTGCCGCTTCGAGGGACGCGCTGAGCTTTTCGCGCACGTCCGTCAAAAGCTCGAAGGTGTTGGTGATCATGCCGTTGTAGGAGAGCAGCCCTTGCTCCTCGACAGTCTCGCGAAGTGGAACAAGAACATCGCGGTAGTGCCGCGCGATCTTGTAGGAGGCGTGATAGGAGGTCTCTGCGCTTCTTGCCTCGGAACGGATATTGACCGCCTTTTCTGCAAGGACGTTTGCGGCCTGCAAATACATCAACTCAGCTTTGCGCATGCGCGCCTCACCTGTGTCATAAATTGGAATTGCGAACTCCAACTCGACTTGCGGTGTCACGCTTTTCTCAATGCCACCTGCCCCGCCTACTTCGCGTTCGAGCTCTGCACCGCCAACAATTTCAAGATCGCTTACAATCCGCGTTTGATCGGTCAGTCCAAACGCCTTTGCCTGCGCTTCCAAACCTAATTTGGCGACGCGCAGATCTACGCGGCTATGCAGCGCCTTGCCTTCAATATTTGTGACGGGGCCGATAGAACGCGGCAGTGCAGGCAATGCGTCAGGAACAAAATAAGTCACGTCAGCGCCCCAGAGACCCATCAATCGTGTGAGCTCTTCTTTGGCATTGGCAGCATTCAAGCGGGCACGCGCCAGCTGTCCTGCCAGCTCTGCATTAAACGCATGCTCACGCGCCTGACCAGCCTTATTGAGCGCCCCTGTTTCTCCGAGTTTACGGGCTAGCTCAGATCCCGCATCAGACGTCGCTTTCGCGCGTTTGAGATAACTCGCTGTTTCAAACGCAGCGACCGCGTTTATCCACGCTTGGCGAACCTCGTTGGCTAAGGTTAGCGTGTCGTTTACTGCACTCATCTGTGCTTGTCGGAAATTCGCATCCGCAATGGCCAGGCGCTGTTTGCGCGTGGTGGCATCCAGAATATTTGCCCGAATTAGGCTTTCAATCGCACGATAGGCACCTAGCTCGGGCGCTGCGATACCAAGCAACCCTACTGAGACAACAGGATTTTCAGGCGTCAGTTCTTGCCATGCATCCGCAGCAGATAGACCGACATTCGCATACGACGCTTGCAACCCTTTGTTGTTCAAAAGAGCAATCTGTACAGCCGTGTCGGCGGATATAGTCTTGCGGTGTGCCATGCCGTGAACTTGCTTTTTCAACTCAGAGTTCTCGGATTGCGTTATTGCAAACGCGCTACGTTTTCCGATCGCAGCCGCCGTCATGCTGGACACAGTCGCGAACCCTGCTTTTGGCTGCGTATAGGCAGAGGGGATGGTCGCTGCGCATGCGCCAAGAACCAATGGAATGCCAACGGCAAGTGGGAATTTTGAAAGCCGCATCAGTGACCCTCCGTCTGTTCTTCGTTGACTGTTCGCCAATCTCGAGGGTCAGTCGGCGCGCGAAAGGTAAATCCAGCTAAGGGATCTCGAAATCTTAGGGGTGAGGATACCGCAGTGTTCGTCACAGCTTGTTGCCTAGCCACGTCGGGCAGCGGCGTCGGCTTGTAAGCGCATGCGCTTAGTGCAAGGGCCGAAGCCCCTGTAAGAAGGTGGATTTTCATGATCAAAACCTGATTGATAGACATTGGGCTCACGCAAATCATGCGCGACGCGAAGACCCATTTGGGGCCTAAATCAGATCAGATATTGGGGAGGGCGTAGGAAGCCAGAGGGTTCGATAGAAGCTGTCTGTAAATTCGAAATCAGGAATTTGGCGGATTGCGCGCGCCGAAAAACGATCGAAATCGTCTCATCTAACACCGCTGTTACACAAATGCCGCTGCAACAACTCCCAGAGGTTTGGTTCTTATCAGAGAGCTCGGTATCGATCTGATCAGGAGCCAACGTCATTTCGCCACTGGAATAACCCGCATGGGAATGGCCCGCATGTGATTGGCTGGCATTCGAAGCGAAAGCATGATGATTTGCGTGCGCACCGCTCGCGGCATGCGATGCCGAGGATGAAGAAAACACCAAAGAAAAAACAATTGCGAAGCAAGCAATTGCCTTCAGCCCTGACGCAAAGATGTTTTCCATTTTCATGTTCATACCAAACACTTGAGAGACTTTAGAGAACCTGTCAATCCATCCAGCGCTGGAAGGTTGTCAACTTTATCGTGATCTCGTTTTCCTTCGCTCGTTACAAAGACGGGAATGTTTCCAACGTTTCCAAGATAGGGCAGTTGGGGCGATCATCACCCGCACATTCTTGTACCAAATGCGTGAGAGTGCTTTGAATTGCCTGCAAATCCGCAATTTTGCTCTCGATCTGAGCGAGGTGCTCCTTCGCGATTTCTTTCACATCCGCACTTGCGCGTTTGTCATCATCCCAAAGTGCTAGGAGGTTACGACAGTCTTCTATCGTAAACCCGAGCGCGCGGGAGCGGGCGATAAACGCGAGCTTGTGCAGATCATTCTCGCGAAAGCTTCGATATCCGTTGCTGTCTCGCAAGGGCGTCACCAAGCCGATGTCCTCGTAATACCGTATCGTTTTTGGTGGCAACCCTGCGTGTTTCGCGACTTCCCCGATATTCATCACAGTGCTCCTATTCTATTGTCGCTGGCACAAAGCTATGGGCCGCATTGGTGCTAGAGTGGGTTTCCACGATAGCAGGCGCGATCCATCTCAAGCGAAGCGCGTTGGACAAAACGAACACGCTAGAAAGAGCCATAGCACCGGCCGCAAGTGCAGGTGACAGCATCAATCCAAAAACAGGATAGAACACACCCGCCGCGACAGGGATCAACAATGCGTTATAACCGAATGCCCAGAACAGGTTCTGGCGAATGTTGCGCATGGTTTTTTGGCTAACACGCAGAGCATTCACAACCCCTCTTAGATCACCTGATATGAGCACAATATCCGCTGTTTCAATTGCAACGTCAGTACCTGTGCCAATCGCGATCCCGACATCAGCGCGCGAGAGTGCCGGCGCATCGTTGATACCATCTCCGACAAAGGCGACCGTGCGTGCCCCTGCCTGCAGGTCTTCGATTGCAGCCACTTTGCCTTGCGGCAAAACTTCGGCAACGACCTTATCGATACCAAGTTTTGCGGCTATTGCCTGCGCTGTCTCTTTGTTGTCGCCTGTTATCATCGCGACCTCAAGACCGAGATCGTGCAATGCCGCGATTGCTTCTGCAGTGCTTGTTTTGATCGGATCTGACACCGCTATGACCCCGGCGAGATGTCCGTCAATTGCCGCATAAAGCGGTGTTTTACCTTCGCGTCCAAGCCTGTCGCCAACCCCTTGAACGCCGTCCAGCACAATTCCTTCGCGGGTCATTAGCCTATCTGCGCCAACAACCACCTTGCGATCTTCAATGACGGCGCTGACGCCGTAGCCAGTCATGGAGGTGAAGTCTTTTATCTCCGCCAGCGCGTGGCCGCTTCGTTCAGCGCGCTGCACAATCGCCTGCGCAATTGGGTGCTCGGACATCGCTTCAACTGACGCAACAAGGCGCAGTACCTCTGCCTCCTCGAAACCATTGGTGATGGTAAGCTCCGTCAATTCTGGACGGCCTTGCGTTAACGTGCCGGTCTTGTCCAAAGCAATTGTATGTACGGAACTCAATGTCTGTAGCGCCTCGCCGCGCCGGAATAACACACCAAGTTCAGCCGCACGGCCAGTCCCAACCATGATAGACGTTGGTGTCGCCAAACCCATTGCGCAGGGACAGGCAATGATCAGGACAGCAACGCCTGCAACCAGTGCAAAGCTTAGGGCAGGGTCTGGACCAAACAGAAGCCACGCTAAAACGGTTGCCAAGGCAACGCCCATGACAGCGGGAACAAACCAAAGCGTGATACGGTTGACCAAGTTTTGGATTGGCAGCCGCGCTCCTTGTGCCTCTTCAACCATTCGGATGATCTGCGCCAGCATTGTGTCTGCGCCAACTTTGGTGGCCCTGAACGTCAAAGCGCCAGTGCCGTTGACTGTGCCGCCAACAACTTCAGCCTCTGCGGATTTCTCCACAGGAACAGGTTCGCCCGTAATCATGCTTTCGTCGACGTAAGATTGCCCCTGAACAACAATGCCGTCGACCGCGATTTTTTCGCCCGGTCGGACCTGGATTAGGTCATCAATGACAATATCATCGACAAGAACCTCAACCATTTGACCATCGCGTTCCACTTGCGCAGTCTTTGCTTTCAATCCAACAAGCTTGCGAATGGCTTGGCCCGTGCGCCCTTTGGCGCGCGCCTCGAGGAAGCGCCCCAATAGAATGAGAGTCACTATCACCGCAGCCGCTTCAAAATAGACCACGCGCGTTCCCTCGGGTAAAAGCACCGGCGCAAAAAGTGCAACTGTGGAAAACCCCCAAGCGGCAGATGATCCAAGCGCAACAAGCGAGTTCATGTCAGGCGCTCCTTTAACGAGCGCGGGAAAGCCTTTGAGAAGGAATTGCCGCCCAGGCCAAGCCAGAACGATCGTCGTTAGAGCAAATTGGATGGACCAACTAACACCCATTCCAAGCGAATTCATGACCCACGCATGGATTGCAGGAACCATGTGGCTCCCCATTTCGAGAATGAAGACTGGTATAGTCAGCACGGCGGCCAATACCGTCATTCGCTGAAGATTATCGGCTTCTGCAGCTTTACGATCTTCCTTGGCACCGTCAGCGTTTTGGCCTTTCACGAGGCTTGCCGGATAGCCCGCATCCCCTGCAATTTGAGAAATGTCAGCGGGCGAAAGCGCTGTTCCAAGGACACGAATAGTTGCCTGTTCCTGTGCGAGATTTACGTCAGCAGACAGAATCTCAGGGGTGTTTGCCAGGGCACTCTCCAAGCGGCCCACACAAGACGCACAGGACAGGTTCTCGATGTCAAAACGATATACCTGAGATTCCGCTGGGTAGCCTGCAACCTTCAATGCTTCAAAAGCGTCGCTGGCTCTGAAATCATTTGATACATCGATTGTGGCGGATTCTGAGGCAAGATTTACTTGAGCGCTTTTAACCCCCCGTACCGTTTGCAAGGCTTTCTCTACTCGCCCCACGCAAGACGCGCAGTTCATTTCACCAACATTGAATGATAGTGTCTTTTGGCTTTCCATAATGAGGCCTTTCGCTCTGGATTACTTCAATATGGGGCTTCCAGCTACTGGAAGGTCAAGGTGCCAGCGAAATGAATTTGTTCTCCAATTCGGCCCATCATGCCTATTAGATATTCTACTGACTTAAAGGCGAAATCGCTGCAAAGCTTTAAGCGAGATCAGACAATACAGGCGCATGATTTTTTTGAGCCGCCTTCTTGGATTTGTGATATGCGTCGGTTTGGCAACTTGCTAAAGGCACTATCATCATCAAAAACAATGATCGGCATTTCGGATATTTGTTGGGCGCGTAAACAAAGGTTTAGCAGAGCGGTGAAGGGCAAGCATTTGCAACTTAGAATTGAATGGCAGCTTCGAGCGCACAACAGACCTTGAAGTCACCGGACCACATCGCTGGTCACAATGATCTGAATATGCAAACGCTGAGGTCTCAAATTGAAACTCACAACAAGTTTTTTTGTTTTTTCAATTCTCGAAAGCTACGGTTGTTTCGACTAAGTTGATCAAGGAATAGCAACGACGTTTGACGTTTGATCTTTCGATTTTGCCATGTTGACCCATGCTTCCATAAGCATTCGGCGCTTTTCGAAAAGATCGGATCTCGCATAGGCGGCTTCGGCTTTGTTCTTGATTCCATGCGCCAGCGCTGCCTCAATTACCTCGCGAGGAAAGCTGGTGGTTTCACCTGCCCAATCGCGGAATGTGGAACGAAATCCGTGAACAGTGATGTTGTTATAGTCCATCCGGCGTAATAGGGCGGTCATGCTCATATCGGATATTGGCTTGCCTACTTTTGTTTCACTGCCAAAGACCAGATCAATGTCTTGGCCACGCGGTCCAAGTTGGGCAAGGGCGAAGCGTGTCAGGGGAACGCGATGTTCTTTGCCTGCTTTCATGCGCTGGGCGGGGATAGTCCAGACGCGGTTTTCCAAGTCAACTTCTGCCCAAGTCATGCCACGGGTTTCCCCCGACCGTGCGGAAGTTAGGATGGTAAAGGTCAGCGCCCGTGCAGAAACACCTTTGCGGTTTGATAGTGCAGCCATGAAGTCGGCAATTTCGGCATGGGGCAGGGCAGGGTGATGTTTGACGGCTCTTACCTTCGTTGGTTTTGGTAGCAGGTTATCCAAGTGTCCACGCCAACGGGCGGGGTTGTCGCCTTCACGTATGCCCAGTGCGGACGCGTAGTCCAAAACCGCTTCGATCCGTTGGCGCACGCGGTTTGCAGTTTCGGGCTTTTGTGACCAAATCGGCTTTAGCGCGGCGATTACATCAGCAGTGGAGATTTTTGTAACCTGCATCTGGCCAAGGCTGGGGAAAACATAAGCCTCTAGCGTAGACGTCCATTGCGCAGCGTGTTTTGCGTTCTTCCATCCAGACCGTTTGCTTTCAATCAATTCAAGGGCGGCGTCTTTGAAGGTTTTGGGTTGGGCTTGGCGGCGTTTGGCTATTGGATCATCCCCTTCTAAGATCACCCGCCTTGCTTCGGTCGCTTTTTGGCGTGCCATTGCCAAGGTCACGTCAGGATAGGCTCCCAGACCAAGGTCATGGCGTCGCCCATTTACTTGATACCGGAGAACCCATGAGCGCGCGCCTGTGGGCTTCACATAAAGAAAAAGTCCTCGCCCATCGCCGTGACGCCCAGCAAGTGCGGTCTCTGCTTTTCTAGCGCTCAGTTTCATAGCGTTCCCACATATGTTCCCACACTTGGGTTAGATTTAGGATGAACTTACGTGAACGTCAATGGTTTGAGATGAATTTAACATACTGAATATAAAAATGTTTATTGAATATTGGAGAATGTGGATGAACGCCTAAAAACAGAGGGCATACGGACTGAGCCTCCGCCACTATCCAATTTAGTCAAGTTTGATCAGGTCGCCTTGGGTGGCCTTTTTCTTTTGTTTGCTAGCATTTAGGGCTGCTGTTGTGTTGCCTTGAGTTTCTTTCGGTAAGGTCAGTATTCCTTCCTTGAGTGGTAGAGAATGTGGTATTTTGAATGGCGCTATCTGGAAAGCTGATAAGAAGCTGGTCGAGAACCTTAGCGCTGGGCGGCATGGTGATGGCAACGGTCTTTATCTCGTCGTTGATCCGTCGGGGGCAAGGCGCTGGATTGTACGCGTTGTCGTCAAAGGGCAGAAAAATAAGAAAGGCGCGCCGCTTAGGACTGATTTTTGTTTGGGCGGGGCTGATATTATCACGATCAACCAAGCAAGAGAACGCGCTCTGGAATATCGCCGTATGGCCAAGCAAGGTTTGAACCCTCGGTTCAATGCGCGCCAAGAGGTACCAACCTTTGAAGAGGTGGCACAACAAGTCCACATTGATCGGATGCCGACTTGGAAGAACGTCAAGCACGGGCAACAGTGGATCAACACATCGCGCGACTACGCGTTTCCCAAGATCGGGAGAATGCCGGTTGATAGCATCGACCAACCCGAAGTGATGATGTGCCTTGCGCCGATCTGGACCGAATAGCATGAAACCGCGAAACGACTGGCCCAACGGATCAAAACAGTATTAGACGTGGCGCGGTCAAAGGGATTTCGGAGTGGCGAAAATCCCGTCACGGCGATTAAAGACGCTGGAGCTCTCCCCAAAGTCAAAGCAAAGGTGAAACGTCATAGCGCGATGGGCTGGCAAGATGTGCCTGCGTTCTATGCCGAATTGCAAACCCGTCCTGCTATGGCGGCAAAGGCGTTGATGTTCACTTGTCTGACTGGCTCAAGGACTGGCGAAGTCCTTGGGGCAAGATGGGAAGAATTTGATTTTGAAGAACGGCTTTGGACGTGTCCTGCTGAACGGATGAAAACAGGCGAAGAACACCGCATTCCTTTGACTGATGAAATGATTGCTATCATCGAGCCGCTAAAGGCGATGCAATCAGACTACGTTTTCGAGGGCCAGAAACGAAACAACCCATTGTCGAATATGTCGATGCTGATGCTGTTGCGGCGCATGACCGTGAAAGATGCGACGGTGCATGGTCTGCGCTCTACATTTCGCGATTAGGCGTCTGAGGTTGCCAATGCGCCTCGTGAAGTCGCTGAAATGTGTCTTGCACATCGAGTTGGCTCAGATGTTTAGAGGGCCTATGCGAGGTCTGATTTGCTGGACAAGCGGCGGGCTCTGATGGAGCGCTGGGCGGAGTTTACTGAGGGGCATCAAGCCCAGGGAGTAGTTGAATGCCAATAGTTCCTATTAATGAACCAGAGCTTGAATTGATAGAATTTCTAAGGCTTGGCTTGAGCGAACCTAACAATTCAGAACGCCTGAAAGCGATCAGGAGCATCAAGCGGATATAGAATCTGCTCGACTCGACAAATTGAATCGCGAGTTCGGAAATGATTGGATGCAGGATCCTAAAAACGCCGAGTTCGTAGAATGGATTGCGTCCTCTACTACAGAGCGACACGAGGCGGGTTTTGAGTTGTCTCAAACCGGCCAGCGTTTCGAAAGCAAAAACGAGCTTAAATTGAACATAGCAGAGCACATAGGACTGCTAATTTTCCATACTGTTCAAGATGAAAAATTCGAAGGCTTACACTCGTTCGGTGGAATTTTGGAACAGGTGAGCGATGACGCCCGAAGAACCAATACCAGAGGAGCCAAAGATATTGATACACTCAGGAAGAACTGGAACACCTATCGCGGAGTTGTTCATCTGGGGCTAGCGATCGACTACAGTGAAGAGTACCCAGATCAAGGTTTCCATGTTCTGCATCTTGCTGAACTTTTCGAGCGCACATTAAGCGAAAACTGCCCAAAGGGCACGTCGAAAGCATATGTCGATCAGGGCGGTCAAATTCATTTTACTTACAGATCAAAGCTTTATGGCCCCAGATTTCTAAATCGGGGGCCGCCCTTCGGCGTAGTTTAGGCCGCATTCCTTCGTTGCAACTGAACGCAACGCAAGGAACATCACCAATGCCCAAACTCTTCGAGGATGGCCGAACATACGTGTTGGGTGATTCAGAACTCGATCTCATAGGGAACCGTGAAAAGCTCGCGCAGTGGCGGCAAAAGAAAATGGGGCCAGCTTACTACAAGCTTGGCCGCAAGTTTATCTATCACGGTCACGACCTCAATACTTGGGCGGGCGCTGCTCGCATCGACCCTAAATCAGAGGCGGATGCGTGATGTTGGAGCTTTTGCAATTCCCAAAACGTCTTTGGGCGCAAGATATGTTCTCAAGGGGTCGCGAGCGCCAACCTTGCGACTTTGAACAACGGCGGGCCTAGAAAATGTGCGCCAAAGCAAATTCCGAGCAATTGGGGCACTTTGATGAGTTCGCGAAGGGAACAGTTCAGAGCGTGGGGGTATTTGTAGTATCGATGAAAAAGTTGCCGGGTTTTTCTACGGTGCGAACGACAGGATCATTCATAGATGGCAAACCTATGCAGGTTGCTTCAAGTACAAAACGACTGATCAGCACCCTGCCGCAATTCGGTTCTTTAAGAACACTCTAGATGGAAAGCCGTTTCCTAAGCTTACTACGGATGACTTTGCTTCAGTGCGCGAAGAGCTGAAACGGCGTTCGCGTATCGATATGGAAGACAGTCTGTCAGCGTCTTCGATAAAACACACGGTCTCGCATTTACTTGGTTTCTTCGATTGGCTTTTAAAACAAGATGGCTATCGACGCCTGCCAAGGGATTTTGATGGATATCTCAAGCTCCCTAAAGCAGTTGTAGCGCAATCAGCGCAGGTCAAAAAAAGGATTTTCCAACAATCTTAGAAGCCGAGGACCTCTTGAAAGCAATGCCATCTAAATCCTTGGTCGACGAGCGCGCTCGTGCGTTGTTTGCGCTTGGCTTTCTGGGAGCGTTGAGAGCCGATACCTTGATATCCCTTCGTCTTGAGCATTTCGATATCGAAAGAAGGCTCATTTTGCAGCATTCAAAAATCGTTCGTGCCAAAGCAGGAAAGAGCCTCGATATCTTCTGGTTTCCGATTCCGAAGGTCTTTGAAGAAACCGTGATAGGCTGGGTGAATAAGCTCAAATCTTTTGGATTTACAGATCAAGATGCCCTCTTTCCCGCCACGAAACATTTGAAGCATCGTGTCTCCACAAGTGCATACACTTCTGCGCACGTTCCGGTTATGTCGACAATACACGCAGTAACCAAAGCATTCGCTTCTGCCTGCAGTCAGACAGGTGCGAAATATACTCCGCATTGTGTAAAGCATAGCATCGGTGCTTACCGTGATAGCCTTCCTCTGACCCAAGAAGAGCGCAAAGCTTGGTCGCTAAACATGGGCCACGATGACGAACGAACCACAGAGCGCCACTATGGGACAATGCAAGATGATTGGCGCTTTGAAGTTCTCGAGAATATCGGAACGAAAAAAACGATCGATACCCTAAACTTAACTACCGATCAAAAAGCTCGGACGTTTGATGCCATGATTAAAGCTATTGGCGAGTGATTTTGTGGAAAAGGGAGCGTAAACTTCCCAGCGATTTAAGGTGTGGCATGCAGCGTTGGATAAAGCTTTGGTGCTCAAATGACCCAAGGTTCGTTGTTCACTCATGCCTTGAGGCTAAAATAGGTAGACTGTAGCGAAACTAAGCCAACTATTTGCTGTGAAACATCTGTAAACACAACCGATAACGCACATTATGTTTGATAGCCTCCAAACTGGAGTAGGGTGTTATGAAGGGCGGAAAGCGGACCTTCGCTTCATTTGCACGGTCTTTGGGGCAATCTCGAGAAAGCTGCCGTTCATTTGGTGGTCGAATTCAACAATGTTGCGCCAGATCTAATGGCGGCAAAAAACCATTGTGGTCAATGCTAAGTATGTACAGTTAGAGTGCGATACATTCATCGAACGCATCAAGATTTTTCTGGCTTCGACGCGTACACTTCGATGTGTTCTATTCATCGTAAACATAGGAATCTGCGATCCATGAATTTTGGCAATCGAAGGGATGGCTGGTGCGGTACCTAAGTGCCGCCGCCACAATCCTAAGTTGCTAAAGCTGATGGCAAATTGACATTAAATACCAACATTTCTAATGTTTCATAAATATTTGCTACCAATATGTGATTGGAACTCCGGTAGCAACTGTCTGCCGCGTGTTCTCCAGAACATCTGGTACCAGCAGCGTTGTGTATTTCACTTGTTAAATTTTTGGTAAGCTTACGGCCCGTTCTTACGGCTTTTCTTTTGAACCAACAAATGTTTGGCAAAGGGCAATGACCTTGCGCCTATAAGGACACGATCATGGCAAATCCATATACAGCGGCCCTCGCTTTTCAAGAAGCATACGGCCTTTATGAATTCATTGATGGTTTCGGCGAACCTACACCAGAAGATCTAATTTTAGAGCAGCTTCAGGCTCTTAGTGACTTGGTGACCGAAGTGCTGGCCGAGGTGGAGGCGACAAGACGCGAAATTGTCCAAACCGAGCTCTCTGCCATTCAAAGCCAGATTGACGACGCTGCTCTGGATTACCACAGATATTTGAAAACTGGGGACTCTACGAACGGCGACGTAGCGGTGACTGGTTCGGGTGCCGCCTTAACCGCCTTGCTAAACTACGCCAGTGTCGGTTCAATCGAAAAGGCCGCGCTTCTTCCAATGGTCACGGCCGCGGTTGCCCTACGGGTACGTGTCATCAATGATATCGAAAATGGTGATACTTCATACACGCATAAACAAGAATTGCTTGATGCGCAGACATTTATCGATGATTTTGCCGATACGCTGCAAGACGAAGTAAACGCAAACGTTCTACTGCAATATCGAGGCTCACGTTTCGAAGAGGTCACCGATCCGGTTACCTATTATGGGACCACTTATAGCGGCGGTGATTTGGAATTTTTGGAATACACTGTTTATCCCCAAGGATGGATTTCTGACGACTCGCTGGTTCAAACTTTTGAAATTATCCGTCACCGTGCTGAAACTGAACCTTTTTTCCCTGCTGGACCCGACTGGTCCTACGCATCTCCGTTCAGCTTGGCAGAGCTCGCGCAGTGGGCAAACGTAAACAATCGCCAAGACATCGTTCTTAACACAATCTATCCTGTGCAGGATCTGGCATATGACGTGTTTGGCGGAAATGATTTCGAAGCCATCAGTGACCGTCTGGGGGATTTGACCAACGGAACATATCATCGCGATGGGGGCGCATCGGGCCCAACGGATACCCACACCGTTGCCTTTTCTACGCAAGGCGTTGTTTTTGGAATTGGCGGCGATGACACGATCACAGGTAATACTGGTAACGATGTGCTTTTTGGCGATGATGCAAATGAGAAAGATGAATTTGGCGGCGATCTACCATTCGGGAACGACGAGTTGCGCGGACTCGATGGCAACGACAATCTGTTTGGCGGCGCTGGCAATGACCTGCTGCTTGGCGGCATTGGCCGCAACCGCTTAGAAGGCGGCAGCGGCGACGACACGGTTAGCTACGCGGATTTGACCGCTGGCGTGACGGCGTTACTGACGGTCAATATTTTTCAGGACACGGGTCAGAGCATTGACTGGATCAAGAGCGTCGAGAACCTTACAGGCAGCAATTTCGATGACCATCTGACGGGCAATGGGTTTGGCAATATCTTGAGCGGTCTAGACGGCGCAGATACGCTGAAAGGTTTGCAAGGCGAAGACACGCTGCTCGGCGGGAACGGCAACGATTCCCTGAAGGGCGGCAATGACGAGGATCTCCTTCGTGGCGGCGCAGGGCGTGATACGCTTCGGGGCGGCAACGGCGACGATACATTGATCGGCGGCGATGCAAACAATGACGAGGGAGATTATCTTTTCGGCGGCGCTGGCATCGACACTGCGCTTTTTGAAGGGTCGACGAGTGTTTTTCTGGACATCAACGACCTCGCATATGGATCGCAGTCTAATGGCTCTCTTTCTGGTATCGAAAACATCACGACAGGATCAGGTTGGGACAATCTACAAGGGAGTAGTGTGGCCAATCACTTCATCACTGGCGATGGCAATGACAATCTCATGGGTCGCGGTGGTGATGATACGCTTGATGGCGGCGACGGATTTGACACAGTCAGTTTCTGGGAGAACACCACAGGTATAACGGTCGATCTGGACAACACGGGCGCCCAAAACACTGGCGACGGGCTTGATACGATCCTCAACGTCGAAGCGGTTTGGGGCGGCACTGGCAACGATCTGATTAAAGGCACCTCTGGCGGCGAGAGTTTCCTTGGACGTGACGGCGACGACATATTCGAGGTGGTACAGGGCTTTAGAAACCTTGATGGCGGGACTGGTTTTGACACCGTGCGCTTTTTGGACAACACGAACACAGGCGTCAACCTATCCTACTCCCAGATCGCTGCGGGCGGTGCGTATGACCTTTTTACCAGCATTGAAGCGGTTGAGACCGGAACCGGAAATGACACGCTCTTTGGCGATGACTTTGCCAACCGACTATCTAGTGGCGGTGGGAACGATACACTTAGGGCCGGTCTTGGCGATGACACGATTGACGGCGGCGCTGGCATAGATCTGCTGACATATGAAGGTAGCAGTGCAGACATCACTGTCGATCTTAGTAATAGCGCGGCGCAGGCTACAGGCGAGGGCCTACTCACGGTAACGGGTGTCGAGAACGTCTATGGCGGGGACGGAAACGATAGCCTGACGGGCGATGCTGGCAACAACGTGCTCTTTGGAGATGATGGCAATGACACGCTCAATGGTGGCCTTGGCAATGACACCCTGAACGGTGGGTTGGGCAGTGAGATTGATACGGCCTCTTATGCGGGGCTTTCGGTGAATGTCACCGTCGACTTACGCCTGCAAAATGGCCAAACCCAAAACACAGGCGCTGGTGTTGATTACCTTTACGGGATCGAGAACCTGACTGGCGGCAACGGCAATGATCTGTTGATCGGGACAAGCGCCGATAACGCGCTGAGCGGTGGTCTTGGCAATGACACGCTGAACGGTGGGTTGGGCGATGATACCTTAGACGGAGGCGCGGGCTTTGATTTTGCGCGCTTTGAAACGGTATTAGGCCTTACAATTGATTTGGCGAATACGGGTGCGCAGAATGTGGGTAACGGCGTTGACACATTCATCAGCATTGAAGGGCTACAGACCGGCACAGGGAATGACACGATCTACGGTACGACTGGCGCGGACCACATCGTTTCGGGTGGAGGCAACGACATCATCTTTGGACGCGGTGGCAATGATACGCTGGATGCAGGGGATGGTTTTGACGTTATCAATTTTTCAGATCTGACAAGCGATGTCACCATCGACCTCAGCATTGGCGGAGGGGTCGATACCGGTGTTGGCGTTATGACACTCCTCAACGGTGAGTTCTTCGCGACAGGAAGCGGCCACGACATGCTGATCGGCGATGCTGGCAATACGGCATTTTCTGGCGGGGCTGGCAATGACACGATGATCGGCGGCTTGGGCGAAGACTCATTTTATGGATCAACTGGGATCGACCTGGTGTCTTTTGCACATATGACGACGGCTGTGACCGTTGACCTCAGCAACAATTCCACGTCTCAAAATACCGGCGAAGGCACTGACTATTTCTTCGATATCGAGAATGTCGAAGCTGGTAGCGGCAACGATGCACTGAGCGGTGGCTTTGGGGATAACCATCTGAGCGGCGGGCTTGGTAACGATACCCTGACTGCGGGTCCTAGCGGCGTTGATACCCTCGACGGCGGCGGCGGTGATGACGTGCTGACGGGCAGTGGCGTTTTGATCGGCGGCGCAGGTGACGACACCTTGAACGGTGGGGGCTCCGCTACTGCGATGTTCACTGGCAGCGTGGCTGTCACTGTCGATCTGGGGCTCTCTACGGCGCAAAATACGGGTCATGGCATAGATACGCTCTTAAACGTCAGACATGCGACTGGCGGCGATGGCAATGATCTTTTAATCAGCAGTGGCGAGCAATATACGCGCCTGACCGGCGGCGCAGGCGATGATACATTGCGCGCAGAGGGCGGCGATACGCTTCCCTTCGGGTTTGGCTATGACACGCTTGAAGGCGGCGCGGGCTCTGACACCGCAGAATTCTTAGATACGTTTGATGCGACGATTGATCTTGGGATTGTCGGCGATCAATTCTTCGGGCATCGCATTGTCAGTTTGATCGACATCGAAAGCATTACGACAGATGGCGGCAACGATAGCCTGACAGGCACGGATGCTGCGAACTACCTGAGCGGCGGCGCGGACAACGACACGCTCAATGGCGGACTTGGCAACGATACGCTTGATGGCGGCACAGGTATTGATACCGCGCTGTTCCTTGGCAGCACTGATACCACCGTTGATCTTAGAATTGCGGCTGCGCAAAACACTGGTCATGGCCTCGATACGGTTCTCAACATCGAAAACGTTATTGCAGGCAGCGGCAATGATGTGCTTACGGGGGATGCGAGCGACAACGAAGTGACAGGCGGGCTTGGCGATGACACGCTCGATGGCGGCGCTGGCAATGATACGTTGATCTTCGAAGGTTCAACCGCGGTCGCTGTTGATTTGAACATCACTGGTGCGCAGAACACAGGTCACGGCGTCGATACAATACTCAACTTCGAGAATATCCAGGGCAGCCATGGGTCGAGCACTTTAATAGGCAACGATGGAGCAAATAGGATCATCGGCGGCGTGAACCATGACACGATTACGGGTGGCCTTGGGGATGACACTCTGGATGGATTTGGCGGATCGGACACAGCATTATTCTATGGCACAGTCGATGTGAGTGTTGATTTGAATGTTACTGCCGCGCAAAATACCGGGCATGGGTTCGATGTTATACGGAACATAGATCACATTAGCTCTGGCAGCGGCAACGATACGCTGACTGGGGACAACGGCCGTAACACCCTATTTTCGGGCGACGGCGATGACATGCTTTATGGCGGGCTCGGCAACGATATGCTCGCTGGCGGGAACGACGATGATACGCTGAGTGGCGGCGATGGCAACGACACATACAATGGCGGGGCTGGGATTGATCTAATATCCTTCGCGCATATGACGACCAGCGTTACAGTTGATCTGGGCAACCTTTCGACGCAAGACACAGGCGAAGGTCTCGACTATATTTATTTCGTCGAAAACGTGCTTGGCGGCAACGCAGATGACGTTCTCTCAGGCCGCGCAAATTATGAGAATGAACTGTTAGGTGGCGCGGGTCATGACACGCTTAATGCTGGTAGTGAAAGCTATTCTCATCAAGCAGATACGCTAGACGGTGGCAGCGGCAACGATGTTCTAAATGGCGGTGCTGGCAATGTCATCCTTATTGGTGGCGCTGGCAATGATACGATAAATGGGGGCACTCAAGCTGCCAACCGTTCTAGTACCGCGGTGTTTGAAGGCGCTATTGATACAACTGTCGATCTAGGGATCACGGCGGCCCAGAATACTGGCCACGGGTTTGATACCTTGCTTAACATTCAGCGCGTTGAAACGGGTAGCGGGAATGATCTGCTGTTAGGCGATAGCAACGCAAATAGCTTATTGTCGGGTGAAGGCAGCGATACCGTAAGCGGCGGCCTTGGCAATGACACGCTCGATGGTGGCGCTGGTTTTGATATGGTACAGTTCCTTGGCAGCACTGATACGACGCTCGTCCTTGGGAGTGTCGCCGATCAGGAAACGGGCCATGGCTTGGACCAGATCATCAACTTTGAAGCGGTTGTGACAGGATCAGGAACTGACCATCTAACGGGCTCGTCTGAGGACAACCTGTTCAAAAGTGGCGCTGGTAAAGACACGGTTCTGGGCAATGACGGCGACGATACAGTGTTCGGGAATAGCGGTTATGACAGTATCGAAGGCAATTCTGGCAACGATAGCCTGATGGGCGGCAAAGGTAACGACACAATCTACGGAGGCCGCAATAGGGATGAACTAGAGGGCAACTCTGGAAACGACCAACTGTTCGGCGGTAGTTTTAGTGACTGGCTGAATGGCGGCAAAGGTGACGACAAGTTGGTTGGCGGCTCTGGCTCGGACGACTTCATCTTCAAGAGCGGCGATGGCGACGACACGATAGAGGACTTTGACGCCACGAATAATAAGGAAGACATCAAACTTGCTGATGTTCTGGAGATTGTCGACTTTGCGGATTTGGCTGCCAATCACATGCAGCAGATCGGGAACGATGTGGTAATCGACGATGGAGACAATTTGACGATCACCTTGCTGAATGTCGATCTTGGTGACTTGGGAAAAAGCGACTTCATTTTCTAGCGGATGCTTGAAGAGGAAAAGGAAATTTTGGTTGCTATCCAAGCTTTTCAGTTCTCGAAAATCTGCATAGCAACAACTGAGGGTTGCTCTAAGGCCTGTTTTGAAAAGCATCCTAAGCTCGCGGTTTTCAACTACCCCGCCGAACTGGACTTTGGCGCACTTGCAGCGAAAGGCAGAGATGGTGAGTCACACCGCAGCAATCCAGATCACTCGCGAACGGCAGGTTCGGGCCGCCCGCGAAGACGGCCCAAATTTCTAGATTTCAATGGCCTCTGCGATCGCAAGGGCGTCTTCGAGTTCAACGCCCAGATATCTGACTGTGCTGTCCATCTTTGTGTGGCCTAGCAGGAGCTGAACTGCGCGAAGGTTTCCGGTCTTCTTATAGATTTGGGTTACCTTGGTGCGTCGCATTGAATGGGTTCCATACGCGCTTGCATCAAGGCCGATTGATGTGACCCAGTCCCGGACAATGCGAGCATACTGGCGGGTTGAGATGTGAAGGCGTTCGTGAAAGCGACCGGGCCAAAGGTACTCTGAGCCGACCATGAGTTCGTCTTCCATCCATTTCTCGACCGAAGCCCGAGTGCCCTCCGAAATCTCGAAGCGTACCGGTTTTTGGGTTTTGCTTTGCAGAACGGAAGCGCGTTCTTTGATTTGGCCCGATGCCATGACATCGACTACTTTCATCTTCACCAGATCACAGCCTCGGAGCTTACTATCGATTGCCATATTGAACAGCGCTAGGTCTCGGTGATTCTCCGCCAGTTCCAGTCTGACGCGGATCGCCCAGACATGTTTCGTTTTCAATGGTCGTTTCTGTCCGACGATGCTGCCTTTATTCCATGCAGGGCGAAGCGCGCGAATGGCAGGTAAGTTTGGTGTTTCCATGACTGATCCTCCGATCTGCCAAGCCCTCCCAAAACGACAACCCGACGTTGACCAACGCAACATATCACAGGATGCTGCGCCGCATCCGATGACCGAAACGAGCCCAAAATGACAAATGCTGCGGAATGCATAAAAGGCTGACAACCGGCGAAAGCCGGCATTGGCGATAATGAGCACAGCACAATCCTGCAGTTCATGGATGTCGCCAAAGCTGCAGCGCGGCCCGTCGTTTCCGGCATTTGCCATGACAGCAATGTTCGGCATCATCGAAAGAATGCTGGGAAGTGTTAACTTGCCTGTTCCGGCCAGACCACGCGAAAACTTTGGTGGGTGGTGGTGCTGTCCGGCGATACCCCGACCGTGCCGCGATCCTGTAGCGATAGCAAAAGGAGGCGTGACACAGGAAGGATCCGCCCTTGGACAGTTAGTAGCCCTTCATCGTCGCAAGCCTCTGGCGCACGTGTTTCTTCAAAGATTTGATTCGATAGGCGTCGGCCGTCCATTCCCAAACATTGCCGACCACATTGTAAAGCCCATAGCCGTTCGGCTCATAGTACCTGGCCGGAGCGGTGGTGACGAAGCCGTCTTTGGCGCTGTTGGTTTTGGGAAAATCGCCCTGCCAGATGTTGCAGGGTTGGAAATCGGCATCATCGGGTTCGCGTTCACCCCCGGAAAAGTGCACGTCACCCAGCCCGCCACGGGCGGCATGTTCCCACTCGGCCTGGGTGGGCAGGCGGCCACCGGCTCATTTGGCATAGGTCTGCGCATCGTTCCACGACATATGGACGACGGGATGGTCCGGATCCCATGCAGCCTCCATGGTACCCGGCCCGTTGATGTCACGCCAGTTGGCACCATCCACGCGGCGCCACCATTCGACGTCCTTGACGCCCAATGTCGGGCCAAGCCCTTCAGGCACTTGCATCCAGAAGACGAAGGACAAGCCGAACCTTTCGGCTTCGATGAAATAATTGGTGTCGGCAAAGAACGCGGCGAATTGCGCGTTCGTGACTGTGGTTGCCTCGATGCGAAAGGGTTTCACGCGGGGGTTCCTGATCGGGTCTTCGCCGTCATCCGGGGTCTCGGGGCGGCTGGTGCCGACGAGCGACCTGCCCCTCGGAATGCGCACGACATCATCTGGTATGCGTTTTCCGCTGGTGGCGTTGGGCGCGGCAAGTGGTGTGTCTGTCCCTGGACTTCGTGAGAGGCTACAGCAGCTGGCTTTTTTCATGTCTGGTTGCATTGGGTGAATTTAAGTTCCTGGTGAGCCATTTCCAAACCGCTTGAACAGCAAACCGGCCAAACCCACGGTGAACAATATGCGAAAGAGATGGTGGATCGAGACAAGGACCGGACTAACCCCGAGGCTTAACGCGATCAGGCTCATCTCGGCGACCCCGCCAGGCGCAAAACTGATCAGCAATGTTCGGAAAGACATTGAAAGGAGCTGTCCCAGCACAATTGCGAAACCCGAAGCAATGGCAAGCGTCACCATGACCGATACAAAACCAAGCGCGAGAGCGGACAACAATTGTCGCAGGGTGGTCTTGGCAAACTGCGCGCCGAGGCTCGCGCCAACGATTAGCTGCGCCAGGTTGAGAAGTGCCGGGGGCCCGCCCAGATCGATGGCTCCCGAAGATTGCAGGAACGCCGTCAATACCAATGGACCAAGCAACGAGGCCGCTGGCAAACGAGAGGCTTTGCCGATCCAAAGGCCAACGGGAGCGATCAAAGCCACCATCAGCCAATCCCGCCAGTCGGGGGTCCCCTTTTCAAAGGACTGGCTTGCGGCACTGCCCACCGCTTCTCCGGTCACCACCAAAAAAAGAAGTGGAACAATCAGGATCACCAGAACGTTACGCGCGAAATGCTGGATGCTCAGGGTTTCGACATCTCCACCCGCTTTCGTCCCCATTTCCACCGCTTCGATCAAGCCGCCCAGCATAGCTGCATAGAACGAGGTTGGCCGGTCATAGCCGCCCAGATAATGAAAAATGACATAGTTCGACGCCTGCGCCAGAACGACAAAACCCATCATCGCACAAAGGGTAACAGCGAGGGTTGGTGCCATGGACAACACCTCGGGCGTGAAGGTCGTGCCGATCATCGTGCCAATCACGGAAATGAACATCTCTCGCAAGGTTTTGGGGAAGAAAACCGGACGGCCTGTGCGCGCGGCGAATGTCAACGCAAGGACCGCCGTCGCCACGAGGCTTCCGAGAAGGAAGGGAATTGGCCAGCCCATGGCAAGTGCCGCGAAAGCCCCCGCCAACGCGGTTGCGAGGACCAGTGTCAATTGCAGGACTTTGGATCTGAGGTCTTTCATGCGAATGGCGGTTCTGTTTTGCAGAGCAACGCGGCGTTTCCGGTCAGTTCACCGATACCAACTTCCCGGGGTTCATGATGTTCAGCGGATCAATGGATTGCTTCAGCTGTGCCATGAGTAGATAGGCTTCTCCGTGTTCTTCCACCATGTATTTCTTCTTGCCGGTTCCGACGCCGTGTTCGCCTGTCACCGTGCCCCCAAAGGACAGTGCCGTCCGGTTCACTTCGGAAGCCAGTTGCTTGGCACGGGTCATTTCGTCGGCATTGTCGGGGTCGATCAGGATCAAAAGGTGGTAGTTCCCGTCACCAACATGCCCCACGATCGGGGCAATCAGGCCAGACTCGGCGATCAGCTCTTTTGTGTGCGCAATACAACCTTCCAGCGCTGAAATGGGAACGCAGCAATCCGTGACAACGCCCTCACAGCCTTTGCGAAGCGACTTGCCTGCGTAATAGGCATTGTGACGCGCCTGCCAAAGCCGTTCGCGATCTTCCAGCTTCGTTGCCCAGTCAAAGCCGGACACTCCGAATTCTTCCGCAACGCTTTCAAACAGGTCGACCTGTTCTTTGACACCCGCGCCGGACCCGTGAAACTCAAGGAACAGATGCGGTTTTTCGGGCAGGTTCAGATCAGGGTTGAAGATGTTCATGCCTTTCATCTGCACTTCGTCCAAAAGCTCGATCCGCGCCATGGGAAGCCCCATTTGTATGGCCATGATTACCGTGTTCACGGCATCATCAATGGTTTCAAAAGCGCAGGTGGCTGAAAGCTCGGTGTCTGGCCGGCCGAACAGACGCACGGTGAGTTCGGTGATAATGCCCAAGGTGCCCTCGGACCCCACGAACAGATGGGTCAGGTCATATCCGGCCGAGGATTTCCGCGCGCGCGAACCCGTATTAATCACCCGGCCATCCGGCAGCACGACCTCAAGCGCGAGAACGTTTTCGCGCATGGTGCCATAGCGCACGGTATTGGTCCCTGACGCACGGGTCGAGGCCATGCCGCCCAGCGAGGCATCGGCACCCGGATCGACCGTGAACATCAAGCCCGTCGCCCGAAGATCGTCGTTCAGCTGGGTCCGCTTGACACCGAGTTGCACAACCGCGTCCAGATCGCTTTCGTGAATTTCCAAAACCTTGTTCATCCGGCTGGTATCCACACTGATGCCGCCGTGAATTGGAATCACATGCCCCTCCAAGGAAGTGCCGATGCCAAACGGAACAACGGGCACTTTATGCGCCGAGCAAATCTTCATGATCGCCGACACTTCGCCGGTATTTTCAGGAAAGGCAACGGCGTCGGGCAATGCTGGTTCCGAATAGGCTTCGTCACGACCATGGATTTCGCGCACGGATTGGCCCGTGGATAAACGGTCACCCAGAAGGTCTTGCAGTTCAGACAAAGCCAAAGAAATAGTGTCCTGCGTCATGGCAGATCCTCGTGTTGAATTTTCCCAGACGCAGCTCAGGTGGCGGGCGGCGGCGTTGCCGAGGGCGCACCCAGTTTCGACGCGGCCTCTTTGCCGCCATAGGCTTTGATCATCGCGTCCTGATCTTCGAAGGCTTCCGTGTTGACCGCGTCCGGGTCGCAGATCTTGCGAAGCTCTGCCTGCATCCGGGCAAGGTCATCCGCGTAGGCAGGGTGCTGCGCCTGATTGCTCAGCTCTTCGGGGTCTTCGGCCAGATTGAAAAGCTCAGGCTCAAAGCCAACATATTCGATCAGTTTCAGATCGCCCTTGCGCAGCATGAACTCGCCGGACACCGCGCCGATCGCGTGATATTCGCTGAACACGGCGCGATCGGTGTCGTCTTCGGACGCCGCAATGTCATAGAGAGATTTCCCGGGGCGTTCGCCCGGAAGCTCGGCATCAAGTTGATCGATGATTGTCTCCGAAATGTCCAAAAGGCTTGTAGTCGTGTGGCTTGTCGGTCGGGGATCGGCCCCCAGATCCGGAGCAGGGGAAACAATCAACGGGATCGCTGCGGATTCATCATACATGTTCATCTTGCCCCAAAGGTCGCGAACGCCAAGGTTTTCGCCGTGATCGCTGGAATAGATGATCGTGGTATTGTCGAACTGTCCCTTTTTTTTCAGCGCTTTGATCATCCGGCCGACATTGTGGTCCATGTAGCTGGTCAGCCCGTAATACGAGGCAATCGCGACGCGCCTCTCTTCCTCATCCTCCCAGCCATCTTCTCCGACCATCGCATCCGCCATCTTGTCCATCCAGGGGTGGCGCGCGTACCCATCCTTAAGTCGCAGCTTGTCTGGTGGAAACTTGTCCAATGGATAGAGGTCATAAAACTCCTGAGGCGAGATCAACGGGTGGTGCGGCGCAACAAGTCCGACATAGAGGCACCAAGGCGCGACGCTGTCTTGTGATTTGGATAGCCAGTCGCAGGTCATGTCCGTGACGCTTCGATCGTACCTTGTGTAACTGCTTTCGCCCGGTCCGATCGTGTCGCCCATCATGCGTACATGTTTGTTATAGACCCGCTCGTCTTCGCGACGAATAGATCCCCACACCATGCCGACCCCATCGGCCACATGCATTGGAATATGCTGCACGTCGAAGCCGCTGTCGTCCTCTCCATGGCGGTAATGCAGCTTGCCAATCGACTCAACGCGAACGCCTTTGTCCTGCAACGCATGCCCCCAGCCACGCGGCGTTCCCGTATAGGGCATCGCGTTGTCCCAGTTGCGAATGTCGTGCACTTGCCGACCTGTCGCAAAGGCCGCGCGGGCAGGAACACAGATCGGAGAGGGTGTGTAAGCGTTAGTAAATCATGTGCCACGCGCCGCCAGTTCATCCAGATGTGGTGTCTGCACCACCGGATGATCCGCACAGGACATGGCACGGGCTTGGTGCTGGTCTGAAAGGATGACGAGAAGGTTGGGGGTGGATTCCATCGTTTATACTTCTTCCAGCTCGGGAGCCGGGCTGTTGAAATCGGTCTTTTGCGCGGCGTTCGCCATAACCTTGATCGCCTTGTAGATAACGGCCAGTTCGTCTTCGGTCAGCGTCGCAACCAGATGCCGCTGGCGTTCGTCCAGCACCGGGCCAAGCTGCTCGTGCGCCTTGCGCGCCTTGTCGGTCAACTCGATTACATGCTGGCGTTTGTCATCTTCATAAGGGTGGAGAATCACATAACCCCTTTGCTCTAGCGCGCTCAGCATCTTGCTGAACTGGCCCTTGTCGATGCCGGTCGCCTTGCGAACCGGTGTTGTGGTGTTTTCGATGCCAAGAGCGACAACGCGAACGATCCGCCATTGCGCAAGATTAAGGTCACCATAGGAAGAGATGATGACCTTCGCCTGCGCGTTCAGCGCAGAGTGCAATTGCGCAATCTGGAAGGGCAGCAACAGGCCCAATCCAATCGCGCTATCATCTGAATTTGGCATTTCCACAATCCTTCACTTCATTTGAATTTCTATCACGTTAGTGGAAAAGTCAACTTGATTGTTGACTTTTCCACCTTTTTGCCCGACAAATGGCGTCAACGAATTTGCGCTTCAGGGAGGAGAACATGAAGAAGTTGCTTAAATCTGCGGTGGTCGCTACCGTGATTCTCGGAACGTCGACAGCCGCATTTGCAGCAGACTGGACCCCGCCGGGCCCCATCAAGATGATCATCGCTTTTGCCGCGGGTGGCGGTGCTGACACGCAGGCGCGACTGATCGCGGAGGAGCTTGAAGCGGCGCAGGGTTGGAAGGTTATCCCCGAACAAGTCACCGGCAAAGGTGGGCTGAACGCCGTGAATGCGGTAAAGGATGCGCCTGCGGATGGCACAACAATCGCCATGGTCGTGACGAGCAGCCTTGGTTATAGCATGATCGCCTCGAAAACGGGTTCGTCGCAGGACGTGACGCCGATCACCACTACCGCAGGCACGCAAATGGGGATCGTCGCGCTTGCCGATAAAGGCTGGAAAACGCTTGGTGATGTGATCGAAGCAGCCAAGGGTGGTCAGGACATCCGGTTTGGCGTCATGACTCCGGCACTGGGTGACATTGCCTATGTGACTGGCAAGGAAAATGGCGTCGATTTCAACATCATCTCGGTCAAGGGCGGCAAGGCTGTCATGAACGGCCTGAACGCGGGTGACATGGATGTTGGTTTCGGTGCTGGTATCTAGGCGAAAGCCGTTGCCTCAGGCGATATGGTCGAACTGGCATCCGTACGCAGCGAACCGTTGCAGAACTCGCCAGACGCCCCGCTTCTGTCCGAATATGGGGTCGACTTCGTGAGCGAGCTTGCGTTCCTGTTTGTGGGTCACAAGGATATGGACCCCGCAGCGCGCGCGGCCATTGCATCGGCGATTGCCGAAGTTGCAACCAAAGAAGGTGGCAAGGCCAATGCCTTCCTCACCAAAGGTTTTGGCGGACCAATGATCCTCGCCGGAGAAGAGCTTGAGGCCACAGTTCAGGACGCATACGACTCCTCGGGCGCGCTGATCGCAGCAGCCGCTGATTAAGTCCCCTCTACTCTGATCGCGGGCGGCGTTCGCGCCGTCCGCTCCCCCCCTTAGCCAACCAAAGAGACCGATATGCGAAACCTCTCTGCCAGCACGGCACTGGGTCTGGGCTGCATTGCCTTCGCTTTGATCCTTGCCTTCATCTGGATACCCCTCGACACCGAGACCTGGTTGGTCGAACGCAAACGCGGCCGTTATATCGTCGGTGACAGTCTTGCGCCGACACTGGCTGCGGGTTTCATCTTGATGGCAGGTGTGATGCTGCTGTTTGAACGACGCTCGCCTGACTATCACCCTTCCCGACACAATCTGGTATTTATCGGAGCGATTTCGATCGTCGGCGTCATTGGCATCCTGCTGATGCGTTGGGCCGGACCGGTTGCGAGCGGTTTGTTAGGGGGAGAGGAATACAGGCTTCTACGCGATACGGCGCCCTGGAAATACATCGGTTTTGTCCTCGGAGGCGGCACGATGGTCTTCTGCATCGTGTCCTTTGTCGAACAACGTATGACCTGGTGCGCATTGTGGGTCGCGCTGGCCGCTGTTATCGGGATCATCGTTCTTTATGACTTGCCATTTGACGACGTTCTTCTGCCACCGAACGGGGATGTCTGATGACCGGTTTGGGCACCCTTGACTATATCTGGCTTGGCATTCTTGCGGTCTTTCAGGGGCCAGAGGCATTCTCTCTCCTTGGCGTTTCCGTCTCGATCACCGTGATGATGGTGGCCTTCGGGCTGGTTCTCGAGATCGTAGTGGGCGCCACCCCAGGCTTGGGGGGAGTCATTGCGATGGCCATTTCCCTGCCCATCCTGATTTCGATTTTCGGGTTCAATTCGGACGCGCTGTTGCCTGTTATGGGTTTCCTGATCGGTGTCATGAAAGGATCTACTGTCGGAGGGGCCGTGCCGGCGATCCTGTTCAACACCCCCGGCACGCCCGACGCCTAGATGACCACGCTTGACGGCTATCCGATGGCCCAGTCCGGCAAGGCGCGCAAAGCGCTGAGGATTTCCCACTTCTCGTCAGTCACAGGGGACACGTTTTCGGATATAGTTCTGATCATCTGCGCACCATTCCTGGCGATCCTGGTCGAAGCCTATCTGGACCTACCCGAGAAGACGGCGCTCCTGATCCTGTCGCTCAGCTTTATTGCGGCTGTGGTCGGGGGGTCTGCGGCCAAGGGTCTGCTCAGCTGCGGGCTTGGGCTTTTGGCTGTCTATATCGGCACCGGAGAAGACTTTTATCCCCGCCTCAGCTTTGGCAGCGCCGCGCTTTCGGACGGAATCCCGATTACGGCTGCGGTCATTGGTGTGCTCGTCATCGGGGCTATTTTCACCGAGCTCGAAAACCTTTGGCACCAAAAACGCCACGCCGGGGCTATCAAGGTTGCCAAGGATGAAGGGGACCAGCGCCTTCACTGGGCCGACATTCGGCGGATACTTCCCTATATTGGTCGCTCGGCCGTCATCGGCACCACGATTGGCGCACTTCCCGGCGTCGGCTCGACGCTTGCCGCCACCATCGGATACGCGACCGGCAAACGCATTCACTCAAAGAACAAAAAGCCGGACGAGCCGGAGTTCGGACAAGGGGCCCCAGAAGGTATTGCCGCGACCGAGGCTGCAAATTCCTCGGTTTCGGGGGCAAACCTGATCCCCGTCCTGTCTCTTGGCATCCCCGGCAATACGGCCGCCGTCTTCCTGATCCTCGCTGCTGAATCCATCGGGGGGTTCAACCCTGGCCCGGCGGTTTTCAAGTTCTCGTCCGACTTGAACCCTGAGCTTGTGATAGCTTTCGGGCTATTCACGACCATGATACTGGCCAATCTTCTGAACTGGACGGTGGGTGGGGTCTTCATGCGCTCACTTGGTGCCCTTGTGCGTATCCCGAAACAGTACCTCTTGCCGCTTGTACTGCTGCTGACCTTCGCGTCCCTGTATGTTCAGGAAACTTCGATGAGCGCGATCTGGTTCGCCTTCGGGTTCGGTGTCCTGGGTTACTTTATGATGCGTTTTGCAATTTCGCCGCTGCCCTTTGTGATCGGGTTTGTCCTCGGCGGGCGCATCGAAGACACCGCAAGACAGGTGTTTTCCGCAACTGGAGGCGATCCCTGGTTCCTACTCAAAAGCCCGATCGCGGCGGCGTTCATCCTGTGCACCTTCGCCGTGATCTTTCTTTCTCTCCGCAAGCCAAAGGCAGACAAGACATGACACGCCCAAACATCCTGTTCATCACGTCCGACCAACAGCGCGGAGATTGCTATGGGTTCCGGGGGCGTAACGTCTATACGCCGCATCTGGATATGCTTGCCGCGGAAGGCACCAGCCTTGAAACCGTTGTAACCCCATGCGTGGTCTGCCAGCCCGCGCGGGCCTCGATCCTGACCGGTCTGTTGCCACGTACCCATGGCGTGCACGACAACGGGATCGATCTGGATCCGGAACTGGGTGAAAAGGGCTTTGCGGCGTCGCTGTCTGCGGCGGGTTATCACACGGCCAAGATTGGCAAGGCGCATTTTGCGACCTATCACACCTTTGGAGACAGCGACACGGTCGAGTCCATTCCGGGGTCTGCCAAAGTGCCAGAGGGGTGGCGCGGGCCCTATATGGGATTCGATCATACGGAACTTGTCCACATCGGCCACAACTGGTGGCTTCCCGAAAAACCACCTGCCGGGTTAGCCTATGAAGAATGGTATTATGGCGACGGTCGGGGCGAACAGAAAAACAAGCTGCTGTGGGAAAGCCACTGTGATCACAAGGGCGCGCCGCAGGTCTGGTCATCAAAGCTGCCGGTTGCGTATCACAATTCAACCTGGATCGCGGATCGTGCCATAGATTTCATCAAGCAGGACCATGACAAACCGTTCTGCATGTGGGTGTCTTTTCCGGACCCACACCATCCGTTCGACTGCCCCGAACCCTGGGCCTCGTTGCTCCGGCCGGAAGAGGTGGACCTGCCGGAACACCGAACGCGCGATTTCGAGGGTCGTCCGTGGTGGCACAAGGCCGCGGTCGAGACCAAGATCGAAGGCAAGGGTGCCAAGATCCGCACCAGCTATTCGCGTTATCCTGAAATTTCAGATGAACACCTGCGCGAGGTGATTGCCAATACCTATGGTCAGTTGTCCTTGATCGACCATTCTGTCGGGCGCATCATTGCCGAACTTGAAACACAAGGTTTGGCCGACGACACCTATATCGTCTACACCGCCGACCACGGCGATTGGCTGGGCGACCATGGGTTGGTTCTGAAAGGGCCGATGCCATTTGAGGGTCTGTTGAATGTCCGCGCCATCGTGAAAGGCCCCGATGTCCCCGTCGGAAAAGTCAGCTTTGAGCCCCTCTCAACCCTCGATCTGGGCGCGACCTTCATGGATTGGGCAGGGGCAGTCAGCCTGATGGACATTCACGGCCAGTCCATGCGCGATGTTATCTCGGGAGACGGCACTCGCGAGGCCGCTATGAGCGAATGGGAGCTTCTCCCCGGACGCGTGGGCGTCGGCTTGTCTCTGCGCACCGTGCGCAGCAAGACGGCTAAGCTGACCCTGGACCTGCAATCTGGTGCCGGAGAGATGTATGATTTGGAGAATGATCCGCTTGAGCTTCGTAATGTCTTCGATGATCCCGACTACACTGCAATGCAGGCTGACCTGACCGAGATCCTGATGGCGCGTCCTGATGATATGCGACCCAATCAGGTCCAGGTCGGCATGGCGTAAGGAGGTCCCAACTTGCCGACGACCACATATGCTGAGGGTTTTCGCCAGCTCTTCAAACGGAAAGTTAACCTTACGCGGATTCGACGTTCCCCCTTAACGAAACCGTTTCCGAATAGGTTCAATTCCGTCAACACGTTGGCGTCGATGTTTCCGTCATCTATCCCCGCAGGATGAAGGTCGGTGCAGCGGCCCAGGCACCTGTCGCCTTTGTGTCGGTCGGCTTGCTGGGCATCCAGAACACCGCCGGTGAAATCGAGGTCGCCTATGGCAGAAGGTCCTACACGACCTCTAGGCAGCAGAACGTGAATGATGAATTTGACAAAGGATTTGGACCAGCTTGCTCCCGAGGAGAATGACTTGTTGCCAGTCCTTGGTGTTTTTTCTGTATACCCAAGGCGCCGAGAGCTGCCCTTGGGGCCATTGCAGCGAAAGCTAACTTCGTCCGCGAAGTGTGAATTAGCCCATCACCCGATTTTGCGATTGCAGCGAATGTCGGCAATGCGGGCTGCGAACGCATCATTTGGAGACCGCGCTCAAGGTCGGCTTTGGGCCGCCAGCAACAGCGGCCCAAGCAGCTTAGATTCCAATCGCCTCTGCGATCGCTAGGGCGTCCTCAAATTCGACGCCCAGATACCGAACTGTGCTGTCCACCTTGGTGTGTCCAAGCAAAAGCTGAACCGCCCGCAAGTTGTCGGTCTTTTTGTCGATCTGGGTCACCTTTGTTCGCCTCATCGAATGTGTGCCCTATGCGCTCACTTCTAAACCGATCGACGTGATCCAATCGCAGACGATTCGCGCATACTGGCGTGTCGAGATATGCCGGCGTTCATGGAACTGACCTGACCAAAGGTACTCCGAGCCGACGATTAGCTCATCTTCCATCAACTTTTCGACCGAGGCGCGCGTGCCTTCGGATATCTCAAATCGCACTGGTTTCTGTGCCTTGCTTTGCAGAGCACCGACGCGCGTTCCTTGATCTGATCAGACGCCATTACGTTGACGACTTTCATTTTTACGAGATCACAGCCTCGCAGCATGCTATCTATCGCCATATTGAACAGCGCGAGGTCTCGATGGTTCTCGGCCAGTTCAAGCCGAACTCGGACTGTCCAAACGTGTTTAGGCTTCAAAGGCCGTTTCTGACCAACGAAACGACCCTTGTTCCAGGCGGGGCGAGTTGCGCGAATGGCAGGTAAGTTTGGTGTTCCCATGACTGATCCTCCGATCCGCCATGCCCTCCCAATACGACAACCCGACGTTGACGACAGTACTGTATCACGGGATTGCTGCGCTGCATCCGAGTTTCTGACGTCAGCGGTTATGGGTTCAAATAGGGTTGTTTGCTAAGAGAGGGTTTGTTGCTCATCGTATCTACTGAGAAGTGGACGATGAGAAAGACAGCGAAGATCCCCGGCGAGAAGATCGTCAAAGACATCTAGGGTGCAACGCGCAAGCACTATTCATCCGAGGAGGAGATCAGGATCGTGCTGGATGGCCTGCGCGGCGAGGACAGCATTGCTGAGCTGTGCCGCCGTGAAGGCATATCGCAGGGTATCTACTACAAGTGGTCCAAGGACTTCGTGGAAGCAGGTAAGAAGCGGCTGGCTGGCGATACCGCGCGTGCTGCGAACACTGATGAGGTCAGGGAACTGCGCCGGGAGGCAAAGGATATTAAAGAGGTTGTTGCCGAGAAGACGCTTGAACTGCGGCTTCTCAAAAAAGCATGCATCGGGGATGGGGGCGACCGCGAATGAGGTATGCTGCTTCAGAAAAACTTGAGATTATTCGGCTCGTGGAAGAAAGCCATCTGTCGGCCCGCCGGACACTGGCTAAGCTGGGCATCCCCCGCACCACGTTCTACCGTTAGTATGACCGATATCTGCAACGTGGTGAGGCTGGCCTTGCTGATCATTCTCCCAAGCCAAAACACGTCTGGAACCGCGTGCCTGACGACGTGAAACGCAAGGTTGTTGACTTCTCCTTGAAAGAGACAGAGCTATCACCGCGGGAGCAGGCGGTGACGTTCACGGATCAAGACCGCTATTTCGTCTCAGAACTCACGGTCTATCGTACACTCAAGGCCCATGATCTGATCACCAGCCCCGCCATAAACTATTGGCGAACGCGATTTTTGTTAGGGCGGTTCCAAACGAAGTAAGCCACGGCAGCCATGAGTTGCTAAGGTTTAGTGGTGGTGTCGCTCTCCCGTCTGAAGCGCTAAAGCGAAGCTTCCCCGACCTTGATTTTGATCATTTGCCAAACCATTGGTGGTACGCTTATGAGGAAGCAGGGGGCGCTGTGCCAGCCGAACCAATGGCTCTTTTCCAATACCGGATTGCTCAGTTTGCCGTCCAATTGAACGACGTTAACCAAGAAGCGATCGCAATCGTTGGCCACGGAAATGCATTTCAAAAAATCATCGAGCTTATTCTGAACAACTGTGCATTTCACCAATATCGATGAGCTTCATCTCCAACTCGCGGGGCATTAGGGCCTTTTCAGAATGTAGTCCGGTTGAATTCCCGACGCCTTGATCGGCCTTTCAACATCGTGCCCGCCAAAGAAACCAAAGTCTGCAATCAAAGCTGTTTTTAATCCGGCAGCCTGACCGCCTAAAATATCAGTATGGAGGCTGTCTCCGACCATGACTGTGCGCTCGGGGTCGACATCGCCTAGACGGGCAAAGGCCAAATCAAAGATGTTGCCAAACGGTTTTCCGAAAAATTCCGGCTCGATCCCGGTCTGATCCGCCAAGCGGTGCGCGAAATGGCCTGGTTCAACTGAAAATCCGGTTTCGCGTGGTGCCACGATGTCAGGATTACCGACATAGACTGGTCGCGGTGCCTTTCTGAGAGACGCTTCTAGCAAAGATTGTCGTGCTTCAGTCCATTCTGCGCTTCCCAAAAGAACAAACGCTTCGGCCTCGTCATAGGCTGCGGCGTCCTCTGCGAGATAGGTCATGTCGAAAGGCTCAATATCCCCACGCCCAAGGCTTGGTGTGGCCATCAAACCCCATTTCAATGATGGTGCATTATGAAGCGCATGGAGCGTTGCTTTGCGGCTGGTGATGACGTCCTCGGGAGAGAAGTTATAACCGAGAGACTTGTATTTTTCCATCAGTTTGGCGTGCGGAAAGCCGGCTGCGTTGGAAACAACCATAACCCGCTTGCCTGCCTTTTGAAGCCGCGCGACACGCTCTGGCACACCCTTTATGGCGGTGTCACCAATATTTAGAACGCCAAAAGCATCAAGTAGGAAAACATCTATCTCATCTGCCAGTGCATCAAGGTTTGGCAGTGCTTTAGAGGCCCGACCAAACTTTGCGCTCGGCAACCGATGGCGCACGTTTTCGTAACTGGTAAAGGCTTCGGCGACGTTCAAATTATTGCACCGCGTACTTTGGCAGATACCCATTCGGAGATAACTACCGCCGCGAGGATCACCAGCAGGATCAATGATACCTGAGGCCATGCAAGAACATTCAATGAAGAGGACAGTTGCAGCCCGATGCCACCCGCGCCAACCAGCCCAAGCACAGTGGATTCGCGGATGTTAATGTCCCAGCGGAACACTGCAATCCCTGCAAATGCAGGCAGAACTTGCGGAACAATTCCGAACGCCATGACCTGCCAACGCGACGCTCCGGTGGCTGTGATGGCCTCGACTTGGGTTTGATCGATTTCCTCGATAGCTTCGTAAAGCAGCTTGGCGCAAAATCCGATGGAGCGGATCGCAATCGCGATAACCCCCGCAAAAACACCAGGGCCGATAATCGCAATCAGCAGCAATGCCCAGATTAACGAGTTGATCGAACGTGTCGCAACGATGATCAGCAGCGCAATAGGGCGAACAAAAAGCAAAGACGGGGTGGTGTTACGTGCAGCCAAAAAGGCGACCGGAACGGCTAGGATCAATGAAAAAATCGTGCCAAGCGTTGCGATGTTTAGCGTGTCCCAAATCGGTTTACCCAATTGCGAGATATATTCCCAGCGCGGGGGCGTTGCGCGTGTCCAGATGTCTTCGGCAATGCGCGGAGCATCCCAGACAAAAAACCAGGTGGTTGATGCGGATATCTGCTGCCAGCAGTAGGCAAAAATTGCGACGCCAATCAGCCACATGACCCAATGAGCTATGCTTTCGCGCCCAGTGCGGCGTTGCCAAACTTTTTGTCCCTTTAGGTCTTGCACTGGCATTATTGAACCCTCGCGCGGATGATACCGGACAGGTATTCCAACGCCATGACAATGACGATGATGAGCAACAAGATCGCGGCGGCAGTGTCGTATTCATACCTGTCAAACGCGGTATTTAACGTGGCACCAATCCCGCCCGCACCAACCAACCCAAGGATAGCGCTTTCGCGGAAGTTGATATCGAGGCGGTAGATGCTCAGGCCGATCAGTCGCGGCATAACCTGTGGTTGCACCCCGTAATTGATCCATTGGCTCCACTTAGCGCCCGATGCTTTGATCGCTTCGGCTTGCACTTTGTCCATGCTTTCGATGTCTTCGGCCAGCAACTTGGACAGGAACCCGATTGTAGCAAAGCTTAGTGTTAGGAAACCCGCAAGCGGTCCAAAACCAAAGATCGCGACCAAAAGGATCGCAACAATTATTTCCTGCAAGGCGCGGCTGATTGCGATGATCGAACGACAGATCAGATAAACGGGCAAGGGTGCAATGTTGCGTGCGGCGCCTAATGCAATCGGGATCGAAATCGCAATGCCGACAACTGAAGAGGCTATGGTCATGATGATACTCTCGATCATGCCCTCGTAAATGTCTGTAGAGCGAGTGGTGAAATCCGGATTGGTAAAGGCCAATATGAACTTTTTGCCCCGCTCCAAGCCTTCGTGTACTCGGGCCCAATTGACGTCGATCGTCATGAAGGCTGCGATCAAGTAAGCACAGGCGCCAAGTATCAGTGCCCATCTTAGCCAAGGTCGTTTGATAAACGATGGTTTGCGCCAAGGCTTACCGATAAGCGCGTTCACGTCACTCATTCGGCGGCCTCAATTTCTTCGTCTTCGTCATCGACCGCTTCAATGGTCGCTTCCCAATCTTCCTCGCCATAGATTGTTGTAAGAACCTCGGGGGTTAGCCCTTCGGGCGGGCCGTCAAATTCAATTGCACCAAAGCGTAAACCAATAACGCGCTGCACAAACATCTGTGCCAAGGCAACATCGTGGATGTTAATGATCGCCGCCAGTCCGCGCTCTTTGCAAAGCTCGCAAATGAGCCGCATGATCTGGCGTGACGTCTTGGGGTCGAGCGAAGCTGTCGGTTCATCCACCAAAAGCAAAGCCGGATTTTGAATGAGGGCGCGGCAGATGCCAACGCGTTGACGTTGGCCGCCCGACAACTCGTCCGCGCGCTTGTCGGCCATATGGGCAAGGCCAACACGGTCCAGTAGGCGGAATGCTTCATCTACATCGGATTGCGGGAAACGTCGTAAAAAGCTGCGCCAAAATCCGACATAGCCCAAGCGGCCAGACAGAACATTTTCCATGACGCTTAGACGTTCTACCAGAGCATATTCCTGAAAGATCATCCCCATCCGGCGACGTTCGCGGCGCAGGCTACCTGAAGACAGTCCAGTCAGTTCAACATCGCCCAAAAAGACTTTGCCCGAAGAGGGTTCAACCAGCCGGTTAATACAGCGAATAAGGGTGGATTTTCCTGCCCCTGAAGGTCCAATCAACGCCAGAACTTGACCTTCTGGCACTTGTAGATCGACAGCCTTCAGAGCCTGATCGCCCGTTTTATATGTCTTAACAAGCTTCTCAAGCCGCAGCATGAAAGCCCCCCTGCAAATTATGTTTTTGTTGGAAAAGGCGGGCCCAAAGACCCGCCCAATCAGATGTTATTCGCAGGCGTAGCTGACGCCATTTGCGGTGTCGATTTTACGAATGACTTCCCAGAATTCCTGATAGGTCATAGGCAAAAATTGGCCTTCGTTCGACTTTTCAAACTCGGCTTCGAGGGATGTGCCTTCCCACTCAAAGTTCAGAAACGCGTTGCGAATCTGTTCTTTCAGTTCGGGAGTAAGATTGTGCGCCGTGCCAAACCCCGTGGTTGGAAACGTCTGTGACTTGTAGATTGTAACAACTTGATCTTCGGTAATCACATCTCGGGAAATCATCCGCGCTTTGACCGAGTTCGCGATTGATGCTGCCATATAGTCTTTGTTGGCGACACCAAGGATCGAGTTGTCGTGCTTGCCTGAATAGACAGGTTCAAAATCACGCTCAGGAAGCATGTCAAAGTCACCTTTCAAGATAGCACTTGGTGCCTTGAAGCCTGAGTTCGATGTCGGCGAGGTAAAGGCCAGTTGTTTGCCTTTGATGTCTTCAACCTTTTCAATGCCAGAACCTGGATAGGTGATGATTTCCATCTCGTATCCGAAATTACCGTCTTTTGAAGCCATGATTGTGAAAGGGTTAAAGCCTGCACAGTTCACCGCTAAAGGGTTCGAACCGGTGTTGAAGCCCGCGATATGAAGACGACCAGAACGCATTGCTTCAATCTGGGCCGCGTTGTTTTGTACGGGAAAGAAAACGACCGATTTACCTGTTTCTGCTTCCAGATGTGTCAAAAAGTCGGACCATGCGGCTTTGTAAACTGCGGGGTCTTCAACGGGTGTGTAGGCAAAAATCAACGTGTCAGGATCTACCAGATCCGCTGGATCGGTGGGGGTGTCGGCAATTAGATCGCCGTCCACGTCGCAAAAGCGTTTATCCAAATCACCACGCGGGCAATCCTGCGCCATAGATGGACCCGCGAGCGAAAGTGCAAAAGCAAAAGCCGCGCCGGACAATAGTGAAGTCATTAATCTCATTTAAGAATCCTCCCAGAACCATGAGGCTATCCTGAACCCGTAAATTTGCAAGCCTGTATCTTACGAAACTTTAGTGCGTGGGAATTCCGTGGTTCGTCCAATGCTCAAACCGGTCTGAGGCAGGTAAGTTTGGCAAGGGCGCGTTTAGATAGCCATTGGCGAACAAACGAAATGGCACGGCGGCATTGGTCGACGTTAAGTAATCAATTTCGCTATCGCCAACATAAAGCGCCTCTGAAGGTCGAACATTTAACGCGCTGATGCAGGTTAACAAGGACGCTGGCGCTGGTTTTTTGAGCTGCCCGTCCTCGGCTCCGGTGATCACTTTGAAAAATTGAGTGAGTTCAAGGCGATCACAAATTTCACGAGCGGGCTGGGTCGGTTTATTTGTGCAAATGCCCAGCGGAATGCCCGCATCTCGAAAAGTCTGTAGTGAAGCCACAACGCCGGGATAGGGTTGGGTCAATGTCGTCATATTTTGTTGGTAAAAGGTCAGAAATCTTTTCAGCGCCACTTGCTTAAGCGTTGCGTCATGCTCGCCAGTTGCCTCTAGGCACCGCTCCACCAATCGCTCAACGCCATTGCCGATAAAGGAGATGATAGTTGGCAGCTCGAGCGCTGAGCGCTCAAGAGAGTTTAGCATGGCGTTTGCGGCAGCGTGCAAATCGGGCGCGCTGTGAATAAGCGTGCCGTCCAAGTCAAAAATAATTGCTTTGGGATTGTGCATTTAAGTTTCTTATCGCTCTTTCAATGGTTCCGCAAAGCTTAAACCTTATGTCGAGTTTAGTCCCTTTAAAGATATCTCCGAGAGGTTTTTTTGAGCTCAATAAATTCACGTGATTCAATAGTTGGGTAGTTTTGAGTGCGATGACACTGGCATGATAGAGCCGATAAGCCGTGCTCGCTTTGCTCCACGAACTGGAAATTCAGCCTCGTCAGAATTTTGCGTTTGGGTCAAGCTCGTTTCGTATTGTTCTAATGGGTCATTGCCGCTTATCTGGGTTACGCTTTTTTTCGCAGTCTGATTGCCAATGGAAAGCCTAGTATGAACTGTGTTGCTTAGGGCGTAGTTAAAAGGTCATGTGCCACGCGCGTCGGGTTTGACCAGCTAAGTTTGGTGCTTGCCCAGAGATTTGCCGCGACGCCGTTATTCGAGAGTATTGCAATCGCTCTTTCCTTTTCAGGGCAAACGTAAAGCGCGCAGGTTGAACCTGCGGTCCCTCCGTTGGCAAAAAGAATGCGAGGTTGAGAGTGATCCGGCGACATCGACATCCAGCCAGAGCATTGGGCAAAGGGATATGCGCGCCCATTGCGACCTAGACCAAAAATCGGTTTGGCCGTTTGTTTGATTGCATGATCAAGGACGGTGTTGGGCGCGTTGATGGCGCGAATGACACTTCGAGAGAAGGACGCGAGATCGCGAGCCGTTGAGCGCAGATAGCCCGCGCCAGACAGAGCATCAAAGGTCCAAGGCGGCACAGGCTTTCCTGATGTGTTTTTCGGTTGCATGAAACGCGCTTGCTGCGCGTCATTCAAATGACCGCTCGTGTTTTTCAGTCCCAAGGGATGGAGCACCCGCTCTGTAAGAAGTTCGGTGAAAGGTTTGCCCGCCTGCATCGCCATTGCCTCTCCCAACAACCCTGCACCAAGGTTGGAATAGTTGTGGCGCAGATGGCCTTTCGGGTCCTTACCGCGCCAATTGCGAAGCCATGAAAGCAAGTCCATGCGTGTAAAGCTGGCGTAGGGGCCTTCGGGTCGCTGTTGGAACAAGGCCTTCCAGATTGGAACGTAGATGTTGGGTAGGCCACTTGTGTGTGACGTCAAACGTTCCGGCGTGATCCAGCTTGGCACATCGGCCAGAGCGGGCGTTGTCTCGGACAAAGGCGCACGCGGATCGATTGCCCCGTCTTCCACGAGAACGCCAAGCAAGATGCCAGTGAACACCTTGGTGATCGACCCGATCTCGAAAATAAGATCCTCTTTTGGTGCTTTGGGTTCGCTCAGTCCTGACCCGATAAACTGCACCTTTCCGTCACTTAAGCTAAGCGCAACGACCGTATGCTGCTTGCCTTCATAGGGCTTTGTCATTTGATCAAGCAGGGATGTGTCTTTTTGCTGAGCCATCGTTAAATGCCTCGGTCTAAAACGGCACGCATGCTGGCAAGCGTTGTTTGATCAGCGTTTTTGACGCAGCGAAGATGCAGCGGCGCAAACCTGTTGTCGGGGCGTTGGGAGTGATTGGCGAGCACTTTCATCATTGGATCGGAGAGGCCCCATGTTTCGCAACCAAACTCAGGACATCGAACATAAATTTGATAGGCCGACGGGGGGCATCAGTTTGATTGAACGTTCCAATTACGTAAATGTCAGTTGCGGGCGCATAAAACGCGAATGATCCGCTGGCACCTGAGTGCCCGATTAGTTCGGGCGTCGCGCGAAAAAGGGTCAGCCATCGCGGCAGTTTGATCCGCATCAGACCATACCCGTAATTCAACGGAAAAAAGAGCTTGTTCCATTGGCGCATTTGGGCGGCGGTTACTGGCGCAAACATCTGATTTTGCATGAAGGCGCGCAAAAAGATCAACATCTCGTCCAAGGTCGAAATAATGCTGCCATCTGCCGACATGCTGGACAGGATCTGCGGAACTTCGAGCATATGGTCCTTGTGAAAGACTGGAAGGCCGACGTCAGTGCCGTTCAGCACCTCGGTTTGCGTCAGACCGAGCGGCACACAAATGCGCGATTGCAGGGCTTGATCAAAATTCTGGCCTGTGGCGCGTTCGATCACCGCGCCAAGGAGCTGAAAATTTGTGTCAGAATAATAGGACCGCCCGCTATCTGGTCTGGCTTGCGGCGGCAGGGCGCGGGTCATCCGCAACACATCCGCCAGCCCATAGCTGCGATCCTTACCTGCTTTCAAATCTGTTGCCAAATCGTCTTCATAGTAGTCCGCAAGGCCAGATGTTTGGTGAAGCAGCTGGCCAATGGTCAGGGTTGCCCCGTAATCTACTCCCTTCACCACATGCAAACCTGACAGGTCCACATCTGTCAGAATGCTCTGGACGCTCTGCTTCAGATCAATTTGCGTCTCTTCCACCAACTGCATAATCAGCGTTGCAGTGAACATCTTGGTGATGCTCGCAATCGGGAAGCGCGTATCGTCAGTGGCGTGACCTGCGCTGCGCTTGAAGTCCACGCGATCATCACCGGAATGAACACGCAGCAGCACGCCATGTGTCTTTGGTTTAGCGGCTTCTTCGTCGATCAGCTTTTGCAAGATTTGCTCGAGATCCATGGCGTTATTCCTATTTAATTTGAAGTTGTTCATGCGTTGGTGCGGCTCAAAAGGAGCGTCAAACCAATCGCAATGAACCAGATAATTGCTCCTAACCCAAAGACCGCACCTGCCACATCGCCGAAAATAGGGATCAGCGTCAGCAAACCCGCAGCGCCTGTCAAAAGACCCAAGCCGGACGTCACTTTGCCAAGGCTGCGACCCAGTAAACCGGCAAGGCTGACACAGCCAATCCAAACACCGCCAGCGATTTCGTTGCCGCCGCCTAAGCCTAATTCGACCGCATGAAGTGTCTCCCATAGAGTAACCGCGCGATCCATATCCTGCGGCGCGAGATAGGCCGCGCGCTCAACAGCCACGTTTGCGATCATCCCAGCCCCGATCACAAGAGTCGCCCAAATTAGACCAAAGGCTCGGGTCACAGAGGCCCAACCGGGGGTGTTAGCATGCAAGCGTTGATGAACCGCAACAACCAAAACCGCCAAGGCCAGTGCATTCAAGATATAGATGACGCTGTTCCATAGGATCAGAACCCCTGGGTTGGCGTCGATAAAACGCACGACAGCATGGGCGTCGATAGCCACCGTGCCAAAGCCCAATGGCGCGAGCAGTGTGACCAGAAAGGCGAAACCGAACACATAAGTTGCGGCGCAGATCAGGCCAGCAAAGCCGCCGATTGTTTGAAGTTTCATAACCGCTCTCCAGTCCATTTCGATTTGCGCGTCACAGCGATTGCTCCACTTGAGATTTGAAATAGTCTGCCAGCTTGCGGGTGCCCGCAGGCGGCGCGGTCATATTCATTGCCCCCGCGGTCAAGAAAAACTGTGCAGGTCCAGCGATGCGGCGCGGTGCAAGGCGCGGCAAAAGCCGCAGTGTCAAACGCCGCAAGACATCGGGCAAATGCGTAATGCGCGGGCGGGCTTTCAAGGCTTCAAAGCTAAGCTCGGCAAGTTCGTTCTGAGTGAATGTTTCCGGCCCGCCAATATCTGCCCAGACCGCGCCCTCATGAACAGCATCAAAAATCGCCGCTGCGAGATCAGCTCCATGGATCGGGTTGATCCTCATTTTCCCGCTGCCAAACAACCAAACACGGCCAGCTTTCGCCATCGTCAGAAAATCGCCCATGTCAGAAAAATACCCTGTCGGCGCGATGACGGTCGAGCGAATATCAGCAGATTGAAGCCTGCGCACAAAAGCCGCCTTTGCCGCGACAAGTGGCACGTTTTCCATTCGATCCGCATTCAGCACATGGACAAAAGCAAACTGCGCAACATTGCTGCTTAACGCTTCTTCCAGCAGGTTCACATTGGCCTGATAATCCACATCCCAATAGCCCACACCGTCGCTCTGACGCGTGATCCCCAATGCGGAAACCACCAGATCAATATCCTTCATGATCCCTTTCAAACTCTCAGACCATGTCGCCTCTGCTTCAATGATACGGTCGGCGGGCAGGTTAGTGCCCTTGCTAGATTTGCGGACCAATGCGGTGACATGCCAGCCACGTTGCTGGTATTCTTGGCAAAGAAACTTGCCCAGATACCCAGTCGCTCCCGCGATGAAAACGCGTTTCATGTCTCTGTTCTCCTTGTTTGAGCGCCATGCTTGCACGGCTCGGTTATGAACGCTCCCGTTGGCGGCAACGCCTCTGCGCGTTCGGTCTGGGTTGGCAGCTCGCAATGCGGCGCGCCGGTCAAAAGTTGATAAAGCGCGTAAAATCGGCGCGAGCGAAGGTAAAAGATGTCGGGCGTTATACTTGCCATTAGCCGACGACCCGATAGCCACGACCACGCAGGCACTCTATAACAATGCTTTCCCGCCGCTCGCTCGCGTTGCCAGCACCAGCCGCGCCGCCAACAAGCGCGCCAACGATGGCACCGCCCAAAGCGTCGCCATCTTCATCCACCTTGCCCAAAATTGCGCCGGTGCCAGCGCCAAGAACAGCGGCCCCAACAGTCTCCTGATCGAACTGGTTTTGATTGCGCGCAAGCGATTGGCAGGCCGCCAAATCAGACTGGTACGCCGCGGTCGGCGCGCCATCCAGAATGGGTTGATAGTTTGCCCCGCTATCCGCACATGCAGCGAGCGTAAGAAAGGCAGGAAGTACGATCATTTGTTTCATCAAATTGGTCCTTTTCAACATTTTGGCCGCCGCATTTGCCGGACGGTCCGATCAGTGCAACAGCGATGTGAAAAGGAATACGGCGCGCCGGGCATTATGTGCGACCTGACAGGCTGGCCCGAACGTTCGAACAAGCTGGCTCGAACTGGTTTCAGGTAAACTTATTATATTTCATTTACTTAGCTTCTGATTTTGTTGGGCTGAAAACCGTTCAGCCAGCGTATCTGAACGTTTGGAGCACTGCTTATGGCTTGTGCGTGGCCCGCCATTGCGATGGCGTTTGATCCGTGACCTTCTTAAAGCTGGTGTTGAATGTAGATTTAGCGTTGAAGCCGACGGTTTCGCTGATTTCAATGATGGTATCATTGGTATGGATCAGCAATTCACAGGCATCGCGAATCCTGCATTGATTTACGTAGTCGTAAAAGGGCTTGCCGATTTTGGTGTTGAGCACTTCAGACAAGTGAATAGGAGGGATCGCGACCTCGGCGGCAAGGCCGCGCAGGTTCAAATTGTGATCGCGCCAAAGCTGCCTGTCCGCCATGCGCTTTTCCAGACGTGCCGCGTATCGATCAAGGTCGATTTCCGTTAGGCCGGATCGCGCGTATCGCGACGCTGCTTGATCGCGCTCTGCGGGGGGCGCTTCCTGCAGTACCGCTCCGGTCCACTCAGGCAACGGTGGATCTGCGCGCAGGGCGAAAATGCCAAATGATACGGGCAGGGTAACGTCGAACAGCAAGGACCAAACCCCGTCTCGCAGCGAGCGGTATCCCAACATTTGACCAATCTCGTCAATGATAACGATCAGCGCAATAATCAGGATCGTTGCGACCAATCCATCGAGCCAACGCAGCGTTTTCCCTTCGAGATCAGAGAAAACATCACGAATATTGCGTTTGTGCAGGATCAGCCGCCTGATGCAGATCGTGCCATACACAACAAGAATGATCACCCAAACAATCCAGAATGCCGTCTCGCCAATATCGATAAACGCCCTGTGTCGGTCTGATACTGTGCCGATGGCTAGGTCTTGTCGCACGTCGCCTGGCAAAATCAGGGACGGCGAAAGGCATAGAAAACCGACGACAAAGGGGAGGAGATGGATAATATCGGCGCGCTTAAGCTTGGGCGCAGCGCTGGTCAAAGCGCGCACATAGAAGTACAGCGCAACCATGAATCCCGGAATGATCACGTTGTTCCACTGATACAGCGTCGCGGGTCCGTCGAATGTATCCGAATAGGCGAAAGAATTCAGACCGTCGCAGATGTTGACCAAGAAGAACGCGATCATCGCCCAAATATGCATGCGCGGCTGAGGTGTCTCGCGCAAGCGCAACAATAACCCGAACAGCACGAAAACAGACACAGCAAGCGCGCCCGCTACGCCGAGATGTTCAAAATACAGGTTTTCGTGGATTTCCATCATGCAGCGACCTCACGGCGGATTTATCTAGTGCCGCAAAACGAAAGTCAAAGTCGTCGCACGCTCAAGCGCCCACACGTGGTGATTGAAAGGCGCTTGGCTCTCAGTAGCTGACCTTGGGAATCGCTGCGATCCTGTCATGCGCGAACTAAGCACTCGCGATGGATAGCGCTTGGGTTGTCTCTGCTGAGTCATCTGCGTTTGGGCGTTACGCGCCGATCGCAGTTCCTGCGCGGTGATGTCCTGCTCCAAAGTAGGCTTCATCCAAGAGATCGGGGTTGGCCAACAGCGTTTTTGCAGAACCAGAGTATTGGCACCGGCCGCTTCGTAAAACAATGGCGTGACCAGCAAGGTTAAGCGCCAAGTCGGTGAACTGTTCGATCAATACGATCCCGACGCCCTGCGCCTGCAATTCTTCAACGACCCTGAATAAGCGCTTAACGATCAATGGCGCGAGGCCGAGCGACATTTCGTCGATAATGAGATAGTTCGGGGCGCTCATCAATGCGTGCCCAAGGGCCACCATTTGCTGCTGTCCGCCCGATAACGTTCCAGCCAATTGCCCTTTGCGCTCTGCGAGTTCGGGAAAGCGTTCGTAGGTCTTTCGAAGATTTTCTTCCAAGTCGGCCCAACGCAGTGATCCCGCCGCTCTTAGATTTTCGTCGACTGAGAGCTGAGTGAGTACTTTGTGCCCCTCTGGTACGGCCGCGACGCCAGATGAGCGCACGATATCTGGCGATTTTCCTGTGATGTCTGAGCCTTCGATAAGCACGGTGCCTGCGCTAATTGGCATAACGCCAGCTATGCCGAGAACCAGTTCGGATTTTCCCGCGCCGTTTGAGCCGAGAATGGCGGTTACCTTGCCCGGATCGAGCGAGAAACTGACATTGGTGACAACGTCTTTGCCAGAGGCTTGAACGCTCAAGCCTTTGATTTCAAGGCTCATGCTGTGATCTCCTCTGTGCCAAGATAAGCCGCTTTGACTTTGGGATCCGCGAGCACGTCGGCTGTGGTGCCGAAGGCGATTGGTACGCCAAAGTCAATCACCAAGGTTTCTGCGCAAATGCGCGCGATCAGATCAACGTCGTGATCAATCAACAATACATGCGCGCCCGTATGGTTGTGAATGCCAAGGATCAGATTGCCAAGCGCTTGGGTTTCTTGAACTGACAAGCCACCAGCGGGTTCATCAAACATGATGAGTTTAGGCGCACCAACGATGCATTTGGCGATGTCTGTCAGTCGACGTTCAAAGGTGTTGAGGGTCGCGCCGCTCACCTGCGCTTTGGAACTCATGCCAACATAGGCAAGCGCTCTCGCGACCTGTTCGTTTTTTTCAAAGGCGCTCATAGAGGTCGTATCAATCTGAACGCGTACATTTTCAGCGACGGTGAGGTCTTCGGAAATCTCTTCCTTCTGGAATGAGCGTCGTAAACCCCATTGGCTTCGTTGATGTGGGCTGAGCGTGCTCAGATCAAAACCGTCAACGGTGATCTTGCCTGCTTTTGGTGTAATGAAACCTGAAAAGACATTCATCAAAGTGGTCTTGCCAGCGCCATTCGGGCCAATGATACCGCTGATCGGCTGGCTCATTTCAACGCTGATATTATCAAGCGCGCGCACGCCGCCGAATTGAACTGTGATGTCGTCGACCTTGATGGTGGAGTTTGTAGTGTTCACAGTCTCGCTTGTCGGTGCATCAATTTGCGATGGCTCAAGCGGGGGCAGTTTGGTGCTGGCGCGTTTGGAAAGGCCATCCAGCACTTGGCCCGCGATCCCGTTAGGCGCAGTGATCACCGCATGCAGTAGGCCAGCGCCGAAAATGACAAAAGACAGGTCTGCATCAACGCCCCAGTTATTCAACAATGCAGGCACGATGCGAAACAGCGCGGCGGCAATAACGACGCCAAGCCAGTAGCGCGCGCCGCCAACGACGGCGAGGGCAAAGATCAGGATGCTCTCGCTCGCTCTGAACGTTCCGCCATCCAGCAAGCCGAGACTGCCAGCGAGCAAACCGCCCGCCAATCCACCAATGAGCCCCGCCAGCGCAAAGGCCACAGTTTTATAGAGCGTGACGTTGATGCCCGCCGACATGGCCGCCGCTTCAGAGCGCCGGATCATCGCCCATGCGCGCCCCGGTGTCAGTCTGCGCGTCAGTTCGATCAGCAAGAAACCCAGCGTTGCGACAAAAATCGTGTAGCGCAGATAACCTGCGTCCGAGACTGCAAAGATGGGGCGGGTCATTGACGTGGTCGTGCCTGTTTTGACGCCCCAAAAACCGCCGCCGCCATTAGGAAACCGGAAGGTCGCGAAGATGATCTCCAACCCACCTGCCGCCATCAATGTGACAAGGGCCAGATAGAGACCGCGCAGGCGCAGGGCGGGCAGGGCTAGGATCATGCCGAGGGTCATGGTGATCAAACCTGCGAGGATCAGATTGACCTCAAAGGGCATGGCTAAAGCATAGTTCAGCCGCAACATGACCCAACCGCCGACCCCCATCAGTCCGACTTGGGTCAGGCTCACCATGCCAAGACGCGCATACATGAATGCAACGCCGGCGGCGGCAAGGGCAAAGCAGGCTGTGGAGGTGAAAACACTCAGCCAGAAAGAGCCGACAATGAGCGGCACGATAAAGAAGCAAAAAGCGGCAAAAGCGAGGCCAGCAGCGCCTGAGCGGGTGACTTGGAGGAGGGGCGTATTCATATCAATCTCCCCCGCCGAATGTCAGCCGATTGCTGCGCTGATACCAAAGCAGCACGAGCGCCGCGATTGCGAAGGGCGCGACGGGGCGCACGCCTTTGAGCAATGTTGACAGGGTCAGGAGACTTTCAATAACGCCCATCGACAGGCCACCAATCAGCACCAAAGAGAGATGCTCAAGCCGCCCGCAAATTGCGGCGGCAATAGAGGGGATCACCATGAAGGTGATGACCGTTGGCTCCAGACGAATGAGATCGCCAAACATCAGGCCCGTGAAACCTGCGATAACGCCGCTCAGCGCCCAAGCGATTGTTTCAACGCGCAGGATCGGGATGCCGATGAGCGCGGACAGGTCACGATCATTGGCGAGCGAGCGCATTTGCAATCCGACAGCCGTGTAGTTCAGATAGGCCCAAATGCCGATGACAAGTGCAATGGATGTGACGATCACGATCAGCCGCGTCACGGTCACGCGCATGCCCAGAATGCGGACACCTATTTTATCCGTGGGGAGCGTTAGGCTGCGCGGATCATCAACCCAGATAAAGCTGACAAGACCTAAGATAATAAGGGCAAACCCCAATGTCGCCACGGCTTTCACCACGGGTTCACGCCACGCCAAAAGCGGCGCGAGAAAACGTCCATAAGCAAGAGAAATAACGAGGGCAACAAGGATGCAGGAGAGCCACGCGATGGGCGGCCAAACCTGCCATTGCGCCAGCTGCCATGCGGTCATAGCGCCCGCTGCACCAGCCGCGCCGTTGGCGAAATTGAGAACGCCAGTCGCGCGGTAAAGCACCACAAGGCCAATGCCGCCAAGCGCATAAAGCGAGCCGACCGCAAGGCCTGAGACAAAGAATAGCCCCAGCACTTTGCTGGGTTTGCCCCATCCAAGCAGGAGAATGATAAGCGTCATGGCACCCAGATAAAGCACCGCGTTAAGAATGGTTCCGCGTGTCACGCGCTGACCTCCCAAGCCATATCTGGCGGCAGAAAACCCGTCGCCAGTCGTTTCAGATGTCGCTTGGATCAGCGCAGGCCGAGCTCTTTTTCAATCGCCAGATGCGGCTCGAAATAGGCGCTATCGAATTCATAGCATTCGCGCACGATTTCATATCCACCATCAACGATCTTGGTCATGTACCCCGCGTGGTTCGGCATGTGGAAATCCGCATCGCCCACATAATATGGCCCGCACATCAAATCGGACGTGTAGCCAGAGATAGAGCGGATTGCGTCAGTCACCTTGGCGCGGTCATCCAGATCGGCTGGATCCATTTCCAGCATACGCTTGACGAAATAGGACGCGGACAAATAACCCGATTGCGCGAATGTATCGCGTGGGTCATCCGGGTTCGCATGCGCGTCCATCACCTTGAGGAAGTTCTGCGCGTCAGGGCCATTGACCGAGAATGGCGCAAGCTCTGCGTTCACGTAAACCGCGCCGTCCCAATACTCGCCAAGGGCCGCAGGCACAGAAAGATCATAGAGCGGCGTCGGCGCAATCCAGTTGTAAGCCTCGCGCAGGTCTTGCTCTTCCGCAGCTTTTAGAACCGCAATCGCAAGGCCGGCTGGCAGGTTCAGAAGGATCGTATCAGCGCCTGTTGAAATCGCCTCAAGCAAAGCGGAATTTACGTCAGGCGCGCCAGGGTTCAGCAGCGCCATTGAGCCAGAGCCGCCGCGCGCTTCCATCAAACCGATGCTTTCCTTACACGACCAAGGTCCGTTGTTGGGAATGTTCAGTGCGATGCAGGCAACGTTCGTCGCGCCCAATTCTTCTTGTGCATATTGCGTTGCACCCAAGTTAGACGGCAACGGCCCTTGGTTGGTTGAAACAATGTTCGGCGTCTCGTGGCACTCTGAAATCGCGCAGGCCGAGGCCATTACCATGATGCCCTTGTCCACATAAGTCTGCGCATTCACAGCCATTTCCATGAAGGAGCCATTGCCAACCAGAGCAACCGCGCCCGCGTCATCGACCAGTTTCGCTGCCGCTTGCGCCGCCGCCTCTGGGTTCCACTGATCATTCTCGACGCGGTAATCAATTGGACGACCGTTGATGCCTCCATTGGCATTCACGCAATCGAAATAGGCCTTTGCCGCATCTGTCGACGCAGAAAAATCACCCGGCGCTGCGTTGCCGTGGATGCCGCCAACAATGACTGGCGCGCCTGTCGCGGCCTCGCCGGTGTTCATGCCGCAGATCGGATCGGCCATGGCTTGGCCTGCAAATCCCGCAAGTCCGATGCCCGCAGCGACTGCAAGCGTGTTGAATTTGGTCATTTGTTTTTCCTCCCAGAAAATGACGGTTTCTTTGGTTCGTTAGGCGGCTTTTCGATCCTCCAAGATCATATCGGCCGCTTTTTCGGCGATCATGATTGCGGGGGCATTTGTGTTGCCGCTCACAATCTTGGGCATGATGGATGCGTCCACGACGCGCAGACGGGGGGAGCCGTGAACGCGAAGGCGTGCGTCAACGACAGCGCTCTGGCCAGTGCCCATCGCGCAGGTGCCGACAGGGTGATAGACAGTGCGCGCTTCGGCGCGGATAAACTCGGCTATCTGTTCGTCCGATTGCGCCTCTGCACCAGGTAGCAATTCGCTCAGACCATGCTTGTGCATCGGGCTTTGGGCCAAGATTTCCCGCGCGAGTTTGACGCCACGGATCATGCGCATCATGTCATCGTCATGGGTCAGCAGACCGAGATCAATCTGCGCCGCGCCATCAGGACTATTACGCGTCACGGACCCGCGACTTTTGGGTTGCAAAACGCAAGTGTGCAGCGAAACGCCGTGGCCGTATTCGATCAACCGTCCACGCAGGCTCTTGCGGCCGGGGATGAGATGGAACTGAATATCAGGGCGCGGCTCGGCAGGATTGGAGCGGACAAAGCCACCCGCTTCGACCATATTGGACGAGAGCATCCCGCGGCGGGCAAAGGTCCATTTGAGCCCTTCAAGGGCAAGCTTTGGCAAAGCTTTGAGGGACACGCCATATGGCACTATGGACGTGCTCTTGGAAATCACCATGACGTCCACATGATCGTGCAGGTTTTGACCCACGCCTTTGAGATCATTCACAACTTCGACGCCAGCGCTTTGCAAAGCGGCCCCCGCGCCAATGCCTGAGCGCAGCAGGATGTCAGGCGATCCGATCGCGCCAGCCGATAGAATGACCTCGCCGCGCGCTTGGACGATGGCCTGCGTTCCATCTGCTCTGCACAAGGTGACTGAGCCACCTTCGGCAGTGGTCGCGACATGCTGAACAGCCGCGCCCGTTTCGATTTTCAGGTTTGGACGTGTTTCGATGCCCTGTAGAAAAGCAGCCGCTGTGGAATGGCGCCGCCCATCTTTTTGCGTGACTTGATAGATGCCAACGCCCTCGGGCGCGGCCACGTTGAAGTCGGGGCATAGGCCCATCTGCAACTGCCCTGCCGCCTCGATAAAGGCTTGATCCATAGGGTTTGGGTCGCGTTGCTGCGTGACTGACAAAGGCCCGTTGCGGCCATGCAACGCATCATCAAGGTCCAAATCCGCGTTGGCTTCGGACTTTTTGAAGTAGGGCAACACATCATCATAGCCCCAACCTGTACAGCCATCATTTGCCCAATCGTCGTAATCATCGCGGTGTCCGCGAATGTAGACCATGCCGTTGATCGCAGAGGACCCGCCCAAGGCCTTGCCCCGTGGAATACCAATCTCGCGATTGTTCAAGGCGCTTTGCGGTGTCGAGTTGAACTGCCAATTGAAACTGGAAAGACGCGGCAAAAGCATCACACCAAGCGGCGTCGTCACAAGGGGAGAGCGGCCTGTGCCACCTGCCTCGATGAGGCACACAGATATCTTTGGATCGGCGCTCAGCCGATTAGCCAGCACAGCGCCTGATGATCCTGCGCCTACGATGACGTAATCAAAGATTGTCATGGAGTCTCCCAAACTGAGACGTGTTGTCTCACTAGAAAAGCCTATTGCGATTTCTTTGGTTCTTCTTTGGTATGCTTGGAGCGGCAGTCGGGAGAATTCCAAATGAGTGCAGATAAAAATCTTAGGGATGCAGCATTTTTCGCTGATTTATCAGATAGTAAGGGTATCGCCACTGCGCTCAGCAGCCTAGATGGGGAATCAGTTGTTTTAAAGGTTTCCGACAGCCCAGCATTTCTGGATGCGCTGTATCCAGAGGCTCCTATCTCTTTTTCACAAGCCGCCCTGAACAGCGATTTGCTGGATTCTCAGTCGATTGTAGATGCTCTTGGAGTGCTGCTTGGCGGGCATTCTGGCAACGCAGTTTTGATCGTGGACATGGCTTGGTGCTTCAACGCTTTGGATGCGGAGAACGCGCTGGAAACCTGGGGCGGGGTTGTTGAGCAACTCGTCGAGTCTGGGTCGTGCAGCGTGATTTCTGTCTACAACCATACCCATCTGCTTGAGACGCAAATGCAGGTCGCGCTGCGCGGGCATCGCCAGTTCCTAGCGCCGTCTGGCGTTTACGAAAATCCGTTTTGGTTGCCGACACGTTTGCGCTTGAGCGCTGGAGCCGATGAGCAGCTCGCGTTTTTGCTGGGCCGTGTCGTGCCGGATCATGCAGGTTTGCAAATTCTGGACCCGGATGATCGCGGCTATGCGCGTGGTAGCAGTCCGATGTGGCTGGACAACAGTCACAAGATTGACCTCGCCGATCGCACCGCGGATCGCTGGCAAATCAGGTGCCTTGGGCGCCTGCGGGTTTATCAAAGCGGCAGGTTGGTGGAATGGACCACGCCGGGAGGGGCGGCGCATAAGACACGGGCGCTGTTTTGTTATCTGCTTTTGAGCGGTGAAAGCGGCGCTCAGGCGGACAGGATTGGCGAACTCATTTGGCCCGATCAAGCGGATGAGACACGCAAACGCGCGCGCCTGCACCATGCAATTGCAATGCTGCGCAAAGCGCTGGGCGATAAGTCATCGGTGCTGCGGGAAGGCGAGTATTATCGCCTGAACGCGCCGCAGGGCAGTTGGACGGATATCTCTGCGTTTGAACAAGGTTGCCGCCGTGGTCTCGCGCTGGCCAAACAGGACGACCCCACCGGTGCGCTGCGGATATATCGCGCAGCCGAGCGGCAGTATCAGGGCGATTTGTTTGAAGATCTGCCCATTGAATATACGCATAACGATCTGGAGGACTGGTGCCGCCCGCGCCGTCGGTGGCTTTGTCAAATGGCGTTGAAACTGTTGCGCGATATGTCGACCGTGTTGCGCAGCGAGGGGCTCGCTGATGAAGCGTTGGAAAAATGCCACAAGGCGCTCAGCATCGATATGGCCAATGAGTCGACGAACATGGAGACTATGCGCGTGCTGCATCTTCAAGGGAGATTCGAAGCGATTGATCGCCAGTATGAGCAGTTCTTGGCGGCTTCTGATCAACGCCAAGCTGACTTGCAAAACACTGCATTTTATAAACTTTATAAGCGGTTAGCCTCGTAATTGAGGTGGGTTTTGGCGTTTTTTTGAAGAGCCAAAGAAAAACCAAAGAACTGTTCCTAGGGTGAAAGAACGGTCGACAGAGTCGGCCACTGGGAGGAAAATCGATGAATGTGCAAAGACCAATCTGCCCTGTGGGCGGGTACGATCCGTACGACCTAAGCGCACCTCATGGTGACTGGCAAAACTTCCGTGGAGAGGCACCTGTTTTCTACCACGAAGACACAGGATACTGGATCGTCTCACGCTATGATGACGTCAAAGCGGTCTTTGATGATTGGGAAACATTTTCGTCTGAAAACGCGCAATCCCCTGTGACCCCGCTGGACGAGGCCGCCAAAAAAATCGTCAAGGCGGGTGGTTTTACGTCGGGCCTTTCCGCGCGCACACCGCCAACGCATACACGCATTCGCAAAGTCGCCCAGACCGCCTTTAGCCCACGCCGTTTCAAAGCGATTGAGCCGCAGATCGAAGAGATCGTGAAACGGCATTTGGACAAGCTGGAAGGCCAAGAGGAAATCGATTTCTTCCGCGAGGTTGCTTACCCCGTGCCTGCTTTGGTGTTGTTCACCTTGATGGGTATCCCTGATGAGGACGTCGACAAGGTTAAAGATTGGGCCACGAGCCGCGCGCTTCTGACATGGGGTAACCTTAAGGGCGACGATCAAATCCCACACGCCCAAGGCATGGTGGATTACTGGAACTATTGCCGTGCTCTTGTCGCCGCCCGCAAAGCCGAGCCGGGTGATGACTTCCCCAGCGATATGGTGCGCGCGCAGGCCGATGGCGCGGATATCACCGACGAAGAGATCGCGGGCGTCATGTACTCGGTGCTTTTCGCAGGACACGAAACAACCACGACCTTGATGGCAAATTCGCTCAAGGTGTTGATGGACAACCGCGATGCCTGGGACGCCCTTTGCGCGGACCCAAGCAAGATCCGCAGCGCGACTGAGGAAATCTTGCGCTATGCGCCTTCCATCGTGTCTTGGCGCCGTATGGCGAAGAAAGACACGCAAATTGGCGGTGTGGATATTCCAGAGGGCGCGAATATTCTGGTCATCATGGGCTCTGGCAATCGCGATGACAGCGTCTTTCCGGGCGGCGAAGAGTTTGACATCGAACGCGGCAACGCGCGCACGCATCTTAGCTTTGGCTACGGCATCCACTTCTGCATCGGCTTTCAACTCGCCAAGCTGGAATTCGGCATCACGCTGCGGGAACTCACGCGCCGTTTCCCCAATCTCCAAATCGCTGACGGGCATCCGATCAACTATCTGCCGAGCATCTCGTTCCGCGTGCCCGACAAACTCTTCATCAAGCCGCAGGGGTGAGCCATGAGCAATCTTTACACACTTCCGTTTGACCAGATCAATGAAGATGATTTCAACCGCGTCGGCGGCAAGTGCGCCTCGCTCGGAGACATGACAGGCGCGGGTGTTGCGGTGCCTCCGGGTTACGCGGTGACCACGGATGCCTATGTCGCGATGCTGGAGGAAACCAATCTGCACGCAGAATTGGAAAACCACTTAAAGGGGTTAGACCCAGAAGACTTCTTTGCGTTGGACGAAGCGGCCCAAGCGATCCAAGTGCGCTTTCGCTCGCACCATCTGCCTAAGAAAGTAGAGCAAGCGATCCGCGACGCCTACGCCGCCATGGGCGACAATATTCCCGTTGCTGTGCGCTCCTCTGCTACGGCCGAAGACCTGCCCGATGCCTCCTTCGCGGGTCAGCAGGACACCTATCTTTGGGTGATCGGCGCGGATGATGTGGTCGACAAGGTGCGCGATTGCTGGGCGTCTTTGTTCACAGCGCGCGCGATTGCCTACCGCGAAAAGAACGAAATCCCACATATCGAAACGCTAATGAGCGTCGCCGTGCAAAAGATGGTGAATGCCAAAGCGGCGGGCGTTGCGATGACGCTTGATCCCAACACAGGGGATCGCACGCGCATCGTGATCGACTCCGCTTGGGGCCTTGGGGAAACCGTCGTTTCTGGCACCGTTACGCCCGACAATTTTGTTGTTGAAAAGGTTTTGGAAGAAATCCTCGACCGCACGATTTCTGACAAACATATCGAACTCATCGGCGATGCCTCGAAAGGCGAAGCCGTTGAGCGCCCTGTTGAAGCGCCGCGCAACACAGAGACCAGCCTCACCGATAAAGAGGTGCTCGCCGTTGCAATGCTGGCCAAGTCGCTAGAGCGTCAAAAGAAGTGCCCGCAGGACGTGGAATGGGCCATCGATGCCGATTTGCCAGACGGGGAAAACCTGCTGGCCCTGCAAAGCCGACCCGAAACCATCTGGTCGCAAAAGGTCAAAGAGAAACCAAAGAACCCCTATGCGATGGGCATGGCGAGCATCACCAACACGCTCACCAACCCATACGCGGGCAAAGTAAAAGCAAAATAAGAAAATTTCTGGGAGGAAATCACCAATGGACGCGAAAACATCAATGTTCCCAAGCGCCTATGACCTGCAAGCCCCGAAAGGCGCTGAGGGTTGGCAGGACATGTACCCCTACTACACGCGCTTTAACCCAGCGCGCCGCGAGGAAGAGGACGGAAAGTTCTGGTTCTGTAACTCACAGCACTGGCCAACTCCGTTTAAGCCTTTCGATACGATCATGCTCGACTTCGCGATCAAATGCTTGGGCCAATACAACACGCGCCACTTGCTCATTCCGCCTGCAAACGGCATCGATTACCGTATTCACAACGGCTATGTTTACTTCTCGCCTGTAGGCGTTGCGCCAGAGGATATTGAAGCGCGCGTGCCGATCTTTATGGAGCGCGCGGGTCACTATTTCATGAATTGGGATCAGCTTCTTGCGGATTGGAAGGTCAAAGTAAAAGACGCGATTGACGGCTTGAACGAGATTAACTTCAGCGCGCTCCCTGAAAAGGAAGAGCTGGAGGTCGTCACGGGCGGCGTTGGTCTGGATAGCACCAATCACCTCTTTGAGGGCTACGAGAAAGCGATCGAGCTTTGCTACAAGATTTGGCAGTACCACTTTGAGTTCCTGAACCTTGGGTACGCGGCCTATCTCGACTTCTTCGGCTTCGTGAAAGAGCAATTCCCCTCCATCCCGGATCAAGCAATTGCCAAGATGGTGCAGGGCGTGGATTCCGAACTCTTCCGTCCAGATGATGAGCTGAAAAAACTGGCGAAGCTGGCGGTTGAGCTGGGTCTTGAGGACGCTGTGAACACAGGCGACGTTGACGCGGCGCTGGCGGCGATTGGCGCGGCGAGTGGCGGCGATAAATGGATCGCTCAGTGGGAGGCCGCCAAAGACCCTTGGTTCAACTTCACCTCGGGCAACGGTTTCTATTCCACCGATAAATACTGGATCGACCACCTCGATATCCCGATGGGGTATATCCGCGATTACATCGAGCGCCTCAAAGACGGCGACGATATCATGCGCCCGACAGCAGCCTTGTTGAAAGAGCGTGATCGCATCACCGCAGAGTACCGCGACATGATGGACGCAGAGGCGCAAGAAGCCTTCGACGGCAAACTCGGCCTAGCGCGCACCGTGTTCCCATACGTTGAAGATCACAACTTTTATATCGAGCATTGGGCGCTGGGCACCTTCTGGCGCAAGATGCGTCAGTTGAGCGAATTGCTCTCTGATCAAGGTTTCTGGCCAGAAACGGACGGCATGTTCTACCTCAACCGTACAGAAGTGCGCGATGTGATTTGGGACTATTCTCAAGCTTGGGCAATTGGCACGGAGATCCATGGCGGCGGCATTTGGCCTGCCGAGATCGAGCGCCGCGCAGGCATTCTGAAAGCGTTGCAATCCGAGCCGCCGATCCCTGCGCTCAACAACCCGCCAGAGGTAATCACAGAGCCGTTTACGATCATGCTTTGGGGCATCACTTCGGAAGCTGTCGAAAGCTGGGTCGCGGCAGATGATGCAGGCGATGGCCTGCGCGGTATGGCGGGATCGCCCGGCGTTGCAGAAGGCATTGCGCGGGTGCTGCGTAGCCCTGACGAGCTGAGCCAGCTTCAAAAGGGTGAAATCCTCGTGACGCCAGTGACCGCGCCATCATGGGCACCGGTGTTTGGCAAAATCAGCGCTGCTGTGACTGACATTGGCGGCATGATGAGCCATGCTGCAATCGTTTGCCGCGAATACGGGCTGCCGGCTGTGACGGGTACAGGCAAAGCCAGTGCCAAGATCAAAACCGGCATGAAAATTCGCGTGGATGGCAACAACGGCACGGTCGAAATCCTCGACTGAGCCTAACAAGCAGCGCGCGTCTCCCTCGCGCGCTGCGATTTGGATGCCTGATATGAGTGACCTTTCCCGATACGATCCTGTCTGGCGCGGCGCTGAAACCTATATGCGTGCGCGTAAAAACGACGTGCATATTCCGCTGTCTTTTGATTGGTGCCAGCGCTTGCTTGCCCTGCATCCAGAAGCAGATGCGGACATTTGCTCGCTCGCGATCCTGCTGCATGACATCGGTTGGTACTCGATTGATCAGGCGGACATTATCGAGCAGGGATTTCGCTCTGACAACTTCCTGACCTCCGATGTGCGCTATCTGCATGAGAGCGAAGGCGTGCGCCTTGGCACGGAAATCTTGCAACAGACAGGTTGGTCGCAAGAGGTGATTGATGCGGTGTGCGAGATCATCGACGGGCACGACACGCGCCCCGATCCGCATCATTTGAATGATCGTATCGTGCGCGATTCTGACAAACTCTGGCGGTATGAGGTGACGGGCATCGCGATTGCCTCTGATTGGTTCGGCAAGACCCCGCATGAATACGCGGACCACTTGGTCAAAGGCCTTGCCAAGTTTGAAACCGAAGCTGGGGTGAAAATGGCGTCCGAAACGCTCGAAGCCTCACGCAAAGCGTTGAAACTACATGTTCTCTGAGAAAGATAACTGATGGAAATGTTCATTGATGGCGCTTGGGTCGCCGCAAAATCTGGCGCGACGGACCCCGTCACAGACCCGAGCACATCAGAGGTTTTTGACACGGTTCCCCGCGCTGGCGCTGTCGAAGCGGATATTGCAATCAACGCCGCGCAAGCCGCCTTTCAGGATTGGAGCCAGCGCACAATGGCCGAGCGCGTCGCCGTCTTGAAGACATGCGGCAAAGCGATGCTGGAGAGTGCAGAGGTCCTTGGCGCGGCGCTACATCGTGAGTTGGGCCGACCTTTGGCGGGTTGCATTGCCGAGATCAAAAGCTCTGCTGCATTGCTGGACATCTACACCGAGGAAGGCCTGCGCCTGCACGGCGAAATGCCCATTGCAGGCGGCGCTGGCGAAAAGACGATCATCACCCGCGAACCTGTTGGCGTTGTCGTGGCGATTACGCCGTTCAACTTCCCGATCACGCTCTTGATGTTCAAACTCGGCGCGGCGCTGACAGCGGGTTGCACGGTTGTTGCAAAACCGTCCGAGGACACACCGACCTCGACGCTGCTCTTGGCCGAGATATTCCACAAAGCGGGTCTGCCAAAGGGTGCGTTCAACGTGGTGACAGGCTCTGGCCTTGAAGTGGGCGAAGCGTTGGTGAACCATCCCATTCCTCGCAAAATTGCCTTCACAGGCGGCGGCGTCGCAGGCAAAGCGATCGCGGCGGCGGCTGCTGGTACGGTCAAACGTGTGACGCTTGAGTTGGGTGGCCATTGCCCTGCAATCGTGTGCGCGGATGCTGATCTGGACAAGGCCACCACGGCAATTGCGCGGCACGGCACCGCGAACTCTGGGCAATTTTGTTACCGCGTGAACCGTATTTATGTGGAACGCGCCATCTATGAAGAATTCCTCGACAAGCTAACTGCCAAAGTGAGCGCCCTGACGCTCGCACCCGCTGGAGGAGAAGGCGATCTTGGCCCGATGGTGAACGAAAAGATATTCGCCAATTCCGTGCGCCAAAGCGAAGATGCGCGCGATAAAGGGGCCCGCGTTCTTTGTGGCGGAAGCCGCGTTACTGGCGCAGGCTATGACGATGGGTTCTATTTCCCACCAACGATTTTGGCCGATGTCACGGACGAGATGTTGGTGTTGCAACGCGAAACATTTGGCCCCGTCTTGGGCATCTGCGTTGTGGATAGCGCGCGCGAAGCACTAGAGCGTGCCAACAACAGCGAATACGGGCTCGCAGGTTTTGTTTTCTGCCGCGATCTGGCCAAAGGCATCATGCTTTGCGAAGGGCTTGAGGCTGGGCTTGTTTGGCTCAACGATATTCAACGCTCCTCCCACTACGCGCCCTTTGGCGGCGTCAAGCAAAGCGGCATGGGCCGTGAAAAAGGGCGCTGGGGCGTGGAAAGCTATCTAGAGTACAAAACGATCTACCTCAGCTATGAGGTGCCGGAATGAGCGCGCCTTTGTTGAGAGATCAAGACATCGCCATGTGGGATGCCGCGCGTCCTTATTTGGACGTGCGCAACAATGACGAACACACGCTGGTTGCTTATGGCCTTGCCAAAGCCTTGCTGAAGCTGACCCCCGAAGCGGATGAAGACGTCGTTTTGCCTGCGATCCTTTTGCACGATGTAGGCTGGAAAAAGATCGACCCTGATCTCTTGCTGCTTGCAATTGGCAAGAACCCGACGCGCAAAGACCTTGTGCGCGATCATGAGATTTACGGCGTTGAAATAGCGCGAGAGATCATGGCGGCGCATGGCGGTGCAGACATTGATGTAGACGCGGTGCTCGCCATTATCGACGGGCATGACACGGACAAAACCGCCCGCTCGATCAATGATGCGATTGTCAAAGACGCTGACAAGGGGTGGCGCGCGACGCCGCATGGCATGCGCATCATCTGCGGTTGGTACGATATCCCCGTGATGGAATATGTCGAAACGCTAGAGGCGGTTTCGCTGCCTTTCATGCTGACGAATGCGGGCCGTGCAATGGCGCAGGGCTATATCGCTGCGATTCGGGCCGAACAAGAATTAGGGACCTACATGAAAGGTGCACCGCATGTCTGACTTACAGCTGAACGGAAAACGTGTGATTGTCACGGGCGCTGCTGGTGGCCTTGGACGCGCGTTCTGCGAAAGCCTTGCCGCTGCTGGCGCAAAAGTTGTTGCTGCCGATATCGACGAAGCGGGGGCGGCGCAGACGGCAAAGGACATTTGCGCCAATGGCGACACCTGCATTTCTGGCGGTGTCGATGTGGCCAGTGGCGAGAGCTGCGATGCACTCATTGCACAGGTGGTTAACGCATTCGGTGGGGTGGACGTTCTGGTGAACAATGCCGCGCTTTATGGCACGCTCAACCGCGCTCCGTTTGAGCAACTCGAAGACGCGGAATGGGACCGTGTTCTTTCGGTGAACGTGAAAGGCGTTTGGAATATGACGCGCGTTGCTTCTAACGCACTTAAGGCCTCAGGCAGCGGATCAATCATCAACATCGCCTCGGCAACCGTTTATTCGGGCTCACCTGAATGGATGCATTATGTCGCCTCAAAAGGCGCAGTCATCGCGATGACCCGTGTCATGGCGAAAGAGCTTGGCGGCGATAACGTGCGCGCCAATGTCATTGCGCCGGGGATCACGCTGACCGAAGCAAGCATGACCCTGATGGATGACGCCAAGACCTATGGTGCCAGCCGCGCGGCCTTGAAGCGCAACGGTGAGGTCGATGATATTTGCGGCGGTGTTCTTTATCTCGCTTCGGACCTTTCAAAATACACTTCAGGTCAAACCCTCGTCATCGATGGCGGCAAACAGTTTATTTAGGCGTTGGCCGACTGGTGATGGGGTAACGATGGCAGATGGGTTTGACGCAATTGTAATTGGCAGCGGATTTGGCGGCTCTGTCATGGCGGCGCGATTGACCGAAGCTGGCAAAAAGGTGCTGGTGCTGGAGCGCGGCCCTTGGCGCGATACACTGCCCACTAGAAGTGCAGGCATCAAACGGCGCAAGAAGCTTCCTAGCCAAGGTGCGTGGTGGTTGCTTGCACGCTCCATTCGCCTGCCGTTTGGGCCCAAGCAAGGGTTTAGGCTTAATAAATATGGGTACTCCGAACTTTGGAGCGGCGAGGGAATGGAAGCGCCGTGTTTTTCTAACGTAGGCGGTGGCAGTCATATTTGGGCGGCTATGATGGATTGGCCAGAGGCGGGATTTTGGGAAGGTCGCGCGGAAGGTATTAGCGATGCGGCATTAGCTCCGCACTACACCCGCTGCGCTGATGAGTTGAAGGCCGTGCAGCCAGAGGATTCCACAGATGTGCCGGGTCATACAGACCACTCTTGGCGCGAAGAGGGGTTCTTCACGCCGCTCGAGCAGGGTGAGCAGCCGCCCATGGGGCTTTTCTATCCGACCAAAGACGGCGCACGTCCTGAAATAAAGGACGCACACGGCATCACGCGCAAAGCGATGTCATACGATGCCGGTCCGGGTAAGTTTGGCGATCCAGATGGCGCGAAATCCACCACAGACGCGCTGTATCTTTTGCCTGCAATAAAGACTGGTCTCGAGGTGCGTGATTTGAACGAGGTGCGTTTGATCTCTCGCCTAAAAGATGGATATCTGATCAAAGTGCGAGACCTTCACAGGTATCGAACTTATCAAGTTTCCGCGCCGATTGTGGTGGTCGCGGCCGGAACCATGAACACCAATAGCCTGATGCGCTCTAGTGTTGATGCAGGCGCGCTTGGCGAATTACCCGCGCTGGGGCAAGGGCTGGGCGCAAATGGTGATTTGATCGGGGGTTGGGCCGTGCCAGAGGATGGCAGCCGCGATGCGTCTAAAGGCCCGCCCGTACATGGGCGGCTCAAGATCAAGGGGCATGAGGACGCGGGATATATGATCCTTTCTGGCGGTGAACCCGCACCCGTCCCGTGGTTCAAACGCAAAGCCGCGGCCCAAAAGGCCCGCAGCAAATACAACGTCATCGCGATGACGCAAGACGCGGCCGACGGGCGGTTTTGGTCGGAGAACGGCCAGCACAAGTTTGCTTTCGATCTTAAAGGGTCACCAAGTTACAAGCGCGCAATGGCGGCAATGGATGCCCTGTCCGAAATGTCAGGGCGAGCGGTGAAATACTCCAAAGATCGCGTCTTCACCGCACACCCAATGGGGGGATGCCGCATCGCGCAGAACGCTGAGGCGGGCGTTGTGAATGGGCTGGGCGAGGTTTTTGATCATCCGGGGCTCATCATCGCGGACGCATCTGTCTTTCCCCAGCCTGTCGGTTGCCCACCGTCTCTCTCAATCGCGGCATTCGCGAGCCATGCCGCCAAGGCGCTATTAGAGCGTGAAGGCAACGAAACCAGCTGAAAGGAAATCCTATGCACACAGTTCTCGTGAAATACACCTTCCCAAAACCAGTCCCGCGTTCCGCCCTGTTGGAGCGTTTCAAAAAGTCCGAAGCGAACTTTCGCGGGCTTGATAAACTGACCCGCAAATATTTTTGCTATGACGAGGCCAGCAATACTGGTCACAGCGTTTACCTTTGGGAAAACGAAGCTGCAGCGCGTGCATTTTTCTCAGATAAGTTTCTCGCGGGTTTCGCAGAAAAGTTCGGTTGCACACCAGAATTGACTTACGTCGATACGTTGATTGTCGTTGATAACGAACAAGACAAAACGAGTGTAAACGAAGGCTGACATTGCTGTCGGTACGGCAAAAACGTAAGGTTTGAGGCCCGATTTTCAGGGACATATGCGCTGTTGGTGATTGAATTAGCACCGTCAGAGCACGCGCAATGTCGATAAAGTCATCTTACTGGTTGCTAATGCACGGTGCCAAAATGAAAACAGGGCAACGGGTTGTGTTTCCTGTTTCTTGCCTTGTGAGTCACGGCGTAGCTCGCTTTAGGCTATATTTTTCTTAACCTGAGCCAGCCATTCTGCCGCAAGGCCAGCCTTTGCAAGAAAAACCAGCTTGACCAAGGGTTAAGCTGGCTGACGTAACGTTCCTAAGTAAGAACTGCATTGCTATCAGTTTGCTTCGCTGCGTAACTTTGACCCACTTTGGCTTTGGGAGGAGCATCGTGGACTTTCTACAACTCATTATCAGCGGACTTGCCAATGGCTGTGTTTATGGCTTGATCGCTTTGGGGTTCGTGCTCATTTACAAAGCCACTGAAGCCGTGAATTTCGCCCAAGGTGACTTCATGATGCTTGGCGCGTTTGTCTGTATCGGTTTCACCAATCACGAATATATGGGGTTGGATTTCTGGCTGGCGGTTCCGCTGTCGATCCTTGTGATGGGGGGCGTTGGGTATTTGTTCAACTGGGGCATTCTGCGCCATATGTTTGGCCAGTCTCAGACTTCAATCGTTATCCTGACAATTGCCACAGGGTTCATCATACGCTTCTTTGCAGGTTTCTTCTGGAGCCATGAGCCGACATCGCTTGAAACGCCTTATGCAGGGCAGGATATTCGCTCGGGTGGCCTCGTGCTTGGTGTCGATGAAGTGATGATTGTTGTGGTGACGGCCATCCTTACCCTGCTTTTCTATCTGTTTTTTTCGCGCAGTCGGATCGGTTTGGCGATGCAAGCCGCATCTCAGAACCAGCTCGCGGCCTACTACATGGGCATCCCGGTAAAGCGAATTCACAGCCTTGTTTGGGGATTGTCAGGCATGGTTGCGGCGGTCGCAGGGATCTTGTTTGCGTCCAAAGGTGCGATTGATCCATCAACTGGATTGCTCGGGATTAAAGCCTTTGCAGCAGCTGCGATTGGTGGGTTCGGCTCGTTGCCCGGTGCTTTGCTTGGCGGCGTGATCATCGGTTTGGTAGAGCCACTTGCTTCGCGCTATGGGCCTGCCGGAGTGAGCCAGATCGCGCCCTATGCAATTTTGTTGCTGATCCTGATATTCCGCCCCGGCGGTATCTTCTCTCAGACCCAACGAAAGAAGGTGTAAGATGCGCTTTGTATTCAAGACTTCTTATGATGCAGACATTCGCCTCTTCAAGCATCGCGCACAGGCTGTTTGGTATGCCTTGCTGTTGGCGCTGGTTTTAGCAACGCCGCTTTACTTTGTTGCGATTGGCGATGCGTATTTGCTGGGTGAGATTACCGGAGTTTTGATCCTCGCCATTGCGGGTATGGGGCTCATGCTTTTGACAGGGCACACGGGGTTGCCAAGCCTAGGTCACGCAACGTTCATGGCATTGGGGTGTTATCTAAACATCAACTTGCTTGGCGCGGGTCTTCCATGGCTCATTGCCTTTCCTCTGTCGGGCTTGATCGCGGGCTTGCTAGGGACATTGATCGCGCTGCCAGTCCTGCGTTTGCATGGCGTTTATCTGGCGCTGGCGACGCTGGCGATCTCGATTTTGACGAGTGACTTTGTCGTCATTGCCGAGCCTTGGACCGGTGGGATTGCAGGGGCGGCGGTTCCTGACATCAATATCTTCGGGATAGAAGTTAACCGCTACTCAACGCCTTACAAGTTTTACTACCTTGTTTTGTTCGTCGCAATTTTGATCGTTTGGTTTTACCGCAATCTCTTGCGCTCTCCGACGGGTCGTAGCTTTACCGCTGTTCGCGACAGTGAAATTTCCGCACGCGCAATGGGAATTAACCTTACACGAACTAAGGCAAAGTCGTTCTTTTTGTCGGCGACAGTTGCTGGACTAGCTGGCGCGCTTTTCGGGCATTCAGCGGGCTATGTGACGAACGAAACGTTTGATCTTGTTATGTCGATCACGCTTTTGCTGATGATCGTGATTGGCGGTCTTGGCTTTATCCACGGCGCTTTCTTTGGTGCGATTGTTGTTGGAATTATTCCTGTGGCGATTGCCAATGGGCGTTCTTTCCTTGCGTCTACCTTTGATGTGAACATCAATGTTCCGGGGCTAGAAAGCGCGCTTTTTGCTTTTATCCTTATCTGCTTCATTCTGTTTGAGCCAATGGGGCTTTATGGCCGCTGGCTGAAAATCCGCACCTATTTTGAGCTGTTCCCCTTCTATCGCAAGGACATGTTCAAGCGTCAAAAATCCTACCTGAAGACGGATCGTGTCCAATGAGCTTACTTGAAATTGATAGTGTCACCTTGCGGTTTGGTGGCTTGGTTGCGGTGGATAACGTATCTCTCGAAGTGGAGGAGGGCGAAGTTTTTGCTCTTGTTGGTCCCAATGGTGCAGGCAAATCCACAGTCTTCAATCTGATCTCCCGCTTTTACGATCCGGCTGAAGGCAGCATCCGATTTGACGGTCATGACTTGCTGCGAAACACAGCCGATCAAGTTCCGAGTTTCGGGATTGCGCGCACGTTTCAGAACATTGAGTTGTTTGAACAAGCGACGGTTTTGCAAAACCTGTTGGTTGGGCGGCATCGGCATCGCAAGACCGGCATGCTTTCCAATATCGTATTTTCGCCCAAGACCCATCGGGACGAGCTTCGGCATCGCCAAGCCGTCGAAGAGGTGATCGATTTTCTCAACCTTCAAGCCTACCGTGACAAGATGATCGGTGGATTGCCTTATGGTGTGCGCAAAGTTGTTGAGCTTGGGCGCGCGCTGGCGTCAGAGCCTAAACTGTTGTTGCTGGACGAACCTGCGTCGGGACTTTCCGTTGAAGAAACCCAAGATATGGCGTTCTGGATTGAAGACATTCAAACACAAATGGGTATTTCGGTCATGATGGTCGAACATGACATGGGATTGGTTTCAGCCGTATCTGGACGCGTTATGGCTCTTTCGGATGGGAAGGAATTGGCGACGGGCACAGCGTCCGAAGTGCAATCTCATCCTGCCGTAATCGAGGCCTATCTGGGCACGGGCGATATCTCAAAAACAGGGACATCACGCACATGAGCACAGATGCCACTACACCTAATGTCGTTCTGCAAATCGACAATCTTGAAAGCTACTACGGCCCGATCATGGCTATTCGTGGCGTCAGTTTGAAAGTGAACGAGGGCCAGATCGTTACGGTTCTTGGCGCAAATGGCGCTGGCAAAACGACGCTTCTGAAAACCATTTCTGGCGTTATGGACCCCGAAAAAGGCACGGTTAAGCTGGAGGGGAGCGAGATCCAATCGCTAGAACCTGACGCGATTGTGCGGCGGGGCATCGTGCACGTCCCCGAGGGGCGCGAGATTTTTCCGCTTATGACCGTTGCCGAAAACATCGCGATGGGTGCCTACACGCGCAAGGATCGCAACGCGATCGCGCAAGACGAGGAAATGGTCTATTCCTATTTCCCCATCCTCAAAGATCGACGCGCACAACGCGCGGGCACATTGTCAGGTGGTCAGCAACAAATGTTGGCGATTGGACGTGGGTTGATGTCGCGGCCAAAACTCATGCTGCTCGACGAGCCAAGTCTTGGCCTGTCGCCGCTTTTGACGCAGGAAATCTTCGAGATCATCGTGCGTCTTAACAAAGAGCAGAAAGTCACGATGATGCTGGTCGAGCAAAACGCCAAAGTCGCGCTTGATGCTGCTGACTACGGGTATGTGATGGAATTGGGCCGCATCGTGATGAACGATAGCGCCGAAGTTCTGGCCGCTTCTAAAGACATTCAGGAATTCTACCTTGGTGTGAGCCAAGATGAGAACCAGCGCGGGCAGCGGCGCTGGAAGCAACGCAAGACGTGGCGATAGGGATTGACCATGGCAGATACTCTTCCCCCTCAGGAAAACGTTCATGGGCTGATGATCAACGCGGATCTGAGCAGCGGCCCCTTTTACATTGATGGTATGGATACAACGCCAAAGCTTTTGCGGCTACGGTGCCAGAAACTAGGATCTCGCACCGCGCATCGCGAAAAAACCTTTGGCGTTTGGCGTTCCCACTCATGGAATGACTACTTCAATAACGCCAAGAAACTAGGGCTTGGTCTGGTGTCTTTGGGGTTGAAACGCGGCGAGGTCGTTTCGATCTTATCCGAGGACAGCAAAGAATGGATGTATACCGATATGGGTGTGCAATCTGTTGGCGGTATCTGTTCGGGTGTTTACACGACGGATTCAGCGAGCCAGTTGGAATATCTGGTCAACAACTCTGACAGCCGTTTTCTTTTCGTTGAGAACGACGAACAACTCGACAAGTTTTTGCAGGTCAGGGACAACATGCCCAGCCTGATAAAGGTCATTGTGATCGACCGCGAAGGGTTGCACGGATTTACTGATCCTCAGATCATTTTCCTTGACGAACTCTACGAAATTGGCGCGCAATATGACTCTGCTAACCCGAATGCGTTTGAGCAAGGGATCGATGCGACTAAGCCGGAAGACACAGCTATTCTGGTTTACACGTCTGGCACGACAGGCAAGCCAAAGGGTGCCATGATTAGTCATGGCAATTTGATGTACTCCGTGGCTGCAGGTCTACGCGATGCGCCAGTGTTTGATACGGATGATCAGCTTTGCTTTTTGCCGCTGTGCCATATCTTGGAGCGGGTTTTCTCGGTGAATGGACCGATTGCTGCCGCCTCGACGATCAATTTTGCCGAAAGTCCGGAAACGATTTTCGACAATTTGCAAGAGGTCAGCCCGCAAACTTTTGTCGCGGTGCCGCGCCTTTGGGAAAAAATTTACTCGCAAGTCGCCATTCGAATTGGCGATGCCACAAGCATGCAAAAATGGGCCTATGCCCAAGCGCTCAAGGCAGGTGCCGCGCGCGCAGAGAGCTTGGCAGAAGGCACGCCACTTTCGTTTAAAGCCAACCTTGCCTATCGCTTTTGGAACGTCGCTTTGCTGCAAAACCTGCGGCGCATGATTGGGATGGATCGCTTGCGACGTGGCGGCTCTGGCGCTGCGCCGATCTCACCTGATCTGCTAAAATGGTATCATTCCATCGGCGTACCTGTCCTTGAAGGCTATGGAATGACTGAAAGTTCCGGCGTCATTTCGATAAACAGCGAGCACAACAACAAGATCGGAACGGTCGGTCCACCGTTACCAGGAGCGCAAATTCGCATCGCTGCTGACGGAGAAGTACAATACAAAGCCGGAAACGTTTTTCAGGGCTATTGGAAAAACCCAGAAAAAACCGCTGAGACCTTCACAGAGGACGGATGGCTGCGAACGGGCGATGTCGGGCTCTTGGATAATAACGGGTTCTTAACGATCACGGGGCGTCTCAAGGATATCATCATCACCGCAGGCGGTAAGAACATTACGCCAGCCGAGATTGAAAACAAGCTCAAGTTCTCGCCCTATATTTCGGATGTGGTGGTCATTGGCGACAAGAGGAAATACCTCACCTGCCTTGTTATGATTGATCAGGAGAACGTTGAAAAATTTGCGCAAGATCGACGCGTACCTTTCTCCAACTACGCCTCATTATGCGCTGCTAAAGAAGTGCAAGAATTGATCCGCGAGACGGTGGAAGACGTTAACAAAGACTTCGCGCGCGTGGAACAAATCAAAGATTTCCGTTTGATAGATGTCTTGCTGACTGCGGATGACGATGAACTTACGCCTACTATGAAGCTCAAACGCAGCTTTGTGGAAACCAAACATGGAGAGTTGATCGCACAGATGTATTGACATCGTCAGGCTCAGCTTTTCACATGAGAATACAATAGGGAGAAGACGAATGAAAAAGCTAACGACCAAATTGGCGACGGCAACCTTTGCCGCCGCGATGGCCGCTGCACCAGCGATTGCTGAGCAGGGCGTCACAGACACAGAGATTTTGATCGGGTCTAATAACGATCTTTCTGGTCCCTTCGCTGCATTTGGCGCACCCGCCGTAAAAGCCGCGCAACTTGTTTTTGATGAGGTCAACGACGCGGGCGGAATTCACGGACGCAAAATCCGCTTTATCGTGGAAGATCACGCTTACCAAATGCCAAAAGCTATTCAGGGCATGAACAAGTTGGTGAATGGTGACAAGGTTTTTGCGATGTTGCTTTCATTGGGTACACCGATGAACATCGCAGCTTTCAAACTGCAGGATGCCAAGAACGTTCCTAACGTTTCTCCGCTCACGGCTGCTCGTCAGATGGCCGAGCCATTCTCGCCTCTGCACTATTCAGGTACTGCGACCTACTATGATCAAATTCGTATTGGCGTGACGTATTTGGCAGAGCAAAAAGGCGCCAGCAATGTCTGCGCAATGTATTTGCCAACTGACTTTGGCAAGGACATTAAAGAAGGTGCTGAATCTATTTCGGCTGAGACAGAAGGCTTGAACTTCGTTGCTGAAACAACGCACAAGCCAGATGATGCGGACTTCGTCGGCGCTTTGCAGAAGTTGAACGCAGAAGGCTGTGAAATCGTTGCGCTTGCTTTGGGCGTACGTCAGGCGATCACTGTTTCTGGAACCGCAAAGAAGCTCGGTTTGACGAACATGGCTTTCCTAAATTCCTCAGCGGGTTTCCACACTGTCATGGCGAAAGTACCGGGCGGTGTAACTGAAGGTATGTATGCCGCATCGGGTTGGGCTGACCTGCTGTCCCGTATGGACCAGCCAGAAGCACAGAAGTTCTTTAAGCGTTTCACTGAAGCGACTGGTGAAGCTCTGCCAGGCTCAGGCGCTTTGCTTGGTCACTCTGCTGCCGAAACACTGGTGCGTGGCTTGGAAGCCGCTGGCGCTGATCTGAATGCAAAAACATTCCAGATGGGTATGGAGAGCCTGAACTACGAAGACGTCGTTTCTGGTAACACTGTAGACTACTCTGCGACTGACCATCAGGGTGCGGATGAAGTGGTTATCTCTGTCATTAAAGATGGCAACTGGATGGAACTCGCTCGTCAGTAAAGCTGCGGCTGAAACCATCGCTCTACTAAAAGAGGGCCGGCCACATTGTTGGCCGGCCCTTTTCTATTGAAATGCTTGGGGGGCAAGTCGCGGGCGCTCGAAAACCTGCGATGCTTGAATGCGGTGGGCTCACTTCTTAAGTACGCGTCTCGCCGCCAATCATCGCATTGGCAAACACACTATCAATGAGCAAAGGGCAAACACCCCACGAAAGCATATCATGAAACACGTTGATCTTCCCAAGTTCCCAACCCGCCATGGCTATATGAGCGAGAGAACCCAGCAGAACTATATCGCTGTATCAAGTGAGAATGGCTTGATGCCGAAAGACGCGCATCGAATTGCTGAACTTGTATCCCTGACGGCGTCTAGCGACACGACAAAGCCTATTCAGTTTTGGCAGCTCTATTCCGTGCTAGGGCAAGATCCAATTGTTGGCATCGTTGAGCGCTTCTACACGCGTGTTTTTGAACAAGAGGATTGGTTCAAATCTGTGTTCGAACGGGTAGGCGGCATCAATCATCATATCAACACACAGGCGAGCATGTGGATCGATGTGATGGGAGGCGGGCCTTACTATCATGGCGCGGAATACCGTTTGAGCTTTCATCATCATCACAATGCCTTGCAATTGATGAACGAAAAGGGCGCAGAGCTCTGGTCCAAGCTGATGCTCGAAACGCTCGAGGCGTCTGGTGATTTGATGACGGATGATCCGCGTGTACGCATTAGCATCAACACGTTCCTTGCGTATTTCATGGGCAAATATGCGGATGAGTTTGCGTTTGAAAACCGAAGCTACTTTGGCGAGACAAACGGTCCTTTCAAGCGCAAGATCAACCTCATGCGATTGAGTGCCGCGCAAATCGAAGCTTTGAGCGAAGATGAACTTGGCGAAGCTCTTTCCGATCGGGGCGTTGATCTGAGCCAATACGCTAACAAAGCGGCGAAAGTGAACAAAGCGCTCATGTTGTAACGCAGCGCGCGCACTTGGTCCCGCTCTGGACGCATAAGTCTGGAGCGGGAATTGCGATTTGGTTGATACGATTGCTCTGTCCGAAATACGTGCAGCGACTGCGACGTTCGAAATTGGAGCGCGCTTGGCGCTTTGTTCGCGACAGCCAACAGGGTGGGAGCAGGATTTAACCAAGCGTCAGTATCACCTTTGGCTGGACGAACCTTCGCCGTTGCGAGAAGCTAAAAAGACATCAGCGCAAAGAGATATGAAGACATGGGAATTCGCTTCTTTTCAACCAAAGACAGACCCTTTCATCTGGGGCCTTATCCGCTTGAAAGGTTGAAGCGAGAGGCAACTGCTGCAAACCTCGCGGAAATTCCCGCCGCGCCAGCACTTGATTTTCGTCGGCTCGACACGCCGCATTCGCTAGTAAATGCGATGGGTGAATATCAGGCGATGATGGACGTGCTTAGAGACGGTATCGTTAATCCAGAGCACTCAACTGCCCCTACCGATCCGCAAGAGCGGAGCAACCACATGAAGGCGTTTGGCTACTTTCAGGACGCGTCGATGATGGGCGTTTGTAAACTCCCGAAAGAAGCATTCCTGAAAGAGCCAACCCGCAACCCTGACATTGATCGGCTCGCGTACGATATTCGAAGCAAGCAAACCAAAACCTTAGCCTCGGGCATCGACGAAATCATGGCCGGACTGCGCGAGTCTACCGAGGCACCGCTTGGCTCGATAGGCGGGCATACCGATGCTCTTGTTGTTTTGGTCGAGCACAACAGAGCGCCCGACGAAGGCGAAACAGGTTGTGAGTGGATCGAAGACGTGCAGGATCATCGTGGGGCGCTGCGCGCGAGTGAGGGCGCGGTCATTCTCGCAAGCTATTTGCATTTGTTGGGCTTTAGTGCGCGCGCCCATACGGCGAGTTCATCGGACGTTGACTTGAATAGGCTGGCCGTTACTTCCGGTTTGGCAGTTTTGGACAACGGCGCCATCGTTGCGCCGTTTCTAGGGCGGGCGTTTAGCCTAGCGGTTGTTACAACCGATATGGAAATGGCACCTGATCAACCGCTTGCGCCCTTGGCGCAACAATCCTTTGGGCCTGCGTGGTGGTTTGGCAAAGGCACGTCGAAAAGTGCGCTAAACAGAGACCCTTACGCCAAGCGAAGATATGTCAACGGTGCCCATCCTTTTGAAAAGCTCAAACGGGTTGATGATCCGACGACGTTTATCGACGAAGCGCGCGTCGCCCGCGTGCCAAAGCGCACGGATATGTTTGCACGTGCGCAGTTTGGCGATCTTGGCAAGAAGCAACAACAAGCCGCTTCGGGTGGTTGGTACGCAAGAAAAAGCGCGCATGCTTTTTCTCAGCGTGAAATGTTGGGCGCGTTTGTGTTGTTGCAAGACGGGGAGCCGGCAACACCAGATACCAAACCAAGCGACGCGCAACGCAACGCCGACAATGTAAAAGCGGCAAGTTACTTCCTTGGTATTGATGCTGTCGGAATTTCGCGCTGTCCTGATTGGACTTGGTATAGCCATGATGCCACGGGTGCCGAGCTTACGCCGCCTCATGATCAGGCTATTTCGATGATCGTGGATCAAGGCTTTGAAACCATGGAAGGCGCGAGCGGAGACGATTGGATCGCGGTGGCACAATCCATGCGCGCTTATCTTCGGTTTTCTCTGTAGGGCGGGGTGATCGCTAAACAGATCAGGAATTTGGGCTACAGTGCCAAGGCGCATTCGGTGATGGATGGCGAAGTGTTGCAGCCGCCGCTATTGTTGCTGTCTGGCTTGGGGGAGGTCAGCCGCATTGGCGAGGTGATCTTGAACCCTCTGCTCGGGCCACGTCTCAAATCGGGGGTTGTTACGACTGATATGCCGCTGGCGCATGACAAGCCAATTGATTTTGGTTTGCAAAAATTTTGCGAGTCTTGCAATAAATGCGCGCGCGAATGCCCCTCCGGTGCAATCACCGCCGGACCCAAGCGGATGTTCAACGGCTACGAAATCTGGAAGTCTGACAGTCAAAAATGTACCACCTATAGGATCACGACCGAGGGTGGGGCGATGTGCGGGCGATGCATGAAAACCTGTCCATGGAACCTAGAAGGGCTGTTTGCAGAAAAGCCCTTTCGCTGGGCCGCGATGAATATTCCCGCAGCCGCGCCACTACTCGCATCGCTTGATGATAAGCTGGGGAATGGTGGCCTGAACGATGCCAAGAAATGGTGGTGGGATCTCGAACTGAAAGAGGATGGTGGCTACAAAGAGCCGGCAGAGCCAATCAACCGCCGCGAATTGCAGCCCGATCTTGACCTCAAATACGAAGATCAAACGCTCGCGGTTTATCCGGCGAATCTTGCACCTTGGCCTTGGCCCTATCCCTTTGCGATGGATCGTGAGGCGGGCATAAAAGCCTATGAAGCGATGATATCAGCCGATGATTACAAAGCGCGGTTGGCATCAGGTGATACGGATGGCTTGGTGCATGCGCCCGCGGTCTTTGATGATGCGCCTGTGATTATGGCCCGCCTCACCAAAGCGGTTGAGATGACACCAGACGTGACCAAGTATGAATTCGAAGCATGGGACGGCAGCCCGTTGCCCGACTGGAGCGCGGGCGCGCATTTGGACGTGGTTGTTACGCCGCACTACCTGCGGCAGTACTCGATGTCGGGCGATCCGAAGGACACGTGCAAATACCAGATAGGCGTTCTGCGTGAAGACGAAGGGCGCGGTGGCTCCAAGATGCTTCACAGGATTTTTGACGAAGGCCGCCGTGTCTTTATTTCCAAACCCATCAATCACTTTGAACTCGATGAAACGGCAACGCGCAGCTTTCTGATGGGGGGCGGCATTGGCATCACTCCGATGATCGCTTTCGCCCATCGCCTTCATGCATTGGGTGCACCGTTTGAGCTGCACTATTCCGCCAGCAAAATGGACGGCGCTGGCTATATCGACGATCTCAAGTCGATGCCTTGGGCCGAGCATGTGCAGTTCCATTTTTCAGACCAAGGATCGCGGGCAGATTTGGATAGGGTGCTCGAAGGCTATCAGGACGGTTGGCATGTTTATACATGCGGGCCCGATCGCTTTATGGATGGTGTTATGCAAGCCGCCGAACGCCAAGGGTTTCCCGAAGAAAACCGCCATTTGGAATACTTCTCTGTTCCCGAACAACCCGACTACGTAAATCACGATTTCATGGTCAAGCTGGCGAAATCCAATCGCGAGTTGCGCGTCCCCGCCGACAAAGACCTTTCCGATGTTCTTATCGAAAACGGCATTCATATTGATGTAAAATGCTCGGATGGGATTTGCGGCGTGTGTAAGTGCGGCTTGATCGCAGGAGAGGTTGAGCACCGCGACTTTGTATTGTCGAACAAACAGCGCGAAGGCGAAATCATAACCTGTCAATCCCGCGCTGCTGTCGAAGGGGGAGTAATCACCCTCGATTTGTGACGAAGGGTGGCGTGCTGAGTTGAAACGCCTTCAAAGGGCAATGGCGTTCCATGCGGTCTTCAGAGCGACCAGCGTATTCTTTGATCTTTGCCGATATGTTCGATCAGAAAATCCATAAATGCGCGCACCTTGACGGAGACAACGTTGCTTTTGGGATAGATAAGCCAGAGCGCAGGCTTATTAGCGACGGAAAATTCGGGCAACACGTGAACAAGCGTTCCATTCGCGATCTCATGCCCAACGGCCCAAAGCGAATTGATGGAAATACCCGCGCCAGCGCGCGTGATGTGCATTTGAGTCAAACCGTCGTTCAAAATGATGTAATGCGCGGCGTGTTTTGGATCAAATTGAGCCCGCTTGCCATCTGTAGAAACAAGAGGTCTTGGCTCAAGGTGTTGAAACGCAATGAGCCGATGTTCTGATAATTCGCACGCATTTTTCGGAGTTCCATAACGCGCTAAATAGTCGGGCGAAGCACACAGGATGCGCGTATCGTCCGCCAGTTTGCGCGCCGTAAGGCTGCTGTCTTCAAGGACCGCATTACGCAGCGCGAGATCATAGCTGCCTTCAATAAGATCAAACCGAGTGTCGGACAGATGCAAGTCCAAAGTGAGGTCCGGGTATTTGTCCATAAACAGAGGTAACAAGGGCGCTAAATAGAGCTGGGCGAACGTGCTTGGCGCAGCAAAGCGAAGGGTTCCGCTGATATTCGTCTTGCCCTTTCCAAGCGCTGCAAGTGCAGCCTCTTCCTGAGCGATCATTTCCTTGGCGTAGGGCAGAAAGTCGTGCCCTTCCGATGACAAAGAAACTTTGCGCGTGGAGCGGTGTAAAAGATCAGCGCCGACAAAGCGCTCAAGCTTCGCGATGCGCGTACTTGCGACAGCGGGTGCCATGCCAAGAGCGCGGCCAGCAGCGCTTATGTTAAGCGTTTCGCTGGCGAGCACAAAAAGTCGAAGGCTTTGCGTGTCCATATTATTTACTTTTTCGGAATACTGAAGTCCAGATTGTTCTATTTTTATTCAGTTTGGGGGGCGATATGTCAAAGCCAAGTTGAAACGTAGAGACGACAACGAGTCTTGTTCAAGCGCGTCTTCAATGAGCGAAAGGAAACAACATGAGTAAGACTATCCTTATCACCGGTTCCACTGATGGCATCGGTTTGTTGACCGCCGAAAATCTGGCAGCGGAAGGTCACACAATTTTGCTTCACGGCCGCAGCGCTGCTAAACTTGAAGCCGCGGCAGACAAAGTTGGTGGAAACTGTGAGACTTATGTCGGCGATCTAACAAGCATGTCTGATGTTCACGCGCTTGCAGCGGACATATCCAATGCGCATTCTCAGCTTGATTGCCTGATCAATAACGCGGGTGTTTTGAAGGCGGGTCAACCCGTGACGCGCGAGGGCTTTGATCTGCGGTTCATGGTGAATACCTTTGCGCCATATGTTTTGACCTGCGATCTCCTGCCGATCCTTGCGAAAGACGGTCGTGTCGTAAACCTGTCTTCGGCAGCGCAAGCTCCTGTCGATATGGATGTATTGCACGGTCGCAAGCGCGTGGACGATATGTCGGCCTATGCGCAGAGCAAGCTGGCGATCACGATCTGGACGCGTGAGATGGCTAAGGAGCTTACCGATGGCCCTGTAGTGGTCGCAGTGAATCCTGCATCTTTGTTGGCTTCGAAAATGGTTAAGGAAGGCTTTGGTGTTGCAGGAAGCGATTTGCAAATCGGCGCGGATATTCTGCGCGAAGCGGCGTTGGACGCGTCCTTTGCTCATGCGTCGGGTCGGTATTTCGACAACGACGCCCGTATGTTTACCGATCCCCATGCCGCAGCGCTTGATCCTGCGCACAGCGCGTCTGTAATGCAGGGCATTCGGGAGGCCGTCGCAAAGCTTGGCTGACGAGTTTTGTTCTGAGTTAAGCGATGGCGCTGGGGGAGGGAACCTCTGCGCCGTTGCGCGCGGCCAATTCAAGGTTTGCACGTGTCGAAAAAGTGCAAGCCTTGCCAACCAATTAGCAACTGGCGGACAGTTTTTCCAAATCAATCGCCACCAGCGCACCTTTGTGTTGAACCACATAGCTGGCCAAACGGCATCCGTATGAAATGCCAGCGGTCATGTCGCCGTGTTGCAAAATGCCCGCCAATGCGCCGGCGTTAAAGCTATCACCAGCGGCGGTGGTGTCGAGCACATCAGTTGCAGGGTTGACGCCAACTTCACCGCGCTCGCTGCCATCCTGAAACAGCACAGGCTTGTCGCTGTTTTTTACGATGATACGGTTAACGCCAAGCTTTGCGTAGCGGTCAAGCGTCGCCGGAGAGCTTTCATCGCCAAACCATTCGGCTTCGTCGTCAAAGGATGGAAGAACGATATCAGATTGTGCGGCAGCCTGCATGACCGTCTGCTTCATCTCGTCGATGCTCGCCCATAGACGTGGTCTAAGGTTCGTATCAAAAGCGACAAGCTTGCCAGCCGTGCGCGCGCGCGACAGCGCACCCAGCAGGTTTTCACGGGATTGCGCGTCGAGAATGGCGAGTGTGATGCCTGAGAAATAGATTAGATCGGCGTTTGCCATAGCGCGATCTAGGGCTTGCGGTTCAATGGCCAATTGTTTTGCTGCGGACTGACCGCGCCAATAGGAAAAACTGCGCTCGCCATTGATCAGGTGAATCAAATAGAGCCCGACCGTCGAGCCTGCGATTAGCCGCACGTGGGTGTCGCCAATACCACTGTCGCGGATGAATGTTCGCATTTCCCGAGAGATCGTATCATCGCCCACAGCGGTCAAATAATCGATCTCAATTTCGGGGGCGATCTGTCTCAGATACCAGGCGGTATTAAATGTATCGCCTGCATAACCGACTTTGAACTCCGCTGGGTTATCCAGCGGCGCTAATTCCGCCATGCATTCGCCGATTGCTAGAACACGCATGATCGTTACAGAAAGTCGTCGCGGCGCGGCGTGAAACTATCCACCAAAGTGCCGGGTTCCAAGCAAACACATCCGTGCGTCTCACCCGACGGGATGACAAAGCTGTCGCCGGGGCCAAACTCTTGTTCTGCCTCTCCTATTGTAAAGCGGAAACGCCCGCTCTCGACATAGGTAGATTGCACATGCGGGTGATCATGCAGCGCACCGATCGCGCCTTCGGCGCTGAACCGAAAGGCAACGACCATTAGCTCTGGGTGATCCGAGAGCACCTGACGTGAGACATTCTCGCCCGTAGGGACGATGGGAAAACTTGACACAAATTTGCTCCGCTTCGTTATGAGAACAGCATGCCGCCATTGAGGTCGATATTGCTGCCCGTGATAAAGGCGCTGTCATCGCATGCTAAGAATAGCACAAGGTTCGCAACGTCCTCAACTACGCCCTGACGCTTCATTGGCGCGGCGGCTTCAAAACCGCGACGGCCCGCGTCTGGTGTGTGGATATTGTGAAAATCGGTGTCGATCATTCCGGGGCACAAGCCATTTACGCGAATGTTCGGGCCAAGTTCTTTGGCGAGGCCACGTGTCAGTGTCATGATCGCGCCTTTGGACGTTGCATAGGGTACAGAGCCCGGACCACCACCATCGCGAGCGGCTTGGCTTGCGAGGTTCACAATTGCGCCGCTCTTCATGTGCGCAAGGCAGGCGTTTGTCATCATGAAGTTGCTGGTGAGGTTTAGATCCATCACATACTTCCAATGCTCAAGCGTGGAGTCCGCGACCGTTTTACGCGCAACCAAGCCGCCTGCATTGTTGACCAAAATATCGATGCCGCCAAAGTTCTCAACAGTCGCGTTGACAAGCGCGTTTACGGCCTCTTGTTGGGTAAGATCCCCCTGCAAAGCAAAGGCATCCCCACCGTTTGCTTTGATCTTGGAGACAACCTCATCAGCACCTGCGCTGCTCGCAAAATAGTTGATTGCAACGCGCGCGCCTTCTGAGGCCAGCTTGAGTGCCGTCGCCGCGCCAATATCGCGACCAGCCCCTGTTACAATTGCAGATTTCCCAGCGAGTTTCATGTCGGTTCCTTAGAGGTTTAAAGCTTGTGTGAGTGGTGGTGTTAGTAAAAGCGCGCGTCTATTTCGCGCTCTGTGTTAAAAACATATCGAAGATTTCGGGCACATTGCCATTCCCCAACCCTGCGTCCAATGCCGCCTGTAGATTGGCGGAGGTGCCCTCAGCAATTTGAGAGCTGGTCCCAAGATCTTCCGCCATTTGAAGGAAGTATTTAACGTCTTTGGTGGCGTTGCTGATAGAAAAGCCTAGATCGCTCACCCCGTCCACGGCGTAGTTCTTGCAGAACTGCATGAAGGGCGAATTCGACGGTCCTGCTGACATGATGTCAAAGAGTTGCTGGCCATCAATGCCAGCTTTCTTTGCAACGGCGAAGGCTTGGCTCATCGTGCAGGCTGTTGTCATACCCATGAAATTGTTGATCAGCTTTGTCGTATGCCCCGCGCCAAGCGCCCCTAGGTGAAAGACGTTTTCGCCCTGAACGTCGAGGACTGGCTTAACCTTTTCATAGGTCTCCATGTCACCAGCGGCCATAATATTGAGAAGCCCATCTTTTGCATGGGCTGGCGTGCGGCCCAAAGGTGCGTCGATCATGCCCGCACCTTTTGCAGCAAGATCAGCGCCAATTTTTTGGGTGGAGGCGGGAATTGAAGTGCCGTAGTCGATGACAACTGCGCCCTCTTTTATGCCAGCCAAGATACCGTCGTCGCCGTAGATCAGGCTTTCAACCACCTCAGACGTGGTCACGCAAAGCATGACAATGTCGCTTGCTGCGGCCAACTCTTTTGGTGTGCTGACTTCAACTGCTCCGCGCGCAGTTGTTTTGGCAACCGCTGCTTTATTGCGGCCCATAACAACAAGATCAAAACCGTTGTCTTGCAGACACTCTGCCATGTTGCCGCCCATGAGGCCAAGGCCGATGAAGCCGATTGTGGGGTTCGTCATGTGCGACTCCTATAAGTTCTTCTGAGTGATGTTTGAAAAAGCGTCGAGCCCAGCTTGGGCAACGTCGTGATCTTGTGTGGGCGATCCTGAACTGACGCCAATCGCGCCAACCACATCTGTGCCTGCGTGAACCGGAAGGCCACCAGCAACGGCAACCATGCGACCGCCCAAGGTCGAGGCGATGCCATGTGCAGGCATACCCGGCTGATTGACCTCGCCGAGCGCTTGCGTGCTCTTTTGGATGCCGTTTGCTGTGAAAGCCTTGTCGATGGCGAGGTTGATGCTGGTGATTTTGCCACCATCCATCCGCTCAAAGGCGATAAGGTTCCCGCCTTCGTCCGTAATGGCGATGCACATTGGCACGCCGATTTCTTGGGCCTTGGCGCGCGCACCTGCGATCAGCGTATGGGCGTCATCTATATCAAGTCGTTTGATCGTCAGCATAGCTACACCTGCGTCCTAGTTGCCAATGAGGAGGTTTGGCAGAGTGAGAGAAATCGCTGGAACAAAGGTGATCAGCATCAGCGCCGCGAAGATCGCCAGATAGAAAGGCCAGATCGTTTTGACCGCTTTTTCCATCGGTAACTTCCCAACCACGCAGCCCGCAAAGAGGCAGGTTCCAACCGGCGGCGTACAAAGGCCGAGGCCAAGGTTCACCAGCAGGATGATGCCGAACTGAACAGGGTCAACGCCCAAAGCATTCATCACCGGTAAGAAGATTGGGGTACAGATCAAGATCAAGGCCGCCATGTCCATGATCATCCCCAGCACCAGCAGCATCAGGTTGATCATCAATAGGATCAGGAACACATTATCCGAGATGCCAAGCAGCAAATCGACGGTCTTGGATGGCACGCGATAGAAGGTCAGCATGTATGCAAAAGCGCCCGCGCACGCGATCAGGACCAACACCATAGATGTTGTGCGCACTGACGACACGACGGTCGTTTTGAAGTTTTCCCAAGTGAGCGTCCGATAGACGAGAAGCGTGATGACAAAGGCGTAAATTGCACCGATCGCGCCGGACTCTGTTGCGGTGAATACACCGCTGAGCACTCCGCCGACGATGATCACAGCGGTGAGTAGTCCGGGAATGGCACCTGCAAAGGCGTATCCCAATGCGGCAAGGCCGGGGAATTTCTCTGCTTGGTAGCCGCGTTTGATCGCAACCAAATAGGCCGCAAGCGCCAAACACACACACATCAAAATGCCGGGTACAACACCTGCGAGGAACAGTTTGGAAATCGACACACCGCCGCCAGCCGCCAGTGCAAAGATGATCATGTTATGGCTGGGCGGGATGATGATGCCCGCGATAGAGGAGGTGACCGTGACGTTCACCGCATAGTCCGCGTCATAGCCCTTTTCTTTCATGGCCGGGATCAGGATCGACCCGAGCGCAGAAATATCCGCAATTGCCGAGCCGGAAATGCCGCCAAACAACATGGATGAGAAGACGTTCACGATACCTAAGCCACCGCGCACAGCGCCAACAGCTGCTTGCGCAAATCGCACAAGTCTTGCGGCGATGCCGCCGTGGAACATCAAATCACCCGCAAAGATGAAAAACGGAATGGCCAGATAGGCCTGAAGGCTAATGCCTGCAACAATCCGTTGGAAGCCAATCATCATTGGCAGACCTTCAAACCAGAATGCCGCTACCGCAGATATACCAAGCGCGAAGGCAACAGGTGCGCCGATCATCACGCAGAAGGCGAATACGCCCAAGAGTAGGAAAAGTCCCATTTATCAGCCTTCGTCGATGTTGTCTTGGCGTTCATCCCAGCCTGTAAGCAGGCGGATCAAATGGCCGATTGAGAAGAGGAACAGGAGCGCGCCGCAGATTGTCAGCGGCAAAGATCTCAGACCTTCTGACCATTGGATCAGCGGGATCAACGTGTTCCATTTGAATTTTGTAAGTTCGATGCCGTACCAGAACATCATGCCACCAAAGCCGATCATCAGCAGATCTGTTATGACAACAAGAACGTTGCGAACGCGTCTCGGAACCATATTGCGAAACACCACAACAGACAGGTGCGAATGCTGGTGCACGCCGACCGCCGCGCCAAAGAACGTGATAACCATCACCAAGAGCAAGGACACCTGTTCCACCCATGTCGGTGTGTCGTTGAGCACGTAGCGCCCATAAACAAGCCACACGTAAAACACTGTCATAGCCACCAAAGAAACCGCCGCGAGGAGGATGCAGATGCGCACTATGACCTCAGAAACGGCGTCAATTTTCTTGATGAAACTGGGTGGGGATTTTGTCTCGGGCAACGTCGTTCCTCCGGTAAAAAAAGCGCCCCACTTTTGCAAGGTAAGGGGCGCTTTCTGTTGTTCGTCGCTAAAGCTTACTCAGTCGCTTGAGCCATTTCCACCAGCGCTTTCATGTCTGGGTTTGCAGCCAGATAGTCAGCGTAGACAGAGTCCATTGCAGATTGGAACGGACCTTTGTCGGCGATCTCGTTGACTTTGATACCTGCCGCTTCAACGTCCATACGTGCTTTTTCGGAGTCTACAGCCCAAAGCTCACGCTGGAAGAGCGCTGCTTCTTGCGCCGCACCGCGCACTGCGTCTTGCAGTTCTGCACTAAGAGCGTTGAACTTCGTTGTGTTCACGCAGATGCACTCAGGAATGATCAGGTGCTCGGACAATGAATAGTGCGTTGTCACTTCGTAGTGGCCAACGTTCTTGAAGGATGGGAAGTTGTTTTCCGCACCATCAACAACACCAGTCTTAAGCGCTTGCTGAACTTCGGCGAAGGCCATCGGGGACGGGTTGCCGCCCATTGCAGAGATCATGGATGTGTAGAGATCGTTGTTCATAACGCGGATCTTCAGGCCAGAAACGTCCGCAGGCGTTTCGATTTGCTTTTGGCTGTAAAAAGAGCGTGCGCCAGCGTCGAAATATGCGAGCGGCAGAACGCCTGCTTCTGCCATTGCTGCGCCAACTGCTGCGCCTGCTTCGCCTTCCATCACACGGAACATGTGCGGAACGCTTTTGAAGATGAATGGAAGCGAAACAAGGTTTGCTTCTTTAACCATTGGACCAATTGGGCCGAGGTTGAAGTTACCCACTTCGATCGCACCGATGCGAACTTGCTCAAGCGCGTCTGGCTGAGAGCCGAGAACACCGCCGTGGAATACGTCCACTGTAACTTCGCCGCCTGTGGCCGCATCGACCAGTTCAGCGAACTTATCCATCGCAGCCGTGTTTGGGTGGCCGTCGTTGTGGATGTTCCAAGCGCGCCAGTTGTCAGCAGATGCTGAAGTGGCAATCAATGCGACAGCAGTTGCTGCAGCGAAAAGCGATTTCGTAAAAGTCATGGGTTCTCCTCCCCCGTTTTAACTGTGCAGCGCCCAGGCGTTTCTTATCAAAGGGAGGACAAAAGCATTGAAACTTCCTGCTTCCTCCCAGAGCCGGAATCACTGCTTCGTTCATAAGGAGACTAGTATCCAAGTTGTGTCAACACTTACCTGAAATTTTCTCTCAGGCTTGACAGAGCTAGTGACACGACCTTTGATAAGCCTTAAGAAGATCGCGAAAGTAGTGTCGGGGAAGTTAAAAAAATCCCTTTTGTTACAAAGCGTTAAAATCAAGTTGGCGATGTTGTAGCCAGCTGCGAGTTAGAGGGCTGACTTTGAATACCTTGGAAGGCATTAGGACCCGAACATCGACCGACGTGGTCTATGAGACGCTACACGATCAGATCGTTTCGCTCGAAATCCTTCCTGGAACGAAGCTGTCAGAAACGGAAGTTGCAAAGCGTTTTGGCATCTCTCGCCAGCCTGTCCGAAACGCATTTACCAAACTCGGAAATGAAGATCTGCTACTCATTCGTCCGCAAAAAGCGACCGTGGTTAGGGGCTTTTCGATGGAGCGCATCGAACTTGCCCGACTTGTACGGCGAGCGGTTGAACTTGAAGTGATTTATGGTGCGTCGCAAATTTGGGATGCTAGCCGTGAAGATAAGTTGGCCGAAAACTTGCACCTGCAAGAAACGGCCGTCAAAGACGGCGACTTGCCTGCCTTTCATGCGCTTGATTATGACTTTCACAAACTCATCTATGTGCTAGGTGGCAACCCGATGGCGTTTGAGGTGATGCTTGAGTGTAAGCAAAAAGTCGATCGTCTTTGCATGTTGAGCCTTGAGCAAACCAGCGAAGCGAAATCGATTTTGGCGGATCATTATGAGATTGCTGAGGGTTTGGCGTCTGGTAGTTTGGAGCAGGCGCAAAATTCGGTGCGCAAGCACCTCTCACGGCTCGATCAAACGATCGAGTACATCTACAAGTCCCACCCTGACTTCTTTGAGTAAAGCATTCGAGGCGGCGGCCCCGTTTGGTTCCTACCTCTTAACCGATCGCTGATGCGAACATTGCGCGCGCTACGCGCCCGGCTTTCTGAATGTCACGATTTGATCACCAGATAGCGGCGCTACGTTCTTAAGCATATCGGCGAGAGTTTCTGTGTTTTTGATCACTTCATAACCGACATCACTAAAGGTGCTGGGTACAAAAACATCTTTCGCCAAAAGAGGGTTCGTGATCGCATGGGTGAACGCATCATGAGCTACCATGTTGAACATCAAGTCACCCATCATCATGTTGTGACCATGGTTCTCGGCGATCATGCCGACATACCATTCGAGCGCATTGATATCATCTTTGTAGAGTTTGGAGAGCTTTCTGGACACTACTTTCTCACCAGTAACATCTTCAAAGGTTTCAGCGGGCTTCATGTTGAAGCGCTTGCGATACGCGTTGTAGCTATCCAGTTTTGCATCACGCATCAGTTTAAGCGTGTCATATTTGATCCCGCGCATCGCGGTTGGAGTGTTTCCAATCGTCATGCGCCCAGCTGGGATCTTTGAGAACTCATCGACAGCGGCTGCAATACCATTTTTAACAAGCCAATTGTTGTTGTGTCGATATTGGTTAAAATGCTCGAGCTGCGTGTCGCGCGGCGGTAAGAATGGGAATTCATCAGGGATCAGGCTGTGCCAGCGGTAGAGCAAATTGAACTCGACATGAATTCGGTTTGTTCTATGCCAGTTTTCACCGTCACCTAATCCCGCGAATATCTCGAATGGCAGGCTCAAAGGTGAAATGTGGCGCACGTAGTCGCTGATCACAACTTTCAGCAGCAAAACCATTGTTGTATTGCGAGCCGCGTGAAAGACGCGGTCATTGTCCCAATCATCATAAGCCTCGGCAATCTTACGCGCGACCCAGTTGTGGTGACGCATGAAAATGACGTTGAACAGCGTGTTGCCGATTGTCGCGTTACCATGCTCCAGGCCAACTGCAAAAATCGTGTCGTAGCTATTGTTAGGGAGGGCCGTGCTGAAAATCGCGCGTAAAATGCGTTCATCAAAGAGGTCTTTGTAGCGTTCTTTGATTTTGAGTTCTTCAGTAATCGCATCGGGTGCTTTTTCGAGAAGGCTTTCGGGATATTCTCCATCCTTGCCCTTCTCAAAGCGCAAGCAGCCTTTGTTCGCTGTTACAAAATCATCGTCCGTTTCCAGAAAGCGTAGGGCATCGCAGGCGTCGGCATTCATTCCGTAGATCTGACACAGGTCGATTTCGTGATTGGATTCGTTTTTGTTCACGCGATTAGGATCGCGCACCACGCGCCCGTCTTTCACCAAAGCGTTGCCTGTTTTCTCATCGAACTGGATGCCGTGCGCAGTTCTGAGAAAACTATCAGTAAACCATTGTGCGAAGGCGGCGAACAAAAGGTTCGAGCGAATATCTTCAACTTGAGCGCCTGTATCTTGGTCGCGTACAAACAGCTCAAGCAGATCTGCGGGGTCTGGTTTGTTTCCGTTGTTCTCAAATGCTTCGTTTGCAGGCAAATGCCGTGCGGTATAGCTCGCATCCTGAAAGCCGGTCCAAGTTGCGTAGTCTTTGAACATCGTGTGGCTATGGGGGCGGGGGGGTGTTGTTCTGCCAAACTGATTTGCGACTGTCTTGGTGATCAGCCTACGGATCCAGCGAATCTCTGTTAGGCGCTTGAAGGTGTCAGGGGACTTGGCCTGAAATGTGAAAGCAGAGGCCGCCAGACCTTTCTTCAACATTGGCATCGCAGGGGTTAGCACAGCGCCAGATAATTTGAGAAGTGATAACGCGGTTGAGCGCAACTCTAGACTTATGTTTGCAGAAGTACGTTTTAGCCAATGTGACTCGTCATACATAAACGCGGCGCCCCCTTTAAGCGCATTGGGTCAGCTAACTTTTTTGCGGCGATGGGTGGCGCCGTTTAGAGTTGATTATCTCAGTCTCGCAATGCTGGTGGAATTTCGCAAGTCACACGTCAAAATTGTAAGGTCGAGATATGGAGGTTATGAGGAAAGCTGGGCAAATCGTTAAATTACACTTCGATTACAGTGACAGGGGAGCGATCAGGTCACTCCGGCCGCGTTTGAAAAACTTTGACACGAGGGCTGAGAGCTACGTGCAATCGCTCTATTTTGCGATTTGCTTTTGAAATACACATTTTCGAAACCTCACTCACGGGGATGTGGCTAAAAGCATCTGCCTCCAAAAGCTCAAAAATGTGAGCCGTTCTCAGAGAGAACAATGTCGACAGATCGGGACCCAAAATGATGCGGATCGAGTAAAGCTTACCAAAGGGAAACAAACGTCGCATCACCCATACGGGTTAGCCGTATTAACTTTTCGTTAACGGTTTGAGTTTTTTGCGAGAATTTTGCAGAGAAACTTAGATTGAGGCGACGAATTTGAGTGCAAATTCGTCACCCAAATGGACATTTGCTTGGCCCGTTGGGCGTTTCTTGAAAGCTATGCTCTAGGCGGACATCTCTGTGGTGGTGGTGAACAAATTTGCGGGCGCGAAAAAGCTGCCCGACAGGGCGCATCACATCCAGTGTATTCCAAGCGTTAAAGCGCAGAGCATGAGGCGCAAATCCTGCTTCTGGATTCCAACGGTCTTCGCCAGAACCGTACCATTCGCCGAAGGCATCCCAGTCAGCGGGTTGCAAGGTTAAACGTCCGACGCTGACAAAGGGCGAAACCTCTTCATCCCAAACCAGATCAGTGAATTCCGCAGCCATAATGGCTTTGGGGGGGAGTTCTTCATCTGCTGGCGCTTTGATGCTGTCCCAACGCGCGATCTGAACCTGAAACTCAAATTCTGCGGGTACGCCTGCTTGACGCCATGACGCGAAAGCCTCTTTCAGATGAGTGGCGGGGTTTTCAAGCTTTGGATCGATGTCTGCAATAGGGTTCGTTTGTAGGGGTTTGATCGCAAACTTCATCAACCCGCCGCCCAATGCGTATGGCCCTGCCGAGAAATAATTTTTGCCGGCCCAGCCTTTTTGACGCTGCTCTTTGCTGTAAAGCGTATCGGTGCTGGCTTTGAAAATCTCGTTCCAACGCGTATAAACCTTGCCGTTTGCGCTATTGATCAACATCCAAAAGGCCTTCAGAGCGCCCGTCTTGAGCGAGTTGGCAAGTAAGAGCTGACGTGCATCGCGAAAGAAAAAACCTTGGCCGTCTTGATCGCCGGTTTCTGACTGCCGCACGCCTTCTGAAAGCAACAAATCCAATTCGCGCGCAGTGCCGCTTGGAGCGTAGACGTTTGGAACGTCCACAGGGAATTCTAGCTTAAGCGCGAGCCGCGCTACCGCGATTGTCGGGTGTTCGTACAAATAATTGGGGCGCCCGATTATCTTGTAGTTGCCGTTGCTTTCGAAAAGTCCAACGCGAAACTGCTCGGGCAGGTTGTCGATCTGATCAATGGTCAAGGTTCCATTCACCAAACCCGTGGAATGCCCCCAATGGGCGTCTTGGTGGTCAGGATTTCTTTTGCCTATGCCCTTTGGATGTTTGGTCACATCGCTTGCGAACAGGTGGCTCAGTTCTTCGAACAGCGCGGTCTCATCACTGTCATGAAACTCTTCTGGAACAAGAAATTCTCCAGTTTGAGGCTTGACTGTTGCACTTGAGAAGTCGCGCTCGAAGCGAGTGCCGAACAATGCACCAAAGGGCAAATAACGACCAAGGGTCAGCAATGCTGCAATGATGCGGTCGCGCTTTTTCAGATCGGCGTAGGCTTCTGCCTTGGTCGGATTGCTCATGTCGCTTGGTCCCTAACCGGATTTCATTCATCCTAGCGAGCAAACTGAACTGAGGCATCACCTAAATGAGGGATGCTGGATAAAGCGACTGTTCAAACAAAGTCAGGCGTCGGCAAAATTACAAAGCAGTCTGACCAGTTGCGTGCGATTATGTGTTCCGGTCTTGTTCAGAATGCTCTTAACCTGAGCGTTTACAGTTTCCTTGGAACGCTCGCGTTGCTCAGCGATTTCTGAATTCGTTAGTCCTTTGCAGACCAGTTCGGTGACACTGGCTTCGGCTGGTGTGAACGAAAATGAACGTTCTGCCATTTCCAGATCAATTGAGATCGGGCGCTTTGTGTCGCGACTTAGCATCACGGCATATTTCTGGTTTGAGGTGCCAAATTCGCTAAAGTGGTTCGGTGGAACCAGTTCGACACAAAGCGAAGACGCACCATCGTCTGATTGCAGCATGATCGCTTCTTTGCGCGGACGCGCGCCAAAAATTCCGTGATTTAGCGCGGTCTCCAACAACTGGTGAAAATGTTTGGCCTGCGCATCGCCATGCAGGCTTAGCTTGCCAGATCGATCAACCCAGATGTTTTGGTTTTCACTCATCTGCCGTTCAAATTCGGGGTTCTTTTCAACGACATGCCCGTTCTGATCCAGCAAGCAGACACCGATTTGAAGGCGGCTGATCACATCAAGAAAGGCGCGTCTTTCTACCGATGCTGGCCCAAAAGAGCTACCCAAATCTAATGCTTTGGCGAGATGTGGGAGCAATCCAGATAGCATCAACTTATCTTCTTCCGAGAGTTTCCCGCGGGTTTGGCCCGTTTGAATGGCAAAGCGCGCCCGGTACGGGTTGTCCATGTCGAGAAGGCACCCATAGCGGTGGCGTATCCCGAAACTCAACAAGTCCTGGACATTTGGCTGCGCGAGATAGGCCTCTTCATCGGCTTCCAAATCGGCGTCGTTGACGAGCACGATTTGATCTGGCCGCTTTGAGCGCGCAAGTGCTGACTGAACCTCAAAGCCATCCTGATCAACGCGCTCCCACGAGGCGTGCTTTTCCAGATATTGGTCGAGTGTCGCTTGCTGATAATAGCTTGAAAACAGGGGCGCAGTCAGTTTCTTCGACTGTCCGTCGATAGACTTCCATTCAAATAGGATTGATCCACGCGCGTCGACGCTTTTGGTCAGACGGTCAAGGACACGTTGCCAATTTTCCGGTTCATGAATCGTCTTGTAGATATCAAGCACAACATCTTGAAACTCATTGGTTTCCAACTAACATCTCCTACAGCCGACATCGGATCGAAGGCGCTCGAATATCATAGTTCGATTTTGAGGGCGCTCAGTTTAGATTCCTTACCGCAAAGGGACTAGTCACGCAATGAAACCAGTCGTTTAACCTGCAATTTTGCGGCACTTTCACGATAGGAGACAAGCGATTGACTGCTGCAATAGCACCCTCGCACCCTGTGGTGGGTATCGGTATGAAATTACAATTTGTGATTGCTTTTTTGGGTGGGCAAACTCAATCGTTCGCTACGTCGTCAGCTTTGCACTTGTAGGAATCGTTGGCGGCGCGGCGTTGAGTGTCTCCAGAGCAAAGCCAGCGGCTGACTTGTAGCTTTTCATGAAGGCAAGGCGTTCTTTCGCAGGAAAGACCGTCTCAATGTCGTCGAACACGCCACCACAGCGTTCGTCCAACGTGTTGAGCATGCCAAATGGGCCTGCGCCCCTGTTGCGCAGCACCAATTCTGATATTGGGCCGCAGAGTTGCGTGTCAAAAGCACGAAGGGCAGTCGCGCTTAGCCCGTGCTGCAAAAACTTGCTTGCCAATACTCGCGCATCGACGATCGCTTGGCTGGCGCCGTTTGACCCTGTTGGGTACATTGGATGCGCTGCATCACCGATTAACCCAACACATCCGTCTATCCACGTCGGGATTGGATCGCGATCAATCATCGGGTTTTCAAAGGCTGAGTCGGATTGCTTTAGCATCTCGGGTACATCCAGCCAGTCGAATTTGAAGGATTCAAACTGATGGATAAATTTTGAGACAGGCACGGGCGTGAACCAGCTGTCTTGGGTCCAGTCGCCAGAGTTTTCAACCACCACCTCGGCAATCCAGTTCGTTAGCACCAAGCCATCGGCATCTGGCGCTGAAATAGGATAGATCACCATGCGCTTTTTGTGGGTTCCAAGCCCGACGAAAGAGGATCCGCTGCGGAGCGGTTTGATACGGGACGTGCCTCGCCACAAAAGCGCGCCGCCCCAATGAATGGGCGGCTGAGAAGGGTGCATTTGAGCGCGAATTTTTGAGTGGATTCCGTCAGCGCCAATCAACAGTGCGCCACTAAATTTCCGTTCTCCATCAGCATGTTCGGCGTGAACTTCGACGGACTCACCAAGGTTCTCGTATCCAGTGACACGCGTTCCCAATTGCACGGCTTGCGCGCCCAGGCGCTCAACGACTTTTTGATAGAGCAGCATCTGAAATGCGCCGCGATGCGCCGCGTACTGGGGCCACTTGTACCCTGCATAGGTGCCGCGTGGCTCGGCGTATATTTCTTTCCCGTTAAGCCCGAGCAAGGCCCATTCTTTGGCCGGAACGCCGACACGATCCAGATCGTCGCTTGAAAGGCCTAGGTCGAATAACTCCCGAACTGCGTTAGGTTGAACGTTGATCCCGACGCCAAGCGGGCGCATCTCCTTGGCGCTTTCCAGAACTATGCAGCTTACGCCGATTTGGTGAAGCGTCAGCGCAAGCGTTAACCCGCCAATTCCTCCACCGGCAATAATAACTTGCGCGTCCATTTTTTGTTCCTGCCTTGGGTAGGGTGACGGGTCTTATCGGTCTTGAAAGCGATATTAATCGCAGCTCGGCAAAGACTAAAGCACTCACTTATGCCTCAGGCCAACACGGTGGCCTGAGGTGTCTTCTCGGTAGAGATTGATCGCGTGTTTTGCAACAGAACGCTTAGGCGGCGGTAAGACCCGCATCAATCGCGTTCAAAATGATGGTCGCGTCATCTTCGGTGAGAACAAGCGGCGGGGATAGGATCAGATTTGGACCAGAGACCCGAAGCATCGCGCCGTTTTGGTAAGCAACGTCCTGCACGGTTTGTGCCGACTTGGCATCTATTGGCTTTTTCGTTGCGCGATCTGAAACCATTTCAATCGCAGTCATCAAACCATGTCCGCCGCGTACGTCACCGATGATATCGTGTTTCTCCATCAAGGCGAGGCACCCTTCATAAAGCTGGGTTCCGCGTGCGGCAGCGTTTTCGATCACGTTCAGCCGCTTGGTTTCGGCAAGGCACGCGAGCGCGGCGGCAGCACCAACAGGATGGCCTGAATAGGTGTAGCCGTGGCCAATTTTTGCGGAAGGGTTGTCTTCGAACACGTCGACAACGCGGTGTCCGAGCATCAGCGCCCCGAATGGAAAATAGCCGTTTGTAATGGCTTTGGCCGTGCACATCATGTCAGGCTGTATGCCCCAAAGCCGTGCGCCAGACCACGCGCCAGTGCGGCCATATCCGGTGATAACTTCGTCCGTGATCAACAAAATTCCGTTGCGATTACAAATTTCTTGCACCATCGGAGCGAAAGATTTGTGCGGTGGGATAACACCGCCTGCGCCCAAGATCGGCTCCATGATCATCGCGGCGATTGTGCCTGCGCCTTGGAATGCGATTTCGTCCTCAAGGGCTTGCGCGCAAAGCTGCGCGAGGCGCTCTGGGTCGGTTTCGTTGAATGGATTGTGGTAAGTGTAGGGTGCAGGGATGTGATAGCAACCCGGCATCAGCGGTTCATATGCAGTGCGGAAGTTGGCATTGCCATTGACCGATGCGCCCCCCATGTGCGTGCCGTGATAGCCCTTTTTCAGGCTCAGGAACTTGGTTCGCCCCTGTTCGCCGCGCAGTTTGTGATACTGGCGCGCGAGGCGCAGCGCTGTTTCTACGCTATCGGATCCGCCCGATGTGAAGAACGCGCGCGACATGCCGTCTGGGGCGAAGAAATCGTTTAGCTCAAAAGAAAGTTCGATTGCCGCATCGTTGGACGTGCCTCGGAATGTGGAATAGTAAGGCAACTTCTCCAGCTGAGTTGCGATCGCATCTTTGACGGGCTGGCAAGAATATCCGAGGTTGACGTTCCAAAGCCCGCCAACGCCGTCAACGACGCTATGCCCGTCTATGTCAGTGATTGTGACACCTTCGGAGCCGGTGATAATCTTGGGTGGATTGTCGATGCTGTCTTTTGGCGACGTCATCGGGTGCCACATCATGCGGGCATTGTTCTCTTTGAGGAAGTTTGAGTCTTTCATGATGCGTTTTCCAATGCGTTCGAGTTTGAAGAGGTTTGCGCCCAAAGGGCTTCGATATTTTGGGGAACAGAGCCGCCCCAATTATGCGTGATCGCGCGGCTGGCGATGATGAGATTTTGACGAACAGTGCGTTCCAATTCGGAATCGAAGCGCGTGGCGACGCTTGCTACGGCAACAGAGCCAGCGAATTGACCCGTTTGGTCAAACAGGGGCGCGGCCATGCCCGAAACTTCATCTTCAAAGCTGCGTACTGCGCGCCCAAATCCTTGATCGCGCGTAATGGTCACAGCGTTCTCAAGTTCAGCAAGAGTGACGGCTGTTTTATCGGTGAACTCTCGTAAGTTGGACTTGGCAAACTCCCACAATTCATCCGGTCCAAATGCAAGCGCGCATAGGCCTGATGCAGTGGCATGCAAGGGGAACGTGGCTATGTCAACGATGGTGCGGGTGCTGTGCTGGGGGGATTCGCAAGCTGATAGCCCATAGACGGTGTTGCCAGACAATACAGTGACATGCGATGTCTCACCTGTTGCATCTGCAAGGGCACGCAGCGGGGCCTGCGCGCCCGTGTTGCGCGGAACTGTGGCTTCGCGTGTCTGTGCGAGTTGTAGTATCATTGGCCCAAGGCGGTAGCGTTTGCTCAAAGGGTTTTGTTCAACAAACCCAGCATCTTCAAGGGCTTGGAGGTGGCGATAGGTCGTGGCTTTGTCGCGCCCTGCTAGGCGACATAGCTGTGACAAGCCTATCTCGGGAGTGGCCGTCGAAAAATAGGCAAGTAACTCAAGTGTCTTCTTTGCAGAGGACATTTTCACCATCCAATTCACTTTAGTTCAGAAAAAAATTGACACATTGTTGTTAACAAGGCAAGCTTTTTTCAAAACACTGGTTCAAATAATGAACCGACAATCAGGGAGAATAGAATGTTCAAATTTACTAAATCACTCACAGCCATAGCGCTCGCGATGGCCGCGGCTACGGGCATGGCCCAAGCAGAATATCCAGAAAAGCCAGTGGAGTTTGTTGTTCCTTGGCCTCCAGGTGATCTCGAGGACGTGTTGACGCGCATGATCGCTGAGGATTTCTCTGCGGCGTATGGCGTCCCTTCTGCGGTTGTGAATAAACCCGGTGGCGGTGGCGGCCCATTCCCGGGCGCGATTGGAGTCGCAACAGCTCCAGCGGACGGTTACACAATTGGCTCGTTCATAATTGCTGTACCTGTTGTTGGCCCGCAAATCGGTATCCCCGAGTTGAATCCAGACCCTTTCGTGCCCCTTGGCAACTTTTTGACCTATCCATTTGTCATCGCGGCCTCCGGGGATGCGCCATATGAAGATATGGCGGGTCTCGCGGCGCATGCGGCTGACAATGATGTTGTTCTTGGTCACTTTGGTGCGCCTTTGGTGCCAACGCAGGTGACAATGGGTTTGGCAAAGGAAATGGGCTTTTCCTATGCTTCCGACGCCGCGTTTGATGCGCTGGATTGCAATACGCTCGCGTCGGGCGATGTCGACGTGATCAACACGACGTTGCAATTGATCCTGCCGTGTCTTGATGATGTGAAGGTTCTTGCCTCCATCGGAGCCGAGCGCATCAGTTTGACGCCAGACACGCCAACTGTTTCCGAGCTTGCGCCGAACTTGGATGTGGCACTTTGGAATGGCCTGTTTGTGCGTGAAGGTACACCGCAAGACGTGCAGGACAAGATCATTGCGGTCGCGGAAAAAACCATGATGTCCGAGCGCGCGCAGAAGCTTGCCGCAGAAACAGGCGCTTTGGTGTATTGGCAATCCGCAGCGGACGTTGCGACGCAAATCGAACGCGATATCAAAACAATGGCTGGTATTGAGGCTCTGCTTTCTGAATAATCTAGCTTAATGGATCGGGCGGAAAACCTGCCCGATCCTTCTAATGCGCCAGCAGGCAGGGACAGCAAATGTCAAAAGTGAAGACGCTACAATCGTTGTTCAAACGGTATCGCCGTCCCGGAGATATCGTTTTTGCTTGGGTGATCCTAATAGTTTCGATCTTCTTGCTGTCTCAGATAGCAGATCAAACTGCATATAAGAACAATGGCAAACTCTTTGCGCAGCCACGCTTTTGGCCAGCTGTTTCGCTTGCAGGTATGACGTTTTTTGCCGCGTTCCATTTACTAGGTTCGGCTCTGTCCGAGCGGATTTATGGGCGGTGGCGCGAAGTGCTGACTTGGATCGCATCGTTAGAGTATGCAGGTTGGTTCATCGCTTATGCGGCAACCGTCCCATACACTGGTTACCTTCCGACCACTGTTGCTTTTGCTGTCTTGCTCGCGCTTCGTGTCGGGTATCGCAGCGCAAAAATGTTAAGCGCCGCGGCGATAAGTGCGTTTGTCGTCGTTATTTTGTTCAAAGCGCTGCTCAAAGTGAATCTGCCAGCGGGGCGGATTTATGAGGCGTTGCCAGATGGGCTGCGCCAATTCATGCTGACCTACTTCTGATTGGATTGCTAAGATGGAAAATCTAGTTGCTGGCATCGAAATGCTCGCGCGTTGGGATGTTGTGTTGGCGCTCTTGATTGGGTCAATTGGCGGCGTCATCATCGGAGCAATTCCGGGCGTTGGACCCGCTGTTGCGATTGCAATTTTGTTGCCGGCGACATTTTCGCTTGATCCGATTGTTGGCCTCACCATTCTGCTCGGCATCTACGGGTCGTCGATGTATGGGGGGGCTATTCCTGCCATCCTGATCAATACACCCGGTACGGCGGTAAATGCGCTGACGTCCTATGACGGATACCCAATGACCCAAGACGGGCAGGGGCATCGCGCGCTCTCGCTTGCTTACAGCGCGTCCTTTTGGGGCGGTATGTTTGGTATCGTGTGTTTGATCTTGCTTTCGCCGGTGCTGGCGCTTGTTGCGCCAATGTTCGGCTCGCGCGAGATTTTCTTGGCGGCATTGCTCGGTATTATTTTGGTCATTCTTGCCCATCGCGGACAGATTTTTGCAGCGGGTTTTCTCGCCATGTTCGGGATCTTTTTGCAAACGGTTGGCTTAGATGCTGTTACCTACACCCACCGATTTACCTTTGGATATTCGTTCCTGAGTTCAGGCATCAATTTGATCGTAGTCGTTTTGGGGCTCTTCGCGCTAAGCCAAGCCTTTTTCCTGCTTATCGCACCCGATGACAGCCCTGATGCAAAGCCCGTCAAAGGCAAAATGGGAGCAGGTTTCAAAGAGCTGTTAAAGCACAAGAGGATCGCGACGGTGGCATCGGGCTTTGGTGTCATATTGGGGATGATCCCCGGCACGGGCGAGTTCACAGCGCAATTCATGAGCTATACCTACGCGCAAAAAACTTCCAAAGAGCCTGATCTGTTTGGCAAAGGATCACCTGAAGGATTGATCGCGTCCGAAGCCGCTAACAATGCTGTTCCCGCGGCCGCAATGATCCCGCTTTTGGCGCTGGGCATTCCGGGAGAAGCGCTAACTGCGATGATGTTGTCGGTGTTCTACGTCCACAACGTGATCCCCGGACCGCAGCTTTTTCAGAATAATATCGATCTGGTCTATGGGCTCTATTTTGCGCTGATCGCATTGAATGTGATCGTCATGGTGTTCTTGCTGTTCTCAACGAACTTGCTGACCAAGATCATTCGAATTCCCACACGTTTCTTGGGCCTCATGATTTTGATTTTGTCGTTCGTTGGCGTCTATTCGCTGCGCAACTCTTTGACAGATTGCATGATTGCCTCTGCCTTTGGCGTGTTCGGTTTGATCCTCAAGCGGTTGAACTTGCCGATTGTTCCGATCATTCTTGGTATGGTTCTTGGCGGTATAATGGAGGTCAAACTGCGTTCTGCAATGCCGCGACTGAAAACGCCATTTGATATGATTGACCGCCCGATATCCTTTATTCTCTTTATGCTCATCCTATTGGTTCTGGCGCTTCATGTGCGCACTTTGATCAAGGAAGTACGCAGCAAAAACACTGACGAAGATCACGATCTTCACGACACTCAAGCTCGGTAGGCCAAATGGATCAAACGCAAATTGAAGCGCTACGTGCGCAGGCAGTCACTCCTTTCACGCATATCATTGACGGCAAACAGGTTGCTGCGTCAGACGGCGCAACGCTTGATGTTATCTCGCCAATCGACGGGAGCGTGCTCACTACAATCGCTAAAGGCACAGTCTCTGACATGGAGCGCGCGATTGCCTCTGCGCGTGCATCATTCGAGGATCAGCGCTGGGCTGGGCAACCGCCTGCAGCGCGCAAAAAGGTATTGCTGAAGTGGGCCGATTTGATCGAGGCCAACGCGCTAGAGTTGGCGGTACTTGGCGTTCGAGACAACGGCACTGAAATTGGCATGGCGATGAAGGCTGAACCAGGTTCGGCCGCAGGGACCATTCGTTATTACGCCGAAGCTCTAGACAAAATTTATGGCGAAATCGCCCCTACGTCGCACGATGTGCTTGGCATGATTCACAAAGAACCTGTCGGGGTGGTAGGTGCAATCATACCGTGGAATTTCCCGCTCATGATCGGTGCTTGGAAACTCGGGCCTGCGCTGGCCATGGGGAATTCTGTAGTTTTGAAGCCTGCAGAGACGGCGTCGCTTTCTTTGATGAGAATGGTTCAATTGGCGCATGACGCTGGTTTGCCCGAAGGCGTGCTAAATGCGGTTACAGGCGAAGGCGCTGTTGTTGGTGAAGCGATGGGCCTATCAATGGATGTTGATGTCTTGGTTTTCACAGGCTCGGGCGGCACAGGACGCCGCCTTATGGAGTATTCCGCACGTTCAAATATGAAGCGGGTTTACCTAGAGCTGGGCGGAAAATCTCCGAATATCATCTTTGCTGACGCGCCGAATTTGGATGAAGCGGCGAAAGTCGCAGCGGGCGGCATTTTCCGTAATTCTGGGCAAGTTTGTGTGGCCGGATCACGGCTTTTGGTTGAAGCGTCTATTCATGATGAGTTTGTCTCCGCTGTTGCAAAGGCGGCTGCGGGTATGCGTGTTGGCGATCCGCTAAAGCTGAACACGGCAATTGGCGCGGTGAACTCTGAAACGCAGCTTTTGCAAAACCTCGGGTTCGTAAAGATCGCGCAGGACGAAGGCGGGGAAATCATGGCAGGTGGCACCCGCATTCTGGAAGAAACTGGCGGATACTATATGGCACCGACAATCGTGACGGGCGTAGCGCCCGAGTCCACGATAAGCCAAAAGGAGGTTTTTGGACCGGTGCTTGGCGTTACTTCGTTCGAAACAGAAGAAGAGGCGATACGCATCGCAAATTCCACTGTTTACGGCTTGGCTGGCGCTGCATGGACGTCAAACTTAAGTCGAGCGCACCGCATGGTTCGCGCTATTCGAACCGGCGTAATGCATATCAACACCTACGGTGGCGCTGACGGCACTGTGCCTTTGGGCGGAGTCGGACAATCAGGCAACGGCAGCGACAAATCACTTCACGCAATCGAAAAATACATCAACCTCAAGACGGCTTGGATCAAGCTTTAAGAGCGATTGAGCGCTAGTTTCGGGGCAGGGGGAGCAAAGATGGCAGACAAGACAATTCTGGTCGTTGGAACCTACGACACGAAGAATGATGAACTGGAATATATGGTTGAGCGCCTCGAAGCGATGGGTGGGGCAGCGCTTAGCATGGATATTTCTGTTCTGGGTGATCCGGAACAACCAACGGATTATTCCAAGCACGATGTTGCCGCCGCGGGCGATAGCTCGATCCAAGCGGCAATTGACAGCGGCGATGAAAACACCGCTATGCAGATTATGGCCAAAGGCGCGAGCGCGCTTGCAGCGCGGCTCTTCTCCGAGGGCAAGTTTGACGGCGTCGTCATTCTGGGTGGTACAATGGGAACAGATGTAGCGCTTGATGTGTGTCAGGCATTGCCCCTAGGCGTTCCGAAATACGTTGTTTCGACTGTTTCATTCTCTCCATTAATTGAACCTGCACGACTATCAGCGGACATTCAAATGATCCTCTGGGCTGGTGGCTTGTACGGGTTGAACTCGGTTTGCAAATCCTCGCTTTCACAAGCGGCAGGCGCTGTTCTGGGAGCGGCTCGTGCGGTAGAACCCCCAAACACCGACCGACCTTTGATCGGCATGACGTCACTCGGCTCGTCTTGCCTGAAATACATGAAACCCTTGAAGCCCGAGTTAGAGAAACGAGGTTTCGAAGTTGCGATCTTCCATGCCACGGGTATGGGCGGCATGGCCTATGAGAGTATCGCGCGCGAAGGTGGCTTTGCCTGTGTTCTTGATCTTGCATTGCAGGAACTGAGCAATTTACTGGCTGGGTCCGTCGTAAATAGCGGTGCGGATCGTATGCTAAATGCAGGTGCGGCAGGCATACCGCAGATTGTAGCGCCTGGGTGTCTCGATCTGGTTGATCTGGCAGGATGGCAAGACATTCCATTACAATATCAAGATCGCCCCTTTCATGCACATAATCGCTTGATCAAATCTGCGGGGCTGAATGGAAAAGAACGGCGCGAAACTGCGCGCGAGATTGCGAAGCGCTTAAAGGCTTCCGACACCCCGGCGCATGTGATTTTGCCTAATCGCGGTATTGAAGAATGGGATCGTGAAGGAAATGAAACCTACGATCCCGAGGCATTTGCAGAATTTTGCGACGAGATGCGCCTTCAGATGCAAAGCCCGATCGCCTTTAGCGAACTGGACTGCCACATCAATGACGCACCTTTTGTCGCGAAAGTTTTGGAAATTTTTGATGCTTGGGTTGCAGATGGAACAATCAAAACAAGCGCTTAGTTTTCTCAACCTCAATCGAATGAGGCGAGCAGGTCCATAGCCGTGACTTGATCAAAGTGGACATGACGCGCCATGAGATCCTCGGCATCATCTGCTCGCCGATCCAAAATTGCTGTCGAAATCTGCCGGTGTTCGTGTGCCGACGCTTTGATAACGCCTCTAAATTTGTACCGTGCGCGATAGTAGGCCATTAACTTGCGCGCGTTGGATTTGACCATCTCGTAAAGAAACTCGTTGCCTGCCGCTTCCGCCACCGCTGCGTGGAACGTCAGGTTAAGCTGGTAATAAGCTGCTGTGTCGCTTTCGCCTTTGTTTATTTGATGGGTCTCACAAGCGAGAACTGCGTTTTCCAGTGCTTTGCCTCTTGTGGGTGACAAGCGACGCGCAGCTAGCGATGCAGCCTGGCCTTCCAGTTTCGCGTGTACTTCGAGAATTGCCAGAAACTCTTCCAAGCTTGGCTTGAACACGATTGCGCCTTTGCGCGGCAATCGCTGAACCAACCCGAGCGCTTCCAATTTCAACAGAGCCTCTCGCACCGGAGTGCGAGAGATCCCCAGCCGCATCTGTAGAGCGTCCTCGGCGATAACATCGCCAGGGTCGAGCACGCCATCATCAATCTGGCGCAGAATGTTCGTTATGACTGTTTCGCTTTGTCCACTCATTTCAGCGGTCTAGATGAAGTGAATATAGAAGTCGCGCAAGGCTTCGCCGTCCAAACCTTCCGTTTTTTCCGCTTCGACCCGGCGCATGAAGATTTGATTGTCTACCAATTCTTGACCGACCGCTGCACTGAGCGCTGTGTCTGCCTCAAGATCGTCCATCGCGGCCAACTGGGTTGCGGCGACCCCTTCGGAGGCGTCCGTATGTTCAAACCCATCACCTGTTTCGCGCGCGGGCAAATCATAGCCGTTTTCAACGCCAAGAAGCGCCGCTTGCAACACACCCGCGACCACGGTGTAAGGATTAGCTGAAGCATCTGCCATACGGTGTTCAAGGCGTGATTTCTTGCCGCCTTCACACGATACCCGCGTTGTTACGTTGCGGTGATCGCCGCCCCAGTTCTGCCAGTAACCAGAAAGGCTTGCAGGTTGCAGGCGCTTGTATGACATCGTCGTTGGAGCCAAAAGACCCGCGAGACCTTTGTGGTGGTGGACAAGGCCCGACACACAGCCTTTAGCAAGATCGTTCATATGATCAGGGCCGCTTTTTCCACCCATGCTTAGTGCATTGTTTCCGTCTTGATCACTAAACGAGAAGTTTACGTGTAGGCCTGATCCACCCGCCTCTTCGATGGGTTTGGGCAGGAATGATAGGATAATCCCGTGTTCGAACGCAACTTCGCGCGCCAAAAGGCGGAAGAGAACAATATCGTCTACCGCTTTGAGCGCGTCATCGAATGTAAGTGTGTATTCAAACTGCGGTGCGTCGTATTCGGCAGTGATCATATCAAGCTTAAAGCCCGCCTTTTCAGCGGCGGCCCAAATCGCATCGTTAAAGCCCCTTGGGTCTGTGCAGGGGCCAGTTCCGTAGACAACGGCGCCCGGTGCATCATAGGGGACAAGCTTCCCTTCATCGTTTTTCTGGAAAGCAAAGGCTTCGAGCTCAATACCAACTTTTGGAGTGAGCCCTTTTGCTTCCCAAGCGGCAATTGCTCTGCGCAAGGCCCCACGTGGGCAAACAGCCAAGGGGGCGCCATCGCTATCGTAAAGATCACCTAGTGTGATGTCAGTGCCTTCAGACCAACTGGGGCGAACGTCGTTTGCATCCCAGCGAAGCTCCATATCCGGAAGACCTTCCATCATCATCGAGCCGGGGGAGGGAAGAAGATCGCGATCGAAATGCACGCCAAAGGTAGAGCGACAGAATCGGGTTTCACCACCAGATTTCGCGGATTCCGGCAGGTATTTGCCTCGAACGATGCTCAAATGATCACAGAAGATTGCGCGAAGACGATTGCTCATAAGAAAGGCCTTTAAGACAGAGTGACAGTTACTGGCAGCGATTTGATGCCGCCTACGAAATTTGACCGCAAAAATTTATGAGGCCCTGCTGCTTTGATCGAAGTGATCCTCTTGGCGAGTTCTTCGAAAAGAACGCGGACTTCTAACCGTGCAAGCCACATTCCAAGACATAGATGCGGGCCACCTTTACCGAACGCCAAGTGAAGGTTTGCTGGTCGTGAGAGATCAACTTTGAATGGCTCGTCAAACACCGCGTCGTCCCGGTTTGCTGACACGAACCAATACACCACTTTGTCACCTTCTTTGATCGATTTGCCGTGGTACTCGAAATCGCGTGTGGCGGTTCGGCGAAAGTAAGTGGCAGGGGTGGCCCAGCGGATAAACTCATCGGCAGCGGTCTCTGTCACGTCGCCTTGCTGAAGTTGTCCAAGCAATTCAGGCTGATGACACATCGCTTGGATGCCTGCCGCAATAGAATAGCGTGTCGTGTCATTACCCGCCGCGACCAAGAGGCAAAAGAAGTTGCGAAACTCGAGCTCTGATATCGTGCTGCCATCTTTGCTTGGCTTCAGGATCATGTGCAAAATGCCGTTGGTGTCGCCTTTTGCGGCTTTGCGTTCCATCAAGTCCTTCGCGTAGTCATATAATTCTGCGCCTGCGGGCGAGTTGAAAGGCATCAGGCGGTATTCATCTGTCTGCATTTTGTCCAAGACGTGATCCGTAAAGTCAGGATCAGTGTTGGCAATCAGCGCATCGCCCTTTTCAACGAGCCAAGGCAGGTCTTCGTCGGGTGTTCCAAGAATTTGACCTAACATGCGCATGGGCAATTCGCGCGCAATCAGCCTCGTTGCATCAAATGTGCCCAGAGGAAGCACACGATCTAACAGCTCCGTGCAGATGTCGCGGATTTGATCTTCAAAGTCTGCGATGACTTGTTTTGAAAATGCTTTGGCGACTTTGATGCGCGTTTGCATATGTTCGGGCGGGTCGGTTTCCTGAAAGGTGCGCCGCGCCATGTATTCTTCGGGCGTTTGATCTTCGATGCGTATTCCACGTGCTGACGACAATAAGTCAGTCTGCCTGTTTAGCTCTAGAATATCTGCGTGGCGCGTCACTGACCAATACCCCAAGCCGTGCGCGTTCTCTGTCCAGTGCATCGGATCATCACGGCGTAATCGTGCAAACGTATTGTGCGGGGCACCGTCGACGAATGTGTCGTGGCTCGACAGGTCTGCATACCCATCGTCTGTCGGAGTCCAGGTTGTCATAAGGGGTTTGGCTTTCGTGTATATTTAAGATATGTAAAAATATACTAACTAGACTCAACTTTCTGTAAAGGCCCTAAATTGCGCATCCTGATTTTGATGACCAATACCGATGTTTCCGATTTCGCTGAGGCGCATCCGAAAGACGGCGAAAAGTTTGCAACGTTTTTCTCTCGCGCGCGTCCAGAGTGGGAGTATGATGTATTCTCCGTAAAGGACGGGGTGTTTCCCGAAAGCATTGAGGCTTATGACGCGGCCGCCATAACAGGCAGTCCTGCATCAGTGCATGACGGTGAAACTTGGATTGCGCAGCTCGAAGGGTTGATCCGCGAAATGCATGTTGCGCAGATGCCTATGTTTGGTGCGTGTTTCGGCCATCAGGTCATCGCGACAGCACTCGGCGGCGCGGTCGGGCCTAATCCAAAGGGTTGGGTGTTCGGTGCTGTGACAACGAAATTTCTGCCCGAAGATCGTGACGTGAACCTGTTCGCTGCGCACAAAGAGCAGGTGGTCGGACTTCCCGAGGGCGCGCGCGTTGTTGCCAGAACGCAAGATTGCCCCATCGCGGGATATCGCATCGCTGAGCATATTCTTACAACGCAGTATCATCCAGAAATGACGCCCGCGTTCTTTGCCGCACTTGTCGAAGAGCTGCGCGGTGAGTTGGGCGATGCCATCTGTGACAAAGCGGAAAGCACGCTTGGCTTGAACGTCGATATGGAGTCGCTCGCGCGCTGGGCGGCTGCGTTCTTTGAGGACAGGCTTAAAGCGCGGGCCGCAGACTGCCGCGAGACCCGCGTTTAACGCCCGCGTTGAAAGAGTAGTGACATTATCCCAAGAAGCGCCGATGCGCCGATCAAGAGCAAAGACACTGCATTCAGAACAGGTGTTGAGCCTTGTTTCAGCTTATCAAACATCGCAATGGTCAAAGGTGAATCCGACCCCACGAGCATCAGCGTTGTATTAAAGTTTTCGAAGCTCATCAAAACCGACACGACAGCCGACGCTACGATAGCTGGCAACAGGAATGGCAAGGTGATCTGGCGAATAGCACCCCATTTGCTCGCCCCAAGATTAAGGGCGGCCTCTTCCAAGCTTGGGTCAAATTTTTGGAGACGTGCAGAAATAACCAGCGTGGCGAATGTTGTGATAAAGGAAAACTGCCCGAGGATCACAAGGATCAGACCGGGGCGAAGTCCATCGAACCACATGCCTGTTGCGTCTTCTAAAGTGTTGGCGACAGAGCTTGAGAAAACAAGGATCGAAATGCCCAAGATCACTCCGGGGATGATCAATGGCAGCAGCATCAGAATATACAGAACCGCTTTGCCGCGAAATTCGTGACGTACAAAGAGGAAGGCGTTGCAGGTTCCAACGCTCACGGCCAATACCGAAACCCACGCGGCGACAAAGGCCGACGTGCCGATCGCACGTAAAATGGACCTCTCGTTGAAAACCCCGATAAACGGTGCTTCGGTTCCGAAAAACCATGCCATCGTAAAGCCTTCCCAGGGAAGCGAGGGGAAGACGCTGTTGTTAAAGGCGAATAAGGCGACAACTGTCAGCGGCAACGCAAGGTAGATGAAAAAGGCGGTCACATAGGCGCGGTAGCACCATTTCGCAAAGGCGGGTTGAGGGACTGTCGGTATCATGCGCGGCCCATCGTTTCTGACAATGATTGCCCAGAGAGTTTTAAGCCCAAGAACACTACGAGCGATGACAAGCCCAGCAATAGGAAACCGAAGGCGGAGCCAAGTTCCCAATTAAACCGCGTTATGAACTGCGTATAGATCATGCCGGTGAACCAAAGGCTGTCTTTGCCACCGAGCAGTATCGGCGTCAGGTAGTTCCCGAGTGAAAGCATGAAAACGACGATACAACCAGATACGATACCGGGCATCGCATGCGGAATGACGATTTCGCGCATGACCGAGGTACTTGTCCCACCCAAATCATATCCCGCTTCAATAAGGCTGTTGTCGAGGCTGTCCAACGTAGTCACCAACGGAACCACCATGAACAAGATCGACGTATAAACCAGCCCCAGCATGATTGCTGCGTCGTTGTAGAGGAACTCTATCGGAGCGTTGATCAAGCCAAGGTTTTGAAGGCCTTGGGAAATGACTCCTGTTTCTCGAAGCAAGATCATCCAACCGAACGTGCGGACCAGTTCGGAGACCCAAAAAGGGATCATGCACATCAAAAACAACGTGGTCTTGGTGCGGCCTTGGGTCAGTTTTGCGATGTAATAGGCGATAGGGAACCCAAACAGGAGGGTCAGCGCCGTCGCTAAGATCGACATGATCGCCGTGCGCATGAAGGTGCGCCAGAACAGGGGTTCTTGAAAGAAGGCGGCATAGTTGCCGAGCCCGTATTCGTATTCCCGCGGGCCAATTTTTTCGCTGATAGAGACAATGAAAAGACCGACATGCGGTAAGATGATCAATATGGTCAGCCACAGCAGAATTGGCGCGAGTAACAGATAAAAGCCAAGGCGGGAGGTATCGGATCGCATCATCTAAACCTCGCCAGCGAGGTAACAGCGTGCGCTTTTTGGATCCCAACGCGTTGTCACAGTATCGCCTTTGCGAAGCGCGGCGAAAGCGCCTGCTTGGGGCAAGGTAACATTCAGCAAAGCGCCCGATGTATCATCGCGCAAAGTCAGTGCGCTGTTTGCGCCGTTGAAATGAACAGATGTGACCGTGTTGGATCGCGTGTTGGGCGCGCTATGCGTCTCGGTTGTTGGAGCAAGCAGTTCAATTGCTTCCGGGCGCAAGTACACTTCGACGGATTGTCCTTTGTTAAACCCGCCGCGATTGGTTTCGATTGTTAGGTGTTGATTGCCTTCTGCGCTCAGGGTCAGCGTTTTGCCGTTTATGCCATCAACCTTGGCCGTAATCTTGTTCGCATCGCCAACAAATCCCGCTACGAACGCAGTGTCGGGGGCATGATAGACATCTTGTGGCGGGCCGATCTGCTCGAACCTGCCGTTATTCATCACGGCGATGTTGTCACTCATCACCAGAGCTTCGGATTGATCGTGGGTGATATAGATAAACGTCGTATTGAACTCTGCTTGAAGGGATTTTAGCTCAACCTTCATATGCTCACGTAGCTTCAAATCCAGCGCTCCGAGCGGTTCGTCCAAGAGCAATACATCAGGCTCTAAAACCATGCACCGCGCAATTGCGACACGTTGTTTTTGACCTCCCGAAAGCTGATCGACTTTGCGCGATGACACGCCTGGCAGGCCAACGCGCTCAAGCACGGCCTCGACACGTTTTTTGATTTCAGATCGCCCAACCCCGCGCTGACGCAAACCAAAGCCGACGTTGTCGCCGATATTCATTGTCGGAAAGAGCGCGAGATGTTGGAAAACCATCGACACGGGGCGCTTGTTTGGGGGCACTCCAATCATAGAATTGCCTTTGATTAGCAATTCGCCCGAACTCGGGGCCTGAAACCCTGCGATCATCCTGAGCAGTGTTGTCTTACCACACCCCGACGGACCGAGGATCGAAAAGAACGACCCCTTAGGAACTTCAAAATTGACGCGATCAACAGCGCAGAAATCATCGAAATTCTTAGTGATATCGCGGCATATCAGATCGGGGTCGGATTGGGTCACGTTCAGGCCTTTCAATAAGTAAAAGGGCGCAGTGGCGCGCCCTTTTTGATCTTAGCGACGCGCGCTTATTTTGCCGCGTTAACACGGTCCAGCGTTGCGCCTTCCAGCGCTTCGAGACCGGCTGGCACAGGTGGGTACCATTTGATGTTGTCGATAGCCGCTTGATCAAAGCTGCCTTGGTAGCGTGCTTTGAGATCGGCGCTCACGCCTGCATCGCCGCCAACAGACGCGGTGAAGTTGCCAGCGGTGTTAGTGATCATGGATGCGATCTCTGGCTGCATCACAAAGTTGATCCAGTCATAGGCCGCATCATCGGCGCGTCCACGCGCAGGCAGAACGAACGTGTCAATCCAGCCCAATGCACCAGCTTCAGGAGCAACAAACGTAATGTCCGGGTTATCGGCGTTTAGCTGCCAGCCACCTGTATCCCACGCCATTGAGGCAATGACTTCGCCAGAGCGGAGCAGGTTTTTGATTTCGTCGCCGCCGCCCCAGTAGGTTTTCACGTTTGGTTTACAGTCGGTCAGTTTGGCTTCGACCTGATCCAGAATGCCTTTATAGGCGTCCGCGTCTTCATATGCAGCGAAGGGGTCAAGGCCCATCGAGAACGCGAAACCAATCAGCGTTGGACGCTTCAGACGGTAAGATACTTTGCCAGCAACGGAGGCATCGCAAAGATCGGTGTAGTCTTTCACATCACCCGCCATTGCCGTGTTTACGACCAAGCCGCTGGTGCCCCAAACATGCGGAAGGCCATAAACTTCGCCTTCGTAGGTCGAGTTGCTGCCCGTCGCCATCAACATTGATGGAATGAACAAATCGGCGTTGATCTTGGACATATCAATCGGTTTGTAAATGCCGAACTCTTCTTGCGCGCTGGTGATGCGGTCTTGGCTTGGCTGTGCCAAATCAAAACCACCGCCATTGGTGGCGCGTAGCTTTGCGATCATTTCTTCGTTGTTGGATGTGGTGACTTCAACGGTATGACCCGTTTCCGCTTCGAACTTGGCAATGACATCCTCAGGTGCATAGCCGCCCCAAGTCAAAAGCCGAAGCGTATCCGCTTGCGCCGTTTGCGCGCCGAGCGCCGAGGCGACGATGATGGACGAGATGAATGCAGATTTCATGTTATTTCTCCTACTGTCGGGGTGATCCCCAAAGCGTATTAAATCACTGTTTTATTACAGTTTTGCGTCACTCCGATTGGATGCGGTAGATCGCGATGGGGTGGTGAAAATTGCGGGTTGTGGTCCTTTCTCGTGTTTTGAAGGTTAGTCTCTTCGAACAGGGTTATGTAAATTTTCTAAAGAGCTTGGTTTGATCAAAGATCTCTTCCAGTGCTTCCATGCGGTCTTTTGTGTCGCCCCATGTCAAATCCTGCACTGTGGAAATCATGGTCTCTAACAATAGCATTGGCGTTACAGCTGAATCCCAAGCGGAGGGCGCGATAATGCGAGAACTAAAGCTAATCTCGGCAAATTGATGTACAGGAGAGCGCCACTGATCTGTGAACAGAATAATGCGCGCGCCTTTGGCTTGGGCCATTTCGGCAAGCTTTAGCGTGTTGTTCTCATAGCGGCGCATGTCGAAGATGATGAAGACGTCACCTTGTTTCACATCCAGTAGATAATGCGGCCAAGCGTTAGATGTGGACTGGATATGCGTGAGTTGTCCGCGGATGACTTGCAAATGCAGGAACAGATACTCCGCCAAAGTGTGGGTGATCCGCCCGCCCACAACATAGAGGTGGCTGTCCGTATCGGCAGTGATCTCGCAGGCGCGATCAAACTCATTAGGATCAATCTGCCCTAACGAGTGTCGGATGTTATCAATGACCGCTTCGGTGAAGCGATTGAGCAAATGCTCGGACGGCGCGCCTTCGGTCCATGTATCATGTTTAGCGATAGGGTCTTTGACCTTCGCGCGTAGCTCTTCACGTAGTTCCGCTTGGAATTCGGGGTAGCCAGAAAAGCCGAGCTTTTGCACCATCCGCGCGACCGTCGGAACCGAAACTTTTGCGTCTTTTGCAAGCGCGCTCAGGGTTCCCAAGCCCGATGCTGGATAGCCCTCAAGTATAGAATGCGCGAGCTGGCGCTCGGCGCGAGTCAACTCGTCCAGATGGTTTTGAATTCGATCAGAGATCGTTAAAACCGCATCGTTCATTTCAGGGTGCATCCCTTTTTGGCGACAAAAATATCAGCTACGATTCTAGTGTTATATTTTTCACAATTGTGTTGACAGAATTTCGTTTTGGCAAGACCCTTAGTTTGAAAGGTGACTCACTTGGCGAAAATGGACATTGAAAACTTGCAAGAAACGGTGCTCGTCGTGAACCCCACTGGGCACTCGTCTGTTGCGCTTGTGTGTGAGCATGCCTCGTCGCTGATCCCCGAAACATACGCAAATCTTGGCTTGGCCGAGCAGGACCAGCTTAGCCATGCAGCATGGGATCCGGGCGCTATGGCGGTGGCAATGCATCTTTCAAAAGTTCTGGATGCCGTGCTGGTGGCCAGTGGGGTTTCTCGCCTTGTATATGATTGTAACCGCCCCCCGAGCGCGCCAGATGCGATGCCAGCCCGCAGCGAAGTGGTTGAGGTGCCAGGAAATGTTGACCTGAGTTCAGATGAAAAAGCAAAGCGCGTCGCGGCCTACTATTTGCCGTTTCGAGACGAATTGCGCGCCCGCATTCAGGCCATCGCGACGCCGGTGATTGTTACGATTCACAGCTTCACGCCAGTTTATCACGGCAAGCGACGATCGGTGGAAATTGGAATTTTGCACGACACAGACACCCGTCTCGCGGATGCCATGCTCAAAAGAGCGAACTGGCATGTTTCGTTCGAAGTCAAACGCAATGCCCCCTACGGAGCAAGCGATGGCGTGACCCACACTCTGCAAGAGCATGCAATCAAAGAGGGTCATTTGAATGTGATGCTCGAGATTAGAAATGACCTCATTTCGACCCAAAGCGATCAAGAAAGAATGGCGACTCTCATTGCAGGTTGGCTTGTCGATGCATGCGCGCAATTAGGTGTTAATGGAGTCGCAGAATGCTCGGCATAATGCGCGCATATATTTCAGGTGTTGATGCCGTAAACCGTCGCATCGGGCGGATCGTTATGTACGGAATTTTCGTTCTTATGGCGATCTTGCTCTGGTCTTCAATTAGCAAAACCTTTTACGTGCCATCGCTCTGGACGCTCGAAATGGCGCAATTCACGATGGTTGCCTACTACATTCTTGGCGGGCCATATTCGATCCAGCTTGGATCAAATGTGCGAATGGATTTGCTTTATGGTGAATGGTCGCTGCGCAAAAAAGCGTGGTTTGATCTGTTTACTGTGCTGTTCCTGATCTTTTACCTTTGCGTGTTGCTCTATGGCGCGGTCAGCTCGACTGCCTATTCGCTGGGGTACTGGGGGAGCGAGCCGTTCTCGTATCTCGGCGGCGTTCTTGTCGGGGCAGAAGAGGTCGGGCGTATGGAGCGTTCTTCGACGGCTTGGCGGCCCTATCTGTGGCCAGTAAAATCTATAATGATTGTCGGGCTGTTTTTGATGCTCCTGCAATGCATTTCCGAACTTCTGAAAGATGTTTTGCGCCTCAAAGGCGAGGTGGTGTGATGTCATACGAATTGATCGCGACTTTGATGTTTTCGTCCATGATGCTGATGCTGCTGACGGGCCAACGGGTGTTCGGCGCGATTGGTTTTATCGCGGTCGTCGCGGCGCTTTTGCTATGGGGTGATCGGGGTGGTTTCGACATTGGCTTTTCCGCAGCGATGAAGCTGATGAAATGGTATCCGTTGTTGACCCTACCGATGTTTATTTTCATGGGGTACGTGCTGTCGGAAAGCAAAATTGCCGATGACCTCTACAAGATGTTCCATGTCTGGATGGGTGGGCTTCGGGGCGGTTTGGCGATTGGCACGATTGGTCTGATGGTGCTGATTTCCGCGATGAACGGGCTAAGCGTTGCTGGTATGGCGATTGGCTCAACCATTGCGTTGCCAGAGCTTTTGAAGCGTGGTTATGACAAGCGGATGGTTACAGGAGTGATCCAAGCGGGGTCGAGTTTGGGCATCCTTGTGCCGCCGTCTGTTGTGCTTGTTTTATACGCGATGATCGCGCGCCAACCGGTCGGGCAATTGTGGCTTGCGGGGGTTATTCCGGGCCTGATGATGGCAAGCCTGTTTATCCTTTATATCATTGTGCGCTGCCGCATTAATCCCGTTCTCGGCCCGGTCTTGGATGCCAGCGAGCGCGATATTCCACGCGCCGAAAAACTGCGCCTTCTACGGGCTGGTTTGCTGCCTGTTGCGATTTTCGCGGTGATGATGGTGCCATTCGTGAACGGCTGGACATCGCTTGTCGAAAGCTCTGCGATTGGTGCTTTGGCGGCCTTTTTGGCAGCGGTTCTAAAAGGGCGGATGACGCGCGAAGTGTTTGAAAATTCTGTGCGCAATACGCTTGGTATTACTTGCATGTTCATGTGGATTATCCTCGCCGCGCTCGCCTTTGGCGCGGTGTTCGACGGGCTCGGCGCGGTCAAAGCGATTGAGGCTGTGTTTACCGAACGTTTGAACCTTAGCCCTTGGATGATCCTGATCCTGATGCAGCTCAGCTTTATCCTGATGGGAACCTTCCTTGATGACACTGCGATGCTGGTTATCGTCGCGCCGCTTTATGTCCCGCTGGTGGGTGAGCTGGGTTTTGATCTGATCTGGTACGGGATTCTTTATACGATCACCACGCAGATCGCCTATATGACGCCGCCCTTTGGTTATAACCTCTTCCTGATGCGCGCGATGGCCCCGCCAGAGATTTCGCTGCGCGACATCTATTCCTCCATTACGCCCTTCGTGATGATCATGGTCTTTGCTTTGGTCCTCGTGATGGTCTTTCCCGGCATCGCCACTTGGTTGCCTGATTACATTTACAACAAACCATAAAAGAGCCGCGTCAAGGTGGCCTAACCTCAACTAAGGAGACTAAAATGACTTCAAGACGTAAGTTTATTCAAGGCGCAGCCGTTGCCCCAGCTGCAGCGCTCGCAACGCCAGCACTGGCGCAGAACACAATCAAATGGCGCATGCAAACCTATGCTGGCGCATCTTTGGCAGCAGAGGTGATCGTTCCAGCGATTGAGATGTTCAACAAGATTGCAGGCGATCGCATGCAGATTGAGTTGTTCTTCGCAGACCAGTTGGTGCCAACGGGCGAGTTGTTCCAAGCAATGCAGCGCGGAACGATTGACGCGGTGCAATCGGATGATGATTCAATGGCATCGCCAACCGAAGTCACGGTGTTTGGCGGCTATTTCCCGTTTGGCTCTCGCTACTCGCTCGACGTGCCTGTGTTGTTCAACCAATACGGTTTGAACGAGATTTGGGATGAAGAATATTCCAAAGTTGGCGTCAAGCACATCTCGGCAGGCGCTTGGGATCCATGCCACTTTGCTACCAAAGACCCGATCCGCAGCCTTGCAGATCTTAAAGGTAAACGTATCTTCACCTTCCCAACCGCTGGCCGTTTCCTGAGCCAGTTTGGCGTGGTTCCTGTGAACTTGCCGTGGGAAGATATTGAAGTCGCGGTTCAAACGGGCGAACTAGACGGCATCGCATGGTCGGGCATCACCGAAGACTATACGGTGGGTTGGGCAGATGTGACCAACTACTTCCTCACGAACAACATTTCGGGTGCATGGGCGGGATCGTTCTTTGCCAATATGGAACGTTGGAACGAGTTGCCTGAAGATTTACAAACGCTCTTCCGCGTTTGCTGTGATCAGTCGCACTACTATCGTCAGTGGTGGTATTGGGGCGGTGAAGCCAACCTGCGCGTCAACGGTCCAAAGCTGGAATTGACCTCTATTCCTGATGAAGAGTGGGCAACTGTCGAAGCGGCTGCGCAAGACTTCTGGGAAGAGATCGCAGCAGAGAGCGAAACGAAACGTCGCGTTGTTGATATCTTCAAAAAATACAACGCCGACATGGTTAAGGCTGGTCGCCCCTACCGTTACGGCTAAGTGCAAAGGCGGGGCGCTTTTGCGCCTCGCCGTTACCTGAAAGAAACCCGAATGGCTCAGATAAAGACCCCCGGTGTCTACGTGCAAGAGGGCAATGCTTTTCCAAACTCGGTGGTTGAGGTTTCAACCAGTGTTCCCGCATTCGTTGGGTATACTGAAAAGGCGATTCAAAATTCTAAAGATGTGAGCGGCACACCTGTTCGCCTCTCATCCATGGTGGAATTTGAGCAAGTGTTCGGGGGCCCGCCAACTTGGAGCTTTTCGTGGTCAGAACAGGACGACGCAAAAGACAGCTTTTCGCCTGTGAGCCAAGAGTTTTTGCTCTACCTTTCGATGAAGATATTCTTCGATAATGGGGGAGGGGCATGCTGGGTTGTCTCGATTGGTAGCTACGAGGGCACCGCGTTTGAGGCGAAAGATTTTGACGTAGCTTGGCCGCGTATCGCCGAGCTACAAGAACCAGCAATTTACGTTGTCCCCGATGCGGTTGCCTTAAGCAAAGCGGACCACGCCAAGCTTTGCAACACAATGCTGATGCAATGCGCAAAGCTTCAAAGCTGCGTTGCGATCCTTGATCTTTATGACGGTGCAGGGATTGACGATGGTGCGGGTTTTGCTCTTGCGACGCCCATTCAAGACTTCCGCGATAGCCTTGTCCAAGTAGATGATCTGAAATTTGGAACAGCTTATGCGCCTTGGTTGAAAACCAATCTCGTTGAGCCTTCATTGGTGAACTTTACAAACCTCGATAAAAAGAGCTGCAAATCCTTAGCCTCGGCGGTGCGCGCTGAAACGGAAGCTTTCATTGCCAACCAAACGTTTTCCCAAGAGCAAGCCGAGCTTATTGCCGAAGCGATTAAACAAGTTGAAGGGGCCGAGGACGATGCGGGTGCAGTAAAGCGCGCTGCGGCGATATTGGAATCGATTAGCGAGACCTACCAGCGCGTGATGTCTGCGCTGTTGGCGCGCATAAACCTGATCCCACCCTGCGGCGCGATGGCAGGCATTTGGGCGCACATGGACAACACTGTTGGCGTCCACGAGGCTCCCGCCAACGTTGGGATCGTTTCCGCGATTGGGCTATCTGTTGAAATCTCGGCGGAGCAACAACACGATATGAATGCACCGTTAAATGGACGTGCAATCAATGTGATCCGCAGTTTTCCAGGCCGGGGTATTTTGGTTTGGGGCGCGCGAACTTTGGACGGAAATTCGACCGACTGGCGCTATATCAACGAGCGCCGCACAATGATCATGTTTGAGCAATCGATCAGATTGGCAATGAGAGCTTTTGCGTTTTCAAGCAATGATGCGCAGACTTGGCAGGGCGTCAAATCCATGATCGGATCATTTCTTGATACCCAATGGAAAGCTGGCGTCCTTGTAGGTACGCAGCCTTCGGAAGCCTATCGTGTGGACATCGGACTTGGTGAGACAATGACGGGCGATGACGTTGCCAATGGACTCATGCGCGTTCGCTTGAATGTCGCTTTGGTTCGCCCTGTAGAATTTCGCGTTATTGAAATATCGCAACAGATGCAGACCTGATGAAATGCGATCAAACGGAGCACTATGAAATGACTTTTGACGATCTCAAAAAAGCGGTTGCAGACGGGGCCGTGGATACGGTTCTGGCTTGTTTTGTTGACATGCAAGGCCGGTTGATGGGCAAACGATTTCACGCGGTGAACTTTGTGGAGACCTCTTATAAGGAAACCCATTGCTGCAACTACTTGCTTGCCACTGACCTAGAGATGGCAACGCCGGATGGTTATGCGTCGACCAGTTGGGAAACGGGATATGGCGATTATGTCATGCAGCCCGATCTGAGTACGATCCGCCCCGTGCCGTGGCTTGAGGGTACGGCGATGGTGCTTTGTGATGTTCTTGATCATCACACGCATCAACCTGTTCCGCATTCCCCGCGCGCAGTCCTGAAAAAGCAAATTGCGCGACTTGAGGCGCTTGGCTTTGAGGCGAAAATGGCGACTGAATTGGAATTTTTCCTGTTCGAAAAGAGCTTTGATGAGATCCGCAAAGAAGGCTTTCGCAATCTTGAACCCATCAGCGGCTATAATGAAGATTATCACATCTTTCAGACCACCAAGGAAGAGGGTGTGATGCGGCCAATCCGCAACCACCTTTATGCCGCTGGTCTGCCTATTGAGAATTCCAAAGGCGAAGCTGAAGCAGGTCAGGAAGAGCTGAATATACGGTATTCCCCCGCTCTTGATTGCGCGGATTACCATTCGATTGCGAAACACGGCATCAAGGAAATTGCGTGGCAACATGGCCGCGCAGCGACGTTCTTGCCCAAGTGGGACAAGGACCGCGTTGGATCGTCGAGCCACGTTCATCAATCGCTTTGGAAAGACGGCGAAGCTGCGTTTTATGACAAGGGTGCCAAGCATGGCATGTCTGAACTGATGGGCCACTACATGGCGGGCTTGATCAAATATGCGCCCGATTACACCTACTTCCTTGCGCCTTATATCAACAGCTACAAACGCTTTGCCAAAGGAACCTTTGCGCCGACCAAGACGGTTTGGTCTGTCGACAATCGCACTGCAGGTTTTCGCCTTTGTGGTGAAAACACTAAATCTGTGCGCGTTGAATGTCGCATTGGTGGCTCTGATTTGAACCCTTATCTGGCTCAAGCGGTGATGCTCGCGGCGGGGATAAAAGGAATTGAAGACAGGCTTGAGTTACCTGCGGCGACCAAGGGCGACGTCTATGAAGATGCAAAGGCCGCCGACATTCCACAAACGCTGCGCGCAGCGACACAATCCTTACGCTCGTCCGCATTCTTGCGCGAAGCATTGGGCGAGGATGTTGTTGACCACTACACCCGCGCCGCAGAATGGGAACAAGAAGAATTTGACCGCGTTGTGACCGATTGGGAAATCGCACGCGGCTTTGAAAGGGCTTAAACGACAATGACTATTACCTGCATTTCCCCTATCGACGGTTCCGTCTATGCAACGCGCGAAAGTCTGTCGCGCAGCGACGCGGACAGTGCTGTGTCGCGTGCGAAGGCTGCTCAAACCGCATGGGCCGCGCGATCCTTGAAGGACCGTATAGAGTTGGTTCAGGCGGGCGTCGCGGCGGTCGGTGCAATGAATGACGAAATTGTGCCAGAGATCGCTTGGCAGATGGGGCGCCCGGTCCGCTATGGCGGTGAATTTGGCGGATTTAACGAACGCGCGAGCTACATGGCTCAGATTGCACAAGACGCGCTTGCCCCGATTGAGGTCGAAGACAGCGCTGCGTTTCGCCGTGTAATAAAACGTGTGCCTCATGGCTTGGTTTTCGTCGTCGCGCCGTGGAATTATCCTTATATGACGGCGATCAATACGGTTGCGCCTGCTTTGATTGCCGGAAATGCAGTTATGCTCAAACACGCCTCGCAAACCCCGCTAGTGGGCGAGCGTTTGGCGCAGGCCTTTCATTCTGTTGGCATCCCCGAAGACGTCTTCCAGAATGTGTTCTTGGATCATCAAACGACTTCCGATCTGATCGCAGATCGCGCATTCGACTTTGTTAACTTCACGGGTTCTGTGGGGGGCGGCAAAGCAATGGAAGCGGCCGCAAGCGGGACATTCACGGGCCTTGGATTAGAGCTGGGTGGCAAAGATCCGGGATATGTCATGGAAGATGCCAATCTCGATGCGGCGGTGGATACATTGATCGACGGAGCGATGTTCAATTCTGGTCAGTGCTGCTGCGGAATTGAGCGTATTTATGTGCATGAAAGCCTGTTTGATGCATTCGTCGAAAAGGCTGTTGCGATTGTGAGCGCTTACAAACTGGGCAACCCTTTGGATGAAGCAACAACGCTTGGCCCAATGGCGCACGTGCGCTTTGCTGATGAAGTGCGCGGCCAGATAGCGGATGCAATTGCCGCGGGCGCTACTGCCCATATTGATCCGAGCAGCTTCCCAGAGGATGGCGGCGCTTATCTTATGCCGCAAATCTTGACCAACGTTACACATGATATGCGCGTTATGCGCGAAGAAAGCTTTGGCCCAGTGGTAGGCATCATGCCAGTCAAGGACGACGCGGAAGCAATCGCGCTGATGAACGATAGCGACTTTGGCTTGACCGCCTCGCTCTGGACACAAGACGCTGAACGCGCGGAAAGCATTGCGGATCAAATAGAGACTGGAACAGTCTTTATGAACCGCGCAGATTATCTGGATCCTGGCCTATGTTGGACTGGGTGCAAAGACACGGGGCGCGGTGGTGGATTGTCCGTTATCGGATACCACAACCTCACACGTCCAAAATCCTACCATCTTAAGAAAGCATAACGCGATGAGTCTTACAGCAAACTGGTCCTATCCCACCGCAATCCGTTTCGGTGCTGGCCGTATTTCTGAAATTGCGGGCGCCTGCGCAGTCGCTGGTATCAAAAAGCCGCTGCTAATTACGGATCGCGGCCTTGCCGAGATGGAGATCACGACCAATACGCTTGATCTTTTGGAGGAGGCTGGGCTGGGCCGCGCGATTTTCGCAGATGTTGACCCCAACCCAAATGAAAAAAATGCTGCGGCTGGTGTGGCTGCTTACAACGAGGGCGGTCACGACGGGGTGATCGCTTTTGGTGGTGGCTCGGGCTTGGACCTTGGAAAACTCGTCGCATTTCTTGCGGGGCAAACGCGCCCGTTGTGGGATTTTGAAGATATTGGCGATTACTGGACCCGCGCTGATGCGGATGCCATCGCGCCAATCGTGGCTGTGCCGACAACGGCAGGTACGGGATCAGAGGTTGGGCGCGCGTCGGTCATCACGAATTCTGTAACCGAAGAAAAGAAGATCATCTTCCACCCCAAATTTCTGCCCACTGTCGTTATTTGCGATCCAGAATTAACGGTCGGGATGCCGCAATTCATCACCGCAGGGACTGGCCTTGATGCCTTTGCGCATTGTGTCGAAGCCTATTGCTCACCGCATTATCATCCCATGTCTCAAGGTATGGCGCTGGAAGGGATGCGGTTGGTCAAAGAGTACTTGCCGCGCGCCTATGCTGACGGGACCGACATCGAAGCGCGCGCGCATATGATGTCAGCCGCAGCAATGGGTGCGACGGCGTTTCAAAAGGGCCTTGGGGCGATCCACGCTTTGTCCCACCCGATAGGCGCGATCTATCATACTCATCACGGCACAACGAATGCGGTATGCATGCCCGCGGTTTTGCAATTCAACAAATCGAAGATACGCGGCAAACTTGCGCGCGCTGCGAACTACCTGAGCATTCAACGTGGGTATGACGGGTTTTGCGATTATGTTGACGAGCTGAATGCCTCGCTTGGCATTCCCAAAACGCTCACAGAGCTTGGTATCGAGAACATTGATGTCGAGCGGGTCGTTGCGGGTGCGTTAATCGACCCAAGCACTGGCGGAAACCCGGTGGAAATGACCAAAGAGAATACGACCAAGCTTCTTTTGGCCTGTGTTTAGAAGGTCTCGGCTTCTGCGATCCGCCGATCAATTTGACTGAGTAAAGGGTCAAATTCTTTCGGCGGATTGCGGTCTGAGACAAGAATGTCATTGTGTCGTAGTGTCGGTTGGCGCAACGCAGGTCGACGGGTTTGCGGCTCAAACTTTGAATGATCCACAGCCATGATCGCGCGCGCGGCGCTGTTGAACATCGCATTTGCAATATCGACCTCGCATTGCTCGTGCACAAGAAACCCTTTGTTTGCATCAACCATTGAGGCGGACAAAAGCACATAGTCAACTTGCATACGTTCAATCACGTCAAAGGCCGAGCGATCAAATGCGGCTCCGTCATGATCGCGCAGTTGCGTGCCAGCCATCGAAACCTTGTTTCCGGGAATAATTGCCAGCGTGCTGGCAACAAAGGCAGAATTTGTCACGACGGTCAGGTTCTTACGGGCACGTAGTGCGAGCGCGATAAAGCCCGATGTTGAGCCAGTATCGATGGCGATGCTCGCTTCGTCTTCGATGATTTCAACCGCTTTGCGCGCGATCGCAACTTTTGCTTCGCGGTTCAATTTCATCCGTGCGAGGTAGGGCGGGTCAGATGCAATGCGGTTTGACACCAACGCGCCGTGCACTTTTGTAATTTCGCCGCTTTCGACCAAAGGCTGAGAAACGCGGCGAATGGTTTGATCGGATACACCTAACAAATGCGCAAGCTCTAGCACCGTAATCGTGCCGCGCATTTCAACGAAATAGAGGATCTGATCTTTGTGTTTTGACATCAGGCGTCCTTACACCGCCATTTCTGGGGAAGGAATAGGGTTTCCTTTGGCGAAACTAACATTTCATATGGACCACAAGTCGATCCGCGCATGGGCGGGGCGCTCAGGCACCGTGTTGACCAAGGCGAGGAGTTCGGCGTGAAGTTCGGGCGTTGCGGCCGTGAGTGTGCGGCCATCTGACTGAAGTGTTAACGGGTTTCCCTGCCAATCCGTCATTATACCGCCTGCGGCTTCGACAACGGCGCTCACAGGGAGATAGTCGTAGGGCTGCAAATCAAAATCAACCACGGCATCGACATGGCCTGCGGCTACAAGCGCGTGGGGATAGCAATCGGCCCCCATCCGACGCAGCGAACCCGATTGGATCAATCGCGCAAACACCGAGGGTTCATGCGCCGCGAGCTTGTCGCCTTCGTTTATGAACAATCGCGCGTCAGTCAATGAGGTGCGGGCGCTCACCGAAATCGGCTCTCCATTGCAAGTGGCACCCAGTCCAATCGCTCCAGAAAAGACTTCATTGAGGGCTGGCATGCGGATGATACCAAGCTGCGGCCCGCGCGATGTGATGTGTCCCAATAGCATTCCGAAGAGCGGTAAACCTGCAATGAAGGAACGCGTTCCGTCGATAGGGTCCACAATCCACATCTCGTCAGCCTCTCCCGATTGGCCAAACTCTTCGCCAAAAATTGTTTCATTCGGAAACGCTTTGCTCAGTCCTTTGCGGATAGAGAGCTCAGTTGCCTTGTCTGCCGCCGTAACGGGGCTTTGGTCTTCTTTGAGCTCAATGTCAGGATCGGCTCTAAAATGTGACAGCGCAATGTCTGCGGCGTTTTGGGTAATTTCGAGCGCTTGAGCGAGGCGAGTGGCGAGTTGGGTCATCAGGTCCTCAAGGGGTTTTCGGGCAAGGATGACTTAAGTATTAGCATATTTCCTCCGTTATCCACAAAATATCACACTGTTTGTTGATTTTTGTTGATTTAACGCCAGAACGCTGCTGAACTCTCTAACCATGAGCTATGCATCGCCGGCTAACGATCAGAAACCTGCAAGAGCGATGGGTCCACAATGGGGAGTAAATATATGAAATACCTGTCCTTTACAGCAGCGGCATTGCTTGCTGCGACGTCTGCCGTCGCGCAAGAATCCAGCGATCCGATAAAATTGACGCTTCATGACTGGTCTGGCCAGCTGGTGACGACGACTCTGATGGGGGAAGTTCTGAAGGAAGCAGGCTACAATGTTGAGTATGTCCAAGCAGACTATATTGCGCAGTTCGCGGGGCTAAAAACTGGCGATCTTCATGTTGCGATGGAAATCTGGGAAACGACTGGACGTGAAGCGATGGACGAAGCTATCGCAACTGGCAATGTCGTCAGTCTGGGTGAAACAGGCATGATGGCGATCGAAGAGTGGTGGTATCCTGCGTATATGGAAGAGCGCTGCCCGGGCCTACCAAATTGGGAGGCATTAAAAGAGTGCGCCGATGCGTTTGCCACGCCTGAAACAGCGCCGCTTGGCCGCTATTTGGGCGGGCCAGTCACATGGGGGGGCTTTGATGAAGAACGCGTCGAAGCCTTAGGTCTCGATTTCGAAGTGATCCATGCAGGGACAGACGCTGCGTTGTTTGCGGAGCTTGAAGCGGCCTATCAACGCGAAGATCCGATTATGCTCTGGATATATTCGCCACATTGGGCACCCGCAAAATATGAAGGCAGCTTTGTCGAATTCCCGAAATACTCGGCTGAATGCTACAATGATGCTTCAACGGGACTGAACCCAAATGCCGCTTACGATTGTGGCAAGCCGACAGGCCCGATTTGGAAAGTGTCGTGGGCGGGGCTTGTGGATAAATGGCCCAATGCTGCGAAGACAATCGAAAACTTCAACGTAAGCAACGCCGAAATGGGCGCAATGGTTGCTGATGTGGACTTGAACGGACAAACGGTTGACGCAACCGTTGCGGCATGGATGGCGGCGAATACCGACACCTGGTCGTCTTGGATCGTCAAGTAAGCACAGTAAGTTCGGGCGCGCCGCCCTAGTGCGCGCCCGATTTCCCTTTCTGATCCGAGGCCCCCATGAATAAACCGACGTTATTAGAGTGCCGGGATGTTTGGAAAATCTATGGTACGTCGGCAGAGAGTTTTCTTTCCGAAACGCCAAACCCTGAACGCGGAGCCTTGAAGGCCGCTGGTTTGATCGGAGCGGTACGCGCCGCCAATGTCGAGATCAAACAGGGCGAAATATTTGTCATCATGGGGCTGTCTGGTTCAGGTAAATCAACGCTTGTACGGTGCTTGTCTCGTTTGGTTGAGCCGACGGCAGGTGACATATTCTTTGAGGGTAAGAACCTTCTGGAAATGAGTGATGCAGAACTGATCGACATCCGTCGGACCAAGATGGGAATGGTGTTTCAGCAATTCGCGTTATTGCCGCATTTGACAGTTCTTGAAAACGCGGCGTTCCCATTAGACGTGCAGGGCGTTGATCGCGCCACCCGCGAGGCGCGCGCGCATGAAGTAATTGAGCTGGTCGGCCTAAACGGGCGTGAGAGCTATTACCCGCGAGAGTTATCTGGCGGGCAGCAACAACGCGTTGGTATCGCGCGATCTTTGGTGGTTGAGCCTGATCTGTGGTTCTTGGACGAGCCGTTCTCGGCCCTTGACCCTTTGATCCGCCGGGAAATGCAGGATGAGTTTCTACGTCTGCAAAGCATGTTGCATAAGACAATCGTGTTCATCACGCATGACTTTGACGAAGCGATCCGGCTTGCTGACAGGATTGCGGTGATGAAGGACGGGTTTATCCAGCAGATTGCCTCTCCCGAGGAGTTGGTGCTCAATCCCGCGACCGAATACGTCGCAGAATTTACCCGTCATGTGAGCCGCGCCAAGGTGATAACCGCAGGCTCTATCGCTGAACCTTTGAACGCGGAAACTTTCGCTGGCCGCGTTGAGCACGGCGACCTTATCGAGACGATCGCTGACCAAGTTGAGCGGGCAGAGTATCCGTTTCAGGTGATGAATGCTGGTAACGTGATCGGCCAGATCACCCGTCAAGCGGTTGTCGATGTTCTCGTTGGGCGACGTTAGATGCGGAAACTCTTCACATATAACTCTGCTTTCTGGATTGGCCTATTCGCGCTGACTTGGGTGCTGTCGAGTTATTCTTTCGCGCTTTATAAAGCGCTGGACGCGCGATGGATCATTCGCTTTCCCAAGCAATGGGAGTTGAACCTTGACGGCGTGATTAGCGATTTCCTGAATTGGCTGGTCGAAAGCGCTGGCTTCTATTTATTCAGCTTCAAGGACGTGACGCGGTTTGTCGCTTCGCTCATTGAGGCACCCTACCAGATCCTGCGTAACCTATTGATCGAAGGTTTTTCGATGGGTGTTGGCGCAAGCGCTACGCAAATTTTGCCCTCTCTTAGTTGGATCGCTGTTATCGTCATTGTTACGGCTATCGGACGCTATGCAAAGGATTGGACCTTAGCGGGGCTGGTCGGAGCTTGCTTTTTGTACCTCGCCGTGTTCGGCCAATGGGAGAGCGCAATGGTCACGCTTGCCTCGGTCTTGATTGCAGTGCCGATTGGCGTGGTTGGGGGATTGTTCCTTGGAATTGCGGCCTATCGCGTGGCTTGGGTGAACCATGTTTTGCGTCCGATCCTCGATTTGATGCAAACGGTGCCAGTCTTTGCTTATCTTGTTCCGATCCTGATATTGTTCGGCTTTGGCCCTGTCGCTGCGCTGGTGGCGACGGTTATTTACGCACTTCCGCCTATGGTCCGTGTGACGATCGTAGCGTTGCAATCAGTCCCGCCGGAACTGGTTGAAGCCGGGAAAATGGCGGGCTGCACCAAGCGCCAGATCATGTGGAAGGTACTTGTACCTTCGGCAAAACCAACGCTGATGGTTGGCGTTAATCAGGTGATCATGCTTTCGCTGAATATGGTAATTATCGCCTCCATGATCGGGGCAGGGGGGCTGGGCTTTGATGTGCTTGCGTCCTTGCGTCGGCTGGATATTGGCGCGGGGATCGAAGCGGGCCTAGCGATTGTGGTTATGGCCATTGCGCTGGATCGCGCAAGCCAAGCGTTCTCTGAGCGCGGTTATCAAGCGGCCCTGAAGGGTAATTTTCTACAGCGCCACCCCTATAGCTTTGTCGCAATAGCGGTGACACTCGTTACTTTGGTGATCGGGCTGGCTGTGCCAGCGATCCAAACCTATCCCGCAAGCTTGACCGTAACGACTGGCGCGTTCTGGTCGGATGCAATGAAATGGATCAACGTTAACTTTTTCGATACTTTAGAAGCGATTAAGGTGGTTCTGCTTCAATGGCTGCTGCTCCCCGTTAAGGGCTTTTTTACAGGCATTCCGTGGGCGTGGGGCATTCTGGCAATGGTACTAATTGGCTGGCGCATTGGCGGTTTAGCGCTGGGCGTGGCGGCCTTGTTGATGATGAGCTTCATTGCGGCCAGTGGGCTTTGGGCAAAGGCGATGGTCACAATTTACCTGTGCAGTGTTTCGGTTTTGATCGCGACGCTTATCGGTATTCCATTGGGCATTTGGGCGGCTGAGAAACCTCGCGCTGGCAGGATCATATTGGGCGCAATGGATACGCTGCAAACTCTGCCGAGTTTTGTGTATTTGATCCCCGTCATCATGCTGTTCCGCGTAGGTGATTTCAGCGCGATGATCGCAGTTGTGCTTTACGCTTTGGCACCAGCCGTTCGTTACGCGGCTCATGGGTTGCGCGAAGTCCCTGATCAGTTGATCGAAGCCGGACAAATGGCGGGGTGCACGCCGAAACAGATATTAAGACGGATCAAACTACCGCTAGCGACTCCGCATCTTTTGTTAGGGTTAAATCAAACGACGATGTTGGCGCTCTCGATGTTGGTCATTACGGCTTTGGTCGGGACGCGCGATTTGGGTCAAGAGGTTTACATCGCACTGACCAAAGCTAACGCAGGTGCTGGAATAGTCGCGGGTCTATCTGTGGCCTTCATCGCGATCATGACTGACCGCATTGTGACGGCGCTAGCAGACAAACAACGCAAAAGGCTTGGGGTATGAAGCAAGAGATCACAGAGAAAATCAAAGCTTTGAGCTGCTTTGAGGACCCTCAAGACATCGAGGCATTGGGCGGTGGTCTGACCAACGTCAATGTGCTGCTGCGAGATGGGGATAGAAAATTCGTCGTGCGGCTTGGCGAAGATATTCCCGAACATGGTGTCATGCGGTGGAACGAGTTAGCGATATCGCAAGCGGCCAGTCTGCTGGGCATCTCTCCGAAGATTGTTCACAATGAACCGGGTGTTTTGGTTTTGGAATTCGTTGAGGGGCGCACCTTTAACGAAACCGATGTGCGTGAGCCTGACGCATTGTTGCGTATCATTACCCTTATCAAAACAACGCACCAAGAGCTGGGACGCCATTTGGAGCAGCCCGTGCTCACGTTTTGGCCACCGCATGTGAACCGCAGCTATCTCGCGCGGTTGCAAGCGGAGGGTTCAACGCATCAAAAAGCGTTGCCTGATTTGCATCGACAGAACACCATGCTTGAGCAGGCAATCGGTCCAATAAACTTGGTAATCGCGCACAATGATCTGTTAGCTGCGAACTTCATCGACGATGGCAACGCCCTGTGGCTCATTGATTGGGAATATGGCGGTTTTAACTCGCCGCTGTTTGATCTGGCGGGTCTTGCATCAAATAATGGCCTTTCCGAGCAGCAAGAGCGCGCGATGTTAGAGCAGTATTTTGAAACGAATTCAGATCCGATCTGGCGCTCGTACATGGCGATGAAATGCTGCTCGCTTTTGCGCGAAACGCTTTGGTCCATGACCTCTGAAATTCATTCGGAACTTGATGTGGATTACGCCGCATACACAAGTGAAAACAATGCAAAGCTGGCTTTGGCCCTTGCTGATTTCAAGCAGACATAAGGGTTCATATGACGCTTCCATCCTCCTCTAAGATTATCATTGTCGGCGGCGGTATCATTGGCTGTTCTACCGCTTATCACCTAGCTCAAATGGGGCATGAGGTGTTGCTGCTAGAAAAGGCTCAACTGACGTCTGGATCAACATGGCACGCGGCTGGGCTTGTGGGGCAATTGCGCTCAAACGCCAATGTCACACAATTGCTGGGCTACTCGATCGATCTCTACAATACGCTTGAGAAAGAAACAGGGCTGGCGACAGGCTGGAAAATGAACGGCGGCCTTCGCCTTGCCTGTAACGACGAGCGCTGGACCGAAGTTAAGCGACAAGCAACGACCGCGCATAGCTTTGGGCTTGATATGCAATTGTTGACCCCGCAAGAGGCGCAAGACCTTTGGCCGCTTATGGATATTGGCGATGTCGTGGGTGCAGCTTTCTTGCCTACTGACGGGCAAGCGAGCCCGTCCGACATTACCCAGGCACTCGCCAAAGGAGCGCGCAACAAGGGGGCAGTGTTGATCGAAGACATGCCCGTCACTGGAATATTAACGAGCAAGGGTAAGATCAATGGCGTGCGCACTTCGCAGGGCGACATTGCTTGTGAGAAGCTGGTTCTATGTTGTGGTCAATGGACGCGCGAACTGGCGAAATCTATCGGGGTGAGTGTGCCGCTGGTTTCAGTGGAACATCAATATATGATCACCGAAGCCTTTGGGGTGCCCTCCGATCTTCCTACACTGAGAGATCCAGATCGCCTGACCTATTACAAAGAAGAAGTTGGTGGCTTGGTCATGGGCGGGTATGAACCCAACGGTATCGCGTGGGCCAAAGACGGTATTCCCGACCCATTTGATTTCCAATTGCTCGAGTCCAATTTCGATCATTTCGAGCAACTTGTTGAACTGGCGTTGCCACGGGTGCCTGCGCTTGAAACCGCTGGGGTGAAACAGCTGATCAATGGCCCCGAAAGCTTTACGCCAGATGGGAATTTCATTCTTGGCGAAGCACCAGAGATGCAGAACGTATTCATCGGCGCGGGCTTTAATGCCTTTGGCATTGCTTCAGGTGGCGGTGCGGGAATGGCGCTGGCCGAATGGGTCGCCAAGGGCGCGCCGCCTTATGATCTGTGGCCTGTGGACATTCGCCGGTTTGGTCGTCCGCACCGCGACGTGGATTGGGTGCGCGAACGCACGATGGAAGCTTATGGCAAGCACTACACAATGGCTTGGCCATCCGAAGAGCACAAAAGCGCCCGCCCTTGTCGCCGATCTCCGCTATATGGAGCCTTGAAAGAAAGCGGTGCGGTTTTCGGGGAGAAACTCGGCTGGGAGCGCCCGAATTGGTTCGCCGAAGCAGGAGAACATGCAGAAGATATCTATACGTTTGAACAGCCCAATTGGCACAACGCTGTTGCGCGTGAACATAATGCTGCTCGCGAAGCCGCAGTTTTGTTTGATCAAACGTCTTTCGCCAAGTTCATTTTGAAAGGGCCAGATGCAGAAGACGCGCTAAACTGGATTGCCGCCAATCGTGTGGATAAGCCAGTCGGCTCGATTACATACACGCAGATGCTAAACGATGCTGGTGGAATTGAGTGTGATCTAACCTGTGTTCGTATTGCGCAGGATGAATATTACATTGTCACAGGTACCGGCTTTGCGACGCATGATTTCGATTGGATTTCTCGCAATATTCCCAAGGGAATGAACGCGCAGTTGGTTGATGTGACCTCCTCGAATGCGGTTCTTTCGTTGTTCGGACCAAAGGCGCGCCACATATTACAGGCCTGCACGCGCGATGATGTAAGCCACGATGCGCATCCGTTTGGGCAAGCGCGCACGATTGGAATTGCGGGCTGCCCCGTGCTTGCGTTGCGCATTACATACGTAGGCGAACTGGGGTGGGAGCTACACCTACCGACCGAATATGCGTTGAGTGTGTTCGAAGAATTGCACAAAGCTGGGCGCGAATACGGTTTGCGAAACGCAGGATATCGCGCGATTGAAACCTTGAGACTGGAAAAAGGGTATCGTGCGTGGAGTTCGGATATTGGTCCTGATCATACGCCCGATGAGGCTGGTCTTGGTTGGGCCATAAAGATGAAGTCTGGCATTGCCTTCAAGGGGCGTGATGCGGTGAAGGCTCAACGCGAGAGCGGGGTCAAAAAGATCATGACAACGTTTACGTGCGATGCGGATGTGAACCTGTCTGGCCGCGAAACCATCTATCGGAACGGAGTTCAATGCGGGTGGTTATCGTCTGCGGGTTTTGGCCATACCATCAATCAGAACATTGGCCTTGGGTACGTGAGAAGCGCGCATGTCATCGACCAAGACTATGTGTTGTCAGGGGAGTACGAACTAGAGGTTGCCACCCTACGCGTGAAAGCAAAGGTCAGTTTAGCGCCGCTCTATGATCCTAAGATGGAGAAGATCAAAACGTAACGCGCATTTGTTAAGCACTTGGATACCGCGCGCGGCGAAACATGAGTATTTTCTTGACCGAATGATAAAATAAGACGTTACTTAACCGATCCAAGGGGGACTGAACTGATGACACAACCGACATTCAATAGACGCCACTTTATGATGACGACGGCGGCATCATCGTTGTTGCTTGGGGCTGCGCCTGTACTTGCTGCAGAGCCGATCAAAACCGCAGGCATTTACACCGTGCCGGTAGAGCAGCAATGGGTTAGCCGGATCCACAAAGCTGCGCTAACTGCGCAAGAGCGGGGCGACATTGCCTATACGTTTTCCGAGAATGTCAGCAATACCGACTACGCACGTGTTTTGCGAGAATACGCAGAAGCGGGAAACACTCTGATCATCGGTGAGGTTTTCGGCGCCGAGCAAGAAGCGCGCGAGGTCGCGGCAGATTATCCAAACGTTGCCTTTCTGATGGGTTCGAGCTTCAAGGAAGATGCGGCGCTGCCAAATTTCGCGGTCTTTGATAACTACATCCAAGATGCGTCCTATTTGTCGGGGATCATTGCTGGATCTATGACGAAATCGGGCAGCATTGGAATGGTCGGTGGCTTCCCAATCCCGGAGGTGAACCGCCTAATGCACGCCTTCATGGCGGGTGCGCGTGAAATGAACCCTGACATCAAATTCCAGGTTAGCTTTATTGGCAGCTGGTTCGATCCGCCCAAAGCAAAAGAGACTGCTTTCGCGATGATCGAAAACGGCGCTGATGTGCTCTATGCCGAGCGTTTTGGCGTATCAGACGCGGCCAAGGAAAAAGGTATTCTTGCCATCGGAAATGTCATCGACACGCAAGCAGATTATCCCGAGACAGTTGTCGCGTCTGCGATTTGGCATTTCGAACCTACGCTGGACAAAGCGATTGCTGAGGTCCAAGCAGGACGCTTTTCTGCGGCTGATTATGGAGTGTATTCCTTCATGAAAGAAGGCGGAACGACTTTGGCCCCGCTTGGAACATTTGAAGGCAAGGTTCCTGCGGCCGCGTTAGAATTGGTCGAGAAACGCACTGCCGAGATAAACTCTGGCGCATTTTCTGTTACGATCAATGATGACGAGCCAACGTCGTCGTAATCACTTATGACGCAAGAAAAAGTCGAGGCGCTCAGCCTCGACAAGATAACCAAAACATTCGGAGAACTGGTCGCAAATGATGCGGTCAGTCTTTCTGTAAATAGAGGTGAAGTCGTTGCCCTGCTCGGTGAAAACGGGGCAGGCAAGACGACGTTGATGAATATCCTCTTCGGTCAATACTCAGCCGATAGCGGCGAAGTTCGCGTGTTTGGAAAGACCTTGCCCCCCGGCAATTCACGCGCGGCGCTGAACGCTGGCGTGGGGATGGTGCATCAGCACTTCACACTGGCCGACAATCTCACTGTGCAGGAAAACATCACGCTTGGTGTTGGCTCTTTGTTGAGTTTGAACGCGGATCGCGCTGGCGCGCGGGCTCGGATCAAAGCGCTGTCTGAAAAATTCCATCTTGCGGTTTCTCCAGACGCGCGGGTTGGCACGCTCAGCGTGGGTGAGCGGCAACGGGTTGAGATTCTAAAAGCGCTTTATCGAGATGTTCGGATTTTGATCCTAGATGAACCAACGGCAGTATTAACTCCACAAGAGACCGATGATCTTTTCGCAACGCTCAGATTGGCAATCGCAGAAGGTCTGTCGATCATTTTTATTTCGCACAAATTGCATGAAGTCATGGCGATTGCGGATCGGGTCGTTGTTCTGCGACACGGCAAAATGGCAGGCGGGGTCGCAATCAGTGAGACGGACAAACAGGCGCTTGCTGCGATGATGATGGGGTCGGAAGCCGTTCCTCCAAAGATCTCAAGCGCGCAAGTTGGTGAGACCTTGTTTGAATTGCACCAAGTTTCGTCTCCAGATGTTGGCAATGTGCCCGGCCTAAGAGATGTGTCATTGGCGTTGAAAAGCGGCCAAATTGTGGGGCTCGCGGGGGTTTCGGGCAATGGGCAGGCCGCTTTGGCAGATATGCTTGCCGGCTTAATCAAACCTTCAAAGGGGCAGGTCGCCTTGAACGGCGCGCCTGTTCAAGCTTGGAGCGCAAGAGCCGCGGTGCAAAGCGGTATTGCGCGCATTCCAGAAGATCGTCACAAAACGGGGACTATTGCCGATTTCGACCTGACCGAGAATGTCATTCTGGAGCGCTATCAATCGCCAGAATTCAGCACAAAGGGGTGGCTGAACTGGAGTAAATCGCGCGCGTTCGCAAAAGGCATAATTTCAAAATACGATGTACGCTGCCCGGGCCCTGACACACCTATTCGCTTGCTGTCAGGCGGGAATATGCAAAAGCTGATCTTGGGGCGGGTTCTAGAAGCCAATCCGCTGATCATTTTGGCCAATCAACCCGTGCGCGGCTTAGATATCGGTGCGGTTAACTATGTGCATTCTCAGATTTTGGAGGCGAGAGATCGGGGGGCCGCAGTGCTTTTGATTTCCGAAGACCTCGATGAAGTTATGGCACTTTCCGATGTGATTTACGTGATTGCAGATGGGCGACTTTCGCCCGCCTTTGAGCGCGGGAGCATGACGCCGTCTGAATTAGGTCTATGGATGGCGGGCCAAGGGTTCGAGCAGGAGATTGCGGATGCGTCTTGAACCAATCACCAACCCGACGCTTTCGCGCAAACTCGCTCCACCGACCATCGCGCTCGTGATGACATTTGTGATCGCGGCATTCTTGGCGATGATTGCAGGGGCCAACCCGTTTTCTGTGTTTGGACTAATCGTAAAGGGAGCCTTCGGGTCAAAGTTTGCCCTGCTTGAAACGCTAAATCGCGCAACGCCGCTGATCTTCACGGGGTTAGCTGTCGCCGTCGCGTTTCGCGCGAAGTTCTGGAACATCGGAGCAGAGGCCCAGCTCTATGCAGGTGCTTTGATTACGGTTTTGCTGGGGACAGGTTTATTGCCTTGGCCCAGTGGCGTTCTGGTGCCTGCAATTGCTCTTGTTGCCATCGTTTCAGGCGCAATTTTGCTACTGCTCCCTGCACTTTTGAAAACCCGATTTGGCGTGGATGAGGTGGTGACGACGTTGCTTTTCAATTTCATCTTCTTGCTGTTCATTTCAATGCTCTTGGAAGGCCCTATCAAAGACCCTATGGGCATGGGCTGGCCCAAATCCGCGCGCGTCATTCCAGAAGCGCGCTTGCCGCGCATCGTCGATGGTTTGCGCTTACACTGGGGATTTGCATTGGCGTTGATTTCGGCCTTTTGTATTTGGATCATTCAGACCCGCAGCACGTTGGGATACGAAATGCGCGCGGTTGGTTTGAACAAAGAGGCCGCAGCATTTGCAGGCATTCCAGTGAACTTGGTTTTGCTCAAAACCGCGCTGTTGTCTGGCGGCCTCGCGGCGCTCGCCGGCTTTTCGGAAGTTGCGGGATTGAAAGGTAGTCTGACGCTCGATCTATCGCCCGGCTTTGGCTACACGGGCATCATTGTGGCGATGCTGGCGCTGCTTAATCCGCTTGGGGTGGTCGTCGCTGCGCTGTTCGTTGCGGGTATTTTCGTTGGCGCGGACAGTATGAGCCGCGCTGTGGGCGTGCCGACTTACCTTGCCGACATAATGCTTGCGAGCGCACTACTGTTGATGGTGTTGGCGATAATGCTAACGCGGTTTCGTGTGGTGAGAGGATAGCGTCATGGAGATACTGGAAATCCTTTTCACCGCCAGCTTTTGGGCAGCGGCGATCCGCATCGCAAGTCCCTTGATCTTCGCAACTTTGGGCGAACTCATTTGCGAGCGGGCAGGCGTGTTGAACCTCGGGATTGAGGGGATAATGGTTGCAGGTGCATTCGCTGGCTGGATGGCGGTTTATTCGGGTACAGGGCTTTGGACAGGCGTTTGCGTTGCAATGATCGTTGGCATGCTCTTTGGGGTGCTTCACAGCATGCTCACTGTTCCTTTCGGTTTGTCGCAACACGTCGTTGGTTTGGGCGTGACGTTGCTTGCAACCTCATCGACCTACTTCGCCTATCGTGTTGCCCTGCCAGAGGTCACAAGTCCACCCAAGATCGAAGCCTTTCAACCCTTCGAAATCCCGTTGTTATCAGACCTTCCTATCCTTGGACCGGCTTTGTTTTCGCAAACCCCGCTAACCTACCTTGCCTTTGTTTTAGTCCTGCTTGTGTCTTTTGTCCTCTATCGAACACCGCTTGGCCTAGCGGTCCGCGCGGCGGGTGAGAACCCCGGCGCAGTTGCTGCGCAAGGGCTCTCTGTTACGGCCATCCGTATGGGGGCCGTCATCATTGGAAGCGGGTTCATGGCGGTCGGCGGCGCTTTCCTGACCATGTCGGCGTTTGACAGTTTCTTTTTTGAAATGGTGAACGGTCGTGGCTGGGTTTGTATTGCCTTGGTGGTTTTTGGATCATGGCGACCCGGCAAAGCACTGGTTGGTGCGATTTTGTTTGCTGCCTTTGATGCCTTGCAGATCAGAGTGCAGCAAACGAGCTTGGGAACGCAGATACCCTACCAAGTCTTTCTGATGATGCCTTATGTGCTTTCAATCGTAGCTTTGGTTGCGATGTCACGGCGCGCAGAGGTTCCTGCTGCGTTGATGGTGCCGTTCAACAAAGGAGAACGTTGATGTTTGATCTTATAGTAAAGGGAGGCACTTTGCCTGACGGCAAAGTTGCCGATGTAGGTATTTTGGGTGATCGGATTGCTGAAATCGGCGCGCTTGATGATGCGGATGCAGGGCAAATTATTGATGCCACTGGCGACTTCGTTAGTCCGCCGTTTGTTGATCCACATTTCCATATGGACGCGACCCTTTCTTATGGCCAGCCCCGCATCAATGCGTCTGGTACCTTGCTGGAAGGGATAGGCCTTTGGGGTGAGCTAAAGCAGGTGATGACGCAGGACGACGTGATCGAACGCGCGCTCACGTATTGTGATTGGGCTGCGAGCATGGGGGTGTTGGCCATCCGTAGCCACGTTGACACCTGCGATGACCGATTGCTTGGGGTTGAAGCAATGCTGGACGTGAGGGAGAAGGTGAAAGGCTATATCGATTTGCAATTGGTCGCCTTTCCGCAAGACGGGTTTTATCGCGACCCGACTGCTCGGGCAAACACGATCCGTGCACTGGATATGGGAGTGGATGTGGTCGGCGGCATCCCGCATTTCGAGCGTACCATGGCGGAGGGAGACGCTTCTGTAAAAGAGCTATGCGCTATCGCGGCGCAGCGTGGTTTGCAGGTCGATATGCATTGCGACGAGACCGATGATCCAAATTCTCGTCACATTGAGACACTGGCCTTTGAAACCCAACGCTTGGGTTTAAATGGGCGCGTTGCGGGCTCGCATTTGACGTCGATGCATTCGATGGACAACTATTATGTCTCGAAGCTTTTGCCGCTTATGGCCGAGGCTGAAATCAATGCAATTCCTAACCCACTGATCAATATTGTTTTGCAAGGTCGCCATGACACATTCCCCAAGCGACGTGGACTGACGCGCGTGAAAGAGATGCTGGCGATGGGAATCAATGTGGGTTGGGGGCAAGATTGCGTTCTTGATCCGTGGTACTCGCTTGGAACAGCGGACATGCTCGACGTGGCTTTCATGGGGCTGCACGTCGCGCAAATGACGAGCCCTGAAGAGATGAACACCTGTTTTGATATGGTTACGTATAACAATGCGAAAACCATGGGCCTAAGTGACTATGGGCTTTATGTCGGGGCAAAAGCGTCGCTTGTTGTTCTTGATGCGAGTTCAAAGATTGAAGCGCTACGACTCAGGGCAAACAGATTATTCGTCGTTTCAAATGGGAAGTTGATTAGCAAAACGGGGCGCGCGGATGCTGAATTGTTACTGCCCCAGCGCGCAGGGACAATGAACCGGCGGCACCATTGAAAACTCGGCGTTTTGGAAGCGAAAAAAAAGGCCCGGATTGAACCGGGCCTTTTGAGTTTCAGGGAGATAATTTAGTTAGCAGCGGCTACTGCGCGCGCTGTCATGACCTTGACCAAATGTGCGCGATACTCAGGCGAGCCGTGCAGATCGTCGATCAAATCATCCGCAGAAACGGACAAACCGTCCAAAGCATCCGCAGAGAAGTTTGCCGAAAGGGCAGCCTCTGCTTCGCTCCAGCGGTGCACACCGTTATTGGATGCGCCTGTCACTGCAACGCGAACACCATCCGCAGATTTGGAGACAAACACGCCAACCAAGGCAAAACGCGATGCTGGCTGGACGAACTTTTGATAGTTCGCCTTTTCAGGGATCGGGAATTTCACCGCTGTGACGATTTCGCCTTCTTCCAATGATGTTTCAAACATCCCTTGGAAATAGTCATCCGCTGCGATTTCACGTGTGTTTGTCACGATTGTCGCGCCAGATCCAAGCGCCGCTGCTGGATAGCATGCGGACGGATCGTTATTCGCCAGCGAGCCACCAATTGTGCCACGGTTACGCACTGCGGCGTCCCCGATGTTGGAGGCCAGATCAGACAACGCTGCATAGGTGCCGTCAGCCGCAACATCCGCGTGGATTGTTGCGCCGCCAATGGTCAGCACGCCGCCCGCAGAGGAGATGCCTTGCATCTCCGCCACGCCGCTGAGCGAAACCAATTTGGATGGGCTTGCTAGCCGTGCTTTGAGCGTCGGGATCAAAGTTTGCCCGCCGCCAAGTGCCTGCGCCTCGCCGCCAAGGGCCGCTGCGGCCTCTGCGACTGTGGATGGACGCTCTATGTCAAATGCATACATGTGCTTAATCCTTTCAAGCGTTGTTCATCGCCGACCACACACGGTGTGGTGACACTGGCATGTCGATATGGGTGACGTTCTTGCCGCCCGATTGCATCGCGTCGATCACCGCGTTGACCACCGTGGGAGGTGAGCCAATTGCGCCGGCTTCGCCGCAGCCCTTCACGCCAAGCGGGTTGTGCGTACATGCATTCCCTTTGGAGTGATCCACATTGTAGAAGGGCAGATCGTCTGCGCGCGGCATGGTGTAATCCATGTAGGACGCGCTAAGTAGCTGACCGTTCTCATCGTATGTGGTGTTTTCAAGCAGCGCCTGACCGATACCTTGGCCCAAACCGCCATGCACCTGACCTGTCACAATCATCGGGTTGATCACGTTGCCGAAATCATCGACAGCCGTCATGCTTTCCACAGTGACTTTGCCCGTCTCTGGGTCCAACTCGACCTCGCAGCAATATGCACCAGATGGGTAGGTGAAGTTCGCAGGGTCATAGAAGGCCGTTTCCTCAAGACCCGGCTCGATATCCTCAAGTGGGAACTCATGTGGAATATAGGCTTTCAGAGCAACCTCGCCAAAGCTGACGGATTTATCGGTGCCTGCAACGGAGAAGTTCCCGTCTTTCAACTCAATATCCCCATCTGAAGCTTCCAGCATATGCGCTGCAATCTTCTTGGCTTTGTTGATGATCTTCTCAGTTGCGCGCACAACTGCAGAGCCGCAAACCGCGAGCGAGCGAGAGCCATAGGTGCCCATTCCGAACGGAATTTTCGACGTGTCGCCATGAACGATATCCACCGCAGAGGCATCAATGCCAAGCATTTCTGCAACCACTTGCGGGAAGGCCGTCTCGTGACCTTGGCCGTGGCTGTGTGCACCGACCATGACCGAGAGATTGCCTGTCGCGTTCACACGCACTGTCGCCGCATCATAAAGGCCAACGCGCGATCCGAGAACACCGACGAGGTTGGACGGCGCGATGCCGCAAGCCTCGATATAGGCGTTCACACCAAAGCCGCGTAGCTTGCCCTTGGCTTCAGAGGCCGCGCGGCGCGCAGGGAAGCCCGCTTTGTCCGCAACGATTTCCATCTGATCCATCAGCGCATCGTAGTTGCCGCTGTCATACTCAAGACCCGCCGCTGAGGCGAATGGGTACTGATCCGGCTTAACGAAGTTCTTACGGCGCAGCTCAATCGGGTCCATGCCGATTTCACGTGCAGCTTTGTCGATGACGCGCTCTAGCGAATAGGTCGCTTCTGGGCGGCCAGCGCCGCGGTAAGCGTCAACAGGAGCGGTGTTGGTGAACACGGCCTTCACGTTCACGTAAACCAACGGCACCGTATAGTTGCCCGCCATCAATGTGCCGTGCAGGAATGTCGGCGTCGCCGTCGAGAAGTTCGACAGGTAAGCACCAACATTGGCCATTGTTTCGGTGCGGAACGCGAGGAAGTTGCCTTCTTCGTCCAACGCCAATTCGATCTTGGTGACGTGGTCGCGACCATGTGCATCTGTCAGGAACGCTTCTGTACGATCTGCAGTCCATTTCACAGGGCGACCGATCTTTTTGGCTGCTGCCAGAACCAGTGCTTCTTCACCGTAGTGATAGATCTTGGATCCGAAACCACCGCCAACATCAGGGGCGATCACTGTCAGCTTGTTCTCAGGAATACCCAGAACAAATGCAGAGATCAAAAGTCGCGTCAGGTGCGGGTTCTGCGATGTTGTGTGCAGAACATACTCGTCAGACGCTTTGCTGTATTGCGCCATAGAGCAGCGTGGCTCCATCGCGTTTGGCACAAGGCGGTTGTTCACCAACTCAAGCGTTGTAACGTGATGCGCGCCTTTGATAGCTGCGTCCGTTGCGTCACGATTGTCTTCGATCCAGCCCCAGTCAAAGCATTCGTTGGTTTCGATTTCATCGTGCACGTAGTTTGTGCCAGACAAGGCATCCGCCATGTTCACAACGGCATCAAGTTCTTCGATGTCGGCTTCAATTGCTTCAACCGCGTCTTTGGCTTGTTGAACTGTTTCCGCAATAACCGCCGCGTAAGCATCGCCAACGTGACGTACTTTGCCGTGGGCCAGAACAGGGCGCTTTGGCTCTTTCATCGGCTCGCCGTTGCGCGAATTGATCGCCCAGCCAGCAGGGTTGCCACCAACTTCGACAAAATCTTCACCGGTGAAGATCGCCAAAACGCCGGGCATTGCTTCTGCTGCACTTGTGTCGATGCTTTTGATTACACCATTGGCCACATTCGAGCGGGCAAAGACAGCGTAGGTCTGGCCGAATAGGTTAATGTCGTCTGTATATTGACCGTCGCCTGTTAAAAAGCGGACGTCCTCGCGGCGCACTGTTGACGCGCCAATTCCATCATCTTTGGGCATGAATTTTCCTCCCGTAAATTCGTTTATTCGGCTGCGATATTGCTGACGTCTTGACCAGATGCCGCCATGATCGCTTTGACGATATTATGATAGCCGGTGCAGCGGCAGATATTGCCTTCGAGGTGCTCACGCACTTCGGACACGGTTGGTTTTGGGTTCTCTTTGAGCAATGCCGCGGTCGTCATCACCATGCCCGGCGTGCAGAAACCACACTGCAATCCGTGATGATCCTGAAACGCCTGCTGGATCGTGTTGAGAGATCCGTCTGCGTTTGCTTGGCCTTCGATCGTAGAAACCTCGGCACCTTCGGCTTCGGATGCGAACATTGTGCAGGACTTCACTGCTTTTCCGTTCACATGCACGACGCATGCGCCGCACTGGGACGTGTCACAGCCAATATGTGTGCCAGTCATTTGCAAATCTTCGCGTAAAAAGGACGACAGCAACGTGTTCCCTTCTACAGAACCAGAAACGGACTTACCGTTTATGGTCATTGATACCTTCGTCATCATTTTCCTCCCTAATAGATTGTATTTTTGAATGGCCCTTAGCTTACGATGCGCTTGAACCAGCCTTTTTTCTGAGTCTCATCAGTCCCGTCTTGCTCTTCTGAGTCAACAGGACCGCCAACGGCCTTAGAAAAGTTCTCGAAAAACTGATCCGCCATTTTCTTTGCGAATCCGTCGATGATGCGACTCCCCAATTGTGCGAGTTTGCCGCCTACTTTGGCTTCAACCTCATAGTGCAAAATTGTGGTCTCGCCCTCTGCTTCGAGGCGGACATTTGCGCCGCCTTTAGCAAAGCCAGCAGCGCCGCCTTTGCCGGCACCGGTCAGTGTCAAACTCTCAGGTTCGACCATCTCTGATAGCTCGACAGCGCCTTTAAACGTTGCCTTTACGGGCCCAACCTTCTGTACAACCGTCGCTTCAAAGCCACTCTGAGCATCGCCGCTCATCTCTGTGCAACCCGGCACACACGCTTTCAATACTTCTGGGTCTAGCAACCCCGCCCAAACATGCGCGATGTCTGCATTTATCACCCTGCTATCGGATAATTTCATCTTCTTGTCCTTCGATAATTGATGGCAGCCTAAGCAACCCTATTGCGCGCTGCCATTCGACTATGTGTGTACTACTAAAGTCTTGGGTGATCGTAGGCTGGATCACTCAGAATGTAACAGAGCAAATAAGTTGGAGTATGAGACTATTTGCTAGGTGACTGATTGCAGGGGTTAGGTCTATTCTTTGCAATATGACTGCAGATCAAAACGCTTCGCCAGAAACCTGCCAACCCAACGTGTCGAAGGGGTGGGCGCTTGTCATTGATGATCATCCGCTGTTCTGTGATGCGCTTGAGCTTACGCTTAGCTCCATCGCAACTTTTTCAGAGATTCGTACAGCTGACTGCATTGAAGCCGCACTTGAGGTTGTCGGCAGTAGCGACAAACCGAGCTTGATTCTGTTAGATTTGAACCTGCCTGACGCACATGGGATGGAAGGTCTTATGCGCCTCAAGCGGGCTTCAGCGCAGACGCCAATAATTGTCGTCTCGTCGATGACCGACAATTCTACTATCAGCGAAGCTATGATCTCAGGGGCAAATGGATATGTTCCAAAACACAGCTCTCGTACGGTATTCAAAGAAGCCATCGATGCAATAGAACGCGGCGAGGTTTTCAAACCTGTAGGCTTTGTGGAAAGCAGCGTTACGAGTGCGCGGAGTGAAATTCTAGAACGGCTGTCGTCCTTGACCAATCAGCAAGCGCGCATTTTGGACCTGATCTGCGAGGGGAAGCTGAACAAGCAAATCGCGTTTGATTTGACGATTGCTGAGACCACTGTGAAGGCCCATGTGACCGCCATCATGCGAAAGCTGGGCGTTCAAAGCCGAACCCAAGCGGTTTTGGCGGTACAAGATGCGCGTTTCGCAAAAGCCTTGCCAACTCCAGAGAATGCACATTAATCTCCCTGTCGGGGGAGAATTATCTATGTGCGCTAGGCTTGTGACAGCAGGTCTGCCTGAAATGGCAGATGGAGGGGTGTTGTTGACGGCTTGTGTGCCGTCTTCAAATTTAGCACCGCTAGAAGCAATAAAAGCGAAATTTGGAGCTCAGGAACTCAGTTTGGTGACGCTTTTCGTTTCTCCAAACGCTGATTTCGATGGGCTGGTTGCTGAGGCCGAGCTGAGCTTTCCAGACACTGACGTTGTTGCCTGCACCACTGCCGGCGAAATTAGCGATATTGGCTATGACGAAGGGCAGATAATCGCAGTTGGCTTTCCTGCCTCTGGTTTCGCGGCTTCGGCGATGTTGATCGAAGCTATTGATAATCTGGATGCACAGCCGTTGATCGATCAAATCGCTTTGGAACGGGTCCGTTTGCAAGAGCGCTATCAGGAAATGAAAGAAGGCTTCGCGTTTCTGATAGTTGATGGTTTGTCACTCAGTGAAGACACGTTGACGGCCACAATTTCCCCAGCTCTGCGTGACATGCCTGTTTTTGGCGGCTCAGCAGGAGATGGGACCGATTTTAGCGAAACACGCGTTGCGCTAAATGGTAAAGTCGCTCAGACCGCTGCAGTGCTGACTTTGGTCCGTACCAAGTTTAGAACCCGAGTCTTTAGCCTTGATCATCTTGTGCCAACGGATGAGCAAATGGTTGTGACTGAAGCTGTGCCAGAACAGCGTATCGTTAAACAAATCAACGCCGAACCTGCCGCACGAGAATATGCGCGTATCGTTGGTAAAGATCCCGAGCAATTAGATCGCTTCACGTTTGCATCGCATCCTGTCGTTGTTCGTATCGGCGGATCTCATCATGTGCGCGCGATTCAGCAAGTGAACGAAAAGGGAGAGCTTGTGTTTTTCTCTGCGATAGACGAGGGCATGGTCCTAACCGTCGCAAAACCGCAAAATATGGCAAGTCACTTGCGTCGCAAAATGGCAGAGCTTTCGCGCGAAGCGACTCCAGTGAATATTCTGAGTTGCGATTGTATTTTGCGGCGCATCGAAGCGGAACAATCTCAAATGGGTCATGAGCTATCCAGTATTTTGTCCGAGCATAATGTGACTGGTTTTTCCACCTATGGTGAGCAAATTGGGCCATTGCACGTTAATCACACAATGAGCGGTGTGGCGATTTACCGAGGCAATGAATAGCCGCGCATGTCTTTGATTAATCCGAATGATACGATTGAGCGGCAAAATGAAAAATTGCTCCAAATTGCGCATTCGCTCATGCGTCGTGTTGAGCAAAAGAACGAGCAGTCTGGTCTTGCTTATCAACAATTTGAACGTGCGGCTTTGCTGGAAAGCGAAGTTCGTCAGCGCACGCATGATCTAGAACGGGCGCTCGACCTACTTCAGGAATCCAACGCGCGATTGGCCATTGCCAACGATGAGACAGAGAATGCGCGTGCAAACCTGACCGAAGCAATCGAGACGATCAACGAAGGCTTTGCGCTTTTCGAAGCGGATGGTGGCTTAGCTCTTTCCAATAGTCGCTTTTGCAGAGACCTGACAGACATCAAAGAGCAGTTGGTCGAAGGGCTAATGTTCGAGGACTATGTTGAGCTTGTATCTCGAAGCAAATATCTGGCTTTGCCGGAAGGCCATACGCCTGCTCATTGGGCCGCACATCGATTAGAAAAACATGGCGAAGAACATGTTGAGTTTAATGTGCGGCTAAGGTGGGATCGTTGGTTGCAAATTAGTGAACACCGCACGTCGCGCGGCGGTACTGTCATTCTGCAAACCGATGTCACGACGATCATGCGCCGCGAGCGTCAAGCGCGTGATCAGATGCGTGACAAGCAGGCAGAAATTCTCCAAGCGACCTTGGACCACCTTAACCAAGGGGTGTGTATCTTCGATAATCAAATGTCCCTCGTGGGTTGGAATTCCCGGATGGACGGGCTTTTGGCTGGCGCGCCTCAACGCGGTGTTCTGAGGATGGGTTTTGACGTTTTGCTCGATCGCCTCGAAAAGCAGCTTCGATTTGAGGGCCGGTTCTCGATTTCCCATTTGAGGAAATGGGCGAACCAGACGGAGCGCCGCCAGCCTTTGGCGTTTGAAGTGACCCGGGGGCGCACCCAGATATTTAGCGTTTTTGCCCAAGAAATGCCGGATCGGGGCTTTGTGATTAGCTTTACCGATGTCACAGCAGAGCGTAGCGCTGCCCGTACGCTTGCCGAGGTCAATTCCTCGTTGGAGCGACGCGTGCAGGATAGAACGCGCGAGCTTGGTGTAGCCCTTGCGGAAGCCGAGCGCGCGAATGCCTCAAAGACGCGATTTGTAACGGCTGCAAGCCATGATTTGCTGCAACCCCTGTCTGCGGCGAAGCTATACCTAACATCCTTGTCTGAGCGGATCGATTTTGAGGGCGCACAAGATGTGCTTAATAAAACTGAAATGGCTCTCAATAGCGTTGAGCACTTTATTTCAACGTTGCTCGATATTTCCACGTTAGACGCGCACCAAGCCGTGTTCGAAGTACAACCTGTCGCCTTGTCACAAGTCTTTACGCCGTTGCGAAATGAAATGACGCCTTTAGCTGTTGAGAAAGGGATCGAGTTGACGGTCCTGCAGTCGGGGTTAACGGTTTTGAGCGATCCAGGTTACCTTCGCCGAATTGTGCAAAATCTTTTGTCCAATGCCATACGCTACACTGACACAGGCAGGGTTCTGGTAGGCGTTCGCCGTATTGGCGGGATCGCACGGATTCAGGTCTTTGACACAGGAAAAGGCATCGCGCAGGAAGATCACAGTCGAATTTTCAAGGAGTTCGAGCGACTGTCTCCGACGAATACAGATGTGGGTCTTGGTCTTGGATTGTCGATCGTAGAACAAGCCTGCAAAGGTCTCGGCCATCAGTTCGCTTTGAAATCGACAGTCGGCGAGGGGAGCTGTTTTTCCGTAGATGTAGCGCTAAACGCCGCTCCTGAATCAGAACTATCGAGCGGTGGCCTAGCAGAAGAAAAGATTGCAAACGCGATTGTCCTGCTAATTGAGCCCGCTTCCGATAAAGCTATGCTTTTTACTGAAATCGTGGAGGCTGAAGGGCCAACTGTTATTCATGCGCATAGCTCAGCAGAGGCTTTCGACATATTGAAGGAAGTCCAGTTAACCCCCGATGTTATTCTTTCGAGATCGGCCGATGCTCTTTTATCAACGCAAAAACTGGGCGCGTTGCCAATCGGTTTGTTAACTGGGGAGGGTGCCGACAAGCATTTGGTGTGCGAAGTCAGTCGAGATTCGATGGCGTCGGACAAACCTTTGGACGCAATCCACATCAAGGAATTCCTAAAACAGGCATTGGCTGACTAAGCTGTTAAGTTTTGAGCATTCGGCAATCTAAAATTGCTAAGCCAGAAAGCGCTTCTATACTGGCGCTATGAAGCAATCCGAAATGACATCAGCAGCAAAAGCGCTTTTCCTAGAAGGCGTGACCGCCGCAGATCCTGCATTTGCCGTAAAGCAAGCATTGAGCGAAAGACCTATTGAGGCAACGCCAAATGGTCGTCTCCTTGTTCTTGCGTTTGGCAAAGCGGCCTGCGCGATGATGGAAGCAGCGCTCGAGTCCTTGCCGGAAGGTCAGAGCGCGACAGCAATCGCTGTTACCAACTATGAAAATGCAAGGGACATAAAGGGCTGCAAGGTTTTTGCTTCGGGGCATCCTTTGCCGGATCAAAATGGTTTGGATGCGGGCCTTTATGTGATGGAGGGGCTTGAGCGGCTGACAGCGAATGATGCGGTGCTTTGTCTGATTTCTGGAGGCGGCTCAGCTTTATTGCCAACGCCAAGGGACGGATTAACATTGGCCGATAAAATTGCGGTGAATGAAGCGCTGCTTTCTGGCGGGTTAGATATCGTTCAGATGAATGCTGTGCGACAGCAATTGTCTATTCTGAAGGGGGGTGGGCTATTGGATTTAGCGCATCCCGCAAAAGTGCGCAGTTTGGTTATCTCTGATGTGATTGGGGATGACATCCGCGCCATTGCGAGCGGGCCGACTGCGCAAGCGATGGGGGGGCTAGATCAAATCATTCCCGTTTTGAAGGCGAAAAGCATTTGGGAAGACCTACCTGCGGCTGCTCAATCGCACTTGAGCAATCCACGCAATATTCGTGAACGTGAAAGCGACAACTCGATCATTTGTTCCAATCGTCAAAGCCTGACCGCGATCCAAAAAATCGCCACCGATTGGGACGCGCATATCGTTTCGGACAGGTTGGTTGGCGATGTAGAGCAGGCGGCCCGCGACATCGTCGACTACGCGCTTTCCCATCCGGTTAAGTCTGGCGATTTACAGTTGCTTATCTGGGGTGGCGAAACCACCGTTAACCTGCGCGGCACGGGCAAAGGTGGCCGCAACCAAGAGCTTTGCTTACATGTTGCGTCGCTTGCTCAAGACCTACCTGAAGCGTGGGTTTTTCTTAGTGGAGGGACAGATGGGCGCGATGGTCCGACAGACGCCGCGGGCGGCATCGTGGATAGCGCGACCTTGCAAAGGGCGCGTTCTAAGGGCGTTAACGTAGAGGACGCATTGAGCAACAATGACAGCTATCGGATTTTACAAGCGGCTGGGAACTTGCTGTTGACCAAAGCCACAGGAACAAATGTTGCCGACATTCAATTGCTGTTGCGCATGGGCTAGTCACGTCTGACTTGGCATTGGCGTCGGTTTTTCAGCTTTGCCTTAGTCGCCCGTTTCTGAGTGAGCAGCGTTCATTCGGGTGTTTTTTTGGATGTTTTTCCTGCCTTTCTTACACCACTCGCGGCGATCTTAGGGAACGGTTTGTTTTCTTCCCAAAGCCATGGGTTAATGCTCTAAGGTATTCATGAATTAAGGTTGATCGCGGTTTGCGCGCTGCCTGATGCAAAAGGAATCTAGATGTCTGTCTTCCTGCACGGCTTGTCTACGGCGTTGCCACCACATTGCCTAACCCAAGATGAAGTTCGCGAGAGGGCGGCGATTATCTTCGGCGAGAAATATCCTCAATTTGATCGTCTTTCCAAGAGCTTTGCCACCGCAGGAATAGACAAACGCTATTCGGTTGTGCCGATTGATTGGTTCTCGGACCAGCATGGTTGGGTGGATCGAAATGTAGCTTTCATAGACGGTGCCAAAGCGATGTTCCTTGATGCCGCGCGTGCGGCGTTGCTGGATGCGGGCTGGAGCAGCCAAGACGTGGATTGCGTTGTGACGGTGTCTTCCACGGGAATTGCGACGCCGACCCTAGAAGCGCAGGTTTTTTCAGACATGGGCTTTCGCGACGACATCATGCGTGTCCCCCTGTTTGGCCTTGGCTGCGCTGGCGGCGTGACAGGCCTGTCAGTTGCTCAGTCGCTCGCCAAAGCTAAATCGGGCGCAAAGGTCTTGCTTGTGGTGATTGAAACCTGCTCGCTCTCCTTTCGCGCGGATCGCTTGCAAAAGGCTGACATTATCGCGACCGCGCTGTTTGGTGATGGCTCTGCCGCGGCTTGTTTGAGTAGCGTGCAACCTGCCTCGAAGGCGCGCATTGAGTTGGAGCAGGGCTATCAAAAGATGTGGCCTAACACGTTGTCCATTATGGGCTGGGACGTTGATGAAGCTGGATTTGGTGTCGTGTTTGATCGCTCGATCCCTTCTTTCGTGACCGCAGAATTCGCGGAAGCGACGCAAAGCGCGCTCGAAAGCGCCAAGCTGACGCACGAAAAAATTGATCGTTATGTTTGCCATCCGGGAGGCGCGAAAGTCGTCGAAGCCATAGAAGGCGCTTTGCATTTGCCTCAAGGGAGTTTGGATGCGGAGCGTCAAACCTTGCGAGAGGCGGGCAATATGTCTGCGCCAACCGTGTTGTTTGTGATGAAGACAGTGCTGGAGGCAGGTCATACGGGCCAGATGATGGCCTGTGCGCTTGGCCCGGGCTTCACGGCGTCTTATCTGCCCTTCCACGTCACTGCGGAGGCCGCTTGATGGAAACTGCGACTCTTTTGTTTCTTGGCTTTATTGTCGCGCAGCGCCTGAGCGAATTGGTCATTGCCAAACGCAATACAGCCAGATTGTTGGCCAAAGGTGCATATGAAATAGGGGCTGAGCACTATCCTGTAATGGTTGGTATGCACTCGCTCTGGATCGCGTGTTTATTGTTCATGGGGTATGATGAAAGCGTCGCATGGGGCTGGCTCGCGATTTTCGCAGTGCTTCAAGTGTTCCGCGTTTGGATACTTGGAACGCTAGGCGGGCGTTGGACCACGCGAGTGATCATTTTCCCCGAACCTCTCGTCGTAGCTGGCCCGTTCAAATATTTTCGCCACCCCAATTATATGTTGGTCGTTGCTGAAATCATCGTCGCGCCGATGGTGCTCGGATTGGTTTGGGTTGCGGCGATCTTCACGGTGCTGAACGCAGCGATGCTTTATGTGCGGATCGGGGTTGAGGAAAACGCACTTTCCGAGTTGCGGGGCAAGTAACGTGAAGTTTGGCGTCGGATTTGGTGCGGAGCGGATTGGCCTTGCAGCGATACGGTGGCCGAAGCTTGGGGCGAGTCTTTTAATCGCTTTTTTGGTGCTCATTGGACTGAGCTTGCCGAACATCCGCTTTGACGATGATATCAACCGCGTCTTTTTAAGCGACAGCGCTGTGTCGCAAGCGCAGATTGCCTATAGAAACGAAGGCGCTGGAGAATCTAGCGTTGTGCTGGCTTATGTCCAATCTGAACGGCGGTTTTCGGCAGCGCAATTGAACACCTTGCGAGACGTGGCGCTTGATTTGGAATTTCTGGAAAATGTAAGCGGCGTCGCATCGCCGTTTGCGTTGCGTTTTCCGCCAAATACGGAAAATCCGAAAGGTACGCCGGTATTTGATGTAGAAATTGACGCGGATTACGCCGATAGCATCGATGCATTTCGCGCGTTGGAAACGGGGTTGCCGACGTTTGTCGCGCCCTCGTTTAATGCGATGTTGATTGCGGTCAGGCTTGAGCTTGGCACGGTACCTATGGATGATCTTCTGACGTCCATCACTGCCGAATTTGAACGCGTCAAAGCGATTGATTTGAAAGTTTCTTTCACAGGCGAAGATGTGATTAGCCTTGAGATCGTGAACGGGCTTAAGAGCGATTTGATCGCTCTGAATATTTGGGGATGTTTGCTGGTCGGGTTTGCGGCGCTCGTTTTGCTGCGCGATCTGCGCATGGTGCTTTTAGCTGTCATTCCAGCCCTCAGCGGCGCGGCGTCGGTTTTGGCGCTGTCTGTTTGGCTGGGGTATCCGATCAATGTTTTAAGCAATGTGATCCCGATCTTGATTTTGGTTTTGGGCATGGCTGACGCAGTGCATTTGGCAGGGCACATCAAAGCCACTGGCGAGAGCGCGCGCGAAACGGTTAAGCGTATTGGGCCAGCTTGTGCGCTTACCGCGATTACAACGTCGCTTGCTTTTGCCTGCATCATGGTGACGAGCAATGAGCAGCTGTTCGAATTCGCGGTCTTAGGCGCGCTTGGAACACTTTTGGCGTTTGGTGTTGTGATAACAAGTTTTGCGATCCTGGCGTTGGTGATAAAACCGATCCCACGGGCAACACCGAAATTCACGTCTGGTATTGCGGATCGTTTGTCAAACCTTGGTACGCGCGCGCCGCGTGTTGTAATCGGCGGCGCATTCGTTCTGTTGCTTGTCTCGGTCATTGGATTTCAGCAAACCAAAGCTTGGTTTCCCTTGTATCAAAACCTGCCCAAAAGCAGCGAAACTGCGCAAATGAATGATGCCATTGCCGCAGAGTTTGGCGGGGTTTTTCAGATGATCATCGAAGTTGAGGGGGACTGGGAAAAGGCCAGCGCGTTGGTGGGTGATCTTACAAAGCTTGCCGGCACTGAAGCTGTTCTGTCAGAGGTTGCCGTTGCGCGTTGGCTTGGCGTTGAGGGTCGACAGCCTAGCGTTGAGGAGCAGAGCGCTGTGCCCGACGATCTGAAGGCCCAATTGCGCGCGAAAGAGGGCGCGCACCGGATATTTGTTTGGGTTCCCGAGCCGATGCGCGATGCTGCTTCGCTTGCCCATTATGATGCGCTTTATCGCGCGGCGGAGGTGGGGGGAGCGTCTCGGATTTTGGGGTTGCCGACGGTGATGCGCTTTGAGGCGGTGAATTTGATTTCGCAACTTTCGCGAGGATTGGTGCTGGCGGCAATCGGTGCGACCTTCGTGGTTGCGATTGCTTTTGGATCACTGCGCTTGTTCCCGCTTTTACTGGTGCCAAATATCTTACCCTTAATGATAACAGGGGCTTCCTTACATTTTTGGGCTGCGGGGCAATTGTCACCGACGGCAGTGCTTGCGTTGACCATATCGTTTGGGATTGCGATCGATGATAGCGTGCATTTCGTAAATCGATTTTTCGAAGCTCGAAAGCAGGGCAAAAGCGCCAATGCAGCGGTGGATTTCGCGGCACGTTCAGCTGGGCAGGTCATGGTTTTAACAACCGTCTTGTTGACGTTTGGCTTGGCGGTTACGCAGATCAGTGATTTTTTCCCTATCCGTTTGTTTGGCGGTATGATGATCATCACGCTTTGGGCGGCATTGCTGTTCGATTTGGTTTTGTTACCTGCGCTCTTGGGCCGAAAGGAGAGGCTGAATGCTTAAAGCGACACTGTTTTTTCTTGCGTTAAGCGCACCCGCGTTGGCGGACCCTTTGGTTGAAATGCAAGGTGATTGGTCTGGTTCGGGCTGGGCGCGTGAAACGCCCACGGGCCCGAAAGAGGCAGTGCGCTGCCGCTTGGAAAATTCCTTCGATGCAGGTGCGTTAACTGTGTCAGGGCGCTGCGTTGTGCCGGGGCGCAAGATTGCTTTGGCAGGTGAAATGCGCGCCGCTGGCAGTAAGATTTCGGGTCATTGGTTTAATCCAGACGGGCTTGGGTCTGTGCGCATTTCGGGGGTGCAGCAAGGGGATGTGATTGCCTTTACCTTCCGCGCGAAAGACCCCGATACTGGCGCGGATATTGCACAGAATGTGGAGTGGCGCGTGACGGGTGAGGGTTTGCACCTGCGTGCGAGCGATCGGGCCGATCCGAGCATTATGATGTCGGATATTACGTTCGCGCGTTAGTGAAAGTCGCGGCTTGGGAAGAGCCGTTTAGCCTGATCTCGTGGATGCATGGCACGCGAGGGCTGCTTGCGAGGGCGCGGCGCATCGTCGGCGTCAGGATGGGTGATGCCGACCTCTTCATCCAGTGGATGACCAAGGTCGCGCAGGCGATGCGAGAGGTCTTCCACCTCTTGCGCGATGACATGCACAACGATGCCTTCGCGCTGCAAGAACCCCGTGACACGCAGCAGGCGACCGCCCATAACCTCGCGGCGATATTTTTCATAAAGCTTGGGCCAAACGACCACATTGCTGACCCCTGTTTCATCCTCAAGTGTCAGGAAAATAACGCCCGACGCGGTGCCGGGGCGCTGGCGTGTGATGACTAGGCCGCAGACGGAAATGCGGTGCAGCGGTGCGTCTGGCAGCTTGTCATGCGGCGTGAGGTTCGGAATATTCGGGCGCAGCAATTCCATCGGATGCGCGCGCAAGGTGAGGCGCATGGAAACGTAATCCTCAACCACTTCTTCCCCCAAATGCATGGTGGGGAGGATGACGTCAGGCTCTGATATGCTCTCCCCGTCGATGGGATCATTGAACAGGGGCAGGGGTTGTTGCCCACGGATCGCCTTGACCAGCCAAAGCGCATCGCGGCGCGTGTGGCCCATATCGGAAAAGGCATCCGCTTCGGCAAGGCGTTCTAGGACGGAGGGCGCAACGCCCGCGCGCAGCCAGACCGCTTCGGGGTCGCGGTAGCCATTGCCGCGCGCGCAGGTGATCCAATTGGCGTCCTCCTCGCGCATGCCTTTGATCTGGCGGAACCCCAACCGCAGGGCCAGCGCGCCATCGCCGCGCCGCTCCAGCGTGTTGTCCCATGTGCTGGCGTTGACGCAGATTGGGCGCACCTCGATATGATGTTCACGCGCATCGCGCACGATCTGGGCGGGGGCGTAAAACCCCATGGGTTGGGAGTTCAGCAAAGCGCAGGCAAAGATCGCAGGATGGTGCTTTTTGATCCAGGCCGAGACATAGACCAGCATGGCAAAGGCGGCGGCATGGCTTTCGGGAAAGCCGTATTCGCCAAAGCCCTCGATCTGGGCAAAGCAGCGCTCGGCAAAATCTTCTTCATAGCCACGCTCTAACATGCCGCCGATGAAACGCTCCTTGAAGGTGGAGATCGTGCCCATGCGTTTGAAGGTCGCGAGCGAGCGGCGCAGCTGATCGGCCTCGGCCGGATCAAAGCCCGCGGCGACCACAGCGATTTGCATCGCCTGCTCCTGAAACAGCGGCACGCCAAGGGTTTTGCCAAGCACGCCTTCGAGTTCCTTGGACGGGAAATGCACCTTCTCTTTGCCTTGGCGGCGGTTGATGTAGGGGTGCACCATGCCGCCCTGAATGGGGCCGGGGCGCACGATGGCGACCTCGATCACCAGATCATAAAACTTGCGCGGTAACATGCGCGGCAGGAAGTTCATCTGCGCGCGACTTTCCACCTGAAACACCCCCACCGCATCAGCGACGCAGAGCATATCGTAGGTCGCGCTATCCTCTTGCGGGACCGTGGCAATAGAGAAGCTCTGGCGGTTGTGTTGTTTGAGCAAATCGAACGATTTGCGGATGCAACTGAGCATGCCGAGGCCAAGAATATCGACCTTGAGAATGCCCAGCGTGTCGATGTCATCCTTGTCCCACTCAATGACCGTGCGATCCTCCATCGCGGCGTTTTCAATTGGGCAAAGCTCGTCCAGACGGTCCTTGGTGATGACAAACCCGCCCACATGCTGCCCAAGATGCCTTGGGAAGCCGATGATTTCACCAATCAGGCGAATGGTCTGGGCAAGGCGGCGATCCTCTAGGTTGAGGCCGAGTTCGCGCACGCGATCAGGGTCCGCGCCCTTGTCCGATTGCCCCCAAATCTGGCCCGACAGACCTGCGGTCACATCCTCGCTAAGGCCCATGACCTTGCCCACCTCGCGGATTGCACCGCGTGTGCGAAAATGAGTGACGGTGGCACAAAGCCCTGCGCGGTGACGCCCGTATTTGGCGTAGATATGCTGGATCACTTCCTCGCGGCGTTCATGTTCGAAATCCACGTCAATATCGGGCGGCTCTGCGCGCGCTTCAGAGACGAAACGCTCGACGACCATGGTGATGACTTCGGGGCTGACATCGGTGATGCCGAGCAGATAACAGAGGATCGAATTGGCCGCCGATCCGCGCCCTTGGCAGAGGATGCCTTGCGAGCGTGCAAACTCTACAATGTCATGCACGGTGAGGAAATAAGCGGGGAAGTTCAGGGCTTTAACCAGCTTGAGTTCCTTCGCGACCTGCGCCTTGGCCTTCTCCGTTGCGCCATTTGGATAGCGGCGCATCATGCCCTCATAGGCGAGGCGTGTGAGGCGTTCTTGGGGCGGTTCCCCATCGGTGATTTCGTCGGGATATTGGTAGGACAGCTCGCTCAGGCAAAAGCTGCAGCGAGCGGCGATTTCAAGGGACCGTTGCAGCGCGGCAGGGTGGTCGCGAAACACCCGCGCCATGTCGGCATGCCCCTTGAGGCGGCGTTCCGCATTGGGCAGCGCACGTTTGCCGATTTGATCGATCGTGATGTGCTCGCGCATGCAGGTGAGCACATCGGCGAGTTGGCGACGCTTTGCGTGGTGCATGAGCGGATCACCAACCGCCACCATCGGCGCGGAGGTGCGCAGCGCAAGGCGCGCGCAGGCGGCGAGGTAGGCCTGATCGGAGCCATCATAGCGCGGAGCCGCGCCAAGGAAGACGTGGCTTGGATAGCGGCGCTGCATGGTGGTGATTTCTTTGGCGGTGCGGCGCAAAGGGCCGTTGGGCAGGGCGATGAGGATCATGCCTGCGCAGCCCTCCAGAAGGTCGGGCAGATCGAGGTGGCATTCGCCTTTCTCTGCGCGCCGTTTACCGAGGGTGAGAAGGCGGGTCAGGCGGCGATAGGCAGCGCGATCTTTCGGCAGGGCGATCCAGTCAACAGGACTATCGCGCAGCACAAGGCGCGCGCCGACAATGAGTTTAGGCAGGCGCAACACTGCGGGGCGCGGGATGTGCTGGGGATCACCTGCCTCTTGCCGCGAGGAGTGGTCAAGTTGCGTTTCCGAACGGATGCGTATGGTGTCTTCACTGGCGCGCTTCAGCTCTTTCAGCGCTGCATAGGCGCGCACGACGCCCGCCAGCGAATTGCGGTCGGTGATGGCGATGGCTTGCAGGCCCAATTCAGCGGCGCGTGTGATCATTTCCTCGGGGTGCGAGGCCCCGCGCAGGAAGGTGAAGTTGGTGGTTGTGGCGAGTTCGGCGTAGCTCATGCGAATTCGCCTTGCACATACCAGCTTGGGCTTTGCGGCGTGAAAAAGAGCCAGAGGCGGCGACCTTGGCGTGTTTCCACGCACCAATAATCACGCACGCCAGAGCGCCATGTGTCGTCCTCCAGCCACCATTCCGGCGCGATGCGTTCAGGGCCAGAGGCGCGCGCGGTTGAAAAGGACATGCGCCGCCAGCGGAAGTGCTTTGGCGGCTTTGCAGCGGTATGCGCACCCATCAAAGGATTGGGCGGAAAGATATGAAGCGGACGGGGGCGTATGGTTGACCACGCGCTATCTGGCGTCGAATAGGCGGCGGGGGAAATGATGAAACCGCGCTCAGGGATGTGGCTGTCCGAGGGCAGGAAACGCTGTATGTTTTCAAGCCCGATGCGGGTGCCGATCCGGGTGATGAGATCATCGAGGCGGTCTTTTCCACCCGTAGACACATGGCTCAGTTGCTGCACAGGCATCGCTTCGACCTGCACCGCTTCAAGGCGCATTTGATCGATGCCATAGCCCGCGTCCACATCCTTAATCCCGCGTTCGAACAGCGGCAGAATACGCGCCGCGTCGCGCATGGGGCGGGCGAGGCGCAGCTCCACCTGTTGGCTGTCCTGATCGACGCGGCGCAGGGTGAGGGCGAGAATGCGCGCGCCTGTCTCTTGGGTTTTGAGTTTCTCGCAAAGCTGGGTGAGCAGACGCGAGGTGCCCTCCATCACATCGCTATTGATGCCGATGGGTTCGGGCAGGGTGAGGCGCACGCCGTAATGGGGCGGATCTTTGAGCGGGGTGATCTGTTCTGGCTGCCCGCCAAGCGCCTGATCGAGCCGCATAAGCAAGGACGGGCCAAAGCGGCGCGTGAGCGGGGCGCGCGCAGCATTCGCAAGGTCGTTGATCGTGCGTAGGCCCAGCCGACCAAGGGCGACGGTGGTCTTTTCGTCAAGGCGCAGGGCAGAGACGGGCAGGTCTTTGAGCGCCTCCAGAGCCTTGCCGACCTCGGCGGCCCCTTCGCCGTGACGGGCCAGCGCCCAAGCCGCGCCGCGACTGTCGCCAAGGCCGATTTGCGCGGTTATGCCAGCGCGCAAAAGGCGTTGGCGCATGTCCATCAAAAGCGCGCTTTCCCCGCCAAAGAGATGCGCGGAGCCGCTGATATCAAGGACAAGCCCGTCCTCATCTTCCAGCCCGACCCAAGGACAATAGCGCAAAGCCCAGCGGCGCAGCGTATGTTGAAACCGCAGATCGCCGCGCGGATCGGCGGGGCGGCTTTGCAGATCAGGGCAAAAGGCGCGCGCATCGGAAAAGGGCATGCCACGCGACAGACCAGCGCGTTCGGCGGCGCTATTCAGGCAGTGAATACGGTTGGTATTGGCATGGTGATGGGTGAGCGCGAACGGCCCTTCCAGCGGGCGCAGGCGCAGGGCGCGATCACTCGCGAGTCTGGGAAACCAAATTGAGACGACGCGCCGCTGCATCCCATCGAACATGCCAAGATCCTAATGTTCCTGATTTGTTTTTAATAAGTTCCCAACGTTGCAGAGTCGAGTCTCCCGGTGCTGAGAAAGGGTCAAAAATCGGCGTGCAATGCCAGCGGCTCTCGGCGGCGTTGCTTCCCATGCCATCGGGGATAATGCAAAGCCCGGTAGATTTCCCTGCCTTTGCAGAGAGTTGCAAGCGGCGACCGTGGATCAAATCCATCGGTTCGCTGATCTGTTGGATCACCAAAGGAGTTGAGCCATCGCGCAACGCCTCTTCGGCAACGGCGAGCCCCTCAACTTGGTCTTTGACCTGTGCAACAAGCAATCTGACAGGATCAAAAAAGGGCGTTAAGCCAAGAGGGTTGAGGTTTTCAGCTCGCCAAGCTTCGCGGATCCAAAGCACAGTGCTTTGGCTACGTGCTGCGCAAACGGCAGCAAAGCTGGCGGCGCTAGGGCCGCACACCTCATGCACACGGGCGCGGCGTAGGGGAAAGGATTTGGCGAAATCGGGCGTCATGACCCATATGTACCGCAAATGTTCTGCGCTTCAAACAGGGTGCCGCGCTGATTTACGCAAGTAGGCGCTTGTAACGCACTAGGGGTGGCTTAGCTTTGACAGGTACATCGGGGAGGGAACACATGGCAGCGCTTCAGGGAAAACTCGCTTTAATCACGGGGGCCTCTGCGCCAGAGGGGATCGGGCGCGCCATTGCGATGCGCTTGGCAGAGGAAGGTGCCTGTGTGGTGGTGACGGACATCGCGCAAAGGATTTCTGTTGATGGGGTCGAAACGACACGCACCGCGATGTTGGAAGACCTGGCTGAGGGGATCAGAACCGCGGGCGGCGAGGCACTGGCGCTACCGCTTGATGTGACCTCAGAAGATAACATCACAGAGGTCATACAGCAGGTGACCGCGCGGTTTGGACGGCTTGATATTCTTGTGAACAATGCCGGATCCTTGGCTGGCTCGGATAATTTCTTGAGCACAACAGCAGTCCAATGGAGCGCCAGTTTTGAGGTTAATATTCTGGGGCCGATGATGCTGTCGCAAGCGGTTATTCCCCATATGCGCGCGCAGGGTGGGGGCCGTATCATCAATATTGGCTCAACTGGTAGCCTTGGCGCTGAAGCAGGGTTTGGGGCCTATACCGCGATGAAACATGGCCTTGTTGGGATGACAAAAACCTTGGCGGCAGAGTTTGGCCCCGATGGCATTTTGTGCAACACTGTTTGCCCCGGGTACATCGCAACGGACATGCACAAGGCTGCAAATGTGCGCCTTGCTGGTGAGCAGGGGATCAGCGTGGCCGATATGAAAAGACAGCGGTATGCAAATGTCGCGCTGAGGGATGCAGGATTGCCCCGCGATGTGGCCAATGCCGTTGCCTATCTCGCGGGGCCTGAGGCCAATTATGTGACGGGGATCAACCTGCCTGTGACGGGCGGTGTTCCCTTTGGAATTTAGGCGCTTAGAGGCTGCGCAGTAAATCCTGCGATGGCGTGCCTGTGACGGGCAGGCCCTTGCTGCGTTGATAATCGCTGATTGCGGCTTGGCTTTTGGGGCCGAGAACACCGTCCGCGCCGCCTGTGTCAAAGCCGCGTGCCGTCAGGCGTTTTTGCAAGAGGACGCGATCGTCTTTAGTGAGGCCATTGGCGTCTGGCGGGAACTTGCCACGCAGGGGGCCAGCGCCGCCAATACGGTCGGCGAGATGGCCGACGCCAATCGCGTAAGCGTCGGAATTGTTATAACGCTTGATCGCGCGGAAATTGCCTGTGGTGGCAAATTTCGGCCCGCCCGCTTGCGGTTGAAGCGTGCCTGAGGCGGATTCAGAACCCCATTTCACGCCGCGCGTCCAACCGTTGCGTTGCAGATAAGCGGCGGTAGAGGCGAGCGCGTCAGAGGGGTCCGCAGACCAGATGTCGCGCCGTCCGTCGCCTGTGTAATCAACGGCAAAGCCTTGATAAGATGTGGGAATAAACTGGGTATGGCCCATCGCGCCTGCCCAGCTGCCGACCATGCGATCCGCCGTGATGTCACCGTTCTGAATGATCTTCAGCGCCGCAACGAGCTGCTTTTCAAAGAAGGCCCCGCGTCGCCCATCAAAGGCTAGCGTTGAGGTCGATGAGATGATCGGGATATCGCCCATACGCTCGCCGAATTTACTCTCAAGGCCCCAGATCGCGCAGATGATCTCTGCATCGACGCCGTATTTGGCTTCTAGCGCATTCAAAGTCCCGCGATGGCGCGCAAAGGCGGCGCGGCCCTTGGTGATGCGCTCGTCCGAGGCGGCTATAGAGAGATAATCCTCAAGCGAGCGTTTGAATTCGGTCTGGTTGCGGTCGCGTTTCACCACGCCCGGCAAATAGCCAGCACCGCGAAAGCCTGCGGCAATCGTGGCGGCGCTGATGCCATAGCCACTGGCGCGATTCTTGAAGGAGGCGACCCAAGCGTCATAGCCCGCGTTGGGCTGCGGGCGCATATCGGGGGCAAGGCCTGTTGGCTTTGGGCGGGACGTGCCAGAGGATTTCGGACTGCTCACACAGGCACTCAGGCCAAGGGCACCCAAGGTCAGGGCAAAATGTCTACGGGTAAATGTCATATCACTGCTCGCGCTTTGTGCGTTGTTTTGCGTGACACTAGCGCATTGTTGCTGATGCGCAAACAATCCCTTGGTTTATTCGGGCTTTGGCATGTCTTCGCGCATCAATCCCGCGAAATCAAAGAGCTTGGGGTCCAGCAAATGCGAGGGGCGCGCATTCATCAGCGCGCGGAACATGACTTGGCGACGACCGGGGCTGTTGGCCTCCCAGCCATCCAAGATTTGCTTCACTTGTTGGCGCTGCAATCCGTCCTGAGAGCCGCAGAGATCGCAAGGAATAATCGGGTAGTTCATCGCAGTGGCGAATTTTTCGCAATCGACCTCGGCCACATGGGCGAGGGGGCGATAGACAAAAAGATCGCCCTCATCGTTGAGCAATTTTGGCGGCATCGTCGCAAGGCGACCGCCATGGAAGAGGTTCATAAAGAAGGTCTCAAGAATGTCATCGCGGTGATGGCCAAGTACAACGGCAGAGCACCCCTCTTCGCGCGCGATGCGATAGAGATTACCGCGTCGCAACCGCGAGCAAAGCGCGCAGAAGGTGCGGCCGGCTGGGATTTTATCCATAACAATCGAATAGGTATCTTCATATTCAACGCGGTGCGTCACGCCCATTTTCTCAAGGAATTCGGGCAGCACCGTCGCGGGAAAGCCGGGCTGGCCCTGATCGAGATTGCAGGCCACCAGCTCAACAGGCAAAAGCCCGCGCCACTTGAGTTCGTGCAACACCGCCAGCAAGGTATAGCTGTCCTTGCCACCAGAGAGGCAAACCAGCCATTTGGTGCCCGGTTCGATCATCCCGTATTGCTCAATCGCCTCGCGCGTATTTCGCACGATGCGCTTGCGCAGCTTCTTGAACTCAGTGGTTGAAGGCGCGCCAGCGAAAAGCGGGTGAATATCGTTGTGATCATCAAGCATGGGCGCGATATGCCAGTTTCGCGCGATGCTGGGAAGCGCGAATGTGTCGATGCCTCTACGCGGTTTTCAAGAAAAAGCTTTGGTTTTCTCGTGATGGTTGTACGTTTGCTTTTATTTTAGACAATTGAGGATTTTGAAATGTTCTTTGCAACTCGGCGTACTTTACGAAAACAAAAGCCCGATCAATATGGATATGGCGTTGCCGCAAAAACGCGTTATGCGCGGTGCGCTCGCGATGCGTCCACTCAGACAGGTTGGAGTAGTGAGCGTCTTGATCAAGCGGACTGGTTCGATCAGGTCGTTAGTCGCGGCGACGGAAATGATGTTCTCATCTACGTTCACGGGTTCAATACAGAGCAACAAGATACGTTTCAACGTCTTGAGATGATTGAGAAAGGTTTGCGCAAGCAAGGTTACTTGGGGGCAATCATCGCTTATGATTGGCCAAGTCGTGGCGCACGCTTTTTCATAGATATCGACTACAATGGCGATAGAAAAAAGACGATTGAATGCGGGCCACACCTTGTTGGCGATATCATTTTGCCGCTCTTGTCGATGCCGAACGCACCGCGCGTCCACCTCTTTTCTCATTCAATGGGGGGGCTCGTTGTATTGAATGGTTTCGCTGGGTTTGGCGATTCTCATGGGCCAGGTGCAGGGCCTTGGAGTGTGGACCAAGTCGTCTTCGCTGCAGCCGATGTTCCCCAGTATTTTATGGAGAAAGGGGCTTGGGGATCGCTCGTGATGACCCATCACAGCAAACGTTTTACCAATTACTATAGTTATGACGATTCCATTTTGCGTTGGTCCCGCAGGATTAATTCTGGTCGCGCGCGGCTTGGTTCTGAAGGTTTGGCGTCTCCGGCAGAAAAGAGCCACGAAGATGTGTCTTGCACACGAGAATACCGAGCAGGCGAAGGGAGCTATGAAGAAACCCGATTTGTCTCACATCGCTGGTGGTTTGAAAGCGAAGCGTTCTTTGCCGATTTTGCAGGCGCTTTGGCAGGAAAAGATGGATTGGCAGAGGGCACACGCAGGCGCGCAGTCGCAGGGGATTTCATTCTTCAGCGTTAATCAGGAACGTTGTCGATGCCTGAACTGCCCCAAGGGTGGCAGCGACCAATGCGGCGCGCGGCAAGCCAGCTGCCTTTGATCGCGCCGTGTTTTTCCAGCGCTTCCATCGCATAGGCAGAGCAGGTTGGGTGATAACGGCAGTTGCGGCCGACCCATGGTGACCAAAGCAGGCGGTACAGCCGAACGGGCAGGGCGACGATATGTGCAAGCGGGCTCATTTGGCACCATGTAGTTTTTTAAGCGCATAGCGCAAGTCGCCGAGCAGCAAATCAAAGGGACGGTTTGCAGTCGCGTCGGCGCGTCCGATCAGCACGTAATCGCAACCTTGCTGGCCATGTGCGGGCAAGACAGCGCGTGCAGCTTCGCGCAAACGGCGTTTGGCGCGGTTGCGGGCAACGGCGTTGCCGACCTTCTTGGAGCATGTGAACCCAACGCGCACCGCGGGATTATCATCACGGCGATCACGCATTTGCACCATCATCGAGGCTGTGCCCTGACGGCGCGCGCGCGCGGCAAGCAGAAAGTCGCTACGTTTTTTGAGAACAGGCAAACATGACGAAACCGCCGAAGGCGCGTTCTCGTCAGCGGCAAGCGCATCGGAGGCCTTCGGCGGTGTCAAAGTCATAAACCTAAAAGGTGGGCGCTTACGCGCTCAGCTCTTTACGGCCCTTTGCGCGGCGCGCGTTCAGGATCTTGCGACCTGCTTTTGTGGCCATGCGCGCGCGAAAGCCGTGGCGGTTCTTGCGAACGCGATTCGATGGTTGAAAGGTGCGTTTCATCGCTCCGTCTCCGTATAAGCAGGGCGATGCGCAGATTCGCGTGGCCCAATGTATCTAGAAGCCCGTCCAATAGAGGGGCGGTGGGGATAAGTCAAACCATTGCAGAGCGTTTTTCTGCAACATTTGACCTTTGTGCTGCGGGCTAAATGTTTCAGTTTTGCAAGAATGTCCAGCTTTGATCACGTCAATTGTCACTCGCGATCAAGCGGACGTGATAGGTCTATCGTAACCAAACGCAAATACGCATGTTGCTGTCAGACAAAACATAAGATTTGCCCGAAAGAGAACGATGAGTGATATGACACAAACCCCCGAAACCAAATCTGGGCTCGCCAGATATTTGCCTTTGATTGTGATCCTTGTGGTTGCCATAGTCGGTGCCTTCACGTTGAAGGATTATCTCAGTTTCGACGCCCTGCGCGATAATCGCGAAGCCTTGATCGGTTTTCGCGATAGCAACTATCTTATTGCTGTGCTTGGCTTTATCGCCATTTATACTGCGGTCGTTGCGTTTTCATTGCCCGGCGCAACCATTGTCACACTAACCGGTGGTTTCTTGTTCGGGACAGTCTTTGGCACGGTCTTTAATGTGACAGGCGCTACGGTTGGGGCTACTCTTATCTTTCTCGCGGCGCGCTATGGGTTTGGTGAAAAACTGGGGGCCAAGTTGGAATCCAGTGACGGCGCAGTGAAAAAGATCAAAGACGGTATCGATGAAAACCAATGGTCGATGTTGTTCATTATTCGCCTTGTTCCTGCGGTCCCGTTCTTTATTGCGAATCTCATTCCCGCATTCCTAGAGGTGCCTTTGCATCGCTATGTCATTTCGACCTTCTTGGGAATCATCCCCGGTACGTTGGTCTTTACGTCTGTTGGCGCTGGGCTCGGTGAAGTTTTCGCGAAAGGCGAATCCCCAGACCTAGGCATCATCTTTGAACCACATATTCTTCTCCCAATTCTCGGCCTCAGCGCGCTTTCTTTGCTGCCAATCCTCATAAAAGCCGTCACAGGCAAAAAGGACATCTAATCATGGAAACGATCAAGACAGATATTCTGGTTATTGGTGCAGGCTCAGGCGGCTTGTCGGTTGCGGCTGGCGCAGTTCAAATGGGCGCGAGTGTGGTTCTTCTTGAAGGGCACAAGATGGGCGGGGATTGCCTGAATTTTGGGTGTGTCCCTTCAAAGGCGCTGATTGCCTCGGGCAAAGCAGCTTATGGACAGGCTCATGCATCTGGATACGGAATCGCAAATGCAGTGCCCCAGGTCGATTATGCGGCAGCAAAAGATCATGTCGCAGATGTTGTCACAACGATTGAGCCAATGGATAGCCAAGAGCGCTTTGAAGGGCTCGGAGTAAAAGTTATCCGGGAATATGGCCGCTTTGTTTCTGAGACTGAGGTCGAAGCAGGCAATTACCGCATCAAAGCGCGCCGCATTGTCATTTCGACGGGCTCATCCCCCTTTGTGCCGCCGATCCCCGGTTTGGAGACGGTTCCCTATGAAACAAACGAAACCCTGTTTGAACTGCGCGAGCAACCAGAGCATCTGTTGATTATTGGCGGTGGCCCGATCGGCATGGAAATGGCACAGGCGCATCTACGGCTCGGGAGCAAAGTAACCGTAATCGAAGGAATGAAGGCGCTTGGTAAAGACGACCCAGAAATGGCAAATATCGTGCTGGATCGTTTGCGCGCTGAAGGGCTGGTGATCGAAGAGGACGCTTTAGCTGCCGAGATCAAAGGTAAAGCCGGTGCAATTGAAGTGCATGCCAAAGATGGGCGCGTGTTCAAAGGCTCGCATCTTCTGATGGCCGTTGGTCGAAAAGCCAATATGGACAAGCTGAACCTTGAAGCGGCAGGCATTGAAACCCACCGCACGGGCATCACCGTGGATGACAGTCTCAAGACAACAAACAAGCGAGTTTATGCGATCGGCGATGTGGCGGGCGGTCTGCAATTTACTCATGTGGCGGGCTATCAAGCAGGGGTGATCATCCGTTCCGCTCTCTTTGGGTTGCCCGCAAAGCAAAGCACTAACCACATCCCTTGGGCCACTTATACGGACCCTGAATTGGCGCAGGTCGGACTGACAGAAGCGCAGGCGCAAGAGGCGCATGGTGATAAATTGGAAGTGGTGCGCTTTGACATTCACCACAACGACCGTTTGATTGCAGAGCGCAAAGCCTATGGATTGATCAAAGTGATGGTTGTGAAGGGCCGCCCTGTTGGCGTGTCCATTGCTGGCCCACAAGCGGGCGAGTTGATTGGTATGTGGTCGCTCGCGATTGCGAACAAGCTGAAGATGAGCCAGATTTCCGCTATGGTCGCGCCTTATCCGTCGGTGTTCGAAGTGAACAAACGCGCGGCAGGGGCTTACTTCACACCGCGCCTGTTTGAGAATGATACGGTCAAGAAGGTGGTGCGGCTTGTGCAGAAGTGGCTCCCATGATTGGGTGCGCGCGTGTGTTATTAGTGCGGGACGCTCCGCGGGGAGTTTTTTCAGGAAAATGAAGCCAAGAGCGATCATACAGAGGCAGCGCGTATGCTGAACTCATTATCAGGGCGGTTCTTGATCCTGACCACCGTCTTTGTGATGCTGGCTGAGGTATTGATCTTTTTCCCTTCCGTGGCGCGCTTTCGCGAGGATTATTTGCTTTCGCGATTGGAGCGCGCGCAGATCGCTTCGCTCGCGCTTTTGGCGGATGATATGATTGATGCGGACCTTGAAGAAGAGCTGCTGCTCAATGCGGAGGTCTATAATGTTGTACTCAGGCGCGACGCCGTGCGCCAACTTGTTTTGTCCTCGCCCATGCCGCGCCCGATTGATCAGACGTTTGATCTGCGTGATCCGAGCGCGATTGAGCTGATTGGAGATGCGATTTCTCGCCTGCTTGCAACGGAGGCAGAAGTGATCCGGATCATCGGCGCACCTGTGCGTGAAGCGGGGTTGCTGATCGAGGTTACAATGCCGACGGATGGTTTGCGCATGGCGTTGATAGACTATGGCCTGCGCATTTTGATCCTCTCGGCGGTCATATCCATCTTTACCGCGTCTTTGCTTTTCTTCGCTGTGCGGATGTTGTTGGTGCATCCGATAAAGGGCGTCGTTGATCATATGCAGCGCTATGCAGCAGCGCCAGAGGATGCACGCCGGATTATCGAGCCGACGGCTGGGGTGACGGAGTTGCGAGAAGCGGAAGATGCGTTGCAGAGTATGCAGATGGAACTGACGCAGGCCTTGAAGCAGAAAGAGCGCCTTGCGCAACTTGGCGGGGCAGTCGCCCGCGTGAGCCATGATCTGCGCAACATTCTAACCTCCGCGCAATTGTTCACCGACCGTATCGAAATGAGCGAAGACCCCGTTGTGCAGCGTATGGCTCCGAAGCTCGTTAACTCAATCACGCGCGCCGTGAATCTATGCGAAACCACGTTGGCGTTTGGAAAAGCTGAGGAACCCGCGCCGAGGCTCTCGCGGTTTATGCTGAATGGTATTGTGGCGGATGTCATTGCGTCTGAGAGACTAGCCGTCGGCGAGCATGACCTCAGCTTTTCTGAAGACATCCCTGCGGCAATGTCGGTTCGCGCGGATCCCGAGCAACTCTATCGCGTACTTTCCAATTTGGTTCGCAATGCGCGTCAGGCCATTTTGGCAACCGGCAAAGCAGGAGAGATATCTGTTCGAGCGCTAGAGGACGAAGAGAATTGGATAATCTCGGTTCAAGATACTGGGCCGGGTTTGCCGAAAAAGGCGCTTGAGCACCTGTTTACACCATTTCAGGGCGGCGCGCGCAAAGGCGGGACGGGCCTTGGCCTTGCGATCGCGGCTGAGTTGATCAAAGGCCATGGTGGCGCACTTGAGATGGGTAAAAGTGATGAAAGCGGGACCTGTTTTGAGATACGTTTGCCGAAGGGCGATATCGCGAATGCATAAAGCATGACATTTTATCACTTTTGCCCTTGCATCGCTTTGTCGGCTAAACTAATCACCCCCTCACGGACCGATAGCTCAGCTGGATAGAGTACCTGACTACGAATCAGGGGGTCGGGGGTTCGAATCCTCCTCGGTCCGCCATTAAAGCCCCTTAAGTATTTGTTTTTTAGGAATTTTGTGGCCGTTCGCGAATTTCGTTCCCACACCTGTTCCCACACTTCGCTTTCGTTTGAATTGCCTTTGGTCACCCATCTTTCTCGCCCGTAACCAATTTGCGTTGATCTTCGCGACTGATTTGGCCGTAATTGCGTAAAGTCGTCAAAACATCGGTGTGTCCAAGGTTCTGCGAAGTGGCCACGAGTTCAGCGACAGACGCCGCATTTTTGGCCGCGTGGCGGGCCAGCATGTGACGAAAGGCGTGTGGGCCGTAGTTCTGAACGCCTGCAGTTTCAAACGCCCTGCGGACGATTTTGCGCACCGGTTCTGTGCTTTTCCAATGGCTGCGCGTAAAACCGTTTGCTTCAAAGCCTGAATTTGACTTTGCGGCGATTGCGGTTGCTGGGAACAATGGGTCATCCGGTCCATAGAGCGCGACTTCGTCACAATAGGTCATCCAACCGGAAAGGGCGATCTCGGCTTCGCAAAACTCTTTGGCAAAGAAAGTGTCGATGACTTTTCCGAATTTGGTCGCCACTTCTCGCGGGTTTTGGGTGACAGATTTTTCCTGCAAATCAACATGCTTGATCTTAAGCGATACCAATGCAGCTACACGAACGCCCGTGAGGCACAGTAAAGCGAATACTGCCTTATCGCGCTTTTGCTGCGGCGTTGTGCAGGGCATAAGGGCAAGGGCGCGTTTGGCTTGGTTTATGCTAGGCGCTGGGCGGGGTGGTGCCGCGCGGGCCTCTGCTTCGTCACGACGGGACAGATTGAAGTAATCCGCGTCTGCCGCTTTGATACGGCTGCGAAACCCGTCTTGCTGGGAAAGCCACAGGACAAATTCCCGTAAAGTTGCCAAGATAGATCGCATAGTTGATTTTCCTAAGTGCTTTCCGGCCTTTGTCTTGCTTTGCTCCAAGTGAGTACGGAACCCCATCGCTTGCTCAATATGAAAGCGGGCGAAGTCTTTGCGCCCGTTCCAGACGTCAAACCGTTCAAGGGCCGCGATCTCACGATCCAGCGTTTTTTCCGAAAGTTGGCGGGCGAACTTGCGATATTCAAGAAAGCGGCGTTTCAGGCGTTCGTTCTTTTCATTGGGTCGTTTGGTCATCGAAAATTCCTATTGTTTGGGCTGGTCTGGGTAGAGGTGTTTTCGTGGGGCAGTGGCGTATTAATCCGGGTGGCTTTGGGTGGTCGCGTAGGGCAGTGGCGCAAAGGGAAATACAGGGGGGCGTATGTCCACCATTATAATGTCACTTCTACCCGCGTTATTGTGAGGTCCAGTTTTGCGTGAACCTCTGGCAGGTCGCTTAACGATATTGGTTTGCAAACGATGCCCTCGCAGACGCCACAAAGCGCAGTCAGCATAGATTTGTTGCCTTCAATTTTGCAGTCCGCCATTTTGGCTGCGGGCGCTCTGCCCTTTCTGCAGCGCAAACAGTAAAACTCGCATAGGTCTGTTTTGACTTTCCGATTTGCGCGCTGGGCGGTGATGTAGTCGTGCAGATCATCTCCGCGAATAAGTGGCGGGTGGCTTGCGTCCAAAAGTGGCAACCCATCCCGCGTCCAGTTCCTAATTGTGCGGATGGAAACGCCGACAAGTGCCGCCGCCTCCGCTTTTGTGTAACAACGATAAGATTTGATCCCGTTCAGGCGGGCTTGCTTTGGCACGGCGCGTTACTCCGTGTCCGTTTGGAAGGATGCAAGCCACTCGTGAATGGCCTCAATCTTGATCAAACGGCGCGTGCCGATCTTAATGCTTTTCAGGTCACCTTTGGCCAAGGCGGCGTAAAGGCTGGTCCGACCTATGCCTGCCAGCCGCGCGGCCTCATCAGGTGATACTGCGATAGGGGGTGTTGGTTGATTGTTCTGCTTTTTGGTTGTCATTGTTCATTCTCCGCCATTTGGTGACAGATGAACCTTGGCGGACGTGGGGTGGATCAAAACAGACCGTGCGTTTTGATCCAGTTATGATCCACCTCTGAACTTTGTGACGAATTTGTTAACTACTGACTGTGATGGAATTTTTTGATTTGGGAACTGGACCTTGTATTCGGCACGCAATGCTTTCGCCTCTTCGTTACGGCCTTTCAAGGTGCGCTTTTCTTTTACTCTAATAGCGCTAAGTTCACTTAATGGTTTCGAGTACTCATTGCGCCGACCCCCGTTGCGTTCTTTTGGTACGCCCGCGATGGCCTGAAGGTCCGCAACAACAATGAGCTTTCCGGTCTCCGGCTCAAGGTCGATAATGTCCCGTATTTGTACGGTGTTGTAGGGGGCGACAGACAACGTACCGATTGAGGTCAGCACAATGCCAAAGGGGGACTTTAGTTCGCTCGACGTGGCTGATTGAAAGCCGTTGACGTCTTGGGCCTCCTGCATCTTGGGCGTCACATACACAACAACAGCTCCTTGATGAGTATCAAGCGCCCCGACCCGCCATGTTTGGCCTTCTAACGGCGTTGATTTGCGTCTCCTACAATTCAGGTGATCTGCAATCTTCGCCACAAATTCAGACAGGTTCGGTTGCGTGGCGATTAATTCGGAACGTGCTTTGGATACAAAGCCAAAGTCGGGGCAATAAAAGCCATACTGCGAACCCTCATAGACGATCTCCGAATCATGGGGCTGGTTGCATTCGTCACAGATAACGGATGAAACAACACCAGTTTCTTCGACTAGCCCCGCTTTGATTAGGTCGCGATACGCTGGAAAAGAAGAATATTCGACGCTGCGAACCCGACCGCGCTGGGCCAGTAGGCTGGCAAAGAGGTCCATCGCATTCAATTATGCGGCCTCTATCACATCAACAGTCTCGGGGGGCGGCGCGATCAATTTCCACCGATCTAGAAGGGCCATAACAAACTGGCGCTCTGCTTCTGTCTTGTTGGGAATGGTCGTGGTGTTTGGGCTGCGCAAGGTCACTGTCAAAGTCTTGGCCCGCTTGCCGTCTTCGGGCGTTTGCATGATCCGAAGTGTTGCGCCAGTGATTGTCCAACCCACAGCATGAATTGGAGACTGGCCACCAAACTGGCGTTCAAGGAATTGGTAAATGGTTTCGTCATCCCCGCGATGTTCAAACCGCGCAAAGCCGCCGCCAACAGAATAAAACTCAAGCGATGACATTTCGACCTTTGTAACACGGTCGGCAGGTTCGATGGGAAAAGTGGGGTTCGAGCGCAAATTGCTTAACAGTACATCCCGCCGTGGTGTTTCAACTGGCGGTGCGGATTGTGGCGCAAAGTGCTTTGAGAACGATGATGCGTATCTGTCGCGCATTTTCTTGCCTCCACGGGCGCAGATTTCCACAATCCGCTCTTCGGCGTTGCAGGCGATCCCGACTTCCATAACCCGCTGAACGATCTGCCGCTCCAAACCTTCGGATGGGCCAAAGGTCAATTCGCTTTCGGCGCTGGCCTCTACATAGATTGTTGCCTGCAAGATTTCGGTTTCTTCGCCCGTGATAGGGTCGACGCGAATAGAGGTATACCAATCCGCCTCGCGTTTGCGGTGTTCAGGTAATTCGAGAATAGCGATTGCATCCGCAACAAAGCCTGCACGGGCGGCGTCATCGCCCAGCGCCCAAGGTTTCCCGTCGTCATCAAATTGAAAAGCAGACCATTGTTTGCCGCCTGTTCGCTGCATCAGGGACGCCTGTACGGCCACGCGCTCCAAAATCTTGGGATGCTCGGTGGCCAGCATAAGCAACACGTCTTGAATGCCCAGCAGACCCTCCAAATCAATGCGCTGGGCGCTGCAAATCTGTTCCGCTGCGGTCATGGTTTGTGGTGTGGCCAAGCTGGCAAGGTGATCCAATTCCGCTTTGACGCGATCTTGGCCAAGGTCAGGTAAATCGGAAATGAGGTTATTTATTTCATTCACAAGCGCCGTTCCGCGCCCCTCGCTTTGCCAATTAAAGTCATCAGGGGCATGAACCCCTTTTGCCTTTAGAAACGCTGCCAATCGTGCGTCAGGGGATTTGCGGATAAAGCCGTTGAATGAAGCCATGAATTGTGCCTTTGATTGTTTCAAGGGCTATATGTGGTGTTCACAGGCGCGTGATACAAGTCAGGGGCGAACGAATTTATGAGATGATTCTATCTATAATTGAAAAATCTCTAGCTGTTGGCATGCAAAATAAACACATCCCATCGCTGGCTTCGGCCCATACGTCACCAATTTGCATCTTAATTTTCGAATCGTCATTGGTTTTATATACTTCCCCTTTGTATTCAACGATCAGAATTCGACCGTCTTTCAACATCACTACAAAGTCTGGGTAAAATTTCTTGTCAGGCAGTTGAAGCCAGAAAGAGTTTTTTTGCCTGTCAACGTTCCTAATCCAATATTGAACTTTTTCATGGCGGTCCAAATGGACGGCGCATTCAAATTCCTCACCCTCGGCTTTCATGTCACCAATTAGGTTGGTGTAGTGTTTGTTGAATTTCGTTGTACCGACATAGGGTTTATGCGGAACTGCTTCTTCATCAAAGATCATCGCCATGTCCGAACTTGTGGAAAAGCTTTCAGCGTCGCTGGAAAACAGGGCTTGATAGTTCCCATTCTCACGTTCCTTGCGTAGGTCATTTATCAAGCCCGCAAGAACCTTGCGAAGGTCGTATTTGTTGCGCGCCAACACATCCAATTCGATACCGGAGGCTATCAGCGCGTCAATTGTGCCAGTGATAAACAAGATTGCGGCAGGCTTGGTCACATCGGGGTGCTGAATGCCCATATCAAGCCAATTGGCGAGGCGAGGCATGGTCCATTCAGGTTCTTGAATCACGGCCCCAAGTTCGCCCTGCAGGCGGCGCACGAAATGGATTTCGACTTTGCCTTTGTCAGTTACATCAATTTCGCCAGACTGGCTTTCGTCGATAACTTTAAAGCGTTCAACGATGGCCTTTGGATCGCATTCGTCCAAACGCCACGGCAAGTCCAAGAAGTGTTCCTTGCCGAAAAGTTCCAGTTTGCCCTGTTTCCTAAAACCCAATCGCGGAACGATGAAGGGCGGCTTGGTTTCATCTGCCGCCGCCGAAGTTTGAAAATTGTTGGACTTAGCATAAAGGCGATCAATCACCTTTTCGAATTGCGGTATCTTCGCGGTTGCGAGTTGCAATAGGTTGCGCCCTTCGCGGGTCATCTGCCCTTTGTAGGCCACGGTCTTTGTCTCAGGATTGAACGATACCCGCGCCTTTACAGATGACGGTAGCTTGTCGAATATCTCTTCGATGCTTTCCGCTGTGACCGCCTCGTCCTCGATTGCGTCGGATTCATGGTCCGTTTCATCCGCGACCTTGTCATAGGGCAGACTTGCCTGTTTCGAGATCAGCTCTTCCGCTTCCTTGGCGCTGAAACCGGCCCCCTCAATTAACCCATCACGTAACCGCTGGGCGGCGTCATCGAAACTTTGGGATGCAACATAGGCATAAGCGCGGTTGAGCGCGTCACGGCGTTTTAGACGCGCCTGTGGCATACGTAGAATGCGGCCAAGGATTTGTTCAATCGCGGTTTTGGATGTTTGTTCTGCTACAGAACACAAGACATAAGCAAAGGGGCAGTCCCAGCCTTCTTTCAGCTTTGCAACCGTGATGATGTAGCGAATGGAGCAATCTGGGTCTTTCAGGTCAACGCCGTCGATTTCGGTCTTGTTGCCCGTTACCACTGCAACCTGGTCTTCGGGCAAGCGCTTGTCTTCCAAAAGGTACTTTTCCAACGCCTCAACCGTGATCCTGTGCGGGTCATTTTTAGATTTGGACTGGGCTTGAAACAGCACAATAGGACGGATGTATTCGCCTGTTTCGCTCTGTTCGGCTTTGGCCGCTTCTTCCAGTTGGTTACGACTATCCAATGCCGCGCCAACCGTCTTGCGCCAATCTCTGTCCGTGGTCAGGCGGATGGGCAGTTTGATCATCTGTTCGGCTTTGAGTTCCGCCGCTGATACTGAATGCAGAATGTTGGATGCGTGTTTGTCTTTGGCGGGAACGTGGTCAGTATTCGGCGTAGCAGTCAGTTCCAAGATCAACGACGGATCAAACCGCGCCAACGTGTCAAACGACAAAGCAGACCGCGCATTGTGCGCCTCATCCACGATCACCATGGGGCGATGCAGTTTTAGCAGGTTTGCCAATGAAGACACAGGGCGGTGCGTGTCTGGCACCTTATCCAAACGCGCGACTTGATCCTCTGATAAGCCTGAGAAATGATCCATCAGGCTTCCTGCATCTTCATAGACCTTGCGGCCTTCGGTTTCCTCAATTCGGAACGCCTGAATGGTGGACACGATGATACAAGCGCCGCCCTCTGCATCGGCACGTGACATAGCCAATGCTTCGGACTTGGTCAGGACGGATATGTTGCGGCCAAAATCCTTGGCCAATGCCACGCGATATGGGTGATCTTGATTTTTCAGCGCAGCAACGGTCTGTTCCAGAATTGGCGTGCTAGGGACAAGCCATAGAACCATCGGGTTCGCTACATGCAGAAACTCTTTCGCCGCGATCCCAACCGCGTGGGCACCCATGATGGTTTTGCCGCCGCCAGTGGGGACACGTAAACAGACATAAGGCGTGCCATCGGCTACATATGGGGCCTGATAGAATGGCAGCTTTGTTTGCAGCACAAAGGCGGTTTCGCCGCCGTGCAGGTCTGCTTGTTTTAGATAATCGCGAAAGGCCCCAAGGGATGCTTCTTGGTATTCCTTTAGTTCAAAATTCACCGCCGCCATGATTTACGCCCCTTCAATCTGATAGGGGATTTGTTTGAAGATCACGCCAGCCTCGGCAAGTCGTTCCTTACCTACGGTGCAACCTTCGCCGTAGATAATCCATTTACCCACAAAACCATCGGGCGGTGTGGGCAGAGACGCAAGCGTATCGGGCGTCAACACATTACCAGAGGCTTCGCGGGCAAAGCCAGCCTCGGCGGGGGAGAATAGCAGGTAAACGGCTTTGTTTTGATGTTGGCCAAGATAAGAGGAGTTGCCTGTTGCCTTGGCTGGAATAGGCGCGCCGCACTCGGCAAAGAACACATGCGCGGCCAAATTGGGGAAGGTGACGCCGCCATCAATATCGCCAAATTCGTTGAACAAAGGAACGCCAAGACGGCAGTAACGGAACCCGCCGCCAAGCCCTTCGACGGGTTTGTCAGGGTCGCCGCCTTTGTCATAGCCGTTAATAACACGTTTCAACCGTTCAGCGGTGATATCTGGTGCAATCTGTTCATCCATTTCCACAAGAATGAACTTGCGATTACCGCCGTCTTGTTTGTTGAGGTCAAGGACTGCATGGCCAGTAGTTCCAGAACCCGCAAAGGAGTCTAGGATGAGGTCGCCTGCCTCTGTTGACTGCTGGATAAATTGAGCAACAAGTTCCTGTGGTTTTGGAAAGTCGAACTTCCGTTCTCCAAAGATGTCATCAATGCTCCTTGTACCGTTCCGAGTATATATGCCTTCCCCAGCAATCGATGAATAGCCAGTATATTTGTCTTTCAAATCTTCTAGGAAGTTTTTTGCTCGCGGCCTGCCATCAGGGCTGCTGGGCCAAAGTACTCTCTCTTGGGCAATCATTTGCGCCATGCGGTCTTGACCGTAGCGCCATCCCATTTGAGGGCACCCGTAGTCTATTCCAGTATTTGGATCAATTAGATTATAGTGCAGATTTGGCCGCGCTTCTATTGTAGCAATCCCAACCATATTGCCGCTAACCCAATCGCCTCTTGGGTCATCGTCCGGGTTTGTGTATTGAGTGGCATTTCGTTCTTCACCGCGCAATCGGTTTCCATAGACAAGGACGTATTCATGGTCCGTGGATACACCTGTGGTGTTGCGGTTATCTTTGTTTTGTCGGGATTTCCAAACAAGTTGTGCAATAAAGTCTGACGGTTTGAAAACAATATCCATAAGGTTGCGAAGGTAATTGACGGCTACATCATCAATACTAACGAAGATAACCCCATCTTCTCGCAAAAATTCTCGCAACAACCGAAGGCGTGGATACATCATACACAGCCATTTGTCATGGCGGGACAGGTCTTCGGCTTCTTTACCCACAACATTGCCCAGCCACGCCTTGATCTCTGCCGAATTGACATTGTCGTTATAGACCCAGCCCTCGTTCCCTGTGTTATAGGGTGGGTCGATATAGATGCATTTTACCTTGCCCGCGTAATAGGGCAAAAGGGCTTTGAGCGCCTCAAGGTTGTCGCCTTGCACCAGTAGATTGCCCGCATCCGCGTCGCCTGTGGACAGATCGCCATCACAATGCACCAAGCGATACGGCACTTCGCGGTGATGGTTCACAACGGCTTTCTTGCCGATCCAGTCTAGTGTGGGCATGTGCAATCGTCCTGATACAAATGGGTTGGTATCAGTCCTAAAGCAGGTTCATCCCAGTGCAACAACATTCGTGGCAGAATTGTCTGGCATGGCTCTTTGGCTCCAAGCCTCCATCAGGGTGCGCCTTTTGTCGAAGAGGTCAGACCGCGCATAGGCGGCTTCGGATTTGTCTTTGATCCCATGCGCCAACGCGGCCTCGATGACTTCACGTGCAAAACCTGTGGTTTCACCTGCCCAATCGCGAAACGTGGAACGGAACCCGTGGACGGTAATATCGTTCCGCCCCATGCGACGCAAAAGCGCGGTCATGCTCATATCTGAAATTGGGCGGCCCGCTTTGGTTTGACTTTCAAAAACTAAATTGTCATGTTCGCGGTGTGGTCCCAATTGAGTGATCATGTCTGCGGTTAAGGGCACGCGGTGTTCTTTTCCTGCTTTCATGCGCTGGGCGGGAATGGTCCAGATTTTGTTTTCCAGATCAATCTCTGCCCAAGTCATTCCGCGTGTTTCGCCAGATCGCGCTGCGGTTAGAATGGTAAAGCCCAGCGCCCGCGCGGCAACGCCAGTTCGGTTGGAAAGGTCAGCCATAAAGTCAGCAATTTCGGCGTGTGGCAGGGCAGGGTGATGTTTTACGGCTTTTACTTTTTTCGGCTTTGGCAAAAGGTGATCCAAGTGCCCACGCCAACGCGCGGGATTGTCGCCTTCGCGAATGCCCAGCGCCGACGCGTAGTCCAAAACTGCCTCTACCCTTTGGCGCACGCGGTTTGCCGTTTCTGGTTTTTGCGACCAAATCGGCTTCAACGCACCTACGACGTCCGCAGTGGTGACATTAGCGATCTGCATCGCGCCAATGCGTGGGTAAACATAAGCTTCTAGTGTAGACGTCCATTGCGCCGCATGTTTGGCGCTCTTCCAGCCGGGGCGTTTGCTTTCGATCAGTTCCAGCGCAGCGTCTTGGAATGTTTTCGGTTTGGCTTGTCGCTTAATCGCAATCGGATCACCGCCCGCCGCAATGAGTTGACGGGCCTCTAACGCCTTTTCCCGTGCCATTGCCAAAGTTACGTCTGGATAGGCACCAAGGCCCAGATCATGCCGCCGCCCGTGAACCTGATAGCGCAGCACCCATGATCGCGCACCGGATGCTTTGACATATAGAAAAAGCCCGCGCCCGTCGCCATGCCGACCAGCCTCCGCAGTTTCAACTTTTCTCGCGCTCAATGGCATATCGTTCCCACATTTGTTCCCACACTCAAACGTGACTTAAGACGTTTCTACATGAACTTCAAGGAACAGATATGAATTTATAATCCTGATTTTATTATATAAAAATGAATTATGGCGAATTTGAGCGAACCCGAGAAAACAGGGGTTATACGGTTCCTCGGTCCGCCATTAAAAACAAAGCCTTAGCGGGTAACCGCTAAGGCTTTGTTTTTGTCTCATGAAGTGTAAAGTTTTGTGCAGGAAAACCATGCCCATCAATGCGCAACCCACCAATGTAGGTGGTGCAACAGCATTTGCTGTGAACACTGACGAAGTGAGGGAACTGCGCCGCGACGCGAAAAGATCTTAAGGAGGTCGTCGCGGAGCTGACGTTTGAACTGCGGCTTTTCAAAAAAGCATGATTGGCCCTTCTCGGCAGATTGCTACGCAATCGCCTCTCGGGCGATGGATGGGAGCGACGACGAATGAGGTTTCCCGCATCAAAGAAGCCAGAGTTCAACTGGCTGGTCGAGGAAAGTCATCTGTCTGCAAGCCAAAGCTCGCCCGAAAGTCACGACTGAAGCACCGTTTGCGGGGGGGGCTGGGCTTTGCCGCGAAGGATTGCGCTACGGGCTCGGCGATTTCGTCGAAATCAAAAATATTTGTATGCGTGGAATTGGAGCTTATGCGGGAGGTTTAACCCTTCCTTGCTCGAAGGGGGGGCGTTGGGCGAGACGCATGCATGGTGCTCGGCAGAATTGCATTTTCATCGCTTAGTTGGGTCGTAGCCATACGATTGTGCAGGCGAAAAGGGGGCAAAGTGTCAGCGAAACAGTGCAAGGCCTTGCGGGGTTGGTTGAAACGCCTCTGGACATTGCTTCACAATACCCAGATGAAAAACATCTGAGTGGTCTTTGTGCTAGGCTTTGTGAACTTGCTTCTTTGCGAATTTCGCTGGACTCAATTAGGTATAGAGCATAACAATACTGTGCAATAATAAATCGGATTGGTTGTCATTGGGAGGATAACATGACCTTACTTCGCAGAAATCTACTGAAACTAACAGCGGCGGCTGCGCTGAGCCTTGGTGCATCGACAACGATGTCAGTCGCGCAAGATGTTACATTGCGCCTGCACCAGTTCTTGCCGCCACAAGCAAATGTTCCGAAAAACATTATCATTCCTTGGATTGAGAAAATCCAAGAGGCCTCAAATGGCCGTATCAAAATTGATCATTTCCCCGCGATGCAACTGGGCGGCAAGCCGCCTGAGCTGATCGACCAAGCCATTGACGGCGTAGCAGACATCGTTTGGACCGTTTCGGGTTATTCGGCTGGGCGTTTTCCGCACACAGAGGTATTTGAGCTGCCCTTCATGATGTCGGATGCAGAAGCCACCAGCAGCGCTTATTGGGAAATGGCGCAGAAATATATGGTAGATGGCGAGTTCAAGGATTTTCATCTTCTTGGCGCATGGGTTCACGGCCCGGGCATCATCCATTCCAGCGATCCAATCATGACGCCAGAGGATCTCAATGGCGTGAAGCTGCGCGCGCCAACGCGCGTAACGAACCTGCTGTTCTCAGGCATGGGTGCGACAGCCGTTGGCATGCCTGTTCCTGCGGTTCCAGAAGCCCTGTCAAAAGGCGTTATCGACGCGACTGTGATCCCTTGGGAGGTTACAGGCGCATTGAAAGTGCCAGAGCTGGTCACCAACCACTTGGAGTTCGGGGATGAGACGCTTTACACGACGACATTCCTGTTTGCGATGAACAAAGCCAAGTACAACGCGTTGCCGGATGATCTAAAGGCAATTCTCGACGAAAACTCTGGCGCAGCGTTTTCCGCTTTCGCCGGCAAGCAAATGCAAATCGACGATGCGCCAGGTCGTGAGTTGGCCTTGGACCTTGGCAACGAAGTGACAACGCTTTCGCCTGAGCAAGTCGACGTTTGGCGTGCAGCAGCTGCGCCAACGGTCGACAAGTGGGTCGAAGATATGAAAGCCAAAGGCATCGATGGTGTTGCTCTTATTGACGAAGCGAAAGCTTTGATCGAGAAGTACAGCAACTAAACACTACGCAGCCTCGCTCCTTTGGGCGGGGCTGCATCGCTATCTCGTTAGGTTTTAGCATGCTCAAATTTATCACCAAATTAGCACACGTGATGGCCGTCCTTGGCGGCCTTGTTTTGACTGCGCTTGTCTTGCTTGTCTGCATCAGCGTCCTTGGTCGCGGCGGCAATACCTTTGCCCACTGGGATGCCTTGCAATCGGCAGCGCCCGGCGTATCAGCGTTTTTGCTTGGTGCAGGCATTGGGCCTGTTCCGGGTGATTTTGAAATTGTCGAAGCCGCGGTAGCCTTTGCCATCTTTGCATTTTTGCCGCTTTGCCAGCTCAGAAGCGCGCATGCGACCGTGGACGTTTTCACATCCTTTTTGCCAGCGAGAACGAACGTCCGTCTCAAGGCTTTTTGGGAAGTTGTTTTGTGCCTCGCGATTTTGCTCATCACCTGGCGACTTGGCGTTGGGATGAGCAGCAAGATCGCAAATGGTGAAACCACGCTTCTTTTAGGTTTTCCAAAGTGGTGGGCCTTTGCCGCGAGCTTCGTTGCCGCAATCGTCGCTTCCATCGTCGCGCTCTATTGCGCATTTGTACGCACAACCGCCGCAATACGCGGTGCTGAGGCCGATCTTGGCCAACACGAGGCTTCCTAAATGTCGATGCTAGAGCTAGGATTTTGGTCCTTTCCCCTCCTTTTGTTGATCATATTTCTGCGCGCGCCCATTGGTTTGGCGATGCTTGGAATGGGCATTGCTGGCATTTGGTTGGCGCTTGGCGACCCTTCCGTGTTCTTGGCTAAACTCAAGACCGAGACCTTTTCCACATTTTCCAGCTATTCGCTGACGATTATTCCGATGTTCCTGCTCATGGGGCAATTCGCGACGCTTTCGGGCATGTCGTCTGCCTTGTTCAAAGCCGCAGAGAGCATGCTCGGCCACCGAAAGGGCGGCGTTGCCATGGCATCCGTTGGGGCCTGCGCAGGCTTTGGCGCGATCTGTGGCTCCTCGCTGGCAACAGCTGCCACGATGAGCAAAGTCGCCCTGCCTGAGCTCAAGCGCTATGGCTACTCAGGGGGCTTTTCCACGGCCACGCTCGCGGCGGGCGGCACGCTGGGCATCTTGATCCCGCCCTCCGTTATCCTCGTGATCTACGCGATCCTGACCGAGCAGAACATCGCCAAGCTCTTCCTCGCGGCCTTCGTGCCGGGCATCTTGGCCGCTGTTGGTTACATGATCACCATTTCGATTTACGTGCGCCTGTTCCCAAAGGCCGCAGGCACACGGCCTCCTGTTCCTTATAGCGAAAGAATGACTGCGCTTTTGAATGTCTGGCCCGTTGTATTGGTCTTCGGCCTCGTTGTTGGCGGTATCTATCTTGGTTGGTTCACTCCGACAGAGGGCGCGGCAGTTGGTGCATTTGGCACAGGGTTGTTGGCGTTCCTCTCTGGCAACCTGACTTGGACTTTGTTCCGCGACGCTATTCTGGCGACTGCGACGACGACAGGGATGATCTTCTTCATTATCCTCGGGGCGGGGTTCTACAACTCGTTCCTCGCGCTCACGCAAGTGCCTCAAGAACTCGCGACATATGTTCTGTCACTGGGCCTGACGCCTTGGATGGTTCTGGCGCTGATCCTCGTCTTCTATCTGGTCTTCGGATGTTTGATGGACTCGCTGTCGATGATCCTTCTGACGATCCCGATCTTCTTTCCAGTCATTTCCGCGATGGACTTCGGTCTAGTTTCATTGGCTGAGCTGCAAGCCGCGAAAGCGCTAGAGGTATTGGCGGTGGGTGTGCCTGAGGGCATGGCGGCAGGAATGCTCGATAGTATTCAAACAGCCATTGCTAACGGCGCAGAGCTAACCCGCGAGCAAATGAAGGCGCTCGATATCCGCATGACGCAAGGCATGGCGAACCGTATCGAGGCAGAGTACCTCGCGATCTGGTTTGGCATCTTGGTTTTGATCGTTGTTGAGGTTGGTTTGATTACCCCGCCCGTGGGAATGAACCTCTTTATTATCAATGCGATGGATCGTGAAACGCCGATGGTGGAAACCTACAAGGCTGTGATGTTCTTCGTGGGATCAGACATCGTTCGGGTGATCCTCTTAGTGCTTTTCCCTTCGATCACTCTCTTCGTTTTGACGCTGTAAAAGTCTGGCGCAGCACATGGCGCGCACAGCCGACCTGTCGTTTTGTTTGCGGGTGACGGCGGCTTCATGATGGGCGGCGTTACCGAATTCAGCACAGCAGTTCGCACAAAGCGCGATCTGATCGTAATCATTTGCAACGATTCCGCTTATGGGGCTGAACATATCCAGATGCTCGATCGCCAGATGGAGCCGTCCTTGACCGAATTCGTTTGGCCGTCCTTCGCGGATGTCGCCAAGTCGCTCGGCGGGGAGGGTGTGACTGTAGCCTCACCCGAAGATTTGGAAGTCGCGATTAAAATGATCCAATCCTGCAAAAGTCCGATGATCATCGAGCTGAAGCTAGACCCGAACAAAGTTCCGCGTATGCGTCTGTAGCGGCAGATAAAACAAGAGATGTAACTATTATTGAATATACTTATGTCACATAAGTAATTGCGCGACTCGAAGGGCTATGCTCTAGTGCAAGCAACGAAATGCCCTTTGGACGTGCAATAGAAGTTGGAGTGAACGCCGTGCAGCTCAATGAAACAAACGTTCTGGTCACAGGCGGTGGAAGTGGTCTTGGTGCTGCGACCGCTCGCCACTTTGCTGCTCAGGGCGCTAGTGTTGCGATCTTGGATTTCAATCTCGACTCGGCGCAGACCGTTGCGAAAGAGATTGGCGGATTTGCCGTCCAAGCGGATGTTGGTGACGAAGCCGCTGTTGGCACCGCCTTTGACGCAGCGATTGAATATTTCGGCAGCGCGCCGCGCATCGCGATTAGCTGCGCTGGCGTTGGCATGGCTGCGCGGATCGTTGGCCGCGAAGGCAAGCTTTCGTTCGATGTTTTTGAAAAGACCCTCCGCGTCAATCTTTTTGGCACTTACAACGTTATGAGCCATGCGGCCAAGCATATGGCTGATCTCGAGCCTTTGGCGGACAATGAACGCGGGGTTATCATCAATACCTCGTCTGTTGCTTGGCAAGACGGTCAGTTGGGGCAGGCGGCTTATGCAGCTTCAAAGGGCGCGATTGCGTCGATGTGCTTGCCTGCCGCGCGCGAATTTGCCCAGACAGGTATCCGGGTTATGGCTATTGCGCCGGGGCTTTTTCATACACCCATGATGGAAGGCCTGCCCGATGAGGTTACGGCAAAAATCACCGCAAATATTCCGTTCCCAGCGCGACTTGGTGATGCCCATGAATATGCGCTTCTGGCTGAGCAGATTGCCCAAAACCCGTTCTTGAACGGCACGACTATCCGACTAGACGGCGCCGTGCGCCTTCCCCCACGCTGAGGAGAGCGACATGGCAGACCCAATTCTGAAGATCGAGATCGACGGTGCGATTGTCACCCTGACAATGAACCGTCCGGGCAAGCGCAACGCGATGTGTGAAGAGCTGCTCGAGGCGCTTCAAGCTTTCTACTTTACCCCGCCAGAGGGGGTTCGCGTGGTGATCTTGCAAGGGGTTGAAGGGCACTATTGTTCTGGCCTTGATTTGTCAGAACATGTGCACCGCTCTGCCGAAGAGAACCTCTACCATTCACGCCATTGGCATGCGGTGATGGAGAAAATCCAATTCGGTGGCCTGATCACAGTCTCGGCCATCTTTGGTGCCGCAATTGGCGGTGGTTTGGAGTTGGCTGCGTCCACACATGTACGCATCGCAGAAGCATCGACCATTTTCCAGCTGCCTGAGGGACGTCGCGGCATTTTCGTTGGCGGCGGCGCAACGGCGCGTGTTGGTCGATTGCTTGGCGCTGACAGAATGACGGAAATGATGCTCACAGGGCGCAAATATGGCGCTGATGAAGGCGTTGCGCTGGGCTTGGCGCATTATTCGGTAGAGGACGGCGCTGGCTTGGAGCTGGCGCAGTCCTTAGCGGGCAAAATCGCCCGTAATGCGCCCTTGTCAAACTACCTGATGGTTCAGTCGATTGCGCGCATCAATGACATGTCTCAAGCAGACGGGTTGTTCACGGAATCCCTTGCCGCAGCCCTGTCTCAAACGACGCCCGATGCCGAAGAAGGTCTTCTTGCCTTCCTCGAAAAACGTGCGCCGAAATTTAGGTGATCACATGAAAAAAGTCGCTCCTCGATCCGGACCTCGTCCCGCCGCAGTTTCAGTGTCTGACGCAACCCTGCGCAGCTTCGTTGGTTATCAAATGAAACGTGCGTTTAACGTCATCCAGAGTGATCTGGTGAAGACACTAAAGCCCTTTGATCTACGTATGCTGACCTACACGGCGCTTGTGTTGATCGTGGATAACCCGGGCCTTCGACAATCTCAACTTGCTGAAGCGATGGATGTCGAGCGACCAAATATGGTTGTTATCATTGATGAATTAGAGCGACGCGAATTGATTACGCGCGATCGGGTGCAAACGGATCGCCGCGCCTATGCGCTTAAGGCGACGCTCAAAGGCAGGCGGCTTTATGAAAAGGCGATTGCTGCAGTGACCGCGCATGAGGCAGACCTGCTTCGTGATCTTGATGAAGATGCGCGCACCACGATTTTGGCTGCAATGAAGGTGATCCAGAAGGCCAAAAAGGGCGATCAGTCGTGAAGCGCACCACTAATTTTCTTGCGCATTCTGTGTCACGCGAAGACCGCGCTGACGGGACTATCTTGTTGCGCTCTGAGCATCCTTTGGGACCAGTGGTTGAAAAGACCGGTGTCTGGCTGAACAACTGGGCCGAAAAAACGCCAGAGTCTACGTTCATTGCAGAGCGCAGCGGCGCAGGCTGGCGTGAAGAAAGCTATGCTAGCACCTTGCAAAAGGTCCGAGCGATTGCGTCCTCATTGTTGGCGCGCGGCATGGGGCCTGACACGCCGATTATCATCATGTCTGGCAATGGCGTCGATCACGCCCTTCTTTCGCTTGCAGCGCAATATGTGGGCGTTCCGACCGCACCTGTTGCAGAGCAATATTCGTTGATTCACGGCGCACACGGCAGGCTACAGCATGCGATCGAACTCGTAGGGCCAACGATGGCCTATGTGATCGACGCGGATCAATATGGCGAGGCTTTAGAGCTAGATGCCTTGGACGGTATCGAAGTGGTAGCCTCGCGCAAGGGCCGCAACACCAGCGTGACGGGTTTTGATGAATTGCTCAAAGGCGATACAGGCGTTGATCTGGATGCGGCTTATGCCAAGGTAAACGCGGAAACGGTTGCCAAAATCTTGATGACGAGCGGTTCGACGTCAGCGCCGAAAGGTGTGATGACAACGCAGGCGATGATGTGTGTGAACCAGACCATGCTTGCCGACGGTTTGCCATTCCTGCGTGAACGCACACCCAGTGTTGTGGATTGGCTGCCTTGGAACCACGTCTTTGGCGGCTCACACAATTTCAATATGATGCTCGCCAATGGCGGCAGTTTCTACATTGACGATGGCAAGCCTGTTAAAGGGCTTTTTGAGCGCACGCTCGAAAACCTGTCGATGGTCACAGGTTCGCTCAGTTTCAACGTTCCTGTTGGCTATGCGATGCTGGAAAAAGCATTGCAAGGCGACGCTGCGCTGCGTCAGCGGTTCTTCCAGGATCTGGATTTGGTGTTCTATGCAGGCGCGTCCCTGCCGCAAGAGGTCTGGAGCGGCTTTGAAAATATGGCGCTGGAGGTCAAAGGCGAAATTCCTTTGATGACATCGTCCTGGGGGCTAACAGAAACGGCGCCTGCCACCATGATGCAATGCGAGCCCACGGATCGCTCAGGCGTTGTTGGTGTGCCGATGAACGGTGTAACGCTCAAACTGATCCCCGATGAAGACATGCGCTGCGAAATGCGCGTCAAAGGGCCAAACGTGATGACGGGGTATTTTGAAGACCCCGACAAAACCAAAGAGGCCTTTGACGATGAAGGCTTCTTTATCACGGGCGATGCGATGAAGTTCGTTGACGCAACTGATGTGAACAAAGGCATGAAGTTCGACGGGCGTATTTCTGAGGATTTCAAACTGCTGACAGGCACTTGGGTGCGCGCGGCGCAGCTTCGCATGGAGATGCTGGCATGCCTTGCGCCCTTGGCGAGCGATCTCATCATCACAGGCGCAGACAAGGAACAGATCGGCGTCATGATCTTCCCCGACATGGGCGAACTTGAGCGCGAAGGTTTTGATCTCAGCGATGATAGTGGAGCTATTCGCTGCGATCTCTTGGCGGGTGAGATTCACCGCCGTTTGGCCGAACGCGCACGCGGCACGAAGGGCAGTTCTTCGTTGATTTCCCGCGCGATCGTTCTGTCCGAACCCGCCTCTATGCCCGAAGGCGAAATGACCGCCAAAGGCAACCTGAACTTCCGCAAGGTGCTTGTGCGCCGCAAGGGGCTGCTTGATCGTTTGTATGACGACGCCGATCCAGCCTCCATTACGATTTAAAAGGGACAAAGCACATGATTGATATTTCCAAAGTCCGTGCGATTGATTTTCACACCCACGCAGAGGAACCCTGCGGCTGCCATACAGATGACGGTTATGACGACTTGCAATCAACAATGGCGAGCTATTTTGGCGCGCCTTGGCAGCATCCGCCTACCATCCCCGAAACTGCCGCGCATTACCGTGAAAAGAACATCGCTGCCGTGATCTTCCCTGTCGATGCAGAGCGCGAAACAGGATACCGCCGCTATTCCAACGATGAAGTGATCGAGCTGGTCAAACAGAACGATGACGTGCTGATCCCCTTCGCAAGCATCGACCCTTGGAAGGGCAAAATGGCCGTGCGCGAAGCGCGCCGCTTGATCGAGGAGCACGGCATCAAGGGGTTCAAGTTTCACCCGACGATGCAGGGTTTCTTCCCGAATGATCGCATGGCCTATCCGTTCTATGAACTTCTGGCCGAGCACGGCTCCATCGCGCTGTTCCACACGGGTCAAACCGGTGTTGGTTCTGGCATGAAGGGCGGTAACGGGATGCGGCTGAAGTATTCCAATCCGATGTATATGGATGACGTCGCGGTTGATTTTCCAGACATGAAGATCATCCTCGCGCACCCGTCTTTCCCTTGGCAGGAAGAGGCGCTGGCTGTCGCGCAGCACAAGCCGAATGTCTACATTGATCTCTCTGGCTGGTCGCCGAAATACTTCCCGCCGATCCTTGTGCGCTATTGCAATTCGATCCTTAAGAAAAAGGTTCTGTTCGGCTCGGACTGGCCAATGATCTCGCCTGATCGCTGGCTCTCTGATTTCGAAAAGATCGACATCAAGGACCATCTGCGCGAGGACATTATCAAAGGTAACGCCGCGCGTCTTTTGGGCTTGGCTGACTGATGCAGTGCCCTGTCCCCACGCTGGAAAAATCTTTCTCTTTGCGCGTTGATCTGAGCAAACCGCTAGAGCTGGGCGAAGGGCGGGCAGGGCAACGCCGCATCATTCCGATCATTGGCGGCGTGGCCTCTGGGCCGGATATTACGGGCGAGGTTTTGAACCTTGGCGCTGATTGGCAGACAATCTTTGCCGATGGCGCGGTGCATCTGGACACGCGTTATGCGCTTGAAACGCACGACGGCGCGGTGATCGAAATCGTCAACGTCGGTGCACGACACGGCCCTGCCGACGTGATGGCGCGCCTTGCTGCGGGCGAAGATGTTGATCCCGCCAGCTACTACATGCGCACTGCGGCCCGCCTTGAAACGGGCGATAAGCGCTATGCTTGGCTGAACCACACGCTCTTCGTTTGCGCTGGCATCCGCCGTGCCTCTGCTGTTGAAATCGACTATTATAAAGTGCTCTGAACATGAAACCCTTCCAAGCGCCGCTGTCAGACATTCTCTTTTCGCTCGATCATGTTGCGGGCGCCTCGGCGCTGCCAGAATGGGACAGTGAGTTTGCCGGCGAACTTGGAGGTCATTTTGCAGGGTTTGCCGAGGGCGAAATTGCGCCGCTTGATGAAAGCGGCGATATGCAAGGCTGCGCACTTAGGGATGGCCGTGTGGTCATGCCGGATGGATTTGCTGATGTTTATGCGGCCTATGCGGAGCAAGGTTGGCCCTCTCTGACTGCGCCCGAAGAATACGGCGGCCAAGGGCTTGGCGCATTGATGCTGGCGATCACCTCCGAGGTCTTTTCAGGCGCAAATCACAGCCTGCAAATGGTCACCGGACTGGTGCCTGGCGCGATCCGCACGCTGATGCGCTTTGGCACCGATGCGCAGAAGGCCAGCCATATTCCACCGCTTGCCTCGGGCGAGACCTTGGCAACCATGTGCTTGACCGAACCGAACGCGGGCTCTGATCTATCCGTTGTGCGCTGCAAAGCCACGCCCAATGGGACTTCATGGCAGATCAGCGGCGAGAAAATCTTTATTTCTGGCGGCGATCAGAACATGAGCGCGCAAATTTTGCATCTGGTCCTCGCACGCACCTCTGATGAAGGGGTGAAAGGGCTGTCGCTATTCTTGTGCCCCTCAACACGCTCAGACGGAACGCGCAATGCGGTTAGCGTCACGCGGATCGAAGAGAAAATGGGGCTGCATGCCTCCCCGACCTGTCAACTTGCCTTTGACGGGGCCGAAGCAGAGCTGATCGGCAAGGAGGGGCAAGGCTTGATGGCGATGTTCACCATGATGAACCACGCGCGCGCCGATGTGGCGTTGCAGGGCGTCGCCCACGCCGCGCGGGCCTATGACATTGCCAGCAGCTATGCAGCCGAACGCACGCAAGGGCGCGGCGCTGACGGCGCGGCGGTCACGCTTGATCAGCACGCCGATGTGCGCCGTATGCTGGATGAAATTGATGCGCTGGCCATCGGTGGACGCGCTTTGGCTCATCTGGCCTGCGTTACGATGGAAATAGGGCAAGACCCTCAACTGGTTGAGTTTTTGACCCCCGTTGCCAAGGTCTATTGCACCGAAGCAGGCATGCGCGCGGCGGAACTCGGGATGCAGGTTCTTGGTGGATATGGCTATCTGCGGGAGTATCGCATCGAGCAAACTTACCGCGACGCACGGATCACCGCGATTTATGAGGGCGCGAATGGCATCCATGAGCGCGTGCTTGCAACGCGCTTGGCGAATGGCGCGGCTGGTGATGCCTTTGAAAGCTTCGTGCAGGGTGACGCGTCCAATAGCGGGAGCGAAGCGATTGCTGAGACGCTCGATGCGTGGCGTGAAATGCGTGCGGCGCTGGGCAATGCGAGCGATCCAAGCAAACTGGCGCATCGCTTTATGCAAGCCAGCACCGACGCGATCCTTGCCTGCCTATGGGAGCGGGTGGACGCGGCCAAAGCGCATCATCCCGATCCAGAACGCTTAAAGCGCGTTGTTACACACCACCGCTCCTGACATCACGCAAGACACTTGCGAAGAAGGCTGACAGATCTTCGCGGGCTGTCAATGGCAGTACGTTAGCGATGTATTGATCCGGGCGCACAACGATCATGCAGCCCGCAGTGCGATCAATGCCGCGCATCTCAAATATGTCGCCCAGTCCCTTGTGATCGACGCAGAAAATCTTCTCGTGATCCTGAAGGCCAAACTTACCTTTATGGGGTTTGAGTAGAGTTGGCATGTTCTCATATGACAACTGTTCAAACGTCTGCTGAAAGATCGCTCGAACGTCGATCATCGCGTCGCAATCTTTGTCGCGGGGCGTATGCTTAACGACAGGAGAGGACGGATCGTTTTCCAACCACTCTGCGAGATCAAAGAGTGGCTTTTGGTCTTGCCCCGCAAAGGCATAGATCCTCCAACGCGCATCTGCTTCCGCCACATGACCCAATTGCATCTGCTTGGCATCGGCAAGGCGAACAACAGGGGCAGAATGGAACCGTCGCCCGATCTCTTGACCTGTTGCGAGCGCTTGGTACGTGGGCAAAGCGGTAAGAGCGGAGGGTTCGTATTTCACCGCAAGGCCACCCGTAAATTCGAGGTTTTCTTTGAAAGCCTGCACGAAACGCGGCTCATTGCTACTGTCGAGTTTGCTTTGTCCCGCAGGCGCAGACATGATCCGCGCCCATTCGTGGTCTGTGTCGATCAATCGCTTGGCTTCAACCCAGCGCTCTGCCGAGTAGCTGCGCAAAAGCCGCGCATCGGCGCGATTTGTCAAAACATGCACCAGTTTCCAGCCAAGGTTGAACGTGTCCTGCATCGAGACATTCATGCCTTGCCCCGCCTTGGGGCTGTGTGTGTGGCAGGCATCGCCCGCCGTAAAGACTCGCGGATTACGATCTTCGCCTGCGGGCACATCATCGAAGCTGTCTGTGAGGCGATGACCAATTTCGTAGATGGACCACCAAACGACCTCTTTCACGTCGACGCTGTAGGGGGACATGATCCGGTTGGCGGCTTCAATCAAATGATCGGCTGTGAAATTACGTGTTGAGACCCGCTCGTCCGGGTTAAGTTTGTCCAACTCGACATACATTCGGAAAAGGTAACCGCCTTCGCGCGGTAGGATCAAAATATTGCCCTCGCTCTGTGAGGCGATCAGGCATTTCTGACGCACGTCTGGAAAATCTGTATTGGCCAAGATGTCCATAACGCCCCAAGCCTGATGCGCTGCATCGCCGTGCAATTCACCGCCTATGGCTTTGCGCACGTTTGAGCGCGCGCCGTCGCAGCCAACAACATAGTTGGCGCGAACAACCTTGGTTTCGCCCCAGTTCACGCCAGTGTCCTTCAAAGTGACCGTAACGGGATGGTCGCTCGCATCAGGGTCAACGTCGACCGCCTCAACCGACCAGTTGTAATCAGGGGTTAACCGCGATGGGGCGTTGTGCATCACGTCAAGAAAGAGCTGATGCAACCGTGCTTGATTGATTAAGATATGCGGCATTTCGGAACTGTCATCAGAGACGTCCTGCACACGGCCAATGCGCTTGATATGAGCGGGGTTACTCGCGTCGGGCATCCAGAACGCGGTTTGGTTCACCCAATAGCTTTCGCGTTTAACATCCTCGGCAAAACCGAAAGCCTGAAACATTTCCATTGTGCGGGTGTTGATGCCGTCTGCTTTGCCTTTTTCAATGTTGCGAGGGCTGCTTTCAACGATCATTGTTTTGATCTCAGGAAACTGCGCCAACTGCGCAGCAAGGCAAAGCCCCGCAGGACCTGTTCCTGCAATAAGAACGTCAACTTTTTCAGGCAGAGCGGCGTTTGAACCGAACTCTCGCCACGTCGGAGCGGCCACTTTGATGTCAGGATCGCCGCCGCGAAAACCATTCAAGTAGAGTTGCATCAAGGACTCCCTTCTAAAACTGTCAAGGCTAAGCTCGTTCATTGGTAGCTATACTTACCAACGAGAGTCAAGAAAGTAAGTGTACATCCTAATTGGGCTGGATTATGATGGCCGCAAAGATGTCTTTGGATGAAGTGAGCGACGTGATGGGTATGAAATCACCAACTATGGCGGGGCATCTTATTCGCCGTCTGAACCAGATTTCGACGCAAACCTTTGCGCATCATATGCAAGAACATGGAATTGCGCTGACCCCTGTTCAGTTTGCTGCAATGGATGCGATCCACTCAAATCCTGACATCGATCAGGCAAGCGTTGCGGCGCGCATTGTATATGACAAAGCGACCATAGGCGGGGTCATCGATCGGCTTGTGCAAAAAGGCTATGTTGAGCGATCCGTTAGCAAAAACGACCGGCGCGCGCGGGCGCTTCGATTGAGCAAAGAAGGGACCAGTTTGTTCGACGTTGCAATGCCTATCGTCAGCGGTTTGCAGGATGATATCTTGCCGGGTTTAAATGCGGCGGAGAGAGAGATGTTTTTGAAACTCGCCGCGCGCGTTGTTGCCGCGCCAAGCTGAGCGCTCAAAGTTACGACCAACAAAAAAAGGCGCTCTTCTTATCGAAGAGCGCCTCAATACCATTACCTATGACGGTTTCGTCGGGTTAGGCGCTTAGGCGCTCACGATGCGACCGTGCGCCTTCACCTTTCGCGTTAGAGACAAGCACTAGATCAAACTGGATGCGCGCCACGCCATTTTCGCGGGTAATGTCGGGCGCAAGGCCGTCGCGGGTGCCAAAGGCAAAATCGTCATTCACCAACGGATCATCCGCGATGTTGATTTGCGTGGTCAGGTGGCGATACCCTTCTGCGTCGGCAAAGAAATGCACGTGCGCAGGGCGCGCTGCGTGTCGTCCAAGCGCAGTCATCAAACGATCTGTGGAGCCATCTGGTGGGCATGCATAGCCTGACGGCATGATTGTTGTGACCTCATAACGCCCATCGGCCCCGACGCGAATTTTACGGCGGTTGTTGTAGGGTGCGTTTTGTTCGGTGGGATCGAAATGTGAATAGAAACCGCGCGTGTCTGCGTGCCAGATATCGACCAACGCGCCGCCCAAGGGTGTTCCGTCTTCAGCGCTGATCACACCTGTAATGATCAAGCGTTCGCCTTCGTCTTCGTTCTCGCTCATTGTGGCGGAGCCTTCGCTGAGCGGAGCACCTTCTACATAAAGCGGTCCCTCGATTGTGCGCGGCGTGCCGCCGTCGATACCGATTTCCGCATCGCGTGCATCAAGGACAAGATCCATGAAGTGTTCAATGCCGACACCCGGCATGATCAGGCCATATTCCTCAGCGCCTTTGCCCAAGAATGACACGGCACCCCAAACTTCATCCTCTGTCAAATCGTGACGTTCAATAAGCCCAAAAACCTGTTCCAGCAAATCGCGGGTTACCGTTTTCAAGCGCTCATCGCCCTCAGATTGATTGATACCGCTCGCACGGTCCAGCAGGTCCTGTATCGGCTTGGTCGGGGTAATATTTGTCATGGTGTTTCTCCTCCTAAATGGGTTTGCCCTAAGACAAGTCTTTTGCGTCTCTCGGGGGCATTTTGTTTAAGGCGTCGATGAAATACGGGCGGAATCCTTTGGGATGCTCGCTCATCGGGAAGTGACCCAAGTCATCCATAACAACCAATGTAGAGCCGTTGATTGCATCTGCTGTTCGTTTCGCATCGTCAGGAGTGCACGTCAGATCATAAGCCCCAACCATGATGTGTACGGGCGTTTTGCTCGTATTGATGTCCCCTAGGCGCGCGATCAGGCTATCGTCGCGGGTGTAAAAGCTTAGATCGCCGCGAAACACGCCAGGCCCAGACTGTTTGAACATCCAAAGCGTGTTTTCCCTCTCAGCGCTGGGGGCATGAGGGGAGATATTGGCAGAGACCAACGCCGCCCCCATTTCGCCGCCATGGGCGTCGGGGCGGTCGAACCAGTCGATGTCATACCACGCTGGTTGGAAATCTGAGGCTTCGATTGCGATAAAGCCGCTAAATTTTTCAGGGTGCAATGCCGCCAGTTGAAGCGCGATGCGCCCCCCCATTGAGCAGCCCGCAAGGATAGGTCGATCCAATTCGAGTGCTTCGATTAAGGCGAGGATCGTTTCGATGTAAGCCTCTGTCGTGAGGAGGTATTCCTGCGTCTCAAAGTCCTCTGGAGGCAGTGATTTGCCGTGCCAAGGTAGGTCGAATGCGATCAGGCGATTTGAAGACGTTACCTCAACGTCGTTCATCAGATGACGCCACTGGCGCGTGTCCGCGCCTGCTGTGTGCAGGCACAAAACAGGGCGACCCTGCCCAGCCTCTTCAAAATAGATGCGGCGGGGGGCACCTTGAACATTGATGCTAACATAGCGACCGGTGATGGGTTCAATGCTCATGCTACAGCCCCTTCAACAGAACGCGGGAGCGCCATGACCGCTTTGAAAAACCGCAGGTTCTTGACGAGACTTAGAATGTCGCCGTCGATCTTACCGCGTCCGATAGTAACGAGGCCAAAGATGTCGTGAAACTTGGCCTCTGGAATGGGTTGCCAGAATTTCTGCAGCGCCTCTGCATCGGTTCGAAACGCAAAGCGCCAAGGCGTTTTGCGGCTGGGTCCAGGGGTTACGTCGATCAGCCGACCCTTTTCAAAGGTGAGATAGATTTCTTCGCCGTCAATTTCGATCAGAACCGTCTCTGAGAACAAACGTCCTATACGGATAAGATGCGGTGATGCATTCAACTGATGTTGAATGGTGTGGAATACCTCGATCACCTGCATCTCCCATTACAGTTCTCTTCTGCAGTGGTGCCATGTGCGATGTTCTCTTAGCCATACCGTGCGTGGTATCGGCTGATACTTTGGCCGAGGCGAACACAGGTGCTTAAAGACTTTAGACGGTGCCTGCAGAACGAGTAATGCGCGGATTGTCCTATGGTTATCGGACATGGGGCGCTATTATGGTGCCGCTTAACAACTTGAGCGGAGCTCGACGCAAAGATGAACTTTAAGCAGATGACCTATTTTGTGGCGGTCGCGGAAGAGCTTCACTTTGGCCGCGCCGCCGAAAGGCTCGATATGGCGCAGCCGCCGCTCAGTCGCCAAATCAAGCAGATCGAGGAAGAGCTTGAAGCGACCCTATTTAATCGGGGACGCAGTGCCATCACGCTTACCCAAGCGGGGGAAAAACTGTTGGAGCGGAGCAAATCTATTCTTGCTCAACTCGACGATACCAAACTTGAAATTCGCCGTTTGGGGCAGGGGGCAGAAGGGCGTCTTCGCATTGGTTTTGTCGGCTCTGCGACCTATGGGATTGTGCCAAGCATTATCAAATCCTTTCGCGCGACATACCCGTTAGTCAACATGAACCTGATCCCGCTCAATAACGCGCAACTGCAACGGCAGTTGGTGTCGCGGATGATTGATGTTGCTTTTGCGCGCCCGGCACTCAGCGATTCCGAGTTTGCGATGAAGAAGCTCGTAGATGAGGATTTGCTGATTGCAGTGCCTGATACGATGGAGATTGGAACAGGGCGCACCACAAACCTCGATATGCTCGCCGAACACAATCTCATTCTTTATCCCGAATACCCGCGCCCCAGTTATGCCGACATGGTTTTGAAGGCCTGCAAAGATGCTGGATACGATGTGCCAAACCGCGTGTTCACAATGGATCTACAAACAGCGTTAAGTCTTGTCGCGATTGGCGAAGGTGTTTGTGTGGTTCCCGCATCCGTAGGCTCGGCCACGCGCAACGGCATTCGGTTTATGCGGATCACGCCAGAAATCGGGCGCACGGCGGTTTCAATCAACTATCGGTTGGATGAACAGGGCGTTCATGTGCAAAACTTTGTTAAGGTTGCGCAAAGCGTGGCGCGAAAACTGACTTAGAAAACGGTCTAGGCGCGCGTGTCACGACGATAATATGCAACTTTGTCAGGATCCAGAGCGACACCAATGCCGTTGCCCTTGGGAACTTCGACACAGAAATCGCGATAGGTCAGCGGCTCTGTCAAAATGTCGTCGGTTAACAAAAGTGGGCCGAATAACTCGGTGCCCCAGTGGAGTGTTTCAACCGTCGAAAAAAGCTGAAGCGCGGCCGCGGTGCTCAAACCGGTTTCGAGCATCGTGCCTGCATATAATCCCAAGCCAGCGGCCTGCGCTGTGGCAATGACTTCTGAGGCGCGTTTCAAGCCGCCTGACTGGGCAATCTTGACCGCATACACGTCAGCTGCCCGTTTTGAGGCGACAGCAAGTGCATCCTCAGGACCGTTGAGCGATTCATCCGCCATAACGGCAATTTCAAATGCGCTAGTGAGTTCTGCCATCGCATCTAGATCGCGTGCCGACACAGGTTGTTCGATCAGCTCACAACCTGCCTCCTGCAAGCCTTTTAAGCCCCAACGCGCCTCCTGCAGGGACCATGCGGTATTAACGTCCACGCGAATGCTCGCTGCATCCCCAAGCGCATCTTTGATGCGGGCGACATGCGCGATGTCTTCACGTACCGAACGTTTACCGATCTTGAGTTTGAAAATATTGTGACGCTTGGATTCGATCATCTCGTGGGCTTCGGCGATATCCGTTTGCGAATTGCCAGAGGCGAGCGTCCAAGCAACCGGCATTTTGTCTGTCACAGCCCCGCCAAAGAGCTGCGACACAGGCACGCCAAGACGCTTGCCCAAACCATCCCAAAGAGCAATCTCCACAGCCGTTTTCGCAATGCGATTGCCGCGCACCAACCTGTCCATGAGCTGCAAAGCACCATTTACGTTATTACCGCTTAAGCCAAGCAGCGCAGGAGTAATGTAGGTATCTATCGCAGATTGTATGCTTTCGGGACTTTCAGGTCCGTAACTCAACCCACCGATGGTCGTGCCTTCTCCGATGCCTTCGGAGCCATCGGAAAACTTGATCCGTACCAAAACCGCTGCTTGGGATCGCATCGTCGCCATAGAAAGCACGTGGCCCCGGATCGTGGGAAGATCGAGGATCATCGTTTCGATCTGGTCGATTTTTGTCACAGGCATCACCATGCGTTTGAGTTTCGATTTGTTTCAGAATGCTGTTCTGACGGTCGGACTGTCGATGATTTGCGCGGTCTCGGTTGATACCTTACTTGCCAACAACAGCGCGCGGGTTCGGTAAATATCCATGAGGGGCAATGCGATGCATTCAATGTTCGATCCGCCGTGCCGTAGGGAAGACTGTTAGTTTCCGATTGCGGGTGATCAACCCCCATAATCCACGCGGCTCCAATAGCATGATGGCCACCGATATCGCGCCCAGGATAACCATGTACCAACTGCCGAGATCCGCCAGAAACTCTCTGAGCACAAAGAACAAGATACATCCGATAATTGGCCCTTCAAGCGTGCCAATGCCACCAATCACAACGATGAAGATCACGAGCACCGACCAATCATTCACGCTAAACGCGGCTTCGGGGGTGATCCGTAGTTTTTGCAGGAAGATCAACCCGCCAATCACACCCGTCATCGCGGCGGTGCCAACGAATACGGCGAATTTCAAATAGGTTGTGCGCACGCCAACGCTGTTCGCGGCCTCTTGATTGTCGCGAATAGCACCAAGACCCAAGCCAATGCGCGAGCGCATCAGCAACCAAATGCCAAAGACAACCGCGAGCATGATTGCGAGGGCGATCCAATAGGTCAAGCTTTCGCGCGCTGCGCGCCCATCCGCCATGTCGCGTACAATATTGGTCGGCAATGAAATCCCTGACCCGCCGCCTAGGCTGCCAATCTGCGCAAAGCTAAGACGGAAGACCTCTGCAATGACCCAAGTGCCGATAGCAAAATATGGCCCTGACAATCGAAACGCGACAAGGGCTGTGGGAAATGCGAGTATGCCAGTCAAAACACCAGCCAAGGGTAGGGCGACAAGCACGGGAAGCCCTGCAAACATCGTCAGGGTAAACAGTATATATCCACCCAGCCCGACAAAGGCTTGTTGCCCCACTGAAATAAGCCCAGAGTACCCCGCAAGTAGGTTCCACAGCTGCGCCAGAGCGAGGAAATAAAAGGCTTCAATCAAAAGCCGCATCGTGCCGCGATCCGCCCAATAAGGCCCGCTGAGCAGTGTAAGAATGACGATGCCAAGGAAGGCCGCGCGTAGCATATTAGGACCCGAAAGGTGCATGATTTAACCCCTTAGTTTTGGGAAGAGGCCCTGTGGGCGCACGACGAGTATGATGAGAAAGACGATATGCCCTGCAAGAATTTGCAACCCCGGGTCGATCTGAGCCCCGATCCCCTGCGCAACGCCGAGAATAATGCCACCCGCCAGCGTCCCCCAAAGGCTACCCAAACCACCGATGATTACGGCTTCAAACGCAAACAAGAGACGGATCGGGCCTGAAGTGGGGTCGAAGTTGGTTTTAACGGCCATCAGAATGCCAGCGATCGCAACAACAGCACTGGCAAGCGCGGTTGCGATTGCGAACAAATGTTTACGATCCGCCCCCATGAGGCCAATGATTTCGCCATCATCAGACGTTGCGCGCAAAAGGCGGCCCGTGTTGGTTTGCGCAAAGAACCAATTCAACCCGCCAAGCACCGCAACAGCCACCCCAAACATCAGCAATGGCACCGCGCCAATCGACAGGCCCGCAGTACTGAAAGAGGCGGTGTCAAATGCACCTGCGCTCAGGCGTTGAGTATCAGCGCTGAATTGCTCGAGCATCAGGTTTTGCAGGATTACAGAAAAGCCAAAAGTCACCAAAATCGAGGGCAAAATATCATGCCCGACAACGCGGTTCAGCACGAAGCGCTGCCCGAAATACCCAAAACCCGCCATCAGCGGCAGCACTGCAATCAGTGTCAAAAGCGGGTGCAGTCCGAGCATTTCGACCAAAAGTAGCGCCCCAAAGGCAGCCAAAACAATGAAGTCCCCATGCGCTAGATTCACAAACCGCATGACGCCGAACATCAGTGACAGACCGGCGGCAAAAAGCGCGTAAAGCCCGCCAAGCAGCACACCCTGCACGATGGCATTAATCCACTCCATTACTGCACCTCTTTCTGGCGGCCAAAGTAGGCGGCTGAGATCATCTCTCGTGTCATTTGCGCCGCGTCGCCAACGAGGCTGACGTGCCCTTCCTGAAAACAATAAAGACGATCCGAGACTTTCATCGCCATGCCGATGTCTTGCTCGACCACAAGCACAGCCGTGCCGCCGCTGCGTATCTTGGGTAGGGCCGCATAGATGTCCCGCACGATCACAGGGGCGAGGCCGAGACTGACCTCATCAAGCAACAACAGGGCCGGATTGCTCATAAGAGCGCGGCCAATCGCGACCATCTGTTGTTGGCCCCCTGACAATAGCGTCGCGGGAATGTCGCGCTTTTCTGCCAAGATCGGGAACAGCTCATGCACAGCAGATAGGTCCCATTGGCCTTTGCGCCCAACGTTTGCACCCAGCAGCAGGTTTTCTTCGACGCTTAAGGACGGGAACAGGCGTCGCCCCTCTGGCGACATCGCGATCCCACCGCGCGCTATTTGAAATGACGGAGTTCCTGCGATGTTTTCGCCGCGAAACAAAATGCTTTGGCGTGGCGTTGGCAAAAGCCCGGTTAGGCACTTCAAAAACGTCGATTTGCCTGCGCCATTGGCCCCAACCAGTGCGACGGTTTCGGCTTCTGCCATCTCAAATGAGATGCCAAACAGCGCTTGGAAATCGCCATAAAACGCATCGAGGTTTTTGATATCCAGCAAAGCGCTCATGCTTCTATTCCCAAATAAATGGATTGAACGTCCGGGCTTTGGAAGGTTTCTTGTGGTGGGCCTTCAACCATTTTCGCCCCGAAATTGATCACTGCAAGGCGGTCAACAACGGCGAAGAGCGCATGAACAACGTGCTCGATCCAGATGATCGAAACACCCTGCGCTTTGATGTCTTTGATAGCTGCGATCAGGCTGTCGCATTCAAGATCGGTCAAACCACCTGCAATTTCATCAAGCAACAAAACCTTGGGCCGCGTCGCGAGCGCGCGTGCCATTTCCAAGCGCTTGCGTTCCAACAAACGCAACCCGCCAGCCTGCGCGTCTGCAACGTGAGCAAGTTCCAGTTGGTCAAGTATCGTCGTGCAAAGCGCCTTTGACTCCGACCCGCCGCCACCGCCGAATTCGGCAGCGACCAGCAGGTTTTCATATACTGTTAGCCCATTGAAGGGTTTCGGGATTTGATAGGTTCGTCCAATCCCAGCGCAGCACCGTTCGGCCGCTGTCATGCGCGTGATGTCTTGGCCTTGCCACAGCACTTTGCCCTCATTTGCGGGCATAACGCCTGCAATCAGGTTAAAAAGCGACGACTTGCCAGCGCCATTCGGGCCGATAATCCCAAGCGCGTCGCCAGCATTCAGCGATAGAGTAACATCATCAACAGCGCGCACAGCGCCAAAGCTTTTTGTCAGCCCTTGGGTTTCTAAGAGTGCAGTCAACGCCGTGACCTTTCAGCAAAAAAGTGGCCCCGCTCTTTACAGAGCAAGGCCAGCTTCAGAGGATTATCCGTTAATCAGCGCGACTGACGCGGTTGTCGCAATGGCTGGGTGATCACCATTCTCAACGATGTTCAGAACAGGCTTGCCCTCTTCAATGCTCCATTGTCCGCCAACCAACGGCGTTTTGGAGATGTTCGGCACTGGTCCCGTTTGGAAGTTCACGGGACCAACGACAGATTGATAGTCAGTTGCGCGCAAAGCATCGCGGATCGAAGCAGGATCCATCGGATCGGCGCTACGCTTTAGCGCGTCAATTGCTACTTCAAAAAGGGAATGCTTGAACGCCAGAGGCATTGTCCATGGGTTGCCTGTTGCAGCTTCATAATCCGCAGCCAATTCAGCAGAGCTTTGTCCCGTAAAGCCAGAGCTGTAGGGGTGACCGGGGGACCACCAAACTTCGGTGCTAAGCCCGTCGCCGCGATCTCCGAGCGAGCTGATAACCTGCGGGAACTCCAGAGCTTTGCCGAAGGTGACAATCTTTGGTTCAAACCCTTGTTGCGCCGCCTGTAGCCAGAAGGTCGTGAAATCTGGTGGAGGCACCACGCCTGTCAAAATCTCGACACCTGCGGCCTTGAACGCGCTGATTTGCGCGCTGAAATCGTCGCTCATCACTTGGTAGCGACCCGGATCAACCAAAGTGTAGCCCTGCGCTTCGAGCACGGGCGGAAAACCGACGTCGGGGCTGCCCCATGAATTGCCGTCGGGATCATTTGGCCAAAGCGCGCCAACAACTTTGTTGGTTTCGGTCTGGTTCCAAATGCCGGTGAAGGTCGAAATGACATCCTCTAGGCCCCAGAAGAAGTGGAATGTCCAATCAAACCCTTTGGCAGGATCACCCTGACGACCAAAGAAATGCGGCTGCCATGGCGTGTCGTTTGTCAGGCATGGCACTTCGTTCAGTTCGGCCTGATCCGCGACAGGATTTGTCGTATCTGGTGTTGAGGTCGCAGTGATAAGGTGAACTTCGTCATCAAACATCAATTCCTGCGCGACCGTCGCGGCGCGGTTCGAGCTGGATTGGCTGTCCTTGACAATGAACTCGACATTGTAGGTCTCGCCGTTGATTTCCAGCCCGTTTGCGAGCTTTGTACGGAATTGTTCAAGAACAAAGGCATCAGATTCTGCGAATACGGCCAAGGGGCCGGTTTGCGGCGTGACAAAGCCGATCTTGATCGTCTTGGCTTGCGCCATCGCAGGCTTTGGCAGCGCCGTTGCTGCACCTAGTGCGGCAATCCCTGCGTTGAATTTACGGCGCGATAATTTCGCTTCATGTGTCATTTGCTTCTCCCAGTGAAACAGAGTCGCAACGCTGTTTGGGCGATCGAACTCTGTGGCGATTTGCCATTTTTGAAAGATTTGACGTTTTGTTCGGACGCTAGGAACTGAGCCGAGCAGCTCAAATTACTGACGAACTTTATGCCCTCGCGTTGGTCAATCTTACAAACTTTTGTTCGAGCGAATTGACCGACACAGACCGTTCAGCGCAATGTCCTTAAGGGTATCCAGCAATACCTTTGATGCAGATGATTTGTACTTTTTGACGGGTCTAGGCCGTGTTTTTTTTGTGTTTGGCTTCGCCCAAGACAAGACGTCTCGGCCTATTGTAACGTCCCAAATTGCATCTCAATTTGTGAATGAAGCTAAGCATATGTCCAAGGCGTTTGGCCCCGCCCAAGACGCTGTATAACAGCTGGAAGCGATAGGGCGACATCGGTATTCTCGCGAGGATCATGACGGGACTTGCTGCACAAGCACCCGATAACAAATCGATCTCTCTCGCGACAAGCAACGCCTAGCGAACAGTGGTTAAGGTAACGTTCGCCTGTCTGAAAAGTGGCGACGGATCGCAACCAGATACGGCAGGTGCTCAAAAGAACTCCTATCTGCAATCGCAGCAATCATCTTGTCCTGATTATTGGTTAATGAGTTTGGAACCCAATAGTTGAAACAGAAAGCCAATATTTTAAAAACCGAATTGGGTTTCTTATGCGGCGCTGGTCTAGGCTTTCTTAGCTAAGTTTTCGTGCGTGCGCCCCGGGAATATTTAGCATTTTTCGATACTTGGCGACGGTGCGACGGGACAGTTTGAAACCTGCCGTTTCCAACTGCTGCTTTAGTTGTTCGTCAGAGCTTGGTTGGTTTTGATTTTCCGTCTTAATGAGCAATGACAATCGACGCAGCGCTTGGTCTCGGGTTTTGTCGCCTTCTTGATCTGGCGTTAGGCCGCGTGCAAGGAATTGTTGCGCTGGAAAGGTCCCTTGGTCAGTCAAAATGCTGCATGATTTTAGCGCACGACTGATGGTGCTTTTGTTCACGCCAACCTCAGCTGCAAGCTGTTCAATGGTCAGAGGCAGCTTGTTTCGATCGCGAGCTGATTTGATGTACTTTTCTTGCCTTCTCGCAATAGCATGACCCGTTTCAAGCAGGGTGTTTGCGCGCTTTTGCATGGCGCGGACCATGTTCCCAGCACCGCGATAGCAATCACGATAATAGCTTTGCGCATACCCGTCCGTTTCCGTCTTTAACGTCGCAGAGAACAGACCGTCATCTGTCAGAATAGAGGGCAAAGCCTCGGCATTCAGTTCCACTTTTAGGGTGCCGTCTTCATCTTCCCGGATGATGATTTCGGGGGCACCTTGCGTTTGCGTTAATTCCTGCTTTTCGACCAGTGGAGCGGGGTCGAGGCTCCTGATATCGTCGAGCATTTCAAGCGCATCTTCTTCGTCGACGCCACAAACGGCGCAAATTTCTGGGACATTCTGTTTCGCGATAAGATCGAGACGGCCCAGCAGTATTTCGATCAAAGGGTCAAAGCGATTTTTCGCCTCCAGTTGCAGCCGAAAGCATTCGGCTAAAGAAGTGGCAAAAAGACCCGCTGGTTCGACATGTTTTTGTAGCGTTGGAATGAGCCGCGCAATCGCATCGGCAGAGCTGCCGAGATAGCCCGCCATCTCGCTGAAATCATCGGTCAGAAAGCCGCGATCATCCAAGCTGTGCAGCAATTCGTTTGCAAGTTGAGCGTCTTGGGCGGTGAGCCGGATCATGCCAATCTGCCGAGCCACATCATTTAGCATCGTTTCTTCAGAAGAGCCTTCAAGAGCAGCGGTTGCGTTGCCGCCGCTCGGTCCGCCCGTAGGGATAGCGCAGAGAAAAGCGTTCCGGCTCCTTTCCTTTTCTATCGTTTCGGTCGCCTCTTCTGGGCTCATCTCAAGCAGCGCCAATGAACTTCGCATTGTTTGAGTCAAAGCGAGTTTTTGTGTCTGCGTTTGCTTCTGGATTTGGCGCATTGTGCTGTCCTTGCCCTTTTGGGGTCGCAAGTTGGCATGTGTGTTGCTTGCAATCAATAAAAAATGGTCGGAGGAATTTGTGAACCTAGTAGGATCAAAGACAATCAAGGCGTCTAAAGGCGCGGTTTGGCATGCCCTTTTGTCGGCAGAGGTTTTGGAGGCCTGTGTGCCAGGGTGTTGTAAAATGTCTGGTTCGCCCGAAGAGGGTTTCGAAGCAACGGTTCTGCAAAAAGTTGGGCCAGTCAAAGCAAGGTTCGATGGTAGGGTCACGTTTTCCAAGATGGTGCATTTCACGAGTTTGACATTGACCGGCGAAGGCAAAGGTGGCGCTGCAGGTCTCGCAAGTGGCGGCGCGAAGGTGCATCTGGAAGCCGACGGAGAGGGGACAATCCTCCATTACAACGTCGAGGCCAAAGTCGGCGGCAAGCTGGCGCAACTAGGGTCTCGGGTTATCGACGGATTTGCAAAGAAGATGGCGGATCAGTTTTTCGCGAACCTACAAAAACAAATCGAAGGACCGTCCCAAGCCGCTGGCGATGAAACAGAAAGGAAAGGCTGGTTTAAGAAGCTTGTGAGCTATGGCGCTCAGTCTAATGAATACACAAAGCGCGCAAGCTGAAGGCCGATACCAAGGTAGCCGTAAATAAGATGCCGTTTCGGGGCGACGTGACGGGGAATGGACTGCTTGTTGAAATTTGCGCTTGATCGATATTCCTGTCGCGCTGGATGTTGAGCCCTGGGGGCTATGGCGCAACGCAGGTCTTCGCGCAGTTCGAAATGGATATCCCAGCATCAAAACAAGGATTCACCGCATTAGTCTTTCCAAGGGATCGTATGAGATTGGCGCATCTGCATCGAAAGCGATCCGCGTCAAAGAGGAAGGCTTAATCGTCAAACTCTTCAACTCATCTGCCGAAAAGAACCGGCGGGATTGCACGATCCCTTCTGGGTCGATCCACTTGTCCGAAATCTCGCCCGATAGAACGTTTGCGCGAAAGAAGATTTCAACTTGATGGAACGCTAGGTCGGGATCGTGAAACTCATTCAACAGCGCCATCGACCCCACTTCGATCTCTAAACCCGTTTCTTCATGAACTTCGCGTTTCAAATTCTCGGGAAGCGAGCTGTGCATTTCTACCCCTCCGCCGGGTGCGCACCATAGCTCTGGCCCAGAGCCTTCCGGATAGGCGTTTACCAAAAGTAATCGGTTTTCTTGAACGATTATCGCGCGCACTCCAAGACGCAAACCCTTATACATCTGATCTTCTCCGCTGTTCACTCTATTGATTATAGGCTGAAAAATCTCTCGTCTACATCTTTGGCACGCTTGTTGCTTATCAGTGATAAAGGGAGGCTAAGCTCGTGACCAAAGTCGGCATCATCGCAAACCCAGTTTCTGCCCGAGACATTCGGCGGATTGTCAGCCACGCGGGCAATTTGCCGATCAATGATCGTGCAAATATTGTTCTTCGATTGCTCACTGGGCTCAATGCGACGGGTGTCGAAGAAGTTGTGATCATGCCAGAGAATGGCGGAATTCGAACGCAGCTCATGCGCACAATCGAACGCGAGGCTGCTCAAGGGAACCAGCGCTTCCCAAAAGTAAGCTATCTGAACATGCCAGTAACCTGCACGTCCGATGACAGTGCAGAGGCTGCGCGCCAGATGCACGATCAAGGCGTTGGCGCAATCGTCGTCCTTGGCGGGGATGGCACGAACCGTGTTGTCGTGTCCCAATGCGGGAACATTCCGATTGCTGGCGTGTCTACAGGAACCAACAACGCGTTCCCTGAGTTGCGCGAGCCAACGATTACTGGCCTTGCAGTAGGTCTTGCGGTGACAGGGCAGGTGCCTTGCGAGCATGCGTTCTTGTACAACAAACGCTTGGAAGTGCGTGTTAACGATCTGCGCGAGATCGCGCTTGTGGATGTCGCGGTCGTCTCTGAGCGCTTCATCGGTGCGCGCGCAATTTGGAAAACAGAAAACTTCCGCGATCTCTTTGTGACGTTCGGCCAACCTGACGGGATCGGCATGTCGTCGATCATTGGCCTTTTGGCCCCGGTCGGACGACAAACGCCAAAAGGGAGACGGGTTCGACTGTTGCCGCTGGAAACAGCGAAAGCAAAGCTGACTGCCCCAATTGCGCCGGGCCTGATTGAACAAGTCGGCATTGGCGCGGTCGAAACGATTGAACCTAACGACGTTTATCTACCTAGCGTATCGGCCGGATCTTTTGCGCTCGACGGAGAACGCGAGCTGACTTTCAGCGAAATCGACGAAGTGAGCATCCGGCTTCAAGCCGATGCATTCCGAACAATCAACGTGCCCGATTGCATGGCCTATGCGGCCAAGCACGGGCTTTTGACGAAAGAAGCGAATGGTTCGCTTCATGTAGCTCAGTAAGAAAAGGGAGGACCTCATGAGCAACCCATTCCCATTGGAGAAAGATGGGCTTTTGGAAGCCTATCGCCGGATGAAGACGATCCGTGAATTCGAAGAACGTTTGCATGTCGACTTCGGTCGCGGTGACATTCCAGGCTTCGTGCACCTTTACGCAGGTGAAGAAGCCTCAGGCGTTGGTATCATGATGCATCTAGAAGATCATGACCGCATCGCGTCAACCCACCGAGGCCACGGCCACTGCATCGCCAAAGGCGTCGATGTGAAAGGCATGATGGCGGAAATCTACGGCAAAGCGACGGGCTCATGTGCTGGTAAGGGCGGTTCAATGCACATTGCCGACCTGTCAAAAGGCATGATGGGCGCAAACGGCATTCTTGGTGCTGGTGCCCCATTGGTTTGCGGCGCGGCTTTGGCTGCTCAGAAGCTTGGCCACGACGGCGTAGGCATCACATTCTTTGGTGATGGCGCGTCAAACCAAGGCACGGTTCTGGAATCAATGAACTTGGCCGCAATTTGGAACCTTCCTGCAATCTTTGTCGTTGAAAACAACGGATATGCGGAATCGACGTCAGTGGATTACGCTGTTGCGTCAGACAGCTACGTCGATCGCGCGACAGGTTTCGGCATGCCGGGCATCACTGTCGACGGGACTGACTTCTTTGCCGTCTACGAGGCCGCTGGCGAAGTCGTCAAACGCGCACGTGAAGGTGCAGGTCCAACGCTTCTTGAATGTAAGATGATCCGCTTCTTCGGTCACTTTGAAGGGGATGCACAGACCTATCGTGCGCCCGGTGAGAACGAAGACAACCGCAAGAACCGCGATTGTCTGAAAATCTTCCGCGCGAAAGTTACCGAAGCTGGCGTGCTTTCGGATGCAGAACTTGATGCAATCGACACTGAAGTTCTCGCGCTCATCGAAGAAGCTGTCGAAGAAGCAAAGGCCGCGCCGCTGCCTGCTGCTGAAGAACTGACGACCGACGTCTACGTCGCCTACTGACACAAAAGACAAAGAAAGGAGAGAATAAATGGCACGTACATTGAGTATGAAAGACGCGGTTAACGAAGCCCTCGATCAGGAGATGGAGCGCGACCCAACCGTTTTGATGATGGGTGAAGATATTGTCGGTGGCGCAGGAGCGCAGGGTGAAGACGATGCTTGGGGCGGTGTTCTTGGTGTCTCTAAGGGCCTTTATGCCAAACATCCAAAGCAGATGATCGATACGCCTCTGTCAGAAAGCGCCTATGTCGGCGCGGCTGTTGGCGCGGCAACCTGTGGTTTGCGCCCTGTGGCTGAACTGATGTTCGTTGACTTCTTGGGCGTCTGTTTTGACCAAATTTTCAACCAAGCTGCCAAGTTCCGTTACATGTTCGGCGGCAAGGCAGAAACGCCGGTTGTGATCCGTGCAATGTGTGGTGGCGGTTTTCGCGCTGCGGCTCAACATAGCCAAATGCTGACACCGCTTGTCACGCACATCCCGGGTCTTAAGGTGGTTTGCCCGTCAAACGCCTATGATACCAAGGGACTGTTGATCCAAGCGATCCGCGACAATGATCCGGTCATCTTCCTGGAGCACAAGAACCTCTATGCGTCCGAATGTGATGTGCCTGAGGAGCCCTATGCAATTCCATTTGGCGAGGCCAACATCGCGCGCGAAGGCAGTGATGTGACAATCGTTGCCTATGGGTTGATGGTTCCTAATTCGCTGGCGGCTGCCGAAACCCTTAAGAAAGAGGGGATCGACGTTGAGGTCATCGACTTGCGCACACTTAGCCCAATCGACATGGACACAGTGATCGAAAGCGTTGAGGAAACGGGTCGTTTGGTTTGTGTTGATGAAGCAAACCCGCGTTGCTCTATCGCTGCGGATGTTTCGGCGCAGGTTGCACAAGAGGCCTTCAAGTCTCTGAAAGCGTCAATCGAAATGGTGACAGCGCCACACGCGCCTATGCCATTCTCGCCGTCGCTCGAAGATCTCTACATCCCGTCGCCTGACAAAATCGCCGACGCTGTGCGCAAGACTATGGGAGCTTGATATCAAATGAGCGATCAAATCGTACCAATCCTGTTGCCGAAATGGGGGCTCTCGATGAAGGAGGGCACTCTAGCCGCCTGGCATGTAGAAGCAGGCACTGAAATCAAACCCGGCGACGAGATCATGGATGTCGAAACCGATAAGATCGCAAACGTTGTGGAGGCCGCCGACGGTGGCCTCTTACGACGCTGTGTCGGTGCGGCGGGCGAAGTTTATCCTGTTCAAGCTTTGCTTGGCGTTATGGCACCGGTTGAAGTGTCTGACGCCGAAGTCGACGCCTATGTGGATGCCTTTGAGATGCCAGAAGTCGAAGAAGATGAGGAAGAAGTTCCAAGTCATCTAACTGTTGATCTGGATATCGGGCGCATCCGTTACATGACGCGCGAAGGCGAAGGCACGCCGGTTATCTTTATCCATGGCTTTGGCGGCGACAGTGACAACTGGTTGTTTAACGTGGATGCGATTGCAGCGGACGCACCTGTCTATGCACTTGATCTACCGGGGCATGGTGGCTCGGTGAAAACCATAGAGTCGCCAGATCTTGGCACGATGGTGCAGGCAGTGACACAGCTGATGGATCATCTTTCCATCGATAAGGCTCATCTTGTTGGCCATTCCATGGGTGGATTGGTTTCAGGGCAAATGGCCATTAAGCACAGCAATCGCGTGTCCTCGTTGACGTTGATTTGCTCGGCAGGGCTCGGTGATGAAATCAACGCTGATTACATCGACGGATTTGTCTCGGCGGCATCGCGTAAAGAGCTAAAGCCAAAGCTGAAGCACCTCTTTGCTGACGCGGGTCTTGTCAGCCGCTCTATGGTGGACGACCTGTTGAAATACAAACGCCTCGATGGTGTCCAAGCGTTTTTGGAAGCCCTTAGTAGCAATCTGTTTTCAGAAGGCAAACAAGGCGTGAGCATTGCCGAAAGTGTGGCTGGATCAGGCGTGCCTACGACCGTGATTTGGGGCGCAGAGGATGCGGTGATTCCGCAAAGTCACTCAGGCGCAGTGAGCGGAGCCAAGGTCGAAGTGATCGAAGGCGCTGGGCACATGGCAATGATGGAAAACTCTGGACGTGTGAACGAGCTGGTCAAAGAGCAGCTTTAATCTCGGTCAGTTTACTTCTGCAGACATGCGGAAGTGCAGCTGATGTGTCTCGTTTAGCTGTCTTGTCGCGAGCACATCCCCTGACTCGTCCGGCGTTCTCCCCCCGCCGGACGAGAAAACGAAAGAAAGATACGCAAATGACTGCACATAAAGATAAGTTGGCCGAGGCCAATAACCGATTGATGGGCTTGTTCAAAGCCGATCAAAAAACGATGATGGCATTCAAAGGGCTTGCAGATACAGCAGCCAAAGATGGCAAAGTTTCTAAGGCCATGAAGGAAGCAATCGCTGTTGCAATCGCGGCCGCCCGTGGCTGTGAGGATTGCATCATCTATCATGTGAACGAAGCCAAGTCCCATGGCGTCGAACGCGACATTCTGGTCGAAGTTTTGGCCGTCACGATTGAGATGTCTGGTGGGCCCGGCACGGTCTACGCGGCAAAGGCACTTGATGCCTATGACAATCTCTAGCGCCACATAGCATTCTAGGAGAAGTACATGAAAGTCGGATCAAAAATACCGTCCACACCAGTTCAACAGTTTGTTGGCGGCGAGATAAATCAGGTCGATCTTGCAGATTTTTCGCAAGGAAAAACAATACTCTTGGTCGCGATGCCGGGTGCGTTTACGCCAACCTGCGCAGACGATCATGTTCCGGGGTATTTGGCCAAAGCGGGGGATTTTCGTTCTAAAGGCGTCGATGAAATCGTGATCCTTGCCACGAGCGATTTTTTCGTTGTTAAGGCTTGGGCTGATGGGTTGAACCCACCTGAACATGTCCACTTTTTGGCGGACGGAAGCCAAGCCTTTGCTAAGGCGGCGGGCCAATTGCTCGATCTGACAGAACTTGGGCTAGGCATGCGTACTCAGCGCTATGCAGCGGTGGTTCGTGACGGCAAAGTGATTAGCTTTGCGATCGAGCCCGACGCGACTGCAGTGAGCGTTTCGGGCGCGGACGCTGTTCTAAGCGGCCTCTGACAAAATCGGGTCAAATTACTTAGGGCGCATAAGTCTATGCGACCTAAGAACCATAGGATTCACGTGAAGGATTCGCTTTTTTCCGAAAAACATGATAGAAATCTACGCGCCTGCGAACTTCGGTATTGCGGCACATAGTTCGACACTTTGGGGGGGGTGACGAAATGAATCAAACAAGAGTGTTTGAACAGCATGTTCAAGAAATTGTTGATGCCGCTGAGGGAAAGGCGGTCGCACGCGATTCAGGTGTTGTGCAGTCTTGGCTGCGCTGTATCCAGGACCACAACCTAGATCCCGAGCACAAAGGCGAAGCGCGCATTTTACCAGAGGCCGCATTGCGCCAACACCAGCAAGAAGCCGAGGATCTTTTGTCCATCGCTCGTTTTGGCATGGAGGATCTCTATCGGCGCGTCAATTCGATGGGCTATGTGCTGCTGTTGACGGATGCAAAGGGCGTCACCGTGGATTTCATCGGCGACGAAAAAGTCGATCGAGAACTGCAACGCGCGGGGCTTTATATCGGTTCTGAATGGTCCGAAGGGAACGCTGGCACTTGCGGTGTTGGTGCCTGTCTCACGACCGGCGAAGCAATGACGATCCATCAGACCGATCATTTCGATATGGCACATACGCCGCTGAGCTGCACAGCCGCGCCCATCTATAATGTCGATGGCTCACTCATCGGGGTGTTGGACGTATCTTTGCTGATGTCGCCAACAGAGAAATACAGCCAAGCGCTTACGCTTGAAGTAGTGAAATCTTGCGTGCGCAGGATTGAGCTCGCTAATCTGATGAATTCCCGCAAGACGGATTGGATATTGCGGCTAAATACGACGTCAGAATTCTTGGGTGTCGATCCAAGTTGTGCGGTGTCGGTTGCTTCAGACGGTACAATTTCCGGTCTGACGCACGGGGCACATCGCCTTTTCGCAAAAACGTTAGGACAGGATTGGAAAAAGCGTCAGGGCTTTATCGGAAAGCCGTTTGAGGATGTTTTTGATTTCGATTTCAACGATATTCCGCGACTGGTGGGCGCTGAGACACCGGGAGAGCAGGCACTAGAGATGTCTGACGAGCAGATCATGTTTGCCGATGTCCGCGCGCCGATTAAGTCGGAAAGCGTTGTTTCAAAACTTACGGTGCCTGATGCGCTGACACGCATTCACGGTGGTGACAGCAAGATGCAATTGCTTGCAGGCAAAGCCGCGAGAATTGTCGACAAACAGATCAGCATCATTCTTGAGGGAGAAACGGGCGTCGGGAAAGAATTCGTCGCCAAAGCCCTTCATGAAGCGCGCAAGAAGAAGGGGCCGTTTGTGGCGATCAATTGCGCGGCACTGCCAGAGGCGCTGATCGAAAGCGAACTTTTTGGCTATGCGCCTAATTCATTTACGGGTGCTCATGCGAAAGGCAAAAAAGGGCTTATTGAACAGGCCAATGGCGGCACATTGTTTTTGGATGAAATCGGTGACATGCCATTAGCGCTACAAGCAAGACTGCTGCGTGTGCTTGCCGAAAAGGAAGTGATGGCGGTGGGCGCGGCCAAGCCGGTGCCGATAGATGTACGTGTCGTTTCAGCGTCGCACAGGAACCTCAAAGCGCTCGTTGATGCAGGGCAGTTCCGACAGGATCTCTTTTATCGTTTGAACGGTGTGGTCTTGCAAATTCCAGCACTGCGAGAACGCGAAGACAAACCTTGGGTGATAGATCAGATCGCACGTATTGTGTCTCAGGATGCGCCGCTGCGTTTCTCTAAAGAAGTCGAGGAAGCGTTGTTAAACTACGATTGGCCGGGCAACATTCGCGAAATGATTACCGTGTTGGAAGTCTGCCTTGCGCTGCGTGACAACGATACTGTCGAACTCGCTGATTTACCTGAACAAATCGCTGGATAACCAAGTCTGAGAGCACCTAAATTTCGCTCTCAAATGGCTTTTGGTACACTTGTTGCTTCTTACTATTTGACATCATCAAATGTCTAAATGGGAGGAAATAATGTCTACAAAGGTGAATAATCCGTTTCAACCTTCGCGTCGTGAGTTCTTAAAAAATTCAACTGCCACAATGGCGGCGGCGGGTAGCGCGGGAATGTTGGGCAACTTCATGGCATCGCCCGCATTCGCTCAGGAATACGCTGCTGGAATGACCGGTGGTCCGACCGGTTTCGACGGCGCTGAACGCTTCCAGTACAACAATACCATGTCCGAAGGGCGCGCCATTGAAGGCATCAAGGCACTTCGCGAGGCAGGAAAAGTGCCGCAAAAACTCACCATGTTGCTGACAGATGGTGCTATTGGACAAATCACCAAACCGTTCCCAGATGGCGCACCTTCTGCAAAAGAAGTCTGGGAGCGTGAGACTGGTATCGAGATTGATATCATTGGCGCACCTGCAGAAGACATCTTTAAGAAAGTGATGCAGGACGTCACCACCGGTGGCGGCTCTTATGACATTTATACGGGTCCGTGGAATTCGACAGGTGATCTTGTGTCTTCTCGTGGTGCGGTAAATTGCTCTGATTTCGTCGCGCAATATCAGCCCGATTGGGGTGACCCCGAACGCGGCACGCCAACGCCTGAAATGGAGCAACTGCTTTATACCTATGCGGGCGATTATTATTCCTTCTCGCTAGATGGGGATTTCCAAACGTGGTTCTACCTGAAGGGCATCTATGAAAAGCCCGAGGTTCAGGAAGCCTTTATGAAGGAAACAGGGGCCGAGTTGGCTGTCCCCAACACATGGGACGAAGTTGATCGGATTTCCAAATTCTTCACCGGTAAGGATTTTGGCAATGGCACCATGTATGGCAACGGCAACTTGATGAGTCCATTCTGGGGTTTGGCGACGTTCTATGCGCGTTTTGCTTCGATGGATTTCCCGAATTTCCATTTCTTCGATGCGGATGCGAACCCGCAGCTCAACACCGAATTGGGCATTCAATGTGCTGAAGAGCATGTGCGATCCTTCGAATGGACGCCGCCAGACGCGCTGACCTATACTTGGGCCGAAGCCTATGCTGCGATGTGGAACCTGCAAATCCCGCATACGGCGATCTACACGAATTTGGTGAAGTTTGGTGACGGCTTCAACGCAGATGGGTCACCGAAATCCAAAGCAACGGGCATGATCGACAGCCACCTGCCTGTGGGCCGCCAATTTGGCGATAAGATCAATCGCCGTTCGGTGCTCTACTATCATATCACCGCATGGATTTCCTCAAAATCTGAATATCCAGAAGCGGCCTATCTCTTCCTGCAATGGTTGTCGTCCACACGAACCTATACTTGGATGGCTGGCAATCCGGGTGGATATTTCGATCCGATGCAGCAGGCTAACTTCAAAGAGCCGTTGGTGGAATCGACCTACCATTCCTACGCGATGGACTCGATCCCTGCGACCATCGCGCGCTCGGTTCCGTCGATCAACTTTGCGGGTCAAACCGCGCTGGACAACGCGCTCGACGAAGAAATCCAAGCGGCGATCACCGGACAAAAGACCGCGCGCGAAGCTATGGATGCCGCTCAGAGCAAATGGGAGCGGGTCATCAAGCGCCAGCGACGCAATGGCATTGAAGACGCCATTAAAGCGAGCCGCGAAACTTGGCCGACGATCGTCGACGACGCCTAAGGTCCAAGTCGTACTTTTGAGACCCGAGCACGTTTTCGGGTCTCAAATACCTAATCCAACAGATATCAGGGGGTCGGCTTGTGAAGACGTCACCGGGCGCAATGGCGCTGAAATACTTCTTTGTTCTTTTGGCCAGTGCAGTGGTCCTCTATCCGCTTTTGTGGATGGTCACGATGGCGTTCAAGCCGCATCCGGAATGGACAACTGTTTCAGGTTTGACGTGGCTGCCTAAAGACCCCACTTGGCAGAACTTTGAGTTCATTTTCTATGGCCAAGCCGAAGGCCTCGTTGTCAGCCTCGACAGAACAATTAGCGGCCCCTTGATTGCCAGTTTAGTAACCTCGACCGTCGGAACGTTGATTGCTGTGGTCTGCGGGACGCTTTCATCTTATGCCGTCGTCCGCTTTGGACTTGCGCAATCTTTGCCGCTGTCGGTCCTACAATTACGCCTGTTTCCACCGCTTGCCGTGATGATCCCTGTCATGGTGATGTGGGCTTTTATCGGCGCCGTCGATACTTGGTGGGGTCTCAGCCTGATCTACGGAATTGTCACGCTTCCCTTTGCGTTCTGGCTGATGAAGACCTTCTTTGAAGAAGTGCCCGTCGAAATCGAAGACGCCGCGCGCGTTGCAGGCTGTTCCTACTGGCGTGTGTTTTATCGCATCACCCTTCCCATCGTGAAGCCGGGACTGGCGACCTGCGCGCTCTTTGTCTTCATCCTCAATTGGTCAGATTACTTGCTCGCGCTGCTATTGACGCAAAAAGAATGGGTCACACTGCCAGTTTACATGGCGACGCTGACCTCGGCGATGGGCGGGCAAATGTACGGTATGAAAGCCGCGCTCGGAGTAATTGCCGCCATTCCCCCCGTCGTGTTCGGTCTGATGATTCAGAAACATCTGGTGCGCGGCCTTACCTTTGGAGCTTTGAAGCAATGAGCGATCAAACTGTTCCCGACACCTCGCAAAACAAGAGCACGAGCTATTGGCAAGAGGTCGCGCGCGACGGGCCACGCATGGGCTTTTGGTTTGTGCTGCCGACACTTCTGTTATTGCTATTCATCGTGGTCTTCCCGCTTTTGATGCAGCTCTACCTTTCCTTCACGTGGTGGACGCCGCTGGAAGGCATCCCTTGGTATCAGGCTTGGGAGGTGTTCAACTGGGGTGAAAACTACTGGTTTATGATCACCGATCCCCGCTTTTGGGGCGCGCTCTGGCGCACAGTGCTGATCATGATCATCGCGGTTCCTGCGCAGTTTTTCCTTGGCATGGCGCTCGCGTATCTCTTTATCGACCAGTTTCCGGGACGGAAGGTTTTCTACTCGATCATGTTGACGCCAATGATGATCGTCCCAGCTGTGGTTGGACTGATGTTCTTTCTGCTTTTCCAAGGCACAGGTCCGGTCAACGACCACCTTGGCCTGCCTGCAGAATTTTCGTGGCTAACGGATGTAAACCGCGCGATGATTTCCGTGATTATCGCAGATATATGGCAATGGACGCCGTTGATGTTCTTGATCCTTTTGGCGGGAATGTTGGGTGTGCCATCCGATCAACTTTTGGCGGCGAAACTGCTGGGCGGATCGAACTGGCAGAACTTCTTTAAGATCATTCTGCCCCGCATGAAGACCGTAATCATCATCGCGCTCGTGTTGCGGGCTGTGGAATGCTTCAAGATTTTTGATCTGGTTTTCATCATGACCAAAGGCGGGCCGGGCGTGCAGACCGAAACCATCTCGGTGTTCCTATACAAGCAAACCTTTGGCGAGCTGGAATGGGCCTATGTGGCAACCATCGGCCTCTCGATCCTGATTGGGCTTAGCATCCTTGCGGTCAAGGGCCTGTCCTACATGGCCAAGAAATAGGGAAGAGCAGAGAATGTCATCCATCCAACTCCAGAATGTCTCCAAGCGCTTCGGTGACTTTACCGCCGTCGACAATATTTCGATCGACATCGAAGAAGGGGAGTTCGTTGCACTGTTAGGCCCCTCTGGCTGCGGCAAGACGACGACCATGAATATGATTGCAGGGCTCGAAGACGTTTCAGACGGCGCAATCGCCTTTGATGGTCAAGACCTGAGCCACGTACGCATGCAGGATCGCAACATCGGGTTTGTGTTCCAGAATTACGCGATTTTCACCCATCTGAGTGTCTACAAAAACCTGTCCTACGGGCTTGAGGTGAAGAAGGTCGAAAAATCCGAGATCGAACGCCGCGTCATGGCAATGGCAGAGCGGATGAGCATCTCGCATCGCTTGCATCAACCCGCCGCGAGCCTCTCTGTCAACGAAATGCAGAAACTTGCCATCGGTCGCTCTGCCATTGTTGAGCCGCGTATTTTCCTCTTGGACGAGCCGCTTTCGAATCTCGATGCAGGGTTTCGCGCCTATATGCGCGCGGAGCTAAAGGTGCTTCAACATGAGTTCGGCCAAACGATGATCTACGTCACCCACGATCAGATCGAAGCAATGAGCCTTGCCGACAAAATCGCGATCATCGATCAGGGCAAGCTGATGCAGTATGGCGCGCCGCTAGACATCTATAACGATCCGCAAAACCGGTTTGTTGCCAACTTTGTCGGCAGCCCGCGCATGAACCTTGTGGATGGCGAGTTGCGCGATGAACGCGGTGCCTTGCATCTAATGTTGCACGGCGGCGCTGAAATTCCGTTGCTCGGGCAGGTGAAAGCAGATTTCACCTCTGATGCGAAGGTTCATAGTGGATCGTTTGGGATCCGCCCACAGGACATCTACTTTGGCGATAATCGCGCCGACAACGACATCAAAATGCACGGTAGAGTCGAAGTTTTGGAGCGGGTCGGCCCAAAGCGGCTGGCGCACCTCCAAGTGCAGGAAACCATGTTTCTCGCATTCGACGATCAAGCACGGCTGAACGTTGGGGACGAGGTACAGTTCTTTCTGCCTTCCGCGGCCAGCATGGCCTTTGACTTGGAAACGGGCCGCAGGCTGGGAGGGCAATAGAATGTCGGCAATTGAAATTACGAATGCGATCAAAAAGTTCCCAGAATTTACCCTTGGGCCAATTAACATGACCGTGCAGCAGGGCGAATTTTTCGGTATCTTTGGTCCGCCTTCGACAGGTAAGTCGTCGATCCTGAAACTGATCCTTGGGCTGCTTCAACCCGACGAAGGAACAGTCACGCTATCTGGTAGGGACGGCGCCAATTTGGATGTCTCCGAGCGGGATATTTCCATGGTTTTTCAAAATCTTGCGTTGTTTCCACATATGACTGGACGCGAGAACATCATCTTTCCGTTAAAAGAGCGCAATGCGCCTGAGAGTGAAATCGCGAAACGGCTCGATTTCGTGTCGGAAGTTTTACACGTAAGCCACATTCTTCACAAAAACCCAGCGCAGATGTCGGGCGGCGAACGTCAACGCATCGCGCTGGGCCGCGCGTTCGCTGCGGAAAGCCGCGCGATATTGCTTGATGAACCCATTGCGGCACTTGATGCCCGCTTGCGCGAAGAAATGCGAGTTGAGCTAAAGCGTCTTCAACGCGAGAACAACCAAACTTTTGTCTACGTCAGCCATGACGAAGAAGAAGTGATGGCGATCTCAGATCGTGTCGCGGTGATCATCGACGGAAAAATCACTCAAATCGGCACCCCTGACGAGGTCTACCGCGAGCCGTGTTCGCTTGCCGTTGCTGAAGTTATCGGCTCTCCGCCGATGAATTTTTTCGAGGGACAATTTGCCGAAACCGGAACGCATTTTCAGAGCGGGTCACTGCCGTCAATCCCAATCAATGGATCAACGCGCATTGGCAGCAAGGGGACGCTTGGTGTGCGTCCCGAAGACATTTGGATCGGCAATAGCGAAGGAAACCCAAGCGTTGAGGTGACAATCAGTTCAGTCGAACCGCTTGGAAGCTACACGATCATCAACGCTTTTCTTGGGGATCAGATCGTCAAGATACGCGCCCCCGGGCAAGTGATACTGGAAGAAAATACTACCGAGATTGTGAGTTTCGATGTCCGAAACTTGCATCTGTTTGACGATGCTGGAGAGAGGGTCTAGCGTCGCTCATGACTGTTGGGGTGCCCCCTTTATAGGGCTGAGATGCGCGACATGCGCAAACCCATTGAACCTGAACCGGTTAGGACCGGCGGAGGAAACAGCACTTGGATCTATTGATCGTTTCTGGCTGTCCTTTGCCCGTCCAAACCTAAAAATAGGAGGACGAAGCTGATGGTGGCAAAGGCACTGACAATCGCGGGCTCGGATTCGGGTGGCGGCGCTGGTGTTCAGGCCGATCTTAAGACGTTCAGCGCTTTTGGTGTCTATGGCGGGTCCGTCATCACAGCGATTACCGCGCAGAATACGCAGACCGTGAGCGCCATTCACGCCGTACCAGACGACGTGGTTGTCGCGCAGATAGAGGCGGTCCTTTCAGACATTGAGATTGGCGCGATCAAGATTGGAATGCTTGGCACTCCATCGTTGATTGAGGCGGTTGCAGGTGCTTTGCAAGGCTTTGAGAAACCTGTGGTTCTTGACCCTGTGATGGTCGCAAAGTCAGGCGATACGCTTTTGGCTGACAGCGCGATCGACGCTTTGAAAACCCATCTTTTGCCGCGTGCTACTGTATTGACTCCGAACCTTCCCGAAGCTTGCAAGCTGCTGGGTGGCAAAGATGTCCCAGTCTTGACGCAAGCCCATGAATTGTTGGCGCTTGGCCCACAAGCCGTGCTGATGAAAGGGGGGCACGCAGAAGGGGACATTTGCACCGATTATCTGTGCACCAGAAATGGCGAAACAGCCTTTTCCGCGCCCCGTGTCGCGACCCAGAACACCCATGGCACTGGCTGTAGCTATTCTTCCGCAATTGCCGCGGGTCTGGCGAAAGGGCAGGGCTTGGAAGACGCGGTGCGCAGCGCTCATGACTGGCTGCACCGCGCAATCTTGCGATCTGATGAATTGAATGTAGGCCACGGACACGGACCAGTTCACCACTTCCACGGGCTGTGGGGATGATGTCGGAATTCACCATATTGGGCGCAGGTGTGTGCGGGCTCACGGTTGCGGCCGCGCTGCACAGGCACGGCGCTAAGGTGCAGCTGGTTGATCCCGCTGGCATGCCAAGCAAGCACGCTTGCAGTTGGTGGGCTGGCGGGATGCTAGCCCCTGAATGTGAAGGAGCGACTGCCGAGCCAGAGGTCATAAGGCAAGGACGCCTTGCTGCCGATTGGTGGGCGCGCGAAGGCTCAGAGGTGCAGCGAAAAGGAACCCTGGTGGTTGCCCTAGGGCGCGATCAAAGCGAGCTTAGGACCTTTGCGCGACGTGTGCCCCGCGCAATGCTGTTGGACAAGAGTGATCTTTCAGAGAAAGAACCGCACCTTGGTGACGGGTTCTCAAAAGCGCTTTTCGTTGAGGAAGAAGCGCATCTCGATCCAAGGGCAACGCTTCAAGGTCTGTTAGATCGCTTGCTCAAAGACGGTGTTACCTTTTCCTTCGATGGGTCTGCGTCAAATGGCCAAGTCATTGATTGCCGTGGCTTGGCGGCCAGAGACCGCTTGCCTGATTTGCGCGGCGTTAAGGGCGAAATGCTTGTGGTGCGCTGTCAGGATGTGAAACTGCACCGCCCTGTGCGCCTGCTACACCCGCGCTTTCCGCTCTACATTGTGCCGCGCGGTGACGGGGTGTTCATGCTCGGGGCGACGCAGATCGAGAGCGGCGAGCGCAGCCGAGCAACTTTGCGCTCGGTCAGCGAATTGATCAATGCAGCCTACGCGCTGCACCCAGCTTTTGGCGATGCGGAATTGCTGGAAATCGGCGTCGATGCACGCCCCGCTTTCCCCGACAATCAGCCGCGCATTCGTCACATGCAAGATCGCGTCTACGTCAACGGGTTGTTCCGGCACGGATTTTTGTTGGCACCCAAAATGGCCGAAATGACAGCGGATTTGCTGGTCGGCGGAAGACCTCCGGAGGTTTGGTATGAAGATTATCGTTAATGGCGAGCCCATTGAAAGCAACGCCGCGACTTTGGAAGCACTCTTGATGGAGCTGGGCAAAGCTGACGCCAAAGTCGCCACTGCGGTGAATGAAGGTTTCGTACCTGTTGGCCTGCGCGCTCAGACAAATCTCAAGAATGGCGATCGCGTTGAATTGGTTGCGCCAAGGCAAGGGGGATAGGATGCCGATATTTTACGAAAAAGAAATCAAATCGCGCCTGATGTTGGGCACGGCGCAATACCCATCACCCGCGATCTTGGCTGACGCGTTTCGCCGTTCAGGCGCGGGAATTGCCACGGTATCGGTGCGCCGTGAGGCCGGTGGTGAGCAAGCAGGTCAGGATTTTTGGTCATTGATCAAAGATCTGGGCGTGGCTGTTTTGCCCAACACCGCTGGATGTCATTCGGTGCGCGAGGCCGTGACAACATCGCAAATGGCGCGAGAGCTGTTTGATACCAATTGGATCAAGCTAGAGGTGATTGGTCAGGGCGATACCTTGCAGCCTGATCCTTTTGGCTTGGTAGAAGCGGCCGAAACTTTGATCGAAGACGGGTTCGAGGTGTTTCCGTATTGCACCGAAGACTTGGTGCTGTGCGAGCGGCTCGTCGAGGTGGGGTGCAAAGTGCTCATGCCTTGGGGCGCGCCGATCGGCACCGGCTTGGGGCTGAACAACATCTATGGTCTGCGCAGTCTTCGCGCCCATTTTCCCGACATTCCTTTGGTGGTGGACGCGGGTCTCGGTCTGCCTAGTCAAGCAGCTCATGCAATAGAGCTAGGCTTTGACGCGGTGCTTTTGAACACAGCAGTTGCCAAGGCAGGCGATCCCGCTGCGATGGCCGAAGGTTTTGCCCGCGCGGTAGAAGCGGGCGCATTGGCCGCCGCCGCTGATCCGATGGAGCCGCGCGATATGGCCGCGCCGTCCACGCCAGTTATCGGAAAGGCTCTCTTGTGACGTTGCATTCTTTTTATCCCATCTTTGACGATGTTGCGTGGCTACGCCGCACCCTGCCTCTTGGCGTGAAGCTGGTGCAGCTTCGGATCAAAGACCAGCCAGCTGCGCTCGTTCGCGCGCAATTGCTCGAGGCGCGAGACCTGTGCCGTGCGCATGACGCAGTCTTGGTCGTTAACGATTATTGGGAACTCGCGATTGAGCTTGGCTGTGACTGGCTGCACCTTGGGCAGGAAGACTTGGATATCGCCGACATCACCGCCATTCGGGCAGCCAATATTAAACTAGGCGTTTCCACCCATGATGAGGCGGAACTCGAACGCGCATTGGCGCTATCGCCCGATTATGTGGCCCTCGGGCCCGTCTATCCGACCATCCTGAAAAAGATGAAATGGCACCAGCAGGGGGTCGAAAAACTATCCGTCTGGAAAGAGCGGATTGGTGACATTCCGCTGGTGGCCATTGGCGGAATGTCGGTTGAGCGAGCGGGCGGTGCATTCGAGGCTGGCGCTGACATTGTCTCTGCCGTGACTGACATCACAATGAACGATGATCCTGATGCGCGGGTGCGCGAATGGCTGCGAGTTTGCCCATGAGCCGTTACGCCCGTCAGGTCGCCGTTCAAGGCGAGCAAGCGCAGGCGCGATTGGCTAAGGCTTCGGTCCTAGTCATTGGCGCGGGTGGCTTGGCTGCACCTGTTTTGCAGTATCTTGTGGGCGCTGGTGTAGGGCGGGTCCGTTTGGTGGATCGCGATGTTGTGGCGCTGAGTAACCTGCATCGGCAAACGCTCTTTCGCGAAAATGATATTGGAAAACCCAAGGTGGACGTCGCCGCCCAAGCGCTGAGGGCGTTGAATTCTGAGGTTGAGATTGAAACCCAGATAGCGCGGTTTGACCCCGGCAATGCAGCGTCACTTTGCGCGGGAATGGACGTGGTTCTGGACTGCGCTGATAGTTTCGCTGCGAGCTACATCGCCTCGGATCATTGTCTAGAAACGGGTCAACCGCTGATAAGCGCCAGCGTTGTGGGGCGCGACGGGTACTGCGGCGGATTTTGCGCAGGCGCGCCGGGCTTGCGCGCGGTGTTCCCAAATTTGCCGGATCGTTTGGGTTCGTGCGATGCCGACGGAGTGTTGGGGCCGAGCGTTGGTGTGATTGGCAGCTTGCAAGCGCAGATGGCGCTGGCTGTGGCGAGCGGTGATCGCGCTTCTTTAGGACAACTCGTGAGTTATGACGCGGCCGCGTTGCGCTTTGGTGGTTTTCGTTTTGATAGCGCGCCAAACCCAAGGGCGAACCCAAGTTTCATAGACGCCGACGCCGTCGAGAACACCGACTGGCTCATTGATCTAAGAGCGATTGATGAGCACGGGCCAGTTTTGCGCGGAGCGCAGCGCCTCTCAGTCGCGGATTTCGGGCGAGATGGCCCAAGCCCTGACACACATCAACGCGCCGTATTGGCGTGCCGCTCGGGCCTTCGCGCCTGGCAAGCGGCTGAACGACTTTCAAAGCAGTGGGGGGGAGACATCAAGCTGCTCGCCCTCGGAGATTAAGGAGAAAAGACACATGAAATACCTAGCTACCGCCGCCACCCTTTTGCTGGCGACACCGGCTGTTGCCGAAGAGAAAATGACACTGTTGTTGGACTGGTTCATTAACCCCGATCATGGGCCGATCATTGTTGCTGAAGAGTTGGGCTATTTTGCCGACCAAGGACTGGATGTCGAAATCATCCCCCCCGCTGATCCATCCGCGCCGCCAAAGCTGGTGGCAGCTGGCCAAGGCGACATTGCTGTCAGCTACCAGCCGAGCCAACACTTGCATGTTGCAGAAGGTCTGCCGCTTATCCGCGTTGGAACCTTAGTGGCGACGCCTTTGAATTGCCTGTTGGTGCTGGAAGACGGTCCCATCAAAGAGATCGGTGATCTAAAGGGCGGCAAAATCGGCTTTTCAGTTGCTGGCGTAGAAGAGGCTGTTCTGACCGCTATGTTGGGCAATCACGGCGTAAGCTTGAGTGACGTTGAAATGGTCAATGTGAACTTCTCGCTCTCCCCATCGCTGATGTCTGGGCAGGTGGATGCGGTCATCGGGGCCTATCGCAATTTCGAACTGAATCAGATGGAAATTGAGGGCGTCGAAGGCCATTGTTTCTATGTGGAAGAGGAAGGCGTCCCGACCTATGACGAGCTGATTTATGTGGCTAATCCCGATCTTATGGATCTCGGCCAAGTGCGGGGCTTCTTGCGGGCGACGGAATTGGCCACGCAGTATATTGTCAACAACCCAGACGCTTCGTGGGAGCTGTTCAAGGGGTATGCCCCCGAACTGGATGATGAGCTAAATGCCAAGGCTTGGGTTGATACTCTGCCGCGTTTTGCGCTGCGCCCCGAAGCCCTAGATGAAGGCCGCTACACACGGTTTGAACAGTTCTTGGCCGACAGTGGGTTGGTTGAAGGAACGCGTCCCGTTTCGGCCCTCGCGATTGATCTGGGTGCAGAATGAGTTACGGTAACACGTTCCAGTCTTGGCGGGGGGCAACCCCCGCTTGGACCGATTATACTAGGCACAAGTTTGTTGAAAGGCTAGGTGATGGTACTTTGCCGCGCGCTGCTTTTCTGCACTACTTAAAGCAGGACTATGTCTTCCTGATCCACTTCTCTCGCGCTTGGGCACTGGCAGTGACCAAGGCAGATACAGTGGACGAAATGCGTCTTGCCGCAGGCACGGTGAATGCGCTGATCAATGATGAAATCGCGTTACATGTGAAAACCTGTGCAGCGGCAGGGGTGAGCGAAGCAGATTTGTTCACCACGCAAGAGCGACCCGAGAACCTCGCTTATACCCGATATGTTCTGGATGCGGGCCACTCTGGTGATCTTTTGGATTTGCTGGCGGCGCTTGCCCCTTGCGTTATGGGGTATGGTGAGATCGGGGCGGCGCTCGCGGCGGCCAAAACCTGTGATACATATTCAGAATGGATCAACACATACGCCAGCGACGAATACCAACAGCTTTGCCGTGATGTGGGGGCATTGATAGACAATGCAGTTCAGCGCCGCCTAGGAGACAACCCTGAATCCTGCCCAAGATGGCCTGCACTTTGCAGGCGCTTCGACATGGCGACAAAACTCGAAGTCGGGTTTTGGGACATGGGATTGCGCCCGTGAGCATTGCTCCTGCCTTATATCTGACAGGCCACGCGAAAATTGGCGATCAGTCAATTTTTGAAGGGTTGGACCTGACGGTGAGGGCAGGCGAATGGACCTGTCTTTTAGGGGCGAGCGGGGTGGGGAAATCCACGGTCTTGCGGCTTTTTGCGGGACTTGGCGATGGTATTGATCTGGACGGCGCTATGGCAGGTGGCGGCAACGTCGCGCTTATGGCGCAGGATGATCTTTTGCTGCCTTGGCTGACGGCTCTGGACAATGTGTTGATTGGCGCGCGGCTTCGGGGTGAGGTCGCGAATAAAGCCATGGGCCGCGCGGTTTTAGAGCGTGTCGGACTTGCAGCACACCTGCATAAACGTCCCAATGAGTTGTCGGGCGGGCAACGCCAAAGGGTCGCCCTAGCGCGGACCTTGATGGAGGATCGCTCTGTTGTTTTGCTGGATGAGCCGTTCTCGGCTCTTGATGCTCTGACAAGGGCGCAAATGCAGGAATTGACAGCAGAATTGCTCGTAGGTCGTACAGTTTTGCTGGTCACCCATGACCCGGGCGAAGCGGCGCGCCTCGGGCAGACCATTTTAATCATGACACAAAGCGGGTTGAGCGATGTCGAGGCACCATCGGGAGCGATCCCGCGCCCAGTGGATGCTGCGGATGTGCTGTTAGCGCAGGCAACGCTGCTGAAGAAATTAAGGAAGCAATGATGCAAGCAAGCGAATATCTCAAAAAACAGGTGGCGACGGACTGGCGCGCCGCAACCGAGCATCCATTTACTGACGCGCTTGCCCAAGGCACGCTAGAGATCGAAAAAATGGCGGGCTATTTGCAACAAGATTATCAGTTCATCGATGGATTTGTGCGCTTGCTCGCCTCGGCTGTGGCGCACGCGCCTACGTTGGCGGATGGCGTTCCCGGCGCGCAGTTCTTGGGCCTTATTTGTGGGCCAGAAAACACATATTTCCTCCGATCGATGGAGGCATTGAACGTTCCTAGCGTCGCGACGGCTGCTCCCGAAACGCAAGCGTTCCAAGCCTTAATGCACAAGGCGCGGATATCTGGTCGCTATGAACTTATGCTGTCCGTCTTGGTCGTGGCAGAATGGGTTTATCTGGAATGGGCCCGCCCCGTTGAACATCGCGCGAGCGAGCTGCCATTCTGGTTCGGTGAATGGATCACCCTGCACTCGGGCGATGGTTTTGAAGGTGTGGTCGCCTATTTGCGTGGCCAACTCGACGCGGTTTGGGATGGCTTGGACCAAGCTGCACGCGATGAAGTCCAAGACATGTTCGCTCAGGCAGTTTCACTGGAACGCGCGTTTTTCGATGCGGCTTGGGCCGGCTTCAAGGTGCAACGTTGAGCGGCTGGCGCGCATCGATTGCCGCAACTCTTTTGGCACTGACCTTATGGCAATTGCTCGTTTGGTCCACAGGGGTTGCTCGGTTTATTTTGCCTCCCCCCGCGTTGGTTTTTGAAACCATCTGGAAAGACAGGGCGCTCTTGGCAGAACACGCGGCCATAACAATGGCAGAGGTGTTGATAGGGCTGGCCTTGGGGGCATTGCTCGGCTTTGTCTCGGCTATTGGCTTGGCGTTTTCGCCCACTGCGCGGGCCTTGGTTAGACCGATTTTGGTCTTCTCACAGTCGGTGCCTGTCTTTGCCTTGGCCCCAATCCTGACATTGTGGTTGGGCTTTGGCATGTGGTCGAAAATCACGATGGCTTTGATCATAATCTACTTTCCCGTCACATCCTCCTTTTTCGATGCGTTGATGCGCACGAATAGGGACTGGATCGGCATGGCCCGCGTGATGGGCGCAGCGCCTTGGCGTATCATGTGGCGGATCCGGGTGCCCGCAGCGCTGCCGGGCTTTGGCAGTGGTTTGCGACTGGCAGCTGTTTACGCGCCAATTGGCGCGATCATTGGCGAATGGGTCGGCGCATCGAGAGGGCTTGGCTACCTGATGCTATTGGCAAATGGGCGGGCCAAGACGGATTTGATGTTTGCTGCGTTGATCGTTTTGGCAACGCTGACCATCTTGCTGCATGCGGGGGTCAACAAGCTGTGTGAAAAAACGCTGGATCGAAATTTTTAAAGCCCAAGGTCCAGACGCAGCAACAGATCAGGCGGAAACTGCCGTCTTTTTCCCTGCAGCAATCGCGCCGAAAAAAACGCGCTGCAACGTCGCCTGACTTCAGCGTGAAACGCGATTTTCCTCAGAGAATTCTGACAATTATCAATCTTGGCATGCTTGTTGCTTATAAGTCTGCAAGGTGCGCTTTCGATGCCACCTGCACAAGACTAACAATGAATGGGAGGAAGATAATGACTGTCTCAAGAACGAAGGGTGTAATTAGTCGCAGAACGCTTTTGAAGACCGGAACCGCTGCTTTTGGTGGCACGGCGCTAACGGGTTTGGCCGCGCCAGTGCTTGCTCAGAGCACTGATGAATTGACGGTAATGATCGCGCAGCCACATGTTGGCGGCGCTGAGATTGCCGCACGAACGTTTAAAGAAAAAACCGGTGTGACTGTTAACATCGACGCCGTACCGATGGGCGCGATGTACCAGCAGGTCGCGCTTGATCAGCAGTCCGGTGCAAACCGTTACGATGTTTATCAAAACTGGTACTGCACCATCGGCGCTCTGGCTGCTAACGGTCTGGCCGTCGATATCACCGATATGATTGAACGCGATAAGGCTGAAGTGCAGCCCGATGACTTCATCCAGAACGTCTATGACGCCTATTCGCTATATGAAGACCGTCGCTACGCGCTGCCTTACGATGCAGACAACCACGCGCTCTACTACAATAAGGAACTGCTGGACCGTCTTGGCGCAGATCTGCCAAAGACTTGGGACGATCTGAACGCGCTGGCAGAACAAGCCACGTCGGAACTAAGCAGCGAAGGCATTCACGGCCACTCGTTGATGGGTATGCCTGTACCACTGTTGAATGTTTCGACATTTGCAAACCGTGTCGCCAACTTTGGTGCGAACTTCCTCGACGCAGAAGGTCGACCAGCGTTGAACACGCCTGAGATGCTGGCGGTTGCAGAAAACTACACTGCGATGTCCCCCCATGCGTCACCGACGCCGCCCGAGATCGGCTATGCCGAGGGTCTAGCGCTGTTCCTTGGTGGCCGGGTTGTGACCAAAGAAGGCTGGATGGATCTGGCGCTGAACGCTGCGCAAGACACAGATTCCGCGGTTAAAGACAGATGGGGCGTTGTTCCACTTCCAACGACAAGCGGAAACGCCGCCGACAGCCGCGCTGCATTGAATGCGGGCTTTGGTGTTTGTTTGTCGCCTCAATCTCAAAAGCAGGAAATCGCTTGGGAGTTCATCAAGTGGATTTCTGGCGTTGAAATGTGCTTGACGATGTCGGCAACCAACGGGACAGGCATTGACCCATTCCGCACCTCGACGATCCAGAACGCGACTTATCAAACAGCCGCGCCGCAGACGCATGAGATCATCGGTGACGCTTTGGCCAACGCAATGGCGTGGCCCACAGGTCCGGATGCGCCGCAGCTGCTGGAAATCCTGAGCCGCGATCTTGCCACGATGCTTGCTGGGCAGAAATCCCCAGAAGACACGATGAACGGCGTACAGCGCGCATGGGAGCGTATCCTGCGCTGATCATTCATCATTGCGCGTTGCCCTCCTCGGGCGGGCAACGCGTGTTTTGAAGACCACAGCACGTCGCTGTGAAATCGGCGCGATCGTGAAATCGAGCAAACATCCGCTGTTAAGACGAGGGGAGGGTAGGTGAAATGAGACCTTTAATTCGCAAAAGATCAACCGCGGGTTGGCTTATGCTGGTGCCGGTAATGGCCGGACTGGCCGCGTTTTTTGTATATCCATTGGTGTATTTGATCGCGTTGTCAGTCAGCCGATCAACACTGGCGAATACGTTTCAAAGTTATGATGGCTGGGAAAACTTCAGCTGGATGCTGACAGGTACGAGTTTTACCTCAAGTATCATTACAACCGTTATTTTTGCCGTTTCAGTTTCGGTGCTTCAACTGGTCTTGGGCTTGCTGATTGCCTATCTGTTGTTCACTTCGGTCAGAAACGGAAAGTTTCTACGCGCGATCATTTTGCTCCCCTTAATGACGCCGCCGGTCATGGTTGGCATCGCTTGGAAGCTGCTGCTCAGCCCGACTGGCTGGATCAATAGCCTGCTGTCTCGCGCTGGATTTATTGAGCAACCGATTTCGATCCTCGGGGACGGGCGATTTGCCTTTCCGTCGATAATGCTGGCGGACACTTGGCAATGGACGCCTTTCATTGTGATCCTTGCTTATGCCGCACTGCAATCCTTGCCAGAGGATGTCTTTGAAGCCGCAGCGCTGGACGGCGCGAATTCTCAGACGACGTTCTTTAAACTCACCTTGCCGATGCTGGCACCAGCTTTGCTGTCAATTTTGCTGATCCGCATGGTCATGGCCTTCAAGACCTTCGATTTGATCTTTGTTCTAACGCAAGGCGGGCCAGGCGGAGCCACAGATATGTCAACCTATGTGATCTGGCGCACTGCGTTGCAGGAGTTTGATCTCGGCCTTGCCGCAGCTCAAACGCTTTATTTTGCCGTTGTGATCTCGATCGTCACTTTGCCCATCGTGCTTCTAAACAACAAAGCGGAGGCCAGACTATGACCCAATCTATTCAGCAGCCCGTCTCGCCTGAAAACGGCAGAGAATTCGATTTCAAACCCGAATTGATCACGCTGTCAAAAACATGGACGCCAAAGGCTGAAAAGGGCCGTATGCGTCGGATGATCCTGGTCTGGTTGGCTCTTGCAGTGATAATCGTCTTCTTCATGCTTCCAATCGCTTACCTGGTCTCGACCTCGTTCAAGTCACCGGTCGACGTTGTCGAAGGCAACTTTCTTCCCGAAGCGGTCGAGGCCGAGAACTGGGTCGTCGCATTCACGCGCATACCGCTTTTGTCCTTTGTGTTGAACTCCATCCAAGCCGCAGCGCTTAGCGTGTTTGTCACGCTCGGTGTGGCCGTTATGGCGACCTATGCGATGCTAAAGCTGGAAGTGGGGAAATCCTTCCTGCCAGACATGATCCTTGCGTCTTATGTTGCGCCCCCGATCATCGCTTTGATCCCGCTGTTTGTCTTGATGCAGTCATTGGGGCTTTTGAACTCAACGGCGGGCATGGTCTTGATCTATGGCTTGATGAATGTGCCCGTGGCGTTCTGGCTAATGCGCAGCTACATTTTGCAGGTTCCCAAGGCATTGGACGAAGCGGCTTGGCTAGACGGAGCCAGCTACTTCCGCACGCTTTTGACCGTGACCGTTCCCTTGCTTTACCCGGCAATGATCGCAACGGGCCTGATCTGTTTCATATTGGCTTTCAACGAACTGCTCTTTGCTCAGGCAATGACGTTTGATGACAACAGCAGAACTTTGACTGTCGGCATCTCGCTCTTTCAGGGCGAGCGGCGAGTAAATTTTGGACACATGGCAGCAGCGTCAAGCGCTGGGATCATCCCTGTCTATTTCATCGCGCTGTTCTGCCAAAAATGGCTGATCGGTGGTTTGACGCAAGGCGGCGTCAAGTAAGTAAACAAACCGGAGATAACAAAATGGGCAAAATTGACATCATCAATGTAGAGAAGTTCTACGGCTCGTATCATGCACTTCGGGAAGTGTCGCTTTCTATCGAAGAGGGTGAGTTTATGGTCCTGGTCGGCCCGTCTGGGTGTGGGAAATCCACGCTTTTGCGGTCAATCGCTGGACTGGAAGACATTTCCGGCGGTGTGATTTCGGTCAATGATCAACCGATCAACGACTTGTCCCCCCAAGAACGCAACATCGCTATGGTGTTTCAGAATTACGCGCTCTACCCGCATCTAACTGTGAAGGACAATCTGGCGTTCAGTTTGAAAATTCACAAATTCGACAAGGCGGAAATAGAAAAACGTATCGCAAACGCGGCAGAGATGCTGGGGCTTACGGACTATCTGTCCCGCCGCCCGCGTGCTTTGTCAGGTGGACAGCGTCAACGCGTTGCAATGGGGCGCGCTATGGTGCGCGAACCCACAGCCTTCCTATTTGACGAACCTTTGTCGAACCTTGATGCCCGCTTGCGCGTCGAGATGAGATCGGAGATCCGAAATCTACAACGCACCCTTGGAACAACGGCCGTTTATGTCACCCACGATCAGGTCGAAGCTATGACGATGGGCGATAGAATTGCAGTGGTTAATCAAGGTGGGTTAGAACAGGTCGGCACCCCGCTCGATCTGTATCGCGATCCTAACAACATGTTTGTTGCGGGCTTCATCGGCTCACCTCCTATGAACTTTATCACAGCGCAAGCCTCTGGCGGCGTTGCGACGCTAAAGGATGGCCAACAGATCATGTTGCCGGTTCGAGCAGAGGGTGAAATCAAGATCGGTCTTCGTCCTGAACACATCTTCTTGGACAAGCAAGAGCATCACCATTCGCTGAACTGTAGCGAAAGTCGCCATTTCGATCTTGGGTCTTCGCTGCAATTTTTCTTTGACTTGTGCGGCGAAGAGATCGAAGTCTCTGCGAGCCGCGATGTGCGCACGCACACCAAGGCGGAGGTGAATATCCATTTCGACCCCGCTGACCTGTTGGTGTTTGGACCTGACACAAACAGAATTCGCTAAGCGCGTTCGAAGCGATTCACAATGCTGAAAGCCGGTTCCGAATGCTTGTAAAGCGGGCATAAGGGGCCGGCTTTTCTGCGATTGGGTCAAGTTCGAAGAGCATTCAGTCATAGGCGTGAGCTGTTTGCAAAATAGCTATGACTCCAGCGTTGGCACGCTTGTTGCTTATATTGATTATCAAGAGTGGAGGAAGAAATGAAAGCACTGAGATTTCACGCTGCCAAGGACCTACGGTTAGAGGATATTGAGGCACCCGCCGAAAAGCCCGCCGCAGGTCAGGTTCGCATTCGCAACAAATATGTCGGCATCTGCGGAACCGATCTGCATGAATACGCATACGGGCCGATCTTTATCCCGACCGAGCCGCATCCGTTTACAGGTGCGCAGGGGCCGCAAATTTTGGGTCACGAATATGGCGGTGTCGTTGATGCGGTGGGCGAAGGTGTCACTTCGGTCAAGCCGGGTGATCGCATTTCGGTTCAGCCACTGATTATGCCGCGCAGCGGTGATTACTATTCAGACCGTGGCTTGTTTCACCTGAGCGACGAGATCGCTGTGACGGGTCTCAGCTGGGGCTGGGGCGGTATGGCGGAATATTCCACGTTGAATGAATATAACGTCGCCAAAATCCCGGATGAAATGAGCGATGAAGAAGCCGCATTGGTAGAGCCGACTGCCGTGGCGGTCTATGCCTGCGATCGCGCTGGCGTACAGGCCGGGAATTCGGTTCTGGTCACTGGGGCAGGGCCCATCGGTGCTTTGACATTGATGGCGGCGCGCGCAGCAGGTGCAGGGCAGTTGTTTGTAACAGACCCGAACGACACGCGCTTGGATTTGGTTCGAAACATGGTCGACGGGATCACGACAATCAATCCAACCAAAGAAAACGTCGGCGAGGTCATTCGCGCCGCGACCGAAGGCGGTGTTGGCTGTGACATTGCTATCGAAGCGGTCGGCAATGAGCACGCATTGAAAGACTGTCTGGACGCCGTGCGCAAACAGGGCACTGTTGTCGTGACGGGATTGCACCCGCATGAAAACCCGCTGGACTGGTTCCAAGTGACCTTCAAGGATATCGATATACGTGGTTCTTGGTGCTATCCGACGTATTACTGGCCACGGGTGATCCAACTGATTTCAAGTGGCGCTCTCCCTGCCAAACAGGTCGTCACAAAGAAGACGACGCTGGATAAGGCCGTGACGGAAGGGTTCGATGCGCTTCTCGATCCGGGTGGGCAGCACCTGAAAATCCTGATCGACATCAACGGGTAATCAGAGCTTTGCCTCATATTGCTTTCTGATTGTCCAACTGCGTTCCGCCGTTCTTTTTGAGACCCCATGAATAGGCGGAACGCGACTGGTTGGACCTTGTAGGCAACCAAATTTTAACACGTACAGCGAAGGTAGGTTGCACATCGCTACCGCATTCCAAAAGTCGAAAGAACGCCATCCCGAAAAGGCAAAAGTAAAGGCTTCAAAGCCTTTGCCCAAACCCCCTTGGTTGCGCGTGCGTGCCCCCAGCGGTGATATGTTTGAAAAAACAAATGCCGAAGTGAAGGGCCAGCGCCTAACGACCGTCTGCGAGGAAGCCGCGTGCCCAAACATCGGTGAATGTTGGTCAAAATCGCACGCGACGTTCATGATTATGGGCGAGATTTGCACACGTGGCTGCGCGTTTTGTAACGTCGCCACGGGCAAACCCGACGCTCTCGATGTGTTCGAGCCCGCGCGCGTCGCTGCGACTGTCGCCAAAATGGGTCTGCGCCATGTGGTCATCACATCTGTGGATCGCGATGATCTGGACGATGGCGGCGCAGAGCATTTCGCCAGAACGCTAAACGCCATCCATCGCAAATCTCCTGAGACGACCACCGAGATCCTCACGCCGGACTTTCGCATGTCAGATGCGATGGCGCTTGAGACCGTGATGACGGCGCGGCCGGATGTTTTTAATCACAACATCGAAACCGTTCCGAGGCTTTATCTAAAGGTGCGCCCCGGCGCGCGGTATTTCGGATCGCTGTATCTGTTGAAACGCGCGAAGGACATGAACGCTGATGTTGCGACAAAATCTGGCCTGATGGTTGGCATGGGCGAAACCGAAGAAGAAATCTTTCAGGTGATGGATGACCTGCGCGCTGCTGAGGTCGATTTCCTGACGATTGGGCAATACCTGCAGCCGACGCCAAAGCACTATCCGGTTCACCGATACGTCACTCCGAATGAGTTTACCAAGCTTGAGCGCATCGCCAAAGCCAAGGGGTTTTCCATGGTCTCTGCCAGTCCCTTAACACGGTCCAGTTATCACGCCGAAGAAGACTTCGCGAAGCTAAAAATCGCGCGACAATCGATGAACTCAGCAAGCTCGCGCTAGGATGGGGCAAGGCGCAAGACACGCGAGCAGCGAACCACCGAATTGAAATTTTCGAAAACCGTAATATTGGGAGGTTAGAGACAATGCCAAAAACGCAATTTGCCGTTCAAATGGGCATGGGCACCGATCTAAAAGGGCAGGATTACACCAAAGCAGCGGCCCGCGCTGTGCATGATGCTTTGCATCGCAATTTTCTTGTCGCAGGTATGGCTTTCGATCTGCCTTTGGATGCGATGATCGTTGATATCCGCGTGGGCGTAGCCGATCCAGACGCTGTAGATTTGGACGTGGTCAAAGCCCAAGCACCGGTCGGAACAGTTTCGGCAGCAGCCGTAAAGGGCGGACTTGAAGTTAGCATGATGGGGCACAAAACCTTGATTGCAAATGCAATCGTTACCGTTTCCTACGATGTGGAGATACCCTCATGAAACCACTGATTTGTGAACTTGGAATGGGCGCGGATGTTCATGGTCATGATTATACCAAAGCTGCTTTGCGTGGCATTTCTGATGCCATCCGTCATAGCTCTTTGACCATATTTTATAATTACAAACACCCCTCCGAGATGCGTGTTGATGTGACGGTGGGTGTGCCTGAACCAGACAAAGTTGACAAAGAGGCCGTCGCCGCGGCGCTCCCTTTTGGCGATGTCCGCGTCACCGTTGTCAAAGGTGGTCTTGATGACAAGGGCATGGGGGGCGCTGAAGACATTACGCTTGCGGCAGTCGCGGTAAAAGCTTGGTTAGATACCGAGGGGCATGGATTCAAATTGTCGGACGGCTAAGTGCAAAATGAGCAATCGTTAGAGTGTGCATATGCAAAAACGGAGTGTTGCATGACGTCGGTTTTCACGCTCTCGGCTCTGGCGGGCAGTTGAATGTCGTTTTGTTCGTTCGTTGCTATTCGCGAGCTTCAAGCCTGTGCTCGCGAATAGCTGCGTATTTGGAAGACGAGTACGCGCAGGATAACTCCCAAAAATGAACCATGGGTGGCACCTGAATTTTGGCGAGCCAACCAACGAAAAGGCAACTTGGACCGCAGGAGCCGATTTCAGCTAAGAAATTTGCACTGTTTTTCTGCTTCAAAAGGGTTTCACCGAGACATTGCGCTTTTTGCCAATGCCACGGCTTGATTTCGCACGTTTCACAAAAGCTGCTATCGCTGCCGCGGCAAAGGTGCTGTTCAGATCTGCTCTGCCTCCGTAAACAGGTCGCGTTCTTGCTTTAAGCGGCGAGCCGACACGCCGGGTTCGGCGCCCCAAACGGTGATCCAGCGATAGAACACAGGCGTCAGCGACAAGGTGAATACGGTAGCGAAACCAAGCCCGCCGACAATGACCCACCCGACCGCCACGCGCGCTTCGGCACCAGCGCCAGTTGAAAGAACAAGAGGCAAGCCGCCAAAGACAGTGGACACCATTGTCATCATCACTGGCCGAATGCGAAGACGCAGGGCGTCTCGAATGGCGCTGTCGATGTCTTGGCCCGCTTCACGCAATTGGTTGGCGAATTCGACAATTAGAATGCCGTTCTTCGCCATGACCCCAATCAGTAGAACCAAACCGATCTGACTGTAATAGTTGAGCGAGCCGCCTGTGATCGAAATAGCCAGCAACGCGGCAGCAATGCCGAAAGGCACTGTCAACATAATCACGACTGCACTCGCAACGCTTTCGAATTGCGCGGCCAGAACAAGGAAGACCACAATCCCAGCGACGCCAAACACCAAATACATGCCCGATTGGCTATCGCCCAAAGACGCAGCCTCGCCTGTGTAAACAATCCCCATGCCCTCAGGCAGTGTTTCAGCGGCGAGCGCGTTTACGCGGGCCATAGCTGTGCCAAGATCAACGCCCTCGGGGAGGTTGGCCTGAACCGAGACAGCCAACGTGCCGCCCTGACGTTCGATCGAAGATTGGCTCACGATGGGGGTCAGTTTCGCAGTTGAAGAGAGGGGAACATATGCGCCGCTGGGCAGGCGGAGTTGGATGTTCTCAAGATCGTTGGGGTCATTGATGGGCGGCCCGCCGGGGACAACGCGTACGTCTGTTTCCGTATCCTCCAGAAAGACGCTGACCGCGACGGTGCCTTGGGTCAAGGCACTGATCGTTTTGGTAATGTCGGCTTCGTTCAGTCCAAAGACGCCTGCCATTTCCTGATCTACTGTGATTTCAAACTGCGCCTGAACGCTGTCGCCTGAAACCTGCGGATTGGAAAAGGTGTCGTCCTGAGCCATGACAGCAACAAGATCGGATGCGGCCTCTGTCATGTCGTCAACGTTGGTTCCGCTCACCGCAAACGTTAATCCGTTACCGCCGCCGCGAATATTCAGGCTGTTCGGTGATATTGCAAAAACCTGCACGCCGGGCACTGTCGAGAGCATGCCGTTGATCGGGCCCATCAACTCTTGCTGTGACCAATCGCGGTCTGCCCAATCTGGTAGGCGTGCAACAACGAAGGCAGTGGTGCCGCCACCGATGCCGATGATGCTTTGAACCGAGGTAATCTGGCCGCTCTGCTGAAACGGCGCGAGGATGTCTTCGATCTGGGCGATTTGTGAATCCAGATAACTCGCGGTCGTGTCTGAGGCACCGCGAGCTTGAACCAAAAAGAACCCGCGATCTTCTGTCGGCGTGATCGTTGACGTGAGCGTGTTGGCCGCGCCCAGAGCGATGAGAGCAAAGCCGAAAGCGACGGCCAGCACCATGAGGGGCGCGCGAATGGCGCGGTCAATCACCCAGTCGAATCCGCGAGAAAGGGGGCCGGGGGCTGCTTGGGGCGGTGATTTCTCGTTTTGCTTCCCGGGGTCCAGAAGGGCCGCCAAAACGGGTGCTAGTGTCAGCGCTGCAATCGACGATAACGTAACCGCGAAAGCCAGCACAAAGCCGAACTCGCTGAACACGCCGCCGGCCTGACCGGGGAGGAAGGAAATGGGAATAAACACTGCCGCAAGCGTTGCAGTGGTTGAAATGACGGCAAAGAAAACCTCGTTCGTGCCAGCAGCAGCGGCAGCGAAGGCACCCATGCCGTCTTTGCGTTTGCGCACGATATTTTCGACCACGACGATGGAGTCATCGACCACCATTCCTGTCGCAAGAACCAAAGCCAAGAGGCTGATTGTGTTGACCGAAAATCCCGTCAACCAGATGGCGGCTAAAGTGCCGATCAGGGCGACAGGAATGGTGATAGCGGGGATAAGCGTTGCGCGGAAGGATCGCAGGAACGCGAAAATAACAAGGATCACAATCCCTGTCGCCAAACCGATGGACTTGATCACCTCGCTCAAAGCGCCTTCGATGAATATGCCATCATCTGTTGAGACAATAAGATCGACACCATCGGGAAGAACATCTCGCAGTTCTTCTACGGCAATGTTTACTGCGCGCGAAATCTCTAGAGTGTTGCCTTCAGATTGGCGGGTGATATCCAGCCCGATGGCTGTTTGCCCGTTCACACGAGTTGACACCACGGTGTCTTCGGGCAGCAGTTGAACCAATGCCACATCCGAAATTCGCGTATTTGTGCCGATCAGGATGTCTCCAATGCTTTCCACAGTAACGTCAGCGTTTCCGACTTGCAGGGCAATCGTTTGGGCGCTGGTTTCAAGCTCGCCGAGCGGGGTATCATCGCGCAGGTTAGCAAGGGCTGCGGTCACGTCAAAAACCGTCAGTCCACGGCTTAGCAAAAGGCGGTCATCAAGGCTGACGCGAAACTCGTTGGAACGTTCTCCGCGGGTCGTAACTTCGGCGATACCGTCGATAAGCGATAGCCGATTGTAAATCGGGCCCTCCGCGAGGGCGGTCAGCTCATCCAGTGTCACATCCCCCAGCACGGCCAGACGAATAATCGCACTGGCGTTGCTGTCAGATTTCGAAACAGTCGGATCATCTTCAAGATCACCAGGAAGCTGGCGCACCGTTGCAGACACGATTTCGCGCGCCTCGTTGGCGGCTACGTCAATATCGGTTCCATCTGACAGGTCGATTGTGATGCTGCTTGATCCAGTTGAGGAACTGGATTCGATGTAGGACAGACCTTCGAGCGCGCTGAGAGCGTCCTCTAAGACCTGTGTGATTTCCTGATCCACTGTTGCAGGCGTCGCGCCTTCGTATTGAGTGCGGATTGAAAGAACGGGCTGATCGACATCGGGCATCTCGCGTACGTCGACAGAAGCAAGCGCAGCCAGACCAGCAATCAGGATCAATAGATTGACAACAAAGCCGAAGATAGGCCGCGCAACGAACAGATCGGCCAATCCAGTAGCCGCGCGTTGAATTGTAGGCGTGCTCATGTCGGTGCCCCATCTGACATTTGGCTTGCAGCATCCGCATCGGTGATTTGCGAGCCAGTCCTTAGCTTGTGCGCGCCTTCGGTTATGATCATGGTGCCGACGGGCAGATCGACATCTAACCAGGCGCTTTCATCGCGGCGATGCAGGATGGTCGCGGGGATACTCTGCGCTTTGCCATCTTTTTCGAACCAGACGCTCGCTCCATCGCGTGACCAAGTGATGGCCGTTGTTGGAACGACTGCCAATGGATCGCTAAGATCGCTGAGCCGCGCAGTGAAAGTCATGCCTGGCCAGAGGGTTGCATCGGGATTTTCGACGCGTGCCTTGACCGTCACGCTTCGGGTGACATCATCAATCCGGCTGTCAAATGATGCGATTTCACCGTGGAAAAAGCGGCCCGTCAGGGATGGGGTTCCTAGCGTGACTTCTCGCCCGATAGAGAGGAAGTTGACTGACCGTTCGGGCAGCTCGAACTCCACAAGGAGCGCGCTAGAATCGTCGATTGTGACAATGGGCGTGTTGGCGATGAGTAGATCGCCGACCTTAACATCGCTCAGCCCGACCTTTCCGGAAATGGGCGCGCGGATTGTGAGGTCTTCGAGAGCGAGCTCGGCTTGTGCGACATTGGCTTCAGCAAGGCGTTGGGCAAGCCGTGCTTCAGAGATCGTCACAGTCGTTACCGTCGAGTTTCCTGATTGTTGAAGTCGCTCATATCGAGCCACGGTTGCGTCTGCTTGTTCGAGCTCGCTCTGCGCGATATCAAGAGACAACGTAGCTGCGCGGGCGTCTAACTGGACCAACACGTCCCCTTGCAAGACCTGCGCGTTCGCGCTCAGGTTGACTTCGACAATCCGGCCAGAAACATCCGAAGTAACCGTTGCGCTGTTCACGGCTTGCGAATTGCCAATGGAGCGAAAAGTGTCCTCGAACGGCTGCTGTTTCAATGGGGTCAGGACTACGGTCGTCGCGCCGCCGCCGGGTTTGCCTTGCCCTCCTGGACCTCCTGGGCCACCCGGCCCGCCCGGGCCTTGCGCAACGGGGGCTTGCCCGTTAGCGCCCGTTGGTGCTGCGCCGGGAATCCCAAACGACCAAACATATGCACTTGCAATGATTGCGACTGACGCGATGACATAGATTAGTTTCTTCATATTTTGGCCTTTCGTCGAGCCATTGGCGCGGTGCTAGCGCGCCCATAGCCGGACGTGCGGTGGTTATACGCAGCACCAAACAAGTGCCGTCGTTTTTTCTTGGCGGGGAGAGACGGCAGTCTAGCCGCCGGTGTCAGAGAGCAGCCGTGAGGCGTCAATCAGCCCTTCCCAGACCTGATTCAATGCAGCGCCAAGGGTGATATTCTCTTCATGCTCCCAAAGGGCAATTGCGCCGCCAATCGCGCTTGTTGCGTTGTGAGCGAGCGCAGCTGCTGTTTGGCGATTGAACCCACGTTCGTAAAAAGTTGCCGCAAGCTCTTCGCGCTGGGCGGAGAGAAGCCCATCAAGGATTCCGCGGGCTTTCTCGTTGCTTCGAAGGATTTTGCCCACCATCCTCAGAATGGCCTCGTCTTTCGAGAGCGTTTCAATATGGCGGTCTAAAAGCTGCTTGATATCTACTGCCAAGAGGCCGGATCCATCGCGCAGCGCCTCTTTGCCGCTGTCGCTGAACTTCGGCGGGTGGCCGATCGCGGCGGCTTCCTTATTTGGGTAGTAGTTGAAGAACGTTCGCGTGCTGATGCCCGAGGCAACAGCGATCTCATCGGTTGTGACGCGCTCAAGGCCATTCTGCATAGCCAGTGCCAAGGTTGCCTTCTGGATATGAAGCGCCGTTTCCTGTCGCCTTTTTTCTCGTAACGGAAGTGTCATTTTATAAACCTTGCATAGTCTGCAATTATTGCATAGCAAGCAAAAAAATGTTGCGCAAGTCAAGGATTGGAAAGAAGATGAAACATCTAGGAAAACTCGCCCTGCTGGCCGCTGCCATTGGGGCAGCGGCCGCGGCGTTGATGGTATTTGGTGCGCGCTTGGGGTTATGGCAGCCGATAACGGGATTCGGTCTTTACCGTTCCTATTTCGACCTACTTGCGATTGGTGTCACCGCGGTGGGGCTTATTGCGCTGATTGTTCATCTTTTTCGAAAGGAAAAGGTGCCCGCAGCGTTTGGTGGTATTGCGGCCCTCATCGGTGTGGCCATGCTGGTGCCGATGATTTCTTCAACGCTTAACCCACCTGTAAGGGCGGCGCCGATAAATGACATTACAACAGACACGGCCAATCCCCCAGTCTTTCTTGTGTTGGATGAGACGCGGGAAGGAGCGCGCACCTCGCTCGCTTATGCTGGCGCGAAGGTCGCTGATATTCAGGTAACTGCTTACCCCGATATCGCGCCGCTAGAAACCAATCTAGATGCCGATTCCGCCTTCGTACGCGCCTTGGAAGTGGCCGAGGCGATGGGGTGGGATATTGTCGCAAAGGACGCTGAACACCGCCGCTTCGAAGCCACTGCCCGTACCTCCGTCTTTTATTTCGCTGATGATGTTGTTGTCGTGGTGAGTGAGCAAGAGAGTGGCAGCCGCGTAGATCTGCGCAGCGTGTCTCGTATCGGTCGCAGTGATCAAGGCATCAACGCAGCCCGCATTCGCGCGTTTCAACAAAAATTCTAACTCCGACCCTTTTGAAAGGATAGTCTAATGAAAACCACTACCCTCCTTTGCGCGACCTTGTGCCTGACGTTGCCGATGGCTTCATTTGCTGAGGTGCCGAAAATCCAGACCACAGGACCTATTATCCACCTTGCGGACAACCTTGATGAAGCGGAGATGCTTGGCTGGTGCATTGATACTGAAGGCCGCGAACTCAGCGACACACTCCATGCGCATTCATGTAAGCCAGTGGGCGATGATGTGCTTTTCACTTACGATGCGGATAGCGGCGCGATTGGCTCCGCGACCTATTTTGGCCTGTGCATGTCTTACAATGCCCCCCAAAACACCAAAAACCCCTTTGGCTTGATCGTTTGCGATCAGGCGGATGAAACCCAGCGGTTTGTTTATGATGATGCGAGCATGGAAATCCGTCTGGGTATGGATACCTCCCAATGCGTGACAGTATCGCCCACCATTGATAACGCTGGGCCATACCAATCCCGGGACCTGATACTGGCAGCCTGCGATTCCTTGGAGACACGCTTTAAGCAGTGGGTCATCCAACGCTAACACATTCGGAATCTGGCTGGAGCCATGCCAAACTCATGGTTTGGCTCCGCTTCCCCAGCTGCGCAGTACGAACTTCCCTTACTGATGGCTTCAGGCAAGTTGCGAGTTGGATGGCCGGCGAGCGGTCTTTCGGGCATTAAACGGCCTTGCTCAAGCCACCAGAGCGGATACCCTGAGTATCAACTGTTTTTATCGGTGGCCTCAAAATGATCAAAAGCCAAATCACACTCAAACAACTCGAGGCCTTTGCTTTCGTTGTTGATACGGGCACGTTTCGTGCTGCGGCCTCAACGCTTGGGACGACGCAGCCTAATATATCCGCCCGCATCGCTGCGCTGGAAGCAGCGCTCGATGTTACGTTGTTAATCCGCGATGCTGGCTCTGTGCGTTTGACCGCAGATGGCGACAGGCTGCTCAAGAAAACGCGAGACGTGCTATGGGCTGGTGAAGCTCTCATTGAAGAAGCAGGCCGTCAGGAATTGATTGAGGAAACCTTGCGGCTTGGCGTGACGGAACTCGTGGCTTGTACATGGTTGCAAGATTTCCTTCGGTTGATGAAGGAGGTCTATCCCAAGCTACGCATCCAGCTAGAAGTTGATCTTTCAACCGCGATTGATTCAAGGCTTATGGAAAGGCAGCTTGATCTGGCGCTCCAAACGGGGCCGTTCAAATCCAAGGCATTTACAAGCGAAGCGCTGGGCCAGGAAAACTATTGTTGGGTGGTGAATGCAGACCTGATCACGCAGGTGAGCGCGAAGTTAACTTTACCAGAGCTTTTTGACCTAACCGTTTTAACGCATGCCAAACACACACAGGCCTGCGCCGCCCTGCACAGCCTTGCAAAAGAGCGCGGATTGAAAGGGGAGCGGGTTGTGCATTCGAGCGCGTTGTCTGCATGTGTGCCGATGGCGCTTGAAGGGCTAGGGGTCGCGTTGTTGCCTGAACGGTTGATAGCGGCTGAGATTGCATCAGGCGAGCTACACCGAGTAGAGGCTGATTGGGTCCCTGAACCTTTGTCTTTTTATGCGCGCTATGCCCCGGCGCGGGCTGGCCTTTATGTCGAAAGAGCTGCGCAGATCGCGAAGGCTGCTATGCAGCTCTCTTAGATCAGCTAAATTGATTGGGGTGAAAATTTTAATCGATTTGATTTTTTGATACGTTTTGAGCCAACTGCGCGTCTATTCTGCAGTTGGAGCGCAAAATGACCGTACCTTCCATTCGCCTTGGCGTCGATATCGGTGGCACGTTTACGGACGTTGTCTTGGAAAGGGATGGGGTCGCGTTCTCGACAAAGGTTCTGACAACCTACGCTGCCCCCGAAAACGCGATCATTGATGGCATGCACCAAGTGTGCGCCAAAGCCGATGTCAGTCCTGCGCAGATCAACCAGATCATTCATGGGACTACGCTTGCCACGAATGCGTTAATCGAACGGCGCGGCGCGAAAACGGCGCTCATCACGACCGAGGGTTTCCGTGACGTGATCGAAATGCGAACAGAATCGCGGTTTGAGCAATATGATCTGAACCTAAACTTGCCCGATCCTTTGCTGCCGCGTCAGATGCGCTTTACGGTTGCGGGCCGCGTCGATGCCAACGGCAAAATTCTAGTTGATATGGACCGCGCAGAGGTTGAGGCTGTTGTCGATCAGATTGCCGAAGCAGGATTTGAAAGTGTCGCTGTCGGCTTGATCCACTCCTATTTGAATCCCACGCACGAGCAGCTTGTACGGGATGTGTTGGCTGAAAAACTGCCCGATGTCGCGGTCTCGATCTCCTCCGAGGTTTCGCCTCAGATGCGCGAGTACGAACGTTTTAACACTGTCGTCGCAAACGCCTATATCAAGCCGTTGATGGCCTCTTATCTGGGTCGCCTTGAGGATCGCTTGAAAGACGAAGGTGTGTCATGCCGCATCTTCCTGATGCACTCTGGTGGTGGAATTATTTCGATCCAGAACGCGGCAGAGTTCCCTGTGCGATTGGTTGAATCCGGTCCCGCAGGGGGCGCGGTTTTCGCGGCCCACATTGCAGCGCGCTATGGGCTGGACAAGGTTCTGTCCTTCGACATGGGCGGAACGACCGCCAAGATTTGCCTGATTAAGAACCAGACCCCAAAGACCAGCCGTGTTTTTGAAGTCGCGCGCACCTATCGTTTCAAGAAAGGGTCGGGCATGCCGATCTCTATCCCTGTGATCGACATGGTTGAAATCGGCGCAGGCGGTGGATCATTGGCCCATGTGGATTCGCTGCGCCAAATTCGCGTCGGCCCCGAAAGCGCAGGATCAGAGCCAGGACCTGCCTGTTATGGTCGTGATGGCACGCGGCCTGCTGTAACAGATGCAGACCTTGTCTTGGGCAAACTTGATCCCGAGAATTTTGCCGGTGGGTCGATCAAACTTGATCCGAATGCCTCAAGATCGGCGCTGTCAAACCATGTTGGCGATACACTCGACATGGATGCGGTTGAGGCGGCGTTTGGCGTCGCGGAAGTTGTCGATGAAAACATGGCCAACGCTGCCCGCGTTCACGCCGTGGAGAACGGCGAAGACCTGTCTGAATATACGATGATCGCCTTTGGTGGTGCCGCACCACTGCATGCGGGGCGTCTGGCCGAAAAGCTGGGCGTTGAGCGTTTGTTAGTCCCACTGGGCGCTGGTGTTGGGTCCGCCATCGGGTTCCTGCGCGCGCCTTTCAGTTTCGAGGCAAATCGCTCGGTCTATATGAAACTGTCTGATTTTGACGGTGATCGGATCAAGTCTTTGCTGTCGGACCTCAAGGCTGAGGCCACAGGTTTCGTGCGCACCTGCGATGAAGTCAGCCCGATCCTGTCAGAGTTCAAAGTCTACATGCGCTATACGGGCCAAGGTTGGGAGATCCCGATTGAGTTGACCGAAGATCAGGCGATGAACCCTGATGTCGATACATTCGAGGCGCGGTTTATCGAGGATTATACCAAGCTCTTTGGCCGCCCTGTTGCAGGCATGGATATCGAAATCACCGTTTGGTCTGTCAACGCAACAACCCCGCCAGAGACAGTCGCGCGCATGGATGAGACAATCGGCGAAACAGCGGCGTCTTGCGTTGGCGCGCGTCAATTGTTTGACGCCGCAGCGGGCGAGTTTCTGAATGCGTCAGTGGTGAACCGTTTTGACATGTCTTCGGGCGAAAGGGCGGCTGGACCTGTGGCGATTGTTGAAGACGAAACCACGATCATTGTTCCGGCCAGCCGAGATGCTATCCGCCAACCTGACGGCTGCATCGACATCATCATCAAAGGAGCCGATCAATGAGCACGCAGCATTCAAAAGTTGCCTATCAGGTGATGTGGAACCGTCTCATCTCGGTCGTGGAAGAGCAGGCGCAGGCGCTGGTTCGCACGGCGTTTTCCACTTCGGTGCGAGAAGCCGGCGATTTGTCGGCAGGTGTCTATGACGTCGAGGGCAATATGCTGGCCCAAGCTGTCACTGGAACTCCCGGTCACGTGAACGCCATGGCCGATGCCGTGGCGCATTTCATCCGCCGTATTGGGCGCGACAATATCCATGACGGCGATATCTACATCACCAACGATCCTTGGGAAGGCACAGGGCACCTGCACGACATTACCATGGTCACGCCCTCGTTCCATAAAGGCGCGCTGGTCGGCTTCTTTGCCTGTACCGCCCATATCGTGGACATTGGCGGGCGTGGTTTTGGCGCTGATGCGCATAGCGTTTACGAAGAAGGTCTCTATATCCCGATCATGAAATTCGCCGACAAAGGCGCGGTCGATGAAACCCTGACGCGCATTATCCGTGGCAACGTGCGCGAGCCTGATCAATTGATCGGTGACATATACGCGCTCGCGACCTGTAACGAGATCGGCCATCGCCGCCTTGTCGATATGATGGCGGAATTTGACCTTGATGATCTCAATGGCATTGCTGACTTCATCCTCGACAATTCCCGCCGTGCCACGATTGAGCGGATCGCAGCCTTGCCACAGCAATCAGCAACGGGCGAGATGACTATGGATGGCTTTGACCGTCCTATCACGCTGAAAGTGAAAGTTAGTGTTGAGGGCGACAAGATTGTGTCCGATTTCACAGGTTCGACGGGTCTCGATAAGAAAGGTATAAACTGCCCGCTGGTCTACGCAAAAGCCTATGCCTGTTATGCCCTCAAGGTCGCCATCGCGCCTGAAATTCCGAACAACGCAGCCTCGCTTGCGCCGTTCGAGATCGAAGCCCCTGAAAACTCGATCGTGAACGCGTTGCATCCTGCTCCGGTCGCGTTGCGCCATATCGTCGGGCATTTTGTGCCGGACGCAGTCTACAATGCCTTTGATAAGATCGTACCAGGTCTGGTGCCTGCTGAGGGTGCGGGATGCCTGTGCAACTTCCAAGTTTCGCTGCGTCCCCGCACGGACGCGCCAGCCCCCGCACATGCGCGCCGATCCGAGGTTCTGACCTTTAACTCAGGCGGATCAGGCGCGCGGCCCGAACATGATGGTTTGAACGCGACCGCCTTTCCGTCTGGTGTGATGACAATGCCGATCGAGGCGACGGAACATGCAGGTCCCGTCATCATCTGGCGCAAAGAACTGCGACCCGATTCAGGCGGCGCTGGCAAGACACGTGGCGGCCTCGGCCAATACATGGAAGTTGGCGCGCAGGAAGGGCATGAGTTTGACATCCAAGCGATGTTTGACCGCGTTGATCATCCGGCCCGCGGTAGGCGCGGTGGTGGGGCAGGTGCGCCCACAACGATTGTCCAAGACGATGGCGCCGCGATGAATGGCAAAGGCAAACAATTCGTCGCCCACGGGCGCAAAGTTGTCATGGCCTTTCCCGGCGGCGCTGGCTACGGCGATCCGTCCGAGCGATCTGTGGATCTCGTCAAACGTGATCTGGCGCGCGGGTATATCTCGGCCGAGACTGCCGCCAGAGACTACAACCTATCCGCCGCAGAAATTGCAGAGGTTCAGGCAGCCGTCGCACGAGGAGAGACACTATGAAAACCCAAACACCCAAAAGCAATTCCTATGATGTGGTCATTATTGGCGGTGCGATGATGGGCGCCTCTGCCGCTTGGTTCTTGTCTGATGACAAGGATTTTGATGGCACTGTCTTGGTTGTCGATCGTGATTTAACTTACGAAAACACTTCCACGATGCACACCAATTCGTGCATGCGGCAGCAGTTTTCAGGCGAATTGAACGTGCGCATCAGCCAGTTTGCCGCTGATTTCGTAAAGAATCTGCCGCACTACATGGGCAATGATGATCGGGTGCCTGACCTGTCGATCCGCTCCTTCGGCTACATGTATTTAGCGGACAACGAAAGCTTTGCAGAGGTTTTGCGCGAAAGCCAGCAGGTGCAACTGGCCGCTGGTGCGGCCACTCAATTGATGACCCCCAATCAGATCAAAGCGGCCTATCCGTTCTACAACGTGGACGACATCGTTTTGGGCTCGATCAATCTGGTCGACGAAGGGTTTTGGGACGCCACGGCTGTCTTTGACTGGTGGCGCAAATCAGCGCGCGAACGCGGCGTCGAATATGTCGAAAACGAAGTGGTCGCGGTGAACAAAAACGCCGCTGGCACGCGCGTCGAAAGCGTTACATTGAAATCGGGCGAGGTCATTGCTTGTGGCCAAGTCTTGAACGCTTCAGGGCCCCGCGCAGCCGCTACCGCCCAGATGGCTGGGATCAACGTGCCGGTCGAGCCGCGCAAACGCTTTTCATGGATTTTTTCGGCCGAGCAACCGCTTGATCGTGATCTACCGCTCACCATCGATCCATCCGGGGTTCACGTGCGAGAGAACGGTGGTGGCACCTATCAGTGTGGCGGGCATTCTGACATCGATCCTGCCGTTGATCCAGATGATTTTATCATGGATCACAGCATTTGGCAGGATCATGTCTGGCCAATCCTTGCCACACGTATTCCCCAATTCGAAGCGATCAAAGTGCAATCAGAATGGGCAGGGCACTATGCCTATAACACCTTTGATCATAACGCTATTTTGGGGCCGCATATGGAGGTTGAAAACTTCTTTTTCCTCAACGGTTTTTCTGGTCACGGGTTGCAACAATCTCCCGCGATGGGGCGCGGAACTGCTGAGATTATGGTGCATGGCACATATAAAACGCTAGACATGACACAGTTTCACTTTGATCGTATCCCTGCGGGGCAAAAGATCATTGAAAAGGCGATAATCTAATGAAATTGGCAACAAACGCTTTCACTGCGGCGTTGGCCGCTGGCGATAAACAGATCGGGCTTTGGATCAGCCTGTGCAGTAACGTTGTCGCAGAGGTCATATCACCTGCGGGCTACGATTGGGCGCTCGTTGACATGGAGCACACCCCAAATGATTATATCAGTGTCTTAGGCCAATTGCAGGCCTTTGCCGCAAGCGAAACAACGGCAATAGTACGGGTGGAATGGAACGACACCGTCGCAGTCAAACGCCTGCTTGATCTAGGTGCACCGGGTATCTTGTTCCCGATGATCCAATCGGTTGAAGAGGCGAAGAACGCCGTCGCCGCAACCCGTTATCCACCGCATGGCGTTCGCGGTGTGTCTGGTGCGACCCGTGCGACGAAATTTGGCAGGGTCACAGATTACACCGCGCGCGTTGAGGAAGAGACGACGGTATTGCTACAGCTAGAGACGCGCGCAGCCATAGAGCAAGCAGAAGCGATCAGCGACGTTGAGGGCGTCACCGGGATTTTCTTCGGACCTGCGGATATCGCCGCCGACATCGGCAAACTTGGTAAGCCGATGGATCCAGAGGTTTGGGACTTGATTAAGCCAGCGGCGCAAAAGTTGATAGCAAAAGGTATGCCCGTTGGAACTCTTGTTCTTGATTCCGCCTTTGCGGTTGAATTGCTGAACGAGGGGTTCACTTTCGTGGCCTGCGGAACGGACGCGAGCCTTTTGGCCAAAGCGTCAGATCAGTTGCTTGCGACCGTGAAAGGTGGATTGGCATGAGGTTTGCGGCCTCCCGTCTTGACCCTGTCAAACCCTCTGCTTCGGCTTGGGTGAGCCAAGCTGCGAAAGAGGCCAAGGCGCGCGGCGAAGACGTCATTGATCTGGGTTTGGGAGAGCCTGATTTCGACACGCCCGCCCATATTGTTGAGGCTGCGCACCAAGCGGCTTTGCGCGGTGAAACCCGTTATCCGCCGACCAATGGCACGCTAGAGATGCGCCGCGCAGTCGTAGACAAATTGCAACGTGAGAACAATCTCAGCTTCGCAGTGGACGAAGTGATCGTGTCCAACGGCGCGAAACAAGTGCTGTTCAACGCGATGATGGCCACCCTTGAGCAGGATGACGAAGTCCTGATGTGCGCCCCATATTTTGGCCAGTACAAGGACATCGTTCTCATTCTCGGTGGGCAAGCCGTTGCCTTGAAATGCCCCGCTGAGAACGGTTTCCGCCTGACGCCAGATCAACTTGAGGCGGCGATCACACCAAAGACACGCTGGATCATGCTCAATCTGCCGTCGAACCCTGCGGGCGCAGTCTATTCCGACGACGATCTGTGTGCTTTGGGGGCGGTGCTTGAAAAACACCCGCATGTGTTGATCCTGTCGGATGAAATCTATGAACACATTTTGTTTGATGGGCGTAAGTTCCTGTCCTTTGCCGCAGCCAATCCGGCACTGAAGGATCGCACGTTGACCGTCAATGGCGTGTCCAAAGCCTACGCCATGACGGGCTGGCGGATCGGCTATGGCGCTGGTCCCAAGCCACTGATTGCGGCCATGACCAAGGTGCAAAGCCAGATATGCTCGGGCGCGTGTTCTGTGGCACAGGCCGCCGCCGCTGCTGCATTAAACGGCCCGCAAGATGACGTGCGCGCGTTTTGCGCTGCATTTGAAGAACGCCGTGATCTTGTCGTGAAGCGCGTGTCCAAGATGGACGGGCTCACCCTTGATGCGCCGGGCGGTGCATTTTACGGGCTAATCGGCTGCGCCGATTTCATTGGTGCGCAAACAAAAGACGGTGAAACGCTGGACAATGATGCTGAAGTAACCGCTTATATCCTGAAAGATGCTGGCATCGCCGCAGTTCCGGGCAGTGCATATGAGCTGTCGCCGTTCTTCCGTATCTCAACTGCTGCCTCCGTGGATGTCTTGGACGAAGCGATGGATCGCATCGCGGCCTCTGTTGCAAAACTAAAAAGAAAGACCTAACCGATGAAAAAACTAGTTCTGACAGGCGCAGCTGGCCGACTTGGGTCATACCTGCGCGAACCATTGTCAAAAATGTGTGACGAGTTGGTCTCGACCGACATCGTCGACGATATCGGCACGCTCTATGAAGGTGAAACCTATGCCAAAGGCGATTTGGCCAGCCTTGATGATATGATGCGCGTTCTGGACGGCGCTGATATGGTCGTTCACATGGGCGCTTATGCCGATGAGGGACCATTTGAAAAGCTGCTCGGCCCGAACTTTGTTGGTGCTTACAACATTTGGGAAGCGGCCTATCAACGCGGTCTTAAACGTGTTGTTTATGGCAGCTCTATCCATGCGGTAGGCATGCACCCTAAGAATGAATTTATCGATACCGAAGCGCGTCATCGCCCAGATACGTTTTATGGGCTAGCTAAGTGTTTCGCAGAAGACCTTGGTTCCATGTATTGGGACAAACGTGGCCTTGAGAGTGTTCACATGCGCATTCTGTCTTGCGCACAGGTTAACAACGCCCGCGCCCTTGGCTCATGGCTGTCCTACGATGATCTGATCCAGCTTGTGCAACGCTCTCTTGAGACACCTGTGACAGGGTTTTCAATTGTTTACGGCGTATCGAACAATGATCGTGTGCCTGTGGATAACGCCAAGGCCAGCTTTTTGGGTTATCGGCCCAAAGACAACGCAGAACAATTCGCTGAGGCGGTTTTGGCTGAGACCGAGCCGATGGATTCTCAGGATCCGGGGAATATGTGCCACGGTGGCCCGTTCGCTTCGGTGGAGTTGGGCAATAGTGGCGTAGCTTCGATGAATATTATTGATGACACCAAGAAGACCTGATGGGAAAGCCCCATGCCTGACGCAAAAGTGGCGCTGATCACCGCTTGCGTGTCTGGCATGGGCGCTTTGTAACGAGGATCCTCTAGGCAGGCTGCACGATATCGCCAACAGAAATCTTGCCACCGCTTATAATTGAGCAGTTCAACCCGGATCGGTGGTGCATCAAATCGCAAACGGCCTTTTTCGTTACAAGGTCGAGATAACGACACGGGGTGTTTAATCGCCCTCCTAAAAGCACTGTTTCACCAACTCTGAATCGCTTACCTACCAAGTGGTTTAGCGGAACGCCTGACGTGGTGAGATTCCGTCGGTGTTCATTTGGGGTGAGGATAGTTTCGTGATCCCGCTTCAGTGCGATCAGGGTTTCATTTTCAATTAGAGTTACCTCGCGGATGTCGGGAAATTCCGAAAATTTGCCTCGTCCGGTCATATAGCGGTCACCTTCCAATCCCCGTCCTTGGATCAAGCGAATTTCTGTGTGCTCAACCATTGGAGCGCGTAGCTCAACCGCAGTGTGAATACTCAACAACGTTCCCTGCCACACAAGCTATTCCCCCAAGCTTTATTACGGTTGTTTGTTCTAGCCCTGTTTTTCGATGACTCATCGTTAACAGTATTCAGTGCTAATGGCGCAAAGCCAACCGCATTCGAAAGGCATTCTCCGGCCTATCCAAGGTTATGCGGGCTTTCTGCGCTCAGTAGAAGCGTGCCAGAACAGTATCGCCATGGCACCAATGACTCCGACAAGCTGAAATGGAATGCTGAACGATAGGATCAAAACCGCAAGGCCCAAGCGTAACAAAATTTCCCAAGCCGCAAGTTTGCGATGGTCAAATCCAGCCAGCGAACTGGAAAGCAAGTATAGCGCCAAAGCAATTCTGCAAAGCACCAGCATCAAGGCAGGCCAGTTCGTTGTCCCATCATAGCCTGGCAGGAATACGTCTACTCCACTGGCGCTTTTGACCGGGTCAATTACGGCGGCTTCGATCAGAAGGATTTCTGGATAGAGCGCAAAGACAAACGGGATCACAAACATTACAATGCCAGATTTCACCGCGGAAAATCCGGTGGCCATCGGGTTTGCCTTGGTAATTGATGCAGCCGCGAAAGCCGCCAGCGCGATTGGCGGTGTAATTGCGCTCGCCACCGCGAAGTAGAAGATGAACATATGCGCCGTGAAAGTCGCGATCCCAAGGCCTGCGAGAACCGGCCCCATCAGCAGTGCAACGTTGATATAGGCTGGAACAGCTGGCATCCCCATGCCGAGCAAAATGGCGATGAACATTGTGACGAGCAGGGCAATCAATTGGAAACCGACTGCTCCGTCTTGCCCAAGATTTAGCGTCTGCAACCAACCTAGCACATCCAATGAAATGAAATTCGGCAAGCCCGTGAATTGCAGGCAAAAGTCGATTATAGAGACGGCAAGGAACATCAGATAAAGCGTGGACACCAAAATACCGGCATCCGACAATGCGTCGACGATCTTGGATGGCATCTTGCGCACTTCGGGGTCGACGAACAGCAGCGCGATCAGCAGCATAACCGCCCACCATCCGGCGCTTCCTGCATCGCCCGCGGCGTTTTGCACCGCCTGCTGAAACCATGACAGGCTTTGGACGGTGCAGGCCCCATCAACAATACTACGCTCAGCGCCCAAAACGCCGCCTAGCAAGCCGCAGCCCACCATTTCCTTGGTCGTCAGAAGTAAAACAAGAATTAAAAGGATTGGCCCGAATATCATCGCCAGATTCAGGATATCCTGACGTGACATGCGCATATCATCGGTCAACTCGCCAATGGCTTCGATCTTCTGTTTGCGGGTCTGAAAGATGACCGAAAGAAACAAGCAGAAGAAGTAAGCGATCGCCGGGATGATCGCTGCGATGATGACCTGAGAATAGGGAACCACGGTGAGTGAGGCCAGCACGAAGGCAGCAACTCCCATGACGGGAGGCATGATGGAGCCGCCAGAGGACGCAGCCGCTTCGACCCCGCCCGCAAATACCTTGGAAAATCCGCGTCGCAGCATCATCGGGATTGTCAGGACACCTGTGGACAACACGTTTACGATTGGCCCGCCTGATATAGTTCCGAACATGGCTGAGGACACGATTGCGGCATGGGCTGGTCCACCGCGCAATTTGCGTGTCCAACGAAATGCCAGCTTGATCAGGGATTGCCCACCGGCGGAGGCTCCAAACAGCGATCCAAGCACGAGATATGGGAATATCGTGTTGAGCATGATGTTCATAAACCGCCCCAAAAGGCCTGCGGAATTATTGACCAGAATGTCATGCACGCGTGGGCGACCATCAGCGAGCGCACGTGGCTCGCCAGCCAGTTTGGTCATCAGATATTTGTTGATGTCTTCGGGGCCATGGAAGTACCAGACCAAGACTGTGATGATGGTATAAAGCGCCACTACAAGCGCGACGAGGACCAGCGCCAAGCCCCAGACGCGGACATTGTAGGCTAGGAAAATCAGAACCGTGAGGCCGATAATCAGCACCAGCCAACCGCCGGTATTTGCCACGCAACTGGGATCTTCGACGGTTGTCGGTGCCGGAAGCCCCATCGTGTCAGCAATCTCGGTTTCAATTCTCAGAGCTTCGGCGATCAAGCGATCCCGCTCGCCGGTAAATTGGTCAATCAGGCAAATGGATTCGATTTCTACGATGTAGGTGAAAGAGATGGTGAAGGCCGCCGCGACCATCGCCAGATCCAAAAGCAATCCGAACTGGCGTTTTCCTTTGGGTTCGCTTTTCCAAGATTTCCACGCGGAATGCTTTAGCACGACGCAAAGCATCATGAGACCGAAGGCCAGTGGATAGAACCATTCGGTCGGGAACCTCCGGATCTTGATCCAGTCCAGCCCTGTCAGATTACGCAGCCCAGCATCAAGCCCGGGGACACCGGGGATTGCGTTCATCAATCCCGCGATGACAATGAATAACGACAGCCAAAACAGCACCCCTCGGGGTTTTTGCAATGGGTTAGCGTCAGGGGGTAATGGCTGGTTCATACTGGCGCTCCAAGAAATGGTTTGCCGAGAGCGACACTAGGTGCCGCTCTCAACGCTTCAAGGTCTTATGGCTTAGCGCAGTCGGGCAGCGTGTACCCCGCTTCTTCCCAAGCGCGCACCGCACCGGGATGGTATTTGATCGGGTTAGGCCCGCACATGCCAGTTTTGGCAGTGTCGACCTCGCCTAACCAGCCCTTGGGCATGCTTGGCGTGCGCTTTCTGATTTCATCCAAGCCCTCAATGAATGTTTTGGTTAGCCCGTAGGCCAGTTCTTCATCCATCGAGGCGTTGACGACATCGCCGCCAATATCGGCAAATCCGCGAAAGAACCCATCTTCGGACACAACGCGAATGTTGGGGCCAAACAGGTCATCTTCGATCGGCTGAACGACTGCCGCACTGCCCGGAGCTTTACCGAACTTCGTGCCGCCTTCACCCTCAAAGGCCGCTTTCGGGAAGGAATGGACGACCATTCCGCCAGAGGACGCCGCCTGTGAATGGCGCGCATCTGGAAAGTTCATTGGCAGAATATGCGCGTCCGCCGATCCTTCTGTGATCGTGGAAACAGCCTGACCCCAATTCACCTGAATGCCAGTGTAGCCCTTGCCTTCGTCCATTCCTGTGGCAAGCCGTGCCATAGCGCGTGCCTTGTTCAAGGCAGCCCCGCGTGGCGGTCCGTTATAAATCGTGGCACCTTCAATCGCATCCCACCCGCCAAAGTTCTTGCTCTCATAGGCGGACAGGCCAAATACGGCGAACCGATAGGTATACAGCACCGAGAGGTTTGACGCCAACTCCGCCCCGGTCTCAGCGCCGATGCTCGCATAGGGGCCTGCCCCTTTGGACAAAAGGAATGGCAAAACAAAAGGCGCTGCAGCAATGTCAGTCTTGCCCTCAGCCACGTTCTGAACCGAATTGGTCAGCGTCTGGCCTGCAGCAATCTGGATATTGGCAAGACCAGAGGCCGCCGCCAGTTCTGCGACCCCAAACATGCTCTGCGCGGCGATTTCAGTTGGCGGGGTTGTTTCCCCCGTCAAATTCGCCTGTGCGTGTGCTGTCGTCGTCATTCCGAGCGTCAGCAAGACCCCAGCTATAGTTGATATTTTAGACATGATGTTCCTCCCAAAACTGTCTTTATCCGATTACATGGTCCGGCAAGATCCGGCCCTCTTTCTCAACCTCGTCTTTGTCCCGAAATCCAATCAGGATACCTGGAGGTTCTTTGTTGGCGGCCATTCTTTCGACGGCTTCTGCCGAGCGGGTAATGCGTGTGTGATGGCGGCGAGCCCATTCAAAATGAAGCCCCTGTAGTCGCTCCACTTCACTCGCGAACTCCGGATTCGAGCCAAGATCAACAAGCTCGCCGGGATCATTTTGAAGATCAAAAAGAAGCGGAGGCATGGTTTCGACATAGGTGTACTTCCAGCGACCATCAAAGATCATGGTCAAGCGTGCGTCCGACTGATCCACGCCCACTTCCTGACGGGCATCGCGAGTGGAATAGTCATATTCAGAGACCGCAAAGCTTCGCCATTCGGTGGCAGTGCCGTGCAGCAGCGGTGTCAGTGAAAGGCCTTCCAAGATGTGTGGTTTGGGCTCGCCCCCCATGAAGTCAAGAAAGGTCGGGACAAGATCGATAGCTTCTACCAAAGCGTCGGTGCTTGTGCCGCGCGTTTCGTCTGCCTCGGTGCGGGGATCATAAACCAACAAAGGAACTCGGGCCGAGCAATCATAAAACAGGTCTTTCTCACCCAGCCAGTGATCGCCCATATTTTCGCCATGGTCCGAGCAAAAGACGATCATTGTGTCTTCCATGCGCCCGCTGTCTCGAAGGTAAGCGAACAGGCGACCCATTTGATCGTCGAGCTCTTTGACAAGTCCCATGTAGCAAGGGCCAACCAGATCGCGCACTTCTTCCTTCGACATGGTTTGACACACGCGCATGTTCATCCATGCCCGCATCAATGGATGCTCGGATTGTCGCTCTTCTTCGCTGCGATTAAACGCTGGAACATCCTTTGCGCTATACATGTCGTTGTAGGGAGCCGGCGCCAAAAAGGGCCAGTGCGGCTTAATATAGCTCAAATGGCACAACCACGGCTGATCACCTTGCTCTTCGATGTACTCAATGCCCCGCGTCGTGAGCCACGCAGTTTCAGAGTGCTCCTTTGGTACGCGCGCTGCCAACGGCGCGTTGTCCAAAAGCCAGCCTGAACGCATTTCTCCGTCTGGGCCAATGGCTGTGTTGGCCCATTCTTCCCAAGGATTGTCACCATCCATTCCGTGATCACGCAGATACTGGTCGTAATCTTCTGCGTGGCGATTTGGATATGAACTGGGATTGGTCCCGTCGTCTCGCACTTTCACATCAAAACCGCATTCAGACACCAAGGCCCCAATGGTGCTTTCTGGCGTAATGCCCAACCGTTTCATGCCTTCAAAATCCGGCGTCATGTGGGTTTTACCAACCAATGAGCATTTCGCCCCGATTTCGCGTAAGTGATCGCCCAAAGTCGGTTCGCCAACACGCAGCGGGAACCCGTTCCAAGTCGATCCGTGCGAGCGCACATAGCGGCCCGTATAAAAACTCATGCGGCTTGGACCACAGATCGGCGATTGCACGTAGGTTTTGTTAAACCGCACACCCTGCGAAGCCAGCCAATCCAGATTAGGTGTGTCGATATGCTCAGCGCCATAACAGCTGAGGTAGTCCCACCGAAGCTGGTCGGCCATGATGAACAGAACGTTTTTCTGACTTTCAGACATCGGCACTCACCATCAAAACCTGATGCGATTTTGCGCGATGCCATAGAGTTGGCGGCAAACTCTCCCGCTGATCATCACTGAATATAAAGATCATTCGCACTCCAGAGCTTCGCATTTCCAAACGTCAGGGAAGAGTATTGACGCAGGGAACATATCCGTCCAATAGATATTTTGCATACTAACTTGCGATTTTGATATGAACATTGACCCCAGACACCTTGAACAGCTTGCGGCCATTGTAGAATTTGGCACATTCAACGAAGCGGCCAAGCGGCTGGGCACGTCACAATCTGCGCTTAGTCGCATGATCGCAAACTTGGAAACCCGCATCGGGGTGCCGCTTTTTGAACGCAGCAGCCGCCCGTTGATTCCCACCGAAGCGGGAAAGAAACTTGCAAGTCACGGTCGCGCGATTGACTCGACGCGCCGTCGCGCTTTGGAGGATTTACAGATCGTGCGACAAGGCATGAGCGGCGAGCTCAAGATTGGCGCACCACCGTTTTTCTGTGAACGATTGGTCGGCGACGCAATTTCCAGCTTCTTGCAGCAACGCCCCGGTATCGAGGTGAAACTGGCCGCAGAATATTTCCCCGAGCTTGAGCGCAAAGTACAACTGAACCAGCTGGATGTTGTTATTTGCCCGTTGCGATTACTGTCTGCATCCAAGGATGATGTGGCAATCGAACCCTTGTTTGAGGATACGCATGTCATTGTGGCGCGGGCAGATCACTGGCTGCTCAAACAAGGTGAAATTTCGGCAAATGACTTGGAAGAGGCCAGTTGGATCAGCCATTCAGAGAATAGTATGCTGCAGTCAGACATGGCTTCGGCCCTTTCCTCATACGGCGTAAGAAATTTGAAATTTGCGTTTCAAACGGGTTCCGCAGGAGCCATTCTGGAAATGTTGCGCCACACCGATTTTCTAACGGTTTTGCCGCGTTATGCGCTTCGATATAGCGAAAACATGAACAAGCTTGCGCCGCTTCCGGTGCGTTTCAACTCCTCACTCATGTCCGTTGGCATGGTGACCCCCACAAACAGACTTGATAGCCCTCTTTTGACTGCCTTCGCATCTCATATGCGCGATTACGTCGCTAAGGAATCGCCAGGTTCGTCCCCTTTGTTGAAACCCGCCAAATAGACGCAACGCGCTTTCGGCAGGATGCGCAACCTACCTGACCGTTTTTTGGAGAAAGACGGTCAATCGCTCAACAAAATCCACAATCTCCGGTCGGTCTCGGCCAGTGGTCGTTGTCCAAAGTCCGATATCGCGCGCTTGTAGCTCTACGTCCAGATCGACTGGCGCAACGCGAAATCGCTCTTGAAATGTTCCCGCCATGCGAAAAGGCAACATGCTGCAGGATCGTGTCTTTTCCAGCATTCGAAAGGTCATGGTGACATCGCCAGAGCTTTCAATAATCGGTGCGACATCCGGCAGACCCAATCGATCGAGCGTTTCGCGCGTGACATCGAACAAGCCTGATATCGCGCCTACCGAAATCCAGTGATGCTGCGCTAGATCCTTTGGAGATACCTTCGCCTTTCGAGCAAGAGGGTCATTTTCTCCGACAAATATTGACAGGTGCTCTGTGAACAATTTTTCGCGATAAAGACCGTCATCTTTCCTGTTCAACTCATATGGGATGACCGCAACATCCAACTCGTTGTTTTTCAAGCGCTCGACGAGCCGAGCCGCAACCTCGCAATGCAATTTGAGGCTATAGGGCGGTGGATCTTCAATAGCTTCGACAAAGAAGTCGCCCATGATCGTTGCCGCGAGCATCGGGCCGACGCCAACCCGCAGTTCGCCCTTCAAACCGCTTCGCCACTCTTGAATCGCAATTTGCGCCCGCTCGGAACGACGAATTATCTCACGGCCCTCTTCGGCTAAACGCGCACCGATATCCGTTGCACTCACGCCATATCGCCCCCGACGCAAGACCGCGCCGCCCGCTCGGTCCTCAATGATTTTCACGACGCGCGACAAGGTAGGCTGCGTAACATTCATTTTCTGAGCCGCCTTCGTGACAGAGCCAAGCTCAATGATCACGGCCAATTGCATGAGGTGCTTGGGGTCCATCAGGTATAGAATCTTTCAATGGCTAGCGTGAATAATCGAATTTTACATCATATCTGGATTAAGCCAACACTTCGTTGAACCAACGAATGGAGAGACCTCACATGCTGAAACTTTATCATTATTGGAGTTCCACCTGTTCTCGTCGGGTGCGGATCACGCTCGCTGAGAAAAAGATCGATTGGGTTAGTCACCACGTCGACATTCACCGCAAGAAAGAGCAGCTAGAAGATTGGTATAAGGACATCAATCCCAACAGTTTTGTCCCCGCACTTGAGCATGACGGGAAAATCCTGATCGAGTCTTTGGTCATCATGCAATATCTTGATGAGGCGTTCGACACTGGGACACGCCTTGTGCCAGACGATGCCTATCTGCGCGGAACAATGCGCATCTGGATGGACCGTTTTGAATATGCCGTGCACAAAGCGATCAACGCATTGTCGCACAGCAGATCTCATAGTGACAAGTTCGTCGGCCTCTCGCATGAAGAGTTGAAAGCGCTATGGATGAAGGTGGGTAACCCGGAAAAACGTCGCATTTTGCTTCACCGGCTTGAACACGGCGTGTCGGCCGCCGAAGAAGCGAGTGCGATAGAACGCATCGAAACCGTGCTCGATATGATGGAGCGGCAACTTGAAAAGACGCCTTGGCTGTGCGGCGATCACATGACGCTGGCCGACATTGCCATGGCACCGTATCCGGAGCGCTTTCAAGCGAACAAGCTCGACATGCTGACAGATTTCTCAAAGCGCCCACGATATGGCGAATGGGTCGCCAGAATGCAGTCCCGGCCTGCTTACGCTGAGGCTTATGCTTTCCCGAATCCAGACAACCGTTAGATCGGAGGACGTTTTCAAGGTGGGGCAATCTGGTCGTTAATGAGATGCAAAGGTGGTGGCTAGTTTACTCTAAACCAGTCGATTTTAGAGTGAGCTTTACGCGCCTTAACGTTCTGGTCGCTCGAATTTCTGGTTGTTTTGCTTTTCGTCTAGTCTTTTATGCTTGGTATAGACTTTCAGACTTGGACATCGCGTAGCCAGTGTTCGAATTGGGAGGACAATAGAAACAGTTCCCAACAACACGGGTCGTCCTGAAGCAAGTGATCCGCGGCGAGTGCAAAGGTGTCTGCCGTCAGCGTTTATGGGTCCAGCTGGACCTGTCGCGGTTTGATGCCGCTCCTTTGATAGCATTTACTGCAACAAAGGAGGCAGACTATGGGTTTGAAACGGACGGACGAATTCCGCCAGGATGCGGTGCGGATCGCGTTGACCAGTGGGCTAACGCGTAAGCAGGTGGCCGATGATCTGGGCGTCGGGATGTCGACACTGAATAAATGGATCACAGCACACCAAGATACGGATGTGGTATCGAATGAGGATTTGGACCTCGCCAAGGAGAATGACCGGCTTCGACGCGAGAACCGTCTTCTCAAGGAGGAGAGGGAAATCTTAAAAAAGGCCACCTATTACCCGGCAGGCGATTACGCAGTAATCGGCCGAGAGGGCAGTTCTTCGCGGACCTAAAGCAATGAGATTTAGGTTTGTCGAAGAGCATAGGGCCGACTTCCCAACCAACCGCTTGTGTGGCGTTGTTGGGGTCAGCACACGTGGGTTACGTGCATTCCGCAGCCGCCCAGCCAGCCGCCGACAGCGGTCTGATCTGGTCACGCTAGCTCACATCAAAGAACAGTCGCGTCTCAGTCTCGGCAGTTATGGTCGGCCTCGGATGACGGAGGAACTGAAGGAGATCGGTTTAGATGTTGGGCACCGTCGGGTCGGTCGTCTCATGCGTCAGAACGGCATATCTGTCGTCAGAACCCGCAAACACAAGGTGACAACAGACAGCGATCACAAGTTCAATATCGCGCCCAATCTGCTGGATAGAAACTTCACAGCGGATCAACAGAACCAGAAATGGGCGGGCGATATCAGCTACGTTTGGACGCGCGAGGGTTGGTTGTATCTGGCTGTGATACTGGACCTGCACTCAAGGCGTGTCATCGGTTGAGCGGTCAGTAATCGGATGAAGCGGGACCTGGCAATCAGGGCCTTGAAAATGGCTATCGCGTTCCGGGCACCACCGAAGGGCTGCATCCATCACACGGACCGTGGGTCGCAATATTGTTCACATGACTATCAAAAGATCCTGCGCCAGCACGGGTTCAAGGTGTCGATGTCTGGAAAGGGCAACTGTTATGACAATGCGGCAGTTGAAACGTTCTTCAAAACCATCAAGGCCGAGCTGATCTGGCGGCGGTCATGGGAAACAGGGCGGCAAGCTGAAACAGCGATCTTCGAATACATAAACGGGTTCTATAATCCGCGACGCCGACACTCAGCACTGGGATGGAAAAGCCCTGTCGCCTTCGAACGAAAGGTGACTTAAACGAGCACTTGGGGCGGCACGAAACCGTGACAGGTCCATTGCGAGGAGATATCGACTTTTTCAGTCAGCTACATCAGCAATTGAACAGTAAATGGATATTGTGAAGAGGCAAAAGCTCCATACACTGACACACGACAAATAGTGCAACTACGCACCACAGGTACATAGGACTCGAATTCAATGAACGAGCAAGAACGGGACACAGCCGTAAAGGTCTATTTTGATGCTACATCGACCATCCGTCATTACGACAAAGAGCGCACATCGACCCATCGAGTAGCCCTCGCAGTACTTAGCGGGTTACTTGCTCTAGCGAGTACCGACTTTGTTCCAGACGATGTATCTGGCGCGGTAGTCAGCGTCGCTGGGGTATTCATTTCAATCATCTTTTATATTGTCACCGCCAAATATGCTGGTCTGATCGAAAGAGAAAAGTCCAAAGCCAGAGCAGCAAGATCATACTTAGCGCAACTAGGAGACAACGCGATTGCAGATATCGACAACTCAAAAACAGAGCTCACTCGCACTGTGCCGTTCAAACATACCAAGCTCAGTGCGCTATGGTCACTGTACTACGCCATATTTGTCATCGGCTTCATTGCATTAGCGTTCAAATTGTTACCAGCTTAGTGTCATTGCGTAACAAACCAATACGTTTCGACTTGTCGACTAGTGCCTTGGTTCGCTTGAAGCACTGTTCTGGACATACAATCCGTCTTATTAACTGACTAAAGGGCTTTCCATCTACCGAGTTTAAGACCCAAGTGGCCTTTAGTTCACTTAATGAAGCTTTGCGCCCATTCGTCCCTTGTACTATCTTGAGTATTTCTCTACGAGGTTCAGCAAATCTCTCATAGTTTGGGTCGCGAATCTTCGGGTGTTCACCGAGTGAAAACCAAGTTGTATTCACTTGTGAGTTATAGGGCAAACGCCACTCACGTTGTTCGAAAAATGCTAGCGGGGATTCTTCTATTGTTGAGTCCGTATTTTGAAAGAGACCGAGTAGATATTCGATCTTGTCTACAAGTTGCCAATAAGTCCTTCGGTCGAATTGTAACCCAGCCAGACTTTTTCTAGCGCGGAAACGCCTTGTATTTTCAAGGACTTTCCGTGCATTTTCATCATCCACAACTAAACCTAGCTCCTTTGAGCTAGATCTTTCTTGCTCATACGGTGAGTGCAGAAATGGAATTTCTACGTTTCCCGCGATTTCTTCGAGCATGTGCAATGCCAATAGTGTTTGGCGGGTTTCGGATAGCCGCCTTAGCAAGTCCTCTGGACCAGTATCATCAATATCTGGAAAGCTATAAAAGTACATAGCAGGCATAACACCTATACGTCTTGCTTCCAAAGGATCTATGGCAATCGCAAAGCTACCGAACAAATCAAAATGGCTGGCGCTTTTGCGAACTACTTCTGCGTCCTCACCTTCATGTGAACAAAAAAATGCATCAACCTTCGCCTCGGCAAGTTCAGAAAAACTACAGTGAGTGAAGCATGCACGAGTTTGAGTGGTCACAATTTCTTCTTTATTTGCGACAGAAAGACTTCTTACTCTCAATGGGTCGGTACTAACTGTGAGTTTTTCTGATGAGCAGACCAAGCCGTTGGTTAGTATTGACTCTAGAACGTTGAAGCCGGCCCCTAAATCATTTGGCGATCTAAGTCGCGCAGTCGGACCCCACGGCAACTTTCTTAGTGAAGGACGCGCAAAGCAATGATAGAGTAGTGGCGTATTGTCTGCTACGGTATTTGTCATGAAAATCTATCTTTCTCTATTGATTTGGGTGTTTTCTGCGTTAGCGGTTTTAGCGCAGGTGCTTGGAGACTCTAATCCTAACAGATTTTATTCAGCTCAGTCTGCCACTTACCGCTCATGGGCGCCGAAGTTTGGGCCTTCAGGTGGAGGTATCATCTTCGGTAAAGGCGAGGCTGAGATTCTTATAGGCGATCTCGAAGTCAACAGTCCCGCTCAGCCAACTGAACTAGACCTCCGAATCAACGAAGGTGGTCGATTGTCGATCATCGCGGGAGATGCAGCGGAGTACGAAGTGCCTGCGCATTTCTTTGCAGTGTGTCCGATGGCACGACACGTACAACGAGATGCACCATTGGGCTTCACTATACCGCCGTACCTTGACCCAGATACGCTGGAGGAGGCCCAACTGACTAAATATTTGGACGGATACGTTGCCGAAGAATTCATTGATGACCAAAGAATGGCAAATCTAGTTCGGGAAGCGGATTTTTGGCCAGACAACTTCTTTAGGTCGAGATATTTTTTGACCGAAGACACAAAGAATGCGATCTTAGCCGATGTCAATTCCGTCGCCGTTTCTGTTGAGGGATTTTCTCGCAATACTGGTTTCACCTACATCACAGGTGACTTTCATTTACGTTCGAAAATCCTACTTGCACCAAGTAGCGATAGTGCGCTGTTCTTTGGTTTTCCCCTCACCTATTATCAAAGGAATGTTGGGGCGAAGATGGAAGTATCCGACTTGGCTATTATGGCTGGGCATCCAGATATCCCTTTAACATCTGATTTCACGAAGTTTTTCTCCTCTGACTTCAAGTCTCTTTATGACTTGGCAGCTACTTTTGTGTTTTTTCGGGATTTCGCTCCGGACACGTTAGTATCTTTCATTTCCAGAGAATGCCCTACCGCACCACTGCAATGACATCGCCCAGTATTTTCTGTGCAACTAAGCCAACTCGCCCCAAAGGACAGCATTGGTGCGAACGCTCCCCATTTTAGGCAACTACGCTATGATGGTCTGCTGTTAGTCGAAAAATTGGTGAGCAATTTCCAGGAGCCAATTTCACACAATAAAATCAACAGGCTAGACTTAAAATATCACTCCCAAAGCACCATAAGCACGGCAAGAAGCGTTGCTACCGTGCTGTGCTAGCCTTGTATTAGGTGCACGGCGCGGCACTCACAACGCACTGTGCTAATTGATGATTTTGAGACTGTGCTAGGTATAATCGCACTAGCACAGTGATTTCGCTGCAGTGCAGAAAAATCGCTAAACACATGTTTTATCGAAGCAAAATGGTGCCCGGGGGCGGAAGCGAACCACCGACNNNNTGAGCTACCCGGGCATGGGTGACAAATCATTGTCTGGGTGCGGGCGTTCTAGGCTGGGATGAGGGGCGTGTCCAGACCTAACGCACCACTTTAATGCAGTTTTTCATTTTGTTTGTTCTCAGAGGCTTCTAGCGCCTGTTCTATTGCGTCGATCAAGGCGTCAGGGTCGTTTTGATCATTGGACGCAAGCGCGTAAGAGCCGTTCATCTATTTGGCTAAATCCACATCCGCACAGCGCTTTGAGCAAAACGGTTTGTAGGCGGAAATGGTCGCCCGTTCGCAGATTGGGCAGCTCATCCTAAAAGTTCCGAGAGCGGCAAGCGGGCGCGTTTGCGTTGTAGTTCAACATGCCCCAAGGGAGTCCAGCCGACGAATACGGTCTCGATGCTGTCTGCGCGCAGCGCGGCTTTCAATGCAGTCTCAAAGCCGCGGCGATCTTTTTTGGGCATGGGCGCAAGATCAAGCACAATTTGGCCGCCCAAACCGCGCAGACGTAAGGCGCGAGGCAGGGCTTTGGCGAGCGCGAAATTCGCTTTTGTTCCCGCCGTCATGGAGGTGTCGTTACCTGTGTTCACGTCGACAGCAACGAGCGCGCGGGTCGGTTCGACGTAGGCGTAAGCACCGCCGATTAGGTCAAAGCGCGGATTTTCGAGCGTTTCGACTGCATCCAAAACTCCGTGGTCCTCAAAGCCGCCTTCTTTGGTGACAATTTCTGCAGGCTCAACCCAGTCGCGCCATGCGAGCAGGTGTGGGGCGTCGCCCTCAAAAAGGGTTTCAGGACCTGAGCCGTCATCGCTTAGAACCTGCTCTGCAAGCGTAAGCATTGAGTGAAGGTCTTCTGCAATGTCTTCATCGTCGGCGATGCTACAAGAGGAGCGCAGGATTATGCCGTGCGGTATTTTTTCGACCGTATCATGAACGACCGCCAAAAGTTCTTCGCGCCGATCATCGTCGCGAATGGATCGTGACACATTGATGCCTGGCGCGTTGGGCGTGACGATCACATAGCGCGACTTAAACAGGACGCGGTGTGCGACAGGGATTGCCTTGCCGTCTTCGGCGAAGCCTGTGACCTGTACCAGCAACTCATCACCAGGGGCCATGCCCTTGATTTGTCGCAAGAAAGCGTTGCCATCGGGCGTTTTGAGGAACATGCCGCCTTGGCCTTTGACCGGGCGATCCGCAACGGCGCGGTAAATCGTGCCGGGGGCAGGGGCGTCTGAGGCGATCAACAGATCATCAAGGTGACCGTCAACCATATGAGCTGCTGCTTCGCGCCCGTTAATGTGATCGAGAACAATTGTGCGGCCCTTCATGAGCGATCTCCAAATACAGGGTAGCCAGCGGCGGCAAGCAAGGCTGCAGATTCCGCAAGCGGCAGTCCAACGACAGCGCTAAAGCTGCCACTGATCCAAGGGATAAAGGCAGAGGCGGGGCCTTGAATGGCGTAGCCGCCTGCTTTGCCTTGCCAGTCATTGCTCGCGAGGTAGCTGTTGAGTTCAATGTCCGAAAGGCGCTTCATCTTGACGTTGGTGACGACATCGCGCTCCCACACTTTATCGCCGAGCTTGACGGCAACGGCAGTAATCACGCGGTGACGACGACCAGACAAAGCCAGCAAGAATTCAGCGGCCTCGCCAGCATCTTCGGGCTTGCCCATGATGCGGCGGCCAAGCGCAACAGTTGTATCGGCGCATAAGACCAGTTCATCCGTGCTCGCGGGGACAGCGGCGACCTTCTCACGTGTCATGCGGGCGCAATAGGGGCGGGGCTGCTCGCCCTTCTGCGGCGTTTCATCAATGTCAGGCGCGCGGATTTCATCTGGCGTCAGACCGATCTGCGCGAGTAACTCCAGCCGCCTTGGGCTTCCGCTTCCAAGAATTAGTTTCATAGGTCCCTCAAAGCAAAACCGGCCCAAAGGACCGGTTTCATTCGTATTTCTAAAACCCGTTTCACAGGGGCCGCGCTTACTTGAAGCGGTAGTTGATCCGACCCTTAGTCAAATCATAAGGGGTCATTTCGACCTGAACCTTGTCGCCAGCCAGAACGCGGATGCGGTTTTTGCGCATCTTGCCTGCCGTGTGTGCGATGATCGTATGGCCATTTTCTAGCTCGACCAAGAATGTCGCATTCGGCAGGAGTTCCTTCACGACACCGGGAAATTCGAGCGTATCTTCCTTGGCCATGGTATCTCCATCGTTGTTTGATCCGCTAAGATGCGGAAGTGGCGCTTAGATGGGCGCATTTTGCTTAGATTTCAAGGGATATTCAGCGCAGATCGCAATATGTCACGGGAATGGGTTTTTTTGCCCCGCCTTGTTCGGCCCAATGGGTCTTGTTTCGAACAACGCCCTGCGCGCGCACATGCTCTATCGCGGCCTTTGGTGCATCGGCAAATGTCCAGCCAGCTTTTCCAAATTCACCTTCGGCGAGAACCCCTGTTCCCGGAAATCCAGTATCTGGTGGGCCAAAAATGCCGCCCATGCCCGTGCAAGTTTCAAATGTTTCTGACCAATCAATGTCGCTTATGAGCGAGGCCATCGCTGTAACGCATTGCCCCTCAAGCGCGCGCGACATTGCGCCTAAGCGCACGCGCCAATATCCTGACAATTCATCCGTGCAAGATGGGACAAGGATGTAGTCCGCTTCCGCTTCAACCAAAGCGCGCCCAAAAAGTGGAAATTCGCTGTCATAACAAATCAATACGCCGATTTTTCCAAGCTCGGTGTCGAAAAGAACCAAGGGGCCGCCAAGCGCCATGTCGAACGGATCGCGCTCGGCAAGGGTCATGATCTGCTTGTCTTGCACGCCGCTCTTTCCTGACGGCGCGATCAAGCGCGTGCGGTTCACGGGGCGATCTGCGTCCCACTCGGTATCATATACGGGTGCGGACGGTGTCAGAATGTGAACGCCGAATTCTTTAGCGAGTGTGGTGTAGAGTTCGTCGGCTTGGGGGATCCTCTCGGAAACGGCGCGCAAACTTGGCTCTAGAATCATTGAGCTGTTGCGCCCTGCGAGCGAGGCCAATTCCATCGCGCCATATTCTGGGAAAACAAGAAGTTCAGCGCCTGCGTCTGCGGCCTCCTTCACCCATTCCCGCGATTTTTTCTCGAAAGCGGCCCAGTCTTCGAGCCAATCAAGCGGATAAGCGGCAGTAGCGATTCTCATGTGCAATCCTTCTGAAGTTAAATTCAGATTGCCACCCTTTCACCTAGGTGCAAAGCGCGATAACACGCGCCATGGCTTTTACGCTTGATAATTTACGCCCCGATGCGTTCTCAAATTTCGACACTGTGATTGATGTGCGGTCTCCTGCGGAATTTGCCGAGGACCACGTGCCGGGCGCGATCAACTTGCCCGTGATGAGCAACGAAGAGCGTGCGAAGATTGGCACGATCTACGTTCAAGAAAGCCCGTTTAAAGCGCGCAAACTGGGGGCCGCCATCGTGGCGCGTAATGCAGCCACTCATATCGAAACAAAACTGAGTGAAAAGGACGGCGGCTGGCAACCTTTGGTCTATTGCTGGCGCGGTGGGCAACGCTCTGGCAGTTTCGCTTCAATCCTAAGCCAAATCGGCTGGCGCGCAGAATTGTTGGATGGCGGCTATCGAAGCTACCGTGGTCAAGTAGTGAAAGCGCTTTACGAAGACCCCCTGCCGCATCGCCTTACTTTGCTGGATGGAAACACAGGCTCTGCAAAAACGGCCATTCTGCATGAGCTTCAGCGCCAAGGGGTTCAGGTGCTTGACCTAGAAGGGCTCGCGCAGCATCGCGGATCGCTTTTGGGAGCAATGAAGGATGAGCAACCTAGCCAGAAAATGTTCGAAACACGTCTTGCCTTGGCCTTGTCGAAGCTCGATCCGAACCGCCCGATTGTGGCCGAAGCTGAAAGCAGCAAAATTGGGGAGCGTTTGATTCCAGCTTCCGTTTGGAAAACCATGCGCGCTGGTGCGAGAATTGATATTGCTGCAACCTTGCCTGCGCGGGCAAGGTTTTTGACTCAAGACTACGCGGATGTGCTCGAAATCCCTGAACACATGGCCGAGCGTTTAGACAAGTTAAGGCCCTATTGCAGCCATGCGCGTGTTGATCAGTGGCTCGTTTATTTGCAAGCAGGACAACACGAAACTCTCGCATCAGAACTGATGGAGCATCACTACGACCGCTCTTACGAGCGCGCGCGCAAAGGGCGGGAAAGTGAAGTTCTGGGCACTTTGAAAGCTGATGCTTTGCAGCCGAGCGACATTGAGCGCCTCGCGCGGGGCGTGAACGACTTACTCAATCAAGCTCAGACGACCTGAACCCTCGACGATCCGTCCGACTTGAGCCGCTGCGATCCCTTGTTTTGTGAGCTCTGAAATCGCCTCTTCGGCTTTAGCTTCGGGGAGGGCCGCCAGCAACCCGCCCGCGGTTTGAGGATCTAGCATCAATCGCGCGCGAGCCGTTTTTGGTTCAGTCATAATGGTCAAAGCGTCTGACAGATTGTCCGGGTATAGGCTGGATTGCACTCCTGCCTCACTTAATGCCAATGCGCCGTCTAAAAGAGGTACTTTGTCGACATTTAGCTCCGCGCTCACATTGGACGCGCGGCAGATATTTGCCAAATGCCCTGCAAGACCAAAGCCTGTTACATCTGTCATCGCATTGGCCGCGCGCAATGCCAATGCATCGCGCGCTAGACTGCGCGACATGCTCTGGTAAGCCGCCGCCACATGCGATCCACGGGCGCGCATTTGCATTTCTGCGGCGAGGATGACGCCAGTGCCAATGGGCTTGGTTAGCACCAAAACATCGCCTGCTTTTGCCCCGCTCAGCGTAATTGGTGTGCGCTTTGCAAGGCCCGTTACGCTAAATCCGATCGTGAACTCCGCTCCCATGCTTGTGTGTCCACCGATGATCTGCGCGCCTGCATCCCCCATCGCGTCGCTGGCGGTCTGCATAATCTCGCTCAAAGTACGCTCCTGCAACTCGGCGCTCATCCGCGGCAAGATCAAGCTAACTAACGCGGCTTGGGGTTCGGCCCCCATGGACCAAATGTCACCAAGCGCATGAACCGCAGCTATCCGCGTCATCAAGACAGGATCGTCACAAAATGCGCGAAGATGATCCGTGCTCAAGACTTGCTCTGTCTCGCCGAGTTTCAAAAGGGCGGCATCATCTCCGGGGAGAGCAACCACATCGCTGCGCGTAGCGCCAGTGTAGCTAAATGCAGACTTGGCCAACGCGCCGCGCCCAACCTTGGAGCCGCACCCCGCGCAAATTGGACCGATCTGCTGCTTCAGTCCTGATGTATGCTCCAGCGGTAAATCGGCCCCTTTCATCGGTTCAAGCGCTTCAAACTGCGTCATGAACTTGCGATCAATACTATCCTTCCAACGCCACATGATCGTGCCTGACAACGCGATGCCTTGCTTTTCAGCCAAAGCGGTTTTGCCGCCCAGCGAGATCAGTTTCAAATAGTCCGTCTGGGGATGATAGTCCTTCATAGACGCGCCGCTTAGCGCCGCGCGAAGGTTGTGGAATAATATCGGTGCTTGGCGCACAGCGAAAACACCAGCTTTCGGGCGGGGTGCGTGATCCAGATGGGCGCAATCGCCCACGGCAAAGACACTCGCGTCGGTTACGCTTTGCAGGCTTGGCAAAACACGAATGTACCCGTTTTCCAGAGCAAGCCCCGTGCCGGAGATCCAATCATAAGCGCGCGTACCCGCCGCGCCTAAAGTCAAACGTGCGGGAACGGGTGCGCGCCCTTCGATCTCGACACAATCTGCATGAATACGGGTGACGTTAGCGTGCTCAATGAGCGAAACGTCTAACGCTTTCAACGCGCTTAGTACCTTGCGCCGGGCCTGCGCGCCTAATCGGCTGAGTGCGTCTGAGCGATCAATCAGCGTGACGGTAACCTCGCGGTTCAAGCTTTGAAGACGATGCGCTGCTGCCATTGCAACCTCTGCCCCAGCCACGCCGGCACCTAGAATTGCGACCTCCGCTTTGCCTTCATCTCTGCAAAATTCATCCCAAATTCGCGCAAAGTCATCTAACGGTTTAGCTGGCACTGCATTTTCAGCAAAGCCTGCCAGATCGGGCATGCTCGAAGTAATCCCGATATCAACGGAGCAAACGTCGTATCCAATCGGCGCGCGTCCGGGTACGATTACCTGCTTTGCAGCGCGATCAATCTGGGCGGCTTTTCCCAAAATGACGCGCGCCCCGGCTGCGCGGGCAAGGCGCACCAGATCGATATAAAGCTCATCACTGGAATAATGCCCCGCGACAAAGCCAGGCAACATGCCGCTATAAGGCGCAATTGGTGCCGGGTTAATAACGGTTAAGCGCGCCCCTGCCAAAGGGGCCATCGCCCACATCTTCAACAAAAGTGCATGAGCATGACCGCCGCCAACCAGCACCAGATCGCGTGTCAAAGGAAATTCTGTTTTCATTCTAATTTGCTACACTGGAGAGCCAGACACTGCCAGCACGCAACACGTCACACTCTCGCGAGGTCCATGCTTCTTTGGTCTTTAAATATCTCGGGGAGACGATCTTTGATCGGCGGGGCAGGGCCCCTTAATATCCTGTCATCTCAAGATAGCCGCGCCCGCCATGTGTGCCTGTGATCACAATCGGCCCCTCCCAATAGGGAACAGAGGTATTCATCCAAGTTTGCGGATTGAGCGCGCGAACGGTCACGTCAACATTCTTCTGCGGCAGTTTCAATTCCCAAGTGGTTGGAATGCTACGTCCAGCGACGTTTGTATTTGCCATAGCACGGGCCTGAAATGCGCTATTCGGCATCGGTTCGCTGTGACCATTAGGGTCGATCCAAGTTGCCGAGGTGAACGGCGCATCGGTTTGAGAGCGCAAAACAAATCCCATCATTCGCGATCCATCGTCGAACGCGAGCGAGAACCAGTCCCACCCGCTCTGATCGCTGGCCAAGGGCTGCGAGGACCATTCACGATCGAGCCACGCTTCGCCTGACACGGCGACCTCGCCATCAGGCAAAGACAAAACGCCAGTGATGTCGAAAAAGGGCTGCGAATAATAATAACTCGCTTGGCCTTCTTCGGACTTAACTGAATATCCCGAATTCCCTTGTAGAACCAATGGCCCCTTAGCCAATAGGTCCATGTCAAACGAAAACTCTGATCCCGCTGCATATAGTGCCAGGGCATTAAAATCAGTGCCTCCTCGCATGTACCACTCGTCGATCCAAGCGTCGAAACCTCCGTCGGTTTCTACGCCCGCTTGTCCGATCCCGCCGCGCGCGAGGCGTTCGCTGAAAAAGTGTTCGCCTTGTGATGTAACCGCCGCATGTCCCATCCAGAACTGAGGGCTTTCTAGTCCCTCTTTTTCAATTGGGGCGAGGGCTGAACGAAACAAAGTCCATTGCAACCCGTAAGGCGTGCCGTCTGCGGCCGATAGGTTTGCTGTCAGATACCACCACTCAATTCTGAAATTAGGATGAGGCCCATGATCCCGCGGGAAAGTGAATTCATTTCCTGGTTCGGGGACTGCGAAACCATCTGCGTTCGAGCCGAGGTTGGCAAATCCTTGGGCCGAGACCGAGAAGGGGAGCGCGATAAAGAAGATCAGCCATTTCATATGTTTGACCATAAACGGCTTCGTGCAAAAAGAAACGCCCCTGACAGGATCAGAGGCGTTCAATGTTTTGCCAAAGGCATGTTTGATTTGAAACGTTGAAGTTTAGCCGATTGCGGCTGCTTTTACGTCATCGTCAATATGCGGGACATACTGCTTGAAGTTATCAGAGAACATTTGAACCAGCTTCGCAGCTTGGCGGTCATACGCTTCTGGGTTGTCCCACGTGCGACGTGGATCAAGCAGAACCTCTGCAACACCTGGGGCAGCGACTGGAACGTCAAAGCCAAAGTTGGCATCTTTGCGGAACTCAGCTTCTGCGAGTGAGCCGTCAAGTGCAGCAGTCAGCAATGCACGCGTTGCGCGGATGGGCATGCGCGATCCAGTGCCATACGCTCCGCCTGTCCAGCCTGTGTTTACCAGCCAGCAAGTAGCGCCGTGCTGCGCGATTTTCTCTTTCAGCAGGTTGCCATAGACCTCTGGGCGACGCGGCATGAACGGCGCGCCGAAGCATGTGGAGAATGTTGGCTCTGGCTCTGTTACACCGCGCTCTGTGCCGGCAACCTTTGAGGTGAAGCCTGAGAGGAAGTGATACATCGCTTGCGCAGGTGTGAGACGTGAGATCGGAGGCAGAACACCAAAAGCATCGCAAGTGAGCATGATGATGTTTTTCGGATGGCCGCCAAGCGCAGATTCAGATGCGTTGGAAATGTAGTGCAACGGGTAGGCGCAACGCATGTTCGCTGTCAGGCTGTCGTCTTCGAAATCCAGCTCTTTTGTCTCGGGATCGTAAACCATGTTTTCGATCACAGTGCCGAACTTTTCGGTCGTCGCGTAGATCTCTGGTTCCGCTTCTGGGTTCAGGTTGATCGTCTTGGCATAGCAGCCACCTTCAAAGTTGAAGGTGCCGCGATCGGACCAGCCATGCTCGTCATCGCCAATCAACGTACGTGCAGGATCAGCTGAAAGCGTTGTTTTACCCGTGCCAGAAAGGCCAAAGAAAACAGCTGTATCAACAGGGTTGCCGTTTGCATGGTTGGCAGAGCAATGCATCGGCATGATGCCTTTTTCTGGTAACAAGTAGTTCAGCAACGAGAAGACTGACTTTTTGTTCTCGCCCGCGTACTCGGTGCCGCCGATCAAAATGAGCTTCTTTTCGAAGTTCATCGCGATCACTGTTTCTGAGCGGCAGTTGTGCTTTGCAGGATCGGCTTGGAACGTCGGGCAGTTGATGACCGTGAAATCAGCGGTGAATTCGTCTAGCGCGTCACGCTCTGGACGGCGCAGCATTGTGCGGATGAAGAGACCGTGCCATGCAAGCTCTGTCACAACACGTACATCAATGGAATGAGCAGGGTCTGCGCCGCCAACAAGGTCTTGCACGAAGTAGTCGCGCCCCTTCATGTGCTCCAGCATATCGGCGTGCAGCGCATCAAACCCCTCGGGGCTCATTTCAGCGTTGTTTTCCCACCAAATCGTGTCAACGACATCGGGAGTCTTAACGACGTGTTTGTCTTTAGGGGAGCGGCCTGTGAACTTGCCGGTCGTGACGAGGAACGCGCCGCCATTGCCCAGTTCGCCTTCGCCCTTTTTAAGCGCTTCTTGGATCAGCGCGGGCTCCATCAGGTTGTAATAAACTGACCCAAGCTCCGTGATGCCTTGATCTTCGAGCTTGAAAGAAGGGTTCACCCGTCCAGTTGTCATGTCGTAACTCCTGTTGCCGCGCCTGCGCAGCTTGTCTTAATTTGAAAACCACATCAGCCATTCGTGTGGTTGATCGCGCAATGTGATGTAGCGCAATGCCCGCCTCATAGCATGACGGTTTCTAGCATGAACAGGACGCTTTGGCGCAGTTAGCGCAACCAAAGAAGGTTTAGCGCAATCATGAAGTGGTTCATGGCTTTGATGTATCGTTCTAAACTCGCGTTGATCGAAAAATAACTTTTTTGGGTGCCAAATAAGTCACGCTGGCTCAGCCGATTCGCTCATGGGGATTGATCTGGCGTCGGAAACGCGCGATTCATAAAGAAAAAAATAACTGGCAATTGAGCAGTATAAGGAAACAGGCATGTCCAAAATTGCATTGGTGGACGACGACAGGAATATCCTGACGTCGGTTTCTATGACTCTTGAAGCTGAAGGCTTCGAGGTTGAAACCTATAACGACGGTCAATCCGCGCTGGATGCGTTTAATCGTAAGCTGCCTGATATGGCCGTTCTCGATATCAAAATGCCCCGAATGGATGGGATGGATTTGCTGCAGCGCTTGCGCCAAAAGACATCAATGCCGGTCATTTTTCTAACATCAAAAGACGATGAGATTGACGAAGTTCTCGGGCTGCGCATGGGTGCGGACGACTACGTTAAAAAACCGTTCTCCCAGCGGTTATTGGTCGAACGCATCCGTGCTCTTTTGCGCCGCCAAGACGCGGTTGAGGGCGTTGTTGTACCTGAAACAGACGAGAACAAAGTGATCGAACGTGGCGAGCTCACGATGGATCCACTGCGTCATGCGGTTAAGTGGAAGGGCAAGGACGTCACACTGACCGTGACTGAGTTCTTGCTGTTGCAGGCACTCGCGATGCGCCCGGGTTTTGTGAAAAGCCGGGATCAGTTGATGGATGTGGCCTACGACGACCAAGTTTATGTGGATGATCGTACAATTGACAGCCATATCAAGCGTTTGCGCAAGAAAATGCGTTCGGTTGATGAAGAGTTTTCGGCGATCGAAACGCTCTATGGCATCGGCTACCGGTACAACGAAGAGTAATGGCTCTCGCAGAACGCATAACGCCTCGCCACGCCCCAAGGGCGCGGCAGGAAATGGACGTGGTGTTGGGCGATGATTGGATTTCGCCAGACAGCACTGTTGAAAAGGAAGTTCGCGATCGCAGAGAGCGTCGTGGACTGTTTTCGCTCAAGAAATCACCTTTGACGCGCAAGATCATTACGTTCAATTTGATCGCTCTCAATATTCTGGTTGCAGGCATTCTGTACCTTAATTCTTCGCGCGATGGCCTTGCATCGCAGCGCGCCGCAGCGCTTGTCGGAGAAGTCGAGCTGATCGCTGATGTGTTCGAAGCACAGTTAGGCGCGAGCGGCGAAACCGCACTATCAACCGTAGATCAAGACATTCAAACGACTTTGGAAGAACTCGACCTACGCAACTCCGTTCAAGTCTTTGTTTTCGGTTCCGAAGGGGGCCTCGTTGCGAATGCGACAGGCAGCGCAAAAACCCTCAATGCTGAGCTGGGTGGCGAAGAAAGCAAGACATTGATTGTCGATGCGCTTTCAAAGTTCTGGGCCATGACGACGTCGCCGTTCTTTAGTTCGGAAAAGGTCGACATTCCCCCTTTGGAAGAACAATTGCGCGATCTGGTTGATCAGTCCACAGGCGGGGAAACTGTTGTTGGAAAAGGACTAAATGCCGAGGGCGGCGCGATTTTCACCGTGACGACGCCGATTATGATAAGCGGTCAGAGCGTCGGTGTTGTTGCACTTTCCAGCGCGTCTGGTGAAATCGAACAGTTGGTCAAAAGCGAGCGCGAGCGCGTGTTCCAGATGTTCTTGATCGCAACGTTGGTCTCCATTGGCCTTAGCCTTGTTTTGGCATCAACAATCTCAAACCCACTTGCTGATCTAGCAATGGCGGCAGAGGTCGGACGCCGTAATGACAACGGCAAGGTCAGCCCTGCGCGCATTCGAATTCCTGATCTTACAGCGCGCCCGGATGAAATTGGCCGCTTGTCAGGCGCGCTTCGTGGCATGGTCTCCGCGCTCTACGATCGCATTGATAGCAACGAGCAATTCGCGGCTGATGTTGCTCACGAGATTAAAAACCCACTCGCATCTTTGAGATCAGCGGTCGGCACAATGCGCGTTGCGAAACGCGACGATCAGCGCGAAAAGCTGCTACAGGTCATCGAACATGATGTGCGGCGCCTGGATCGTTTGGTTAGCGATATCTCGAACGCGTCTCGTCTAGATAGCGAATTGGTCAAAGAAGAAGAAGAGTCCTTTGATCTGTTGAACATGGTTGGCAATTTGACCGAATATCTTGGACAGCAAGCACAGGAAAAAGGGATCGAGTTTATCTCTGACTTGCCAAACGATCCAATCATGATTTCTGGTCTCGAGGGGCGTTTGGCACAGGTCTTTGTGAACCTGATAACCAATGCGACCAGCTTTTGCGAAGACGGCGATGCTATTCGCGTTTGGGCCCGTCAACGTGAAAATCGCGTGCTTGTTGTCGTCGAAGACACAGGGCCGGGCATTCCTGAGCAAGCACTTAGCAAAGTGTTCAAGCGCTTCTATTCAGAACGCCCAGAGGGTCAGTTTGGCAACAACTCCGGGCTTGGTCTTGCGATCTCAAAGCAAATCGTTGAAGCCCACGGTGGTGTAATCTGGGCCGAAAATATTCGCCCGACCTCTGCTGATGTTACGTCTGAACCGCTGGGTGCGCGTTTCGTTGTTGGTTTGCCGATTTAGACCTAGATGCAACGCGAATTTTCAGAGCGGGTCCATGCCACGACAATAGCTTGGCAAGGGCACGGAGCGCTCATTCTGGGAGCTTCGGGGAGCGGAAAATCCAGCCTTGCGCTGCAAATGATGGCGCTGGGCTGCGATCTTATAGCGGACGATCAAACTGAAATCACGTTTGAAGAAGGGCAGCTCATAGCGCGCTGCCCCAGTGCTATTCAAGGCAAGATAGAAGCGCGTGGTTTTGGCATCTTGAATGTAAAAACTCAGGTAATGGCCCAGCTCGTGTGTGCTGTGACATTGGATGTGGCGGAAGAAAAACGATTGCCTGACCCAAAATTCATCACTTTGTGCGGGCAAGAGCTGCGACTATTTCACAAACCCGGCATTGAGGTTTTACCTTTCGGTCTTTTGCAATATCTTAAGAGCAAATCACAATCCTCCTAGCTGCAAGAGACACCCAACAATGAGCGCTGAAACCGCGACGCAAACGGAAAAGCAACGGCTCGTATTGGTGACCGGGCCGTCGGGCGCTGGGCGCACTACTGCAATCCGCGCGCTTGAGGATGCAGGATACGAAGCAATCGATAACATGCCTTTGTCGCTCTTGCCTCGCTTGTTACAGGGGCCAGCCCACCAACGTCCGCTCGCGCTTGGCCTTGATGTACGAAATCGCGAATTTTCAACCGATGCTTTGCTTGAGGTTATTGAGGATTTGACTGCGCGCGATTCCATTGATTTTGAAGTGCTCTACCTTGATTGCTCGGATGATGTTTTGCTGCGTCGATATTCCGAAACACGCAGGCGTCATCCTTTGGCGGGCGCAGAAGACCCGCTCCGAGGCATCTTGCGCGAAAAGAAAGCTCTACAAACCGTGCGTGATCGGGCCAGCATTCTGATAGACAGCTCGGCCTTTAGTCCCCATGATTTGCGCGCCGAAATTACTCGTATGTTTTCTTTGGAACTGGCGCAAAAACTTGCGGTTTCTGTGCATTCTTTTTCATACAAACGCGGCCTTCCGCGATCGGCAGACATGGTGTTTGATTGCCGGTTTCTAAGGAATCCTCATTGGGAGGCAGGGCTGCGCGAACTCACAGGTCAAAACGAGGACGTGGCGCGTTACGTCAAAGACGACCCGCGGTATGAGGCGTTTTTCAAACAGGTTTGCGATCTCACTACGACCCTATTGCCTGCATATCTAGAAGAGGGTAAATCCCACTTTACGATTGCTCTTGGTTGTACTGGCGGCAAGCACCGCTCGGTTGCCCTTACGGAAGCGTTAGCGCAGATACTTGCACTTGCTGGGTGGCAAGTGTCATGTAGGCATCGGGAATTAGAGCGCGCGCAAGGGGCTGTGTCATGAGCCAAACGCAGCGCAAGCTGGAACAAAGGTGTGTTCTTTGATTGGGATCGTTATCGTCGCGCATGGTGGCCTCGCACACGAGTATCTCTCTGCGATAGAGCATGTCGTCGGTGCTCAGAATCGTGTTCAGGCGATATCAATCGAAGCGGATCACGATCGCTCGACGAAACAAGTCGAGATTTGCAATGCCGCAGAAACCGTTGATTCTGGCGATGGTGTTGTCATCGTGACAGACATGTTTGGGGGCTCTCCTTCCAATTTATCGCTAATGGCTTGTCAACCAGCGGGAAGACGCATCCTATATGGTGCAAATTTGCCGATGCTGATCAAGCTTGCTAAATCCCGCGAGATGGCTGTGGGTGATGCTGTGCGCGCTGCGATAGACGCGGGGCGCAAATATATTAACACTCAAAACATTTCAAATGCTTGAAATAGAGGCACAATTTTATGTCCGAGACAGTCACAAAAAACCTAAAAATCGTCAACGAAAAGGGCTTGCATGCACGCGCTTCGGCTAAACTTGTCGAAGTTGTTGAAGGTTTTGATGCGACGGCTGATGTAAGCAAAGACGGCATGAGCGCGCTTGGTGACAGCATCATGGGTCTTTTAATGTTGGCAGCTTCCAAAGGAACAAGTATTGACGTGACAACAAGCGGTCCTGATGCGGCCGCCCTTGCGGACGCGTTAGAAGCACTGGTTGCGGATCGTTTTGGAGAAGATTGCTAAGCGGACGCATTGTTGTGTGGCTCGCGCAGGCTGGGGGGATGGGGCCTGACTATGGTGGAACAAACACAGCGACCTACGACACTTTCTCAACCTGTAAGAGCTGCCAACGCCGCTGCAAATAACGCCCCTTACGATAAGCGCAAGCTGTCCTATGCAAACACCTTTACCAATCCTTGGAAGGCGAATCTCATTCGCGTCATGGAATGGACAACGGGCAAGATCCCTCTCATTCGATTGGTGCGCAGGTTCGAGCGAACGGGTGCGGAGGATGGACAAGGATTTTGGTCACAAGCCTTGGGCCATATGGGCATTGAGTTGCGCACCTCTGATGCCGAAATCGCGAATATACCCGCAACTGGACCAGTGATCGTCGTCGCAAACCATCCACATGGTTTGGTAGATGGCATGATCTTGGCCGAGCTAATTGGCCGCGTGCGAACAGATTACCGTATTCTGACCCGCTCGCTTTTGACTGGCGTTAGCGAGATCGAAGAGTTCATGATCCCTGTTCCGTTCCCGCACGAAGAAGATGCGCGTGAACAGTTTTTGGATATGCGTCGCCGTGCGATGGCGCATTTGGATGACGACGGGGTGATCGTATTGTTCCCATCTGGCGTTGTGGCGTCCTCAGAGACTTGGTTCGGTCCAGCGATTGAGCAGCAGTGGAACCCTTTTACAGCAAAGATGATCCAGCGCTCTGGCGCGGTAGTTGTACCGATCCATTTTCCGGGCCAAAATAGCCGAGCCTATCAAATTGCAAATCGTATTTCAGCGACGCTGCGCCAAGGTTTGCTGATCCATGAAGTTATGCACGCCTGTGGCAAGCCGCAGCATCCGATCGTCGGCGCGCCAATTCCCAAAGAGAAGATCAAAGAATTGTCGAGCAATCCACGTGGGCTCGTTGCTTGGCTGCGCGAACATACAATGGGGCTCGGCAAGAGCTAATCCGCGCCTGAAGCTGCCGTCAAACGTCAGAAGTCTTTAATACGAATTTTACCTTTAGTCATTTGTTCACCGAATCGCGTCACGCTTTCTTTTGGGTGTGAAAAATAAGGTGGGTGAAATGACCTATGACGGAGTCGGCCTTCGTGGCTTGGATTATGAGATATGTGTATATGATGGATCACGGCTGAAATTTCGCGGGCCGAAGATTGATCTAAACAAACCCTATGTTGCGTTCCTTGGTGGCACTGAAACATTTGGTAAATTCGTTTCAGATCCGTTCCCAAACCTATTGGCAAAGCATCTGCCTGCGGCGCCAGTCAATCTGGGTTTGATCAATGGGGGGCTTGATGCCTACCTTAACGATCCTGCAACACTAGATGTCGCAAAGCGGGCCGAACTACGCGTGGTTCAAGTGATCGGTGCGCTAAATCTAACCAATCATTACTTCAAGGTTCATCCGCGCCGAAACGATCGATTTGTTTGCGCTCAAGATACGCTCAAACGTTTGTTCCCTGAAGTAGACTTTACCGAGTTTCACTTTACGCGCGCGATGCTAAGCGCACTGCGGGCACATTCGGGAGAGCGTTACAGGATGGTATGTAACGAGCTTCAAGGGATTTGGCTCGCACGTATGACGGTCTTGTTAAAGCTTTTGGGGGATAAGACCATATTACTTTGGTTCGGTTCGCAAAAACCTCCAGAGAACGGGACAAACACACCGTGCGATCCGATGCTAATAGACGCAGATATGGTCAATCGAATGCGTGAAAAAGTCAGTTCTTATGTGGAGATCGTACCAGATCGTCGGGTGATCGCACACGATCACGCGGACATGATGCGCACTTTGATCAACCCAGAAGCTGCGACGCAAGTGTTAGGGGAGGGGGCGCATCTACAAGCGGCGCAAGCCCTGCAAGAAACTTGTGTGCATTTGATGCATTAAACGCAAAAGGCCCGCAACGTGATGTGCGGGCCTTTCCAATTTGAAACCAGTGAAGCTTTACAGCTTGGAGGTTAGCTCTGGAACTGCGTCGAAGAGATCGGCAACCAGACCGTAGTCCGCGACTTGGAAGATCGGCGCTTCTTCGTCTTTGTTGATCGCAACGATGATCTTTGAGTCTTTCATACCCGCCAAGTGCTGGATCGCACCGGAGATACCAACAGCCACATAAAGATCAGGCGCAACAACTTTGCCTGTCTGGCCAACCTGCCAGTCGTTCGGCGCGTAGCCGGAATCAACCGCAGCGCGGGATGCACCAACTGCCGCGTTCAGCTTGTCAGCAAGCGCTTCGATGATTTTGAAGTCATCTTCAGAACCAACACCGCGACCACCAGACACAACAACGCCCGCAGACGTGAGTTCTGGACGATCAGAGGTCGCAACCTTGTCCTCAACCCAAGAGCTGAGCGCAGGATCAGCCGCTGCACCGATGTTTTCAACAGAGGCAGAACCACCTTCGCCAGCCGCATCGAATGTCGCGCCACGGAATGTGATGACTTTCTTTGCGTCGGAAGACTTAACAGTCTGCATCGCGTTGCCCGCATAGATGGGGCGCTCGAATGTGGAGCCATCAACAACCGCTGTCACGTCAGACATCACCATCACATCAAGCAATGCCGCAACGCGGGGCATGATGTTTTTGGCATCTGTCGTCGCTGGCGCAACGATATGCTCGTAATCGCCTGCAAGAGAAACGATCAGGTCTGCGACTGGCTCTGCCAAACGCTTGCCGTAGATCGCATCCTCTGCGCAAAGCACCTTCGCAACGCCGGAAATCTTCGCTGCCGCTGCTGCCGCGTCTGCGCATGTCGCGCCAGTTGCAAGCACTGTGACATCGCCCAAAGACGCTGCCGCTGTGACAGCTTTTGCTGTTGCGTCTAGCGCCAGCTCACCATCGTTTACTTCTGCGAGAAGAAGAACAGCCATTATACAGCCCCCGCTTCTTTGAGTTTCTCTACCAGCTCATCGACCGAGCCAACCATGATACCTGCTGCGCGCGCGGCTGGTTCAACCGTGCTGACAATCTCCAAACGTGGGGATACATCAACGCCGTAATCCGCTGCAGTTTTCTCGTCCAAAGGCTTTTTCNNGCCTTCATGATGTTTGGCAGGGACGCATAGCGTGGCTCGTTCAAGCGCAGGTCAACAGTCACAACCGTTGGCATGTTCACTTTGATCGTCTGAAGACCACCGTCAACTTCGCGCGTTACTGTTGCGCTATCGCCGTCGATGTCGACCTCAGATGCGAATGTCGCCTGTGACCAACCCATGAGCGCTGAGAGCATTTGGCCCGTTGCGTTCATGTCGTTGTCAATCGCTTGCTTACCGCAAAGCACGAGGCCCGGCTGCTCTTCGTCAACGATACCCTTGAGGATTTTCGCAACTGCGAGCGGCTCAATGTCAGAGTGCACATCATCTGCTGCAATCACGAGGATTGCGCGGTCCGCGCCCATTGCCAAAGCTGTGCGCAGTGTTTCTTGGGCTTGCTTAACGCCGACAGAAACAGCGACGACTTCGTCGACTTTGCCAGCCTCTTTGAGGCGGATCGCCTGTTCGACAGCAATTTCGTCGAACGGGTTCATGGACATTTTCACGTTGGCGAGATCAACACCGCTTCCGTCCGCTTTAACGCGTACTTTCACGTTGTAATCAATCACGCGTTTGACAGGTACGAGGACCTTCATTGGCGGATACTCCCTTTTAAAGGCGCACAGGGGCGCAGAATTACACCGCCTGCAATATGCAAAGTGGCTTAGAATCAACAGACCAAAATCGACAAGGATTGCGGTCATGACGTCGCGTTTGTGAAAAAAAGTATGAATTTTTCACGATGTCAATCGCGTTCGTCAATTTCAGCCGTTGTTTTGGTGTTTTAGTGGGTGGGGGCCTAGCGGTTGGCCCCCGGAACCCAAAGAACGTCATCTTTGCCACCGTTATTGGCAATGCGCCCTGCGACGAAAAACCAGTCGGATAAACGGTTCAGATATTTTACGGCAGCGGGGTTCACGCTTTCAATCGAAGACAGTTCAACAGAGAGGCGTTCAGCGCGGCGCGACACTGTACGGCAAAGGTGCATCTGCGCGGCAAGGGCAGAGCCACCAGGCAAAATGAAGCTGCGAAGTGGCTCAAGCGAGGCGTTCATCACATCGATTTCTGCTTCGAGGCGTTCAACTTGCGCATCGCTCACCCGCAAGGGTGGATATTCAGCATCTTTGTCGTTTTCCATGTCAGGACGACACAAGTCTGCGCCAAGATCGAAAAGATCATTTTGGATCATTGCGAGCTTTGCATCCATGTCACCGTTCGCATGTTGACGTGCAAGCCCAACTGTAGCGTTGGTTTCATCAACCGTTCCATAGGCATTCACACGCATGGAATGCTTTGCTACGCGCGTGCCATTTCCAAGCGCTGTTTCGCCTTTGTCACCTGTTTTCGTATAGATCTTGTTCAGCACAACCATGGTTCACCCCCTTGAAAGGTAGACGACGGCGAGGATGACCAGAACGGCTACGAATTGGGCATAGATGCGATATCGCATGAGGCGATTGGCGTGTTTGCGATTGAATTCGCCGCCTTTTGCAAAGCCACCGATGCCCGTCAACAAAATGCCCACTACAGAGAGCATCGCAACAACCATGATGATGAAAAGTGGATCTTTTAGCATTTCGTTCCTAGCTTTGTTCCTTGCACATGTAGCGATCCAACTCGAAAAAGCGAATGACAAATTGCCCCATCACCCTTTGGAGATCACCCAATCAAGCATGCGTGTGCTGAGAATGCGTCGCAATGCCCCCATAACATAGGTGGCTTTGTGAAGATAGTAGCGTGGTTTAGGGCGTTGGCTCTGGCAAGCGTGGAGTAGCTTGGCGGTAACCGCGCTCGGGGGCAAGTCGATCTTGTCAGGGCCGTTGTCTGTGTAGAGCCGATCTAAGAGGCCCCCTTCGTATTCTTCGCGGCGCGCGGAGTCTTTCCAGTTTATCCAACGCTCAAAGTGCGGAATCGAGTTTTTCCGAATGTCTGTTGTGATCGGGCCCGGTTCGATGAGTATGATCTCGATTGGTGTATCGCGCATTTCAATGCGAAGCGTATCTGTTAGCCCCTCCAGCGCAAATTTACTGGCAGAATAGGCCCCGCGCCATTTCATTGTCACAAGGCCCAAAACAGACGAACAATTGATTATCCGACCATGCCCCTGTGCGCGCATGATCGGTAAAACGGCGCGGGTCAGTTCGTGCAAGCCGAAAACGTTGCATTCGAAAATGTCACGCAAACCATCGCGCGGAAGATCCTCCACTGCGCCGGGTAAAGCAAAAGCGCCATTGTTAAAGACGGCATCTAACGTACCGCCTGTCGCCTCGATCACCTCGGCCAAGCCGCTTTGGATCGTTGTCGAGTCCGAGTAGTTTATCAAAGGGCTTTCAAAGCCTTCGCCAATCAAACGATTACAGTCGTCGCGTTTTCGGCAGGACGCGAAAACGCGCCAGCCCGCCGCGCGCATTCCATGTGCCGCGTCATACCCGATCCCAGACGAGCAGCCGGTGATCAGTATCGTTTTGCTGTTTTTTGAATTACCCATGAAAAAGCCCACCTCAATGACTTGGGTGGGCTTAGCATCTTTGAATGCGCTGGCAACTTAGTTGTTTGACGCTGTCAGCAAGAAATCGGCCATCCAGCCGACGCGCCCGTTTTCAGCAACGCGCAGCTTGACCCAACCATCACCGGGGTCTTGCAGGATTTCCACCTGTTCACCACTGGTCAATTTGGCCACCACGCTAAAGTTCTGGCCCGGGCCATTTCGCATGTTAACACGTGCAGCGGTCACTTCGCGAATATCTTGCGGTGCAGCCACGTCTTCGACGACGGCATCAGCAACAATGTCTTCGGCTTTGTCAGCGTCCAGTGCCGCAGTGACAGCTTCAAGGACTTCATCTTGCTGCGTTTGCGGCTGCTCAGTGCTTACGATTGCGCTCGCCAATACGACTTGTTCGACCGGTTCGGCCTTTGGCTGGTTGCGTAACTTCTCGGCTTTAGCTTCTGCGAGTAAACGCTCTTTCTCGATGCGTTCAATTTGCAGCGCGGCGCGCTTTTCATCAGCAATGGGCACAAATTCGTTCCCGTCGCTTAACTCATAAAAGGCAAACGCCAAAAAAGCGAATGTGATTACAATGATCTTACCCATGATCCCCCCGGATACAAAACTACTGGCGCGGTAAGCGTCTTAGGTATCCTTATACCTGATTCTGCAACGCAATGATGGGCGAATTTTATGTTTTATTTCCCCGTTGCTTGAAAACATATCCACAGGGCAAAAGCGTATCGCATCTTGCCGCCCCGATTGGCGGAAGTTAGAAGCAGATCCATGAGCGATAATACCCAAGATGACACACCCCTAGTTCCTGATCTGAGCGAGCCATTGCGCCGTGCCTTAGGGGAACGGTATCTAACCTATGCGCTCTCAACGATTATGCACCGTGCATTGCCCGATGCGCGCGATGGGTTGAAGCCTGTTCATCGGCGTATCCTGTTTGCGATGCGCGAACTGAAACTGACATCTACAGGCGGTTTTCGTAAGTCGGCCAAAATTTCTGGTGACGTGATGGGCAACTATCACCCGCATGGGGATGCCGCGATCTACGATGCGATGGCCCGTTTGGCGCAGGACTTTAATGTGCGTTATCCGCTCGTAGACGGGCAGGGCAACTTCGGCAACATCGACGGCGATAACCCCGCGGCCTCGCGTTATACAGAGGCGCGCATGACCTCGGCGGCAGAAGCCCTGCTCGAAGGGCTTGCTGAGAACGCCGTTGATTACCGCGAGAATTACGACGGCACGCTAACCGAGCCTGTCGTATTGCCAGCCAGCTTTCCAAACCTGCTTGCCAATGGCTCCAGTGGTATCGCGGTCGGCATGGCGACCAACATTCCGCCGCACAACATCGCTGAACTTTGCGAAGCTTGCTTGCATTTGATCAAAACACCTGATGCGCGCGACGATACGCTTTTGAATTTCGTGCCGGGGCCTGATTTCCCGACGGGCGGCGTCATTGTTGAGCCTAAAGAGAACATCGCAGAGGCGTACCGCACGGGGCGCGGTTCTTTCCGATTGCGCTGCAAATATGACGTGGAAGACCTTGGGCGGGGGCAATGGCAAATCGTTGTCACAGAAATTCCGTATCAAGTCCAAAAGTCAAAGCTGATCGAAAAGATCGCTGAACTGATCCAGAACAAGAAAATCCCCATCCTTGGCGATATTCGCGACGAGAGCGCCGAAGACGTGCGCATCGTACTTGAGCCACGTTCCAAAAATGTTGAACCCGATATTTTGATGAACATGCTCTATCGCAGCTCTGACCTTGAGGTGCGTTTCTCGCTTAACATGAACGTGTTGATTGATGGGCTGACACCCAAGGTTTGCTCACTGAAAGAAGTGCTGCGTGCCTTCCTTGATCACCGACGTGACGTTCTGATCCGCCGCTCTGAACACCGCATGGAAAAGATCGACCACCGTCTTGAGGTCTTGGAAGGTTTGATTATTGCCTTCCTCAACCTTGATCGCGTGATTGATATCATTCGCTATGACGACGATCCAAAGGCTGCGCTGATGCGCGAGGATTGGGGGCGCGAATTTACCCGTGCGATGGACGAAAAAGACTACGTTTCTCCAGCGCCCGGCGAGGGCGAGCTGAGCGAAGTTCAAGCCGAAGCAATTCTTAACATGCGCCTGCGCTCTTTGCGCCGCCTTGAAGAAATGGAACTCAAGCGCGAGCGCGATGCCTTGATGGAAGAACGCGCTGGGCTGGATGATTTGCTCAATAGCGGTGATTTGCAATGGTCTCGCGTCGCGGAGCAAATTCGCGAGACGAAAAAGCAGTTCGGCAAGAACCACCCCGCTGGCGCGCGCCGCTCACACTTTGCAGAAGCAGGCGAAGTCGAAGAAGTACCACTTGAGGCAATGATTGATCGCGAGCCGATTACAGTTGTTTGCTCAAAGATGGGCTGGATTCGCGCAATGACGGGTCACATCGACCTCAAGCGCGAGCTAAAATTCAAAGACGGGGACGGACCACGTTTCGTATTTCATGCAGAAACGACCGACCGTTTGCTGGTATTTGGCACAAACGGGCGGTTCTACACAGTTTCTGCCGCCAACCTTCCCGGGGGGCGCGGCATGGGCGAGCCCTTACGCTTGATCGTCGATCTGCCGAATGAAGCAGACATCGTTGACTTGTTCATTCATAAAGCGGGCCGCAAATTGCTTGTGGCCTCGTCCGCGGGGGATGGATTTGTTGTCCCTGAGGATGATGTTGTTGCGCAAACGCGTTCTGGCAAACAGGTCCTGAATGTGCGCGGTGATACGCGCGCGTTGGTCTGTAAACCTGTGACAGGGGATAGCGTCGCTGTCGTTGGTGAGAACCGCAAAGTGCTTGTGTTTGGTTTGGATGAGCTCCCCGAAATGGGGCGTGGCAAGGGTGTGCGTCTTCAGAAATACAAAGATGGCGGCTTGTCCGATCTGACAACCTTTACGCGCGAAGATGGGCTGTCTTGGCTTGATCCTGCGGGGCGCACGCGCACCGAGACGGAACTCTCGGAATGGTTGGGCAAACGCGCGAGCACAGGGCGGATGGCACCGCGCGGCTTCCCGCGTGACAACCGCTTTACCTGACGCAGCGATTGATCTTAGCGCGTCTGTGCGATAGCAGGGCGCGGCTGCCAAAGGGGTGATCTATGTTGCGATTCTGTGCCGTTCTTCTAGCTGTCCTAAGTCTAAGTGCTTGTGAAGACATAAATGATCTAACCAAACCGCCGTCTCCGATCGGCGAATTTTCTCTTGCACATAATATCGTTATTGCGCCCAATCTTGTCATGGGGCCTGCCTCTCGCGAAGCGGATAAAGATGTTTGGATCGAGACCTTTACCAAAGCGGTCGATGAACGTTTTTCCCGCTATGAAGGCGATCAACACTATCACTTTGGGATCTCGTTAGAGGGCTATGTCCTCGCGCAGCCAGGAATTCCTGTTTTGCTTTCCCCCAAGTCGGTCCTTATTTTCAAGCTTACCGTTTGGGATGATGCCGCAGGCGAAAAGCTAAATGGCGAACCAGAACAGATTACTGTCCTTGAATCGCTCGATGGTGAGACGATTGTCGGCTCTGGTCTGACGAAAACGGCTGAGGAGCAAATGCAAACCTTGTCCGAGAACGGCGCAAAGCTCATTCAGCGGTATATCACTCGTCAGCACCGCGCAGAAAAATGGTTTAAACGGCGCCCAGAAACGGCGGCGGCTCAGCAGGCAGAAGCCGCAGAAGTTGCGGCAAACGCGGTTGAAAAAAAGGCCGAAGATGCGCCAGAAAACGCAGCGAAATCTGTTGATGACGCGAAACAAGCCATCAAAGAAACCACGGAAGATGCGGTGAAGGAAACAGTTGAAGCCACTCCTGCGAACTGACGCTTGATTTTTATCCGCGAAGCCAATATGTGCGCGGCAGAGAAAAACGGGTTCGTTGAGAGCCCACCTAAATCCAAGAGGTGCCAAGATGGCTAAGGAAAAGTTTGAACGCAATAAACCGCACGTCAACATCGGCACAATTGGCCACGTTGACCACGGTAAAACGACGCTGACAGCTGCGATCACGAAGCAATTCGGTGACTTCAAAGCGTATGACGAAATCGACGGCGCGCCAGAAGAAAAAGCGCGTGGTATCACGATCTCCACAGCGCACGTTGAGTACGAGACAGAGACACGCCACTACGCGCACGTTGACTGCCCAGGTCACGCTGACTACGTCAAGAACATGATCACAGGTGCGGCGCAAATGGACGGCGCGATCTTGGTTGTGAACGCAGCAGACGGCCCTATGCCACAGACACGCGAGCACATCCTGCTGGGCCGTCAGGTTGGCATCCCGTACATGGTTGTTTACATGAACAAAGTTGACCAGGTTGACGACGAAGAGTTGCTCGAGTTGGTTGAAATGGAAATCCGCGAGTTGCTCTCTTCTTATGAGTACCCTGGCGACGATATCCCTGTGATTGCGGGTTCCGCTCTGGCTGCTCTGGAAGACCGCGACGACGCGATCGGCAAAGAGTCCATCGACAAACTGATGGCAGCGGTTGACGAGTATATCCCAACACCAGCACGTGCGGTTGACCAGCCGTTCCTGATGCCTGTTGAGGACGTGTTCTCAATCTCCGGCCGTGGTACAGTTGTAACGGGCCGTGTTGAGCGCGGTGTGATCAATGTTGGTGACGAGATCGAAATCGTTGGCATCAAAGACACTCAGAAAACAACATGCACAGGTGTTGAAATGTTCCGCAAGCTGCTTGATCGCGGTGAAGCAGGCGACAACATCGGCGCACTTCTGCGTGGTATCGACCGTGAAGCGGTAGAGCGTGGCCAGGTTCTTTGTGCACCTAAGTCCGTGAACCCACACACAAAGTTCGAAGCAGAAGCCTATATTCTGACAAAAGAAGAGGGTGGCCGTCACACGCCATTCTTTGCGAACTACCGTCCACAGTTCTACTTCCGTACGACAGACGTTACGGGCACAGTTGAGCTTCCGAGCGGTACAGAAATGGTAATGCCAGGCGACAACCTGAAGTTCAACGTTGAGCTGATCGCGCCAATCGCGATGGAGCAAGGCCTGCGCTTCGCGATCCGCGAAGGCGGCCGTACAGTTGGCGCGGGCGTTGTGTCTGCAATCACTGAGTAACAACGTTCTTTCCGCTTCGCGGAAAAACGTTGAGTGCGCGGCATACGTTTTTGCCCCGCAAAACACGTAGAGAGCGGCACCCGGAGCAACTTGGGTGCCGCTTTTCCTTTTAGTACCGCTTCGCGGACGTAAACATCCTCACCACTAAGGTGAGGACAGTGCACCAAAACCAAACGGCACCCAGAGAAGTCTGGGTGCCGTTTTCCGTTTTACACGACCCAAAACGTAAGGTGCGTGGTCACCACGCACCTTCCTTAAACTTCCGTGGCAGGGCGCTTTGCGTTTTGGCGGCTCTAAACATAACGATGATGTCGCATGGGCATTCACAAATGCAATTTTCTTAGGCAGACATGCATGCGTCAAATATTTTCCTGTGAATTAAATTTTTTTCTTGTGCGTGGTGTTTTCTGGTGATCTTACTTCTGTCAGTAGAAAAGAGTCGCTTTGAAAAGAAGTGGTCTTGATAGCAGGTTGAGTGCTCTAGATTAAGGTGCGCTGGAGGTCCAAGCATATGCGGTATTCTGGGTTCAAAGTCATCAAAGAGGCTTTGACGGGTCACAAAGGCTGGACCCCTGCATGGCGTGACCCCGAGCCAAAACCTTACTATGACATCGTCATCATAGGCGGCGGCGGGCATGGCCTCGCGACTGCGCATTACCTTGCAAAAGTTTACGACCAAAAGAATATTGCCGTTATCGAAAAAGGTTGGGTCGGTGGCGGAAATGTGGGCCGCAATACAACGATTATCCGCTCAAACTATCTGTTGGATGGAAACGAACCTTTCTACGAATTTTCGCTCAAGCTTTGGGAAGGCTTGGAGCAAGACTTGAACTACAACGCTATGGTTAGCCAGCGGGGGATCATGAATTTGATCCACTCCGATGCTCAGCGTGATGCTTTCGTTCGGCGCGGCAACGCTATGATGTTGAATGGTGCAGATGCGGAGTATTTGAACGAAGAGCAGATACGAGCCGAGTACCCATTCTTGAAATTCGATGATCAACGCTTTCCGATCAAGGGCGGTCTTGCGCAGCGACGTGGTGGCACCGTGCGCCATGATGCTGTCGCTTGGGGATATGCGCGCAGTGCAGACGCACATGGCGTCGATATCATCCAGAATTGCGAAGTTACAGGATTTCGCATTGAAAACGGCGTTTGCAAAGGCGTTGAAACGTCGCGGGGCTTTATCGGCGCTGGAAAAGTGGGCTGCGCAGTTGCTGGCAATTCAGGCCGCTTGATGGATAAAGCTGGAATGCGACTGCCGATAGAAAGCCATGTCTTGCAGGCTTTTGTCTCCGAAGGCTTAAAGCCGGTCCTCCCGGGCGTGATTACATTTGGGGCTGGCCATTTTTACGTCAGCCAATCTGATAAAGGCGGGCTTGTCTTTGGTGGGGACTTGGACGGGTATAATTCCTATGCGCAACGCGGAAATCTGCCCGTGGTCGAAGACGTGTGTGAAGGCGGTATGGCGATCATGCCGATGATCGGGCGCGCCCGTTTGTTGCGAATGTGGGGCGGCATCATGGATATGTCGATGGACGGATCGCCGATCATTGATCGCACCCATATCGAGGGGCTCTATTTCAATGGTGGCTGGTGTTACGGCGGTTTCAAGGCCACGCCCGCCTCTGGTTATACCTTCGCGCATTTGCTGGCCAAGGATGCACCGCACGAAGTCGCCACAGCTTATCGGTTCGATCGGTTCAAGACAGGCCACATGATTGATGAAAAAGGGATGGGCAATCAGCCCAATTTGCACTGATGATTATCAACCACCCGCTTCTTGGCCCGCGCGATAGTTCAGAGTTTGTCTATCTAGGGGATGCCTCTTTGATCGAGCGCCCTGATTGGGAAGGCGAAACCGCGCCTGCCGATTTTCACGATTACGCATACCTTCGGGAAAACCCAGCGGGTTGGCATCGCGAGTTATGGTTCCATGAAGGCGGGGATCGATCGTGGCTTGTGGTTACGCGCAATACGATCACGCATGAAATTTCCAACGTCGAAATGGCCCGCGATGTGGCGCGCAGCAAAGGAGGTTCCAAATGACCCAGATAAACCGCCTTGCGGGTGGCCAGATAGATCGTGGTGCGAGCTTTCGTTTCAAATTTGACGGTAAGGATTACGCAGGTCATCCTGGTGATACACTTGCATCCGCGCTATTGGCGAATGGTGTGCGTCTCATGGGGCGTTCGTTCAAATACCATCGCCCGCGCGGCGTTATGAGCGCCGGTAGCGAAGAGCCAAATGCCCTTGTGACCCTGCGCACAGGCGCGCGCGCCGAGCCGAATACACGGGCAACGACGGCGGAATTGTTCGATGGTTTAGAGGCTCGCTCGCAAAATTGTTGGCCTTCGGTCAAGTTTGACGCATTGGCGGTGAATGACGCTGCTTCTGATTTTCTGACCGCCGGGTTTTATTACAAGACTTTCATGTGGCCTGCGCCCTTTTGGGAAAAAGTCTACGAGCCAATCATCCGAAAGGCAGCGGGTCTTGGTTCGCTTTCGATGCAAGAAGACCCTGATGCCTATGATAAGGGATTTCGCCACTGCGATTTGTTGATCATTGGCGCTGGCCCCTCTGGTTTGATGGCGGCGCTTACTGCGGGACGCGCAGGCAAAGAGGTCATCCTTGCCGACGAGGACTTCGCATTTGGTGGGCGCTTGTTGAGCGAGCGGTTAGAGATTGCTGGCGTATCGGCGCTTGATTGGACCACGCAAACAGTTGCGGAACTGTCATCCCTGCCAAACGTGCGTTTGATGCCCCGTACAACTGTAATCGGCGCGTTTGATCACGGGATTTATGGCGCTGTCGAGCGGATTTCGGATCATCTCAAGCAGCCCCAAGACGGAAAACCGCGCCAAATTCTCTGGCGCATCTATGCTGGGAAAACCATGCTCTGCGCGGGCGCTTTAGAGCGGCCCATCGCGTTTGAGAACAATGATCGACCCGGGATCATGCTTGCCTCTGCGATGCGCTCTTATGCAAATCGCTGGGCCGCAACGCCTTCGCAGCGCGTCGCAATTTTTACCTCCTGCGATGATGGTCACCGTACGGCGGTTGATCTTCATGGCCTGGGTGTAAAGGTCTTGGCTGTCATTGATACGCGCAGCGATGCGCCCAAATCAGCGGACTTTGAAGTGCTCGCAGGCGCACAGGTGACAAACACCAAGGGTCGACTGGGCCTGACATTTGTTGACGTGAAACTGGCTGATGGCGCCATGCGCACGATTGAATGTGGCGCACTTGGCGTTTCCGGCGGATGGAATCCGAATATTCACCTGACGTGCCATCAACGTGGTCGACCGCAGTGGCACGAGGATATCTCCGCCTTTGGACCGCCAGAGGATCTTCCACAAGGGATGATGGTTGCAGGGGCAGCAGCGGGCGATTTCACAACGCATGGTGCGCTTTTGTCAGGGGCAAAGGGCGCAGCAAAAGCGCTTGAAATCAAAGCAGCGCAGATACCAACGGCTGAGGATACGCCTGCGAAACAAGCGCCATTCTGGTATGTTGAGGGCTGTAAACGTGCATGGCTTGATCAGCAGAACGATGTGACAGTGAAAGATGTGAAACTGGCCCATCAGGAAGGGTTCCGATCCGTCGAACACCTCAAGCGATATACGACGCTGGGAATGGCGACCGATCAGGGCAAGACGTCTAATATGGGCGGTCTCGCGATCATGGCTGAGCTTGCTGGGAAAGCGATACCAGAGGTCGGTACAACGATCTTTCGCCCGCCTTACACGCCGGTTTCCATTGGCACGCTCGCGGGGCGTATGCGCGGGATGGAATTTCACCCGACGCGTTTAACGCCCTCGCATTTCTGGGCGAAAGAGCGCGGCGCGGTCTTTGTCGAAGTCGGCAATTGGCTGCGTGCACAGTGGTTCCCGATTGCGGGCGAAACACATTGGCGGCAATCCGTGGATCGTGAAGTGACACAAACACGCGCCTCTGTTGGGGTCTGTGACTGTACGACCCTTGGGAAAATTGACGTGCAAGGCAGTGATGCTGCGACTTTCCTCAATCGGGTCTATTGCAATGGGTTCGCCAAACTCGCCGTTGGCAAGACGCGCTATGGTTTGATGCTACGCGAAGATGGCATCGCAATGGATGACGGCACGGCGGCGCGGTTGGAAGAGGATCATTTCGTCGTCACAACGACCACTGCAAAAGCGGGGCCTGTTTATCAGCACATGGAATTTGTGCGTCAGTGTTTGATGCCCGATGCGGATGTGCAGTTGATCTCGACAACCGAAGCTTGGGCGCAATATGCGGTTGCTGGGCCAAACTCACGCAAGCTTTTGCAAAAAATCGTCGACCCCGCGTTCGATCTGTCTAATGAAGGGTTCCCTTTCATGGCCTGCGCCAACATCACCGTCTGCGGAGGCTTGCGCGCGCGGCTGTTTAGAATTTCCTTCTCTGGTGAATTGGCTTTCGAGATCGCGGTTCCTGCGCGTTACGGAGACGCATTAATGCGCGCGTTGATGGAGCAGGGCGAAGAATTTGATGTTGTCCCTTATGGCACAGAAGCTTTGGGCGTTATGCGTATCGAAAAAGGACATGCGGCTGGAAATGAATTGAATGGCACGACCACCGCGAACAATCTTGGCATGGGCCGAATGGTCTCCAAGAAAAAAGACAGCATTGGTTCGATCCTGTCAGAGCGTGATGGTTTGAACGAGCCGGACGCGCTCAAGCTGGTTGGCGTGAAGCCCCTCGCACATTCGGACAAGATTACCGCAGGTGGCCATCTGATGAACGAAGATGGCCCTGTGGATGCGGCCCACGATCAAGGCTATGTAACGTCGGCAGCGTATTCGCCCGAACTTGGCTCGATGATTGGTCTTGCCCTGATCAAGTCCGGCGATGCCCGTTTGGGCGAACACATGCGCCTTGTGTCCCCAGTGACCCAGAGCGACGTCGTGGTAGAGGTCACTTCGGCCCATTTTGTTGATCCCGAGGGAGGGCGCCAACGTGCATAATCTAAAAGCGATTACAGCGCTGGGTGGGCAAGAGCCGCGCGTCGATAGGATCGGCGAAAATACTTTACGCGAAAACGCAGGCTTGGCCCTTGCCTCTGTGCATGCGCGGCTTGGTCAGGAAGAGGCGTGTCGCGCGCACCTGCAAGACCTGCTCGAAGGGCGTGTACCTGCAATTGGCAAAGCGGTTTTGCGAGACCCTGAAGCGGCCTTTTGGACTGGCCCGGATCAATGGATGGTCGGCGCTCTTTTTGACACGCACGAAGAATTGGCTGATCAATTGCGCGCACGTTTCGGCAGCACGGCATCTATAACCGAGCAAACGGATGCATGGGCCTGTTTTGATCTGCAAGGCGCGACTATGGACGCGGTGATGGAGCTACTTTGCCCGGTCAATATGCGGGCAATGCAAACTGGTGACGCTCAGCGTACGTCTATTCACCACCTTGGCTGTTTTGTGATCCGGCGCGAGCCAAGTGACTGGGTACGCATCCTCGGGCCGCGCGCATCGGCAACATCACTGCATCACGCGATTATTACAGCGATGCAATCTGTAGCTTGAGCAATTATTGCTACTAGGGAATTTATTTTCCCCAAGGGAATAAATTTCCCTATAGTGGTCGAGCGACCCTGAGTCTCGTAGGATATTGTGCGAGAAACCCTTGTTTTATTGGGCCGTTTAACTCTATGGGGTGCGCTTATGGATGTAGAAAAGATATTGCCTGAAACGGCCCTGAAGCTTAGCCAAAATCCGCATCGTATCAGTTCGGGTGAACGGGAGAAGGTGCTTGAGGTCGCGATTGGCCGCGAAGTGCGCGCGTTTCGTAAGCAAAAAGAAATCACAGTTGCCGAACTCGCGATTATGACGGGCCTATCAATAGGGATGCTCTCAAAGATCGAGAACGGGAACACCTCGCCTTCGCTCAATACGCTACAGACGTTGGCGAATGCGCTTTCCGTTCCGTTGACCAGCTTTTTTCGCCGTTTTGAAGAACAACGTTCCGCGGTGCATACCAAAGCAGGCGAAGGCGTTGAATTAGAACGCGAAGGGACGCGCGCTGGGCATCAATATAATTTGCTTGGTCACATCGGCGCGAATTCGAGCGGGGTCATTGTTGAGCCCTATTTGATCACCCTGTCAGAGAAATCTGATACCTTTCCCATGTTCCAGCATGGCGGCATCGAAACCATCTATATGCTGGAAGGTAAGGTTGATTATCGCCATGGCGATGAGGTCTATCCGCTTGTGCCGGGGGATACACTCTTCTTTGATGCAGATGCGCCGCATGGACCAGAAGTCTTGGTTGAACTGCCTGCGCGTTATCTGTCGATCATCAGCTACCCGCAATCGTTGTCGGGGGCGTAGGACGCGTAGAGTTACGCGCCCTAGAGTGTTACGATTTCAGTGCCGGCTCGGTCTCAAAATCGGGCCAGATGCCGTCACTTGTCGGCAACCCGTCATCGAATTTTGACAGATATTCCAGCATCATTGGGCGGTTGTCGATAAAGCCTTTGTACGTCGCGAGTTCATCGGGCAAATCGCGAATGACACGATGCAATCGGCGGCCCCATTTGGGCATCGTCATGAGATCTTGGAAACTGCACAGGTAGCAGCGGATCGGAAAGACCAATGCATTGGAGCGGGGCAGGCGAAAGAACGTCTGTAGCTCAACGCGCAGGTGTTGTTTCGATCCGATATTGTCGGGCGTGAGCGTTGTCTTTTGGATGCCCCATTTGTGGTAGTTCTCTGGCGATGTATCCAGCAGCGGATTGACCGTCATTGTCCAGTTCAAACGCCGCGCTGGCGCGCCTTGCTGAATATTCAGCAGGAACTTCAATGCGCGAACAAAGATGCCTTTTTCATGGGCGAGGGGAACAGGGGCATGCCACTCAAAAAAGTTCATGCCGATGTCGAAATCGAGCGACCAATCGGCTTGCGTCGTGACCATGCCCGCATCCATCCAGAGATTGTCGTCGCGCTGATCCAGCACAGCAAAATCACCCTGCGCTTGGCGCGTGATGTATTCCATCGGCCCATACGGAAGCGTGGCTTCATCAAGGAAGGTGAACGTATCATCGATGCCCATAGGCTTGTTGATCCAACGCCATTGATCGCCGTCGCGGTGCAACTCGAACAAGTCGGGATAATCTTCCGATTTGCTAACCATGATCAATTCCAGCAAATCCCAACCCGCAAGCGTCATATGCGGCAAAGACTGGCACCGCAGCGGATCATCATCGAGCACCATCGCACGATCGCGCATCTCGGCGACATAATGTTCATCTACGTCAAAGCGCTTTTCAAAAACCGACCCTTCAGGTCCGCCGCGATGTTGCTCCATATTGACCGAATACATGTAGCTGTCTTCATGGAATGGAAAAGGAAAGCGTTTGATTGCCCATTCGGAGTTGTGGAATGAATAATCGTCGCGAAACGTTTCGTCGTTGAATTGAATGGTCATTTTCGTCTCCTAGCGGTCAAGAACGAGAGTCTTGCCTTCAAATCGGCTGACGCAGGGCATGATTTTTTCGCCCGAGGCGAGTTCGTCGTCGTCGAGCCAATGATCGCGGTGAATGAAGTTGCCCGCATAGTCGATGACACGGGTTTCGCACTGGCCGCACGCACCGCCCCGACACAGATAGGGCGCGTCAACGTTATTGCGTTCCATCGCTTCAAGCAGGCTTTCGTCTTTGCCCACTTGGATCACTTTGTTCGACACGGCGAGTTTGACTTCAAACGGCTTGCCCGGTTGGGGGGCAAGGAATTCTTCATAGTGGACGGTTTCGCGTGGCCAGCCGAGATTTTCAGCCGTCGAGCGCACCCATTCAATCATGCCTTTCGGGCCGCACACATAAATATGTGTTCCAATAGGTTGCCCGTCGAGAAGCGATTCCAGCGCAATCGCTTGTTTTTCGTCGTCGAAATAGACATGCGCCTCATAGGGGTGTTTCGATGTGAGCTCGTCTACATATGAGCCAAGCGCTTCGTTGCGGCAGGCATAATGTAGCTCCCACGCGCCGCCCAAACGTTCCATCTGTTTGATCTGGCTAAGAAAGGGGGTGATGCCAATGCCGCCTGCAAGAAACAGGTGCTTTTTGGCGCGCAAATCGAGGGAAAAGAGGTTTACAGGATAGCTGATAACCATCTTGTCCCCGACGGAGACCTTGTTGTGCATATGGAGCGATCCGCCACGTCCCTCGTCGTCGCGCCGCACCGAAATGGTGTAAGCACTTTGATCCATTGGATCGGACATAAGAGAATAAGGGTTAAGGCGGGTGATATCGCCATCTTCCATCTCAACAACCGTATGTGCGCCGCCAGAGAAGGTGGGGAGGAGCCCGCCGTCGCTGCGTTCAAACTTGAACCGCGTCACCAGCTCGTTGACGGGTACGATTTCAGTGACGGTGACGTCGATTTTCTCTGCGCCGCTCATTCGTAAATTCCTTTGGCTTCTGGCACATTTCCTGGATCTTCCGCATCTATACACACCCCTTGATAAGCAGCGAGGCGACGCGAATAGTGATCGCGGACAAAAAGGTTCAACCCGCAATGTGAACACACGAAGGGATCAATCGCCACATCTTCGGTGATGCCTTTGCAGTGAACACATTGCATCCGCCGCGCAGTGCTTCCGCGATGCTCTGTCTGAATTGCTGTATGCGGAATCCCGGCATCGGTGCAGGCACGCATCGCTTGGCCCATTAGGCTTTCGGTGCCAGCAAGGTAGACCTGTGTGCCCATCTTGGCGTCCTGCAAAACACGTTCGATCCGTTGTTCTGCAGCGGCAAAGGTTGGCCCTTCATAAAATTGCGCAGGCTCTAGCGCGCGTAACGCAATACCGTAATCTGTGCCTTTGCTGATATAGGTAAGGTGCGCGCTGGCCATAAGTTCAGGCGTCGCGATATCCAAAATAGCTTCAGCGCCACTTGCATCGACAATCATCAAATGATGCTTTCCAGCGCGCGGCTCTAAAGTACCCCATACAGGGCGGCTACGGATTGAGGGGGGGAATTCAAATTTTGACATGGATCTTCCTGCGGCACGGTAAAAGGGGCGCAACGAATGGGTGCGCGCCCCGATTTCAAACTATCACCCCTTTGCGGTGCGGATAGACTTGTCGACGTCGTAGAATGGCATTTCCTCTGCCGTTGCGTCCAACTCGGTGCCATCAGGCTGCACGACGGTTAGCTTAGTTCCGGCTTTTGCCGCATCTGGGGCCAAGCGCGCGATTGCGACGGAATAGCCATTCAGTTCTGAGGACAGACCATAGGTGATGACGCCAACGTCTTTGCCGTCTTGCATCACGCGGGCAAACATTTCCATTTGATCCATAGCATCGCCAGCCAGCTTAACGCCGTAGATCTTGAAACGCTCTTTGCCTTTGGCCGCATAGTGGTTTTCAGACCCGATAAAGCCTTCTTTGTCAGGGGACACTGTAAAGTCGAGGCCAAGCTCCCATAGCGTGTCACCGCATGGTTCATCATCGAACGGGAAGGTTTCAGAGTTATCGCCGGGATAGAACAGCAAATAGCTCTCGATGCGCAACATATCGAGCGTCGAGAACTGTGTCGGGCGCACGCCCATGTCCTTGCCCGACGCAAGGATGCTGTCCCATAGGTGAACCGCATCTTTACGGGCGCAGAAAATCTCATAGCCACGCTCGCCCGTGTATCCCGTGCGCGAGATCATAACATCACGGCCAAAGAGGCGCGTGTTGATAATGCCGAAATATGAAAGATCGCGGATGCTTGGAATTTCTTTTGCCAGCAGGTCAACCGCGACAGGGCCTTGCAAAGACATATCGTGCAAATCATCATCAAAAATGACCGAGCAATTCTTGCCGGCTGCAACGGTTGTCAGCTGCTCCATGCCTGTTCCAGTGCCGTGAACGACCATCCACGAATTCACAGCAATATGGTAGATAATGCAGTCATCGATGAATTTGCCCTCAGCGTTCAGCATTGAGGCATAGGTCGAACGACCCGGCGCAATTTTTTCCACGTTACGGGTGGTTGCGCGGTCAATGACATAGGCCGCATCTGGGCCGCTGACATGAACCTTTTTCAAACCAGACACATCCATCAGGCCCGCTTTGGTGCGGATGGCTTCGTAATCGGCTTTGGCGCGTTCCGGCGTATGATCATAGAACCAAGCGGTTCCCATGCCGTTCCAGTCTTCCAATTCGCCGCCGATTTCAGCATGGCGCTGCGCAAGTGCTGAATGTCTCCAAAGAATGGCCATCAGATTCCCCCTGTGTGTTGTTGAGTCTTGTTGTGAGTATTCAGCCTGACTGCTCTTCAAAAAGCAACATTCGTGTTCAACTTTTTTTCCTGTCAGGCAATAAAATGTGAAAGGGGGCCGCATTTGGCCCCCTTTCGATAGAAAATCCAGCAGATTTACTTGTCGTACTGTTTTGCTTTTGCTGTCTCGGAACGCTGCCCGATCACCAGAACTGCAATGCAGACAATGATTGCGAGCAGTGTTGTGATGCCGGGCAGGGCAGTGCCCCAGCCGATGAACATCGCGCCATCAACAACGTCCCAACTGGCTTCAGAATATGGAAACATGAGTTTCTCCTTAGACTATGAGTTGATTATTCAGCAGGCGTGACTGGTGCATCAGAGCCCCACTCAGGATAGCCAGCGGCAGGAACTTTCACGAGATCCATTCCTGCCAGTTCAGCGCCTTCACGGATACGCAACATGCCGAACATTTTGAGAATGTAGGACACGATGTAGCCGGGAACGAAGCCAAGCAGGAAGAAGACCACAGCGCCAATGATCTGGCCAACAAGGTTGATCGTCGGAGCTTCTCCAGCCGCGCCTTGAAGGGCAGGATAGCCAGACGCCCAAACACCCAACATGACAACGCCATAAAGGCCAATCGTGCCGTGAACTGTGACCGCACCAACCGCATCGTCGATGCCGCGCTTTTCGAGCCAATCTGCGCAAGGTTTCAAGATGAGACCAGCGGAGAACGCGATCAAGAACGCATGTGCAGGGAAGTAGATATCCAGACCAGACGCGACCGAGATAATACCAGCAAGCGCGCCAGACATCATCCAGAACGGATCACGTGTGAAGAGCCATGCACCGATGATACCTCCCGCAACAGCCATAAGGATGTTAAACGAAAGCGCAGAAAGCGTGATTGGCGTTCCATAGATCGTTGATGGTTTGTCACCGAACCAGCTCCATGCTTCGCCCGGAACGATCACGCAGGCCATCAAGAAGCCCCAGAAACCGACGATAATCAGCATCAGGCCCGTGACAGTCAGCGGCATGTTGTGACCGGGGATGTGGTTTGCAGAACCGTCAGCGTTGAACTTACCAATCCGTGGCCCAAGGTTGATCAATACACCGAGTGCAAAGAAACCAGCCACCGCGTGAACAAGTCCCGCTGCGCCAAAGTCATGTACGCCGAACTTTGTGACCAACCAGCCATCTGCGTGCCAGCCCCACGCCGCCGCAACGACCCACGCGAAAGAACCAAGCACGATTGCAAGGATGATAAAGCCGACGGTTTGAATGCGCTCGATGACCGCGCCTGACATGATGGATGCTGTTGTTGCCGCGAACAAAGCGAAGGCGCCAAAGAACACGCCAGAGGCTTGGTCAGCAATGTTTGGCCCCATGTATTGCGCCGCATCGCCCCAACCCAGAGCAATGGAATTCGCATAGGCCGCACCGGAAATGCCCGCTGGCCCTTCCGAGAACGTCAGACCCGTTGGGAAACCCCAATAGACCCACCATCCGAAGAAATAGAAGGTCGGGATCATAAAGGCGAAGGCGAGAATGTTCTTAACGCCAGAGCTTAGAACGTTCTTAAGGCGCGATGCGCCCATTTCATAAGCGAGGAAACCCGCGTGAATGATAATCATCAGCGGAATGGTTAGATAATAGAAGGTCTCAGCAAACATGGTGTTGGTGACTTTCGCACCAGCCCCTGCTGCTTCCAGCTCTGCCACTTTGGCAACGAGCGCAGCAATTTGTTCTTCCACGTTAGTACTCCCGTGTTTTGTCATTTCTTGTGATGGTCAGGTCGTAACTGCCTGACGCTGGGTCGCAGACAAACATGAGTCTTAAACATTTCCTAATGATTTTTGCCTAAAAAGAAAAAAAGTTTCCTAACAGTTGAGTGCTCATTTTTTTGGTGCTAGCGTCAGATTCGAACGCCGCTGAGTTGGCGAATAACTTTTCAAGGATTTTGATATGTGCGGAATTGTTGGACTTTTCCTAAAAGACAAAAGTCTGGAGCCCGAACTTGGCGCGATGCTCACGTCAATGTTGATCACGATGACTGATCGCGGACCGGATAGTGCTGGAATCGCGATTTATGGTGATGAAACAAGCGGTAACACGAAAATTACGGTGCAATCTGACACTCCGGAGCTGGACTTTGCAGGGCTTGAAAATGCGCTTGGCGATGCGCTTGGTTGCGCGGTTGGAATGTCGGTGGTGAGCACGCATGCCGTTCTTTCAATCCCGAAGGGACGCTTTGAGGACGCGCGCGCAGCACTTCTGGACCTGCGCCCAAAGGTTCGCGTTATGAGCCGCGGGGATACTTTAGAAATCTATAAAGAAGTCGGTTTGCCTAAAAATGTGGCAGAACGTTTCAACGTGACCTCCATGTCGGGGACACATGGAATCGGTCACACGCGGATGGCGACAGAATCAGCGGTTACGACAATGGGTGCCCATCCGTTCAATACTGGCGATGATCAGTGCTTGGTTCACAATGGATCGCTTTCCAATCACAACTCGCTGCGCCGCAAACTACGCCGCGAAGGGATTCACATCGAAACAGAGAATGACACTGAGGTCGGCGCTGCCTACCTCACGTGGAAAATGCGCGAAGGGGCAAGCCTTGGTGAGGCGCTCGAAAGTGCGATTGATGATTTGGATGGGTTCTTTACGTTTCTTGTCGGAACCAAGGACGGCTTTGGCGTTTTGCGTGACCCGATTGCCTGCAAGCCAGCGGTGATGGCTGAAACTGATCAATACGTTGCCTTCGGGTCCGAGTACCGCGCATTGGTCGATCTGCCTGGTATCGAAGACGCCCGCGTTTGGGAGCCGGAACCAGCTACCGTCTATTTCTGGAGCCACACCTCGGCCCCGACAAGCACAGAGAAAGCAGCATAAATGCAGACAGTTGACCTACAAGAGCTGGGCCTGCGCGGCGTAAATGCTGCACTTCATGCCCAAGCGGACGACACAAACCAAACATCTTGGACAATTAAGAACGCCAAAGGCTCGCATGCGATCGCTTGCGGTTTAGATGCTCCGATTGAAGTCAATGTAGAAGGCTCTACCGGCTATTATTGTGGCGGTATGAACCAGCAAGCGACGATCAATATCCTCGGTTCTGCCGGCCCCGGCACTGGCGAAAACATCATGTCGGGCAAGATCGTGATCGAAGGCGATGCGAGCCAGTATCTTGGCGCGACGGGACATGGCGGCCTGATCGTCGTCAAAGGAAATGCTGCGTCGCGTTGCGGCATTTCAATGAAAGGCGTGAACATCGTTGTTCAGGGCAACATTGGACACATGTCCGCGTTCATGGGTCAGTCTGGTAACTTGGTTGTTTGCGGTGACGCTGGCGACGCGCTTGGGGATAGCTGTTATGAAGCACGGTTTTTCGTGCGCGGCTCGGTCAAGAGTCTTGGGGCAGATTGTGAAAAGAAAGAAATGCGTGAAGAGCATCTGACGCTTTTGCAGGGCCTTCTGGACGAAGCGGGCGTTGACGCCAAAGCGGAAGAGTTCACGCGCTACGGCTCTGCCCGCAATCTCTATAATTTCGACGTCGATAATGCTGCGGCTTATTAAGGATACCAAACGATGATGAAGACACATGATGAAAATGGTATCCCGCACACGTCTGCGCGACAGTCAGCGACGTTTAGTAACGACGTAAACTCTGACATTCGTCGAGCAGCGGCCACGGGTATTTACGATATTCGCGGGGGCGGCGCAAAGCGCAAGGTTCCTTCGTTTGATGACCTGCTGTTCATGGGCGCGTCGATTTCGCGTTATCCGTTAGAGGGGTATCGTGAGAAATGTGAGACTTCGGTGACAATTGGCGGATTGCATGCCTCTAATCCGATCGAGCTTGATATTCCTGTCACCATTGCGGGCATGTCCTTTGGCGCCCTTTCGGGCCCTGCAAAGGAAGCTCTGGGGCGCGGCGCATCGCTGGCTGGTACGTCAACGACCACAGGCGATGGGGGTATGACCCCCGAAGAGCGTGGCCACTCGAACAAGCTGGTCTATCAATACCTGCCTTCGCGGTATGGCATGAACCCCAATGATCTGCGCAAGGCGGATGCAATTGAAATTGTGGTTGGCCAAGGTGCTAAACCCGGCGGCGGTGGCATGTTGCTGGGCCAGAAGATTTCAGATCGTGTTGCGGAGATGCGCAATCTTCCCAAGGGGATTGATCAGCGCTCTGCCTGCCGTCATCCCGATTGGACGGGTCCAGATGATCTTGAAATCAAGATTTTGGAGCTGCGCGAAATCACAGGTTGGAAAGTGCCGATCTACGTGAAGGTCGCTGGTGCGCGTCCCTACTACGACGTGACTTTGGCGGTAAAGGCGGGCGCAGATGCGATTGTTCTGGATGGCATGCAAGGCGGAACAGCGGCGACACAAGATGTGTTTATCGAGCATGTGGGTCAACCGACGCTCGCAATCATTCGCCCCGCTGTTCAAGCACTGCAAGACCTTGGGATGCACCGCAAAGTTCAATTGATCCTGTCTGGTGGCATTCGCTCTGGCGCGGATGTGGCGAAAGCGATGGCGCTGGGCGCTGACGCGGTCGCAATTGGAACCGCTGCGCTTATAGCGTTGGGAGACAATGACCCGAAGTGGGAAGCGGAATACAATGCGCTGGGCACCACAACAGGTGCTTATGATGACTGGCACGAGGGCAAAGACCCCGCGGGCATTACGACGCAAGACCCCGAATTGATGAAACGATTTGATCCCGTTGAAGGTGGTCGCCGTTTGCGCAACTACCTCAAAGTGATGACGCTAGAAGCACAAACAATCGCGCGGGCCTGTGGCAAGAACCATCTGCACAATCTAGAGCCAGAGGACTTGGTCGCCCTGACAATGGAAGCCGCCGCGATGGCGCGCGTGCCTTTGGCTGGCACAGATTGGTATCCGGGCAAAACCGGTTCAGGGTTCTAAAGTTTAACAAAGGCGCGGCCCATCGGTGGCACGCGCCTTTTTCAATGATTTAAAGACGACAGGGAAAGACAATGACAACTGATCTGGCAAAATTCGCCGAAGACAACGGCGTTAAATATTTCATGATTTCCTTCACCGATCTGTTCGGTGGACAGCGCGCCAAGCTGGTTCCAGCGCGCGCAATCGCGGATATGCAAGAGGATGGAGCGGGCTTTGCAGGCTTTGCAACGTGGCTGGATCTGACGCCAGCGCATCCTGATATGCTCGCCGTGCCAGACCCGGAGGCGGTCATCATCTTGCCGTGGAACAAAGAGATTGCATGGGTGCCTGCGGATTGCGTCATGGAAGACCAGCCAGTTGAGCAAGCTCCGCGCAATGTTCTGCGCCGGCTGATTGCAGAAGCCGCTGAGGAGGGCATGCACGTAAAAACTGGCATCGAAGCGGAGTTCTTTTTGCTCACGCCAGAGGGTGATCAAATTAGCGACGGCTTTGATACCGCCGCCAAGCCTTGCTATGATCAGCAAGCCTTCATGCGCCGCCTTGATGTGATCCGCGAGATTTCAGATCACATGCTGGAAATGGGCTGGAACCCTTACCAGAATGACCATGAGGACGCGAACGGCCAGTGGGAAATGAACTGGGATTTCGATGATGCGCTGGCGACTGCGGACAAGCACAGTTTCTTCAAGTTCATGACAAAATGCGTCGCGGAAAAGCACGGGTATCGCGCCACGTTCATGCCAAAACCGATCGAGGGCCTTACGGGTAACGGTTGTCACGCGCATGTTTCTGTGTGGGACGCACCCGGCGAGGCCTCTACAAAAAATGTGTTTGCCATGGAGGCGAATGATAGCAGTCAAACGGCAGAGCTTGGCCTGTCTGAGCAGGGCCGCAATTTCCTTGGCGGTATCATGAAACACGCGAGCGCGCTTGCGGCGATTACCAATCCGACGGTGAACAGCTACAAACGCATCAACGCGCCGCGTACGATGTCTGGTGCCACTTGGGCCCCCAACACGGTGACGTGGACGGGGAACAACCGAACGCACATGGTGCGTGTTCCTGGCCCGGGCCGTTTTGAGCTTCGCCTTCCAGATGGCGCGGCAAACCCCTATCTTTTGCAAGCGGTGATAATCGCCGCTGGCCTATCGGGCGTGCGCACGAAGGCTGATCCGGGCAAGCGTCATGACATTGATATGTACGCAGAGGGCCACAAAGTACGCGGCGCGCCAAAGCTGCCTTTGAATATGCTGGATGCGCTGCGCGAGTATGACAAAGACAAGGGGCTTAAGGCCGCGATGGGCGAAGAGTTCTCGCGCTCTTATCTCAAGATGAAGATGCAGGAATGGAATTCCTTCGTGTCTTACTTCTCTGATTGGGAGCGTGAAAACACGCTCGATATTTAAGTCGGTGGGTGCGTGGAAACCACGCACCTTACGCATCATTTTTCTGAATATATGGAGATTAGCATGACCAAACGAGTTGCTATTATCGGAGCCGGTCCATCGGGCCTTGCACAGCTACGCGCCTTTCAATCGGCCAAAGAAAAAGGCGCAGACGTGCCTGAGGTCGTTTGCTTTGAAAAGCAATCCAATTGGGGCGGACTTTGGAATTACACATGGCGCACGGGCCTAGATCAATATGGCGAGCCTGTGCATGGATCAATGTATCGCTATCTTTGGTCCAATGGTCCCAAAGAGGGTCTCGAGTTCGCGGATTATTCGTTTGAAGAACATTTTGGCAAGCAAATTGCCTCATATCCCCCGCGCGCGGTTCTATTCGATTACATCGAAGGCCGTGTGAAAAAAGCAGGGGTGCGCGATCAGATCCGTTTCGAAACGGCTGTGCGCTGGGTTGAAAAGACGGAGACCGGATTTGACGTAACTGTTTGTGACCTGCCCAACGATCGCACATATACCGAAAGCTTTGATCATGTGATCGTTGCCTCTGGCCACTTCAGCACACCGAACGTGCCACAATTTGAAGGTTTTGATAGCTTCAAGGGTCGTGTGCTGCATGCCCATGATTTCCGCGATGCGATGGAATTTGTCGACAAAGATGTGTTGATCGTCGGAACGTCCTATTCTGCAGAAGATATTGGCTCGCAGCTTTGGAAATATGGCGCAAAGAGCATCACCGTGAGCCACCGCACTGCCGCGATGGGCTATGACTGGCCAGACAACTGGAAAGAAGTTCCGTTGTTGACCAAAGTCGATGGCAACACCGCGCATTTCAAGGATGGCACCACGATGGAGGTGGACGCCGTGATCCTTTGCACAGGTTACAAGCACCACTTCCCATATCTGCCAGATTCGCTGCGTTTGAAGACTGCGAACCGCTTGGCCGCTGCCGATCTCTATAAAGGTGTCTCATATGTGCCTGAACCCGATCTGTTCTATCTTGGAATGCAGGATCAATGGTTCACGTTTAATATGTTTGATGCCCAAGCATGGTATGTGCGCGATGTGATTATGGATCGTATTGCGATGCCAGACAGGGCCGCGATGGAAGCCGATGTTGCAGATCGCGTTGCGCGTGAAGATGCGGGCGCAGATGACTACGATGCGATTTGGTATCAGGGCGACTACATCAAGGAATTGGTTGCGGACACCGACTATCCAAGCTTTGACGTTGAAGGTGCCTGCAAAGCGTTCAAAGAATGGAAGGGCCATAAGAAGAAGGACATTATGACCTTCCGCAACAATGCCTATAAGTCGGTGATCACAGGGACGATGGCTCCGATCCATCATACTCCTTGGAAAGATGCACTGGATGATAGTCTGGAAGTTTACTTGCAGAACTAAACGAATGGATGGGGGCTTCGGCCCCCATTTTCTTTGCGGTGCGGATCATTCGCGACCTCGATAGGACGCTGATTGACATGTTTCTTGCAGGGTAGCGCCAGAAGCTAAGGCATTAGCGATGAGCGGAGCTTTGCGATGATCCAGAAAAGTCCTTTAGAAATGACCTTACACCACTTGAGGCTGCTGCATCAAAACCATGCGGAATTGGCCGCGTTCTGCCCATTTCCAGACGATGTAAAGCGGCAAGAGTTAATACCCTATCATATTCCCGCAGCGGATATTTTTCAAAATCAGGTTGGTTTGCAGCCCTCTAACTATCCCGAACTGCGCGACGCATTGATTGCGTTGAGTCCGGATATGCTTTGGCGCGAAACCTACAAGGACACCAATATTGCAGCGGACTTTATGGAGCGTTTCGGTTGTTATGAAATCATCGGTCGAGACGCGCCATATGCCAGTGCGAAGATGCGCAGCTTCCTCGTCTTTCAGCCACCGCATTTGCACTATCCGTGGCATCATCATCCGGCCGATGAAATCTATGTGGTAGTTGCGGGCGAAGCGGAGTTTCATTTGGACGGGCGGCCTTCAGAGACCCTCACAACAGGGCAGGCGGCGTTTCATCCTTCAAATGCTCCGCATGCATTGACCAGTCACGACCATCCTGTCCTTGCATATGTGGTTTGGCGGGATGAGTTTGAAACTGGGCCGGTTTGGTCAGAAAGCGAAAAGAACTAACCTAACTGCGCGTTCCGACGTCTTCCCAATCGGGAACGTCATTGACCAATAGATCAGCCACGCGGCGAAACACGAGATTCAAGCGATCTGCGTTAGGACCAGTATGCCCTTCATCGGACAAAGCTTGGCTCATGCAGATCACCCAATTGTCGGCATCCTCCTGACGCACAGGAATATGGGCATGCATCAGTTTTACGTCCATATGGCCGTGTTTTTCTTTGTAGTAGTGCCGCCCACCCATAAAGCCGCTCAGGAAGTTGAACTGCTCAACCCGCGCATGCCCAAGGCCATGACCGCGCGCATGAAGGCGACGCAGGTTGGACCCCTCGGGCAGCGTTTCCACAAGATCGTAGAAATGCTCGACCAAATCACGCAGGCGATCTTCGCCGCCAATATCTTCTAACATACTCATAGAGCGAGCTTCTTACAGAGGTGGCCGAGGAGCATTGATCTAAATCAACGCCCCAGAAAAAGCACTAAGAGCGCGGACGGGTTTTCTTTGGATCATAGGCCGCCGTGGCATTGCCGATAATTGCAGGCAGTCGTTTCTGATGACCGTCTAGTTTGCCTATTTCGAGCTGCGTTCCGGGGGCGGCATGGGCCACATCTACGCGAGCCAGAGCGATGTTTTTGCCTAGAAGTGGCGAGCGCATAGAAGAGGTCACTTCGCCAATTTGCGCCCGTCCAACGTGGATGCAATCGCCGTGTTCCACATCAACATTGCTATCGATTTCTAGCCCGACCAATTTGCGCATCGGGTTCTCTTTGCGCCGTATAAGAGCGTCACGTCCGATAAAGTCATCAGTTTTCGACTTAAGCGGCACGGTGAATCCAATTCCCGCCTCAAACGGGTCCGTTTGATCAGAAAAATCATAATCGGCGAAGATGAGGCCCGCCTCTATGCGCACCATATCTAACGCTTCGAGGCCCATAGGTTTGATGCCGTGATCTTGGCCTGCATCCCAGATGGCCTGCCAGATTTCGGCGCAATCCTTGGGATGGCACATGACTTCATAACCCAGTTCCCCCGTATAACCAGTGCGGGAGATAACAAATGGCGTGCCGCTTTCATTGTTCAATCGTGCAGGCGTAAAGCGGAACCACTCAAGCTGTTCGAACTCCGGGTTATGCGGTGCGGTCCAGACAAGTTTCTTCAAAAGGTCACGCGATTCCGGCCCTTGCACAGCAACGTTGTGCAGTTGGTCCGTTGATGAGCGCACCATGACTTTCAAATTGAGTTTCTCAGCCTGCTCGCGCAACCATTCTCCGCCGTAGTCATTGCCGCCGATCCAGCGGAAATTGTCTTTGCCAAGGCGGAACACAGTCCCGTCGTCAATCATGCCCCCATGTTCATAGCACATAGCTGTGTAGACGACGGCACCAACGGCAAGGGTCTTCATGTTGCGGGTAAAGACGTATTGGCAAAGTGCTTCTGCGTCGGGGCCGGTGATTTCGAATTTACGAAGCGGGGACAGATCGAGAATGACGCATTTTTCGCGGCATGCGTGGTATTCTTCGATGGGGCCAGCCGCAGCGTAACAATTGGCGAGCCAGTAGCCGTTGTATTCGATGAAATTGCGCGTGAGCTTGGCGAATTGATCGTGAAAGCCGGTTTGTTTAGTCATCTTATATTCCGCATCAGGGGTTGGGCGATACGCGACAGAACGCTGAAACGTCTCTTTGCCAGAGTATGTGCGCACATGAATATCTGTGGGATTCCAGCCGTTCGCGGCTGTGGTGTCATCAGGACACGCAGAGCTCACGCAGACAATATCTGTCAGCGCGCGCAATAGAACGTAATCACCGGGGCGCGACCACGGCTCGTCCGCGTACATAACGCCGTGATCATCAAGGCCCGTGTTGAAAAAGAAGTTAATTGCCATCCAGCCAGGGCGGCCAGTGACGTTGAATTCGGACAAAGCCTGGTTGAAATTGTCCGAGCAATTCACATGGCCCGGGTAGCCGATGTCGTCGTAATATTTTGCAGAGCACGCCAGAGCAAAGGCGTCATGGCGCCCGCAAGTGTCTTGGACGACTTCAACCAAAGGCACCATTTCCTGATCGTAGTATTTGGCATGCAATCCGGGCATGGGGTAGGCATGCCCCATCAAGGTGCGCGTCGTTGTAACGTCAAGTGCGTGCTCGATCCCTTTGTCGAGCTTGCGCGCAGAAAAGCACTCAAAATCAGTGCACTGACGCCCATCCACATCAAGGATCTGGATGTAGTCTCCTGCCTTTACAAAATAGGCCTGTGCCGTTTGCGAGTGAACACGAATATCGGCAACCGGATCAGCAAGCGGCGTAGGCACTTCGAAGCGCACATGCTGTTTGATTTTAGCGCGTGTGATCAGCACCGTTAGCGGCGTTGCGGTGTTTTGCGTTTCGATATCCATCGGTCCACCAGGGGCCGCGATGATCACGCAGCCATCCGCGCTGGCTGTGAAGTTCTCGCTTGTGCCTGCTGGTGTTGTGGCACCAAAAAGGGTGATCGCGCCAGCTTGGCCCAGATCAATCCCACGCGCATCTAGCCCCATTCGCAGCCCGCGAAGCGAGCGATCATCGCTTGTGAGCAGGGCTTGCAGGCCATTCGCAATGTCACTGCTGGATTGGCTCAATATCTCAGGCGAAATGCGTCCATCTTTGCCTGCGGCAACCACTTCGCAGGGTTGTCCGCCTTCATCATTTGTAATCGCGATTTTGTCGCCGATGTGGATCGGAACAAGGATTGCGCCCGCGCCTTCAACAACATAGCGTTCGCTGCCGGGGGGCAGAGAGAATACCTTGGGTTCGATGATGATGCTCGGCTTTGGCGGGCCGGGCCTAACCTGGGGATAGTCATCAAGCATTGTAATCTCCCAATACACACAGATTTGCATCTGTGGAAAATTTGTTTAACCGTGAGAATAATCTGAAAAAATGAGAGTCGGCAAACAAAATCGGAGCAGGCCATGATGTTACAACATATTGCGATCAGGATTTACCCGTTTGCAGGCACTCGCGAAAAGCGTCTTTGCAGATGAGCGCTTTGACCCTAGGCCTTTTGGCAGCGCTTATGTGGGGATTTCACGACGTCTGCGTTCGTTTTATCAGCCAGAAAACGCCACTTATGGCGTCTCTTTTAACGGTACTGGTCTCAGGCACCCTGTTTCATCTCATTGTTATGGGTGCACAAAAAAGCGAGTTAGCACTGCCTTCTCATGCGCTCGGCCTGTCAGCGTTGTCTGGCGTGTTCTTTTTGATTGCGAGCCTCGGACTATATGCGGCGTTTCAACGGGGGCCAGTACGTCTGGTTGCGCCTATCATTGCAAGCTTCCCAGTCCTGTCAGTGGGATGGGCCGCGCTGAATGGATCGCACATCTCTTTTTGGCAACTAAGCGCGGTCGCCGCCATTGTCGTTGGCGTTTCTGTTGTGGCAGCACTGTCAGACGAAAGCGACGGGCCAACGATGCCAAAGGGCCTTACGATCATCTTTGCAACGATTGCATCCATCGGATTTGCAGGAACTTTTGCACTCGGGCAAATGGCCAGCGCCCAGGCGGGTGAGCTTCCTGTTACGTTGGTCACACGGTTGGTTGCGATTGCATTGCTTCTGATCGGGATGCTCGCCTTGAAGTTACCCCTATGGCCGGGCAAAGGCGCGCTGGCGATCCTTGCGTTGATGGGGGTTGCTGACGGCATTGCGTTGTTAAGCATCAATACAGCAGGCCATCTGCCGGACGCACAATATGCCTCTGTTGCGGCCTCCACGTTTGGATTGCTGACCATTGTACTTGCGTGGCTCTTTCTTGGTGAAAAGATGCGCGCGTTGCAGTGGGTTGGCTGTGTTATCGCATTTTGTGGAATCGGATATCTTGCGATTTAAGGTCGCGTGACTTCAATCAGGATTGGGCACGCTAAAGTAGTCTTCCTTGGGAATGCGCACGATATCCTTAATGCCAAGGAGCGCTGAATCTTCCGCGCTCAATTCGGCGATGGCTGCCTTTACAGCGCCGAACACCGCATCCGCATCGTTTTTTTGAGACGTGATATACGGCAGGCCGGGTGTCGGCGCGGTCCATTCCAGAACCCGCAAGTCACGTGCAAAATCATCGTATTTCACAAGGTTGCGCCAAGTGACGCCATCAAGTGCCGCAATATCAGCGCGTCCCTGCGCGACCGCTTGCGCGGACAGCAAATGTCCCTTGGTTTCTAGTCGTTCGTTAAACCAGAACCCGCGCGGTTTGGTGTGTTGAAACGCAGCAGCGTAACCGGATTGAGAGCCTAATTGATTGTATGCGAAACGCGCACTTTCGAAGTCAGAAATCGTTTTTCTGGGATCTTCAGCGCGAACAACAAAAGCGCTGCGGTAATAACCCGCCGGGCAATTGGCAAGATCAAAGTCAGGGGTGCCGACGAGCGTTACTTTTTCTCGCAGATCATTGCGATAGGGCATCCCGCAGGTTTGGCTAAGCGCAAGTTCCGGATGCAGCCATACCGCCGTGGCATCTGCGCTCTGCGAAAGAGTTTTGGGGCTGGAAATTCCAGCGTTTTCAAGGTGCCTGTGGATCAATTGCCAATATCTCGCGTGGGCGCTTTGTAGCTCGGCGCGTTCGTACATTATCAAACTGGCAATCATCAGACAGACTTTCTTTTCAAAACACAAAGCAACGGCAAAGCGCGCCGTATCCATACCGTTACGTCCATCGTTAGGGAATAGCGCATCCGCTCTATTTACTTGTTCAAAAAGTCTGCGCAAAGTTTGCCAAAGGGCTTTATCGCCCGCATGAGTCTTCGATTTGAAATGGAGCTGAGATGAGCACATCCCCTCAAACGCGCCGCGCCGCCGATCACTTGGTTGACCTACTTGTCGCGCAAGGCAGCACCCATGTTTTTGGTGTGCCCGGAGAAAGCTATTTGCCTGTTTTGGATGCGCTTCATGGGCGCGAGGCGGACATTTCTTTCATCACATGCCGTCAAGAGGGCGGTGCCGCGATGGCGGCCGATGCTCACGGCAAATTGACGGGACGCCCCGGGATTTGCATGGTCACACGTGGTCCCGGTGCGACCAATGCCAGCGCAGGGCTTCACATCGCGTTTCAAGATAGCACACCTATGATCATGTTCATTGGTCAGGTGGCCCGTGACATGACAGAACGCGAGGCGTTTCAGGAACTAGATTATCGCCGCATGTTTGGCCAAGTCGCCAAGTGGGTTGCAGAAATCGACGATCCGTCTCGCATTCAGGAGTTTGTGACGCGCGCTTACCGCACAGCTATGTCAGGCCGCCCCGGTCCGGTGGTTTTGGCGCTTCCCGAAGATATGCTCTACGAAGATATTGTTTTGCCACCTGCGCCGAGCGTTGCGAGCCCTCCACGCTTTCTACCTTCCGCGTCGCAAATGGATGAACTGCGCGCGCGTCTTTCAGGGGCCAAGCGGCCCTTGATTATGGCTGGAGGCGGCGGTTGGAGTGAAACGGGCATCGCCGCGCTTGAAAAATTTGCAGAGGTACAAGGACTGCCGATCACTGTTTCTTTGCGTGTGCAAAGCCTGATGAACAACAATCATCCCAATTTTGTCGGCCATTTCAGTGTCGCGCCTACGCCATATCTGAAAGAAGCTCTGGATGATTGTGATTTGCTGATCGCCATAGGGCCTCGATTGGGGGAAATGACGACGCAAGGATACAATTGGCTGAAACCACCTGTGGCCCATGTTCCTTTGGTGCATGTCTACCCTGACCCTAACGAGCTTGGCCGCGTCTATGAGCCAGTGTTGGGTCTTGCCGCGGATATGGATAGCTTTTGCGAAGACCTAGCGACTTGGGACGCAATTGACCGAGATCGGCACGCCGCACGTACAAAAGCGCTACGGGCAGAGTTTGAAGATTATGCCTCACCGTCATCGGTTCCAGACGATCCACTTGCGCCAATGTTTGCCCATCTTGCAGAAGCGCTGCCAGATGATGCGATTATGTGCAATGGGGCGGGGAACTATGCAGGCTGGCTCAACCGTTTCTATCGGTATCGCTCAAAAGGATCGCAGCTTGCTCCGACGTCTGGGTCAATGGGCTATGGTCTTCCCGCGGCGGTCGCAGCCGCAGTCGTCGCCCCTGATCGCGAAGCCTATGCGGTTGCAGGGGATGGGTGTTTTATGATGAACAGCCAAGAACTTGCGACGGCCATGCAACACAACCTTCGACTTACCGTTATCGTCGTCAATAACGCGCGGTATGGAACAATTCGTGTTCATCAAGAGCGCGAATTTCCGGGGCGGGTGTCTGGAACCGACATGATTAATCCAGACTTTTGCGATTTCGCGCGTTCTTTTGGTGCTGTTTCTGTGAGGGTCGAAGACTTGGATGGTTTCAAAACGGCCCTCGCGGAGGCGCGCGCGCGCGGTGGTTTGAACCTGATTGAAGTCATGCAGGACACAAATCTGCTGGCCCCGGGAAAGTGGCTAAACTAGCGTTTTGAATTTCGCGCGTATTTCTCGATCTTGCGCCGCGCTTAGGTAATTCGGATGATGCTCAGCGAGCACCGCCTTAGCGCGCGCATTGGCACGCGTCCATGCGTCTAAGGCTCCGTTTTCTTCCCAAGTGCGCGGTTGTTCACGATCTGCCAGTTTGGGGTAGTGATAGTCACGCTCCATCGCCGCGTGGGTCTGGCTTGAGCCGAGAAAATGGCCATCGCCAAGGATCGCGTCGCAGATCGCGCTAAAGCCTAAGTTCTCTTCACTGACTTCAATGCCGCGCAGCGCCCGATAGGTCATTGCGTGCATGTCGTCATCCAGAATGAAGGCTTCGAAACTCGCCCCCAAAAGCGCGGCAGTCATGCCAGAGCTTTCATAGATCAGATTGCCACCTGCGAGCGCTGCCGCAAGCGAGGTCATGCCTTTTTCAACGCCATATTGCGCATCAATCGCTTTTGCATCCGTCATCGACGCCGCAATACCTGAGGGCAAACCAAGCCAGTTGGACAATTGGGCAGAGGCGGCGTTAAGGACTGTGGTTTCTCCACCCCCGCCTGCGAAAGCACCGCTGCGTAGGTCTATCACCAACGGCCAGTTAGAAAAGATCATCGGAAATCCAGCAGAGATCACATTCACCATCACAAGGCTGGCCAAGGTTTCAGCAAGCGATTGTGCCAAAAAACCCGCAAGGGTCGCAGGCGCTGTTGCACCAGCTTGGGCCGCGGTGATGCATGACATCGGGATGTTATGTTCGATGCATTTGTACACCACATCAACGGCATCTTCGCCAAAGCGCATTGGTGAAATTACAGGGCTGATATGGGTTTTTATGAACGGTCGCTTGGAAAATGCGCCTTCACCGCCCGCCGCGATGTCCAGCATTTCAACGATTGGATCGACATGCTCGGCCAGCGTAAAGGCTGTGGCGACTGGCTTGCTGGTGTTTTTCAAAAGCGCATAAGCGGTGTTTACGTCCAGATCAAAAGGGGCAGCCACATCCGTCGCAATGCAGCAGCGCGTAAACCAAGCGACATTATCAAGCGTGTCTTGCAGCCGCGTAAAGTTATGTAAATCCGCGAGGGTTGAAGGGCGGTAAAGCCCGCTGTGCAAATCAAGCGTGTTCACCGCAGCGCCGCCTGTGCCGAAATAGACCTTGTCGCCGCCGACTTCGATCGAGCGGTCTGGATCTCGACCGTGAAGCGTAAAGGTCTGGGCCGCTTTGGCGATGCAATCTTCTACCAAAGCGCGTGGAAGCCCGATGCGGCCGTTTCCCAGATCGCTTGCCCCGGCATTCAACAGATCTTCCCAAAGCCGCGTTGGCACCTCGCCCATACCTAGCTCGGCCAGTAGTTTAAGGGCGGTGGCATAGATACTTTGAAGATCGGTTTCGCTAAGCGGGCGGTATTGTCCGCCGATTTGCCCAGCAGGTGCGGGATTTACTTTGGGAGGCGCGGCGCGCTGGGCGATGCGTGCGCGGCGACCGCCTGCACGTTTGGATGTGTTTGTCATGCAAAGCACCGTCTATCGCGCGCGGGAGCAAAGCAAGAAAATGCAATGACTTGAAGAAAAACTGAATTATAGATTTGGTTATGAACCAAGATGATCCCCCGTTTACCTTCCGCGCGGTACAGAATTTTGTCGCCGCAGTCGAAGCCAGCTCAGTCACCCGCGCGGCGCATGTGCTTGGGACCAGCCCATCATCGGTATCCCAGCAACTCGCATCGTTAGAGGCCGCATTAGGGGCGCGTTTGATCGAACGTTCAGCCCGCCAGTTTCGCCTAACACGCGCTGGAAACCTGTTTTTGGAGCCTGCAAAAGCGCTTCTTGATGATGTGGGTGCCGCTAAAGTGCGTTTGGCGCTCGCAGATCAAACGCCACCGCTTTCTCTGCGCATCGCATCTTTGGAGGAACTTGATGCTACGGTAACAGCGCCTTGGCTCCTAAATCTGTCCAAGCGGTTTCCAAAGGCGTCCCTTTCTCTCATCAGCGGCGCGAGCCATGAAAACCACGACGCATTAAGTTCGCGCTCGGTAGATATGACGCTCGCGGTAGATACCGTGGCAAAAGTGGATTGGGTTGAGCGCCACCCGATCCTGCGCGATCCGTTTATTCGTGTCGCTGCAATTGGCACGGAGCCCGGCGATGGCTCGGCTCCGATGATCCGATATGAACCCAACTTGCCGATTGGACGGCAAATCGAAGCGCATCTGCGCCGATCCGGCCAAGCGCCAGCGCGAGGATTTGCGTTTTCCACGAACCAAGCCTTGTTTGCGATGACCGCAGAATTGAACGGTTGGGCGATTACCACGGCGCTCGCCTATCTGGGAACGCCTCTTGCGCAAGAATTGGTGACGCCGCACCCTTTGGATACCCCAAGGTTTTCACGGCAGTTGGAGTTGCATGCCAGAGCAGGGGCTTTGGGCGAGTTGCCAACGATGATTGCGCGCGATTTGCGAAGTTGTATCAGTCAGCGCATTTTGCCGAAAGCGGCGGAGCGGCTGGGTGATCTTGGCGCAGATTTGGCGATAATTCAGAATACCTAAATCATAGATTCTTTAAGCTATCGGGTGATTGCCCGACTTCGCTCGATCTGTTGAAGTGTAAAAAAGCCAGAGAGAGTCGCTATGAAAACCCAAACTCGCGTTGTTGTAATCGGCGGTGGCATTGCCGGCTGCTCAACACTTTATCACCTCACGCAGGAGGGCTGGAGTGACGTTGTTCTTGTTGAACGTAACGAGCTGACCTCGGGAACAACGTGGCATTCCGCAGCGCAGGTGACCAATTTTGGCATGAACCAGACGATGGTTGGTCTCAAGACGCACTCAATCAATCTGTATAAAGAGCTGCGGGATGATCCAGAGTACCCTGTAGGGTATAATCACGGCGACGGGGGCATTCGCCTTGCCAATACCGAAGCGCAGATGGAGGGATATCGCCATTTTGCGTCGATGGCGCGAGGAATGGATGTTGAGTTCGAAGTGATTGACGCACAAGAGTGCGCGCGACGTCATCCGTTGCTTTCCACCGATAACTTAATTGGTGGGCTTTGGGATGGAAACGATGGTGACATTGATCCCGCATCTCTGTGTCAGGCGCTCGCGCGGCGCGCGCGCCAAGCAGGGGCAGAGGTCTATCGCAATACACCTGTGACGGGCTTGACCCAACATAAAGACGACAGTTGGACCGTGCATACCGATCAGGGCGATATAGATTGCGAAATCGTCGTGAACGCATGTGGCTACAGGGTGAACGAAGTTGGTGCAATGATGGGGGTGCATCACCCTGTTGCCTCAATGGAACATCAATATTTTGTCACCGAAGATATTCCAGCCATCATCGAGGCAGGGCATCGTATGCCGCTGATCCGTTGCCCGATCAGTGATTACTATTCGCGGCAGGAAAAGAACGGACTTCTTGTCGGCTTTTACGAGCAAGACTGCAAAACATGGGGCATGGACGGAATTGATCCGAACTTTGTCAACGCGCTTTGCCCGGACGATCTGGACCGTGTCATGGATGTTCTGGAAGGTGCCTTCGCGCGAATGCCAGCGCTGGCAGACGTTGGTATCAAGAACGTTGTAAACGGGCCGATCACCTATACCATCGATGGCGCTCCACTGGTTGGGCCGATCCCGAACAAACGCAACGCTTTTTGTATCATCGGTTTACGCGCGGGCCTTGGTGAGGGCGGCGGCCACGGTTGGATGCTCGCGCAGCAGATCGTTCATGGCGAGGCCTGCTATGACACGTGGTGCATCGATCCGCGCCGCTTTACAGGGCATGCAAATGTCGAGATGACGGCGTTAAAGGCGATTGAAGACTATCAAAACGAATTCCGCTTTCACTTTCCGAACGAACACCGTCCAGCGGCGCGCAATGCCAAGACCACACCTTTGACGCCTGCTTTGGCCGCGGAGGGGGCAGAGTTTACCGTCGTGAACGGCTGGGAGCGCGCGGAATTCTTCAAGCCCGATCCTGATTTTCATGTCACGCATGGGTTCTGTTTCGATGAAAGTTTCGACATCGTTGCCAAAGAAGTCGCGACCGTTCAAAATGCGGTCGGGCTAACCGAAGTCAATGGTTTCAATCGTTTCGAACTGACAGGCCCGGATGCTCAGAATTTCTTGGATCGAATGATCTGTGGGCGCCTAACGCGTAAAGAAGGGCGCGTTGGTCTGGCGTATCTGCTAAACACCCATGGTATGTTGAAAGCCGAAGCGACGATTGCGAACCTGCCCGCATCCGATCGCGGGCCTGCGCGCATTTGGTATGGATCAGCTGCGGCGGCAGAGTTTCATGACATGGATTGGCTGCAATCCAACCTGCGCGACGACGAAGACGTTACCATCAGATCACTTACGAATGATCAAACCATTCTCGTACTTGCGGGCCCTAAAGCGCGTGCGGTGATGCAAAGCGTCAGCCGCGAAGATTGGTCTGCAAAAGGCTTTCCTTGGCTGTCTGTGCGGGAATGTTTCATCGGATATGCCCCTGCAACAGTGATGTCGGTGAGCTTCTCTGGCGAACTTGCTTATGAAATCCACGTGCCAAATGCGTCGCTCTATGCGGCCTATCTGGCCCTTCGCGGCGCGGGCAAAGCGCATGGGATGGGCTTGTTCGGTGCATTGGCCGTCGATTCCATGCGCATGGAAAAGGGGTATTTGCATTGGAAAGCGGACATTCTAACCGAGTTTGATCCTTTCGAGACAGGGCTGGAGCGCTTTGTTAAGCTGGACAAGCCCGAGTTCGTCGGAAAAGCCGCCCTCGAAGCGCGCTATGCAAAAGGACCAAGCAAGCAACTTGTAACGCTCAAGCTCGCCTCAACAAACGCAGCGGCGCATGGCGGTGCGTCGTTGATGTCAAAAGGCAAGGTCATAGGGACAGTGACATCAGGCGATTGGGGGCATCGAACGGGTCTGAACATTGCGTACGCCTTTGTTGACCCGGATTTCACTGCGCTGGGCACGACGGTAGAGATTGACGTGCTTGGCACACTGATCGCGGCCGAAGTCATCGACAAGGCGCTTTATGATCCTGAAAACCTGTTGGTAAGAAACTGAGCGCTTTGCGCTCAGTCGAGCTCGTGTTTCCAAGGTGGGTTGGCACCCTTGCGAGAGACAGTCACGCGCGCAGTTTTCATTCCATAATTGAGCGCGGCCTTGGCATCTTCTTCGGAGAGTTCGGCGATGGCGGATTTGGTTAACAAACCGCTTTCATGAAGCGATGCCAGAATACCTGCGTTGAACGTATCCCCTGCGCCAATGGTGTCTGAGTTTCTCAGATCGACCGGGTTGGCGGGCACATGCACAGCGTAGTTTGTGTGATAAGCCGTTGCGCCGTCACTGCCTTGGGTGATCAGAACAAGCTTTGGCCCCTTTGCGAGCAACGAATGGGCGCGCTCTGAAAACTCGCCCGCGCCTTCTAACCATTCAAGGTCTTCATCGCTCAGCTTGAGAATGTCGCTCGCGCCAATCATCCGCTTCAGGCGCGCGCGAAACGCCGCCTCATCGCGCACAAAGCTTGGGCGAATGTTCGGATCAATCATCGTGACACGGCGATCGGCTTCGCGCAGCATCAGTTGCTCGTAGCTTTCTGCGCAAGGTCCATAGGCCAACGAAATGCCGCCAAAGAACAATGCGTCAATGGTTTCCGGAATTGCAGGGAGTGCGTCAGTGGATAGTGTGCGAAGCGCCGTGTTCTCATCAAAGAACGCGTATTTGGCCTGACCGTTTTCCAGTTTTACAAAGGCAAGCGTTGTGGGCGCATCGCTAATCGGGCAGAGCTCGTAACCGACATGACTTTCGGTCAAATGGGCCTTTAGCTGTGCGCCGAACATATCACTTGAGAGCCCCGCAAAGAAGCCAGAAGGAACACCCAGTCGCCCGAGCGCGACAGCGGTATTCATGACAGCGCCCCCCGAATGCGGTGTGAAGGCAGGCAACCCGTCGCTCGTTTGGCTGGCGACCATATCAATCAACGCTTCTCCGCAGTTCAAGATCATGGCGCGTATCCTCTATTTTGTGATCTGTTAGCGCTCACATGCGCTTTGATCGTTCGGATAGCATTTCAGCGCGCTGGTCTTCAACAAGAATTCACTCGCGCGCACCCTTTGCCATGAGCGTCCCAGCAATACCGCGCGGAAAGAAGTAGACCAACAGGATAAAGATAATTCCGAGCCAAAAGAGCCACCGATCTGGCGCAAGCAATTCTGGAAGTAGGGGCAGGTTTGCCGTGGCTTCCGAGGCCGCGCCCATCAAGTCGCGCAAATAATACTGGGCCATGACCATGAGAACCGCGCCGATAACGGCTCCCCACATTGTGCCCATGCCACCGATGACCACCATGAGAAGAATGTCGATCATGATCGCAAAAGACAATGCTGTGTCAGGCCCTGTGTATTTAAGCCAAATCGCGTAGATTGATCCCGCAATAGACGCGGCAACCGCTGATAGGCAAAAGACGAATGTGCGATAGGCAACCACGCGATAGCCGATAGCTTCTGCCCGGGATTCGTTCTCGCGGATTGCCTTTAGCACTGTGCCGAGAGGCGAGATCGTCAAGCGCAGCATAACAAGGAATAGGGCCAAAGAAGAGAAGAAGACGAAGTAATAGGCAGCGAGTTTTCCGTTCAACTTAACGCCGAACCAGCGAACAACTTTGCCGTTTTCATCCACCGCCAACTTGTTTGCAGTTTTGAACACGTCGGGCGCGCGGTATGTGATCCCGTCTTCGCCGCCTGTTAACCCCGATAGCTGGGACGCCAGCACGAGAACAACGGAGGCGGCCGCAAGAGTAATCATCGCAAAGAAGATTGCTTTCACCCTCAAGCTGATCAATCCGATGATTGTAGCAACGATCAAAGAGATGGCGACGCCCGCGATCGTGCCAAGCGCGACAGCGTCCCAACCGGGGCCCATTTGTTTCAAAGCGATGGCCGCGCCGTAGGAGCCAAAGCCGAAGAACATCGTATGGGCAAAGCTTACGATGCCTGTGTAGCCGATCAGAAGATCGTAGCTGGCGACCAGCACAATAAAGATACAGATCCGCGCAGAAACTTCGAGCGCGCGTACGTCTTGGAACAAGAATGGTGCAAACAGTAAGATCGCTGCAATCACCAGCATCGCGGTTTTGACGGCGATTGTACCGTATGTGTTTTTAGCCTGACTCATTTTACTTCACCGCCGGACGCAGGCCACTGGGCCGCCACATCAAAATTGCCATCATCAGCAGCATGTTGGACGCGAGTGCCAGTTTCGGGGCCAGATACCCAATGTAATTGGCTGTCAGTCCGACAATGATAGCCCCCAAGAGCGTGCCTTCGATTGAGCCAAGACCGCCGATGATCACAACGATAAACACAACGATCATCATCTCTCCGCCAAGGGCAGGGGTGATCAGAGTTTCATACCCTGCCCACATCGCCCCTCCGAGCGCTGCCAAGGCAGATCCGAGCATGAACACACCGATAAAAAGACGATTGATCTTAAAGCCAAGGCTTTCCACCATTTCACGGTTCTCAACGCCTGCGCGGATCAAAAGACCAACACGTGTTCGATTAAGAAGCACGATAAGGCCGGTAAAGACCGCTGCGCCCAAGGCAAAGGCAAAGACGCGGTAAATCTCGATACTCACATCCCCGATAATCCACGCACCATCTAGGAAGGACGGGCGCGGCACCGTGACGGGTGTGCCGCCCCAGATCGCGAGAATGGCTTGCTCAGAGACAATAAGAGCGCCCATTGTGATCAGGATTTGACGCAAGTGATCGCGGTAAACGGGGCGAATAATCACTGTTTCAAAGAATAACCCAGCCGCAAGGCCAAAACTAATCGCTGCAATCAGAGCAAGCCCAAGCGCTGCGCAGGCAAGCAGAACGCTATCGCTTTCTAGCCATCCGCCTAAGGCTGCAAGCGTGCTGGCGGCAACAAACGCGCCAAAGCTCACAAACGCGGAATGGCCAAAGTTCATGACATCCATCAGACCAAAAACAAGGCTTAGGCCAGAGGCCATAAGAAAGACCATCATGCCCATAGAAAGCCCGGCAATGGTTAACGTCACCCAAGACGAGGGCGCGCCTATAAGCACGAAAGCGATTGCTGCCAAAGCAACAGGTAGCAGGTTTACACCGCCAAATCGCCCGAGTGTTTCAGATAAGTTCGTCATGATAGTCCTCATGCGGAGAGCCCCAAAAGCTGGCCCTGCAGGGCGGTATCAGCAGCAAAGTCGGCCATTGATGCGGTGTGAACAACGCGGCCATCATCAATGACGGCCATATCGCGTCCCAAGCTGCGGGCGAAATTGAAGTTTTGCTCGACCAAGAGAATGGTGGTGCTTTGCGAAATCTCGCGAAAGGCTTCCCCCATCGCAGCAACGATTGAGGGGGCAAGACCCTTTGTCGGCTCGTCAATCAGGATCAAGGCGCGTGGCTCAATGATCGCGCGGGCCACAGCGAGCATTTGTTTTTGCCCACCAGATAGGCTCCACGCTTGCTTGGACCAGAATTTCTCAAGCGCGGGGAATAAATCGTAAATGCGCTTTAATCGCTGTTGGTCGAATTTGCCCTTGGCTGTTGCGAGGATCAGATTTTCCTCCACCGTGAGGCCGCCAAAGATGCCCATGTTTTCGGGAACGTAGGCAATTCCCTTGCGTGCAATGTCTGCGGTGGCCGTGCTTGCAATGTCTTGCCCTTGAAAAATCACAGAGCCGGGGCAGGGCTGCCAAAGGCCCATGATGGAACGCAAAGTGGTGGTTTTGCCGGCGCCATTGCGCCCAAGAAGAACAAAAACGCCTCCCTCTGGCACGTCAAAGCTTATGTCATGCAGCACGGAATATTGGCCGATGTTGGTTTTCATCGAGCGAAGCGACAAAAGAGTCATGCGGTTTCCTCTGTTGCTGTGCCTAAATAGACCTCTCGAACGATCTGGCTGGCCATGACATCTTCGGGCGCTCCATCGGCGAGCAATTCACCATTGTGCAAAACGATAATGCGATCTGCGAGCGCGCGCACCACGTCCATCTTGTGTTCAACGAGCAAGACGGTTTTGCTCGGATCGGATTTGATTTTTGCAATTAGGTTCAAGACGGCAGGCGCTTGGTCGAGTGACATTCCTGCGGTTGGCTCGTCGAACATGTAAATATCGGGCTCCATCGCCATGAGCAGGGCGACTTCCAGCTTGCGTTGATCCCCATGCGGCAACGCGGATGCGGGCATGAAGGCTTTGTCATTCAAGTGCGCCGCTTCCAGATAATGCTCTGCACGAGCGGTCAGATTGCGGTGTTGCACCGCTGGGCGGAAAAGTCCCCAGCCAGCACCGCTTTGGGCTTGGACTGCGAGGCGGATGTTTTCCAAGACGCTGAGTTGGGGGAACAGGTTGGTGAGCTGAAAGGCACGCCCGATGCCTTGGCCTGCGCGTGCGGACACAGACAACTTGGTGAGATCAACATCGCCTTTGTGCACTGTGCCAGAGCTCGCGGGGAGCTGACCCGAGATTAGATTGAAATAGGTTGTTTTGCCTGCGCCGTTCGGGCCGACAATCACCGTGGTTTCACCAGCATGAAAGGCACAGGAGACCTGATTGACCGCGACATGGCCACCAAACCGGATGGTTAAGTCGCGCGTCGTAAGAGAGGGCGTGGGCATATTGGAATATCGCTTTTGACAGATATGTTCGGCCCACAAGGGGACATGGGCCGAACCAGTTGCTTGGTCGCGCTTGACTACTCGTTTGTGCGACCAACAGGGATATTCATTTCATCCGCTTCAATGATGCGAACCAAATCCGGGATTGCCCAAGCCACATCATCATCCACACGGATTTTGAAATGCACCATTGATTGGAGCGCTTGGTGATCTTCCGGGCGGAAGGTCATTGTGCCTTTCGGGGTTTCCCAAGACATGCCTTCCATCGCTTCGATCAGGTCATCAGTCTCATAGCTCGTTGCCGTTTCAAGCGCTTTGACCACCGCCAGAGCCGCTGCCATGCCGCCAGCGGTGAAGAAATCAGGGGGACCATCGAAGCGCTCTTGATGCGTTTCAACAAGCCAATTGTTCACAGGATTGTCGTAAGCTTCATAGTAGTAATAGACCGCGCCCTCCATGCCGGGAAAGCGTTTGTACGTTGGCAGAACAGGTAGGATGTGACCACCCATCGAAATCTCGATGCCGTGACGGGCTGGATCAAGCGCTTGAATTTTACCCGGCGCATCGCCGCTGCCTGCGACATAGACCAGAATGACTTTGCGCCCTTCTTTGTCTTTGAGCGCGTTGAACATGCGCTCGGTTGCGGCGGTGAAATCTGTGGTGCCTTGGGGTACGAATTCTTCGGTCACTATTGTTGCGCCGCTACCGTCGAGTGCAGCCTTGAACGCTTCAATGCCGTCGCGGCCAAAAGCATAGTCCTCTGCGAGCGTTGCCACAAAAAGGTTTTCGTCAGGCTTTAGCGCAAGTGCTTGTGCTTGCATGTCCATAGAAGAGTTACGTGACGTTTTAAAAATATAGCGGTTGCTGTCTGGGCCTGTCAGGCTGTCCGCAACGGCAGGTTCGACGATCAGGATTTTTTCGTACTCTTCTGCGATCGGAAGCATGCCTTTGGTGACACCAGAAGATGTCGCGCCAACTGCGAGAAGAACTTCGTCATCGCCGTAAGCTTCGGCCAAAACCGCGCGTGCAACGTCGGGTTTGAACTGCGTATCCTTAATAATCACCTCAATCGGGCGACCTTTGACCTCGTTCGTGCCGCCAGTGGCATATTCCAAACCCAGCTCAAACCCTGTTTGCGCTTGTTTGGAAAAAGCTTCAAAGCTTGACCCTGATAGCCCGTGGATTAATGCAATTTTGATTGGATCTTGCGCCCACGCTGCGCCAGCAAGCGCGATAGATGTGGCGACGGTTGCGGCGAGCCGCGTCAATGTCTTCATTGTTTCCTCCCATGCAGGCTAACGTTGCGTTGCACGCAATTGGCCTGTCGTTTACATTCTGCGAGCATCACTGACGGGATGAAACGGGGCAAGATCGTGGAAATACGTATCGAAGATTGCTTTGCGAAAGGTAGCTTTGCTGAACTTGCCTTCATGCATGCGCCGATTGGCTTGGTCGTGACCGAAATGAGGGTGATCCGTGAATGTAACATCGCCTTTGCAGAAATGTTTGGCTACACCTGCGATGAGCTGCGCGACCAGATGTTTTCAGTGCTTTATCCGTCGGACGAAGAATACGTGAATATTCGGGATCGCGGGGTGAAGCAGCTTCGCGAAACCAATACCTATTGGGACGAACGGATCATGGCCCGCAAAGATGGGGCATTATTCTGGTGCCGTGTGCGGGGACATTCATTCACGCCGGACGAGCCACTCTTGCGCGCAGTCTGGAGTTTTGCAGACCTATCTGCTGATCGCCCCTACATCAGTCTGACGCGGCGCGAGCGCGAGATTCTAAGCCATCTAAGCGAAGGGCTGACCAGCAAAGAAATCGCGCTTCAACTGAGTATTTCTTATCGCACGGTTGAAGTGTATCGCGCCAAGCTTTTGCGCAAATTCAATGTCAACAACACGAGTGGGTTGTTTCATTGCCTCGGCGCGATAGACGGAAATCACGTCGTTTCGACAAGTCCGACGTCTTAAGTGCGTCATTCGTTGAAAACTCCTTGCTATGTTAACAAATTTCGAACAGGCTGGGTTTCATATAAAGTTTTTGGGAGGAAACTATGAAATTCACCGCATATGCTGCGTTGCTTGCTGGCGCGATTTTGACAACACCAGCCATGGCGCAGGTCAATTTGACCGCTGAAACAGCCAGTCCGGGCGGCGCTGTGCATCTTTCGCCAGCGCATTTGACCGAAATCGCCGGCACGCTTGGCATCGCCAATATCCAGCTTGCTGAGGGTCAAACGCTGACCAACTCAATCCAGAACGTCGCTGAGGGCAAAACAGATATCGCGGGCACGCCGCATATTCTTCCCTTCCTGATGAGCCGCGGCGTTGGTCCTTATGGATCGCTCGGCAAGGAAAAGGGCGCAGAGCTTGCAGGTAATCTGCGTGCGATCACGCCTGTAACGCTCGGCGTGTTCTTCCTGTTTGCCTATGATTCCAAGAACCTGAATGGCTGGGACGATATCGAGGGTCGCAAAATCTATAACGGTCCACCCCGTGGCGGCGCGCTGACGAATGCGCGTAGCATGATCCAGATCATCACAGGTCTTAAGGACGGCGAAGGTTATGAAGGTATGCAGGCCAACTGGGGTCAGGCGTCTTCTGTGATTTCAGGTGGTGAGCCTGATGCGGTGGTTCTGCCGGAACTCTTCCCGGGGAGCCGTCTGACGACTGTCGCAGCCGCTGGCAACATGACGGGTTGGTCCATGCCGAAAGAAGCCTATGAGAGCGAAGCCATGCAGAAATACATGCAAGCTCCGGGCAGCGCGCCGACCGAGATCAACATTAACGAGCTGCGCGAGATCATGGGCGAGAGCTGGTCGTTTGTGTCCGAGGACGACACGTTCCGCGCGTTTTCCACCATTGGCGGCAACGTAGTTCACAAGGATATGGATGACGCGCTCGTCTTTGATCTGGTCGCTGCCTATGTCGCGTCCATGGACGATCTGAAGGCCAAAGCGCCATTTGGCAACAGCGTCGATTTTGACAACCCGATGCTTGGCATGTGTGGAGCAAACCCCGTCAAATATCACCCAGCCGCCGCACGTGCATGGCGTGAAGCAGGGTATGAGCTGGATGATTGCGCCGTTGCTGAATAAGCCACATTGCAGCTAGCAAACGAGGCGTCGCCAAAAGACTGGCGGCGCCTTTTGTGACACTGAACCCATAGGTAGATCATGTCCGATAGCACCGAGCAAACGCCGCGACAGGCGATGTTTCCCAACAAATATGTCTATGTTCTTGCGCTGATTTTCGTCGCGATGGGAATTGTGAACAGCACGCCCTCTATTCCCGGTTGGGACGATATGTGGAAGGGGCTGACGGGGAACGACAAGCTCAAGGTGCGGTCCTTCTCGACCGAGTATTTCTACCCGCTGGTGTTCTTCATCATGATGGTGATCGTCGCGCTTAAACATTCGATCTGGCGCGCATGGCAGGGCACATCGCGCGCGTGGTTCGGGGCTTTTATGGACATCGCTTTGGTCGTTGCGGCGGTTGTCATATCGCTGACCTATCTGATCGAGATCGACAGCGTGTGCTTGATTGACACCATGACCGGCGAGCGCGCGCGCATCATGGCCGAAACCCTTGCCGCCGAGATCGAGTTTGCCGAGACCATGGGCCTGCCTGCGCCCGACACTGTTGAAGATCCCAAGTGTGTTGCTACGACGGGGGTCTGGCTGGTGGCCATTGTCGGCGCTTCGATCCTGATCTTTCTTGGATATAATGTGAAGGTCTGGGGTTTGCCGCTGGTGCTGGTCGCGCTGTTGGTTGCGGCCTATACGATTGGCACGGTGCTGGTGTGGTATTTCCACGGGCCTGACGACATCAACAAGTATTTCATGACCAAGCTTGGCGGCGAGCCGCGCACCTTCCTTGACGGTGTGCCCAATGTGCATGACGCCTTGGTCAATAACTCGTCCGGCATGCTTGGGCGCTTTATGTATGTGATTATGAACCTCGTGTTCCCCTACATCATTCTTGGCGCGATGTTCGGGAAATCTGCGGGGGGTCAATCGCTGATCAAGCTCGCCTTTCGCTGGACGCGTAACCTGCGCGGCGGACCTGCCCATGCGGCGATTGTTTCCTCTGCGATGTTCGGCACGATCACTGGCGGACCTGTGACCAATGTTCTTTCGACCGGGGTTCTTACGATCCCGATGATGATCCGTAGCGGCTTTTCGCGGGTCTTTGCAGGCGGCGTCGAAGCGGCGGCCTCCTCGGGGGGTTCGATCATGCCGCCTGTGATGGGCGTTGCTGCCTTCATCCTCGCGGCGCTCACCGCGACGCCCTATGGCGATGTGATCATCGCGGCGACAATCCCGGCGATCGCCTATTTCTTTTGCTTGTTTCTGACCGCGATGTTCCAATCGCGCAAACAGGGTATCGAGGCTGTGGGTGAGTTCACCGAAGACATGCACATCACGCGCACGGATATTTTGCACCTGATGCAGATCTTCCTGCCGATCCTGTTGATCCTCGTTCTGCTGCTCACCAAAAAGGACGCGGTTGGCTGTGGCTGGCTCGGCTGGCTCATGGGCGCTGAGGTGGTGATCAATAACGGCGTGTGCCGCGCGACAGACCTGCCTTGGTTCCTGGAGCTTTATCAAAATGCTGCTGGTGATGCGGGCGCGACTGGATGGTGGGGCGCGGCGCTCGTGATTGTGCTGCTGTTCCTCGACAAGGATTTCCGCAAGACGCCACGCAAAGCGCTGGACGCTTTGGCCGATGCGGGTATCACGGTTTCCACGCTTTACCTGATGTTCCTCGCGGTCACTGTGATTGACGTCTGTTTGAACTTCACAGGCCTGTCGAAATTTGTTGGCATTGATGTGCTGCGCTTCCTGATCTCGCTTGATCTGGGCAGCGGCGATTCAGGGATGCTCCAGTTCTTCGCGCTGGCGATCACCATGTTGCTGGCGGTCTTGCTGGGCATGGGCATGCCTGCGGTGCCGGCCTATATCAACGTGGCGCTCTTGATGGGGCCGCTGCTAATCGGTCTCGGTATTGCGACCTTCACCGCGCATATGTTCATCTTTTACTTCGCGGTGGCGAGCGCGATCACACCGCCCGTGGCGCTTGCCGCTTTCGCCGCCTCGACCATCACCAAGGCCGAGCCGATGGCAACTGGCTTCAGCGCTGTACGCTCTGGCATTGTGATGTTCTTCATTCCTTTCGTCTTTGCCTTCTACCCAGAGCTATTGCTGATTGACGAGGCCCTGATCGACCCTTCCAGCCCGTCAAAAGAGTTTCTGCCCGGCTATGAGGACGGCGTGCAGTTCGTGCCGCTCCTGTGGCTCTTGGCCAAGCTGATCTTTGCGCTCTATTTCATCGCTTCGGCGCTGGCGCGCTATGATGCGGGTCCGCTCAATATGGGTTGGGTGTTCATTCGCATCGCCATTGCGATCGGCGTGTTGATGAGGCCCGAGATGATCCATTTCAGTGCTTTAGCGCTTGGGGTCGGAGTATTGGTCTTCCACAGGTTCACGGCGGCGCGGCAAATGGCATGAGTAAACGGGTAAATTTCCTTCTTTTCATCACCGATCAGCACCGCGCTGATTGGCTGAGATGCAGCGGGCATCCTGTGGTGAAGACGCCGAACATTGATGCGATTGCCGCTGATGGCACGCTGTTCGAGGATTTCCATGTGGCGCTGCCCGTTTGCATGCCCAATCGCGCCTCGCTCATGACAGGGCGTATGCCTTCGGTACATGGGCTACGTTATAACGGGGCCCTTTTGCCCGAGCGAGCGAATACATTTGTCGATGTCTTGGCGGCGGGTGGATATGCAACAGCGAGCATCGGAAAGAGCCACCTACAACCCTTCACCGATCATGCCCCTTTGCGCAAAGATGACGGTATAGAGCGCCTCGTGCCAGAGGCGTGGAAGGATGACGGCACCAGCTATACCAAGGAAGAGCCAGCCAGTTTTCTGGGCGATAAGGAAACCCCATTTGAGGGGCCTTATTACGGGTTTCAGCATGTGGAAATGATGACCAGTCATGGTGATCGGTGTGGTGGGCAATACGGCCAATGGTTCCGCGAGAATATAGAGGATTGGCAGGCGCTGCATGATCCCGCGAACGAGCTGCCGCATAACTACACCTGCCCGCAGGCCTACCGCACGCCAATCCCTGAAGAGGCTTATCCAACCGCTTGGGTCGCGGATCGCGCGATTGAATATATCGAAGGGCGCAAGGATCAGGATGATCCGTTCTTTGCCTTCGTGTCCTTCCCCGATCCGCATCATCCGTTTAATCCGCCGGGCAAATATTGGGATATGTATTCGCCGGATGATTTCGACGTTGAATTGCCCTACGACGCGCACGAGAACCCGACGCCCCCAATGGAGGACGCCACACAAATGTGGGAGCAGGGCAAGACGCCCGCGATTCCGCAGATGCCCTTCCGCGCCGATGATCAGCATATCCGCGAGGCCAAGGCGCTGACGGCAGGCATGATCACCATGATCGACGATCATATTGGCCGTGTTGTGCAGACGTTAAAGGGCACGGGGCAATACGAGAATACGGTGATTATTTTCACCTCGGATCATGGCGATTATCTGGGCGACTTTAATATGATGCTGAAGGGTCCGCTGATGATGCAATCCATCACTCGCGTTCCAATGATCTGGTCCGACCCTGAGACGCGTAAAGCCGTGCGCACAGGCGCGATGGGATCCACGATTGATATCTCTGCGAGTATTCTGGATCGCGCAGGGCTTGCGCCCTATTTCGGCATGCAAGGCCAAAGCTTTGTTCCTGCCCTTGATGGCGAAAACCCCCACCGCGAGGAGGTGCTGATCGAGCATAACGACGGCGGCCCGCGCATGGGGTTTTCCAAAGCGGCCCGCGTGCGCACGCTACGCAACAAGGAATGGCGCTTTACGGTCTATGCAGGCGAGGATTGGGGCGAACTTTATGATCTCAAAAACGATCCACGCGAGACCAAAAACCTTTGGGCGGACCCCAGATTTGCAGAGGATAAAGCCGCGCTATCTATGCGTTTGATTGAACACCTCACCTATCAAATGGACGAAAGCCCGCGCGCCAATCGTCTCGCTTAGACCGAGTTATTCAGGAGCGAGTTTTG
>NZ_JBOEHB010000002.1:0-297768 GCF_050633725.1 Planktotalea sp.
GCGCGCGGCGCACCGCATTGGCAACGGAGGTCACCGCAGATTGCTGCCCGATCACGCGGCCATGGAGCGCATCTTCCATGCGAAGCAGCTTGTCGCGCTCGCCCTCAAGCATTTTGGACATGGGGATACCTGTCCAACGCTCAACCACCGATGCGATTTGCTCAGGGCGCACAGCCTCTTCGACCATCACACCGTTGTCTTCGCGATCCTCGGCATCACCCAATGCCTTTTCCAGATCAGGAATAACGCCGTAGGACAGCTCACCCGCTTTGGCGAGATTGCCCTCACGTTTGGCGATATCCAGCTCCGCGCGTGCTTGATCGAGCTGCTCTTTCAGATCACGGGCACCTGCGAGTTTATCGCGTTCCGCCTGCCACTGCGCGGTCATCTCGCTTGAGCGTTCTTGCAGATCAGCCAGATCTTTCTCAAGCGTTTCGAGACGGTCCTTGGACGCCTGATCATCCTCAAGCTTGAGCGCTTCCGCCTCGATCTGCTTTTGCATGATCTCACGGTCAAGCGCGTCCAGCTCTTCTGGCTTGCTGTCCACTTCCATACGCAAACGCGACGCGGCCTCGTCCATCAGGTCGATGGCTTTGTCAGGTAGGAATCGGTCGGTGATATAGCGATGCGACAAGGTTGACGCCGCCACAAGCGCGCTATCAGAGATGCGCACACCGTGGTGAAGTTCGTACTTCTCCTTAATACCGCGCAGGATAGAAATCGTGTCCTCAACGGTTGGTTCTTCCACCATCACAGGCTGGAAACGACGCGCAAGCGCTGCGTCTTTTTCAACGTGTTTACGGTACTCATCCAATGTGGTCGCGCCCACGCAGTGCAATTCTCCGCGCGCAAGTGCTGGTTTCAGCAGGTTAGATGCATCCATCGCACCATCGGCCTTGCCCGCGCCAACAAGCGTGTGCATTTCGTCGATGAAAAGGATGATTTCGCCAGCCGCAGACGTAACTTCGCTCAGGATCGCTTTCAAACGTTCCTCGAATTCACCGCGGTATTTTGCGCCAGCGATCAAAGCACCCATGTCGAGCGACATCAGCTTCTTGTTGCGCAGGCTTTCTGGCACGTCGCCATTGACGATGCGTAGGGCCAAACCCTCGGCAATCGCGGTTTTACCAACGCCGGGCTCACCAATGAGAACGGGGTTATTCTTGGTTCTGCGCGAAAGAACCTGCATCGCGCGGCGAATTTCCTCGTCGCGGCCAATGATCGGGTCAATCTTGCCCTGCTCCGCCATTTCGGTCAGATCCGTCGCGTATTTCTTGAGCGCGTCATAGCCTTCTTCGGCGCTCGCGCTATCGGCGGTGCGACCCTTGCGAATGTCATTGATCGCGGAATTCAAACTCTGCGCTGTCACAGCGCCAGCCTCCAGAGCCTCACGCGCCTTGGATTTCACCAGTGCAAGCGCCTGCAAAATGCGCTCAACAGGAACGAAACTATCGCCCGCCTTCTTGGCCAGCTTCTCGGCCTCATCCAGAACCTTGGCAGTCTGCCCATCCAAATAGACCTGCCCTGCATCGCCGCTCACTTTGGCGATCTTGCCAAGCGCTGTTTCAAGCGCTTCGACAACGCGCGCGGGTGCGCCGCCAGAACGGGTAATCAGGTTGGATGCCAGACCTTGGTCGTCATCCATCAATGCTTTGAGAATATGCTCAGGCGCGAGGCGCTGATGATCTTCGCGCTGTGCAATGGTTTGCGCCGCTTGGATAAATCCGCGCGAACGCTCAGTGAACTTGTTAAGGTCCATAGTCGTACTCCTTCTAAAGCGCCCGTCTAAATATTGCGCCTGCTTGGCAGCACGCTTGGCGTCGGGCCTCATCCATAATGTGGGTATTGCAGGTCATTCTATCAAGAGAGTGTCGCCACGATATTAACGCTCATTTGGACACATTTTGCCCAGATTCGCCTGTTTAAGGTCATAGCAGTTAACAATCAGAGGCTCCCAAAGCAGGAGCACAGCAGGAGCAAAACAATGATCGTAAAGCGTATCGACATCACGCCCACAAAAGAATTCACGCCAGAAACTGGTGGCGCTGGAAAAGTATCGTTCATTACAGACACAGGAGACGTAATCTTTGACTGTCAAATCAAACCCGGCCACGAAGCCGAAAAGCGCAACCCCGTCGTTGCCCTCATCTCCGAAGCAATGCGCCAAGTGCAGCGTATGCCGGAATATCGCATCTCTAAATCGTACATGAAATTCGCGCCCGGCGTTTTGCCAGCAGAATTCGCGCTGTAAGCCCTTCTGCTTGACCTGCACCGCCCCTCCGCGCGATAGGAGGGCGTATTCAGCAGGAGAAGCAATATGTCCGATGATCGTTTGATCGTAGCCCTTGATGTGCCAAACGCATTGGAAGGGCTAAAAATGGCCGAAACCTTGGGCGATACTGTATCGTTCTACAAAATCGGTCTCGGCATGCTGACAACTGGCGGACTCGCCCTCGCGAATGAGCTGAAGGCCGAAAAGGGCAAGCGTATCTTTCTGGATATGAAGCTCTTTGATATCGGCGCGACTGTCGAGGCTGCGGTGCGCGGCCTAGCGCAATTTGATCTCGACTTCCTGACCGTTCATGGCGACCCGCATGTTATTCGCGCCGCCAAAGAAGGCGCGGCAGGCAGCAACATGAAAATTCTTGGCGTAACGATCCTTACGTCGCTAGATCGCGGTGATCTGGATGATTGCCTGATCCGTGACGGCGCTGTGCCTGATCTGGTCGTTGATCGCGCGGGCCGAGCGCTGGACGCTGGCGCAGATGGCATCATCGCCTCCCCGCAAGAAGCGGCTGCCATTCGTGCGCTTCCAGAATCCGATGGCCGTTTGATTGTGACCCCTGGTGTCCGCCCAATAGGAGCCGAGCTAGGCGATCAAAAACGTGTCGCGACGCCCCTTAGTGCAATTTCTGACGGCGCAGATCATGTCGTAGTGGGACGCCCGATCCGTGATGCGAAAGATCGTAAAGCAGCGGCAGAAGCAATCCTTTCCGAACTTGCAACCGCAGGGCATAATCGCGCCTAGTCGTTAATATCTTCGTCGAAGACTTTCACCTGACCACTGCGCACGCCAAGCACGCGGCGCAGTGCGATCCATGAGATCAGTGATACAACAGCAAACACCAGAAATGTCATCGGCAGGCTAAGGCTGATGGCAGAGCCTCCGACCATCAGGATCAACCCGACCAAAGCCGCGCCAATCGCGAAGCCAAGGAAGATGAAGCTTGGCGCAAAGACTTCTAGGATGGCCAAAGCAACCGCCGCGATCATCCAAAATACCCAAGACGTCCACATTATTTGGCCCCTCCTTTGAGCATTTTGAAGGCATCGCCAAAGGCATCCATCGCGCTGGCAGGAACGACAACCGTTTGCGAACCATTGCTTGTTCCGAGCGCTGTCAGCGCCTCAACCTGTTTCAACGCCACCTGATACTGCGCCGCTTCCAAGCCGTTCTCGGCAATCGCGGCGGCCACAACGCCCGTCGCATAGGCTTCGGCATCGGCCGCAATGCGGCGCGCTTTGGCGATTTGTTCAGCGGCGTAAAGTTCTGCATCCGCGCTCAATTCAACGGCACGCTTTGCGCCTTCGGCCTCGGTCACCTGCGCGCGGCGGGCGCGTTCTGCGTTGAGTTGCTGCAACATCGCATCGCGGGTTGCTTGATCGAGGTTCACATCCAAGATTTCAGCGCGGGTCACTTCAATGCCCCAATCATCCACAGCGCTTTCGACAAGTTTTTTGATCTCGGAAATAAGCTGCGTGCGGTTGGACTGCACTTCGTCCAGCTCCATCTTACCGATCTCGGAACGCACCATACCCGCAACTGTCGTCGCAATCGCGCCGTCCACATCACGGATCCGGTACACTGTCTTTTCTGGCTCAAGAATACGGTAGAACACCGACGTTTCGACCTGCACCAACACGTTGTCGGCCGTAATCGCGTCTTGAACAGCATTGGGAAGCTGACGCTCAAGAATAGAAATTTTGTGCGCGACCTTATCAAGGAACGGCACAATCAGGTTGATGCCTGGCCCAAGCACCGAACGCAGACGCCCAAAACGCTCCACCACAAATTTCTCGGACTGCGGAACGATCCGCACGCCAAGCAGGATACAGATAATAATAAAGACGGCGAGCAACACGATAAACGTGTTCTGGCTCAGAAAATCTAAAGCAATTTGATCAAGCGACATAAATTTCTCCCTAGGATTATGTTCTACATAGGGATGAAACGGGCAAAGTTCAAAGACAGCTTGTTTGAATTTACGCGCCCACGAAGATAGTCTGCCTATTCAATTTAGACGAGGTGACGTCAACACATGCCCGCTCTTTGCAGAGATTGCCTGACAGATTTTGAAAGCGGCTCGCGTTGCCCCGCTTGTCGCTCTGTGCGGGTGATTGAGCATCCTGAATTGATGTCGCTCTCGATTGCCCATATGGATTGCGATGCCTTCTATGCAAGCGTGGAAAAACGCGATGATCCTTCGCTTGCGGATAAACCTGTCATCATCGGCGGTGGCAAACGCGGTGTGGTGTCAACGGCCTGCTATGTAGCGCGGATGAAGGGCGTGCGCTCCGCCATGCCAATGTTTCAAGCGCTGAAGCTCTGCCCCGATGCCGTGGTGATCAAACCCCGCATGAGCGCCTATGTAGAGGCGTCTAAGGCGATCAAACAGATGATGCTGGACCTTACACCTGCAATTGAACCGCTTTCGCTTGACGAAGCCTTCATGGACCTGCGCGGCACGCAGCGCCTGCATGGTGCCCCTCCTGCTGTGATGCTCGCGCGGCTTATCAAGCGCATGCGTGATGAGGTGGGACTAAGCGGATCAATCGGACTGTCCCACAACAAATTTCTCGCCAAGGTTGCCTCTGATTTGGATAAGCCACGCGGGTTTTCAGTGATAGGCGAGGCTGAAACCGCCGCGTTTCTCGCAGGAAAATCAGTGCGCATGATTTGGGGCGTAGGGCCTGCGGCACAAGCTTCGCTAGAGAAAGTCGGCATTCGCACTTTTGATGATCTTTTGCGTTGGGAAAAAGTCGATCTCATCGCACGGCTTGGCGGTACAGGCGAACGCCTCTATCACATTGCGCGCGGCGAAGATTTTCGCCGCGTCTCAGCCCATGCGCCTGTGAAAAGTATCTCCAAAGAAACAACCTTTTTTGAGGACACCGCCGATCTGGACGTGCTTGATGGGCATATCTGGCGCTTGTCCGAGCAAGTCGCAGATCGGGCCAAGGCAAGGGATCTTGCTGGACGCGTCGTAACCCTCAAACTCAAACGCGCAAACTTCAGCCAAATATCTCGCCGTTTGTCGCTTCGCGAACCAACGCAGATGACTGATCGAATCTACCGCGAATCGCGCGCGTTGTTCGACAGTGTCGCCAAAGAAGGTCCATTCCGTCTCATAGGCACCGGACTATCTGACCTGTGTAAAGCAGATGGCACGGCGGATATGAACGGGGATCTGCTCGATCCAAATGCAGAAAAGCGCGGCAAAGCCGAGCGCGCGACCGATGCGATACGCGCGCGTTTTGGATCGGATGCTATAAAAAAGGGGCGCTCGCTGCGCTGATTTTATTCTGCTGCCAATGGCAAACGATCTAGCCGCCCAATGTTACAAACATCAGCCAATACAGACTGCAAAGAGCGTTTGACGCAATCAAAGGACTCGTTCGGAGTAAGGTCACGCTCGTTCATATAAATCGATCTATCTATCTCAACCTGAACCGCGTGTTGATTGCGCGACGGGCGACCGTAGGTTTGTGTAATATATGCACCCGCAAACGGCGTGTTCCGCGATACAATAAACCCAGCATTCACAAAGGCCGCTTCAATTTGATCGACAATCAAATTGCTTGCTGAGGCCCCAAACCGGTCCCCCAAAACAACATCTGGTCGCGTCTGCGAATTTCGCGCAACCCCGTCAAGCGCCTCTCGGGGCATCGAATGAAAATCAACCAAAATGCCCTGACCAAATGTCTGGCTCGCCTCTTGGAGAAGGCTTGCCAGCTGGCCGTGATAAGGATGCCAGTAATCGAGTAAACGCTTGCGTGCCTCAGCCAAGGAAATCTTACCTCGATAGATGGCGCGACCATTGGAAACGACTCGTGGAATAACGCCGAGTCCCGACGCAACACGTGGATTATGTCCGCTCTTCGCAACGCCTTCAATCAAAGCAGAGTCCAGTTCTTCTGAACTCCTGTTCAAATCTACATAAGCGCGCGGCACATTAGCAGTCAGTAAAGGCGCACCAAATGTCGGGGCGTGATCAATAAGTTGATCGACAAAAGCATCTTCGGACGAACGGATGGCTAGCTCGCTCAATGCAGATCGGCGCATAAACGACCAAGTGTAATCGCGGCCACTATGCGGTGATGCGAATACGACGCTTGTAGAAAGCTCAATTGGCCGAATAAGTTGAAAGCCGGATCGTGGCATGAATGCTCCTGTTAGCGTGCTTGACTATAGCCATAACAAAGCAATTACCAAAAGCCCTTGATCCCGCGAACGACTCCTTTTATAGCCCCCGTACTGACGCGGGATTCTGCGCCCCATTTTGTATAGGGCAAGCGTTTCGTAACGGTTTCATGGGCGATTAGCTCAGCGGTAGAGCACTTCGTTGACATCGAAGGGGTCACAAGTTCGATCCTTGTATCGCCCACCATGAATTTTTGCCCATTTTGGGCGCTAACCCCGAGGCGCACGCAGCGCCGCGTATGAGGAGATAACCGATGAAGGTTAAAAACTCGCTCCGCTCGCTGAAGCAGCGTCACCGCGATTGCCGCGTTGTGCGTCGTAAAGGCCGTGTTTATGTGATCAACAAGACACAGCCTCGCTTCAAGGCCCGTCAGGGTTAAGAGCAAGTAGCTTTTGAATTGATTGGGCCGTCTCTTTTGAGGCGGCCTTTTCTTTTGCACCTATCTTTAACAACTTGTGACGCCTGCCTGACACAGTGTTTCGTGATCGGGGAACCAGATTTCTTCGAAAGGAACTGAAAAGGCGCGCTTAAGAAACAAGGAATCTACGCCGCGTTTCTCAAACATTTTTTGATCGCGCAACTGCTCTGTTTCAGTGTCGATCGTCTGAATTCCACTCAATAATTTGTACCCATGAAATCCAATCCGTCCTTCTTGCGTTAACCTTCGTTTTTCACCAGCAATGAACACAAGTGTGCATGCAGAAGAACAGGTTCCGCTGGTGAGTGTGTCCAACTTTGCCTCCGACACCAATCGGGCCATACCGCGCGCCGCCGCAATCCTTCCGCCGGCACTATCAAGTGACAGGGTCTTAAGCCGAGGGTTTTGATGAAGCGTCCTTTCCAACGCATCAAAACTATCGAAATCTATTGGGCCGAGCCAATAGACGACAGTTCCGCGCGTTTTTAAAACAGGCGCTTCAAGAGGGGGCATAGGTGGTCGCATGGCGCGCAGAGCGACGGCGCTTACCCAGTGATTTGCGCTGACAAAAAGGGCGATGATGACCGACAGTGACATCAACCAAAACGACAACGTCTGAGGATGCAATCGGATCAATCGAACCGCTAAGGCAATCGTGGCAATCAGGATGAGAAAATCTAGGCAGAAAATTCTTACAAATGCCGTTGAATCAATGCTCGCGTCGTTCGGAAGACCGAGAAAAACCCCCAGCCTCCCAAGCCACAAAAATGCGAGCGTTAACAGTATTTGAACTTCAGGCGATCGCCTCAACATACGTCAATAAGGCAACTAAGCACGCGAATTAGCAACATTCAAATTTGATGCACGTGTTTGCTGCCGTTCGATCGGTCTTAATCGTAGCTGCGTTGATCCTCGATCACCAAACCATCGCGCGGCAAAGCGCCGGGCGCAACGAGCTCTACGTTGCCCTTCATTTTGAGCGTGGATTGCACAGCGCTGGCAAAGCCGTTCGGATCAGTGTCAGACGTCTCGATCTGCACCGTCAGCACGTCTTTCTCAGCCTCACGCGTCGCAACAACGCGCGCGCGCGCGATTCCGTCATGGCTTGCGACCAGGTCAGCAACCTGTTCAGGGCGCACGAACATACCTTTGATTTTGGTTGTTTGATCCGCGCGGCCCATCCAGCCTTTGATCCGCATGTTGGTACGTCCACACGAAGACTGCCCTACCATCACCGCACTTAGATCGCCTGTCGCAAATCGGATCAAAGGGTAATCAGGGTTCAGTGACGTCACGATCACTTCGCCAACTTCGCCAGGTTCAACAGGGGTGCCTGTACCGGGAGTTACAATCTCAACGATCACGCCCTCATCGACAATCATACCTTCCGCAGCGGGGCTCTCGTAGGCCACATTGCCAAGATCGGCCGTTGCGTAGTTCTGCAAGCAAAGCACACCGCGATCTGCGTATTCTTGGCGCAAGGACGGGAACAAGGCACCGCCACCAACAGCGGCCTTTGTAATGCCCAACTCAATGCCCATCGCGTCAGCTTTATCAAGGATAACCTTAAGATAATCAGGCGTTCCAGCATAAGCCGTCGAGCCGACATCTTTAGCTGCGCGCACCTGCAATTCGGTTTGACCTGTTCCCGCTGGCAGCACAGTCGCGCCAACCGCGCGCGCACCGTTTTCAAAGATCGAACCAGCTGGGGTCAAGTGATAGCCAAAGCAGTTCTGAACAATGTCCCCTTTGCCAATGCCAATCGCATGGAGAAAACGCCCAATGCGCCACCAATCATGGCTGACACCGCCGGGCTCATAGATCGGGCCGGGGCTTTGGAAAACATGCGCAACATTGGACACATTGAGCCCACCGAATGGCGGCTTGTCCGCTTGCAGGCTCACAAGGTCAGACTTGCGAAACACCGGCAGCTTTGGAAGGTCCGCGATTGAGCTTATCCCGCTCGCATCTGCACCTGCACGCGCCAATTGCTCAAGGAGTGCAGCGCTTTGCTGCGTCATGCGTTCGTCAGCGGAACGTGTTTCTAACGTGTCGAAAAAAGAGGTCATTGAGCGGCTCGCAAGCAAAAGGGAAATCAGAAAGGGCGGCTTAGCTCAGCCAACGCTTGCGACGGCGGTAAGAGCGCACATCACGGAAGCTCTTACGGCCATCATCGGACATGCCAAGATAGAACTCCTTAACATCGGGGTTCTCACGCAGTTCGGCGGCAGGACCGTCCATCACGACGCGGCCGCTCTCAAGAATATAACCATAGTGCGCGAAACGCAGCGCGACGTTGGTGTTTTGCTCAGCCAGAAGGAAGGTCACGCCTTCTTCTTCGTTCACCTTTTTGACGATCTCGAAAATCTGCTCCACCAGTTGCGGAGCAAGACCCATAGAAGGTTCGTCCAGCAAAATAGTTTCAGGTCGGGACATCAATGCACGGCCCATCGCAACCATCTGTTGCTCACCGCCCGATGTGTAGCCCGCTTGGGACTTACGACGTTCCTTGAGGCGTGGGAAATAGTTGTAGACCATCTCCAAATCAGAAGCGATTGCGCCCTTGCCGTCAGTGCGTGTGTACGCACCCGTTAGCAGGTTTTCCTCAACAGTGAGGTGTTCGAAACAGTGACGGCCTTCCATCACTTGAATGACGCCAGAGCGGACCAAATCGGCAGGGTCTCGCCCCGCGAGATCCGCGCCGCGATAGCTGACGGAGCCTTTGGTAATGTCACCGCGCTCGGACTTCAAAAGGCCGGAAATCGCTTTAAGCGTCGTTGTTTTACCAGCACCGTTGCCGCCAAGAAGCGCAACGATACCGCCTTTGGGCACATGAAGGCTCACGCCCTTCAACACAAGGATCACGTGGTTATAGATCACTTCAATGTTGTTAACTTCGAGAAGTTTTTCGGTGCTCGGAGCAGCATCTAGCATGTCAAACGCCCTGTCATGAATTAGGTTAGGGGATGGTTCGGCCAGCATAGGGCCGGCCGAACCTTAAAGAGGCTTACTTGCAGCCTTCTTCGATTTTGTTTTCCGCAGCATAAGCCATGGAATCCGCGTCGATGAGTGGCTGGATCACGTCCATGTCGCTAGGTGCGAAGTCAGAGATCAATGTCCACTTTTTCGCAGCAGCGTCCCACTGAGTCATACCAACGAGACCTGGGCCACCGTGGTTCTCACAGGTGACAGAGAAAGATGGACCAAAGCCCGGCAGGCCAAGAGCAGCCATTTTCTCTTCTGTGATTTCCAGCGCTTCCATGCCGTCCATCATCATCGCAGCGTCGATATCTGCTGTGCCGTGGATACCTTGCGCTGTTTTCACAGCTTCAGCGGCAAGCATCGCAGCGTAAAGACCGCGGTTATAAAGAACCGTACCGATCTGATCGCCAGCGCCAGCCGCTTTGCCTGTGTCTACAACGTGCTTCTGGATGTCTGCGAAGACTGGGAAGTCATTGCCAACGCCGTGGAACGTAAGTGCTTTATAACCGTTCGCCTTGTCGCCTGCTGGAAGAACGTCGTTCTCAGAACCAGACCACCAGATGCCGATGAAGTTTTCCATGTTGAAACGGATGTTCGCTGCTTCTTGAACCGCAACTTGGTTCATGACGCCCCAACCGTACATGATCACGAAATCAGGCTTTTCACGGCGAATTTGCAGCCACTGTGATTTTTGCTCCTGACCAGGGTGGTCAACAGGGATCAACGTCAGATCATAACCGTGCTTTGCAGACAGCTCTTCCAATGTACGGATAGGCTCTTTGCCGTAAGCAGAGTTGTGATAAACCAGCGCAACTTTCTTGCCGCTCAGATCGCCCTGAGACTTAAGATAGTTGATCGCGCCAGATGCACCGTTCCAGTAGTTCGCAGGGTAGTTGAAGACGTTGCTGAACACTTTACCGTTCGCCGCAGATGTACGACCGTAACCCATTGAGTGGATCGCGATGCCGTCAGCTGTTGCTTTCGGGATCAACTGGTATGTGATGCCTGTGGAGAGCGGCTGGTATACCAACGCGCCTTCGGCTTTTGTGGACTCGTAGCACTCAACGCCTTTTTCTGTGTTGTAGCCTGTCTCGCATTCCAGAACACGCGCAGGAACACCGCCGATGCCGCCATCACGCTCGTTGAGCAATGTGAAGTAATCCGCATAACCATCCGCGAATGGGATGCCGCCAGCCGCGTAAGGGCCTGTGCGATAGGAAAGTGACGGGAACACAAGATCCGCCATTGCGGGGCCTGCGGCCATCAGCGCTGTAAGCGCCATTGTTGTTAGTTTCATCTTCATCGGTTTCATCCTCCCATGGTTATTCCGATGTGGCGGGCTTTCACCCGATATTGAACTCTGGCCCAACGCTTAGTGCGGGAAGGGCCAAAGGCGTAGTTTCTCTTTTGCAACGCGCCAAAGCTGGGCGATGCCGTGTGGTTCTGCGATCAAAAAGACGATGATAAGTGCGCCCACGATCACCAAGTTAAAGTGCGCAACGATATCTGTTGGCCACCCGAGCATATCCACACCGATCAGCTTAAGCAGAACTGGCAGCAGCACAAGGAATGCAGCGCCCGCGAAAGAGCCAAAGATAGAGCCAAGCCCGCCGATGATGATCATGAAGAGCACAAGGAACGATTTTTGAATGCCAAAGGCTTCGCCAACCTCAACCGCACCAAGATAGACCGCAAAGAAGAGCGCGCCAGAGATACCAATGAAGAAGCCTGATACGGCGAAGGCGCTTAGCTTTGCACGTAGCGGGTTCACGCCAATGATCTCAGCCGCAATATCCATATCGCGGATCGCCATCCATTTACGCCCCTGCATGCCTCGCGTCAGGTTACGGGCGATGATCGCGCTGATCGTCAGGAAGACGAGGCAGAACAGATAAGTCGCCCAAGCATCCGTGTTTGCGCCAGTGACTGGTACGCCAAAGACTGTGCGCTCTGGTGCGTTGATCTGACCAGAGGCAGAATAGTTGTAGAACCACTCAACCTTGTTGAAGAGCCAAACCAGAAAGAACTGAGCAGCCAGCGTCGCCACGGCGAGATAGAAACCTTTGATCCTAAGCGAAGGCAGGCCAAACGCCGTACACACAACGGCTGTAATTCCGCCGGACAGAATGATGTGGAAAAAGATGTTCACCTCAGGAAACGAGGTCATCAGCTTGTAGCAGGCATAGGCCCCCACAGCCATGAAACCGCCGGTTCCGAGGGAAACTTGTCCGCAATAGCCGGTTAGAATGTTCAGTCCAATCGCCGCGATCGAATAGATCAGGAAGGGCAGCAAGAACGCGTTTGCCCAATAATCATTGATCAGGAATGGAATGACGCCGAAGGCGACTGCCAGAACGAAGTAGTAACGATACCGGTCAAACTTAATCGGGAACGTCTGGTTGTCATCGGTGTAGGACGTTTTGAAATCGCCCGCTTCACGGTAAAACATTTATGCCGCCTCTTCGTCTGCGCGCTGATACACGCGGTTTGGTTTCTTGGCGTAGCCTGTCGCTTCGCTATGTCGGATCAATTGGAAGTATGCCCAAAGCCCGACTGCAGCCCCTGTTGCCGCAAGCACGGCAGCAATTGTCATTTGCCCGCTATCCGCTGGCTTGGTGGTGAGGGCGAGATAGCCAAAGGCCCAAAAGCCGCCCCATGCAATAACATTCACGATTGCGATGATCTTATGCATAGCTACACCCTCTCAATGATCTTCTCGCCGAACAGACCCTGAGGGCGGAAGACGAGGAAAATGAGAGCAAGCACATATGCGAACCAGTTCTCTGTCGCGCCGCCCACCATCGGGCCGATTGCGAATTCAAACAGTTTCTCGCCAACGCCAATGATCAGTCCGCCAACAATCGCGCCGGGAATGGACGTAAAGCCGCCGAGCATGAGAACAGGCAGAGCTTTCAAAGCGATCAAGGACAGTGAGAACTGAACGCCCGACTTTGTACCCCACATAATCCCCGCAACCAGAGCAACGAAACCCGCAACGGACCAAACCATGATCCAGATAAAGTTGAGCGAAACACCCACTGACAAGGCAGCTTGGTGATCGTCCGCAACAGCGCGCATCGCGCGGCCTTCTTTGGAGTACTGCGAGAAAATCACCAGCGCGATCACGAGAAGCGCAGCAATCACAGTGGCGACGAGATCGAGGTTATCGATGAAGAAACCGTAATCGAAGATGCCAAAGGTAAATTCATCAATCGCAAGGTTGATGCCCTGTGGCAGACCAACGTCGAGCTTCTTGATCTCAGAGCCCCACATCAGATCGCCCACACCTTCAAGGAAGTACGCAAGACCGATGGTTGCCATGAACAGAATGATCGGCTCTTGACCCACCAAGTGGCGGAAAATGTAACGCTGCACGATCCAGGCGAACAGCACCATCACTGCCATTGTTAAGAGAATCGCGAGCAGCGCGGGGACATGCCAGCCAAAGTGGTGAATTTCAGTGCCAAACACCGCGTTGATGATGTGGCTGAAGGGGATTTGCCCTTCCATGATGCCGACCAGCGTCAGCGCCGAGAACAGCGCCATAACACCTTGGGCGTAGTTGAAAATGCCGGACGCTTTGAAGATCAAAACAAAGCCCAGCGCGACGAGCGCGTAGAGAACCCCGGCCATCAGACCATTGAGGAAAACTTCCATCGCAAAGACGAGTTGTTCAGCCATTAGAAGGTCTCCAGAGTTTTAGTGTTGAGGATGAAATTAGTCATGTGCCACCCCCAAATACGCGTCGATAACAGCTTGGTTGTTGCGGATGTCGTTTGGCGTGCCGTCGCCGATCTTCTTGCCGTAATCCATCACAACAACGCGGTCGGATAGGTCCATAACAACGCCCATGTCGTGCTCGATCAGGGCGATTGTCGTGCCGAATTCGTCGTTCACATCAAGGATAAAGCGGGACATGTCCTCTTTTTCCTCAACGTTCATACCTGCCATCGGCTCATCGAGCAGCAGGATGGACGGCTCTGACACAAGTGCGCGCGCAAGTTCGACGCGTTTCTTCAAACCGTAAGGCAAACGCGCAACTGGCGTTTTGCGAATCGCTTGGATTTCGAGGAAGTCGATGATTTGCTCCGCCTTCTCGCGGTTCTCAACTTCTTCGCGCTCTGCTTTGCCCTTCCAAATGGACTGCGCCAGCAAACCTGAACTCATATTGTTCAAACGGCCCGTCATAACGTTGTCCAAAACGGTCATACCTTCAAACAAAGCAATGTTCTGGAATGTCCGTGCGATGCCCTGTTGAGCAACCTCGTAAGGCTTCATCTGCGGGCGCGGCTTGCCTTGGAACATCACCTGACCTTCTTGGGGCACATAAAAGCCCGAGATCACGTTCAGCATCGAGGATTTACCAGCACCGTTCGGGCCAATAATGGCACGAATTTCGCCCTGACGGATGTCAAAGCTGATGTCCTTGATCGCAACCACACCGCCAAAGCGCAGTGTGATGTTTTTCATTTCCATCACCACGCCGCCAATCGTGCGGCCATCCTCGGTGACGTATCCTTCTGCGTTATCCAGCATCATACGTTCCTTATTCAGCAGCAATCTTGGAGGTGGTCACAGGGACAACCTTCGCATCGCGAATTTCCAGTGTCGCCGTGATTTGACCCTTGCGGCCGTCTTCATAGGTGACTTCTGTTTCGGTGTAGATTTCAGATGAACCGTCATAAAGCGCGGTCACCAGATCTTCGAACTTCTCGCCAATGATCTTGCGGCGCACCTTTTGTGTACGGGTCAATTCGCCGTCATCCGCATCGAGCTGCTTGTGAAGCACGAGGAAGCGGTGAACCTGGCACGCAGACAACATCGGATCTTCGGCAACGGATTTGTTGACCGTCTCAACATGCTCTTGGATCGTGTCCAGAACCTTCGGGTGACCCGCGAGTTCCTGATAGGACGCATAAGCAATGTTGTTCCGCTCGGCCCAGTTGCCAACCGCGTTGAGATCGATGTTCACGAAGGCTGTGCAGTATTCTTTGCCAGCACCGAAAACGACAGTCTCAAGGATGTTGGGATAGAACTTCAATTTGTTCTCAACATACTTCGGCGCGAACATTTCGCCGCCTGCCATTTTAGCCACGTCTTTTGCGCGATCGATAATGCGCAGATGGCCTGTATCTTCCTCAAAGAAGCCCGCATCGCCCGTTGCGACCCAACCCTCCGGATCTTTGGTGTCAGCGGTGCTTTCAGGGTTCTTGTAGTACTCAACAAATGTGCCGGGGCTGCGATAGAAGACCTCGCCATTGTCGCCAATGCGCACTTCAACGCCGGGGCTAGGCACGCCAACCGTATCTGCACGCACTTGGCCGTCAGGTTGCTGCGTGATGAAAACACCCGCTTCGGTCTGGCCGTAAAGCTGCTTCAGATTGATCCCGAGAGAGCGGTAAAAGCTGAAAATCTCAGGGCCGATCGCCTCACCAGCGGTATAGCCAACGCGCACACGGCTAAAGCCGAGCGTGTTTTTCAGCGGGCCATAGACCAGCATATTACCCAGCGCATATTTCAACTTGTCCATGCCACTAACGGAATTACCGTCGAGGATATCAGGGCCAACTTTGCGCGCGTGCTCCATGAAATAGTGGAACATCTTTTTCTTGAAATTACCCGCGTCTTCCATGCGGATCATCACATTGGTGAGCTGGGTTTCAAAAACACGCGGAGGGGCGAAGTAGTAGGTCGGGCCGATCTCGCGAAGATCGGTCATCATTGTGCTTTCGCTCTCGGGGCAGTTGACGCAGAAACCAGTCCAATACGCTTGACCAAGCGAGAAGATAAAGTCACCAACCCATGCCATCGGCAGGTAAGCGAGGATATCTTCGCCAGCGCTCAGCTTATCAAACTCGGACGAGCTGCGCGCGACTTCGATGATGTTGCGGTTGCTCAGAACAACGCCTTTAGGCTTGCCTGTTGTACCAGAGGTATAGAGCATCACGCAGGTGTTGTCGTAGCTCAACGCGTCGCGGCGGCGGTTCAACTCTTTGATGTATTCATCATAAGCCGCGCGGCCTTGGTCTTGCACATGGGAGAACTGATGCAGCGTTGTATGGTCATACTTACGCAGACCGCGCGGATCGAGGTAAATCAGATGTTCGAATTGGTGCAGATCGTCCTGCACCTCGATAACTTTATCGACTTGTTCTTGGTCGGCAACGATCACAAAACGCGCGCCGCAATGATCGAGGACGTACTGCATTTCTTCGGCAGCCGCGTCGGAATAAAGAGGCACAGGAACAGCGCCAACAGATTGTGCTGCAACCATAGACCAATATAGATAAGGGCGGTTGCGGCCGATCACTGCAACAAAGTCGCCTTCATTCACACCAAGGTTTAAAAGCCCGAGCGCAAGCGCTTCGATCTCTTTTTCAGCTTCCGCCCAAGTCCAACTTTGCCAAATACCGAATTCTTTTTCACGGTAAGCGGCTTTGTCGCCAAACTTGGTGGCGTTTCGATGCAATAGCGCTGGAACGGACGTGAGTCCGTCAACGCCTTCCGACGTTTGTGACAATGATTTCTCCTCCCAATGCACGCTAGTAGACGCGCCAAGTCGCCTGTCGCGACTCGTTTGCCATACCGTGCCAGCAAATTCTTGAACGTCAACTTTTTCTGCAAGTTTTCTGAATCCTAACGAATTGTAACAATGCTTGCTCGGGGCTTTTCGCACCCCTCTTTCCGGTGGTAACGCTTGGAATATGAAGCGCACTGACACCCACGACGCGATGATCGCAGCTGGCTTGAATTTCATTCAACAAGCCATGTCGATTTTCGATTCCGAATTACGTTTGGTGCTTATCAACCGCCCGATGCAGCAGATGTTCAATCTTCCAAACGCGCTTGTTGAGCCAGGCGTTAGCTTTGAGAGCGTTATTCGCTATCTCGCGGAAGGTGGCGAATATGGCGTCGTCGATGACATTGAAGATTTTGCAAAGACACGGGTTAACTTGGCTCTCAACTTCGAAGCGCACTATATGGAACGCACCCGCGCAAACGGACGCGTCATTAGCGTCGAGGGTGCGCCCCTTCCGGAAGGTGGCTGGGTTACCGTTTATACAGACATAACAGAAATCAAGAGCCAAGAAGCCCTTCTGCGCGCGCGATCCGAGGTTTTGAGCGAACAGGTTTTGGCTCGCTCGGAAGAGCTATCCTCGACCAACCGTGCGCTGGCGTCGAGCAATGCTGCTCTTGAAGAAGCCAAGCATCAACTAACGAAGATGGAAGAACGCACCCGCCTTACAACGCAAATGATGCCCGCCCATATCGCGCATATTGATTTGAACGAACGCTACACTTTTTCCAATCGTCGATTGCAAGATGTCATGCCCGGCAGCACCGATGAAATCGTCGGACTCACCACGACGCAGGCGCTTGGCGCACCAACACAAGCCATCATCGGCCCGCATATTCAACGCGCTTTTGACGGTCTGCCATCGGTTTTTGAATTCACGCACGAACCAAGCTCACGCCGTATTCGCGTCGCGCTAACCCCTGATGTAGACGCAAAGACGGTTCAGGGCGTTTATGTTCTTTCGATGGATATCACTGAGGAAACCCAAACACGCGTTGCTTTGCAACAAACCCGTCGCCGCGAAATGGCGGCGCAACTGACCAGCGGATTGGCGCATGATTTTTCAAACCTTCTCACCATTATCCTTGGGATGCAGAGCAAGCTGGAGCGCATGCAAAATCTGCCTAGCGAAGCAGATCCCCTAATTACAGCAACCTTGTCTGCCGCACGGCGCGGTGGTGGGCTCTTGCATCGCATCGCCGACATGACAGGCCCGCGCAATTTCCGCCCAGCGCCAATTCGATTGTCGGCTTTTCTTAGCGAATTGCAGATCATGGCCAGCCCGACGATAGGCCAAGATCACCTGCTAAAGATCGAACAAGAAACTGAAGACGGTACATTCAACATCGACGCGGGGATGCTGCAAGATAGCCTGTTGAACCTTATTCTGAATGCACGCGATGCAACGCCCCCCGGTGGACAAATCACCCTTAGCGCGCGCGCGCTGCAAGACACTTGGTTAGAGCTGGAAGTTGCCGACACTGGCACTGGCTTTACCGAAAAAGCGTTAAAAAACGCCACACAACCATTCTTTACCACCAAGGGTGGAGAAGGTTCAGGACTTGGTCTTGCGATGGTCTATGACATGACCAAACTCGCTGGCGGCGACGTGCGCTTATTCAATGACGGCGGCGCGCATGTTGTGCTGCGCTTGCCGCTACGCCCTGCTGATGCGCAATTGCCGCCCGGCCTTGTTTTACTTGTGGAAGACAGTGAAGATCTGCGGATGTCGATCCGCGATATGTTGGTCGCACAGGGCCACTTGGTACTGGAAGCCACAAGCGTCCACGAAGCTGAAATGCTCCTCAAAACTGTCTCTGATATCGCTTATGTTTTATCTGATATCCAACTTAGCGGCGCTCGCACCGGGCTTGATTTGGCACAATTGACGGATCTACCCACAACGCTCATGACATCGCTTCCTGCAAGCGATCCGCGACATCAAAGCGCTGCTCGCTCAGGCGCGTTTCTGCACAAACCATTCGCCGAGGATGCACTGCGCGCCGCGCTTGCAAGTGCTGTCCTTAAGGAGACCTCGCAATGAGCGAACTACCATTTGTCACAATCCTCGACGATGAACCTGAAATCCGTGAAATTCTGACCGAAACGCTGGAGGATGCAGGTTTTCAAACCCTCAGCTTTGGACGCGCCCGCGAATTCGAAGCCGCCCTGCGCACAATGACGCCTGATGTGTGTTTGGTTGATCTCTCTTTACCTGACAAAGACGGGCTGACGCTCGTGCATCGGCTTGCACTGGAACAAGGCGCGATCGTGATTATCATTTCAGGCCGCGCACAGGTGCAAGACAAGGTGACTGGCCTTGAGCTAGGCGCAGATGATTATATCATTAAGCCTTTTGATCCAGGCGAAGTTGTAGCTCGCATTCGAGCGCGACTGCGAAAGAGCAAACCCGCTGAAGCCACATCAAACACCGCTCGCTTTTCAGGATGGACCGCTTTTTTCGATCGCTATCTGTTAGAGGACGATGAAGGCAGCGAAACCACGTTTAGTCATGCAGAAGGTGAAGTGCTGCGTCTTTTCCTTGAAAGTCCCAAACGCCTCATTTCGCGCGCGCAAATGCAAGACATGCTTGGGGGAGGTGCAGGCGAGAGTTTTGATCGCGCGATGGATGTTCGTATCTCACGATTGCGCACAAAGCTTCGCGAAGACCCAAAGAACCCGCAACTGATCAAGACGATTTATGGGGCAGGTTATATATTCCTTGGCGATGTAGAATGGCGCTAAGAACAAGTCAGTGCGCTGAGCGTTGAGGACAATCTTATGGGACTAAATGACGGCGCATGTTGCCCAAAAGGAAGCGCTGAAACTGGTCAGGCACCGCATCACATTTATCGCAACGCTGCCTTGGCAGTTCCTAAGGCATCTCCTGAGGTTCGCGATAAATTGCGTGAATCGCTCGTAGAAATCCGCGGCGGAATCTTTGAGATGGGTGCCCGAAAATCAACGTTTCCTGCGGATCTCGACAGCCCACGCGCTAAAGTTAAAGTATCGTCCTTTCTGATATCCCCGTACTCGGTCACGAACGCGCAATTCGCAGCATTTGTGTCCGACACAGGCTATGTGTCCGTCGCTGAGCGCGAAGGTTGGAGCTTTGTGTTTCACCTATTCCTCGATCAACCTAATAAATGGCAAATTTCGCCCCCCGGCCTGCCCTGGTGGCGCAAAGTAGATGGCGCTTATTGGGCGGCGCCACGTGGGCCAGAAAGTAGCTGGCATGACATTCCCGACCATCCTGCCGTCCATATCACTTGGTCAGACGCTTTGGCCTATTGCACATGGGCAGGGCTAAGATTACCGCGAGAAGCCGAATGGGAACGTGCCGCACGTGGGAAACTGGCAAAGGCTAAATTCCCTTGGGGGAACGCGTTTAGACCGAATGGCGAAACTCAGATGAATACGTGGCAAGGCGATTTCCCGAAGACTAACACAGGTGCCTTCTCTCGAACGGGAACTGCGCCTGTTACGGCGTATGAACCAAATACCTTTGGCCTATACAACATGACGGGAAATGTTTGGGAATGGGTTCAAGATTACTTTGGCCCGATCCCCAGCAGCGCAAAACGCCCTGTGTTTGATCCAACTGGCCCGAAAAATGGAGATTGGCGGGTCCAACGTGGCGGGTCTCATCTATGCCATGTCAGTTATTGTGATCGTTATCACGTCCACTCGCGTAGCTCCAATGATCCAGATAGCTCTACCGGAAATTGCGGCTTTCGTGTTGCTGCTGATATCTAAAAAGAAGCGAGGGCAATCGCCCCCGCTGCAATTTGTTTGATTTAAGCGATGTTTTCGATCGCCAGTGCAATGCCCTGTCCGCCACCGATGCACATCGTCACAAGACCATAACGACCGCCAGCGCGTTCCAGTTCATTCAACGCTTTGATTGTAATGATCGCACCCGTTGCACCAACGGGATGGCCCAGCGCAATTGCACCGCCATTTGGGTTTACCTTGCTCACATCCAAGCCAAGCTCTTTGTTGACGGCACAGGCCTGCGCCGCAAACGCCTCGTTGGACTCGACGACATCAAAATCACTAGCCTGCATTTTCAGGTTGCTCAGCAATTTTGTCACCGCGCTCACCGGCCCTATCCCCATAACTTCGGGACGCACCCCAGAATGCGCGTATCCAAGCAACCGCGCGCGTGGCTTGAGGCCCATTTTGTCAGCCGTCTCTGCGGATGCCAGAACCATTGCCGCCGCGCCGTCATTTAGACCAGACGCATTACCAGCAGTAACAGAACCATCCTTCCGAAATGCAGCGCGCAAATTCGCAAGGCTTTCGGCTGTCGTTGATGATTTTGGATGTTCATCAGTGTCAAAGGGCACCAACTCGCGTCGCCGCTTTACTTCGATTGGCATAATCTGACTTTTGAAGCGACCTTCTTCGATAGCGACAGACGCGCGCCGTTGGCTCTCCGCTGCAAAGGCATCCTGATCTTCTCGGGTGATCCCATGCTCGTCCGCAACGTTTTCAGCGGTCACGCCCATATGACCCGTTCCAAATGGATCGGTCAGCGCCGCGATCATCATATCCGTCATCGCCATATCGCCCATCTTCTGACCAAAACGCGGGGATTGGCTGGAAAAAGGCGAGCGCGACATGCATTCGGCACCACCCGCCAAAGCAAAGTCTACATCGCCAAGCATAATATGCTGCGCAGCTGAAACGATCGCCTGAGCGCCCGATCCGCAAAGCCGGTTAACCGTTAGCGCCGGACTTTCAATTGGGATGCCTGCTTCAACAGCCGCGACGCGGCTAAGATACATATCGCGACCCTCTGTATTGATCACATGACCAAATACCGAGTGACCAACGAGCTTTGGATCAATGGAGCTGCGCGCGATAGCTTCTCGTGCAACCGCCGCCGCGAGCGCAGTCGGCGCAGTTCCTGCAAGTGATCCGCCAAACGTGCCAATCGCTGTGCGCGCACCATCCAAAATTACAACGTCTTGAACCATTTTCTTTTCCTTCAAAGTTTAAGCCGAGCTTAGAGAAAAACCTACGGTGTTAACAGAGCCAGTCCTTCCGCGACGTGACTGATCGCCGCAAAGTTGCGAAACACACATTGCGAATAGGCATGGAAACCAACTACAAAGTTGCCTAACTTTTAAACAGCACGTCTCCCTGAACGGCCATACTTGGGCTGGCGAAAACAGATTGTTAAAGACTGAAGGAAACACTTGATGCCATCTACACGACTAAAGGTAATTGTCACGCGGCGCTTACCCGAGCCAGTTGAGAAACGATTAAGTGAATTTTTCGATGTTTCCTTGCGAGACACAGACGAGCCAATGACACGGGCTGAATTGGTGGAAGCAGTCAAGAATTGTGATGTTCTTGTCCCAACGCTCACCGATCGCATCAATTCCGGCCTCATTGGCCAAGCGGGCGAGCGCCTTAAGCTGATTGCCAACTATGGGGCTGGCGTGGATCACATCGATGTTCACACAGCGCGTCAACGCGGCATTCTTGTGTCCAACACACCTGGCATTCTGACCGAAGACACCGCTGATATGACCATGGCACTGATCCTCTCTGTGACGCGCCGCATGAGCGATGGCATCGCGCATATGAAGTCTGGTGAATGGCAAGGTTGGTCACCAACGGCCCTGCTCGGCAGTCGCATTTCTGGCAAGCGTTTGGGCATTGTTGGCATGGGTCGGATCGGCCAAGCAGTCGCCAAACGTGCAAACGCATTTGGGATGCAAGTACATTACCACAGCCGCCAACGTCAGCGCCCTGCAATCGAAGAACCGCTCGAAGCAACCTATTGGGAAGATTTGGACGAAATGGTCAAGCGCATGGATGTAATCAGCATTCACTGCTCCCACACCGCGGAAACATATCACCTGATGAACGCGAAACGCCTGAAATCGATGAAATCAGACGCAGTGATTGTGAATACGGCGCGCGGCGAAATCATCGACGAAAACGCCCTTAAGCGCATGTTGAATGATAAAGAGATCGCAGGTGCTGGATTGGACGTCTTTGAGCACGAAAACGATGGCGAGGGGATCGACCTGACGCCCCAGAGCAACGTCGTTCTTCTGCCGCATATGGCATCAGCAACAGTCGAGGCGCGCCAAGAAATGGGTGATCGCGTCGTACTGAACATCAAAACTTTCGACGACGGTCACCGTCCACCGGATCAAGTCATCCCAGCGATGGTTTAAGGCCTCGAAAACAAGCATAGGCGCTTTTGCAGTAAAATGCGAAAGCGCCTTTTTTATCTCGTAAAGTCGGTGATCACCGCAGTTCCGGGCCGCGTTGGTCCCTTCATCGCGCGAAGCTCAGCGCTCGCCGCAGACAAGGGCACAACGCGATCCAGCATCGGGGTCAGATCGACCTCACCGCGTTCTATCATTCCCAATAGTGACGGATACTTCCAAGCAGGCATGCCGCGTGTTCCATAAAACGCCAATTGTTTGGAATAGATCGCACGCATATTTATCGACATCACGCCATCCCCTGCTGGCATGCCAACGTGAACATGCCGACCAAGCGTAGCGAGACACTCGACCGAAGCATTTGTCGTCGCTTCAATACCTAGCGCCTCTAGTGAAACCTGCGCGCCGCCGCCTGTTATCTCTCGGATCGCTTCTGGTACATCTGTTTCCAGTGCATTTACCGCAGCGTCAGCACCAAGTTGTTTGGCATGAGTCAGTTTTTCCTCGACCACATCGACAACAACAACGCGCGCACCAAGCATTTTCGCTAGTAGCAATGCAGATAGGCCAATACCGCCAGTCCCATGTACAGCAACCCATTCACCGGCGCGTACATTGGCGCGATCCGTCAATGCATGCCACGCCGTTGTCACACGGCACCCAAGGCCCGCGGCAAGCGCGGGAGAAAGCGTTTCGGGTAAGTGAACTAGGTTATGATCAAACGGAACAGCCACATATTCGGCATAGGCACCAGGCGCACCAAAGCCGGGCACAATTGCGCTTTCGCACGCATTGGATGTACCCGTCTGGCAAGCAGGACAATCACCGCATCCCAAGATAAAGGGTGCGATCAACTTGTCGCCGATTTTGTGTTTTGCCTGCGCCCCCGCTTCAACAACGGTGCCACAATATTCGTGCCCCATGATTGAGCCATTCACCACCTTGGGGTGCCCCCCAACCCAGCCATGAAAATCCGATCGACACACACCACAAGCCGCAACCTCCAGCACCACGCCATTATCTGGGCAAGTCGGATCAGCGACGGTTTCTATCGACAGGTCTTCGTTGAATTCTCGAACGACAGCTGCACGCATCGTATGACCTTTCCTAGTCTTTAGCGCGCTGAATGCCACCAAACGTCGCCTCTACGGCAGTGCTCAGACCAGAGTTGAACCACGCTTGGCGTAGTCGGCAACTGCAGCAGTTACGCCAATTGTTGTTAGATCGTCGAGAAATTTGTAGCAGTAAGAATTTCTTTATTATAGTAAAATCAATTAACAAATCTTGTAAGAAAAACTTTCTAATTCCTGGGTGAGTGTCCATGACAATCAGGCTATTGCGAACTCTTGTTGCGATTGCAGATACGCGCACGTTCAGTGCTGCCGCAGATGTCGTGCATGTGACCCATGCCGCGGTGAGTCAGCAAATGCAGACCCTAGAGGCAAACTTGGGCATTGCCCTATTCAATCGCGAGACACGCACGCCCGAACTAACGCCAATTGCCCATGAAATCGTCCGAAATGCACGCAAACTCATCGCGGACTACGACAATCTGGTACCCTCGGTACTCGCAGATGATGGGCTGAGCGGAACTCTTACCTTGGGCGCGCTGCGCACAACGTTGACGGGACTTACCCCGCAAGCAATGGCGCGGTTGACGAAGCACTACCCCGATCTCACCCTTCATATCAGACCGGGGTTAACCGAAGCGCTTTTGACAGATATCGAAAGAGGAACTCTCGACGCGGCGATCATCACCAAACCACACTTGCTGCCGGTCGATATTCAATTTCGAGAATTATGCCACGAGCCAATGGAGCTAATCGCAGCCACCGAGGAAACCGAGACCGATCCGATCGTCCTTTTGACCTCGCGTCCCTTTATTCGTTTCAATCGAAATGCGGTTCTCGGCGCATTGATCGACAACTGGCTGCGAACCAATCAAATCCGCGTCTCTGAAACGATGGAGCTTGATAGCCCAGAGGCGATTGCCAGCATGGTCCACTCTAATCTTGGCGTGTCGATTGTACCCAATCTCGCGGTGAAGCCGCTCAATCGTATGCCTGTAAAAAGAATTTCCCTCGGTGCCGAAGCGCCTGTTCGCTCTTTGGGTCTGGCCTATCATAAGAACCAGTTGAAAATGCGAGTCATTGACGAGGTTTTTGCCGCTCTCTCAAACGTCGTTCAGGCGCAGCACCCTGTGAATGGAAGCGATTCCTAATGAGCTTTGAGGTCGCGCTTTTTCTCACATTAGGCGCTGCTGCGGGTGGTTTCATAAACGGCCTCGCAGGCACAGGCACCGCGCTGTTTGCGCTGGGCTTTTACTTGCTCGTTTTGCCCCCGATCAGCGCCGTGGCAATCGTCGCTTTGATGTCCGTTCTGGCTGGGCTTCAAGGATTATGGGTCGTGCGCCGTGAAATTCGCGCCAACCCGATCCGATTGCTCAGGTTCCTCATACCCGGCCTCGCGGGTGTTCCGATAGGACTTGCCTTGCTTTCGGCAATCGACGCAGGCGCATTGCGTATCGCGATAGCTGCGCTGCTTATCATATACGGTGGCTATTTCAGTTTACGCAAATCACTACCGGCATTTTCACGGCGAACGCCTATCATCGACAGCTGCGTTGGCTTCATCGGTGGCGTGTTAGGCGGCGCTGCGTCTGTATCTGGCGCACTTCCCGTCATTTGGCTGTCGCTGCGCCCATGGCCAAAGGCAGAAACGCGTGCGGTGCTACAGCCCTTCAACGTTGTCATTCTTAGCACGACAATCGTTCTGCTGTTTTTTAAGGGTGCCTATGATGACACATCCGTCAAAGCCTTGTTCATCACCATCCCCATCGGGATGATCGCCGCACAAATTGGGATTTTTGTCTTTAATCGGTTGAATGATGACATGTTCCGTAGATTGCTGATTGGCCTCACTCTCTTGATTGGTGCAGGAATTTTCGTAAGCGAAGCCTTTTGAGTAAGGCAATAGCCTGCTAACAGGCGCAAACTTTCTACAACGCAATGTTTAAAGGGCGCGTTTCAATGATCTATGAATTTCCGCAAAAAATTCTGTTCAAACACTGTGATCCCGCCGGCATCGTGTTTTATCCCCGCTATTTTGAAATGCTTAATGATTGTGTCGAAGCCTTCTTTGCCGACATTGGCTTTGCTTTCGAAGAAATCCACGAGATCGGGCGTGTCCCAACGGTTCAGATCGAAGCGCACTTTGCCAGCCCCAGCAAACACGGCGATGCAATGGTGATCGACTTGCAGCTTACCAAGATCGGAAGCAGCAGTATTGGTTTGGAGTTTCATGCGCATTGTGGCGGCGTTACACGCCTAACTGCGAAATCGACGCTGGTTTACATTAGCCCAAACAATCAATCACAGCCAATCTCAGATGAGCTACGCGCTGCGCTGATGCCTTATCTTCGCTCAGATCAATAGAGCGACGTGCAGCCAAATCAGGCCCAGCGCGAGAAACCGAACATGAGATAATCGCGCTGATAAGCATCATGAACCGCTTTTTCGATGTCGTCATTATAGACATCCGCCAGATCAAAGAAGAGCGGCTGGTCTTCGACCAAATCAAGATCACTCTCTTGCTCGCATCCCGCTGATTTTGCGAGCATCGGGAGCATCTCAGGCAATTGATCTTCGCGCAGCACCATATCCGGAAGGGCAAACTCACCCATATTAGAAATCGCCTGCGATTGGCTGCACCAATGCGCGTCAACGCGGATAGATGTTTGGCCTGATAGGTTCATCTTCACAAACTGTGCAAACGCTATGAAAGCCTCTTGATGAGCTGCAATATGCCAATTGCCACCTGGCTCTTGGCCCGGGATTGGCAACTTGTGAAAGCGGCGCAAGGTATTGCGGATTTTGCTAAAACTTCCTGCGCCAGTTGTCAGAATTTTAGTGCAGAACGCGTCATGCAATCGCGCAACTGGATGGCGTAGCACCGTAAACGTGCGGTGCCCAAGATGGTCGCGCTTCCATTGCCGCAAGGTCTTTTGATTGAAACCTGTTTGAAGCCCATCGACCGTTGTTCCATCCAAGGATGCGAGCCAGCTTTGCACCAGCGCCTCAGGTCCAGACCTTATCGGTAAATACAAAAGAGGGGATTTCGCGGCTGCGATATAACTTGGAACAACGGGCCCTCGACGTGGTTCGAAATTTGGAGTGCGCGAAAGATTGAAGCGATCAAGTCGCGCCAGACCACGTTCTAAATCACCGCGGTTTTCTACCTTTTCCTCCAAAGCAACAGGGTTCTGAGGCTTGAGTGAATCATCTAGACTGTCAAGGCGCGCTTCGATGTCTAGATAAGTCGCCAATCCGTTCATGACCTCAACACTTTGAAGGTCTTCATATGCAACATAGAAGGCCGTTTGGCCCGTTGCTTGAAGGCGATTGAGCAGAGTGACCTGAAACTCTTGCAACTCTTCTACATGCGTCTCGAATTCAGCAGCACTAAACGTCGCTTTCGCTTCGCGCCGGCGTTTGACGTTCGTCAGTTTCCACTGACCTGTTTCCTGCGCGATTTTCCAAGACACATAGCTTTCAAGCGGATTGCGCGTCAGAATAATCTTCGCGCAACGCGGATCGTCCAGGGCAATATCCATGACGCGAGGATCATGATCGTGAAAATAGCGAAACCCACCTAAACCATCTGAAAACTTCTTAATCGTTTCGATCAACTGGACCGGGCTGCTTTCACGCATCTCCCGCGTTACGCCCAAAATCTCGGTTTTATTCGGAAAGCCGATAAAATGCGGATTGAACGCTTCACCATGACACGTGACTCCATCCATTGCGTTCAAATTCGCTTCAAGGAAGTTCGAGCCCGTCCGCATTTCTGCAAAGACGATGAAGTAGTCGAAGTGTTCACTCATGATTTACTTTACCAAATATGGCTTGCGCGGTTTCTGAATGGACACAGCAGGACCATCATTGATTGGGAAATCACCCATAAGATGCGGATGCATCCCTTGGTTCTTAAGGTTTTGCAAAAACTGCCCAAAGCCTTTTAAGTCGGCCATTTTCGGAACCTCTGATAAACGACGTTGCGGGGCGTTGCCGATCTCGTCGATGATCGTTTGAAGCGGCTCCATAGGGCTTTCGATAAACTCTGCCATTGTCCAAATCCGAATGCGCGCTTTCGCATTTGGACTACGCAGTTTGTAAAGAAACTTGTTTTCGATCTTTTGCAGACGCGCAGCTTCGCGGCGCAGGTCAGAAAAATTGTGATTGGCACGAAACAAAGGTACGGCCCAAGCACCACTTATAACAGACACCTGCGCATTCGGATCTTTGCTGATCTTTGTGCTAATCTTCTGACTATCCATCGGCCCATACTGAAAGCACTGTCTTTCGCCGCGCGTATTCCAAATCAGGTTCGTAAGGAACGCCGCGCCATTGTAGTCACGCAGGTTAGGATCATCACTTAAGCCGCCGTTGATCACCTTTTGATTTCCTGAAAACTCAGCGCGTTCTGGCGAAAAAAGATGGCCGTGAACCTGCGTTCCCGTAGCCTTGGACAACCAAGGTTCAAAATCTTCAAACAGCTCTGTGAAGCCTTGAAACACAGAATAATTGGAGCAAGTCAGACCGTTTTCCCAGCCTTCGTTCGGGAAACGGCTGTGCATCACCAAACCCGCACGACCGCGCGTACGGCGCTCGACCGCTTTGGCGAAAATGCGGTCTATCTTCCCAGGATTAGGCTCGGCGCGCTTCATTGCACCGTCTTCGTCAGTCAAGAACGCGTTATAGACCCGATTGGCATGCGGCCAAATTTTGCGTGCTACAAAACAATCTGAACGGCGCAATAGCTGCAAGTGATCGTCATAGAAAATATGCGGCTTGCCTTGGAAATCAAACTTGGACAAGGTCAAAGAGCGGCTCTCGATGTTTGAAGAATACTGTCGAGATAACGTTTGAAAATAGCTCTCGTCAGGGATCCATACTTTTCGAAAATACCGATCATAAGTTGCGCGCTCTGGGTCTTCCAAGATCGCAGACAACGTTTGACGGGTCAGGCACCACCACTGCGATCCCATATGAGGCACGATACCTTTGGGAATGCGCCGCTTTAGCCCAATACGGCGCTGCAATGCGGTATATTTATCGAACAGGCGGCGTTGCGTTTTCCAAGAGAACGGGAACCGCATGGTAAAGCGTTCAATATCAAGACCGCCAACTGTCCACGGAACATCAGACGTCGTTGCGGATTCGATAAAATCAGTGCGCGGACGTGCGTCGAGATATTCAATTAGCTCACGCACGGGACGCAAAGGCAGACACGATCCCGAAGCCAGAAAAACATGGCGCACATCTGTAAATTGCGCGAGCATTTTTTCAGAAGCAACCTGCGTTGCCGCCGTTATGCCCCAACCGCCCCATTCGCAATAATGTCGCTTGCAAAAATCAATCTCTGGTACGTCTTGCATGGACGCTTGAAACTCTTGGTAAGTCTTGCGGTCCACCTTCTTGTCGACATGAATAACGACAGGGCACCCCGCCGTTGCCCAATGACGAGCAACTTGTTCAGCGCGGCCAAGGGCCGTGTGAACCAGCATGACGATACCAACACTCATGCCCAGTTCCCTTTGGACATAAGACCCAGAATTTCAAGTTGGCGCCAGTTGATGTATTTTTCTGACCACTTGCACCAGAGTTCAGGGTTCTCCGCCAAACGCTCCGCATAGGCTTGGTATTCAACGCTGGCTGAATAATGCTGCTTACGCTCTAGCTCTTCCTGCGCCTTTTCGGTGAACGTGTTCAGGAACTTCGTGTGAAGCAACACACCTGACGCTTTCTCACCACCCCATTCATCGTAAACGAGGTTTAAGCCACGTGGCAAAAGGTTATGGGTAGAGCTGACGTAAGTGTACTTGCGATCCCATTTCACCAGCGGAATTTTGTTAAGCGCAGGCGCTTTCTCTGGCTCATCACTAAAGAACACACGCGCGCGCGGTCCCCCTTGAATCCAAAGGTTTCCGAGTTTTTTGTTCTTTTCAATCGTGTAGTTGCCTGCATCAAACCAGCACGCCGTATCAATCGGGTTTTGCCCGGGCATGTATGGCTCGGCGTCAATGCGGCCCTTCGGGTACATATCCAAAAGCATTGCACTAAAGGATTTGATCGAGGATGCATCAAGCCAATCAGTCAAAGCGCGGATCGGACGCGTATCGCAGAACGGGAACAAGAAAAACTCGTCCGGATCAACGGTCAAGCACCAGTGCCCATGCGCATAACGCAACTGCAACCAGTTCAGCCAATCCACACCATAACGCGATTTCTTATAGCTGCTTCGACTGTGCCAAACAGAAACATCAGGCTGATCCGCGAGATACTCAAGCCCGCCATCATTGCTATCATTGTCCACAATGAAAAAGTGGTTCACGCCCATGTCGCGGTAATACTTGAGGAAGTATGGCAAACGCACATGTTCGTTGCGCATCGTGGAAAACAGGAAAATGTCACCTGGTTTGATCTGGCTGGTACGATTGCGGATTGGTTGCAACTCGCGACGCTTGCGGAACGCACGAATGCGCCAACGCTTGCGTTGCAGCCGAAGCCTATATGACCTGACGATGCCCACGTGTGCTCTGCCTCCTCATAACCCTATCAACCGCGCTGTTCCGCTTAACCAAAGTGTTTCAACACGAGGTTAAAATGTGCAGCCCACTGCGGCGGTGTAAATCGGGCCTGATCATTACCTACTCTACCTCGATCATCGCTATCTTTTTGCAGCAGTTTTTCAATCTCGGTGCGCCAAACATAGGCATTCGAGGTCTCTGCGTAAACGGGGAATTCTCCTAGAACTTCGCGATATATGTCCAGATCGCCACAAATGACGGGAACGCCCAAAGCAAAGGCTTCGACTTGGGGCAAACCATAGCCTTCAGCCAAGCTTGGGAACAGCGCGGCTTCCGCGCCTTTCATCAGCCCCATCATCTGCGCATCATCAAGGCCGTTGAACTCTAAAATGGGTAAACCGCTCGCTTTGACACCGTCCAGACGCGCGAACACATCTTCATTCTTCCAGCCACGATTGCCACAAATCACCAAATACGGCGGAGAGCTTTCGCTAGAGCCGCTCCAATCCTCCCAGAGATCCAGCAAGAACGCGTGGTTCTTGCGTGGCTCAATCGTACCAATCGAAATGACATAAGGCGCGGGAACATCGGGCAAGCGAACATCAGGAGTGTTCGGAATATCAACACCAAGATGCGCGACAATCGCATCGGGCACGCGCCCAAAGCGGGTCATATGTCGCTCTGCGTCAGCGCGGGTTTGTTGTGAATTACAGATCAAAGCGTCGGCATATTGCGACACGATACGCATACGCTTTTCAAAGGCTTCAACCGTGCCATCACGTTGATGATCTGGCCAATCCAGCGGGATCATATCGTGAATAAGAACAACGCATTGCGCCGTCTTCAACGATTTGAACGCACCAAAGACACGGCGCGTTAGATTGCTATGCCCTGTGTTGAGGTAAAGAACATCGTCAGGAAAAGCACGCCGCAGCATCCGCGCGAGACGCGCCGGTGTGGAACGAGCAATGGCTCGTTTGCGCAGCGCCGTTTCTGCCGCGCGCCGTTGGGGACTAAGCTTTAGAGCAAATCGGGACAGCAAATCAGGATCACCCCAATCCGCTGCTCTTAGGTGCTGATGCGCGAACGCAAGGCCTGAGCGATCCAAAAGCACATAGCCAAATGCGCTGCGGAACAGACCGTAGATCGCCCGATCTAAACTTAGGCACCATTCAAGATAGGCCCATTCCACCCGATCCACCCCAGTGTGAACCAAACCCGTTCGACTGAGCAAACGGGTTAGGTCAAGGCAGATAGGCCGTTCATTTTCAGAAATGCTGTGCGCGCGTGTCACTTGAGACCCTCGCTCACTGCCGCTCCTACTGGGCTGCTTTGTCAGTTGCCATCACATCAGTGAGATAGGAATGCAAATCATCGCGCAGATCATCGCGAGACAAGCCGAAGGCCACAGTCGCTTGCAAGAAGCCCGACTTAGATCCGCAATCGAAGCGCTGGCCGCGGAAGCGATAACCGTACACTTCCCGCTCTGTTCCGATTTCCTGCGCGATCGCGTCTGTTAACTGGATTTCACCACCTGCGCCGGATTTGATTTTGTTCAAATTCTTCAAAACATTTGGCGACAGGATATAGCGGCCGATTACAGCAAGATTAGAGGGCTCTGTGCCAGGTGCTGGCTTTTCAACCATGCCATTGACCGAAACCATTGATCCCATGTCTTCCTTAATGTCCAACACACCATAGGAAGAGGCTTTTGCAGCGGGGACTTCCATTGCGGCAACCATGTTACCGCCTGTTTCTTCGTATGCTTCTACCATTTGCTGCAAGCATGGCTTTTCAGCTGCAATCACATCGTCCGGCAGGATTACAGCAAACGGTTCATTGCCGATCAACCGACGCGCACACCAAACCGCATGGCCAAGGCCAAGCGCCTTGTGCTGGCGCATGTAGGCGATCGCGCCGCTATCCATATTGGTGGTTTTTAGAATATCAAGCAGCTCTTGCTTGCCCTTTTTGCGAAGCTCGTTCTCAAGCTGAGGCGAATGGTCAAAATAGTCTTCAAGCGCACCTTTGCCGCGCGAAGTAACAAAGATAAATTCCTTGATGCCAGCCGCACGCGCCTCATCAATGGCATATTGAATGAGCGGTCGGTCCACCAACGTCATGATCTCTTTAGGTACAGATTTCGTTGCCGGAAGAAACCGTGTGCCTAGACCTGCTACTGGAAAAATCGCCTTCGTTACTTTGTTACGCATCGCTCTCGTCCTCGAGTTCAAACATTATTATCTACTTGCCATGCTCCTAATATGGAATTGGGCCTAAATCATGTCCATTCGACGGTTTTTAAAGTTTTTGTTTCCAAAATTTAGCATATTGAGCAAGCTATAGTCAAAAATCACGAAGTTTGGCAAGTCTACTCAACTCTAGGGAGAGCCTTCGCGCGCGCGACACAATAGAAATTCTGCGCCCGCTCCGCACGCTTCGGCCAAAAAGACCGCCCGATTGAACCCAAACGCCTTGGCGCGTGAATCGCACGGAATGTGCACGTGCTCCGCTTGAAAATATGAAAAGTGAGGCACGTCTTCCCGATTTAACGGCGCTCGCCGCTTCTGCTAACAACGACTCGCGTGCGGAAGGCCGCCCAGACGCAACAAAATGAGTGCCGGAAAACACACTTCGCCAAGACTTCAGCCCTTTTTGCGCCTCAAAAATTTCAGGCAGCGGCTGAATACTACGTATCGCCCCTTCCTTAGCACCTTCATCAAATGATCTTAGTAGGCGCTTAACTTCGCTCGGCTCAATCGCACCACGCACCATATGGCCAAGCACTCTGCGCCGTTGCTCTTCGCGAAAAGAGGCCATCGCACTTGCATGCCTATCGACTGGTGCGTGTTTGCGTAGAAAGATTACCGAACTCGCCGCAATTTCAAACAGATCAGTAGGAGCGCGATCACGACGGCGTGTCGCGCTCGCTTTGTATCCGTGATGAACAATCGCCAACGGAGAAATTGCCGTTCGGAATCCTTGCCCCATAAGGCGATAGTTCACATCAGTTTCATCAAGAAAAAACTTAAAGGCCGGATCAAACCCACCCATCTTCGCAATCACATCACGCCGCAGCGCCATGTTCGTTCCTTCAGTCTTTATCGCCTGGCCGTTTTGAGGCGACAAAAGGTTCGTATTGCTCTCATCAACACCCAATGCACTTGCAACGCCAAGGCAATTTACGGTGCGCGCCTTCCACTGAAAGCTTATCCCGTTGCGACCAATGACAAACCCGCCCGAGGCCGCGACATCTGCTTCGCTAAAACCTTCGACAAGATAAGTTAACCAACTCGGCTCCGGGACAGCATCATCGTCGATAAAGGCTATGATTTCACCAGCCGCGATTTCTATCCCGAGATTGCGAGCCTTCGAAATATTAGCTTCATCGAACTGAACGACTTTAAGATCGTCATAAAAAGACAATGAGCGCGCAGCTTCGAGCCCGTCCTTGTCCGCAACAAGAACCACTTCAAACGTTGGATAATCAAGTTGCGTGATGCCAATCAGACAGAGTGGGAGATCAGCAGCGCGGCCTCGGCTGACAACAATGACAGAGACCGAAGGGGCGTTCATTCAATCCCCATCTCCAGCATCATGCGCTCGATCACAGGGACATCTTCGGGATTGTTCAACTCCCAAAATTGCTTTCCACGAGCGTCTACTTCAACGCATCGAACTGTTCCGCCTTGCTCCATAAAGCGGAGCTGCTCAAGACCTTCGAGCTGTTCGAGCGGACCGATGGGCCAGCTGGGATAGGCCGCCAATGCGCTCGGCCGGTAAGCATAAACACCAACATGATGGAAAACTGGGGTTTCAGTGGCATCGTCGTAGGTTTCAGATGTGAATGGCACGACTTCTTTCGAGAAATACATCGCGCGCATATTGGCATCGAAAACAGCGGTGGTGCCACCAACGCGCCCCGCTTTGCGATCAGCGAGAAACCCGTTCAAAGCGCGCCCATCACAGCGCAAAACTGGGGTCGCAATATCCGCCTCTGGCGCAGCTTTCATAGCGCTCACCAGATCTTCAACAAACCAATGTGGTGTTAGCGGCGCATCACCTTGCAAATTCACCACAATTTCCGCATCGCTGCCCAGCGCCTCATAGGCCGCTGCGCAACGCTCTGTTCCGTTAAAACAAGTATCAGGTGTCATAACGACCTCAGCGCCGAACGCCTCGCTTGCCGCTTTGATCCGATCATCATCCGTGGCAACGACAACGCGATCCACCCCGCTTACAGCACTTGCCGCTTCCCAAGCGCGCTGGATAAGCGAGCGGGATTGACCGCTCGCACCTTTCAGCGCTGCTAGAGGCTTTGCAGGATAGCGCGTTGATGCATAGCGTGCGGGAATGACAATCAGAACAGACACTTACGCTTCTTTCAGCTCAACATCAGGAGAATAGGCGATAAAGAACGGGTTCGCGTAATCGTCTTTGCCATACCGCAGGTCTTCATGGTTATCGAAACGCACCACACGCCCACCAGCGCCGGTTAGAACAGCATGGCCCGCGGCGGTGTCCCACTCCATCGTGCGGCCAACACGCGGGTAGATGTCCGCTTCGCCCGTCGCAATCAGGCAAAACTTAAGAGAAGAACCCGCACTCTTCATGTCGCGCACTTGGTACTTGTTGATGTAATCGTCCGTCGCTTGATCGCGATGGGATTTCGAGGCCACAACAAATAGCGCTTTGTTGTCTGGTTTGCTCACGCCAATGACATTTTGCTGACCGACAACATCCGGGTGCAAAGGACCAGTCTCTTCGATCGACTGTCCATCCGCTCGGGTGTAGAACATACGCTTTTTCGCAGGCGCATAAACAACACCGCGCGTTGGTACACCGTTCTCAACAAAAGCGATGTTCACAGTGAAATCACCGCGGCGGTGAATGAATTCTTTCGTACCATCCAAAGGATCCACAATCAGGAACGTCTCGCCTGATGTTTTATGGGAATCCGACTGCTCTTCGGTAACAAGCATGACGTCCGGGAACGTTTCGCGAAGACCTGCCGAGATCAGTTTGTCTGCTGCTTCATCCGCAGCCGTTACAGGGCTGTCGTCCGACTTGGATTTTACATCGAAATCGTCCTGACCATAGATGTCCATAATGACATCGCCCGCCGCGAGCGCCAATCGACGCATCGTTTCTTCTAGCTGTTTGTAGTCCATTTGCCCGATCCTTGCCTAATATCGTTCGATAATGTTGATAAAATATCTACGCCTCTTATGATATGTAGCTGCGAGAACGGCAATAATCTTCAAACAATTCGTTCGGCATCAGGCAGAGTAAACATGTTTCAAGTACGAAAACGCGAGACCACGTTCAGGAAAATCCTGACCTTCAATGAGCTCGTTTACCATAATATCGTGCGAACGATCCGCAAAACGCATGGCAATGCGTTGATGAGTATCGTGATGAATTTAATGCAAATGATCATCTTTGTTCTCGCGTTCTATTTCATGTTCTCGATTCTTGGCCTGCGCGGCGCGGTTCTGCGTGGTGACTTCATGGTTTACATTATGACAGGCATTTTCCTGTTCATGACCCATATCAAAACGGTCGCGGCTGTATCCGGTTCTGAGGGACCAGCATCTCCGATGATGAAGCATGCCCCAATGAACACCTCGATTTCGATTGCCGCTGCCGCGCTCAGCCAGCTCTATATTCAAATGCTGTCGCTTGTTGTGATCATGTTCGCCTACCACGTTCTTGTCACACCGTTCGAAATTCAAAGCGTCACGGGCGTGATGTTCATGATCATCTTGGCGTGGTTTACCGCAGTAGCCGTCGGCATGGTGTTTCTCGCGATCAAGCCATGGTCACCGGGCCTGTCATCGCTACTCTCTACGATTTACCAACGCGCGAACATGATTGCTTCGGGCAAAATGTTTGTGGCCAATACCCTGACACCGCAGTTGTTGACGATGTTTGACTGGAACCCACTGTTTCATTGCATCGACCAATCGCGTGGATATGCCTTTGTGAATTACGCACCGCGCAATTCTTCGTGGGAATATGCGTTCTACGTCGGAGTTATTCTGTTGGTCATTGGCATGATGGGCGAATTCTACACACGCAAACACGCATCTGCCAGCTGGAGCGCGCGCCAGTAGCGCACGCCCCGTCAGTGTATTCGCTCACTCCACCCGACCATCAGGGCCGAGTCGATTTCGGGTGAAAGATCCGAACGAGGCGTGCCAAGCCCGTATGAAACACGGCGCTGCGCTCATAGCGCGCGCGTTCTTCGTAGTTTGGTTGTCCCGCTGGGGTGTTTGAATTTTCAATGAACATTTTCTTTCCTTCGAAGTTCAAATTCTCTGCATTTCGCGTCTGAATCCAATATGATCATTGACTTCACCCCTGACAAACGAGAGCTTTGCGACAGCCAGTTAAGAAAATCTTGTGTAAAAAATGGATCGCATCGCCCCCTTTACCGCCCTCAGAGCCTTCGAAGCTGCCGCACGGCATTTGTCTTTTGCCGCAGCTGCGGAAGAGTTGAACGTCACGCCCGCTGCGCTTTCTTTTCAAATCCGCTCCTTGGAAGAACATCTTGGTGCACCTGTCTTTCACAGGCGCAATCGGGCAGTTGATCTAACAGAAATCGGTGCAACTCTTTATCCAGAAGTTGCAGAAGGACTTGGCACTCTGTCGCGCGCTTGGAGCGCTGTTCGGCGGCGCATCACGGCATCCAGCCTAACGATCACCGCTGGCCCCGCTTTCACTGCAAAATGGCTCGCGCCGCGCCTTTTCACATTTGCCCAAGCCAATCCAGATCTAGAGCTTCGCTTTGCGGCAACTCTGCGGCTGCTTGATTTCACGCGCGATGAAATTGATGTCGCGATCCGCTTTGGCACTGATGACACAGCCGGTCAGTTTAACGAGGTTATTGTGCGCGAATGGGTAACGCCAATGATGCACCCTAATCTTGCCCACGCGATCGAAACGCCAGAGGATTTGCTGACGCTTCCTTTTATTCATGACAGCAGTCTTGATTTTCTCCCAAACTGGGACGGATGGGCCACATGGTTCGATGCAATGGATATGAAATTCGCGATTAAACAAGGCCCTCGCTTTTCCCAAGCGGACCATGCCACGGACCTCGCCTTATCTGGCGGCGGTGTATTGCTTGGGCGTGCCTCGATCACAGAGCGTTCATTGAAGGAGGGATTGTTGGTAGCCCCCTTTGCCCAGAGCCTTCGTGTTCCGGCGAGCTATCGTTTGGCTTGCCCGCTCGGGCTAGAAACGACCTCCGCAGTAAAATGCTTGCGCGATTGGATTTCTGATGAGCTCGAAAGTTTTGATCAGCTTTCGGCGACGCGTGATTTTCTAAACTAGCGCACGACACGCAATGTCAGATTTAGCCGACCGCCTTTTGCCAACAAACGTGACGAGCCAAAGCGGATGCGATCAACCCCGTGATACGTCAAACGCGCGTCGCCGCCCATTACAACGACATCACCAGAACTTAGCCAAATCGAGTCCGTTTTGCCGCCACGCTCTAGATTGCCAATGCGAAACAAACCATCGTCGCCAAGAGAAATGGAAACAACGGGCTGAGAGAAATCCCCTTCGTCGCGGTCCTGATGCATCCCCATGCGTGCGTCTTCACCGTAGTAGTTGATCAAACAGCATTCAGGCGCGCGCGCCGACCCACTCACCTCATTCCAAATATCTAAGATCGGTTCGGGAATTGCTGGCCAAGCATTTCCGTTTGGGTGCTTTTGCTCGTAGCGATAGCCGGTGCGATCAGAGACCCAGCCAAACTGCCCAGCCGAGGTCATCTTGACCCGCATCGGCTTTCCATATGGGGTCATAGGAGAAAACATCGGTGCAACTTCTACTACGCCGCGCACAGCTTTAACCAAAGCCTGCTGCGCCTCCTGCGAGAGCAACGACTTGTAGATTTCGAAGCCGCGAATGTTCAGCTTTTCCACCGCTCAATTAACCCCTTATTCACCTTCAAGACGAAAATTCTGCCACAGAGCAGGAAAATCGCAAAATGAGTTGCATTGCAACGCTTGCAGCACCCTTTTGCGCTCCCTATATACCCCTCGAACGTTGGTTTGCAGCATTGCAAATCACTAACCAATCGGGGCGCGGATGCCATAACGGGTTTGCGTCTCGTGACATCGCCTTGAACATTATAAAGGGATCGAAAACATGGCCAAAGTAATTGGTATTGACCTTGGAACGACAAATAGCTGCGTTTCCATCATGGACGGCTCTCAGCCACGCGTGATTGAAAACGCTGAAGGCGCGCGCACGACACCGTCGATCGTTGCTTTCACTGACGAAGAGCGCCTCGTAGGCCAGCCGGCAAAACGCCAGGCGGTTACGAACCCAGACAACACTGTCTTTGGTGTTAAGCGCCTCATCGGTCGCCGTTTTGACGACGCGCACCTGAAGAAAGACATGAAAAACCTGCCATTCGCTGTTGTCGACGGCGGAAACGGTGACGCATGGGTTGAAGCAAAGGGTGAGAAATACTCCCCAAGCCAAATCTCTGCCTTCATCCTTGGTAAGATGAAAGAAACCGCAGAGAGCTATCTCGGCGAAGACGTCACGCAAGCGGTTATCACCGTGCCTGCGTACTTCAACGACGCACAGCGCCAAGCGACAAAAGACGCGGGCAAGATTGCTGGCCTCGAAGTGTTGCGTATCATCAACGAGCCGACAGCGGCTGCGCTGGCCTATGGCCTCGATAAAGAAGAAACTCAGACAATCGCGGTTTACGACCTCGGCGGTGGTACATTCGACGTTACCATCCTTGAGATCGACGACGGCCTCTTCGAAGTGAAATCCACCAACGGTGATACGTTCCTTGGCGGTGAAGACTTCGACATGCGCATCGTGAACTACCTCGCGGATGAGTTCAAAAAAGAGAACGGTGTTGACCTGACGCAAGACAAGATGGCGCTTCAGCGTCTGAAGGAAGCGGCGGAAAAGGCTAAGATCGAACTCTCTTCTGCGAACCAGACAGAGATCAACCAGCCGTTCATCTCTATGGACCCAAAAGGTGGTCAGCCACTTCACATGGTTATGAAGCTGACGCGCGCCAAGCTGGAAAGCCTCGTTAGCGATCTGATCAAAGCCTCTATCAAGCCTTGCCAAGCAGCACTTAAGGATGCGGGCCTATCCACATCTGACGTAGACGAAATCGTTCTCGTTGGTGGTATGACACGTATGCCGCGCGTTGTTGAAGAAGTGACAAAGTTCTTCGGTAAAGAGCCACACAAGGGTGTGAATCCTGATGAGGTTGTTGCGATGGGCGCGGCTATTCAGGCCGGTGTTCTTCAAGGTGATGTAAAAGACGTTGTTCTTCTCGACGTTACACCACTGTCCTTGGGCATTGAGACACTCGGCGGCGTGTTCACACGTTTGATCGACCGCAACACGACGATCCCAACGAAGAAGTCTCAGATCTTCTCGACTGCGGAAGACAGCCAAAGCGCCGTGACCATCCGTGTTTTCCAAGGTGAGCGTGAAATGGCCGCCGACAACAAAATGCTCGGTCAGTTCAACCTTGAGAACATCCCACCAGCGCCGCGCGGTCTGCCACAGATCGAAGTGACCTTCGACATTGACGCAAACGGCATCGTTGCTGTTGGCGCGATGGACAAAGGCACAGGCAAAGAGCAGAAGATCACGATCCAAGCCTCTGGCGGTCTGTCCGATGACGATATCGAAAAAATGGTCAAGGACGCGGAAGAGAACGCTGATGCGGATAAAGAGCGCCGCGAGCTGATCGAAGCGAAAAACCAGGCGGAAAGCCTCATCCACTCGACTGAAAAGTCCATGGAAGAGCATGCCGACAAGGTTGATCCGACGACAATCGAAGCGATCGAGCTGGCAATCGCCGCGCTCAAGGACGAGCTGGAAACAGAGAACGCCGACAAGATTAAGTCCGGCATCCAGAACGTCACTGAATCTGCGATGAAGCTTGGCGAAGCGATCTACAAAGCGAGCCAGGAAGAAGGCGACGATGAGCCAATGGCGGCAGATGCTGGCCCTGCGGATGATGACATCGTTGATGCCGACTTCGAAGATCTGAATGAGGACGAGAAACGCGGGTAAGTCGCACTTTATGTGTAATTAACCCTTAAGGGCCGGCCTGTTTCACCGGGCCGGCCCTGTGCGTTTTCCCAAAGGGGGAACTAATATGTCAAAACGAGACTATTACGATGTTCTCGGCGTCTCAAAAGGGTCGTCAGCAGACGAGATCAAAAAGGGCTATCGTAAGAAAGCCAAAGAACTGCACCCAGATCGCAATGCGGACAACCCAAAGGCTGAAGAACAGTTCAAAGAAGCCAACGAGGCTTATGAAGTTCTGAAAGATGCTGACAAAAAAGCGGCTTATGATCGCTACGGTCATGCAGCCTTTGAAGGTGGCATGGGCGGTGGCGGTGGTCAGCGCGGCGGCGCTGGTCATGGCGACTTTGGCTCTGCATTCTCCGATGTCTTTGATGATCTGTTCGGTGACTTCATGGGCGGCGGTCAGCGTGGCGGCGGTGCACGTAATCGTGCGGCGCGCGGCTCTGATCTGCGTTTCAACCTGCGTATCACGCTGGAAGAGGCTTTTGCAGGCATGCAAAAGACCATCAACGTACCAACGGCGGTCAATTGCACTAGCTGTGATGGCACTGGTGCCGATGGCGGCGCTGAACCGACGAATTGCCCGACATGTTCAGGCATGGGTAAGGTGCGTGCGCAGCAGGGTTTCTTCACTGTTGAACGAACCTGCCCGACCTGCTCTGGCATGGGTCAAATCATCAAGAACCCTTGTAAGTCTTGCTCTGGTCAAGGCCGCGTTGAAAAAGAACGTGCGCTTAGTGTGAACATTCCGGCAGGTGTGGAAACTGGCACCCGTATCCGTCTTGGCGGTGAGGGCGAAGCTGGTTTGCGCGGCGGCCCAGCAGGCGATCTCTATATCTTCATTGAGGTTTCCAAGCATAAGCTGTTTGAACGCGAAGGCACAAACTTGTTCTGCAACGTCCCTGTATCCATGTCCTCTGCGGCGCTGGGCGGTGACATTGAGGTGCCGACAATTGACGGGGGTCGCTCTCGGGTAAAGATCCCAGCAGGTAGCCAATCAGGTCGTCAAATGCGCCTACGCAGCAAAGGCATGCCAGCACTTCGCGGTGCGGGAACGGGTGATATGTTCATCGAACTTGCAGTTGAAACGCCTGTGAACCTGACAAGCCGTCAAAAGGAACTTCTCAGAGAGTTTGAAGAGCTTTCCGAGGACAATAACCCAGAGAGCAAAAGCTTCTTTTCTTCTGTGAAATCCTTTTGGGATGGCATGAAGGGATAAAGCCCAAACAAACGCTTCTGAAAGCCCGACCAGTTTTTACTGTGTCGGGCTTTTTATTGCCTTTAACACAAAATTTATCGAATCGACCCATCAAGGTCGACATGAGCATTCAAAACACACACTTCACCGATGTAGCCACGCCCGCATTTGACCCCAGAACAGCGGATCGCAAAAGCAGACGCCGCCTTGGGCTCATTGATAGCAAATTGCGCGATAGGCACATTGAAATTCGAACGAGGTTTCAGAACCACGGCGCAGATCACTTGGATGACGCTGAACTACTGGAGTTGATGTTACTCCATTCTTCGCCTCGCAAAGACACCAAGCCGATGGCGCATGAGCTCATTGCTGAGTTTGGCGACATAGCCAGCGCTCTTTCCGCAGATACTGCGCGGCTAGAAGCAATTGTTGGCACCACAGCGACCCAGGACCTAAAACTCATTCACGCGGCCTCTGCGCGACTCGCTAAAGCGCGCATCGCGCATCGTCCGCTAATCTCTAGCTGGGACGCGGTCCTTACCTATTGCCGAACAGCACTAGCGCACAAAGAAACCGAAGAGTTTCATGTTCTCTTTCTAGATCGACGCAACATGCTGATCGCTGATGAAGTGTTGGGCGTCGGCACTGTTGATCATGTACCTGTTTATCCGCGCGAGGTTCTGAAACGCGCGTTAGAACTCAACTCCTGTGCGATCATTCTGGTCCACAACCATCCCTCTGGCGATCCTTCGCCTTCCCCTAGCGATATCGAAATGACCAAGCTTATCAAGCAAGCTGCCGACAGCCTGTCGATCACGCTTCATGATCATCTGATCATTGGCGCAACGGGGGAAACGAGCTTTGTCAGCAAAGGATTGCTTTAGTGTACCCACACCTCTACGCGGCGATTCACTTGGCGGCCCCAAGCACTATCATCGCACGCCATTGGGAGCGTTTCGCCAAAGGCATCAACCGATATATCTAGATCATCCAAACTCACAGTTTCCGCAGCCTGTTTGACCGCGGCAAGAACCGCACGCGCCCGCTGCATCGAAATACGTTGGTTGCCATTTGCTGGCCCCTGACCGTCGCTGAAGCCAACAAATTTGATCGAACGCTCGTCGTATTCGCCCGTTTCAATTGCTCGAGCCAACTGCTGAACGTTCGACAACGATTGCGCGTCCAGCGCGCTTGATCCAGCGCGAAAGCGGAACGATGTGCTCAGTCGTTTCATCGGCGACAGAACTTTCACCAAGCGCTTTACTTCGCTCAAATTGATCTCGGTACCAATCAACGAAATCGCGTTAGCAAAACGATCACCCTGCTGGTTGATGGAAAGCTCTTCTGGAGCTTGGTCAACAAACCCAGCACGGCGAATTACGATCTGAGCCGAAGGCGAGCGTGTAAATGTTAAGAATTCGCGCGCCAGCTTTGGCAGCCGACGGGCAGGAATATAGAGGAACATCGGCGCGGTAAGGGGGTAGTCTTCCGTCTTGATCGTGACCCGCCCCGCGCGCAAAGAAAACCCACAGGTACCAGTGAGAACCAAAACATCTGCATTCGCTGTTTCTGAATAGCTGGAAATTCCAATCGCAAAGGGATCGTTTGTGACGGCCTCAGTCAGCGCTTTGTTCGTCGTATGACGCACAATGGTGTTATCCAAAACAAGCCCCGCTGGCGCCATTAGGCGATCTTGAACCGCTTGAGATAGCCCTGACTTGGAATCCCTCAGGTGCACCGAAATAGGCGCATCGGGGCCGCCAAGCTGGGTCCAATTGGTCACGCGCCCGGCGAACACACGGGCCAATTGCGCGGGCGAAATGGAATCCACAGGATTGCCGGGCGCTGTTATCGGCACCATAGCATCCAGCGCCAAAACGCGGCTTCTGTTTGGCCCGGTCAGATCACCCAAGGCCGACTCACTCGCGCGGCGATTCTCAGTTAGGCGAATTTCCCTCAACGCCATAACAATATCTGCGTCATCTGCTAGCAAATCCGCAAAGCCAGTGTCGGTGTTCGTGATACGAAATGCAAACTCACCAAGAAGCGTTTGATCGGCGCGATTTCGCAGCATGTAGGTAAAGTGCGTTGCGTCAACCCGAACACGTTCAACACTGTACCCACGCCTAAGCGCAAAGCCCTCTATCAGCGCAGGCATCAGAACTTCGCCAATAGTAGCGGATCCAGAAATGGACAATTTCGCCACATAGTTTTGAAGATCAGGGCAAGCAGGCCCAGTACAATTCACCCCTGTGCCATCAATCGTCAGCTCGCCGTAAATTGTTTGAAGTCGATAAAAATCACCATCGAAACCCAAGAGGGTTCCACTTACCTCTACCGTTCCATCGGGCGAAGTTAGGGTGACGTCCTGCGCTGCTAACGGGGCAGCAAACATAAAAAGGAAAAATGCGGCAAAACGCGCCGCATGTTGAACCATCATAGATTTTTTGCCCCGAATGTCGCGCGCTTAGTTACGCGCAACTTTCAGGTCTTGGAGCAGATTTTGCAACACAAGAAAGTCACCTACCGCCTCGCATGATGGGATTGGCAGGGTCAAATCCTGTACTTTCAGCGCGCCTGCGCCCGATACTTCTAGGGTTTGAGCCTCGACACGCAGTCCGCAATTGGCTGAAGTGACTTCCGCATCCACCGAAACGTGAACCTCGCCCTGTTGCTTCACCGTGCTGGTCGGGAAAGTATAAACTTCCGCAACGAGCGCTTCGGCTTGCGACGCATCACCAAGCGATGTGATGAAACCGCCCTTGCCCTTGGCTGCATCAGCCATGGAGCGATCAGATTTCAAACTCACATGACCTTCGTCACGGAAATCCGCGCCAAATTCGAACGCATTGATATGCAATTCACTGCTGGCTTTGGATTGGACAACCATACGGTCATAGAATTCCAGCGAAGGTACCTTTGCATCTGCAAGCGCGCCTTCTCCGTTCGCAAAAGCGGCGATAAATACCGCGCTTTCTGACATTGCTGGGATGCTAACGCTCAGATTCCCATCTTTATCAGTCTCCTCGGTGAACATCATTCCGCTATGGTGAAGCGTCACGCGCTCATTCGGATAACAATTCGCAGCGATCGCAATGTCGACCATAGCCGCAGCAACCGGCGTTGCAGTCATTTCGATATCACACAGAGACGCAGGAGGTGCGAGCGCGTCAGTTTCAGGCGCAACATCTTCATCAAGCGCGGCTGTCTTAACCTCGACAACCGGGGCCTCTTTCGCAGGAGCATCCATGGATCCTGCAACAGCCGCATCTTGTTGGGCTTGCATTTCGGTTCTCGGCTCAGCAACGTTCGCTTTTGCGCCAATGACTGATGAGGTCAACGCAATCCCCGTCACTTCCATCGGTTCTGCAGCTGTGCCCGAAATATCAGGGACAGAGGCTTGTGCGTATCTTGCTTTCGCCGACTCGCCGTTTTGCATGACAAATCCGATTGCGCCAGCCGTTGCCAACACTCCGCCCGCCATAACGATCCGCTTAATATCCATGGTACTGCCCTCCGAAGGGATATCTATTCGGAGGTAAGAGTCGCTCTCAAACAGGGCGACATTAGGACGGCAGCAAGGAGTCTTTCAGACCCCTTACCGTATTCTTGCCATTTTTGAATTTAGGCCAATCTGCCGTGGCAATGTTTGAATTTCTTGCCTGACCCACATGGGCAAGGATCGTTACGACCCGGATTTCCCCATGTCGAACTGTCGTTCTCGTCAAAGCCTTCAACCTCTGGTTCAGGCGACTGAGATGCCTCTGCTGACGCTTCGCGCGCCGCTTCCTGCATCAAAGCCTGCTGCGCCTGCATCTCGGCAATAATCGCGGCTTGCTCTTCTTCAGTTCGCATTTGAACACGGCCCAATGTCTGTGTGACGTCCGTGCGCAGGCTATCAAGCATGCTTTCAAACAGTTGGAAGCTCTCGTTCTTATACTCGTTCAACGGATCACGCTGCGCATATCCACGGAACCCAACGACAGAGCGAAGGTGTTCAAGTGTCACAAGATGCTCACGCCACTTTCCATCAATCGTTTGAAGCAAGACCTGCTTTTCGATTTGGCGCATGTTCTCAGGACCAAAGGCAGCCGCCTTTTGCGCCATCGCCTCGTCGGCAGCTTTCTCTAGACGCTCACGAATGATCTCGTCATCCGCGCCTTCTTCGACGCCCCATTCCTGCACAGGCACATCAATATTGATTGCTTCGGCAACAGCAGCATGCAGGCCTTCCATATCCCACTGATCAGCGTAGGTTTTGGGCGGCATATATTGGTCGATCAGGTCCTCAATCACCTGATAGCGCATATCCTGCGCGATCTCAGATAGGTCCGCCGCTTCCATGATTTCACGGCGCTGACCAAAGATCACTTTACGCTGGTCATTCATCACATCGTCGAACTTCAAAAGCTGCTTACGAATGTCAAAGTTACGGCCCTCAACCTTCGCCTGCGCGCGCTCAAGAGATTTGTTGACCCAAGGGTGAACAATCGCTTCGCCTTCTTTCATACCAAGCGAGGACAGAACCTTGTCCAAACGCTCAGAGCCGAAAATGCGCATCAGATCGTCATCGAGCGATAGGAAAAACGCAGAGCGACCCGGATCACCCTGACGACCAGAACGACCGCGCAATTGGTTATCAATGCGACGGCTTTCGTGGCGCTCTGTCGCGATGATATAAAGACCACCGGCGTCGAGAACCTTCTGGCGCCAAACCTGATGCTCTTCTTCGATGCGCTTGCGCAGCTCTTCTGGATCTGCTTCTGGCTCTGCCGCGATCGCTTCCAGTACCTTCAATTCAACGTTGCCGCCAAGCTGAATGTCAGTGCCGCGACCCGCCATGTTTGTCGCAATCGTAATCGCGCCTAGCTTGCCTGCATCACCAACAATCTGCGCTTCTTGTTCGTGCTGACGCGCGTTCAAAACGTTGTGCGGCAAACCTGCCTCTTTCAGCAGATTCGACAGGAATTCAGATTTTTCGATCGACGTCGTGCCCACAAGGCAGGGTTGGCCCTTCTCGTGAGCCTCTTTAACGATCACAACGATTTCGTCGTATTTCTCTTTTGCGGTGCGGAATACCTGATCGTGCTCATCAACACGCGCGATGGGGCGGTTTGTCGGAACTTCAACAACACCCAGCCCATAGATTTCAGCGAATTCTTCCGCTTCGGTCATCGCCGTACCCGTCATGCCAGACAATTTGTCATAAAGACGGAAATAGTTCTGGAACGTAACCGAGGCCAGCGTGACGTTCTCAGGCTGGATCGGGCAGTTCTCTTTGGCTTCAATCGCCTGATGCAGACCATCAGACAAACGACGACCAGACATCATACGGCCCGTGAATTCGTCGATCAGAACGACTTCGCCATCACGTACGATGTACTCTTTGTCTTTCTCAAACAGCTTGTGCGCGCGCAGACCTTGGTTCACGTGATGCACAATCGTCGTGCTTTCAGGATCGTAAAGCGTCGCGCCTTCGGGCAGCAAACCCTGCTGAAGCAAAAGCTGCTCGAGGAATTCATTGCCTTCCTCGGTGTAGGAGACGTTACGCGTCTTTTCGTCCAGTTCGTAATGCTCAGGCAAAAGCGACGGGATCACCATGTCGATTGCGAGATAAAGCTCGGAGCGATCTGCGGCAGGGCCGGAAATAATCAGCGGGGTACGCGCTTCGTCGATCAGAATGGAGTCAACTTCGTCCACAATCGCAAAGTTATGTTCGCGCTGGAACATCTGGGACAACTCGGCTTTCATGTTGTCGCGCAGATAATCAAAACCCAACTCGTTGTTTGTGGCGTAAGTCACATCACAAGCATAAGCCGCTTTCTTTTCATCATCTGGCTGGTTGGGATAGATCACCCCCGTGGTCAGGCCCAAAGCGCCAAATACTTTGCTCATCCACTCAGCGTCACGCTTTGCGAGGTAGTCGTTCACCGTCACAACGTGAACGCCCTTACCCGTTAACGCGTTCAAATAAGCAGGCAAAGTCGCAACGAGCGTTTTGCCCTCACCTGTTTTCATTTCAGAGATATTGCCCTGATGCAGGAAAATGCCGCCCATCAACTGCGTATCAAAAGCACGAAGACCTAACGCACGGCGCGCGCCTTCACGGCAGTTGGCAAAGGCTTCGGGCAGAAGGTCATCAAGACTTTCGCCGTCCATCGCACGTTTGGCGAGCTCTTCAGTCTTTTGCTTGAGACCTTCATCGCTGAGTTTTTCAAATTCAGGTTCCAGCGCGTTGATCGCCTCAACGATCGGGCGTGTCGCCTTAACTTTGCGGTCATTCGGCGTTCCGAACACCTTTTTAGCGAGTTTTCCAAGTCCTAGCATCTGCGCTCATCCATCCTTGACGTCTTTGTGCATAGGCTCACCTTGCTCGCCCTGCACGCAACCCATAGATACGAGAGTGAAAGACGGCCTGAACCAGTGCCTTAAGGCGATGTAAGGGGCGGGTATGCCAGTGTCAACGGCGCGAAGGAAACGCGCATGAAACAAGGAAAAAACGATGTTAAAACGCACCCAATTGATGGCTAGTGTGGCCTTTGCTGTAACTCTCGCCCTACCTGTCTACGCTGAAAATGGCGCAGATACGGTTGTCGCGACGGTAAATGGCGTGGACATCACGATGGGTCACATGATTGTGGTTCGCGCCGGATTGCCCGAACAATATCGGAACTTGCCGGATGATGCGCTATTTACAGGCATTCTGGACCAACTCATCCAACAAACGGTTCTTGCCGATGCTGCTAAAGGCGACACACCCCTTCGCGTTGAACTCGCGCTAGAGAACGAACGCCGCGCGCTAATGGCGGCAGAGCACATGGATAGCGTCCTCGCCGATGCGGTGACGGACGATGCGGTGCAAGCTGCTTATGACGCCAAGTATGCGGGCGCTGAACCTGAAAAGGAATTTGATGCGTCACACATTCTTGTTGAAACAGAAGACGAAGCCAAAGACCTCGTCACAACGCTAGAAGGTGGCGCAGATTTTGCCGAACTGGCCAAAGAAAAGTCCACAGGCCCTTCTGGTCCTCGTGGTGGGGCGCTTGGCTGGTTTGGCAAAGGCATGATGGTTCCGGAATTTGAAACTGCCGTGATGGACATGGAGGTCGGCGCAGTTTCCGCGCCCATCAAAACGCAATTTGGCTGGCACGTCATCAAACTGAACAATTCCCGCTTTAAGGACGCTCCCAAGATGGAAGACGTTCGCGAAGAATTGGAACAGCAAGTGCGCATGGATATCGTTGATAGCTACATTTCCAAATTGACGGACAGCGCGACTATTTCTAGAAAAACAAGCGTGGATGTTGATACGTCCAAACTTAAAGATCTTTCACTTCTGGAGAAATAGGACATGGCAGGCACGCCGCCCCGCTCCCCGCTTGCGCCGGAGCAATTTCCTGACCTACCGATCATCGACGGCGTGTCTTTTGCCGCTGCTCAAGCGGGTGTCAAATATTCTGGGCGCGCTGACGTTATGCTTGCCCAGATTTGCGCAGGCAGCACGATTGCCGGGGTCTTCACCAAATCCGCAACGCGCTCTGCTCCGGTGCTTGATTGTCAGGCAAAGCTTGGCATCATCAGCGATGCTGGCGCGGCGATTATTGTGAATTCCGGCAATGCAAATGCCTTTACTGGAAAGAACGGTACCGATGTGACGCGCGCTGTAACAAGCAGCGTCGCTTCTGCACTCGGTCTGCCCGATGATCGCGTTTTCTCGTCTTCGACAGGCGTCATTGGCGAGTCACTGCCACATGAAAAAATCACCAGAAAGATTGAAGAACTAAAATTGGCTTTAAGCCCAACAGCCATCAAAGCTGCGGCTGAAGCGATCATGACGACGGATACCTTTTCCAAAGGGGCCTCTGCTCAGATTACGATCGACGGCAAAACCGTTTCCATCGCAGGCATCGCCAAAGGCTCTGGCATGATCGCACCAGATATGGCGACAATGCTGGTCTACATCTTCACCGATGCAAAGATCGCGCAACCTGACTTACAGGCCATGCTGTCAGAATTGAATGAGGTTACATTCAACTCCATCACAGTAGACAGCGATACCTCAACATCCGACTCCTTGCTGCTCGCTGCAACTGGAACAAGCGATGTTGACGTTGCTGGGAACGGGGCATTTCGCGAGGCACTACATGGCGTCATGAAAGACCTCGCGCTTCAGGTCGTTCGCGATGGCGAAGGCGCAACCAAGTTGATTGAAATTCAAGTCACCGGAGCCGCCAATGATAGCGATGCGCGGATTCACGGCCTTTCAATTGCAAACTCGCCACTGGTTAAAACCGCTGTTGCCGGCGAAGATCCAAATTGGGGACGCGTTGTCATGGCGATTGGCAAATCTGGCGCTGCTGCCGACAGAGACCTACTCAACATTCGCTTTGGCGATATTGTTGTGGCCGAGAAAGGCTGGGTTAGCCCAGACTACAACGAAGAGCTTGGCGCAACTTATATGAAGCAATCCGAGCTCGTGATTGGGGTCGATCTGGGTCTTGGGACTGGCAAAAGCACGGTTTGGACCTGCGATCTTACCCATGGTTACATCACCATCAACGCGGATTACCGTTCGTGAAGGTTGTTCATGTTAGCGCCGTAGCGCTTATCGATGTGGACGGACGTGTGTTGCTTGCGCAACGCCCCGAAGGGAAATCCATGGCGGGTTTGTGGGAATTTCCAGGCGGAAAAATTGAAGCTGGAGAAACGCCAGAAGCCGCTTTGATCCGGGAATTACAAGAAGAGCTAGGGATTGATACCTGGGCCAGTTGCCTCGCACCATTGACCTTCGCAAGCCATAGTTATGATGATTTTCATCTACTTATGCCCCTGTTTGCCTGCCGCAAATGGGACGGCATTCCGCAGGCAAAAGAGAATCAAACGCTAAAATGGGTAAAGGCAAGCGACCTAAGCAAATATCCGATGCCCGCGGCCGATATTCCGCTGATTCCTCACTTGCGTGATTGGCTGTAAGGGGAAAAAGCCGAAAAAAACATCACAAATGAAAAGTTTGTTATAGGAATGTTAGTAGTTTTCTGACATTTTAACGTAAATTTACTGCATGTCTCGGTTGCCACGCCGAATTCTTGGGGGAGAAATCCATGCTACAAACAATCATCATGGGAACCTGTGTTCAGGTTCAGGGAACATTTGTGCGCGCTCTGTCAGACGGACGCATCATCGTAGCTGTAGGCGATCGCAACTACACAGGCACGCCAGTCGCAAACGCGGCTTAACTCGAATTCTGAAATCCTCGTTTAAAACGAAAATGGCCCAAACTTATGTTCGGGCCATTTTGCTGTGTTTGTAGATAGCTTTAAAGCGCTTCGGCTTAAACCGTACCACCAACGCGTCAGCATTGGTGATACCAGTTTTCCAGACTAGAGCTATGACGCTCTAGTCAAGCTTGCGTTCAATTGATTCACGCTCGAAGATCTCGATAACGTCGTCAGCACGGATATCGTCATAGTTCTCAAACGCCATACCGCATTCCTGACCTGACTGAACTTCCGACACTTCATCCTTGAAGCGCTTGAGTGTCTTAAGCGTGCCTTCGTGAATAACAACGTTGTCACGCAGCAAGCGCACGCCCGCAGAACGACGCGCGACACCTTCGGTAATCAGACAGCCAGCAACTTTGCCGATACCTGTAACCTTAAAGACCTCTTTGATCGCCGCATAACCGATGAAGTTCTCGCGAATTTCAGCAGACAGAAGACCAGACGCCGCCGCTTTCACGTCATCCACGAGATCGTAGATGATGGAGTAGTAGCGAATTTCGACGCCTTTCTGGTTCGCAGTGTTACGCGCAGACGCATTCGCACGAACGTTAAAGCCCATGATCGGAGCGCCAGACGCTTCCGCCAAGCCAATGTCGCTTTCAGTAATCGCGCCAACACCAGAGTGAAGAACGCGAACGCGGACTTCATCGTTGCCGATTTTCGCCATCGCCTGAACAATCGCTTCGGCAGAACCTTGAACGTCAGCTTTAACCAAGATTGGCATCTCAGAGACGTTCTCGTCAGCCTTGGCATTTGCCATCAACTGCTCAAGCGTGGTTGCAGCGCCAGCGGCAGCACGTTTGTCTTTTGCAGCTTTCTCACGATACTCGGCGATTTCGCGCGCTTGTGCATCGGTATCAACCACGTTCAGAACGTCGCCTGCCTCTGGTGTGCCGTTGAGGCCAAGGACCTCAACAGGAACCGACGGAGCCGCTTCTTTCACGCGCTGACCATGATCATTGATCAATGCACGCACTTTACCGTGCTGCTCGCCCACAACGAAGATGTCGCCAACGCGCAAAGTACCCGTTTGAACAAGAACCGTCGCGACGGGGCCACGGCCCACATCAAGCTGCGCTTCGATAACAGCGCCAACCGCGGCGCGATCTGGATTTGCTTTCAGCTCAAGAATTTCCGACTGAAGCGCAATCGCTTCAAGCAGTGTATCAAGGCCTTGACCGGTCAACGCAGACACTTCGACGTCCTGCACTTCACCAGACATTTTCTCAACGATCACCTCGTGCTGAAGCAGATCAGTGCGAACTTTGTCTGGGTTTGCGCCCGGCTTGTCGATCTTGTTGATCGCAACGATCATCGGAACGCCCGCCGCTTTCGCGTGGTTAATCGCCTCGATAGTCTGCGGCATCACAGCGTCATCCGCCGCAACAACCAGAACAACAATATCCGTGACCTGTGCACCGCGTGAGCGCATCGACGTAAACGCCGCGTGACCCGGAGTATCCAAGAAGCTCAATACAGTGCCGTTGTCGGTCGTGACCTGATAGGCACCGATGTGCTGCGTAATGCCGCCAGCCTCGCCAGCCACGACTTTTGCGTTACGGATCGCATCGAGAAGCGATGTCTTACCGTGGTCAACGTGGCCCATGATCGTAATGATCGGCGGACGTGATTTCAGGTCTTTTTCATCGTCTTTTACTTCTGCGATAACATCTTCGACGTCCGCATCGGAAACACGTACGACCTTGTGGCCGAACTCTTCGATGATCAGCTCGGCAGTATCCGCATCAATGGTTTCGTTCTGCGTTACCATCATGCCGTTGGTCATCAACGCCTTAACAACTGCGCCTGTCTTTTCAGCCATACGAGCGGCCAGTTCAGAGACAACAATTGCTGGCGGCAGCTGAACTTCACGAATGATCTTTTCGCGCTCAACGGTGCCACCCATCGCTTTTTGACGCGCGCGCTCTTGCTTACGCTTCATAGCAGCCATGGATTTGTGACGACCGTCACCACCCGACAGCGCTTGGTTCAACGTCAGCTTACCAGAACGACGACCATCGTTGCCGCCTTTGCCGCGCTGATTTCGCTGATCGCGCTCGCGGTCAGCTTTGCGCGGCGTTGCAGCTGGCGCAGGCTTGTTCGGAGCGGGGCGAGACGCAGGGGCAGGTTTGTCCGGCGCGGGCGCCGCAGCAACGCGTGCTGCTTCTTCCGCAGCTTTCTTAGCCGCTTCCTCAGCTTCCGCTTTCGCCTTTGCACGTTCAGCGCGCGCGCGCTCTTCGGCTTCTTTGGCTTCCGCTTCTGCGCGGCGACGTTCGCGATCGGCAGCGCGGGCCTTTTCTTCTGCTTCACGGCGCGCAGCATCTTCGGCTTCGCGCGCTTTCGCAGCTTGAACGGCCTTTAAACGGCGCTCCATTTCCGCATCAGTGATACCTGCCGGACGCTTGGCTGGATTGCCACCGCCCACAGAACCAGCACCCGCAGGCTTTGCTGCGCCCGGCTTAGGCACGACAATGCGCTTGCGCTTGGTCTCAACCACAACATTCTTCGTGCGACCATGGCTGAAGCTTTGCTTTACATTACCGGGACGCGAACCAGCGCCACGCACACCCAATGTCTTTTTGCCGTCGTTATCGCTCATTTAGCTGTCTTTTCCTTTCGGACGGCCCCTGCCGTCGCTAACTTCTCGTATCGCTTTTAATCTTTGGGCTTCCTCTACTACACGAGAGGTGAGTCCACCAGCGCTTAGCGCGCCATGTATCACAGTCTGTCGCCCAAAGGCCAATCCAAGTTCATCTGCGGTCAACCAACCGATGAAACTGCCGTAATGCGGCGTGCTTAGCTTCGATTTACCACGTTCTGACCCGTCTGACGCCTGAATAAGCACTTCTGCTTCTTCATTCATCAACCAGCTCTTAACTTTTTCGTATCCCGCAACAGCGCTGCCTGACTTGCGTGCCAAGCTGATAAGCTCAACCAAACGGCGCGTCACTTGCGTTTCAACCTCAGCGACCAATCCTTCAGGCACTTTCACAGGCATCTTGGCGCTACGTGCAAATAGGTTCTTTGATGTCGCCTTTTCAAGGGCAGCTTTATCAGCAGAGACCCAAATACCACGCCCCGGCAGTTTGCCCAGAATATCTGGCACAATCTGCGCGTCCGGCCCAACGACAAAGCGGATCATTTTTGACATAGGAAGATTTTCCTGTGTCGCAATGCACTTGCGCTCTGGTCCGCTGGACCGATCTTTATGTGTGCCGCCGCGCGTCACTGTCAGAAACCTCTGAGGCCTGAGATCAGACCTCAGCCTCCTCGGTGGCGTCTTCGTCGTCGTGAGCTGCTTCGAGTTCAGCAGGATCAACCCAACCGAGCAGAACACGGGCTGTCATAATCATGCTTTGGGCTTCCTCAAGCTCCATACCGAATTGCTCTAGCAGACCGTCGTCTTTAACGCGCTCGCCATCAACAGTCGTCCAGCCGCCAGCCAACTCCCAGTCAGCACAGGTTGCGAAGTCCTCTAGCGTTTTGACGCCGTCAGCCGCCAACACTTCCGCCATTTGCGCTGTGATGCCGTCAAATTCGATCAGGCTGTCCTCTGCGCCAAGCTCACGGGCTTTTGCAAGTGCAGCTGCGGCTTTTGCTTCCAGATGCTCACGTGCACGGGTCTGCAATTCGCCAGCTGTATCTTCATCAACACCGTCGATGACCAACAATTCGTCAACTTCAACGTAAGCAACCTCTTCAAGGTTGGTGAAGCCTTCGGACACAAGGAGTTGAGCGAAGAATTCGTCAACATCCAGCGCGTCCATGAAGAGTTTCGTGCGCAGCTCGAACTCGGCCTGACGGCGCTTGCTCTCCTCTTCCTCGGTCATGATGTCGATGTCGAGAGCGGTCAACTGAGACGCCAAACGCACGTTCTGACCACGACGGCCAATCGCGAGAGAAAGCTGCTCGTCTGGAACAACAACTTCGATCTTGCCCGCTTCTTCGTCCAGAACAACCTTGGACACTTCCGCTGGCTGCAATGCGTTCACGAGGAACGTTGGCTGATCTTCATTCCAAGGGATGATGTCGATCTTTTCGCCCTGAAGCTCGTTCACAACAGCCTGAACACGAGAGCCACGCATACCAACGCAGGCACCGACGGGATCAATAGAACCGTCATGTGAAATCACGGCGATCTTTGCACGGGAACCCGGATCACGCGCGACAGCTTTGATATCAATGATGCCGTCATAAATCTCGGGCACTTCCATCTTGAACAGCTCAGCCATGAATTCAGGCGCTGTACGAGAGAGAAAAATCTGAGGACCGCGCGCTTCGCGGCGCACATCTTTGATGTAGCAGCGGATACGATCATTCGGGCGATAGCTTTCGCGGCCGATTTTCTCGTTACGGCGCAGGATGCCCTCGCCGCGACCTACGTCAACGATCACGTTGCCGTATTCTTCACGTTTCACAACACCATTGATAATCGTGCCTGCACGATCCTGGAACTCTTCGAACTGGCGATCGCGCTCAGCTTCGCGAACCTTCTGCAAGATAACCTGCTTCGCCGATTGGGCAGCAATACGGCCCATTTCGACTGGCGGAACTTCTTCAGTGAACGTCGCGCCAACCTCTGGGTCAGCCATGTACTGCTTGGCCTGCTCAACAGTGAACTCGGCCTGATAATTCTCTAGCTCGTCATCCTCAACAACTGTGCGCACACGTGTGAATGTCGCGCGGCCCGTCTTGCGGTCGATAGACACGCGAATGTCCATTTCAGCGCCGTAGCGAGACTTCGCAGCGCGCGCGAGGCTTTCTTCCATGGCCTCGATTACAAGACCCGGATCAATCATCTTTTCGCGCGCGACCGCTTCGGCGGTTTGCAGCAGCTCAAGCTGGTTTGCTGAGGTAATAGCCATGGTTACTTCTCCTCTGACAACGGCGTATCGTCCGTTTCAATTTCGTCAAATTCATCTTCGTTAACATCGCCAGCCGCTTTGCGCTGGCGTAGCATTTCTGTGATCAACTCATCCGTGAGAACCAGCTTGGCATCGCTGAGCCAATCAAAGTTCAGACCGATCGTGCCTTCTTCGACGTTAATCAAAACATCGTCACCCTCAACGCCAGCCAGCTCACCCTTAAAGCGGCGGCGACCGTCGATCAGCTCTGTCGTTTCGATCTTGGCCTCATAGCCTTCAAACGTCTCGAAATCCTTGAGGCGGGTCAAAGGGCGATCAATTCCTGGGCTGGAAACTTCCAGCGTATATTCGTCCACGATCGGGTCTTCGACATCGAGCGTCGCGCCAACAGCCGTGCTGATCTCGGCGCATTGATCAACCTCGATACCGCCCTCGGGGCGTTCGGCCATAATCTGCAATGTCGTGGACTTGCCAGACATCAGGCGCACGCGCACCAATTCATACCCGAGATCTTCGATCACAGGCGTGATAATCTCGGCAAGGCGCTGGTCGATGGCAGCTTTGGCAATCAAATCGTTGTTCATATCTCATCCAGCCTACGTCTAGGCACAAAAAAACGGGCGCGCGGCCCGTTGATCGTTCTCGGTGGAGCGTTTGGTTTGGACCCAGCCGCGCCGCTGTTACGAGCCATATAGACAAGCATTACTGAGTCCGCAAGGCCAGATGTTAGAGAGTTATGGCTGGCAGTTTAGACACGCTTTCAAGTTAGCGACGAAACTAGAGTTGAATCCCTATCTCCCCATGGGATACTTGATCGACAGGAAATGCACTTTATGCGTGCAATTCTCGTTTGCTAGTGATCCGTTCTCAGTAGGGGCCGCCTGATTTCAGGCGGTCCTCATTATTTATATCGTTGCGCAATTTCATCCATCGCACCGACCAATTCCGCACTGATTCCGGGTTCACTCAAAGCATGACCAGCATCCCGCACCATTCTCAGCTCGGCATTCGGGCATGCTTGCGCCACTTCAAATGCGGATCGGGGAGGACAAATCATATCGTACCGCCCCTGAACTATCACTGCTGGAATATGCGCAATGCGTCTAACGTTTTCCAAAATCTGGCCATCTGATTCCAAGAACCCTCCATGCACGAAATAGTGGTTCTCAAGTCGCGCAAACGCGCGCGCATATTCGCCGGGCGCGTCACCGCTTTGTCCATTCGAAGCGACAGAAGCCAGCGCATTTTCCCATTTCGACCACGCCTTGCCAAAGCGCACTTCGGTTGCGTGATCTCCACCAAACAGCCGTCGGTGATAGGCACCGATCATGTCATCGCGCTCCGCTTCTGGGATGGGGCTCACAAACTCTTGCCAAGCTTCCGGCCAAAACTGCCCAGCGCCACCACCATAAAACCACTCAAGTTCTCGCTGCATCATCAAAAAGACACCGCGCAAAACCAACTGCGCGACGCGCTCTGGATGGGTTTGAGCGTAAATCAGCGAAAGTGTTGCGCCCCAGCTTCCGCCAAAAACAATGAATTTTTCAATGTCCAAGACTTCGCGAATACGTTCGATGTCAGCAACAAGATCCCAAGTCGTATTGTTCTCAACACTTGCGTAGGGGCGTGAACGCCCACAGCCACGCTGATCAAACAACACAACACGATAAACCTTTGGATCAAAATAGCGCCGCATCGACGGGCTACAGCCCCCACCCGGGCCACCATGTAAAACGATCACAGGTATCCCATTCGGGTTACCACATTGCTCAACATAGATCGTATGACCACCCGGCATATCCATCATCCGTTGATCAAAGGGATCAATTTGCGGGTAAAGATAATGTACCGCGCTCTTTTGGCCTGAGATTTTATCCATATCCATCCTATATACCCCTTAGGGCTAGTCGCGCCCAATTGAGCATACGGAGACAGGAATGCAAACCGCACAAACCACAGTTGACCCCGCTGAGGTCGCAAAGTTTGAAGCTATGGCCGCTGAATGGTGGGATCCCAAGGGCAAGTTCAAACCCCTTCATATGCTTAATCCCTGCCGTTTGGATTACATCACCCGTCAAATCGCCGGCGAGTTTGATCGCGACCTCACAGCACCCGAACCGTTCAAGGGTCTGCGCATACTTGATATTGGCTGCGGTGGCGGCTTGCTCTCTGAGCCAATGGCGCGCCTTGGCGCAACTGTCGTTGGCGCGGATGCAGCATCAGGCAACATTCCCGTGGCGCAAATCCATGCTGAACAATCTGGCCTGACAATTGATTACCGCAACACCACTGCCGAAGCGATGGCGGAAGCTGGAGAGCAGTTTGATGTCGTCATAAACATGGAAGTTGTCGAACACGTCGCCGACCCGCTGGCGTATCTCACTGCATGCCAGCAACTATTGAAACCTGCAGGCTTGCATCTTTGCTCAACCATCAATCGCAACCCAAAGAGCTATGCAGTTGCTATTGTTGGCGCCGAAGTGATCATGCGCTGGCTCCCGAAGGGAACACATGAATGGAACAAGTTCATTACGCCTGATGAGCTGTATGATCTGCTTGAGAAATCTGGCGTAACGCCCGTTGATCGCAAAGGGTTTGTATTCAATCCAGTGCTTTGGAGCTGGAGCATCTCAGATCGAGATCTGAGTGTGAACTACGTCACCGCAAGTACGAAACCTGCGTAACGTTATTCAAGCTTAAGGCGGAGTTCGCGAATAATCGGCAGCACGGTTCGTATCTTGTCGCTGCCCATATCGCTAACGATGCCTGCGATCACGGGCTCCATGCCAACAAGCGCTGCGTCACGCGCGGCGCGCCCTGCTGGACTAAGCGAAACGAGCTTGCGCCGCGCATCATCCCAGTCAGGGCGGATATGAATATACCCTGCCCACTCTAACTTGCCGAGCGTGTTGGTCATCGCTCCACGCGTCAGGTGCATGCTTTTGGCCAATTGCGCAGGTGTGCGTTCGCCAGATTGGCTTGCGAGCTGATTGAGCACAGAGAAATGTGAAATCTCCATTCCTTTTGGCAAGACGCGCCCAAGCCGCGTACGCAGCAATTGATCCGTTGTCAGAATTTCACTGAGCAACATCACAGCGAGGGCGTTTGCCTCATCAATCATTACGGACCTTCAAACTTACGATCGTGGCCAAGCGCCGCAATCTTCCCCCGTGCTTTTGCCACTTCATTGCGATCGATTTCAACTAAGACCGTGCCAACATCTGTGCCGCCATCCCCCAAAATCTCTCCCCACGGAGAAATTGCCAAAGAATGCCCAAAAGTTTTGCGTGGTTTGCCAACGCTCGCCTCATGAAGCCCCGTCTGCGCAGGCGCAAGAACATAGCACCCCGTCTCAATCGCGCGCGCGCGTAGCAAAGTTTCCCAATGCGCCGCCCCCGTGACATAGGAAAACGCCGCAGGTACCGTCAAAATCTCCGCGCCAGCCTTGGCCAATGCGCGATAAAGATAGGCAAAGCGCACATCGTAGCAAATACTCAGCCCCAATGTTGCGAACGGCGTTTGTGCCACAACCGCCCTATTTCCCGGGCGATACCCATCAGATTCGCGATAGGTTTCTTCCTTGGTGACATCCACATCAAACATATGGATCTTGTCGTAGCGCGCGGTGACTAAGCCATCAGGACCGATCAAAACAGATCGGTTGGCGAAACGTCCGTCCGCATCCTCGGTCTTAAGCGCAAGCGAGCCGATTAGCAGATGAATTCCAAGCTCTGCCGCCAAAGCCCTATAAGCTGCCAGCGAAATATCCGCCGCTTCATGCTGCAAAACGGCATTTTGATGAGAACGGCTAGAAGACAGGCAATTGCTTACTTCTGGCGTAAGCACGAAACCAGCGCCGTCGTTTACGGCACCCCGTATCTGCGCCGAAATCCGCGCGAGGTTCTCGCGCGGATCATCGCTAGACGTTGTTTGAATTAGCGCCGCTAACATCAAGCAGCCAGCATTGCATCTAACTTGCCCGCGCGCTCGAGCGCATGCAATTCATCACATCCGCCAACATGTTCGTCGCCGATAAATATCTGTGGAACCGTGCGCCCCCCATTCGCGCGCTGAATCATCTCAGCCTTGCGTGTCGGATGCACAAGAACATCCACTTCCGAATAGTTTACGCCTTTGGATTTCAGCAAGCGTTTAGCTGCGTGGCAAAAGCCGCAAAGCGGCGAAGTGTAGATCTCTACTTGTTTCATGGGTTTTGGTCTTTCTTGTCAGATTAACCACAAGTTAATCATCCTTTGCCACGCGCGCTAGGGTAACAACGCAAACCTCACTCGCTTGTGCATTTATGCAAGCCTCTGTGCAGGCCGCGAGAGTTGCTCCTGAGGTCATTACATCATCAACCAGCAAAACAGATCGCCCCTCTATCCTCTGTTTGCGTTTGGGATTGGGGGAAATTGCGTCGGAAACCTCGCGAAACCGCTCGTCTCGTGATTTTCCGTCCAATGAAGCCGTTGAACGAGTCCGCAATAGCAAATCAGCGCAATAGGATATGTTCAGCTCCCTTGCCATAGCCTGAGCGATCAGTCCCGATTGGTTGTAGCGTCGCTGGATCATGCGCGACCAATGCAGTGGCACAGGGGCAATCACCATGTTCTCCCGCAGAATATCCTGCGACGCGCGCGCCATCCAGCGCGCAACAGGGCGCACAATGTCGTGGCGATCCCCGTGTTTCAGTCCCAAAACCAGCGCCCGCGCGCGATCTTTATACAAAAGCGCCGATCGCCCCTGCGACCATGGGCGCGCGACTCGCAGGCATTCGTCGCACCTGTCACCGCTCTGAACATCACCGCGCAAAGGAACGCCGCAAGCATCACAAACAGCGCCAGAAATGAACGCAGTATCGCGCCAACAAGGGCCACAAAGCCCGTCATCGCTTGCAACGCGCGCTCGGCAAGACAAACACTCTGGCGGAAAAACCGCATGGATGAGGGTTTGAAACCCAGCGCTGCGCGCAATAAGAGAGGGCATATGCAAACTCCACCACTCTTGACAGATCGCTCTGCACTGATCCGCAACCGCGCCCGCGCCTGCGACAACTTCCTGCGCGATATTGCTCAGGAAGAGTGCCTTGATCGCCTGAGTCTGGTTAACAGGACGTTTACAAACCCCTTGCTCATTGGACCCGCGCCAGCATTTCTTGAAAAGGCCAAGATGGTCGCGGATTCCGAAACTCTTGATGTTACCCAACAAGAGCATGATCTCGCGATTCACTTCATGGCATTGCACTGGGCCAACGATCCGGTTGGCCAAATCATCCAAAGCACGCGCGCACTTCGTCCAGACGGGTTGTTCCAAGCGGTTTGTCTTGGCGGACAAACCTTGCACGAATTGCGCGCCTCCCTTGCCCAAGCCGAAAGCGAAATTACGGGCGGTCTTTCACCGCGCATCGCCCCTATGGGTGAAATCCGCGACCTTGGCGCATTGCTCCAACGCGCGGGTCTTGCTCTCCCCGTCGCTGACAGCGTGACAATCAAAACCAGCTACACCAGTGCCTTTCACTTGATGCACGATCTTCGCAAGTTTGGCGAAACCAATGCACTCAATGCGCGCTTACGCCACCCGACGAAACGCTCTGTATTCGAGCGCTGTGCGGAAATTTATATGGAAAACTTTGCTGAAAACGGCAAAATCATCGCCACCTTCGAGTTTCTGTTTCTCTCAGGATGGGCACCGTCAGCAAGCCAACCCAAACCTTTGCGGCCCGGTTCTGCGACAACCCGCCTCGCTGAAGCACTAAAAACCCAAGAAACGCCTCTGCGCGATTGACCTATCTCAAATTCTGCATATCTCATCACAACGCCAATCCAAACAGAGCGAGCCAACATGCCAGATGCAACGATCCCCGCGATCTGCCCAGCCCATGCGCCAAGCGATCACCCGAAGATTCCAGCGCCAAAAGTCGGTGTTTTGCTCTCCAATCTAGGAACGCCAGATAACACCGATTACTGGTCCATGCGTCGCTATCTCAATGAATTCCTCTCGGATCGTCGCGTGATCGACTATTCACCTTGGAAATGGCAACCGCTGCTACAGCTGATTATCCTGACCAAGCGTCCCTTCACCTCAGGCGCTGCTTATCGCACGATCTGGAACAACGAAGCGGACGAAAGTCCACTGATGACCATCACCAAACAGCAAACAGCTGCGATCACCGAAAGCATGAAGGCCCGCTATGGCGACAATGTCATGGTTGACTTCTGCATGCGCTATGGCAACCCATCCACCAAGAGCAAAGTGCGTGCGATGATCGATGCGGGTTGCACCAAAATCCTGTTTGTCCCGCTCTACCCACAATATGCAGGCGCGACGTCAGCAACGGCGAATGATCAGTTCTTTCGAGTGCTGATGGAAGAGAAATGGCAACCCGCCAGCCGAACGATCGAGCCCTATTTCGAACACCCGCAATATATCGAAGCGCTCGCGCAGTCCGTTGAGCGCGCCTATGAGGCGGCCGACAAAAAGCCAGATATTCTTGTATGTTCTTATCACGGTCTGCCACAGCGCTACTTGCAAGAAGGCGATCCATATCACTGCCAGTGCCAAAAAACGACGCGCCTGCTGAAAGAACGTCTTGGATGGCCTGACACAGCTATAACCACAACCTTCCAATCTCAGTTCGGACCGGAAGAGTGGCTCAAGCCTTATACAGTCGACGAAGTGGCTCGTCTCGCAAGCGAAGATGGCAAGAAAAATATAGCTGTCATCGCGCCCGCTTTTTCAGCCGACTGCATCGAAACGCTTGAAGAGATCAATGAGGAAATCAAAGAGAGCTTTGAAGAAGCGGGTGGTGAGCACTTCACCTATATCCCATGTCTCAACGATGATCCCGCACATATCTCAGCGCTTTCATCTGTGATCCAAGAGAACTTGAAAGGTTGGCTGGACTAACCCCCCAGACCTTCCTCTTTCCAGAAATATCCCCGCCGGAGGCAATCCGCATGTCTTTTAAGACATGCCAAACCTGTGTGCGCATAGCGCACTCAATTAGGAAACGGTTCGCAAAATAGAAAAAGGCGGCACCGAAGCACCGCCTTTCGAAACTTTAGCTTCTAAGCGTAAGCTTAGCTAGCTGCAGCTGCTGCAACTACTGCAAGAATGAGCAGTGGAACCAGGATGCCGGAAGAAGAAGAGCCAGCTGCTGCTTCTTCAACGATGATTGGAGCTTCCATTACTGGTGCAGCCATGTTGCCAGCGAAGGCAGTGGAAGCAGCAACAGACAGAGCAGCGGCAAGTGCGATTTTTTTCATAGTACTATCCTCTAGAAATTTGCCTATTGCCCATTTTATAGACAACAAGCACCCAAGACTTAAACCTCGTAACCCGTTCTAAACAGGTATTATCGCGGAATGCAAACCCATCTTTTCACGGTAAGACTCAAGATCGCCCCAATGTCGTCAAATAAGCAACACTTGTGTGCCTACTTTGGCGAAGCTGAACAGCTCAGCGATATGCTCGTTGTAAAGGCCAATACACCCATTGGATGAGCGACGACCAATTTTGCGTGTATCATGCGTGCCGTGAATGCGATAATATGTCCAACTCAGATACAATGCATGTGTTCCAAGTGGATTATCTGGCCCTGCAGGAACAAAGTCTGGCCACTCCGGATTGCGCTTTTTCATCGACGGAGTTGGGCGCCATGTAGGACCTTCAACTTTGCGAACAATTTTAGTGCGACCCTTTTTCGTCAGGTCAGGTGTTAAAGGAACGGACGACGGGTACAATTTGTAGGTCGCACCGTCTGCGGACCAATAGTGCAAAGCGCGACTCGAGATATCGACAAGAATCGCCCCGTTGTTCAAATTCGTGAAATATGGGCGCCAATCCAGCGTGCGAAAGCTGGAAATATTCCGGCGCACCGCTTGGCTGATGTCTTGTTCGATCTCAACAGTGCCCGTGCTCGGTTGCCCTGCTTGCTGCGCAATTGCAGGTGCCGCGAGCAAAGATGCGCCCGCCGCACCGATAAAACTACGTCGATCCAGCACACTCTTTTGGTTGCCACTCATCTTACTCTCCAATTTAGACCTACGTCTTTTCGGGCTTACGTTAGTGCGCGAAAGCCTCACTCGCAATTCAAACGCACGTGTTTGTGCGATTCAAAACCGATTGTGGGTTTGAATCGCAACGCATTGAAGAGTAGTCCTAAGCAAATTCAGTTGGGGTACTATACTATGAAGCGCATCGGTTTTCTTCTTGTTTCGGCAACACTCGCCCTATCTGCCTGTGGCGGATCGCAACAAACAACCATTGCGCCTGACGGAAAACCATTACCCAAAGTCTACCGTATCGGTTCTGGCGATTCATCGAAAATCCAGTTCCGGATGCTCGACTCGATCAACTCTCTGCGTCAGGCCTCTGGTGCAGCACCACTTCAGCTTGATGCAAAACTAAATGCTGCCGCGGCGACCCATTCACGGGACATGTCGATTCAAAACCGTCCTTGGCATTTTGGCTCCGACGGCTCCTCGCCAATTGATCGCGTGCGCCGCGTCGGATATTTCGGCCAACTCAAGGGCGAGAATATTTCTGAAACCTATGAATCAGAACTAGAGACACTCGGTGCATGGATGGAAGACCCAAGCACACGCAATGTGATCATGGACAAAACAGCCACCCATATGGGCTTTTCCTACTTCCAAGAGCAATCGGGTAAAATCTGGTGGACCTTGGTTACTGGCGCACCAACAGGAAGCCTTCAGCTCGCAGCGAACTAATCACGGATAAATAGAGATAGGCGTGCCATTTTTTACCATGGCATAGATCCGTTCCATTTCCTTGTTGGTTACCGCGATACAACCTGCCGTCCAGTCACGTCCGCCGCTCGCGTAGATGCTGGGGCGTCCGTGAATAAAGATATCTCCACCCGGGCTAACCCCTGCCGCGCGCGCTTTGGCTACGTCTTGGGCATTGGGGTAATCAATCCCAAGCGAGAGATGAAACTTTGAATTCGGGTTGCGCCGATCAATGATGTACTCACCTTCGGGCGTACGTCCGTCACCTTCTTCACGTTTGTGCTCATAGGGTGCAAAGCCCAGTCCGATATCGTAACTGCGCAACGCTTTGCCTTTATGCATCAAGTGCATTTTGCGTTGACCCTTGTAGACAATCACTCGGGTTACGCGTGGGCCGTTGTATCGCTTAAATTTGCTCGCACAGGCTGTCAGCACGAACGCTGATGCTGCCGAAAGAAGAAAAATACGTCTTTTCATTGAAAATCTGCCCTGAAAAATACTGCGCTTTATAGTTGCACTCTTCTTAAACCTTATCGGGCATCTCTCAAACGACTTTCGTCACTCGTGCCGGTTTTGTGACTTGGCAGCGTCCTGCAGCAGCGCCTCGATCGCATTCAATCGCTCCAACACATCGTCGCGATAGGCATCCGTGCGCTGAACATCTTCTTCTTGGTGCGCGTCTTGCATCGAGTTCACAATCAAACCAACCAACAAGTTTACGACAGCAAACGTCGTTACCAAAATGAAGGGGACAAAGAACGCCCAAGCATAGGGGTAGGCTTCCATCACAGGGCGCACGATGCCCATCGACCAGCTTTCCAATGTCATGATCTGGAACAACGTATATCCCGATTGCCCAAGCGAGCCGAACCACTGAGGAAAGGTCGCTCCGAACAGCTTTGTTGCCATCACAGCGCCGATGTAAAAGATGATCGACATCAGCAAGAACACACTGCCCATTCCGGGCAACGCGGTGATGAAACCCTCTACAACGCGGCGAAGACGGGGTGCGGCAGACACAACACGCAAGACCCTCAAGATACGCAACGCTCGCAAAACAGAGAACGCGCCCGCAGAAGGCACAAGCGCAATGCCAACAATCACAAAGTCAAACACATTCCAGCCATCGCGGAAAAACCGACCACCACGAGCAAAGAGCTTTGCGACAATTTCAACCACAAAGATCGCGAGGCAAAGTGTATCAATCGCAGAAATCAGCCCGCCTATTCGGCCCATCACTTGCTCTGACGTTTCTAGACCCAGCACCACGGCGTTCAGAACAATAACGCCGATGATGAAATTCTGGGTAAGCGGCTTTTCAAGCCAAGCGTTGATCGTTTTCTGCATGTGAAGTCCCAGCTAAATCTCAGCCCTGCATATGTGCGCGCGCGAACTTCGCTGCAAGCTCTACATGCGGTGACCAACGAAATTGATCCACGACCTGCACCCATTCTAGGCAAAATCCAGTGTCTATTAGCGTTTTGGCGTCCCGTGCGAATGTCACCGGGTTGCAGGAGACATAAGCAATCTCACTCAAAGCACTTTGGGTGATTTCTGCGATTTGCGCCTCTGCACCAGCACGTGGTGGATCAAGAACCGCAAAATCAAAGTGCTTTAATTCGTCTGGCATTAACGGTCGACGGAACAAATCGCGCGCAACGGCTTGGACCTTCTTTAGTCCGCTCGCTTTGCGCCAACCTGCATCCAACGCCTGCGTCATGGCCTTGTCGCCCTCGACACCTAACATTTCAGAGCGCTCTGCGAGCGGCAAAGTAAACGTGCCGCAACCTGCAAACAGATCAACGCCGCGCGCACCGCTGACAGCTTCCATCACTGCATTTGTCAGAACGTCCTGCCCATGATGGGTCGCTTGCAGGAAGGCACCGGGCGGCGGAGTAACGCGCGCGCTGCCAAACCGCTGAAACGGAGGATTGCGCATGCCGATGACCTCATCGTCCCACGTCAATCGCGCGAGTTGGTGCTTTTCCACCAATCCTGACAGCCCAAGCGTCAATTCGCGATCCAGCGGTTTGCCGCCTTTCACAAACACATCCAACCCAACTTCAGACGTCGTAACAGTCACGGCCATCTCACCCTTGCGAGAACCGCCGATCAACGCCAAATCATCGAGCAAAGGCGCGACCAACAACAGATCTTTCTGAACAAGTTGACAGTCAGGCACAGCGATTACCGTGTCAGATCCGCGTGAATGAAACCCCCAAAGCGCGCCTTTCTTGGTGCGCCGGACTGCAAATGTAGCGCGGCGGCGGCTTTGCGCAGGCGACGTTTCGATCGGGCGCAACTCAGTCTTGATCCCATGTGCCTCAAGCGCACTTTGAACAATCTGCTGCTTGTAGTCCGCTACAAAGGGTTCAGCCGCATGTTGCAGCGAACACCCGCCACAGCTTTTGTAATGCTTGCAAACGGGTGAAACACGCGTTTCGGAAGGTTCGATGATCTTCACATCACTCAAACGATCCCCATTGCGAATGCCATGCACGCGCTCACCTGGCAAAGTGCGCGGCGCAAAAACAGGACCAACGGCGATCCCGTCGCCTTGATGCCCTAAACGTTCAATCAGAAATTCTTCCATACCCGCGCTAGTGCCTTATTTCGAAGCAGAACGCACGTCGATAAACCCGCCAGACTGTCGATTCCAATACCGCGCATAAAGCCCGTCTTTGCTCAAGAGGCTATCATGGGTGCCATCCTCAACAATGCGCCCTTGGTCCAAAACAATGATGCGGTCCATCTGCGAAAGCGTCGAAAGTCGGTGCGCAATCGCAAGCACTGTCTTTCCCTCCATCGCTCGCTCTAGCGCACTTTGGATCGACGCCTCGACTTCGCTATCAAGCGCGCTGGTTGCTTCGTCCAGCACGAGGATCGGTGCGTCCTTCAAAATGGCACGCGCTAGGGCAATGCGTTGACGTTGACCGCCCGAAAGCTTTACGCCCCGTTCACCCAAATGCGCATCATATCCCGCGCGCTGTTTGCCGTCCCGCAAGTCAGCGATAAATCCATGCGCCTCTGCTTGCTCAGCGGCATGGATCATTTCGGCCTCACTTGCACCATGACGCCCATAGAGAATGTTCTCGCGTGCAGAGCGATTGAACATGGCAGTTTCTTGCGTAACCATACCGATCGACTGCCGTAGCGATGTTTGCGTTACGTCTTGCAAGGGTTGATCGTCTATCAAAATGCGACCCTGTTCCGCCTCATAGAGTCTAAGTAGAAGCGAAACCAAAGTGGATTTCCCCGCACCCGACCCGCCAACAATGCCGATCTTTTCACCCGCTCTGATGTTCAAACTCAGATCAGACACACCGCCCAGCGCATTGCCATATTGGAAACTAACGTTGTCAAACTGGATTGCACCATTTGGCACCGCCAATTCGTGTGCATCCGCACTATCCTCTACTCTGACAGGTGCCGCTAATGTGTTCATTCCGTCTTCGATCTCGCCAATATTCGAATAGATCGCCATCAGCGTAAACGACACCCAGCCCGTCATTTGCGCAATGCGGATCGATACTGCACCAGCGGCTACAATATCACCTGGCGTTGCTTGTCCCAGCTGCCAAAAATAGACCGCTGAGCCCATCAATAGCACCGGCAGGATACCCGCAATCACCATTAGGCAAAATCGAAACCCAGCTGCGAGCCAACCATAGTGCAACGACTGCGCGCGAAACTTGGCCATGGCGTCTAGCGCAACTTCATCTTCATGCACGTCATGGGCAAAAAGTTTAACTGTTTTAATATTGGTAATCGTATCGACCAACTGCCCTGACACAACGGCCCGCGCATTCGCTCTCGTCGCCGCGCGCACACGAATGCGGGGAAGGAACCAAGCAATCAGCGCAAAATAGAAGACCAACCAAATCAGGAAGAACCCGGCAACTCGCCAATCAATTGCGCCCAACAGTGCGAAGCTACCGAGCAAAGACGCTAGGGCAAACGCCACAACATTGATCGTTTCCGACACAACATCGGTCACCGCACGCGCCGTTTGCATCTGTTTTTGCGCAATGCGCCCGGCAAAATCATCATCGAAAAACGTGACGGATTGCCCAAGCGACCAACGGTGCAAACGCGACTGAACCAGCGTTGCAATATTAGGCATCACAACAATATGGTTTGCACCAGACGACAGCGCAAACATCACAGGCCGCGCGACGATGAAGAAGCCAATGGCAAAAAGAGCCATTGTAATATTAACGGGCGTATAGAAATTCTCCGAACCCGTCGCGACCACCGCATCAACAACCAGCCCAAGAATTAGCGCAGTTCCCGCCTCCATCGCGCCAGCGCCAGCGGACAATAGCGCTGCCAAAATCAACATTGGCCAAGCGCTGGACAAGCACCAGCCTATGAATGCCTTCAGCGTTTTGGGTGGCGGACCATCCGAAGGGCGAAACGCCTCAATCCAGTTTTCAATTTTCTTCATGTGTCCTCGGCATTCAAAAATCCGCCAGATTGACGCGCCCAGAACTCGGCGTATAGCCCCTGCCCAGCTAATAGTTCATCGTGGCTTCCATCTTCAACGATCTGCCCGTGATCAAGCACCAAAATGCGGTCCATCTGAGCAATGGTCGACAGTCGATGCGCAATAGCGATCACAGTTTTCCCTGTCATCATCCCATAGAGCGTACTTTGAATTGCGGCTTCCACCTCGCTATCAAGCGCGCTCGTAGCCTCATCGAGCAACAAGATCGGCGCGTCCTTTAGCATCACCCTAGCCAGCGTAATGCGTTGGCGCTGACCACCTGACAACTTCACCCCGCGTTCACCAACCCGCGCATCATATCCACTTCGCCCTTCGGCGTCCGAAAGGCCCAGAATAAAATCATGCGCTTCCGCTTTTTTCGCTGCGGCGATGATGTCGGCCTCACTCGCATCGGGTCGACCATAAGCGATGTTCTCTTTTACTGAACGATGCAGAAGCGAGCTATCCTGTTGCACCATTCCGATTTGCGCGCGAAGGCTGTCTTGTGTGACTTTAGAAATATCCTGCCCATCAATCAGAATGCGGCCCCCATCAGCATCGTAAAAACGCAGAAGCAACTTAACCAACGTACTTTTCCCGGCGCCTGATCGCCCGACTAGTCCGATCTTTTGGCCCGGCTCAATTTGCAAGGAAACAGTGTCTAAACCTCCTGTTTGTCTCCCATAGTGATGGCTAAGCTTGTCTATTTCGATCAACCCGCTTCGAAATTCCAGCGCTTTGGCTTCCTGTGTATCGACCAATGTAATCGGCTGCGCTATCGTCTGCATGCCCTCCTTCACAACGCCAAGCTGGCGGAAGAAACTGGTAAGCGCCCACATGATCCAAGCGGTCATCGCATTCAACCGCAGCGCCAGCGCTGTGGTCGCTGCAACCACGCCAACAGAAGCCTCTCCTAGCATCCAAAGCCAAACAGCACCGCCAACAATACCGATTATCAACACGCCATTTAGCATGACTAAAGTCACATCCATTACTGTGAAGATGCGCATTTCGATCTGGAACGTGTGGCGCGCTTCCTCGATCGCTTCTTGGGCATAGTCCATTTCTTGTGACCCATGACTAAACATCTTGACGGAATGAATGTTTGTGTATGCATCAACAACACGGCCAGTCACGTTTGAACGCGCATCGGACGCAGCTTGTGACGCAGGTCCAACCCGTTTGATCGTCCACATCACCAAAGCGCCGTAGAGACTAAGCCACACAATCAAGGGAAGCGCCAAACGCGGGTCAGCTTGCGCAAGCAAAAGAGCCGAGCCAACAACATAAGCAAGCGAAAAAGTGATCGCATCGAACACCTGAAACACCGCCTCGCCCGCAGCGGGCGGCGTTTGCATAATCCGGTTCGCAATACGCCCAGCGAAATCGTTTTCAAACCAACCCACCGATTGCCGCAGTACATGTTTGTGCGCGCGCCAGCGAATTAGCGTTCCAAAATTCGGTAAAATCGTGTTGTTCAGCAAAGCGACATCAATGCCTTGCAAAATTGGTCGCACGAACAGAATGAACAGTCCGACAACAATGAATTCGACTTTGTACGTTTGCCAAACTTGCGCGGGATCTCCCTGTAGAATGTCGATGACACGCCCCATGTAGGAGATCAGCCAAATTTCTACAAAAGCGACGACAACCGACATAATGCCAGCCAACCAGAAGACCCGTTTAAACGGCTGAGAATAAGCCTTCATGAACGGCCAAAGTTTTTGCGGCGGCGTATCCGTTTCTGGAAAACTCACATAGGGATCAACAAGGCGTTCGAAAAAGCGAAACATTGCAATCAGCTTTCGTTAAAGGGTCAGGCGATGACCATGAGCGAAAAAGCTGCCAAGGCCAAGGTCATGACGCCCAAGTTAACAAAAGAGGCGTATTTCACATTTCAAAAGCTGGGACCGACAGCGCGCGCTTCAGTCCAAAAGATCACCGCGCGAAAGCGTGAATTCTGACTTGATCCAAGCTGCTTCCAGTTCTTTCAAACGCGCGCCCAGCGCGCGCCCCGACAAATCAGGCAGGTCAGCGGCCTTGATGGGAAACTGCGCAGCATCCCCTTTTTTCACGTTTGAAATGTCTCGTGCCGAAACAGGCTGTTCCAAAATCGCGCTGCGTAGAACCAACACATCTAGCGCCAGATTTGCGCCATGCAGATAGCCAAGGTGGCCTGCTGAGTTCATTGATCCGATTTCATCGCGCAAAATCGCCCAGCGTTTTTTATCCGCTTTGCTTAGACGCATCTCATCGGCATTCTGAGTGCCGACCAAAGCGCTAAGACGTCGAACAGGGTCCGGCGCTAGCCCAAGCGATTGTTCATAATGAGCTAGCGGCGCCAAAGCTCTGTCATCAGCGCCAATCAAAACTTTCGCCAAAACACCTGCACTTCGCATCGCTGCAATGGCGGGTGAAGGATCGGGCGCCGTCAGCAGCTTCATCAACTCTGTATCCACGCGTTCGCGAGACAATTGATCCAAGCCATCCAAATTGGCAGCGACCGAGGCCAAGCCTTCCGCATCTATTCCCAATGCGGAATTGCCATACCAAGCTGTAAACCGAAAGAAACGCAAGCTGCGCAAATAGTCTTCCTGAATGCGCGTGTCCGCATTGCCGATGAATCGAACGTGGCGGGCATTTAGGTCTGCAAGACCACCCAAAGGATCAATCACGTCACCATTGGCCTGCGCATAGATTGCGTTCATGGTGAAATCACGCCGCGCCGCATCATGTGCGACACTCTTGGAAAAACGCACTTTCGCATGACGGCCATCAGTTTCAACATCATCGCGAAAAGTCGTAATTTCGTGGGCGATACCGCCAGACACAACGGTGATTGTACCATGCTCAAGACCTGTGGGGATCGCGCGCAAACCCGCATCCTTAGCGCAGCGCATCGTATCTTCTGGCAAAGCGTCCGTTGCAATATCTATGTCAGTGACAGCAACGCCAAGGAGCGCGTTGCGCACACAGCCGCCAACAAACAACGCTTGGAACCCTTGAGAGGTTAGCGCGTGACACACAGCTTGCGTCGCAGCATCCTCTATCCATGGGCCCTGAACCCTCACTTTTTCGCCACCGCATCGGCAAACACGCGCAGCATCCTCGCAGTGGCACCCCAAATATAGTAGGGGCCATAGGGTATGGTGTAATAATACCGCCTTGAACGAAGCCAGCGCCGTGACTGAATTTGAAAGGCACTGTCGAGAGTCAAGAAATCAAGCGGTACGGTAAACACTTCTGCTACCTCTCCCTTTTCGGGGAGGGCAGTAAATTCACCTGTCACCACGCCAACAATCGGAGTGACGGAAAAGCCCGTCACGGTCTCATGTGTCGGTAACTTTCCTAAAATTTCCACCTGCGTTCGTGAAAGCCCGATTTCCTCTTCTGCTTCACGCAGCGCCGTATCGCTCAAAGACAAATCAGTGCTATCTTGCTTACCCCCTGGAAAAGCAATTTGCCCCGGATGATGCTTAAGCGCGCTGGATCGCATGGTAAGGATTACATGCCAATCATCGCCTTTTTGAATAAGCGCAATAAGAACAGCAGCAGCGCGCAAACGCCGCCCCTCTGGCAGTGCAATTTCAGGGTTTAGATCATAGTCGGACGAAGGCGCGCGCGCCTCCGTCAGCTTTTCTTTGATACGCTTAATTTCGTTAAGCATTTGCCTCAAATCCTACGGTTGCAGGATCGAGGTCGTAATGAGCACCGCAGAACTGACAATCCGCAGTTACGCGCCCCTCGTCTATCGTCATTTTCTCAATGTCTTTTGCCGAATAAATCGAAAGACTTTGGCGCACGCGATCTTCAGAGCAAGTGCAACCAAATCGAACAGGTTGCGCATCATAAACGCGCGGTGCTTCTTCATTGAAAAGGCGCAGCAATAAAACATCGGGCGAAATGCTAGGCCCGATGAGCTCCAACTCTTCTACCGTATCAAGCAGGACATTGGCACGCGTCCAGTTTTCGCCATCGTCACCATCAGCGGCCACATCCTGCGCTGTGAGCAAGCCGTCCGCACCAGTCGCCTCCGGAGCAACAGATGGCGACGCCTTGGGCATATGCTGAAGCATAACACCGCCTGCCCGCCAATGTGGCTCGCCATCTTCTGTGGAAACGCCAAAACTTAACTCAAACCGCGTCGGAATTTGCTCTGACTGCGCAAAATACGCCTCTGCGCAGGACCGAAGAGATCCACCTGCAATAGGGGTAATGCCCTGATAAGGCTTCGTACCTTCGCCCTGATCAATCATCACTGCGAAATAGCCGTCTCCGATCTGATCAAACGGCGCCGCGTCAGTAATTCGATCCGCATCAAAGCTGGCGTAGGCCCTTATACGAGCCGGCTCACCCTCCTCCGTTGGACCATAATAGTCCGTCGCGATCATACGAACCGCGCCTTTTGACTGCACCTGCAGCGAAAGCTTCCAGCGCAGCTTGATCGTCTGCCCGATCAATGCCGTCAGCAGAGCCATTTCAGCCACCAAAGCTTCAACAGCTGGGGGATAGTTGTGTTGTGCAAGAATACCGTCAAGCACGCCATCAAGGCGTGCAACACGGCCACGGATATCGGACGCATCCAATTGGAACGGCAGGACTGAATCGTCCCAAGTAATTTTCTGGCCTAGTGACATGGGGTTTCCTTATTCGCAGGCTCTTGGCATACCGCGCCTATATAGGCGCTTCAAGCTGAGGTCCAAGGGCAGGCAAATGATCAGACGTTTTGGTACTTTACCGAAGAAAGACACAAAATATCGCAGTCGTCCGGGCGCTTACGCTGTGTTGGTTCGTAACGATCAGATTTTATTGACTTTTCAACAACACCCGACCCCGGAATTCCAACTTCCGGGTGGCGGAATTGATCCACACGAAAATACGATCCCAGCTTTGCGCCGTGAAATCATGGAAGAAACAGGTTGGACGATTGGAGCCCCGCGCCGTCTGGGTGCCTTTAAAGAATTCACTTTCATGCCAGAATACAATCTATGGGCAGAGAAAATTTGCCACGTCTATTTTGCGCGACCCTCTCGGCAGGTTTGCGACCCGACAGAAGAGGGCCATACCAGTCACTTGGTTTCTGTTGAGGAAGCAGCAAGGCTGGTACCAAACAAGGGTTCGCGCCACTTTCTAAATCAAGCAATCTGCGCGCTTAGATAGGTTTTTGTTCATACAGAACAGCTGATACGTCATCCGGAAACCCTGCCTCATCCGCATACTCGGACAACATCCAAACCAAAGTTTCTAAAAACTGCGGGCCCTTTGATCCATTCAACGATCGAACGAGCCTTTCGAAACCCTCTTCTCCGAGCATAACATCTGACGCATCGGGGCATTCAGTAAATCCGTCAGACGCGAGTACGAGCTGATCCCCCGGATTGAGCTGTATCTGAAACTCTTCGAAACCCACATCTTCGAACAGGCCAACGGGCAGTCCGCCTGTCCCAGTCTGCTCGATCGCGCCATTCGCGCGCCGCACCAATGGATGCGGGTGGCCAGCCTGACAAAGAGTTGTCAAACCCGTTTTCATATTTGCGATAGTCAAAATCACGGTAAAGTAGTGATCCGTTTCCATTTCTTCGAGAACAATTCGATTGAGGTCCGCAACAACTTCGGAAGGTGGACGCGGGCAAATTTCGCCATCTGCCCCATAGATCAACGCTATGTTTTGCTCTGGCGAAGGCGACGTTAAATACCCTGCCAATCGCGCTGTCATAAGGGCGGAGCTGACGCCATGCCCTGATACGTCAATCGCGAAAAAACCGACCTCAGTCTTGGAAATCGGAAAGTAGCCGACAAGATCGCCACCAACGTGACCAGCGGATAAAAGAACAAATGACAAAGAGGCATTCTCAAACTCTTTATGCTTTTCGCGCACCAAGGATTGTTGAAGCTTCTTCGCTTCGATCAGATCCTGATTAAGTGAATCATGTACTGCGCGAAGCTCGTTGAGCGTGTCCGACATGACTTTTGCCTGACTGATCAGCGTGCGTTGCATTTGAATAATACGTTCGCCTGCCGCCAATCGTGCCCGCAACTCAATGCTATTTACGGGTTTAGATAAAAAATCATCTGCGCCCCCTTCCAGACCCTTCGCGACATCGCCTTTCTCGCTCTTGGAGGTTAGCAGGATGAAGTATCCATATCCTTCACGCGGCATTTTCTTGAACGCTTCACAAAACGCCAAGCCATCCATTCCGGGCATCACCCAATCGCTTAACACGAGGTCGGGTGGCCATGAATTACATACGTCAAGCGCGTCTTTGCCTGATTCAGCTTCACGTACATCGTACCCCATGCGAGACAGCGACGCCGAAAGAATTCGGCGCTGCAATCGGCTATCATCAACAATGAGAACTTTGATTTTCTCGTTCACATCTGAGACCGCTTGGACATGCTCTATTTTCTGGATCGCGCTCACATAATTACTCCTGATCCTGCTCTCTGTATGGCCAAGGTGCTAAGGAAACATGAATGTTAAAATGCTCTACAAATCCTGCGCCATTGCTCTTGGAGTGAAACGGAAAGTTAACACTGACTTCGTTAGATACCTGTGTTGGAGGTGCCATGATCAACTGGGCTAGAATAACGGAGCTGCGCGAAGAAATTGGCGCAGAAGATTTTGAAGAAGTGGTCGAATTGTTTTTAAGCGAAGTTGAAGAACGCTTGGAAACGGTGAGTGCCGACAAAAGCTTTGAAGATTTCGAAGAGGATATGCACTTCTTAAAGGGAAGCGCGTTAAATTTGGGGTTCGAAGAACTCGCAAGGCTTTGCAGCGACGGCGAAAGCCGCGCCGCTTCAAAAGACGCGATTAGCGATATCGCTTCGATCTTTGCGGCCTATGAAAAATCCAAACAAATCTTCTTGTCGAAACTCTCTGGCGAACAAGCTGCGTGACTTAGATGAACTTGTGCATCTCTTTAAGGTCACCGCACTCGGATTCACGAAGAAATTTGCGGCGAAGATCCTTCATGCCAGCGACCCAACGCGCGTGATCTGTTGCTTTCAACGCAACAAATTCAGACACTTGTGGATGGGGTAGAATAAAGAATTCTTTCTTCTTCATTCCTTCAATAACACAATTTGCAACGTCTTCAGCGCTAATCAAAGAGCCTGTAACCTCGGTATCATCATTCATACTGAGTAGCGGTGTTGCGACGTATTGCGGGCAAACGACCGAGACATCGATCCCATCGTCATTATGCGTGATCGCCAAAGACTCGGCAAAGCTCACCGCGGCATGTTTGGTCGCTGAATAGGCCGCGTCGCCAATTTGATTCAGCAAACCTGCGGCCGAAGCAACATTCACCAAATAGCCACTGCCACGCGTGATCATCTCAGGCAAAACCGCACGTGCTGCGAAAACATGCGACATTACATGAACGTCCCAGTTAAGTTGCCAAACCTCTGTGCTGGCAGATGCAGCATGTTGCGGTTCTCCCATCGCCAATCCTGCGTTTGAAATAAACACATCTATCGGCCCATGGGCCGCCTCGACATCCTTAACAAGCGCCGCAATGTTGTCTTCAACGCGCACGTCGCATTGCAGGGCAAGCGCTCCGATTTCTTTCGCGACGCTTTGCGCCGCCTCCAAGTTCAGATCAGACACGCAAACTTTCGCACCTTGGCGAGAGAACGCCCTCGCGATAGCGGCACCGATGCCGCTGCCAGCCCCGGTTACAACTACGGTTTTGCCTTCAAACACATGCGTCTCCTAAATCAAAAACTGCGCCAAAATTTCGTCGTCTGTAATATCTGTATAAGTGAAGCCAGCGTCTTCGAGCTTCGCGAGCAAGATATCAAAACTCTCTGGTTTCTTCGTCTCAAGCCCGATCAAAACAGAACCGAAGTTGCGCGCTGACTTTTTCAGATACTCAAACCGACTGATATCGTCATCCGGGCCCAATATGCCTAAAAATTCCTTCAATGCTCCGGGACGTTGCGGCATACGAAGGATAAAATACTTCTTCAAACCTGCAAATCGCTGCGCGCGCTCTTTGACTTCGGGCAATCGTTCAAAATCAAAGTTACCGCCAGACGCGATGCAAACAACCTGCTGACCCCTGATCTCGTCTCGCAAATCTTTCAATGCATCAAGCGCCAAAGCGCCCGCTGGTTCAAGCACAATGCCCTCGATATTCAGCATTTCGAGCATCGTAATACAAAGGCGATCTTCGCTGATTTGAAGGGTGTCTTCGAGCGAGACATCCTTCAATCGTGCGAATGTCTTTGCACCAATTCGCCCAACCGCAGCCCCGTCCGCAAAGGTATCAACATTCTCAAGATCAACTGGTTTGCCCGCCTTCAAAGCCTCGTAAAGACATGCGCCCCCCATAGGTTCAACAAAATTGAGGGCGCAACGATCCCCGACATAGCTGCGCACACCCGAAGACAAACCGCCGCCACCAACGGGCAGAATGATTCGATCTGGCAGCTTCCCTAGCTGAGATTCAATTTCCACAACAACAGAGGCTTGCCCCTCGATCACGTCCTCGTCGTCAAACGGTGATAAGAAATGCCCGCCCATTTCAGCGCAATAGGCTTGCGCGGCGCGCAACGTGTCATCAAAATAGTCACCGACGAGCCTTACATCCACATGATCACCACCGAAAATTCGCGTCTTGTCGATCTTTTGCTGCGGCGTCGTGACGGGCATAAAAATCGTACCCTTCACCGCAAAATGCTTGCTCATATACGCCACGCCTTGTGCATGGTTACCAGCGCTGGCGCACACAAATTGTTTCTGTTCGGGCGCAGCATTCAGCACCTTTCGCATTGCATTGAAAGCTCCGCGAAGCTTGTAGCTACGCACTGGCGAAAGGTCTTCGCGCTTTAGCCAGATATCGGCATCAAAGGCCTCTGACAAATGCACATTCCGCTGCAACGGGGTGGCTGGCAGAACGCTTCGAATAGCGTGTTCTGCGAGGATCGCTCTATCTTGAAAACTGGTCATTTCATGTGTCTGACGCAGCGCTCGCGCGCATTCAAGCCCTTTGCGCGCTACGTCGTCTTGCCGAGCCTTGCAAAAAAGGGTATCGCGCGCTCAAATTCTCCTGAAAGGAACCCGCGATGACTGCGCCTAAAAAAGTCGTTTTGGCCTATTCTGGCGGCCTCGACACCTCCATTATCTTGAAATGGCTCGAAGCCGAATACGGTTGCGAGGTCGTAACCTTCACTGCCGACCTCGGCCAAGGCGAAGAGCTTGAGCCAGCCCGCGCCAAGGCGGAGCTAATGGGTGTTAAGGACATCTACATCGAAGACGTACGCGAAGAATTCGTGCGCGATTTTGTTTTCCCGATGTTCCGCGCCAATGCCGTGTACGAAGGTCTTTACCTGCTCGGCACATCCATCGCACGTCCGCTGATTTCCAAGCGTCTGATTGAGATCGCTGAAGAAGTCGGCGCCGATGCCATCGCGCATGGCGCAACGGGCAAGGGCAACGATCAAGTTCGTTTTGAACTGGCGGCCTATGCGCTGAACCCCGACATCAAGGTGATCGCGCCTTGGCGTGAATGGGATCTGACCAGCCGTACCAAGCTGATCGACTTCGCAGAAAAGCACCAGATCCCAATCGCCAAAGACAAACGCGGCGAGGCACCATTCTCAGTCGACGCGAACCTCTTGCACACTTCCTCCGAGGGCAAAGTGCTGGAAGACCCAGCCGTGGATGCGCCAGAGTATGTGTACCAGCGCACGGTCAGCCCAGAGGAAGCGCCGAGCGAGCCAGAATTCATCGAGATTGGCTTTGAAAAGGGCGACGCCGTTTCCATCAACGGTGAGGCGATGAGCCCAGCGACCGTTCTGACGAAGCTCAACGAACTTGGTGGCAAGCACGGCATTGGCCGTCTGGATTTCGTTGAGAACCGTTTCGTCGGCATGAAGTCCCGCGGCATTTATGAAACGCCCGGCGGCACTGTTCTGCTCGAGGCGCATCGCGGTATTGAGCAGATCACGCTCGACAGCGGCGCGGGTCATCTCAAGGACAGCCTAATGCCTCGCTACGCCGAGCTGATCTACAACGGTTTCTGGTTCTCTCCAGAGCGTGAAATGCTGCAAGCGGCAATCGACAAGAGCCAAGAGCATGTCACAGGCACGGTTCGCCTGAAGCTCTACAAAGGGTCTGCAACAACGGTTGGTCGTTGGTCCGATCACAGCCTCTATTCAGAGGCCCATGTGACCTTTGAAGACGACGCAGGCGCCTACGATCAAAAGGACGCCGCAGGCTTTATCCAGCTCAACGCGCTGCGCTTGAAACTGCTGGCCGCTCGTGAGCGTCGCCTGAAATAATAGACCCTAAATTGACAGTTTAAGCGCTGCCAGTCTCTCGTAGATTGGCAGCGCTTTTTCGTTGATGGCCTCAAGGTCGCTCGAAAGCGCGGGCAATGGCCCCTCTGCGCCAGCAAAACCAGTAGAGCGATGCACGGCGTCATACCAATGCTCGCCCCACACTCCGTCATAGCGCTTTGCTCCGCTTGGCCAGGACAACATGGCATCGTCCCAATTCAACCCAATTGCATTGCACAAGGCACGTAGCGTCCCTTCAGCATCTTCGCGAATATCATTGGAATCTACGATCACCGGCGTTTGCCCCAAGGAGCAGGCGAATTCATATAGCTCAAGTTGCTGCACAAACCCTATATCATCTAGCGTTAGCACATCATGCTTGTTTGACCAGCTGGCCAACACGCGCGCCGGGTGACGAATTAGAAAAACATTTGTTACTTCAGACATCCAAGCGCGAGGAAACCCTGACAACATGTGTTGGGTCATATGTTTTTGATACTGATGATTGGTTCTATCAGGCTCTAACAAGGCCGATGCGATCTGGTTTGCATCTTTACTTTGCGAGGTAAGTACCTTGTCTCGCATTGGGTGATCCAAGCCTGACTTTGCCAAATATGCCGCATAGAACGGTTCATCAATTGCGCTCATATCGCTTCGATTGCCAAAGCTATACATTAACGCTGTCGATAGGTTTCGCGGTCCTGACCACATTGCGATCTTCATAACTTGCTCCTTGTTGGTCGAACGCTAAGCGTCTCTTGATCCATTCGACAAGCAGTAAAATATGCTCACCAAGCTGTGACATTCGATGTCACCCAATTGATTGCACCCCAAAAGCTGCGTTAGCTGGCAGAAAGGGAGAGAAGCATGTTCCATCTTAAAAACATCAAACCCGCGATTTTGGCCGGACTCATAGTCGTCGGTTTAGCGCTTCACAGCCAACCCGCAAAAGCTGCCGGAACCGAAGTTCTTACAGTCGCTGGTGGTTGCTTTTGGTGCGTCGAGAGCGATTTTGAAAGCGTCAAAGGCGTGAAAGAGGTCGTATCTGGATACACAGGCGGCAAAACACAAAACCCGACATACAAGCAGATTACAAAGGGTGGCACGGGTCACTATGAAGCCGTTCAAATCACGTTTGACCCCGCAAAGGTAAGTCGCGATCAGTTGCTTCATATGTTCTTTCGCTCAGTCGATCCAACGGACGCAGGAGGTCAATTCTGTGATCGCGGTGAAAGCTATCGTACCGCCATTTTCGTCTCTGACAATGCGCAGAGCGCCTCCGCAAAGGCCGCAAAGCAGGCGGCACAAAACGCTCTAGGCAAAAAGATCGTAACCCCGATTTTGCAAGCTGGGAAATTCTACGACGCCGAAGCTTACCATCAAGACTACTACAAAGGTTCTAAACGCGTTTTGACCCGCTTTGGTCCGATCAAACAGTCTGACGCATACAAACGTTACCGCAAAGGATGTGGAAGGGACGCACGCGTAAAGCAGCTTTGGGGCAATGACGCACCATTTGTCGGCCATTAAACGCCTGAAAACGCCTCGACCTCTTTCAGGTCGGGGATCACATCCGCCGTTCCCATGCGCGTCACCATCAAAGCGGCAGCGCGCGTGGCCAGAGACATCGCTTGCCCCATCGACAAACCACGATCGAGCGCAGAAAGCACATATCCCGTAAACGTATCGCCCGCCCCCGTCGTATCAACAGGCGTCACGTTGATCGCATCGAAATGCTGATCTATACCTGCGCCAGCATTGATCCATCGCGCACCTTTGCTCCCAAGAGTTACGATGATGTCAGTGACGTCCATCGCATCAATGCGTGTTGAAAGAGCCGCTTCAAGTTGAGCCGCCTCAACCTCATTCAGTATCAGAAAATCTAGATACGGCAGGACGCGTTCCACAGCTTGAGCATCAAAGGGAGCGGCTGCATAACAGACACGAAACCCCAGCGTAGAGGCTATTTTAGCCGCATCAGCCTGTGCATTCGTTTCATTCTGGGTAACAAAAATGTCGGCTGTGGTGCCTAAACTCAAAGCTTGTTCAATTGACGCAATTGGTATGGCCTGATTTGCACCCGACAATAGTGTAATTGCATTCTCACCAGCGTCATCAACGTTGATAATTGCGTGACCCGTGGGAGTGTCTATTGACGAGATATGGCGCGTATCAACCCCGTATTCCATCAATCGATCTCTCGCCCAAAGCCCATCTTTGCCAACCGCGCCTATGTGCGCCACATGGCTACCTGCTCGCGCAGCAGCGACCGACATATTTGCGCCCTTGCCGCCCAAGCCCGTTTGCAATGAATGTGCCGCCAAGGTTTCCCCTGCGCCCGGCAAATGCGGGACACGGTAGACGTGGTCAGCGTTGATCGATCCAAGATTGAAGATGGTCATATGCGCCCCTTAAAGGCGGGATTAACCCACCTTACAGGAAGCCAATACCGCCATATTCAAAATGTCATTCGCCGTCGCAACAGTTGAACAAATCTGAATCGGCTTATCAACGCCGCTTAGAATTGGACCAATCACCGTCGCACCTGCCATTTCCTGCATCAGCTTAACGGAAATACTGGCAGAGTGGCGCGCAGGCACAACCAAAACATTTGCGGGGCCAGTCAAACGCGAGAATGGGTATTGCTCAGCCGACTTGGCATTCAGCGCTACATCAACCGTCATTTCGCCTTCGTACTCAAAATCTACACCGCGTTCTTGTAGAACGCTTGGTGCAATGTGCATCTTTTCCGCGCGCTCCGAAACAGGATAGCCAAAGGTTGAGAAGCTAACAAAAGCGACACGCGGCTCAAGCCCCAAGTGACGCGCAACCGCTGCTCCGCGCTCTGCAATCGTCGCAAGATCGTTCTCGTCAGGCCATTCATGCACCAACGTATCCGCCATCAAGACGATTCGACCTTTGTGCAGCAATGCTGTAACGCCAACGGCACCGTTCTTGGCATCTGCGTCAAATACGTGGTTCACCAGCTCAAGCACATGCGCAGATTTGCGTGTTGCACCGGTCACAAGGCCATCACCATGCCCGTGCGCCAACATCAAAGATGAAAATACGTGACGATCCCGCGTTGCAAGACGGTGAACATCGACGCGGTCAAATCCTTTGCGCTGCAAGCGCTCGTAGAGATACTCTTTGTAGGTATCGAGATGCTGCGTATTTGCCGCGTTTACCACTTCCAACTCACGATAGGCATCTCCAAGGCCAGCTTCTTCAAGCTTGACCCTCACATCCTTTTCGCGTCCGACAACAAGCGCTTTTCCAAGGCCATTACGTTGATACGTGACCGCAGCGCGCAAGACGCGCGGATCGTCACCCTCTGCAAAAATCATCCGTGCCTGCGCAGAACGTGCGCGCGCATTAATACCGCGCAGAATGCTTGCCGTTGGATCCATACGCGTTTTTAGCGAAAGCTCATATGACTCCATGTCGATGATCGGACGGCGCGCAACGCCAGTGTCCATACCTGCCTTAGCCACAGCAGGGGGAATGCGGTGGATCAAACGCGGATCAAACGGCGTCGGAATGATGTAATCACGGCCGAACGTCAGGTTTTTGCCATAAGCCAGTGCCACTTCGTCAGGCACATCTTCACGCGCCAAGTTCGCCAAAGCGTGGGCGCATGCGATCTTCATTTCATCGTTGATCGCACGTGCGTTAATGTCCAAAGCGCCGCGGAACAAATAAGGAAAGCCCAATACGTTGTTCACTTGGTTCGGGTAATCACTACGGCCCGTCGCAACAATCGCGTCTGCGCGCACTTCATGGGCGTCTTCTGGCGTGATTTCCGGATCAGGGTTCGCCATCGCGAAGATAACCGGGTTATCCGCCATCGCCTGAACCATCTCTTGCGTCACGGCACCTTTTACCGACACACCAAGAAAGACATCTGCGCCCTTCATCGCTTCTTCAAGCGTTCGCAATTCCGTTGTAATCGCATGCGCCGATTTCCACTGGTTCATACCCTCGGTACGACCCTGATAAATCACGCCTTTGGTATCGCAAACGATGCAGTTTTCGTGTCGCGCGCCCATGGATTTGAGCAACTCGATACACGCAATGCCAGCAGCGCCTGCTCCGTTAAGAACGATCTTCACATCTTCGATCTTTTTGCCAGACAAATGCAAAGCGTTCAAAAGACCTGCCGCACAGATAACAGCCGTGCCGTGCTGGTCATCGTGGAAGACAGGTATGTCCATTTCTTCCTTAAGGCGCTGCTCGATGATGAAACATTCTGGTGCCTTGATGTCCTCAAGGTTGATGCCGCCAAAAGTTGGTCCCATCAAACGCACGGCTTCACAGAACTTGTCGGGGTCTTCTGTATCAAGCTCGATATCGATGGAATTCACATCCGCGAAACGCTTGAACAGAACCGCCTTACCTTCCATCACCGGCTTGGAGCCAAGCGCGCCAAGATTGCCGAGGCCAAGAACCGCAGTACCGTTGGAAATCACCGCAACAAGGTTGCCCTTGTTGGTATAATCATAGGCCAACTCGGGATTTTCAGCGATTGCTTCACATGGAACAGCAACGCCCGGCGAATAGGCCAACGATAAATCACGCTGCGTTGTCATTGGCACGGTTGCGCTAATTTCAAACTTGCCCGGCGTCGGCTCTAGGTGGAACGCAAGAGCGTCTTCATCGGTGATCTTTTGCTTGGACATTTCGGTGCATTCCCTATGGCGTTTCGGCCTCATATCTTATGCGCGTGCCACGCTCAACACCCCTTGGTTTTCAGCTTTCACCTTGGTAGCGCTAAAGGTAGTCTACCCTTCAAGTTCAGGGGAATTTCATGAGCACTGCCAAACCATCCGTAACGCCAATGATGGCGCAATTTCTGGAGATCAAACAAGATTATCCCGAAGCGTTGCTGTTCTACAGGATGGGTGATTTTTACGAACTGTTTTTTGATGACGCCGTTGCTGCGTCCGAAGCACTCGACATTGCGTTAACCAAACGCGGCAAACATGAGGGGAATGAAATTCCCATGTGCGGTGTTCCGCATCACGCCGCCGAAGGGTATCTGCTCACGCTTATCCGCAAAGGGTATCGCGTTGCCGTGTGCGAGCAAATGGAAAGCCCCGCTGAAGCAAAGAAGCGCGGCAGCAAATCTGTTGTGCGCCGCGAGGTTATTCGCCTCGTCACACCCGGCACCTTGACCGAAGAAAGCCTGCTGGAAGCACGGCGTCATAACTTTCTTGCTGCCTATTCCGATGTGCGCGGCGATGGGGCTCTTGCTTGGGCCGATATGTCCACAGGTGCGTTTCACGTGATGCCTGTAAATGCTGTTCGTCTTTCACCTGAACTTGCCCGACTTGCGCCAAGCGAGGTAGTCCTTTCGGACACCTCAGACATTGAAACCCTCAATTTAGTCTCTGAATCTGGCGCATCTACATCACCCTTGTCACCCAGCGCATTTGATAGTGTGCAAGGTGCAAAACGTATTTGCGATGTTTTTCAAATCGCCTCGCTTGATGCATTTGGCGAATTCACGCGCGCTGAAATTTCAGCGATGAGCGCGTTGATCGAATATTTGGACATAACCCAAAAAGGCAAGCTCCCCCTGCTGCGCCCACCCCAAAAAGAAAGCAGCGGTGGCACGATGCAAATCGACGCTGCAACGCGCCGCAATCTCGAGCTCACCCAAGCTTTGAACGGCGGGCGTGCCGGCTCGCTTTTGGCAGTGATAGATCGCAGTGTCACAGCGGGTGGTGGTCGTTTGCTTGAGCGACGCTTGTCCAGTCCGTCGCGCGATCTACAGACGATACAAGCACGATTAGACGCGGTGTCATGGTTCTTCAAAAACGACCGTGCCTGCGAAGACTTGCGCAGTTCTTTGCGAAAGGTCCCAGATTTGGATCGCGCTCTTTCGCGCATTTCGCTGGATCGTGGCGGACCTCGGGATATCGCAGCCATCCGCAATGGTCTTGAGCAAGCAGAGGTTATCCAAACCAACGGCTTTGACGCCGCACCTGACCTGTTGAGCGAAAATCTTCATGCGCTTGGCAACCACATAGAACTCATCGAGCTTCTGAGCGATGCGCTGGTGGCCGAACCTCCCCTTCTCTCTCGTGATGGCGGGTTTATCGCATCTGGCTTTGACGAAGAGCTCGATGAAACCCGTGCCTTGCGCGATGAGGGGCGCGGTATCATTGCAAGCATGCAAAAGAGCTATGCTGATACCGCCGGCATTGCGTCACTTAAGATCAAGCACAATAACGTCCTTGGCTACTTCATTGAAACCACGGCCACGCATGCAGAAAAGATGCTCGCGGCACCGCTGAATGAGACCTTTATCCATCGTCAAACCACAGCGAACCAAGTGCGTTTTACCACCGTTGATCTGTCCGAACTTGAGACCAAAATTCTCAACGCTGGCAACCGAGCTTTGGAAATCGAAAAGCGCCACTTTCAGACTCTAACAAATGCAATTCTGGCGAAGGCGGCTGAGGTATCCAACACCGCCCGTGCCCTTGCAGAGCTTGATCTTAACGCAAGCCTCGCCGCGCTTGCGCGTTCCGAAAATTGGAACGCACCCAAGGTCGACGGAACCCGCGTTTTCGACATCCGCGGGGGGCGTCATCCAGTCGTCGAACATGCCCTTCGCAGCCAAGGCGGCGCGCCTTTCATCGCCAATGATTGCGATCTGGCAGATGATATTGATGGCGCCGCGATTTGGTTACTCACTGGTCCCAACATGGCGGGTAAATCTACGTTTCTGCGTCAGAACGCTCTCATCGCTGTATTGGCGCAGATGGGAAGTTTTGTGCCAGCGCAATCTGCACATATCGGTGTTGTCAGCCAATTGTTTAGCCGTGTTGGCGCCTCTGATGATCTCGCGCGAGGGCGCTCTACTTTTATGGTAGAAATGGTCGAAACCGCTGCGATCCTTAACCAAGCGGATGATCGCGCGCTGGTCATTCTTGATGAAATTGGCCGCGGCACTGCGACCTACGATGGTCTTTCCATCGCTTGGGCCACGCTCGAACATCTACATGACGTCAACAAATCACGTGCGCTTTTTGCCACGCACTATCATGAGTTGACCAACCTCACTGCCAAGCTTGACGGAGCGGAAAATGCTACAGTTTCCGTGCGTGAATGGGAGGGAGATGTCATCTTTCTTCACGAGGTCATCAAAGGCGCCGCAGATCGCAGTTACGGTGTTCAGGTCGCCAAGCTTGCTGGCCTACCAAGCGCAGTTGTTGAACGCGCGCGCATTGTTCTGGATGCGCTCGAAAAGGGCGAGCGCGAAGGCGGCGGGCAAAAGGCCGTTATCGACGATCTTCCTCTATTCTCAGCCGCTCCGCCCCCTGCACCAGTTCAAACGAAACAATCCCCTGCGGTCGATCTACTCGAAACGATCCATCCTGATGAACTCACACCAAAAGATGCGCTGGATCTTATCTATCAACTGAAAGAGGCGTCTCGAACCTAATCGAAACGCCTCGTATCTTCTTTATGTAATCCTCAAGTCCGATGGATTACTTAGGAGTTGAGCTAACCCCAACCTGTGCAGGACGCAGCAAACGGTCATGCAGCATAAAGCCTTCTGCCGCGACTTGAATAATGTCGCCAGCAGTCGTGCCCGGAACCGGCGCTTCGAACATTGCTTGATGCACTTGCGGGTCAAACTTGTCGCCAACCTCTGGAGAAACAGGCGAAATTCCGTGTTTTCCAAAGACGTTAACCAACTCGCGCATGGTTAGCTCGACGCCTTCAATCAATGCAGCGGAAACTTCGCGTTGCTCGTCAGTCGCCGCCTCCAAGGCGCGTTTCATGTTGTCATAGACAGGCAGCAAATCGCGGGCCAGCTTGGAGCCGCCATAATTTTCCGCTTCTTTGCGATCACGGTCCGAACGCTTGCGCGCGTTCTCTGCATCTGCCAAAGCGCGCATAAAGCGGTCTTTAAACTCGTCGCGCTCTGCCGTTAGTACGGCCAATTCATCGGCAGCTAACTCTTCTTCAGTCGGCTCTGCCTCTTCCTGTTCATCAAATTCCGCTTCCAGCGCATCTAAGTCGTCTAGAAATTCGTTTTCGTCACGCTTTGCCATTTCTCTACCTTTAGCTTCGGTCGGAAATGAGCTTGCCGACCAGCTGTGCCGTGTAATCAACAATTGGAACGATCCGTCCGTAATTCAAACGAGTCGGGCCAATGACGCCCACAGCACCGATAATTTTTCGATCAGCGTTCATATAAGGAGAAACGACCAAAGAGGAACCCGAAAGTGAGAAAAGTTTGTTCTCAGAGCCAATAAAAATGCGCACACCGTCGCCGTCTTGGGTAAGTTCCAGAAAATCAGCGATATCTCGCTTGCGTTCAAGGTCATCAAACAGGGTTCTGATGCGTTCTAACTCTTCTTCTTCCGCCTCTCCCGCCAGCAAATTGGAGCGCCCACGCACGATCAAACGCTCATGATGCTCGCCCTCATTTTCCCAAACGGCCAATCCGCTATCAATCAAGTCACGCGCCAAGGCATCTATTTCTTGACGACGCGCCAAGATTTCATGGCGAATCACTGTTTGTAACTCGCTCAGCGTACGCCCTTCCATAAGCGCATTCAGAAAATTCGCGGCTTCACGCATAGAACTAGGGGTTTGGCCGGGCGGCGGTGTGAACAAGCGATTTTCAACATGGCCATCGCCAAAAACCAGCACCACCAACGCACGATCTGTGGAAAGCGATACAAACTCAATGTGCTTGATTGGCGCTTCGTGTTTCGGGGTCAAAACCAGCGAGGCCCCTTGCGTTACACCAGATAGCGCTGACCCAACGCGATCCAACAAATCACCAACGTCAGATCCGTTCCCGACAGTCGTGTTTATCTTGTCGCGATCGCTGCTATCGAGGTCGTCGACTTCAAGTAGGCCATCAACAAACATGCGCAGACCTTTTTGCGTCGGCACGCGCCCCGCGCTCACATGGGGGCTGCCAAGAAGGCCAAGAAATTCCAGATCCTGCATCACATTACGGATGGTCGCTGCGCTTACCTTTTCCGACAGCGACCGCGTTAAGGTACGCGATCCGACAGGTTCGCCATTGGCGAGATAGCCCTCGACGATCTGGCGAAACACTTCGCGCGAGCGATCATTCATCTCCGACAGTAATTGTGGTCCGTCCTGCATATTCTCTTTCCCAAGGAACGCCCCATTAAGACCGCTCTCAAAGCCAAAGGTCAATCGGGGTTGCGTCCCGATGCAGCGCGCCTGTATCTCATAGGCAAATCGAAAGGATACTTTATGCGACCCTCTGGACGTAAACTCGACGAAATGCGCGCTGTTTCTATCGAAACCAATGTGACGAAACATGCCGAAGGGTCTTGCATGATCAAGATGGGCGATACCCATGTTTTGTGCACCGCCACGCTTGAAGCCCGGGTTCCTCCGTTTATCAAAGGGTCAGGATTGGGTTGGGTAACCGCTGAATATGGCATGCTTCCCCGCTCCACCACATCACGTATGCGCCGCGAAGCGACAGCAGGCAAACAAGGAGGTCGAACCGTCGAAATTCAGAGACTAATAGGGCGTTCTTTGCGTGCTGGCGTCGATCGCGTTGCATTGGGCGAGCGTCAAATCACCATTGATTGCGATGTCATTCAGGCCGACGGCGGCACGCGCTGTGCCTCCATCACAGGCGGCTGGGTCGCACTGAAACTTGCAGTGAACAAGCTGATCAAGGCGGGTGACGTGATCTCTGATCCGCTCATCAGTCCCGTTTCTGCGGTCTCTTGCGGCATCTACGCGGGTCAACCTGTGTTGGACCTTGATTATCCAGAAGACAGCGAAGCAGGCGTCGATGGTAACTTTATCATGCTCGCCAATGGCCAAATGATCGAAACCCAGATGAGCGCTGAAGGCAGCACATATTCGCGCGATCAAATGAACCAATTGCTCGATCTCGCTGAAAAGGGCGTTAAAGAGTTGTCAGAACTGCAATTGGCAGCAACAGCATGAGCCGAAAGTTCACTGAGCAAACCCTTCTCATTGCAACGCACAACGCTGGAAAGCTCGAAGAAATGCGCGAATTGCTTGCGCCTTTTGGGGTGAGTGTTGTTGGCGCAGCGGAAAAGAACCTGCCAGAGCCTGAAGAGACCGAAAACAATTTCGTAGGTAATGCGCGCATCAAAGCCCACGCGGCGGTCAAGGCGACGGGCTTGCCTGCGTTGTCTGACGACAGCGGAATTGAAGTTGAAGCGCTTGGGAACGAGCCGGGCGTTTACACTGCTGATTGGGCAGAAACGCCAAACGGGCGCGACTTCGTTATGGCGATGACCAAGACACATAACAAGCTGGAGGCGATCAACGCTCCCCACCCTCGCAAGGCGCGCTTTTGCTCGACGCTTGTTCTCGCTTGGCCCGATGGACACGACGAAGTGTTCGAAGGAAAAGTTAACGGATCGCTCGTTTGGCCGATGCGTGGCTCGGTTGGTCATGGCTACGATCCGATGTTCATGCCAGATGGTTATGACATCACGTTTGGCGAAATGGCGTTTGAGAAGAAAAACGAAATCAGCCATCGCGCAGACGCGTTTGCCAAATTGGTAAAGGGCTGTTTTGAACGCTGATTGGCAAAACGGCGGCTTTGGCATTTATGTCCACTGGCCGTTCTGTCAGGCCAAGTGTCCCTATTGTGATTTCAACAGCCACGTTTCACGTGAAATAGATGAGGCGCGCTGGTTGCGTTCCTATCTCGCTGAACTTGATCGCGCGGCGCTTGAACTTCCAAATCGGATCGTCACCTCAATCTTTTTTGGCGGCGGCACGCCTAGCCTCATGCATCCCGATAGCGTCACTGCAATCATTGAGCGGATCCGCAAGCATTGGCCGATGTCCAACGACCCAGAAATCACGCTCGAGGCAAATCCCGGTTCGGTCGAGGCTGGCCGCTTCCGTGGTTATGCGGATGGCGGTGTTTCCCGAATCTCGATGGGTGTTCAGGCGCTGAATGATCGCGACCTAAAACGTCTCGGACGCATCCACTCTGTCGAAGAAGCCAAGCACGCCTTCGACATTGCGCGCAGCACATTTGAACGTGTGAGTTTCGATCTTATATACGCACGACAGGACCAAACCCTCGAAAACTGGAAAAATGAGCTAAATGAAGCCCTTTGTTTGGCAATTGATCATCTGTCACTTTATCAGTTAACTATCGAAAAAGGCACAGCTTTTTCGGCTCGTTACGAAAAAGGCGGTCTCACAGGGCTTCCTGTCGAGGACCTCGCCGCAGATATGTACGATATTACCAACGAGCTCTGCGAGAGAGCCGGCTTTTCAGGCTACGAAGTTTCCAATTACGCCAAGATCGGAGCCGAGTCGCGGCACAACCTGATCTATTGGCGCTATGGTGATTACCTCGGAATTGGCCCCGGCGCGCACGGACGGTTGACGATCAACGGTCAACGTCACGCGACAGAACATTATAAAATGCCAAACGCCTGGTTGGAAAATTCCGAGCGCGGCACAGGCGAGAAGGTTCGCAACCAATTGTCCGCGACGGATCAAGCCAACGAATACCTCATGATGGGTTTGCGCATTTCTGAGGGCATTGACGTGGCCCGCATTGAAGCGCTCGCAAAACAGCCATTGAATGAAATCGCTCTATCGCATCTCATCGAACTGGGCCTACTCAAAAGAAAAGGCCCGCAATTGCGGGCCAGCTCTCAAGGTCGTTTGTTGCTGAACTCGGTCATTGCCGAATTGATTTTCTAGGTGATGCTTAGAATACGGCAGATTTCGTCCAACTGATCGAGCGATGCATATTTGATCGAAACCTGACCCGACTCGCCGCCTGCCTTGTGATCCACTTGGACAGGCAATCCGACTGCTGCGCTCAAATCTTTTTCAAGCGCCTTCGTGTCGGCATCTTTTTCCGTACCAGCAACGCGGCGTTTCGAGGAAGACCCACCACCCGTATCTGGCTTTTTCTTCGCCAATGCTTCTGTTGCACGTACCGACAAACCTTGCGCAACAACTTGCTTTGCCAACGCCGAAGGGTCGTCGGATGTTATCAACGCGCGCGCATGCCCTGCCGAGAGCTGTCCTGCCACTAGCATGTCCTGAACATCTGAAGGCAATTGCAAAAGGCGCATTAGATTTGCGATATGGCTGCGACTTTTGCCCATTTCTTCGGCAAGTTTTTCCTGCGTATGGCCAAATTTGTCCATGAGCTGGCGATAGCCTGTCGCTTCTTCGACCGGATTCAAATCAGCGCGTTGAATGTTCTCGATAATCGCGACTTCAAGTACCTCAGTATCGGTAAATTCCCGAATTAATACTGGAATATCATGGAGTTGCGCTATTTGAGCAGCACGCCAACGACGTTCGCCCGCTACGATTTCATATTCGCCTTCGCCTCTTGCACGCACGATAAGCGGTTGAATGATACCTTTGGCCTTTATAGACGCCGCCAAGTCTTGCAGCTGATCTTCTGTAAAGCTACGACGCGGCTGATCAGGGTTTGCGAACACCTTCTCAATCGGAACCATCATATCCGGACGCGGAGGACTTGTTCGCGAACTTGTCGGCTCTGGCCCGACATCTGCCATCAATGCAGATAGTCCACGTCCCAAACCACGGTTTTTTCTTCCTTCAGCCATGACTTATCCCCTTAAACCGCTGTTTTCTGATTTTTCTCGATCACTTCTCGCGCCAGCGATCTGTATGCCTGCGCCCCCTTGGAGGTTGGATCGTACTCCAACACAGACTGGGCAAATGATGGCGCTTCGCTGACACGCACATTTCGAGGAATCTTGGTGTCAAAAACAATATCGCCAAGATTGTCTCGCGCATCGGTCTCAACTTGCTGTGACAGGTTATTACGCGCATCGAACATCGTCAGAACCACGCCTTCAATTCGAAGATCGGGATTGGCCGTTTGACGTACTTCACGAATGGTTAGCATTAACTGAGACAAGCCTTCTAGCGCGAAAAATTCGCTTTGTAGCGGCACCAAAACGGAATGAGCTGCGACCATCGCGTTCACAGTCAAAAGGTTAAGCGAGGGTGGGCAATCAATCAGAATATAGTCGAACTGATAGCCATCCATCAAAGGTTGGCGCAGGGCGTCGTGTAGCAAAAAGCTGCGCTTTTCATTCGCCATAAGTTCGATATCAGCTGAACTTAGATCGACCGTTGCTGGAACGATGAATAGGTTGTCTGTGGAGGTTTTCTGAATGACATCATCAAGAGCAACGTCATCCAAAATCAGCTCGTATGTGGTTAACTCGCGCGCAGTTGCGTCGATGCCAAGTCCAGTAGAAGCGTTACCTTGAGGATCAAGATCAATGATCAAAACGCGGCGACCTTCTGCTACCATTGCCGCCGCGAGGTTGATCGTCGTTGTCGTCTTTCCTACGCCACCCTTCTGATTCACCACCGCAACAATTTTGGTACCATTCGAACGGGTAGGATCAGACATGTTCAATCTCTTCTATCTTTAGTATCACGGCTTGGTCTTGAGTTTGACTTTTAGTTATTTCGCAAGAAAAGCGCCATGATTCATGGGCCTTATCCACTTCTTTTTCCCAAGTATGTCCCTTTGGAAACAGGCAAGTGCCTTTTGCTTCTAAATGCAGCTTTGCAAAGCCTAGCAATGCATCAAGATCAGCAAGCGCTCTGGCTGAGAGAACATCGGCATTCAACGGAGGGACGTTTTCTATCCTTTCCGCAACGATGTTGGCCTCACATCCTGTTTCACGTGAAACAGTACGCAAGAACGCGCTCTTGCGTTTATCGCTCTCAACCAGAGTTACCTTCATACTTGGCGCAAACTCCATAGCGAGAATAGCAATCACCAAACCAGGGAAACCGCCACCACTACCCAAATCGACCCAGCGTTTCGCACTGTTGTTTCTCAATTCGAAAATTTGCGCAGAATCTACAATGTGCCGTTCCCAAAGATCATCAATCGTGCCTTTTGAAACAAGGTTGATCTTGGGATTCCACTTTTTCAACAGATCTGAATAAGTTTGCAGTCGTTCATATGTTTCACGTGAAACATCGAGATCACCAAGTCGATAACCCATCTAAGCACTCTTTCTCTGTCGAAGCTTCGCCATAATGAGAGTTAAAGCAGCAGGTGTCATTCCATCAACACGTCCCGCTTGCGCTAGATTATGAGGTCTAACGTTCGTCAACTTGTGTTTCAATTCGTTGGATAAGCTTTCAATTTCGGCATAATCGAACTCTTTTGGAATAGTCTGCGCTTCATCGCGACGAAGCGCATCAACATCCTTCTGTTGACGATCGATATAGTTGGAATAAAGCGCGTCTCGTTCAACCTGATCCCTGATCGGTTTTTCAGTCGCCTCAAGATCGGGAAACAACGGTAGGATATCCTCAAATTTGACATCAGGAAAGGCGAGCACTTGGATACCATTACGACGATTTCCATCCTGCTTCACGCTAATGCCTCCGGAAATGACCTCCTTGGGAGTGAGAGACTTCGACTTCAGCTGCGTAACAACGCTTTGAATCTTGTTCTGTTTATCACGGAACAGGTCTTCACGATCGGAAGCAACGCAACCAATCTCAATCCCCAGAGGCGTTAACCGTTGATCAGCGTTATCTGCCCGCAGGGACAAACGGAATTCGGCCCGCGAGGTAAACATACGATAAGGTTCAGCAACACCACGTGTCGTGAGATCATCAACCATCACGCCAATATAGCTATTGGTTCTGCTGAAAATCACAGGTTCACGTTCCTGAACAGCAAGAGCAGCGTTCAAACCAGCAACGAGACCTTGCGCCGCTGCTTCCTCGTAGCCCGTTGTTCCATTGATCTGCCCAGCTAGATAAAGCCCCGGCACGGTCTTGACCATCAAGCATGAATCAAGCGCACGAGGATCAACATAATCATATTCAATCGCATATCCGGGTTGAAGGATTTTGGCCTCTTCCAATCCCCGAATAGAGCGCACGTAATCAAACTGAACGTCTTCAGGCAAGCTTGTCGAGATACCATTAGGATAAACTGTGTGATCGTCTACACCTTCTGGCTCCAAGAATATCTGATGTGAGGTTTTGTCAGCAAATCTAACGACTTTGTCCTCAATCGAAGGGCAATAGCGCGGGCCAATACCATCAATATGGCCACCGTACATCGCACTTCTCTTTAGGTTATCTACGATTAGGCGGTGCGTTTCTTCGTTTGTGTGTGTGATCCCACAGTTCACCTGCTTTGCACTTATGCCTTTCGACATAAATGAAAATAGAACTGGATCGTCATCACCGGGCTGGCTATCGAGGATACTCCAGTTGATAGTGCGTCCATCAAGTCGCGGTGGCGTCCCTGTTTTCAGCCGACCAAGAGCAAGGTTGAAGTCGTCCATACGCTCTGCAAGCTTGATAGACGGTTTATCACCCATGCGACCGCCTGGCTTTGCAACATCACCAATATGAATGACGCCACGCAGGAATGTCCCTGTTGTAAGGATGGTCGCACCTGAATTCAGAACTCTACCGTCCGCCAGAACAACCCCGCGAACAACGGTACCGTCCATCACAAAGTCAACAGCTTCGCCCTCAATGATATCGAGATTGGCTTGTGCTTTGATCTCGTGCAGCATTTCCGCGCGGTAGATTGCTCTGTCAGACTGAGCTCGCGGTCCTTGCACGGCGGGGCCTTTGCGACGATTGAGAAGGCGAAATTGTATGCCTGCCTTATCCGCTACCCGCCCCATGACGCCATCCAGCGCATCGATTTCTCGAACGAGATGACCCTTCCCCAGCCCTCCGATGGCAGGATTACAAGACATGACACCAATACCATCTTCGGTTAGGGTAACCAATGCGGTCTTGGATCCCATACGTGCTGCGGCATGTGCTGCATCGCATCCCGCATGACCACCGCCAATAACGACAACATCGTAATTCGATTGTTTCACGTGAAACACTCCTTACTTGCCCAGACAGAAACTCGAAAAAATTTCGTCCAAAACATTCTCGACATCCACATGCCCGATTAAACTATCCAAGGCACGTATAGCAGATCGTAAATCCTCTGCGACGATATCGTAAAGATCTGGGCCATTCTCTAGCCCCGCCTTTGCCGCATCAAGAAACTGTGTCGCGTTTTCAAGCGCTACACGATGACGTTCCCGCGTCGCGATTCCCGCATTCGCAGAGCGCTCTTTCAAAACTGAAGAAATCTCATCGACGAGTAAATCTACGCCCTGCCCCGTTATACCTGAAACGCTTAAGACCTCAGTAACCGTCTTGGTGTCAGCTTTTCCAATGACCTGTAAATCTTGTTCTTCCGCCTCAAAAGGCAACGCTTCCTCAGTTGAGGACTTCAGAAACACTCGAAGATCTGCATCTTTCGCGCGTGACAGAGCGCGATCAATCCCAATTCTTTCGACATGATCGCTCGTTTCCCGAAGCCCAGCGGTATCAAGTAAAGTAACTGCCAAACCATTTAGGTCTAGCTTTACCTCAATCACATCCCGCGTGGTGCCTGCATATTCAGATGTAATAGCAGCTTCGCGGCCAGCAATAGAATTGAGAAGTGTCGATTTACCAACATTCGGTGCCCCAATGATCGCGACTTCAAAACCTGACCGAATGCGCTCTGCCACTCGCACACCTGCGGCTTCTTTTTCAATTGCGGTTTGACTGCGAACCAAAAGTTCACGAACTTCGGGTGTGACATCAACCGGGACATCTTCGTCAGCGAAATCAATAGTCGCTTCGAGGAGTGACGCAGCACGAATAAGATCGATCCGCCAAATTCCTGCGACTCGGCCCAAGTCCCCAGCTAGTATTCGAACCGCTTGCTTACGTTGAGCTTCCGTTTCTGAGTCGATGAGATCAGCAAGCCCTTCGACCTGCGCGAGATCGAGTTTTCCATTCTCCAGAGCACGACGCGTAAACTCACCTGCCTCTGCCAATCTCAGGTCAGGCAGTTGGCTAAGCATTTCCATGACACGCGCTACAATGGCGGTACTGCCATGTAAATGCAGCTCGACAACGGATTCGCCAGTAAAACTTTTGCGATCTTCGAAGGGAAGAACAAGAGCTTGGTCAACCAAAGCTCCTTGCGTATCCCTTATATTGCGAAGCCCCGCTTTGTGCGACGCTGGCAAATCACCACAAAGCGCCTCACCCGCATTCCACGCCATTGGACCAGAAATGCGAATGACAGAAACGCCGGCTTTGCCATGGGCTGTGGCTAATGCGTAAATTGTATCCATGACACCCGCCCCACAAAAGGCTTAGGTATTCATTGAATCAAAGAACTCGGCATTGTTCTTGGTTTGCTTGAGTTTCCCAAGCAGGAATTCCACCGCATCGGTTGTGCCCATCGGGTTAAGAATACGGCGCAGAACAAAGGTTTTCTGAAGATCGACCTTGTCGATAAGCAGGTCTTCCTTACGCGTACCTGACTTGAGAATATCTATCGCTGGGAAGACACGTTTATCAGCAATCTTACGATCAAGAACGATTTCTGAGTTACCCGTACCTTTGAATTCTTCAAAGATAACTTCGTCCATACGCGAACCTGTGTCGATTAACGCAGTTGAAATAATTGTAAGCGATCCGCCCTCTTCAATGTTACGCGCAGCACCGAAGAAGCGCTTTGGACGTTGAAGGGCGTTTGCATCAACACCACCTGTTAGAACCTTACCAGAAGACGGCACCACAGTGTTGAAGGCTCTACCAAGTCTTGTGATCGAGTCGAGAAGGATCACAACATCTCGCTTATGTTCCACGAGACGTTTGGCTTTTTCGATAACCATTTCAGATACAGCTACGTGGCGCGTTGCTGGTTCGTCAAAGGTAGAGGAAACAACCTCACCCTTCACAGAGCGCTGCATGTCGGTCACTTCTTCAGGACGCTCGTCAATCAGAAGAACGATCAAATAGCACTCCGGGTGGTTCGCTTCGATGCTTGCGGCAATATTCTGCAACAGAACCGTTTTACCAGTGCGCGGTGGGGCAACGATCAAAGAACGCTGACCTTTACCAATCGGAGCAACCAAATCAATGATACGCGCAGAGCGATCTTTGATTGTTGGATCTTCAATCTCCATCTTGAAACGTTCGTCAGGATAGAGCGGTGTCAGGTTATCAAAGGCAATCTTGTGCTTGGTCTTCTCTGGTGCCTCAAAGTTAATCTGCATTACGCTAACCAAGGCAAAGTAACGTTGGTTTTCATCAGGCGCTGTAATGACACCATCAACCGTATCACCAGTACGCAAAGAATATTTCCGGATCATTTCAGGCGAAACATAGATGTCATCTGGGCCTGGAAGATAATTCGCCTCTGGTGAGCGCAGGAAACCGAATCCGTCTTGAAGAACTTCAAGAACGCCATCACCCATGATCTCCCAACCTTCATCTGCGCGTTCACGCAGGATTTGGAACATCATTTCGCCTTTGCGCATCGTCGATGCGTTTTCGATTTCAAGCTCTTCAGCCATCGAAACCAGATTTTTGGGGCTTTGCGCCTTAAGTTCGGACAGCGTTAGCGAATTCTGAGACATGGATATATCCTTACGCAGCACAAAGGGTCAGGGCTGCATTCATAAGTCTAAAAATGGGAGTGCGCGTTGGTTCCCGGACGGGCGCGCGTTAAAGGCCAAATACAGCGCTTACTCTTACGTGTCAATTCGGCGCTTAGAACTTCACCACGACCGAGATTACGATGAGGGCCATCAAAACCGTCGGAACCTCATTCATGAGGCGATACTGGCGGCCTGAGAACCTATTTGATCCATTAACAAAGTCTTTACGACGCCGTCCAAGCCAATGATGAAACCAAGTCATGCCGCTCACTGCGAGTGCTTTGGTCCAAGGCCAGATTTCTGACCAATCAACGATTCCTGGTGTGAAGACCAAGCAAAGTCCAAAAATCCAAGTTGCCATCATGGCTGGATTCATGATGACCTTGAACAGCTTCAGTTCCATATCTTGAAAGGTTTGATCAAGAAGACCTGTCGGATCGTCCCGTTCTGCATGGTTCACAAGCAATCTAGGGAAGTAGAACAACCCTGCCATCCAAGATATCACTGACATGATATGCAAGGACTTGATCCATGGGAAAGCGAGAGCAAGGAAGTCGGACATATCTATCCTTAGTAATAATAAAGAAAAGATTAAAGGTTGATGATTATGTAGGGTGAACAAAACCTGTGGATTACTCGGTTTTCCACAGAAAAACTAACAAAAACAAACAATCTTATGAATACATACACACAAGTGGATAAGTTATTTTTTTATTTATAAATCAAACGGATAGAGGAAATTTTGGTGTGCAAAAAAACGCGCAAAGAGTGTGTAGTTTTGCCGTCTCACCCTCGGAACAGGTGTCAGAGTTATTCTATTCCACAGAGGACAAAACAGCGTGAAACATCATGAAACAGACGCACGTTCCGAAACTTGCCAACAGACGCGGAGTTGCCCAGTAATGTTCCTTAACAAATCCTTATCTTAGTCCACGGAATTATCCACATGCCTGCTCCCCTTATCCTTGCTTCAGGATCCGAGACGCGTCGTCTCATGCTTGAAAATGCCGGTCTTTTGATCGAAGTTGTCAAACCCCGTGTTGATGAAGATATGATGCGTGATGCGATGGTGGCAGACGCTGCGACGCCGCGCGATATCGCAGATGCGCTTGCCGAAATGAAAGCGCAGCGCGTTGCGTCTAAACACCCAGAGCGCTTGGTTCTGGGTTGCGATCAAGTGCTTGATCTCAAGGGGACGCTTTTTTCCAAGGCACGCACAAAAGACGAGGCTCGATCTCAACTTCAAGAGCTACGTGGGAAGCGGCACTCTCTTTTGTCCGCAGCGGTGCTTTATGAAGAGGGCAAACCGATCTGGCGCCATGTTGGCCAAGCTCGGTTGACGATGCGTGTATTCTCTGACGAATTCCTTGATAGCTATTTGGAGCGCAATTGGGACGATGTGCGTCACTGCGTTGGTTGCTATAAGCTGGAAGCAGAAGGCGTGCGTCTGTTTGCGCAGGTTGAAGGCAATCATTTTACCGTCCTTGGCCTTCCGTTGATTGAGTTGGTGAACTATCTCACCCTCAAAGGAGAGCTACAGCAATGAGCGATACGAAAATTCCACTGGCCGGTGTTCTTGGTCACCCGATTGCCCATTCTAAATCGCCGCAGCTTCACGGGCATTGGCTCCGAATATACGCAATTCGGGGACACTATATTCCCATCGATATCGCCCCTGAGAACCTAGAAAGCGTCGTTCGAATGTTGCCGACGATGGGCTTTGTTGGTGTGAACGTAACCCTGCCCCATAAAGAAGCCGTACTGGAACTGGCCGATCTTGTGACAGATCGGGCAAAGCTGATCGGTGCTGCGAATACGCTGATTTTTCGTAAAGACGGAAAAATTCATGCGGATAACACGGATGGTTATGGCTTTATTCAAAACCTTGTCCAATCTGCCCCCAAATGGAACCCAAAAGCTGGTCCCGCGCTGGTTCTAGGTGCTGGTGGTGCCTCGCGTGCGGTGTTGGCGTCGCTTGTTGATATTGGCGTGCCTGAAATTCGACTGACCAACCGCTCTCCAGAGCGCGCAGAACAGCTGGCGAAAGAATTTGGCGAAACGATCAAAGTTGTCGACTGGGTACAAGCAGGTAACGCGATGGAGGGCGCAACAACGATTGTGAACACCACGTCCCTCGGCATGGTTGGCAAGCCCGAGATGCGTATTCCGCTTGATGCGCTTGGCCCAGACATGGTGGTGAGCGATCTGGTTTATACACCGATGCAGACAAAGCTCTTGCGCGCTGCGACAGAAGCAGGCGCGACGGCTGTTGATGGGTTAGGCATGTTGCTTCATCAGGCTGTTCCAGGATTTGAGCGTTGGTTCAAAACACGTCCAGAAGTGGATGATGAGCTTCGCGCGGCAGTCTTGCGATGACGTTTAAGCTAGGTCTCACTGGGTCCATTGGAATGGGTAAATCCACTACGGCAAAGATGTTTGCGCAGGCGGGTTGTGATGTGTGGGACGCGGATGCGGCCGTGCATCGTTTGTACTCAAAAGGCGGCGCGGCGGTTGCGCCAATGAGTGTAGCCTTCCCTTCCGCGATTGCCGAAGGCGCTGTCTCTCGTGACGCTTTGCGCGAGGTTATCGGCGCTGACCCAAGCGCATTGAAGATCATCGAAACCATCGTTCATCCACTTGTTGGTGAAGATAGAGCGCGCTTCATAGCAGAGTCTAATAAGGACATTTTGGTCTTTGACATACCGCTTTTGTTCGAAACAGGCGGCGATCAACGTATGGATGCAGTCGCTTGCGTATTTACTGACGCAGATACCCAGCGCACTCGTGTTTTGGAGCGTGGTACAATGAGCGAAATGCAGTTCGAACAGATCCTTGCCAAGCAAATGCCCATTGAAGAAAAGCGTGCGAGGTCGAACTATGAAATCGAAACAGACACGCTAGAACATGCACAAGCGCAGGTCTTGGCGGTGATAGAAGATATCAAAGGGATGATGCGCGATGCGTGAGTTGGTTCTAGATACGGAAACGACAGGCTTTGATCCGCAACAAGGTGATAGGATCGTTGAGATCGGCGCGGTTGAATTGATCAACCAGATGCCGACTGGAAAAACCTACCACCAATATATCAACCCCGAACGCGCAATGCCGCAAGAGGCGTTCGAGGTGCATGGATTGGGTGATGATTTCCTACGTGACAAACCCGTTTTCAAAGACATCGCGCAGGAGTTTTTGGACTTCGTCAAAGACGACAAATTGGTTATCCATAACGCCGCCTTTGATATGAAGTTTCTCAACGCGGAACTTGGTTGGCTCAACCTGCCGCAATTGCCGTGGGAGCAAGCGCTCGACACTTTGGCGATTGCGCGCAAACGCTTTCCCGGATCGCCCGCATCGTTGGATGCGCTTTGCCGCCGCTTCAACATTGATAACTCAAACCGTACCCTGCACGGCGCGTTGCTCGATTCCGAGATTTTGGCGGAAGTTTATCTTGAATTGCTTGGTGGTCGTCAGCCCGGTCTTGTGCTTGCAAGCTCAGGTGGGAACACGGCGGGTAATGCAGAAGATGAATGGCGCGCGTCCAAGCGCCCTACCCCACTGCCTTCGCGCATCACAGAGGAAGAAGCCAAAGCGCACGCCGCTTTTGTTGAAAAGCTTGGTGAAGGTGCGCTTTGGAATAAGCTTAGTTAGGCTGGGCTTGCGCCGCTGCTTCTGCCTGACGGCGCTCGATCTCTGAACGATAAAGCGCAACAAAGTCGATGTTCTCGAGGTTCAGTGGTGGGAAACCACCATCGCGCGTGACGTCAGAAACGATACGGCGCACGAATGGGAACGTCATGCGTGGGCATTCGATCAAAAGGAACGGGTGAAGCTGATCCTCTGGAACACCTTCGATGTGGAACACACCAGCGTACTCAAGCTCAAGCAGGAACAATTGCTGACCTGTGTCTTTCACCTTTGAGTTAATCTCAATCTTGGTGATCACGTCATACTGGTTGTCGGCCGCACGCTTTTTCGCGTCCAGATTCACCTGAACCTGCACGTCTGGGTTCACTTCGCCCTGAATGCCTTTTTGCGCAAGGATGTTTTCAAATGACATATCGCGAATGAATTGCGCGAGGATGTTCATCTTGATTTGCGGTGCTTCGGGCGCTGCCGCTGTTTCGTTCTCAGCCATGGGAAATCTCCAGTTAAAATGCTCAGTTGGCGCTGTGCTTAACAGTTAGATGCGCAGGTCTCAATGCTTGGTCCAACCAGACGGCGGGGCATTTGGATCGCGGGACACCTCTTCGAAGTCTCCTTCGATAATGTCAGCGCGCTGAGGGTGTTGTCTGGGTTGGCCGCCGCCCATTTCAAAGGTTTGCACTTTGACGCGCGCCTTAAGGTAGCGAAACACTGCAGATCTAACTGCGGGAATGAGCAAGGCAAAGCCGACAGCGTCAGTAAAGAAGCCCGGTGTCAGCAAAAGCGCGCCAGAAACAAGGATCATTGCCCCGTGAGCGAGGGGTTCGGACGGATCAGAAAGGGTTCCAAAGGACTGACGAAGGTTGTTCATCGCCAAAGCGCCCTGCGTTCGAACAAGAAAAGTGCCGATTACCGCGGTTAACACGACGATTCCCAAGGTGGACCAAAGACCAATTGCCCCACCGACTTGGATAAAAAGTGCAATTTCTATCAAAGGTACAGACAAAAAGGCTAAAAATAACCACATCTTTCAAGTTCTCCTATCACTTGGCGGTGTAGTGGACTTGACCGCCGTCCTTGCGTACATAAGTGCGCAATACACGTGTTGCTATGCCATTAAGGACGACCCATACATGAATTCGCCTATTATTCAGCTTTTGGTGCTTGCTGGCATCGCAGTTTTTCTCATCTTACGTTTGAAAAACGTTCTTGGCACGCGGGAAGGTTTTGAAAAACCCCCAGCGCAAGTGCAATCAACGCGTAAACGCCCCGACTTTGAAGTGATCGAAGGTGGCCCTGATCCCGACATCGCTGATCATACCGAAGGTATGCCTGAAGCGGCTGAAGCCTTGGCAAAAATGAAAGCAGCAGAACCTTCCTTTGGTGTTTCCGATTTCCTTGGCGGTGCGCGCGGCGCTTATGAAATGATCCTCATGGGGTTCGAGCGTGGTGATATGGCAGATATCAAGCCATTCCTTGATGACGACGTCTATGCCAGCTTTGCCGAGGTGGTTGAATCTCGCGAAAAGCAGGGCCTCACCGTAGAAGCGCAATTCGTCGGCATTCGCGAAATGGCTCTTACGAACGCGACGTTCGAAGATGGTATTGGCGAAGTCACGGTGCGTTTTATCGGTGAAATGACGTCAGTCGTGCGCGACAAAGCCGGTGAAATCGTTGAAGGCGACGAGACCAAGGTTAAGCGCCAGAAAGATATTTGGACCTTCGCGCGCCGCATGGGTTCCGACGATCCTAACTGGCAACTTGTTGCCACTGGCGAATGATCAGTGCCCTCAGGGCATTTTTATTTGCAGGGGGCGTCTTAATGAGCGCCCCCGCACAGGCGGAAACCGTCTATAGCATCCTAGATTTCAAAGACCTTGACGGTTGGGCTGAAGACGACCACGGCGCTGCACTTGAAGTGTTTCGCAACACCTGCCGGGACATGAAATCCTTGGATTGGCAGGCCCTATGCGCTGCTGCCGAAGACCAAAAAAACCCGCGCGCTTTCTTTGAGTTGTTCTTTCGTCCACTTTTAATAGAAGACGGCAAGGACGCACTGTTCACTGGCTACTTCGAGCCAGAGCTAGACGGGTCACGCACCAAGACAGCGCGTTATAAATACCCTGTTTATGGGATGCCCGAAGACGCCAAGACTGCATCGCAATGGCATACACGGCGCGAAATTCTAGAAGATGGCGTGATGGATGGCCTCAATCTTGAGATTTGCTACGTCGATGATCCTGTTGAGCTGTTCTTTTTGCAAATTCAGGGGTCAGGCCGCGTTCGTTTGCCCAATGGTAGCTATTTGCGCCTAGGATACCGAGGTTCCAATCGGCACAACTATCGCTCTATTGGTCAGGAAATGGTGCGCCGCGGCATCTATAAACCGCATCAGGTTTCCGCTGAGGTGATCAAGAACTGGGTTCGCCGCAATCCTGAAGATGGTAAGAATTTGCTCTATCACAATCCGTCTTATGTCTTTTTCCGCGAAGTGAGCGAAGTGCCTGCCGATAAAGGCCCGCTTGGCGCGATGAATCGTTCGATCACAACGATGCGGTCAATTGCGGTTGATCCAAAATTTACCAAACTCGGATCGCCTGTTTGGCTTGAAAAAGACGGGAAAAACCCAATTCGCCGTTTGATGATCGCGCAGGATACCGGGTCGGCCATCAAGGGTGCGCAACGCGCTGATGTTTTCTTTGGCACGGGTGATCAAGCAGGCAAAGACGCGGGTCGCTTGCGTGATCCGGGACGTATGGTTGTTCTGATGCCAATTCAACGCGCCTATGCCTACTTGCCAGAGAACGTTCAGTAACATGTCGCGACGTCGTTTGAAGCCGGAAGAGCTAGATCTATGGAATCAAGTTGCGCGCACCACAGAGCGTCTTGCACCGCCAAAACGTGCACCGATAGAAGATCTGCCGATACTCAACAAACCAAAGAAACCTGAGCCAAAGTCGATCGCGCCGTTCACGCTTGGCGCTGTTCCGACCGCTAGTCGCGAGATGCGCGACGTGTTGCCAGCTTTGAGCGAACGTTTGCGCAGCGCGCCGTTGAAGATGGATGCGAAGTCTTTCAAAGGAATGCAGCGCGGCAAACTCAAACCCGAAGGGCGCATTGATCTTCATGGCATGACAGTCGCGCAGGCGCACCCTGCGTTGATCTCATTTATTATGTCAGCGCAAAGTTCGGGAAAGCGTTTGGTGTTGGTGATTACGGGCAAGGGTGGCAAGCGAGATGATCCGGGTGAGATCGCACCACAACGCATGGGCGCGTTAAAGCGGCAGGTTCCGCACTGGTTGACTATGGCACCCGTAGCTAGCGCTGTATTGCAAGTCAGTGAGGCGCATATTCGCCATGGCGGTACTGGCGCTTACTATGTCTATCTAAAGCGACTGCGTTAGCTTTGCGCGCGAAGTTGCGATGCCAAGCCACATCATTCCGGTTGTGAGAACGAAGTAGCACGCGATCCAAAGATACTGCGTTTCAATCCCTACACCAAAATCGATCAGGGCTCCCGTTAGGCCCGGCCCAATCGCAGAGCCGAATACCATGATTGCCGCAGCCATTGCTTTGATAGCGCCAAGATGCGCCGTTCCGTAAAATTCTGCCCAAAAGGCGGCAATCAGGGTCGCTTGCGCACCTGTTGTCAGCGCAAGAAAGAAAAAGCCGACGCCTAACCCGAAGATGTGTGTTGAGAAGATTATAAAGCTGCAAACCATTGGGAGTTGGTGAAGCGGAAGCAATCGCGCAGTACCGAAGTGGTCAAGCAAGGCGCCAGATATCAACATGGCACCGACAGTAATTAGCGTAAAGAATGGGAAGTAGCTGACCATCTGCATAGTCGAAATCTCAACTACGCTGGCATAATGAACCTGATGAAAAAAGAATGCAGTGCTAAAGGCAGGCGGGCCCAATAGGGCAGGGACCATCAGCCAGAACAACGGGTGCCGTAGAACGCTTTTGCGATCCCAATGGCGTCCACACATGCCGAGGCTCTCGCTCTTTTTGGCCATAGAGGCAGGTGTGCGTTCTTGCGACAAGAGTTGGAGCAAAACCGGTATGCCAAGAAATGCGACGCCTGCGCATAAAAGCCAGATAGTTTGCCATTTGAGATAGGCCATGAGCGCGACAACAACGATTGGCAGGAATGCCTGGCCAATCGAAAATCCTAGCGCTGAAATTGATAAAGCACGTCCGCGTGAGGCAACGAACCATCGTGCCATCGCGACAGCTGCGATATGACTCATCATCCCTTGTCCTGCAAATCGCAGAGCGAAAATCACTATGGGCAGGAACCATAGCCATGGATTTATTGCCATGGCTATGCAGGCGATCGCCAACGCGGCCAGCGAAAGTGCACCCAACGTGCGCACGCGAAAGATGTCAGCCTGACGGCCAGCCCAGATCATCACAAGGGCAGATGCCGTTGTGCCGATCGTATACATAGCACCCCAAGCGCCATGGCTTAGATCAAATGCGATTTGGATATCGGCGGCAAAAAGCGCGATGAAAAATGTCTGTCCAAAGCTGGACAAAAACGTCAACAACACCCCCGCAGCAAGCCAGCGCGCGTTATTGAATAGGAACTCTGGAAGGGGTTTCAAAACGAGCCTTCTCGCAGTGGCGACCATACGACACGCGTTGCCTTGCGCACATTCAATGCAGCCCCCGGAAGAAGGCCGGGGCGGCCAGCGGCGTCGTTTTCAAAGGCAGTCTCGATATCGAGGCCTTTTTTCAAGATCGAAATCAATGTGGGTGAGGTGCCTGGAACAAAATGCTTATCAAGACCACGACCGCTGAATTGCGTGACGTCAATGACAGTCACCGGCAGATCGGCAAGTTCCTCAGCATTGTCTATATTGCCGAGCCTCTCGCTCACTGCGTTTACCCGCGCGGATAGCTTGAGAACCGGGTCCTTTTGCGAAACGAAAATCGCAAACGGCTGTGGCAGGGCCTTGAAGCGCGCGGCCTGTTGCTTGAATACGTCGAGCGAAATGTCAGGAGCAATCAAGGCTACGCCACCAAGTGCGTTTTTTGTCCAACCCGGCTTTTCAATCTCGATCTGACGCAGTGTTTCCATCGTCAAAAGCGCACCCATTGAATGTGCAACTACGAGAATTGGGGCCTTTGTGTCTTGGTGAATTGTCTCAAGAGATTTTTGGAAACTGTCCCGCGCAAAGAGCATGGAATCGCGATCATGAGAGTAGCCCAGCGGATTAGCTGCGGTTGGCCAAGAGTAGTTAACCATCACGCCCGGAACATTGAGGTCATTAAGTAGCTGCGCGCTTCGGAAGACGCCGTCAGTATAGGAAGAATTGTATCCGTGCACAAAAACAACGACCTCTTGCGCGGACTTCGGTTGCTTTGCGAGCTCTCTTCGAAGTTCGCGGGTAAAGCCGCCTTCGCTACCCAGCGGTTTTTGTTTTTCGATGACAAAGACCGCGTTGGGATCGGGGTCGCGATAAGATAGTTCGATATCGCCGGATTTATGCCCAGCAGGGATTGCGACAGTATTGTTGAAGTAGCGCGTTTGCGCCGCCCTTGCGGAGGTGAAATTCCCTGCTTCGTTGATGTCCCTATTGGTGATTGTGAGAACGGTCGCCTTGGTAGCGGTTTCAGGCACATCGCTGACATAAGGCGCATCTGTGCGATCCGTGCAGGCGCTTAGGATAAGCACAGAGACAAAGGCAAGCGCGCGGCGCATAGGTTGGTCCAGTTCCAAAAGTTAGGCCAACCTAACGCGCATTCCTGACAATGAAAATGCTGGCTTACAGCACGTAACGCGAAACATCGGTCGAGCGCGCCAGTTCTCCCAAGTGTGTCTCTACAAAGTCGGAATTAACAACCACCTCTTCGCCCTGACGATCAGGCGCGCTGAAAGAAAGCTCTTCGAAAACGCGCTCAAGCACCGTGTAAAGACGTCGCGCACCTATGTTTTCGATGCTTTGGTTAACTTCTGCTGCGATCTTGGCGAGGGCTGAAATGCCGTCGTCGGTGAAAGTGACGATCACCTCTTCCGTATGCATAAGCGCTGTATACTGCCGTGTGAGCGCGTTGTCGGTTTCCGTCAAAATCCGCACGAAATCTTCTTCAGTTAGCGCGCGTAGCTCAACACGGATAGGCAAACGCCCTTGGAGTTCTGGAAGTAGATCAGAGGGCTTGGCAATGTGAAACGCACCTGAGGCGATGAACAAGATATGATCGGTTTTCACAGGCCCATGCTTGGTGCTCACAACTGTGCCCTCGATCAAAGGGAGCAAATCGCGCTGAACGCCTTCACGGGACACATCGCCGCCGCGCGCGTCAGCGCGGGTGCAGACCTTGTCGATCTCATCAAGGAAGACAATGCCGTTCTGCTCAACCGCTTCAAGGGCTGCGCGGGTTACGCTTTCATCGTCCAGAAGCTTGTCCGCCTCATCACCGATCAAAACGTCATAGCTTTCAGCGACGGTCATCTTTTTGCGCGTCGTGCGCCCGCCCATTGCTTTGCCGAACATATCACCAAGGTTCATCATACCCATGTTCTGACCAGGCTGACCCGGGATTTCAAACATCGACATAGGGTTTGAGGTATCGGCAAGTTCCAGTTCGATCACAGTGTTATCCAGATCGCCCGAACGTAGTTTCTTGCGGAACATTTCGCGGGTTGCCTCGCGCGCATCTGTACCTGCAATAGCTTCGATCACACGCTCTTCCGCAGCGGCTTCCGCCTTGGCTTTTACGTCTTCTCGCATGTATTCGCGAGTTTCCCCAATGGCGGCATCGACGAGGTCACGAATGATTTGCTCAACGTCTCGGCCTACATAGCCAACTTCGGTAAACTTCGTCGCTTCAACCTTGATAAACGGCGCGCGCGCGAGCTTGGCAAGGCGACGGGAAATTTCGGTTTTACCAACGCCAGTTGGCCCAATCATCAGTATATTCTTGGGATAGACTTCGTCCCGCAGATCATCCGCCAATTGCTTGCGACGCCAGCGGTTGCGCAAGGCAACAGCAACAGCGCGTTTGGCGTCGTTCTGGCCAATGATAAAGCGGTCCAGCTCGGACACGATTTCGCGTGGGGTTAGGTCGGTCATAGTGATGTCTCCGTCAGGCCCCATGGGGGTAGTTTGTCTTTACCGGGAAAGCTTGGCAGCGATGACATGATCAGCGCGCGCAGCTTTTCCCATTGGGCACCTAGAAATACGAGGCCGATGCCGAGAATTAGAATAACGATTGCAGCATTGCCGCTTAGAACGGTGATGGCGATGGCAACGATGTAGCCGATGCCAGCAACGAGAAAGCTGCGTCGATCAATGATAATCGCGAAAATCGCCATAAGCGCGAGAAAGGCCAGCAATACGATTTGCGAACCCGTGCTACCCGTTTCAAGCAGGGTTACTCCGATGGTGTTCACAATCGCGGGTGCGGCGATCACATGCAGCCAAAAGCCAGCAGAGGCACGGCGCGTGACGCGATGCGGATCGGACGTATCGAACCTAAGCGCTATGGCAAGGCAGATCAGCCCCAGAACGATTGTGATGATCGCAAACGGGCCTTCGTTGGTTAGCTTGAAGATGTCATCAATGGATGGTGTTTCTGCACCGCTTTGAACAAGCATCGCACCGACACTGACAAAAACGCCAAGAGCAATGAAGAACACAGTGATCGGGATGCGGAAAACCACATAGAATGCGGCCAGCACAGCGGTGGCAAAACCAGTCGTTATCGCCACAAAAAGCGCGTTTTCAAAATCGTACCAATCCGTAAGACCAGCGCCAACTTGCAATCCGCTCAACCCCATCATGATAACCAACATGATAGAGGGGGCGACCATACGCCGTTTCAGAGTAAAATACCGCGTGAGATAGTAGGTCACGATGATCGAGATGGTGCCGTACATGACAAGGCTGACACCGACAGCATTGCCGCCGAAAAGATTGATGCCTGTGAAACCCATCCAGCCTGAATAAAGAATGATCAGACCAATAACGATGAAGACTTCGTTGAACCCGCGAAAAAGCTCAAACGGTTCGTCCAGCCCATCCATGTTCTCGCGCGTTCCACGACGTTGATCTGCGAGCGCCATAAGCGACGCAGCTTGCGGTTCAGTCAGAATGTTGCCTGCAACAGCGGCGCGAATATCGTCTTTATCAAGGCTCATGCTTTGATGGTCTCCACTGTGAGTTTACCGTTTGTGTAGACGCAAATGTCAGACGCAATCGCCATCGCTTTGCGGGCAATTTCTTCTGCTGATCCATCGCTATCCATTAGCCCCCTTGCAGCAGCGAGCGCGAAGTTCCCGCCAGAGCCGATTGCAGCTACATCATGCTCTGGTTCCAGAACATCGCCAGCGCCCGTAATGACAAACAAATCCTTACCATCGGTGACGATCAGCATCGCTTCGAGCTTTTGCAGGTATTTGTCGGTGCGCCAATCTTTGGCCAGTTCGACAGACGCGCGCGCAAGTTGGCCGGGGGTGGCTTCCAGCTTGGCCTCAAGGCGCTCTAGCAGTGTGAAGGCATCAGCTGTGGATCCAGCGAAACCAGCGACAACATCATAGCCACCCGGCGAAAGGCGGCGCACTTTCTTGGCGGTGCCTTTGATAACTGTGGGTCCGAGAGAAACTTGCCCGTCGCCAGCAATAACCACTTCGCCGCCTTTGCGAACGCCAATAATCGTAGTGCCGTGCCAACCGGGGAATTCGTTACTGCTCATATGCTCTCTCCACATTTGTTAGCGTCTATATGGAGCGCAGCGGCGAGCGGTGCAAGAAACGGGCGCAAAAAAGCAAAAGGGCGCGCCATTGGCACGCCCCTTCGTGAAACTTATTAACGTCGCTTAGATTGCGTCGTTGATCCAGCTTTGCAGCGCGGCTTTTGGCGCTGCGCCTGCGCGGTTGGAAACAACCTCGCCGTCTTTGAAGATGAACAGCGCAGGGATGCCGCGCACGCCCATTGCAGCCGCAGAGTTCGGGTTGCTGTCTACATCAACTTTAACAACCTTAACCTTGTCGCCGTATTCGTCGGACAATTCTTCAAGCGCTGGGCCGATTTGTTTGCATGGGCCACACCATTCCGCCCAGAAGTCTACAACGACTGGAACAGAGGAATTCTTGACTTCAGCGTCAAATGTGGCGTCGGTAACGGCAACAGTAGCCATGGGGCGTCTCCTAGGGAATATCGCAGAAAATCTTGCTGTGCGAACCTAGGTATTGGGGGTGGCGACGTCAAGATGCATAGATGCACCCGCTCTACTCAAAGCATCCTCGACTAATGTTGTGGGAAGCTCCATCAAAGTGGCGTCTCTGGTCCAAACAATGGCTGGGCGAATGGCATGATTGGGATAAATCTGTTGCAACGCCGCATGATAGGCCCCCATTTGGCGCAGGACACCTTCGGGGCAAGTCTCGGCAGTTGTTGGCACAGCGACGTTGGTTTTGAAATCGACAACCCAGATTTCTTTTTCGTTCACGATTAGGCGATCAACAATTCCATTGATGGGCTTGTCCCCTAAAACGTTCAGTTGCGCAGTAATTGGAACCTCGGAAATCGTGCCTTTGGTGAACAGGAAGGAAAGATTTTCATCTTTCATCACCTTGCTGGCTTCGTTTACCAATTCGTCAATGTCGGTGACTTCGGGTAGCAGCGTTTTTGCGATCTCTTCCCAGCGATCAGATGGTATTTCGGCAAAGTGTTCCAACAGCAAATGAACGCGCGTGCCTCGAAGCTTGGCAGCGTCTTCGTCTAAAGCCAACTCGCTTGGTAGTGCTTTTGCACCCCCTAGATCGGACGGACTAAGCGACGTTTCGGTTTGCAAAGGTTTACTCGCAACCGAGTCAAATGGCGGCTCTAATTCGGGAATTTCTTGCGTCTCCGCGATTTTCGGTGGTGCGCTGATGTCACCCCACGGCATTGGTTCGATCCGCAGGCCTTTCCCAAAACCAAAGTCATGTTCTACATGCCGACCCGCGCGAACAGCGGCGCTTACGGTGCCATACCAACTGTCGTTGTCAGCTTTGCCGAGGTCGCCAGCGGCACCCAAGATGAGCCACTTTTCAGCGCGTGTCATAGCGACATACAGCAGGCGCATTCGTTCTTCGCTTTGCTTTTCCTCGCGTTGCGCTTTCGCCAATCGAACGAGGTCGGGCGCATCTTCGTTGCGCACACTCCAAACAGCCAGATCATCAGTTTCAATTATTGAGCCGCCTGCGGGGCTCTTGCGCTTTTGTGTTTCGGGCATGATGACAATCGGGGCTTCCAAACCTTTTGCGCCATGCACTGTCATAACGCGAATTTCGTCGCGATCCTGACTGAGCTGTCGTTTGATCGTGAGATCATCGCTTTCCATCCAAGTCAGAAAGCCAGTCAGAGAAGGGATGCGAGAACGTTCAAACGAAAGAGCTTGAGCGAGCAAAGCGTCAATTCCGTCCTCTGCTTCGCGCCCAAGGCGGCCAATAAATCGTTTTCGTCCCTCATGTCGGGTAAGAACCCTTTCAATCAGATCGTAGGGCCGCAAAAAGTCGGCCTGTTTGCGCAGGTCTTCCAAGATGGAAAGAACGTTCGGGAATTGAGCCTTTTGCTCGCGCAAAGCCTGCCAAAGAAAGCGTGTCCCACGATCATGAGCCAGATCGAACAACTGCTTTTCGCTCCATCCGACCAGTGGAGATTTTAGAACAACGGCCAATGCATAGTCATCCTCTGGCGTAGCAAGAAAACTTAGCAAGGCCTGTAGATCGCGCACGGCCATTTCCGCGCCCACCTTGAGGCGGTCAGCGCCTGCGATAGGTAGATCCGCGGCTTTGCAGGCGCGAATTATTTCTTCGAACAAATCAGAGCGGCGTTGGACAAGGATTAACACATCACCAGCGCGCACTGCACGAAACCCGCCCACATCATTGTCAAAGATAGCTTCTGGCGCACCGCCATTTGCACCCGTCATTCGCGCAATTTCATCGGCGATGCGGCGCGCCATCAGAACGACTTCGTCGTTTTCACCAAGCTTATCAACGGTATCGGACCAATCGCCAGTGTCATCGGGTTTTTCTGGTTTGGGGATGGCAGGCCAGATGTCCACGCGGCCCGGAGGACCGCCATCAAATGCAAGGTGACTGGTGCCTTCAAACCCTGCTTGGCCATGTCCTTCAAAAGTACGATCAACAAGTTCCAGAATACATTGAGCAGAGCGAAAGGAATAATGCAGTTCCGCGTTCTCAAGCGGGTAGTTGGTTGGTTGCAAACGCAGGTCAAATTCACTGCGCATGCGGTCAAACTCGCGCGGATCAGCTCCTTGGAAGGAATAAATCGACTGCTTTTTGTCTCCAACCACAAAGATCGTGCGCGGAACGTCCCCGCGCGCGCCTTCTCCCGCGGTGATTTCCGATGTGAGGCGTTCGATCACGTCCCATTGCGCTGGGCTGGTGTCTTGGGCTTCATCGACGAGGATATGATCAATGCCGCCGTCGAGTTTATACAACACCCATTGCGCCATGTCAGAACTGGCGAGAAGGTCACGTGTTTTCAGGATCAAATCGTCAAAGTCGAGCCACCCTCGCGCTTGCTTGCGGGCTTCGTAGTGCTTGAGGAAAGACGCGGCGAAGCGATTTAGATGCAGGGTTTTTTGAACTGCTGCCAGTTTTAGTCGCGTCATACGCGCGTTTTCTACGCGCTCAATCCAAGCATCAAGTTGCGCTTGGTGTTCGGTAAACTCTTGCTGGGCTTTCTTGGCGGGTATCTTGCCTACTTTGGAGCGGCCATCATTGGTCAAAAACGCGCTTTCCAGAGCGGGTAGGGATTTGGCGTTAAGCTCACCGATCAAAGCTAGTTTGGCTGCGAGTTTAACATCGTTAACGCCAGAGCGGTTTAGGACTGGAATGAGGGCAGAAAGAACCTCTGCTTCACCTCCAAGAAAGATAGAAGAGGCGATCGTGCTTTCATCGACCTGCGGATCAAGATCAAAGGCTTCAAAAACCGCGTCATCGGTGGGCGGCGTTCTCAAGGCAGAGCGGTGAGAAACGATTTCACGGCTCAAGCTGGTTAGATCGTACGCGCCCGTAACTGTCGCAAGCTCCATTATCGTGCTGGCATCGCTGCCCTCAGCCATGTCTTCGATAATTTCTTCGCGTAACAGATCCGCCGCGCGCTCTTCCATTTCTGCAAACTGAGGGCTGACGTTTGCCTCTAAAGGGAAGCGGCGCAAAACCGTGGAACAAAAGGAGTGGATGGTCTGAATTTTCAGCCCGCCCGGTGCTTCTATCGCGCCCGCGAACAAGGTGCGCGCCGAGCGCAACGCTTCATTGTCGATTTCACCCTCTTCACCAAGGTCGCGCAGCTCAGCGCGTAAAGCGTCGCCTTCCAGCATTGCCCATTCGCCTAACCGTTTGAACAACCGGTTTTGCATCTCCGCGGCGGCGGCTTTGGTATAAGTCAAACAAAGAATACGTTCGGGCGGCACTTGCGCCAAAAGCAAGCGCGCTACGCGATCGGTCAAAACTCGCGTTTTGCCTGATCCTGCGTTGGCGGATAGCCATGTGGACATGTGCGGACGAGCAGCATCGACCTGTGCTTGGGTTGCATCGTTTCGCTCAATCATGAGGTCACCCCTCCTTTATCGGGTGGGCTCGTTTCATCCCACTCGCCAAAGCGCGAAAGCTGATCATATCGCCCAAAGCTTTTGGATTTTTCCATCGCTCTACGAGACGTAAAGCCCTTATTAGAGTCTTGATAATCCGAGATGAGCTTGATTAATTCCATCCAGACCTGTTTTGTCGGTTTTTCATCCAAGGGTGCAGGCACTGCCTTTAATCCAGCGCCAACTCCAAGGTAGGTCGCGCTTTCTACGTGACGCGGTTGCAACCCATCGAAATCGCCACGTTCGGCCATCGCGGCTTCTAGCAGAAGCTGCATGTCAAAGGCGATTTGTTGGGATTTGGATGGGATTGCGCCTGTTTTGTAATCAAACAAATGCGCGCCGCTTCTTGCATCCAGATCTATGCGATCTGCCTTTACAGTTAGCGTAAAGTTGAGACTGGGGATCGTGCTTTTGCCTTTGACCTCTAGATGCGTGGAGACTGCATTGCTTTGTCTGTCGGCTTCTTGCGCGACGAATTCTTCAGCCAATCGCGCTATGCGAGCGGCCCACATGATGCGCGCGGATGGCCAATCGACATCGCTCGCAAAGATGCGATGAGCGTGCGCCATAAGATCGCTCGCGCTTTGCCCCGTGTCCCAGCTTTTGACGAAATCCTCGAAAACTTGGTGCACCGCGATGCCACGAAGCCGCGCGTCTGCGGTCTTCACGAGGCTGTCGAGCGGATTCAGTTGAAGCACATGCTTGGCATAAATCGCATAAGGATCACGAACTAGCGTCTTTATCTCGGTAACAGAGAGCCTGTTCGGTCTCACTTCAGGTGCGGGGCTTGGCGACGGGCGAATTGCTGGCGGCGCATCAATTGGGCGTTCCAATTGGTGCGCACGATCTAGCCAAGCCTGCCCACGCGCTTGCATAGCCTTGATCGCGTCTGGACCGTTTTGGTTGGGCAATCCTCCCATAAGATTGGTTAACCTATTGAGCCAACGGGACGGTACTGTTTGCGCATCATCTGAGCGCTGCGCGCGTGTCAGCCAGACCTCTGGCGCGGCAATGGCTTGCTGAAAATCATGCGCTGACAGACCGATCCGACGTTCTGGCAACAGTAAACCAGAATTCGCGCGCATACGTCGGTTGAGCCAGGGATCGGGGCTAGGTGCTTCTGGCCAGCTTCCTTCGTTGAGACCTGCTAAAATCAGCAAATCAGCGCCCTGAACCCTTGCTTCTAGCGTACCCCAGATCAACACGTTTGGATGACCTGTATCCGGATCGCGCACCTCGCCGCGAGAGAGAACTCCGCCGAACAAATCAGCATAATCATGTGCATTTAGGTCAGGTAGTGCGCTTAGTGCGGCTTGTAGCTCTTCCCATTGCTTGAGAGCAGCGCGGCCAGCCGCCTCGTTCCACAACTCACCAGTACCAACGCCGTTGGGCCCCCGCGAAATTTGCTCCGACAGCTCAATGTGTCGCTCGGCTAGTTCGAGAGCATTTTGCGCGCCCTCGCTGAGACGACCACAAAAGGTTTCACCAATCCAGGTCGCCCAGTCAGCGGCGCCTTCAAGCTTGTTCTTATCGGCCCATTTGGCCAAGCTCTCAGGGCTAGGAAATGCTGGTCCGTCCTTTCGGAGCGATAGTTCCAATTCACGCGTCAACAGCAAGTGATTGCCGCGCCCTTCGCCGGAATGCGTAAGCGGATGCTTGAGCAAGGTAAGCAACGCTTCCGCATCTAGCGGGCGTGTGAAAAGTTCCAAAACATGGCGCAAGAATCGCCCGGGTGGTGAGAGCTGCAAGGGCATTCCTGCACTGTCATCTGGCTTTAAATCCCAACGGTCCAACGCGGCGGTGACCTGCCGTGTAAGCATACGATCTGGCGTAATAAGCGCAGCGGTTTTGCCCTGTTCCGCAGCCAAGCGCAGGCGCATCGCAATTGCCAATGCCTCTTCGCGCGTCGTTTGGGGTTCGAGTAGCGTAACGCCCTGCATCGCTTCGGATAAATCGCCCAAATCAGGACCATCACGCAACCAGCCGTCTGTCACAGGCACAGGGCGTAATGCGAGTGAAACCACCTTGTTGCGAGCGCTATCTGCGGGGGCATCATTTGTCCAAAGCTTGATCTTTGAAGGATGCGTGCCAAGTGCTGACAGTAGCTTGGCGAAACGATACTGCGGATGATCTTCTGGCGGCATGCGCGATGGATGTTCTTCAATCAATCCTTCCCACACATGCTCTGGCATATCGGTATCAAAGCCGGGCAAGATAACGGCTCCAAACGGAAGCTTTGCAACAGCCTCCATAAGAAGCGCTGTTGTTCCGCGCGAACCCGTAGACCCTGCGAGAATGACAGGATGTGTCGGTGGGTTCTCTTGCCAATCTTTGATCTGCGCCAGAACAACGGCGCGCGCACGGGCTTCGGAGTCTGGATTGTCTTGCGATTGATCCAGAAACGTTCCGACAATGCCAATAAATTCCTGCGCGCGACCCCAGTGTCCCGAAATGTCGCTGACTTCGAGATCGGCAATATCTTCTAGCGATACGCCTTCGCCTTGCATCTCATCCATCAAGTTCGCAAGCGAATCTGCGAGATCAAAGAGCGAGCTGCGCGATGCAAGCGCCGGATTGCGCCGCAATAATGCGTCAACCAGCGAGATAAGCTCGATGCGACGTGACAACGGCGGAACTGGCTGTGGAATTTGGTGAAACTTGGGATCTTTTCCCAGATCTCCGAGCAGTGTAATTTTGGGGAGAAGTTGGGATGTGCCATCCAGAAACAACGACGACACACGTCGCCGCATGCGCGCGGTGTTTACGATCAACTGAACGCGCGCCATGTCTTCAGGCGGCGTTTCTTTCATGCGCTCTCTCAGACCCGAAACAAGAGCTTTGGGAAAATCTACACCAAGCCCAAGCGCATAGACGCGCGGCCTACTTTGAGGATCAAACATTGTTTCCATTCAGCATGTCTTCGGCCAAAGTGACCCCTTCCGGTGTTCCAACGTCGCACCATTTCCCAGTGTATTTCAGACCAAACATGCGGTTAGAGAAAAGCAGCTTTTCCCAAAGAACTTTCAAGGAAAAGGAGCTTTCTTCAATCTCGCAAAGCCGTTCTGTTCGGATAATTTGAATGCCTGTGTAAATGTCACCAGGCCCGTAGGTTATGCGATGATCTGTATCGAGTACGAAATCACCGTTTCCCTTGTGCCCGATAGCGTTCGCCTTGGGTACACAGAGCAAAAGCGCATCCATTTTGGCGGGCTCCCACGCATTCAAAAGAGCGCTTAGTGGGTTAGGCCCGAGCCAAACAGCATCTGTGTTTGAAGTGAAAACAGGGCCTTCACCGAGCTGTGGCAGCGCGTTCTTTAACCCTCCACCCGTTTCGAGGATTTCATCCTTCTCAAAAACGATGGTTGTATCATTGCGATTAGCTAGATGCGCTTTGATCTGGTCTGGAAAATAGTGGCAGTTCACGACTTTTCTGGAAAGCGGAACATTTTCCGTAAGGTCCAATGCGTGATCTAACAACGCGCGCCCGTTTACGGGCACCAATGGCTTTGGTCGATCTTTGGTAAGCGCGCCCATGCGCGTTCCAAAGCCAGCTGCGAACAGCATTATAGCGTCGGGTTGGTCGCGCATTTGTCTTTCAACCTTTGTAAAATTTCAGCACTGGGGACCGGTAACTCATTAGATAGCAATTCGGCGACAGGTGCATTCACGGGGTGCTTTAAATCGCTCTGAATGTGGTTCCAAACGCGTGGAATAAGGCCAATATACGAAGGTTTTCCATAGTGCATGGAAAGTCGTGCAAATACACCAAGGATACGCAGGTTTCGCTGTAGGCCCAACACATGATATGCGTTGCGAAATTCAGTGTCGTTGGACTGCGATATTGAGACATAGTGCGCGATCATCGCTTCTTCGATGTCGCCAGAAACATCCCTTCGGGCGTCCTTCAAAAGCGAGACGAGGTCATAAGCGGGATGCCCTAGCAACGCGTCTTGATAATCGAGCAAACCAACCCGACGATTGCCGTCTCTGTCGGGAAGCCAAAGCAAGTTTTCCGCATGGTAGTCGCGTTGAATGAGAACGCTTGGAGCGCCAACATGAGTGTCTAACAAGGCCGAGAACGCAGTTTCAAACGCGGTTTTGGCCGTGGCGTCGCATGAGTCAAGCGCACCAAACTGATACCAATCAAACGCCAATGCAGCCATTTCGCACATCAAGGCAGTGTCGTAGTGATCAAGCGTGGGCGGCGGCGCACAGTGTAATTCGAACAGGGCGTCGGTTGCGGCTTGATAAAGAAGAGTTTCTTGCGCGGGGTCTTTTTCGAGCACACGGGCATAAAGCGCGTCGCCAAGGTCTTCGAGTAGAAGAAGCCCGTTTGCGTCGTCTTGCAGATAGACTTCTGGCGCGCTCAAATTGAGGGACCGAAGATAAGTCGTAATGCGCACGAAAGGGCGCACATCATTTCCAAGCGCTGGGTCCGCATCCATAAGAACGGCTATGCGCCCATCCACGCCTGCGCCAAGACGCTGGTATTTACGCATAGATGCATCCCCCGCCAAAGGTGCGCGGCTTGCATTTTCCCAATTCGTTCCCGTTAGAAACTGCGTTATCGATGCGTCACGTTGTGTCATTCAAAAACCTTTAGAATTCTAGTTTGGAGTTCGCCCTTTTCTCCACTGAGGGATACGCGTCTTTGATCATCGAGTTCAGTGGTTTCAAACGTCAAAGTTTGCGCTCCTTCGGGTGCCAATGCTCCAAGACGATCGGGCCATTCGATCAGGCAGATCGCCGCGGCGAAAGCTTCGGTTAGTCCCAATTCATCGGCCTCACTTGGCGCGCTGAGGCGGTACAAATCTGCATGCCAAATTTCGCCTGCGCGGGTGTCATAGGTCTGAACAAGCGTGAAGGTGGGAGAGGGGACATCCTCTGGCACATCCTGTAGCGATTGAATGAGCGCGCGCGCGAAGAAACTTTTCCCGCCGCCGATGTCACCCTGAAGAAGCAGTGTATCGCCCGCGCAAAGGGTCTTTGCGATTGTTTGGGCAAAAACCAGTGTTTCGTCAGGAGAGTTCAGTAAGCGTGGAAAACAAGAATGAGACATGCCGCCAAGCTACGGCACCTTTCGAACAGGGGAAACCGTGAAATGCGATTAGGCGGCGACGGTTTCAGATGCGCGCTTTTTGGAGGGTTCTTTGTTGAGAAGCAAAGGAGCTGTTGCATCAAGTGACAAGGTAACCAGAGTAGCGCCAGATGACAGTGGCGAAATCTTAACATAGAAACGTTGCCCATCTTTGCGATGGATTTCTGCGCTCCAAGCTGCGCGTTCTGTGTTGCCAGAAACAAAGTCGCGGATCTCTCCCCAAACGGGGCTTGGTTTGCAGCGGGCCTGCCAAAGTCTCGTAATATCTTGTGCGGTCAATTGCTCGAGTTGACGATCATCGCCCAGCTCTAAAAACCGCTCCATCGCGCAGTTGCTTTGCTGCAAAAAGCCCGCAGAATTGAAAATCGCGATCCCGTCTTCCAACGCATCAAGGGCCGAGCGCGTGACTTCCGCTTCGGCGCGAAACCTCCGTGTCAGCGAGATTTCAGCGCTGATATCTTCGAACAAAAACGCGATTGCGCCATCCGGATGGGGCCTGCCTGTTACGCGGTAAGTCAGCCCGTTTGGGAGGTGCCAAGTTTCGCTGAAATTATCATCGCTGGCGGCTGTAACAACATCAGCGATACGCTCGCGCCAATTTGCATAGCTTTTTGGTTCGGGCATTACGTTGTTGTTGCGAAGTTGATCGAAAAACGAAAACAGGTTGGGCCGAGCGATCAGAAATTCCGGGCGCATTTCCGTAAGATCAATTAGCGAAGGGTTGAACAAAACCAATTGCCGATTGCGATCAAAAATAGCCAATCCTGTCGCGAGATGCGCAAAGGTTTTTGTCAGTGTTTGTACGAAATTGCGCTGGGCAGATTCAGCGTTAACGACGGCATGGATGTCCATAGCAAAGTTGAGGCAACCATCCTTGAAGGGGTGGCGTGACACATCAAACCAGTAAAGTCGGTTATGCGCGTCGTCTTTTAATGACAGACGAACAGGTTTGGTGGATTCGTTTGTAAGGGCTGGAAGATCGAACAATGGCCTGTCTGGCTCGCTAACATTCGGCTCGATGAGTTCATCTAGCGCTCTGTATCGCGCATTGGACCAGCCGACGGTGCCGTCACCAAGCGTTTGCCAAACTGGAAACGGGGCGTGTTCGCTCGCGGACAGGATCAAGTCTAGGATGTTCATGCTGGACAGCGCCGCATGAAGATCGCCCTGATGTGCGACGGCATTCTGGTTCTGACTGCGGATACAAATGGTCAGCCCGTTTTCATGTCGCTCTAATTCTAATTCCATTGGGTCAACGATTGATTTTGAAGCGTGGTGAGCAAGGGTAGGTCGGTTAACAGCAGCAATGTGGACGGGTAGATCAGAGAACCGATTGGATAGAACTGCGCGAAATTGTGGCCAATCTGGCGAGAGCAACTCAAGATCCTCGAGGAATTGAGTACCCGCTTCGTTTGTGCAAACCAAAGTGTTACTGAGATCGAAGTCGAAAGTCAGAGCTTTGCTAGTCGCCAAGGCCGCTGAATAGTCGGTTGACGGCATAGGTTTGGATTGCAGGCCATAGCAAAGGGCGAGCAAAGCCAACGTTGCCAATGAGACCAGCACAATGATGCCTAAATCAAGTAGTGTAAGAGTTGAGAGCATAATAGACCCCGTCGGAACACGATCTTGATGCTAGGGCGAATAAAGTTAACGAACGATTAAGGGCGGCAATTAGTGGGCTGGATTGGGAACATTTTGCCCCACAAACTGTCCGATATCCGCATAGGCGGCATCAATGGCTTCGCGTGGCCAAGAAATTTCGACAATGGCACCGCCTTTTCGCGTGCCTTTCTTACGGTTCTTCTTGGACCCATTCGCAAAACTCAATTCTGCGCCAGAGCGTTCTAGCAGCGTTTTGGCAATGAACAATCCAAGTCCCATGCCTTCGTATCCCGGGCGAGCATTGCGATCTGCTTCGGTTTTGCGTTTGCCCAAATCGGGATCGCCAATGCGCCCGATCAAGTGGGCGGGAAACCCGTTGCCGTCGTCGATAATGCGAACTGTGACAAACTCGTCGTTCCAATCGCTTTCTACCCAAACATTTTCTTCGGCAAAGTCGACCGCGTTCTGGATGAAGTTTCGCACGCCATGAATGATCTCTGGCTGGCGTAAAATTTCGGGTTGGGGGCCAAAATCAAACGACGTTTCACTTTCTTCAAATGTTATGCGTTTGCCCCGATCACGATGCGGTTCTGCGGCATCTTCCAGCACAGTCGTCAACGGCGCTTTTCTCAGGTGAAGATCATCTTTTCCAGCGCGCCCCATGGAGTGAAGAATTTCGCGGCACCGCTCGGCCTGCTCGCGGATCAATGACGCATCCTCAGCTAATTCGGGGCGATCTGATAGCTCCTCAAGCAACTCGGCACTCGCAAGCTTGATTGTGGCAAGCGGCGTGCCAAGCTCATGAGCAGCAGCGGCAACGACACCACCAATATCGGTCAATTTCTGCTCGCGCGAAAGTGCGAGATGGGTTGCCTGGAGCGCTTCTGACATTGTGTGCATTTCGTTCGTGGTTTTCCACGAATAGGCACTGAGAAAGAGCAGCGCGATCACAAAGGCGATCCAGTTACCAAAAACGATGACATTGGGAACACGCAGGATAAAGCCCTGCTCGGTACGAAGCGGATAGTGATATTGCGCCAAGATTGTCACAATTATGAGCGCCAAAATAGCAAGCACAACCGATGATCGAAGCGACAGAATAGCGGCGGATACTGTGACCGGCCCAAGCAACAAAAGCGCAAAGGGGTTGTGCAATCCGCCAGTCAGAAACAGCAAGAATGACAATTGCAAAAGGTCAAAGATAACCATCTTTAGGTTTTCTTTTTCTGACAAGCGCTTGTTTTCAGGGAAGACGAATATCGCGATAAGGTTGCCAGTGATAGAAAGCCCGATTGCCAGATAGCATAGGCCGATTTCGAGCTGGAGATTGTACATGAGCTGCGCGACAGTGATCGCTGCAATTTGCCCGACAATCGCAACCCATCTGAGCAAAACCATTGTGCGCAAACGGACCCAGTTGTGACGTTGTGCACCAAAGAGTGAAGGGGAATCTATGAGCATCATTCTGATCACCATGGGTTCACACGAAAGCGTGACGCTTTGGTGCATTTGCAACATCTATCTCAAATGATAGTCGCTGCATGAGTCATAGATCAATGGCCCGAGGGACAAACTGGAGACAACCATGGCCCGTATTTACGCAATCATCGCAGCACTTGTCGTCGCTTTGGCGCTCGTAGGAATTTGGGTATTCACATTGTTCGGCGGTTCCTCGGATCAGTTTGCGCAGTGCAGGATCGGGCAAGTTGCGGGCGGTAGTGCGCAAATTGGTGGTCCTTTCACTTTGCTAGATGAAACGGGCAAAGAGGTTACCGATAAAGACATTATCACCGAGCCTTCCTTGCTCTATTTCGGGTACACCTTTTGCCCGGATGTTTGCCCGCTCGACACCTCGCGCAACGCCGAAGCCACGGATTTATTGCTAGAGAACGGCACGAAGATCACGCCGGTGTTTATTTCGATTGATCCGCAACGCGATACGCCACAGGTTGTGGGCGAGTTCGCAGACAATCTGCATGAGCGGATGATCGGTTTGACGGGATCGCCAGAGCAAGTCAAAGCAGCGAGCCAAGCATACCGCACATATTACAAAGCGCATCCTGCGGACGATGAGTATTACTTGGTCGATCACTCTACTTTTTCTTATCTGGTGCTGCCAGAGCATGGCTTTGTCGAGTTTTTCAAGCGCGAGATTTCTGCTGAACAGATGGCGGAAACGATCCAGTGTTTCGTCGACAACAGTTGATGCGTCACTAAATCGCACAATGGTTTGACCATTCCCGCAAGATGCGCGATTGTACGGAACGCCGCAGCTTTTGGGAGGTTCCCGCGTGAATACAACAGCGCAACGCGAAATTGGTGAAGACAAAAGCCTGTTGCTTGTCGATGACGATGAGCCATTTCTGCGTCGCTTGGCCAAGGCAATGGAAAAACGCGGATTCGAAGTTGAAACCGCTGGATCCGTCGCTGCTGGAAAAGCGATTGCTACAGCGCGACCAACCGCTTTTGCAGTTGTTGACCTGCGCCTTGAAGATGGGAATGGCTTGGATGTTGTTGAAGTTCTTCGAGAAAAACGCCCTGAGAGCCGAATTATCGTTCTGACGGGGTATGGGGCGATTGCGACAGCTGTTGCTGCTGTAAAAATCGGCGCAATTGACTACCTGTCGAAGCCAGCTGATGCGACGGATGTCACCAATGCGCTTTTGGCAGCTGATGACGAGCTTCCACCGCCACCAGAAAACCCAATGAGCGCGGATCGTGTGCGTTGGGAGCATATTCAACGCGTTTATGAGTTGTGCGATCGCAATGTGAGCGAGACGGCACGCCGTTTGAATATGCACCGCAGAACTTTGCAGCGCATTCTGGCCAAGCGGAGCCCGCGTTAAAGTTGCATTTCAATCATTGTGCGCGCGGCTTTGACGTCGCGCGACAGTGCTTTTGCCGTGTTAGCATGGCCGGATAGATCGCTTCGTCCTGATTGATGTGCCGCCGCAAGCGCGTTGCTTGTCAGGTTCGCGCGCGATTCACTTGCGCTAAGGGATGTAATCAGTGCCTTGCGATAAGTTCTGATGTCCTGTGCGCGTGCTTTCAAAGTTGATTTACCGATAGCGCCCTCAGCGAGCAAGGCGCGTAGCTCGGCCAGTTCTACATCTTGGTGCGCGAGCAATGTCGGCAAGTTCAAGTGAAGCTGATCCATGTGGATGACGGTTTTCTCAAGATCATTCGCCAGCTTTTTGGGGGCCGAGAAGTGTTTTGCAGCGCGAGTTTCAAGGTTCTGCGTAAGGGAAAGCAAGTCGTTTGACTGACCGCGCACGAGTGAATGAAGATCAAGTTCAACCTCAGCGTTTCGCGACGCAAAGCTTGCTTCTGTGTTGCTGACGCAGCCTGACACAATGATGCTTAGACCGATTAGAACTCCGCTCGTAAAATTTCTCATGCCCGTTACCCTCAAACTTTCTATGGTTAATATTCTTGTGCTTACAGCAAGGTGATTGCTGAACGTGCAGACGTCGCATCACGCGCCAAATTTTTGGTCGCGCTCAGATGCCAATCCAAACCGCTTTGTCCCTTTGCTTGGGCCTCTTGCAGGTTGCGATGTGCTTCATTTGCTTGGGTTGCACTCAAGCTTAGTGCCTCAGCAAGCTGCGCACGGTTGGCTTTGATCACTTCAAAGCGCTGTGTATATTGCGCCTCGGTGATTTCTCCCTGAGCCATTTTTAATGTAAGCGTATTCAATTCCGCATCTTGTGCGGCAAGCATTCCGGGTAAATCCCGAGACACCACATCCATGCGATCATCTGCTTTTCCGATAGAGCGCACCAGAGCACTGGGCGAAACAAGCTGAACGCGGTTTTGCGCTTGTTTTTTTCCAACTGCATTTCCGGTCAAAGCACCAACAGCTCCGCCGGCAATCACACCTGTCACACAGTTCTTTGCGTTGGATGCAGATAGAATAGCCAAGCCGCATCCAGCAACGGCACCGACCGCAGCGCCTTGCACGGTAGATTTACGAATGATGTCTCGCGTCATTTTGGTCAAGGCGCCTGCTTGTTCCATCATGACTTCTTCATTGGCCAAGGATGATGCCAAGACGTGCTCTGATGCGGCTCCGCGAGAGCTAATCATGGGTTCGTTGTGCTGGTTACAGCCAGCAACACCTAGCGCAAGTGCACCGCAAAGCGTGATACGAATTGCAAACATCTTGAATATCCTTGTCTCACAACAGGTCGAATGACCCCTCTTCTGTTCACGAATAGAGGCCATTTGAGGCAGAATTGTGGAGATTGTTCACAAAGATTTATTAAAATGCGTGCCTTATCAGGGGGATAACCCCTTCAGGTTGTAGACTGATTCACAAATCAAAGCGCTTGTGCGTTTTGCCGGTAATGCGCCCATCCGTCAGCGCGGCATCGGGCTCAATGTGCCAATCTTGGAAACCCATCTTGGTGTAATAACGCAGTCCGCTGTCATTATCGGAGCGGATCGTCGCATTTATCCAAGTGTACCCTAGCGCGCGCAAACTGTTGCAGGTTTGAGTAAACAACTTGCTTCCAATACCACCGCCGACAACGCCAACGCGCACAAAGCTTGCAATGCTGGCGGCGTCCGCTGGCAATCGCTCGCGCGGCTCAGCAGACTGATATCCGACAACTAAACCGTCTTCATCTTCGGCGACTAGCCAAGTGGCGCGGCCATCATCCTTGGTCATCCATTCTTGCATAAGCTCAGGTGATACAGGATCCAAGAACGCTGTCGTGCCACCGATTGCAATGATCTCGTTCAATAACTCGGACATTTGCGAAGCATCATCCAATTTCGCGTTTCGGATCTGAATGGTCATTAAAGTTGCTCCAACAGTTCAGCATGGCGCGCTGTAAATTCATTGCGCACTTCAACAGGCGCGCGAAGTCGAATGCTTAACCCATCGATCATCGCCGGCTCGGGCGCGCCAAATAGCTGGTCGGCTTCATCTTCAGTAAAGCCAGCGATCTGCACAGCTTCAAGCCAAGCGCTAATCTTGTCGGCTTTCTTTATCTGCTTTTTCACTGTGGCAGGCAGGGCTGCGGGCAAGCCAAATCGAATGTGGATTGCTGCTGTTAAACGTTCGTCAAGCGTTCCGTAGCTGGGCCCAATCGCAGCTTTCACTGGGCTAATCATGTCACCAATGACATATTCGGGCGCATCATGTAACAAAGCGGCCAATTGCCATTTTGCGGGTGTTTTGGGCTGCATGCGAGTGAAAAGCGCTTCAACAAGAAGCGAATGCTCTGCTACGGAATAGGCGAAATCCCCTTTAGTTTGACCATTCCAGCGCGCAACGAAGGCAAGACCATGCGCGATATCTTCGACTTCTACATCCACGGGCGTTGGGTCCAATAGATCGAGTCTGCGACCCGAAAGCATGCGCTGCCAAGCACGTTTTTGTGACATGGGGAGACTCCGCGAAGTTCATTTCCTAGCTTGTGTTCCAGATGTAGCGCACGACGCGCCCAATTGAAAACCGTAGAAAAGGATACTGAACATGAACCTGTCTCGCCGCTCTTTTGCCCTGCTCGCCGCTTCAAGTTTTGCGTTGCCCGCGTTTGCCGCGTCCGAGCCACGTTGGTACAATAATGGCAGCGACCTTGCTGCTAGCGGGCGCGATGTCGTCGCCTATTTTTCGCTTGATAGTGGTGATAGCGTCATGGGTAGCGCTGAGTTCATGGTGGAGCACAAGGGCATTACCTTTCACTTTGCGAACGCTGAGAACCTAGCAACATTCCAAGGTGATCCAGACAAATATGCCCCGCGCTTTGGTGGCTATTGTGCCTTTGCGATGTCACGCGGCTACTTTGCCCCAGGTGATCCCGATGCATGGACGGTGCACGACGGCGCGCTTTATTTGAACGTCTCCAAAACCATCCGCGCGCGCTGGGCGCTGCGCCGCGCAGCCAATATCGAGGCTGGCAATGGTCATTGGGAAGGTTACTTTCCGAGCGAGCGTTGATCACAAAATTGCCTATCTCTAACCCTTGCTTCGGCTTTTGTTTGTAGCATCGCCTGCTCGGTGCTATCTGCACAGCAGAATAAGAGAGTTTTTTGAGGAGAGCGGCACATGACCGACGACTATATTGTAAAAGACATCGCGCTTGCGGACTTTGGTCGCAAGGAGCTTGATATCGCTGAAACCGAGATGCCGGGCCTTATGTCCCTGCGCGCAGAGTATGGTGCTGAGAAGCCTCTGAAGGGCGCGCGCATTGTTGGATCGCTTCATATGACGATCCAGACTGCGGTTCTGATCGAGACGCTGGTTGAGCTGGGCGCGGATGTGCGCTGGGCGTCGTGCAACATCTTCTCGACACAAGATCACGCGGCAGCGGCAATTGCAGCAGGCGGCACGCCCGTCTTTGCGATCAAAGGTCAAAGCCTTGAAGAGCATTGGGATTACCTCGACAAGAGTTTCATGTTCCCAGAGGGCGCAAACATGATCCTTGATGATGGCGGCGATGCAACGCTCTACATCCTTTTGGGTGCGCGCATGGAAGCGGGCGAAGATGTGCTGGCTGTACCGTCTTCTGAGGAAGAAGAAGTCATCAAAGCGCAAATTCAAAAGCGCATGGCAGAAACGCCGGGTTGGTTCACCAAGACGAAAGCCGACATCAGAGGTGTATCTGAGGAAACAACAACAGGTGTTCACCGCCTTTATGAACTCCAGCGCAATGGCCAACTGCCATTCCCTGCGATCAACGTGAACGATTCTGTGACCAAGTCGAAGTTCGACAACAAATATGGCTGTAAAGAGAGCCTCGTTGACGGCATCCGCCGTGCGACGGACACGATGATGGCTGGCAAGGTTGCCGTTGTCATGGGTTACGGCGATGTGGGCAAAGGCTCTGCCGCGTCCCTCTCTGGTGCTGGTGCACGAGTGAAAGTAACCGAGGTCGATCCAATCTGCGCATTGCAGGCTGCGATGGACGGCTTTGAAGTTGTTACGCTTGAGGATGCGGTTGCTGACGCTGACATCTTCATCACCACAACTGGCAACAAGGACGTGATCCGCATCGAGCATATGCGCGAGATGAAGGACATGGCGATCGTNNCCTGAAGAACCACAAGTGGACCAACATCAAAGAGCAAGTGGACATGATCGAGATGCCAAATGGCCATCGCTTGATTCTGCTCTCTGAGGGTCGTTTGTTGAACCTTGGTAACGCGACGGGCCATCCGTCTTTCGTGATGTCTGCATCCTTCACCAACCAGGTTCTGGCACAGATGGAAATCTGGCTGCGCGGCGATGAGTACAAGAACGAAGTGTATATCCTGCCCAAGCACCTCGACGAAAAAGTTGCGCGCCTGCACCTTGAGCGTATTGGTGTGAAACTGTCCAAGCTCGACCCAGAGCAGGCCGCTTATATCGGCGTATCGCCTGAGGGTCCGTTCAAGCCTGAGCACTATCGTTACTAAGTCTCTTGGATACTGAAGACACAAAGAAGCGCCGCAGACCGTATATCAGGTTTGCGGCGCTTTTTGTTTTGGTGGGTTTGGCCTTATTAGGCTCTGCTTTGTTGCGCCACCCTGATACACCGCTGCCGCCCCGTTGGAATGTGTTTGAACCGCTTGTCGTAGCTGATCCGATTACACCGATTACCAATTGGAAGCTTGATTGGGCTGCCAGTGATCCGCAGCTTTGCGCAGAGATCATGCAAGAAGCAGGTCGTATTTCCGTGATGGATGATCTTATCAAAGACGACAATTGCGGCATCAAAGGGCGCGTGAACTTGCGCCGTGTCGGTCTGGCGAAGATTGACCCTATCGAGACCGCGTGCAGCACAGCGTTACGCTTAGCGATGTGGGAGCGGCACGGTATTCAACCTTTGGCTCGAGACATGCTTGGCGCAGAGGTCAAGCAAATCAGGCATGTCGGTTCATACAACTGTAGACGCATAGCTGGTACAGACAGGATGAGCACGCATTCGACCGCTGAAGCGATTGATATCATCGGGTTCGATTTGGTTGATGGTACACGTATTCGCTTGCTCAAGGACTGGGATGATGATGGTCCCAAGGCGCAGTTTTTGAGGCGGGTGCGCGATACATCGTGCGATTGGTTCGGAACAACACTTGGACCGCAATACAATGCGGCACATAGGGATCACTTCCATCTGCAAAACAAAGGTTGGGGAACTTGCCGCTAAGGGTGGGTGCGTGGAAACCACGCACCTTACGTGTGATCGGCAAAGTAAGGTGTGTGATACTCACGCACCTATCGCGCGCTTAGCTTGTTGTCGGCTTAAGCGCACGCCATTTGCGCTTCATTAGCTTTACGAATGGCACATATGCCTTTGGCGTGAATGCATACCCAAGCTGTCCGCGCAGCGTTGGTTCCATCGCGTGATGCACCCCAAGTGGGCCTTCGCAAGGGCCAGGCAGATAGAACGTGCCAAACGTCTTGTCGAAGATGCAAAAGAACTCACCAAAGTTTTTGTCGAACGCTTTTGCTTCGGACGAATGATGCCAGCGGTGCATTGCAGGTGACACAAAATAATTGCCCCATTTTCCATAGGTCCAAGGCACATCCGCGTGGATGAAAAACCCATAATAGGCGCGTACGAACGAGTTGAAGATGATCGCCACCGGCGGAAAGCCCATGAGCAACATCGCTGCGCCGCCAATACCGCGCATTGTTAGCAAGTTAATTGGGTGCCAGCGCGCAGATGTGAACCAAGACACATGCGTATCAGAGTGATGCACCGCGTGCGCAGGCCAAAGCAGACGTGTGTGATCAAGGCGGTGACGCCAGTAGTGGAAGAAATCACCAACAAAGACAGCCATGAACAAAACAAAGACCAAAGGAAGTGCATCCCAAGAACCCGGCTTGATGAGATGCAACTGGTTCTCGATCATAAAGCTGTGGATCGCTGTGACGTAGATCGCAACGAAGGGTGCTGAAAACAGGACGTTCACTAGTTGAAGCTGCACGTTCAATTTGAATTCTGGCAGTGCTGATTTGAGTGCATTCAAAAATTCACCGCGTTTGACGATATGGCCCAAGCATATGAAGAAAAATGCAGGGATCATAAAGGCCCCGAATGCGCTTAGCAGGTTGATCCAGCTTTCATGTAGTGTCGAAATTATCCAGTTCATGGTCTTTTGCCCCTAGCCCGAAATTCAATTGTACTTGAGTAGAAACAATAGGGATGAATGGGGCAGGATTGTGCATGATTTGCGGAAAACTAAGGCAACTTAGTCCATTGGATCGCTAAAACCACCGGCTTTATGCGTACCATCGCAGTAAGGTTTGTTCTTGGAAAGGCCGCAGCGACAAAGAAAGGCTGTGGAGTGATTGGCAATTTTCATACCTGTGCCGCTGGTGATTTCGATATTGCCCTCAACCTTTAGCGGCCCGTTGGGAATGCGGAACGTTTTGACGGTGCCACCGCGTTCATCGGTAGTTGGCGGAGTAACGGGCTTTGGCTCGCCCGTTGCCTGAAATCCACCTTCAACATGAGAATAATCGCAATAGGGTTTGTTTTTCGACAATCCACACCGGCAGAGCGTGACGCGGGTTTCAGCATCGCTATCGTCAGTTGCGACATCACCCGCAAAGGCCAGCGGCCCATTTTCGAGCACCGAAATTCGATTGACTGTTGGCACCATTTCTTCAGCGCCGTCTTTGCGAAATCCTAGCGCGCCAGAGGGGCACGTGCGCACCAATGCGGCGACTTCTTCAGCGGGAGCATTGTCAGGTTGCACCCAAGGACGCTGGGCTGGATCAAAGACCTGCGGAAGCTTCAGAAAGCAATTGCGCGCATGAATGCAGCGTTTCAGATCAAAAGTAACAGTGATCTCCTCGCCCGTATATTCTTTGCGTCTCATGTTGGCTCTCCTTGTTGGCTAAAACCTAGCAAACGCGAAAGCGGGTTAACGGGTCAAGGGTGATACATATCCTTCGCGTAGCACATCTTTGTCATAGGCTTTGCGCGCGAAGACCTCGTGCACGAGGGGTTCAAATTCTTCCAGCGTCCCTTGGTCATACATCGGATCGAATGATGATTGATCCCAAAGCTCACAAAACGTGGCGCAGCTGTCAAAGCAAGGATGGTCTTTGTATTCGTCGCGCGCATTTTCGTCCCAACCGTAGTGACGGCCATAGTAAAGCATTTGAAAAATGCCGTGATGCTCTACGACCCAAGCCACATCCCAGCGCACGAAAGGGCGAATAACCTCTGCGGAAAAGCGATCATGGTTCTGCGGTGCGAGCCCGTCGCCAATGTCATGAAGGAGCGCGGCAACAATCCAGTCGATGTCAGCGCCATCGCGCTTGGCCCGGGTGGCCGCTTGTAGCGCGTGATCAAGGCGGGTGATCTTGTACCCTTCCAAAGAGGTCTCGCCTTGCCTGCGCAGCTCATCAAGAATGCGCGCAGCGGTCATGCCCAAATAGGGTTTTTCCAGCTTTTCGAGAAGATCGTAATCTTCCTTGGTTCCATCTTTCATTTGTGTGAATGAAACAGTCGGTGAATCGTTCATGGCGTGGCCCTGTTCAAATCGAGTTTGATCGGACCACTGTGTTCGGTAAACCTAGCAAAAAGCAACAATTTGCGATCGTTTGGCTCTCAAGCTGATCAAGATCGCCCTGAGTCCTACGGTTTGCGGGGAAATTCGTTTTACAATCACCATTGATTTGAAGGCGTTAATCGTTACGCTCTGCGCTGCTAGAGCACTCACAGTGAACAATTTACGCAGCACCTGCTGCAAAAGGGAGAAATTTGATGGGAAAACGTGACGATCTGATCGTGCAGTATGCGGATGACTTGAAGAACAAATGCGGTATGACGCCGGATATGGATCTGTTGACAAAAGTAACGATTGGTTGCGGTCCAGCGATCTATAACGCGGACGCTTCGACAGTTGCGGGCAGCCAGCCGTCAGAACTCGAAACTGTTAAGAACAATTTCCTTATCAAGAAGCTTGGCCTGGCAGATGGTCCTGAGTTGATGGATGGAATTAACAAAGTCATCGAAGTCTATGGAAAATCCGAGCGCAACAAATACCGCGCAGTGGTATATTACATGCTAACAAAGCACTTTGGCAAAGAAGCCGTCTACGGTTAACTTGTCAGAGTTCACGATCTAAGAGAGCGTCCAAAGGGGCGCTCTTTTTGCATTTTGTCGCGATCTCACAGCCTCTTAGCTTTGAAATTGTCTTTAATGCAAAATACTTGGCGTTTGATTGGCGGCAAAAATTGCCGTACCTTCAGTTCAGGTCAGGACGGCCAATTCCAGTTTTTCGCGTGTGGTGCCTGTGGGAGGCAAGTACGCGGGGTGACAGGGGATGTGCTGTTCATGACGCATCCCCTGTTTTTGGATCAAAAGGCGGCTAACACCAATCCGATCGCCGCGCTGCCAACGGCTGCATAACCACCATCAATCAGCAAAAGCTGACGTGGACGCCCAGCGAAACCATAGCAAATCATGAGCCATGGCGCGGCGAGAAATAGACCGATACCAAAGCCGGAAACCAGACCTTTGCCGATCGTGTCGATATCGCTCAGCGCAAAAACGTGGCGCATCATGCCTGCAACCAAGATCATCGCGATAAAGCCCATGATGAATGGCATGGGGTCCGAGTTATTTGCCGGTTTACCATCCTCACCAACTGCGACGCCCGATGCTTCCATCCACTGTTTGGACAGCACGCCATACCAGATTGCACCAACTCCAAAGCCAGCTGCTGCGGCAACCAGAACATTCACTAATTCCATTTAACCCTCCTGTTTTTTCTTATGTAAAGACTATGGAAGGGGATGAAAAATTAAGCAATTCCTCCAAGAGCGCATATGATTTTCCATTGCGTCTCGGTGACAGGTTGTACGGAAAGGCGAGAGTTCTTGACGAGTACCATGTCTTCGAGGCGAGGGTCTGCCTTGATGTCATCTAGCGAGACCGGAGTATCAAAAGGGGCGAGTGCCTTGATGTCCACGCACTCCCAACGATCATCATCAGTCGTGCTGTCAGGATGGGCTTCGGCGCTGACCTCGACGAGCCCAACCACAGATTTTTCTTTCTGTGAGTGATAGAAGAACCCTTGGTCACCAAGCTTCATCTCTCGCATGAAGTTGCGGGCTTGGTAGTTGCGTACTCCGTCCCACTCTTCGCCGATGTCGCCTTTCGCTACCTGATCATCCCAGCCCCAAACTGAGGGTTCGGATTTGAAAAGCCAGTAGCGCATTAGCCGATTACCTTGTTCCACTGGATCAATTCTGCAGAGGCAAACAAACCCGCCTTCGCATAAGGATCATTTGCCGCCCAATCTTCTGCTGCCGCCATATCGGCTACATCCAGAACCACCAACGAGCCGCACATCTCGCCATTCTCATCAAGGAATGGGCCAGCGTGGGTCACAACCCCTGTTTCCTTGAGGTAAGCAACATGCGCATCACGGTTATCCTTACGCACTTGTAGTGCGCCGCTTTTGTCCTTGGCCATCAATGCAATCAGCATGGTCTCTCCTTTTATGAGCGGTTCGATACACCCGTGTTATTACGTGATACTTTAGGCTTTCGCACCCTTTTTCCCGCTACCCAGCATCGGGGCGCTGGCGCTGTCAAGCGGCCAGCGGGGCCTTGCGACAAGATCCATTCCATCGCGCTGACCTGCTTCGAAGAGTTCTAAGCCAGCATAGGCGATCATAGCGGCGTTGTCGGTGCACAAAGCGAGTGGCGGCGCGGTGAAAGTGATGTTCATCTCGGCGCAAACAGACTCTAACTTTGCGCGAATTGCTGTATTGGCGGCAACGCCACCGGCAACGGCCAAAGCTGGAAATTCTGGCGCTTCTGCTAGATATAGCGTCAAAGCGCGGCGGGTTTTTTCCGCCAAAACATCGACTACAGCAGATTGAAACCCTGCGCAGAGATCACGTACGTCTTGGATGCGTATCTTTTGATCAACCATTACGTCGTTGCGCGCGCGCAGAACGGCGGTTTTCAAACCAGAGAAAGACATATCGCATCCCTCGCGATCCAGCATGGGGCGAGGAAAGCGAAAACGCTTGGGGTCACCTAGATCGGCTTCGTTTTGAACCGCCGGTCCGCCAGGTTGTGCAAGGCCTAAAAGGCGCGCCGTTTTATCAAACGCTTCGCCTGGCGCGTCGTCGATCGTGCCGCCTATGCGCGAGAAATCCGTCGGGCCGCGTGCGATCAGAAACTGACAATGCCCACCAGAGACAAGCAGCATGAGGTAAGGATAGGCAGGATCATCTGTCAGGCGCGGCGTAAGAGCGTGACCCGCAAGGTGGTTTACACCGATCAATGGCTTGCGCGTCGCTGCGGCCAAACCTTTGGCGCACATGACACCCGACATCACACCACCGATAAGGCCCGGCCCTGCGGTGACAGCAATGGCATCGACATCATCCAAGGTAACACCTGCTTTGTGCAGAGCGTTTTCAACACAATGGTCGATCTTTTCGGCATGGGCTCGGGCTGCGATTTCTGGGACGACGCCACCAAAGGCTTTGTGCAAATCGTTCTGTCCAACAACAACGTTAGACAGCACATTTGCTACGCCAGTTTCATCGCGCTGCACTACTGCTGCTGCCGTATCATCGCAGCTGCTTTCCAATCCTAGCAAAGTTAGCGTGCGCGGCACGGGCAAGTCTCCTCCATTGCAGAAGCGTTGTGCAGCAGCTACCACTCTCACTTGTCGCAAACAATCCCGGCTTCGCTCCTATGACGCAACCTGCAACCTTGCTTTTGACCCGCCCTCGCGAGGCGAGCGAGAGGTTTGCGAGACAAGTGAGTGATGCGCTGGGCCCAACGTCGATCCATATTTCACCTTTGATCGAAATTGAGTTTGTGGCGCTAAGACGCATACCAAAGCCACAAAATGTTGTCTTTACCTCGCGCAATGGGATCGAAGCATGGAAGCGAGCAAACTTTCCGACCGATATTCAATGCTTTTGCGTGGGGCAGGCGACAGCGGAAGATGCGCGCGCGCTTGGATTTGAGCCGCATATCAGCGCTGGGACCGTTTCGCATCTGATTGACGATATCCTAAAGTGGGCACCAGTCGGCGAAGTTCTTCATGTACATGGGCGCTATGTACGTGGTGATTTGGTTGGAAAACTCCGTGAGGCAGGGCTAAGCGCTAGCGGCTTGCAGGCTTACGAGCAAAACCTGCGCGCGCTCGACGATGAAGCAAACAGGCTTTTGCAAGGGGGAGCGCAAGTCATAGTTCCCCTTTTCTCGCCGCGCAGTGCCGCGCAATTTACAAGGGTAGGTATGTTTGGTCCGCAAATAGACGTTATTGCGATTTCTCAAGCCGCGGCAAATGAATGCGAAAGTGCGCGCATAGCACCATCACCTGATGCAAAGGGGATGATTGCGGCAATTTCGCAGGGGTTGATCGCTTGAGGCTCGTAGAACGCGCAAGTAAGGTTGGCTTAGACCAGTAATTGGGTTTCAGAATCGAAAGGGTGCGTAACGTGGCAGATCCGACCAAAGGCGAGAGCGAAATCGCTCAGGAGCCAACTACCGTTGAAGAGATCGTGGAAGACGCGGTTGAGACGGTGGAAGAAAGTGTCGAAGAAGAGAGCGACGTCACGGATGTCCCCGTCGAAGACGCTGAAGTCGATGAGATAGACGATGCGCCAGCGCAGGATACCGAGGAAGAAATAGCACCGGTTGCTGCCCAGCCCGAGGTTGTTCGCGAAACTATCGTGCAGCGAAAAGGTGGCTTTTTGCCTATGGTGCTTGGCGGCGTTGTTGCGGCGGGCATAGGCGTTGGTAGCGCGGAATACATCTTTCCAGACGGTTTGCCCTTTGGTTCGGCCGCAACTGAGAAGGTTGATCTGGCGAGCGCGCTCAAGCTTCAGACCGGCCGCATTGATGATCTCACCAAACAGCTAGACGCAGTGCCTGTTGTAGACACAAGCGCCCTCGATTCAGCGGTAGAAGAACTAAATGCTACGATCGCAGGTCTTGATGAGACAGTTAGCGGTTTTGAAGAGCGCATCGCTCATTTGGAATCGCGCCCATCTGGAGATGGAAGCGGCGTTTCTGCGGCGATGGAGAATGAACTAAAAGCACTTCGTAGTGCGCTTGACGTGCAAAAGGGTGAGCTTGCCTTGATGATTGACGAAGCTCAGGCAAGCAAGCAAAGCGCTGAAGACACGGCGCGCAACACTTTGGCGCGCGCTGCCGTAACGCGCATTTTGGTTGCGCTCGAAAGCGGAGCGCCTTTCGAGGATGCACTGGCCGAAGTTCAAGCGAATTCTGACATCGAAATTCCAGCGGCTTTATCGCAATCCGCGACCGACGGTGTTCCAACTTTAGCTGCACTGTCAGAAACATATCCTGACGCCGCGCGGGCCGCATTGGCTGCGGTTCGCAGCGAAGACACAGGCGGCGGCGTTGGCAATTTCTTTGCGAAACAGTTTGGTGCACGCTCTATCGCGCCGCGCGAAGGGGATGATCCAGACGCGGTTCTATCGCGTGTCGGTGCGGCCCTTGCGGAAGGACGCATTGCAGATGCCCTTTCAACTGCCGAGGCTTTGCCTGATACGGCGAAAGCCCCACTTTCTGATTGGATGACGCAAGCTGATTTGCGTCTGTCCGCCGCGCGAGAGGCTGAAGCCCTCGCTACTTCTTTGAACTCTCAATAAGGCGCTTTTGAATGCTTTGGTCTTTGCTAAAAGTTCTCGTTTTTGTGGCAATAATAGCGGCGCTTGCAGTCGGTGCCGGATATTTGATGGAAATGGGTGGCGGCGCTGTCGTCACGATGGGTGGGCAAGAATTTACACTAAGCCCGCTCAAACTGGTCTTGGCCCTGATCGTTTTGATCATCGCGCTTTGGATTGTGCTCAAACTTTTGTCGCTTCTCGTTGCGACGCTTCGTTTCATTAATGGTGATGAAACAGCGATCACACGTTATTTCGCAAAGGGGCGCGAGCGCAAAGGCTACCAAGCTTTGTCAGAAGGCATGATGGCGCTTGCTTCTGGCGATGGGTCTGTGGCGATGAACAAAGCAGCCAAAGCAGAGAAGTTTCTAGCTAAGCCCGAATTGACCAATTTGTTGACAGCACAAGCCGCTGAGATGGCAGGCGATACGCGCAAGGCAGAAGAAACCTATAAAAAGCTGGTGAAGGATGAAGCCACGCGCTTTGTTGGTGTGCGCGGTATCATGAAGCAAAAGCTGGCTGAAGGTGATACAGACACTGCGTTGCAACTGGCGGAGCGCGCATTCGCGCTAAAGCCCAAGCATGAAGAAACCCAGGACATTCTTCTTAAGCTGCAAGCGCAAGGCGAGGATTGGACTGGCGCTCGTAAAACCTTGGCGACCAAACTGAAGACAGGAACTTTGCCGCGCGATGTGCACAAGCGTCGCGAAGCCGTTTTTGCATTGTCTCAAGCAGAGGCGCTATTTGACGACGGAGAAAGCACTAAAGCCCGCGAAGCTGCGATTGAAGCGAACCGCCTTTCCCCCGATTTGATCCCAGCGGCTGTTTTGGCTGCGCGCAGTTACATTGAGCAGGATCAAAAGCGATACGCCGTACGTGTTCTCAAGAAAGCATGGGATGCACAGCCTCATCCAGAATTGGCAGCAGCTTTTGCAGCTATTGAGCCGGATGAAACGCCTGTTCAACGTATCAAGCGCTTTGCAAAACTGACCAAAGCTACGGCAGATCACCCAGAAACGAAAATGCTGAATGCAGAACTGTTTATCGCAGCGGAAGATTTCCCATCTGCGCGTCGTGCGCTGGGCGAATTGATTGAAACGGCACCTAATGCGCGATCGTTGACCATCATGGCAGCGATCGAGCGTGGCGAAGGTAGTTCCGATGCGGTCGTTAAGGGTTGGCTTGCGCGCGCGCTTAGCGCATCGCGTGGTCCGCAGTGGGTCTGTGAATCCTGCAATCACATTCATGCAGAGTGGGAGCCTGTGTGCCAAAACTGTGCGAGCTTTGATACGCTGAGCTGGAAGACACCGCCTCAAGCTCAGATTGCTGAACCTACGGGCGTTGCGATGCTACCGCTAATCGTTGGCGCGCTTGAGGACCATTCTGATGAGCCCGAAGAGGTCGTCGTTGAGGATGTCGCCGAAGAAGCGGACGTTGTCGAAGCAGAGGTGGTTGACGACGCGGCGGAAGACACCAAACCCGCTTAAAGAATACGGCAGGTGTTGCTGGTAAATGCAGCAGCTGTCAGCTCTCCAGTGAAGTAGCAGCCGGTATCCAATGATATCCGGCTGTTTTCCCATATGGGTTTGTCGACAATGGTATGACCATGAACGACCCAGTTTCCATCTGAGCGGGGCGTTTTCAGGAATGCGTTACTTCCCCAGAGCATCACATCTTGGGATTGTTGTTTGATGGACGCCACGGGGTCTAGTCCAGCATGAACGCAGTGCATATTCCCTGTTGACCAATGTAAAGGCAGATGACGAAGCCAGGCTTCGGTGCCTTCCGGCATGGCATCCCAAAGCTCTTCGCACGCTTCATAAAGTTGCTCTTTGCCCGCTTCGGCGTCCACACCAGTAATGCCATAGCTTTCCAAGGTTTCTCGCCCACCGAATTTTAGCCACTGGGGCCCCGCTTTCAATGGATCATCCAGAAAATCCAGCATCATTCGTTCGTGATTACCCATAAGGCAAACGACGGCATCCGGATCAGACAAGCTAAGCTGAATTAACTCTTCCAAAACTTGAGCAGACGCAGGTCCACGATCCACATAATCCCCAAGGAAGACCAAAGTTGGATCGTCAATGTTCAGCGCTTCGACGTCATCATCCACGCGATTGAGAGCGGCGTGCAATTGATCGAGACATCCATGAATATCGCCAATCGCATAGAATGGGCGCTCAGGTTTCATTTCGACCTGCATGGGGCGCAGATTGATCGAAGATGCGGAGCTACCGCGTTTGTTACCCAACCTGCCGATCATAAGCGTGCCATTTGTTTGTGTTGCTCTTTGCTTAGTCTAGCTCGGAATGGGAGGCAAATGCCAAGCGTTGCTTTGATCCTTAGGGGAAAGTGTTGGCGATAGTGCCAAAGAGCAGCATGATTAGCGGAAAGCCATTTGCGATAGGTTCCATCACGGATCAATTTTACCCGTCCTCCCATTGCGCCCAAAACATTGGCCTCGTGTTGTCGATAATAGAGGCTTGGGTAGGGATCATGAATAAAGCGCGCTCCTAGAGCGCTTAGAACGAGCATTGCCCACCAATCGTGGAATGGCACGTTCGGGGCGGGTGGAAAGCGTTTAAGCATCTGAACAGCTTGCGGCGAGAGCACACAAGTGTGTCCCGCGACTTGGTTTCGAAACAGCGAGCGGGCGAAGCTTTTCACGAGCGATCTGGATTGCTCACCAAGTACATTTAGTTGAGCATCCGTCACATAGCGCCCACTCGAATAAAGAGCGGGACAGGCATTCCCGTGGAGCGCCATAAAGGCGCGCTCAAGCTTGTTGGGGTGCCACACATCGTCTTGATCACAAAACGCGGCATAGTTGCCGTCAGGCACTTTCATCAATGCGTTCCAAAAGTTCAGGGCGATGCCGCGCTGCGGGCCTTGAAAAATATCCAAACGCTCCTTCGATATACAGGCTCGTGCAATTGCCAATGTGTCGTCGCAAGACCCATCGTCGCTCAGAATAAGTGACCAGTCTTTGTGGCTTTGCGCGTGGATCGACGCAAGTTGCTCTCGCAAAAATGCGCTGCCGTTATAGCTCGCAAGCAGGATGCTAATCGTTTGAGGGGCAGAGGGCATTTCAAAGAAATCGCAGAAAATTCCTATCAAACTCTAAAGGCAAACCGCATTTGCGCCGCAAATGGCCCCCTTTGTTACCAAGCCTAGTTTCTAAGCTGGACTCTCATTCAACGCTTGGGGGCGAGATGACATATTTAAATGTTCAGAACACATGGAATTTGGGGCCTGTTTCGCATCAATTGAATCTGCGCGACATGGATTTGGTAAGCACTGCGGCTGGCACCGTTCTTTACGCAACAAATGGATCATCGGGGGGCGTCGTTAGCTACCTTGTTAATCCGAACACTGGCGCGTTGAGTTATCTAGACGCGTTAACGCTCGCGCCGCTGATATCTGTCGATGGCCCTGCGCATTTGGAACAGGTTAGCTTTGGGGGGCAAGACTTCATCGCAAATTTGGGTCGTCACGCAGATGGACTTGATGCGATCCAAATTGGCATGGGTCAGAACCTAGATACACAAGTTGGCATGGCTGGAGCAGATGGCCTTGGGATCAGCTCGCTGGTTTTTCATGCGTCTGAAACGCGAGACGTTGTTTATGCCAGCTTCTGGGGAAGCTCTGAGCTAGGTATTTTTCAAGTGGGTGCGACGGGCGCGCTGAGTGAGCTTGGCCAGATCGGGTCTGCATTTGAAGCGCAAGGCGTTGATCTTTTGGGGATGCAGGTTACGCAGGTCCAAGGACAAGACGTTCTGGTTTTTGCAGCAAGCGAGCAAAACGCGGTTTACAGTTATACGATCAATGCCAATGGCGGATTGGCCATCGCGGATGTCGTTAGGATGAGCGATGGTTTACCCGTCGATACGCCAACGGCAATGGAAATCATCGAACATGGCGGGCAGAGATTTGCTGTGCTCGCGTCGGCAGGGACATCGTCGCTGACCGTTATGAAGATTTCAAACACGGGTCAATTGACGCCGACGGATCACATCAATGCAAGCCTCCACACGCGTATCCAGTCGGTTGTGGCTTTGGAAACCGTTAGCTTTGCCGATCGTCATTTTGTCATTGCAGGGGGTGCAAACGATGGGATCAGCTTGTTTCAGCTATTGCCAGATGGGCGACTGTATCACCTTGATGCTCAGGAAGATTTGGTTGGCACCTCGCTCGCGAATGTAACGTCCATCACTGCACAGGTGCGTGGGAATGGCATCGACATCTATGTCGCGTCAGAAAGCGAGGCTGGCATAACCCAATTGCGCTACGAGCTTGGAGCGCAGGCGCCGACACAGATTGGCGGCAATAGCGATGCCATGCTTACGGGAGGGGCGAATGGCGACTTTCTAATAGGCGGTGCAGGCGATGATACGATCAGCGGAGGCAATGGCGCAGACATGATCCTTGATGGCGCTGGCGTCGACAAAATGACGGGTGGCAATGGTGTTGATACCTTTATTTTGTCACGCGATGGGGTGCGCGATGATATTCTGGATTTTGATCCAACGCAGGACCGGATTGACTTGTCTGGATGGGGCCGAATTTACGATGTCAGCGCATTGACTTGGTCTTTGCGGAGCAATGGGGCGGTGATCTATTATGGGGACGAACTTTTAGTTGTCCGAACTGTGGATAATACCACCCTCCACAGCGACGACTTGGAGGCGCATCAGCTTTTTAACCTATCCCATACCGATCTGACATATATGACAGGTGGGACAGATCCTTTGTTGGATGATACCGAGCCAGGTAATTTCGAAGGCAGCGCGGGTGAAGACACGCTGATTGGAACTGCGCTCAACGATACCATTCGTGGCAACCTAGGGGATGATTCATTAGTTGGCGGCGCTGGTGACGACATTCTAAATGGCGGTGCTGGTGCAGACTTTATTGACGGTGGCGCAGGAAGCGATTGGATCAGTTACGAAGGATCGCGAGGGTCGTTGCGAGTTGATCTCATGTATTCGCACATCAATACAAACATTGCGTTTGGCGACGTCTATGCGTCGATTGAAAACCTGATCGGCTCGCAAGGTTTCGACAATCTGCGCGGGACACTTGGTGACAACATCATTCGAGGCGAGCGCAATGTGGACTACATTTTCGGACGTCGCGGAAACGATACGCTAGAGGGCGGGATCGGTGATGATGTATTGTTTGGCGGAACGGGTGCTGACGTGTTGATCGGCGGTGCGAACCGAGACCGCGCGCAGTATTCCGAAGCGTTGAGCGATGTACGGGTCGATCTCGCAAATGCGTCTCAAAACACAGGCGAAGCCGCAGGCGACGTGTTTGATAGTATCGAAGATCTCGCAGGAAGCCGTTTCAATGACCGCCTCTATGGAGACGATGGCAGCAATCGATTGTTTGGGCGCGAAGGCGCAGATATTCTACGTGGTAGAGAGGGGAATGATTACCTGAATGGCGGCGCTCATGACGACATTTTGTTCGGCGGGCGAGGCAATGATACTCTTAGAGGTGGAACCCACTCCGATACGTTTGTTTTCACCGAAGGAAATGACGTCGTAGAGGATTTCAATGACATCATTGACGTGCTTCAGCTTGATGACGCTTTGCTTGGTGGCGGAGCAATAACGGCCGCGCGTGCGCTTGAGTTTGCGGATGTCATTGAGGGAAACACGATTTTTGACTTCGGCGAAGGCAATCAGCTGACGTTATTGAACGTTACAGATACCGCCGCGCTTTTGGATGACATAACCTTCAATTGATCATCAAAGCTCAAGTCGTTGCATAAGCGATAGATCAAGCTCAACAAACTGTTCCAGTCTTTCCCGGCTTGTATCGTCTTCTAGTCGTTCCATTAAGCGGGGCCATCGAGGTTCTGAAATGGGGCGATCCCCTGCGTTGTCCCGCTTTCCGGTGAAATCAAGATCAAAGCCATAAAGTGAATTCAGGTCAGACTGCAGCCCATCCAAATTATTCAAAGAATAGACCCAATCAATCTTGGACATATTGCGCAAAGCTCCTCGTAGTTTGCGCCGCTCTGGCATCACTGTGAAACCTTGCCCTGCCCGGATGCGTCGGGAGCCAAAGTAGCGGCAGTAAAAATTGTCATAATGATCCTCGATAAAGGCCTGCCAAGCCGCGTCACCACCAAAAAAGTAGTCGTCGGTGCTGCGCTCTAAGACTGCGCGCTTGCCTGCGTTTTGTGGTCTCGAGCGTTGTTCTTCGCTTAGCGCAGCGGCTTCTTTTCGTAAGTAAAAGTAGAATGAAGCAATTCGTTCTCGAGGATCTCTTAGGATAGAGAATACAAACCGCGGTTTTGGGATTTGATCGAGAGCAGTCCAGTCAATATGGCCCGAATATAGGCTATACCCCTTCGGCAACTGCGCCTCTTGCGAAGCGGCCTGTGTGTGGAGGCGAATAGGGCAAACTTCGCGTTCTCCCACCGCTCTAGAAAGCTCATTGTGAACTGTCTGACCCGCAGTTTTGGGAATGTGTAAAAAGACGATTGGAGGCGGGGTGTTTTGAGAATCTAACATAAAGTCGGACTTAGACGATGCGCCTTTATAGCGGGTAAACGCTAGCGCGTTTCGGTCTTCATATTGGATTCATGTTTAGCGATCGCCTCTTCCAAGTCAGTGAAGTAGGTTAGTTCACCGTTCTCCAAAACCGCACCGGACGTGCAAAGCTGTCGGATCATCCCCATCGCATGAGAAACAACAATCGCGCCTGCATTTCGTGTGCGATGCGTCAGCAGATCGCGACTTCGGCTTTGAAAACTTGCATCTCCCACAGAGGTCACTTCGTCAATAAGGTAGGTGTCAAACCGCACACCCATCGAAACACCAAAGGCAAGACGAGACCGCATACCTGACGAGTACGTTCGAAAGGGTTGGTGAAAGTGAATGCCGAGTTCAGAAAAATCATCCACAAAATCCACTAACTCTTCGGTGTCGCATCCATATATTCTAGCAATAAAGCGTGTGTTCTGTGCGCCGCTCAATTCAGGATGAAAAGAACCCGCAAACCCAACAGGCCATGAAACTGAACCGCTATGAATAATTTGGCCTTTGCTTGGCGCGAGCGTGCCGGCGATCATTCGCATGAGCGTAGATTTACCAGTTCCATTTCTGCCCAGTAAACCAACGCATGCTTTGCTGGGGATGGTGAGCGAAACGTCCTTTGCGATGACTTTGGTTTTGCCGTTTAACTCGTAAGTTTTGCTAACGTTCATGAATTGAATCATCAGTTAACGCCTATCCAGAAAGCTGAATCCGATGAGCGTGATAAGTGACCAAACCAAGAAACATGCGAGCGTTACAAGCCCAAGGATCAAACCACGCTTGGGAAAAAGAGATTGCTCTGCTCGGGTTGGAAGAACATGAGCGGCAAGATATCGCGTTTTTCTGCGCGCATCTGAAACGGCTGCCTCAAAGCTAGCGCGAGCAGCTTGATAGCTTTGTTCCGCAAACTCCACCTCAACAATTAACCGCTCGTAATCCCCATAGAGGCGCGCTAGCCCGACTTGGCCGCCATTGCCCGCTTCGAGCGTGCGGTTCGCGCGCTCTTCATCAATTCTGGCTTGCAGAACCGCTCTGCGCTGTTTCGCTTGCGTTAGCCGAGTATCAGAGCGCCGCGTATTGGCGGACAGCATTTCAATATCGATCAAGGTTTCCGTCAGCTGGGATTCCAGCGTTGAGAGCAAAGATTCTTGCGATCCCATGTCTATGCTTGGATCGATCATTTGATTTAGGACGCGATATTCAGTCAACTCGGTGCGCGCGTCGGTAAGTCGGGTTTTGGTGCGCTGTAGATCGTCCAATGCATATCGAACCGCATCTTCGTGGGCGATACTATTGATCCGGTTTATCAACTCGCTACAGAGCCGTAGAATTTCTTGATTTATCTTCACAGCGGTTTCAGCGTCGAACGCCTTTGTACGCACCTCGATGATTGCGCGTGTGCTGTCATGAGACACGTCTACCATCCGTGTCCAATGCTCATGCAAATCTTCTATCAGACCTGTATTATCATAGGTAAAAATGGGATCCCGCTTCGGTGTCGCCCAAAGCTTTGCAATATTGAGCGATGCTTGAAGTTTTTCAACTAAGTGTTGGCTGCGCAGATAGTCATAGATGACATCGCTATCGTTCGCGCCCGACCCCGAAAAATCTGCTATTCCGCCAAGCAACTCTATGCCGCTGCTGGTTTCTTCGCTTCGAATGCTGAACGCGAATGTTGATGCATATTGATCCGCCGCGCGCATCCAAAGATACCAAGCAGAGATCAACACAGGCAAACAAACAACCATAGCAAAGCTAACGAGCGTTGCGATGTGTCGTTTTCGAAGCCTTGCCACTCTAACGGGAGGTCGATGCGCTGAACCAACGGGATGTGGTCCCTTCGAACCCGTCTTAAGGATAGAGATGTTTTCTGCCAATGCCACGATGCGCCCTCACAACTTGGTGTGTTTTCGCAAATCGCCTTAAACAATGGGTAAACACTTGCGCCTAAACACGGGGCAATGACGGACCAAGTGTTTAAAACGCAACCTATCCGACGGTTAGGCTTGCCGCGCGCCTTGCAAACCATACTTGCGCTTGTGTTGCGCGAGATGGCGACCAGCTATGGGCGCTCCCCGGGTGGCTACATTTGGGCCATTGCAGAACCAGTGGCAGGTATTGCCTTGCTTACCTTTATTTTTTCACTTGGCTTTCATGCGCCGCCGCTGGGAACCAGCTTTGCGTTGTTTTATGCCTCTGGCTTGGTTCCGTTTCTGATTTACACCGACATAAGCGGAAAGCTCTCGCAAGCGATCAATTTTTCTTTGCCATTGCTCAGCTATCCAAGGGTAACTTTGGCCGACGCAGTTTTAGCGCGCGCAATGCTTGGCATTATTACGCAAACACTGGTGTTCTGTTTGGTTTTAGGGGGCCTTATTACGTTCATCGGAACACCCGGCCGCCTTGATTACGGCGCAGTTAGTCTAGCGGTGCTACTCGTTTTTGCCCTTGGTTTTGGCATCGGGACAATAAACTGTTTTCTTGTGACCCTGTTCCCTGTCTGGCAACGCATTTGGAGCATCATTAACCGCCCTATGTTCCTGCTGTCATGTATTGTTTTTACGTTCGACTCTATCCCGATGCCCTATCGCGATTGGTTATGGTTTAACCCAATTGTTCACATCGTTGGATTGACGCGCAGGGGGCTCTTTTTCGGCTACGCGGGCGAACATGTATCGGTGTTGTATGTGTTGTTCCTGTCGCTCTCGTTGTGCGCCGCTGGCTTTTTCCTGATTTGGCGCTTCAGGGATAGGCTGCTTAACAGGTGACGTTGACCTTTTGTCGCCAAAGTGGAGCGAAATCTGCTTGGGATTAGGCAAAAATTCAGAAGTTGAGCTTAGGAATAGCAAAACTATTCAACCAGGATGTTTGCTACGTGTTCTCGACACTTTCTAGATTGTTCCAGCGCTATTGCGATCACCATTATTCGATCCCTGTAGATGGGTTCACCGTTTACGATGCAAATGGAGGCAAGATCGCGCAAGTAGAACGCATTTGTTTCGGGCAACGTAGCGTGCGCATCGAAGGGTGGAGCATTTCGAGTGAGGTTGCGCTAGGGTATCCTGCACAGCAAAAATGGGTCGCGCCAGACATACTGCGCTCTGATGTGACTATGGAATTAAATCTTCCAGCAGAGCAAAAGTGTGGTTTCAATCTGGCGTGGTTTGACAATCCCCTAGGCGCGTCATTGTCTTTTAGATATGGCGGCAACACCACGCAAATCATGTGTCCTCAACCTGGACGATTGAATCGTGCAAAGGCCTTGGTTCACATCAGGTTTAGCTTTGCAAAAGATGTGCTGCGCGCGAGCTCAGTCCTGTTGCGTGCGTTTTTCAATCCTAACCTTGTAAACAAAACGCGCGCAAAACGTGCGCTGCGCATGGAGCAAAAACATCCAAGTCATATTCTGGACGCGCGTGTTTTTGAAGTTGTGCGAACGAAGCAACGCGCACCAAAAGTGACCCTGATCATGCCCGTCTTCAATGCGTTTGAAGTGATGCAAAACGCATTGAACCGCGTTGCAGAGAACACCGATCTACCTTGGCGATTGATCTTGGTGGAAGATTGTTCATCCGATCCCAGAGTGCGCCCATTTTTGCGTAGATGGTGCGCCCACAATCGGGTCAAAGGGTCGGAGATACTGCTGCTAGAAAACAGTGAAAATCTTGGCTTCATCGGGAGCGTGAACAAAGCTTTTGAGCGCGCACTTGAGCACAATGACCATGTCGTTTTGATTAACTCAGATGCTCTGGTTCCTAAACAATGGGCAACAAGGTTGATCCGGCCCATTCTTACGAATTCTAACGTAGCGAGCGTGACGCCGTTTTCCAATGATGCGGAAATTCTTTCCGCGCCAATTATTTGCGGTTCGAGTGAAACCCCTGACGGCGTGGCGGAGAAAATTGATCAAGCTTTGCTCGAGTTCATTTCGCCAAATATCTGCCAAGATGTTCCCACGTCGGTTGGTTTTTGCATGGCCATTAACAACAAATTCCTGCGAAGGGTCCCGCAGTTCGATACGGTATTTGGAAAGGGCTATGGCGAGGAGGTTGATTGGTGCCAACGTGTTTCTGCCCTAAAGGGACTCCATAAAGCGGTGCCAAATCTTTATGTTGAGCATCGTGGAGGCTCGTCTTTTGGGGATGCGCATAAACGGGCGGCGATTGCAAAAAACAACCAGTTAGTCGCGAAGCGTTATCCGTCGTTTGATCAAAGGGTTCAGCACTTCATTGCAGATGATCCTTTGCGAACTATCAGACTTTTTGCAGGTATCGTTGAGCTTGCTAGCTCATCCTCAGAAACCCCAATCTACATTGCGCATTCTATGGGCGGAGGCGCGGAGCTTTATTTGCAAGAGCAAATTAAGCAAAGAATTATGGACGGTGAGGGCGTGGTTGTATTGCGTGTTGGCGGCGCTTTGCGTTGGCGCATCGAGCTGCACACACAACAGGGCGTGATCTTTGGGGACACTGATGACACGCGCTTGGTTCATAAAATTTTGAAGCCCCTGACATCTGCACATATCATCTATTCCTGTGCGGTTGGGGATCGCGACCCATTTGGCCTAACGCAAGAAATTGAAGTTCTTGCGCGTTCAAAGGCGGGGAGATTCTCGTTTTTGGTGCATGATTATTTTGCGCTTAGCCCGTCCTATTGCCTGCTCGGGTCCAACAACACGTATCGTGGCGTCGATCCGCAAGCGATGACGGACACCAAACATATGTTCCAAGATGTTTCGGGCAAGCTTCAAAGCAATGCACTTTGGAGAGATTGCTGGGGAAAATTGCTCAATATCTCTGACAGTATTATTTGCTTTTCCAGCAGTAGCGCAAAGCTGATGGTGCAAGCCTTCCCGGAAATCGTCGACTTCATTGTGACGCGGCCGCATGCGATTTCCACAATTCAAAAGATGAATGCACCCTCAAGTCCAGACGCTTTGACGATTGGTGTTCTGGGTGACATTGGCGTTCAAAAAGGTGCGCAGGTTTTAAGTGATCTCTCTAGACAGCTAAGGTTGAAGAAGAACGCTCGGATAGTTGTGATTGGCCGAGTTGATCCTCAATTCGAGCTTGGTCAAAATTGCATCGAGACCGGGCCCTTCAAGCGACGGGACATAACTATGCTGGCGGAAAAACACCAAATATCAGAGTGGTTGATTCCAAGCATTTGGCCAGAGACTTTTTCCTACACGACACATGAGGCTTTAGCGACGGGCGCTCCAGTTTTTTGTTTCGACCTAGGCGCTCAGGGCGAAGCGGTGGATAGGGCCGAGAATGGATATTCTATGCCTCTAGAATGGGCGGGAAAGCCGCACAAAATAATATCCGAAATTGAAAAGGTGCACAGCCATGGCTCAATCGATCAATATAGGCATCGCGCACCTAAAAGCGGCCGGGATCGAGGTTTTGCCGCGTAATCCGGGTAAGCAAATCAATCTGCCCCAAGGCGCGCTAATCGAAGCGCCCAGTAGCTTGAAGTGGACCGAGTATCACCATTCGTTAGAGCTTGGTGCCTTTTCTTATCATGTTTCTGGTTACGCATTTGCTGCGCGGATCGGACGCTATTGCTCGTTCGGTGAAGACGTTCAAATCGGGCGACAAAATCATCCAATGACATGGTCTTCTACTAGCCCCGCCTTTTATCTTCGAACGCCGCTTTTTGATATTGGCGAAGATTTTAATGGCGCCGAGGAGTATCGTAGCGATCAAACGTTTGCGGTGGGCCCGTCGACACATGTGCGGGAAACGAAAATTGGAAACGATGTATGGATTGGCCATGGGGCCTATATCGCCGCCGGGGTCACGATAGGTGATGGCGCAGTTATCGCAGCTAAGGCGGTAATCGTAAGGGACGTCCCGCCTTATGCAGTTGTCGCTGGTAATCCCGGTGTGATCAAAAAATGGCGTCTTGCGCCTGAACATATCTCTCCGATGCTTCGATGTGCTTGGTGGCGTTTTGCGCCTTGGCAACTGAAATCTTTGGCACCAGCTGATCCAGCACGATTTATTCACAACGTTATGCACTTGCCAGAAAGCGCTGAATTTCGACCAAGTCGCTTTGAAGTTAGCTCAAAGGGGCTAAACCCTTGCTAATTCCTTACAACTGTATTTGTTGAGCATTCCTTAACAATTCGAATGCTATCCTCCACCTGGGTGAGAAAATAGGTGGTGTAAATGGCGACGGGTAACTCTGTTGCGCCAGTTATCATCAAACGGAAAAAGGTCGTTGGCGGCGGCGGGCACCATGGTGGTGCTTGGAAAGTTGCCTATGCAGACTTCGTGACTGCAATGATGGCGTTTTTCATGTTGATGTGGCTGTTAAACGCAACGACAGAAAAGCAACGCAAAGGGATCGCGGATTACTTTAATCCTACGATACCAATCAATCGAATTTCGGGTGGCGGAGATGGCGCTTTCGGAGGAGATTCAATTTTCTCTGAAAACACACTAGCTAAATCTGGGACTGGTTCTTCTGGTGTAAAGCCGCCTTGGTCGATTGAGAGTCCTAGCGCGGCCAGCCAAGGCATCAAGCGACAGAAAGCAGAAGACTTATTGGATACGCTCAATGCGCAATTGCTTGGCAACGGCGGCGAAAGTGATCTTTTAGAGAATGCTCTGAAGCACGTTGTTTCCCGAATTTCGGATGAAGGCGTAGTTATCGAAATATTCGATCTTCCCGAGAGTCCATTGTTCGATGGCGAAGGTAAAGCGATGCCGATTCTTGATCAGCTTTCGAGCAAAATTGCGCAAATCGCTGCAAATGCCGAGAACAAGCTCGCGGTTAAGACACATGTACGGACGCAACCGATTGTTCGCACGAACACTGATCCATGGCGCAGTACAATGAAGAGAAGCTTAGCTATGCGTCGAAAGCTGGCGTTGGCGGGCATTGAAGCTGAACGTTTTGATCGCATTTCTGGCTTGGCCGATACTGACCTTGTCGCGACGGATCCGCTTTCCGTTAGAAACAATCGCATCGAAGTGGTCTTTCTCATTCCAGATTGAATTAGTTCCGAACAATTTGAACTGTTAGGTCTGTCTTAAGCTCTGTTCTCTATCTGTGCTGCAACGAGGCAGCGCAGAAAGGCTGAGCATGACGATTTCTTCTTCTTTGAACGCAGGTGTGGCGGGACTAAACGCGAATGCGACGAGACTTGGGACAATTGCCGACAATATTTCGAATGCGTCGACATTCGGGTACAAACGGGCAACTACAGATTTCCATTCGATGGTCATTTCTTCTCGTGGCGCGACTTATTCAGCAGGTGGTGTTCGTACAACGACCCAACGCTTGATTGATCAACGGGGTTCTTTGGTATCGACATCAAATCCTACCGACCTTGCCGTTCGGGGCGGTGGTCTTTTGCCCGTCGCGCTTGAAACCGAAGTTACAAGCAATAATGGCGCGCCGCAGATGTATCTTTCAACGACAGGGTCGTTCAGAACAGACGCCGATGGATTTCTAAAGTCTCCATCTGGGATGGTTCTAATGGGATGGCCTGCGCTGCCCGACGGATCTATCCCAGCTTATCCGCGAGACACCCAAGATGCGCTAGAACCTGTTAAGTTGAATGTTAATCAGTTTACCGGGGAACCAACGACGCAAATTGATATTGCGGTAAATTTGCCTGCAACTCAAACCGAGGCAGACGCAGCTGGTGAACTTCAGCAGCTTTCGATTGAGTATTATGACAATCTGGGAACCTCTGAAAACGTAAAAATGGAGTTTTCGCCCACTGTGCCGGCTAACGGTACATCAAATGAGTGGACCCTTACTTTGAAAGACACCGCGCAGAACGACGCCGTCATAGGCGAGTATACGCTTGTGTTTGATGATAGCCGTTCTTCGGGTGGTACTTTGCAGTCAGTCACAACAATTAGCGGCGGTGCTTATGATCCCACGAGTGGGGCGATGATCGTAAATGTTGCGGGCGGACCATTAGAATTGAACATTGGCCGAGCGGGTAGCTCTGACGGGTTAACACAACTATCAGACAGTTTCGCACCAGTTTCGATTTCAAAGGATGGATCGCCTGTAGGCAATATGACTGCCGTTGAGGTTGATGCAAACGGCTTCGTTCATGCCTATTTTGACACAGGAATTACGCGAACCATATATCAGGTGCCGCTTGTTGATGTGCCAAATCAGAACGGGATGGTTTCGCTCGACAATCAGACTTATCTGCCCTCGCCGGACAGTGGTTCGTTCTTCTTGTGGAACGCGGGTGATGGTCCAACAGGCGACATTGTTGCTTTCGCACGTGAAGAAAGCGCAACGGATGTGGCGGCCGAATTAACCACAATGATCCAAACTCAACGCGCCTATACATCGAATGCAAAGGTTATCCAAACCGTGGACGAGATGTTGCAAGAAACAACAAATATCAAACGCTAAAGTAAAAGGGGTTGAGCGATGAGTCTTTCGAGCTCCATTTCCAATGCACTGTCTGGCCTTTCTGTTACATCAAGAGCGGCACAACTTGTTTCTGAAAACCTCGCTAACGCGATGGATGCGAATTTCAGCCGCCGAGGACTCGAGCTTACGAGCTCGCGTGAAGGCGGTGCAAGCATATCAGGTGTCCATAGGTTTGTTGATGCGGCTTTGCTTTCTGATCGGCGAAATGGTCTCGCACGCGCGGGGCTGGCGACAGAAAGTGCCAGTTCTGCGCGGGCTTTGGAACAGGTGATAGGTAGCCCGGACGATCCGTCTTCAATCCCAGCGCTTTTGAACAATTTTGATGCCTCCCTCCGGTTCTTGGAGGGGGACGCAGGTTCGGAAATTCGTCTAAAGGACACTTTTGCATCGGCAAAGGCTCTCGCAAATCGACTTAATTCAGCACAAGACAGCATCCAAGCGCAGCGCTTGAACGCAGACCAAAAAATTGCCAGCGAAGTGCGTTCGCTTAATGCGAATTTACGCCAAATTGTCGATCTAAACGAGCAGATCGTCGCGGCGAATGTAAATGGCAGAGATGCCAACGCATTGCTCGATCAACGCCAGAAATTGATAGACAGTGTGAGTGAAATTGTCCCAGTTCGCGAGATGCCTCGTAATCACGGGTCGACGTCTCTGGTAACTGCAAATGGCATGATGCTTGTCGATGATAGCGCGGTTGAGATTGAGTTTTCTTCTGCCAACCAAATTCTTCCTCACATGACCTTCCAAGCCGGCCATTTAGGTGGTTTGGAAATAGATGGACAGACGATACCTTTCACCTCGGATACCAGCCCTCTAGCTGGCGGTCGGTTGAATGCCTTGTTTGAAATACGCGATACGCTAGCGCCAAAGGCGCAGGATCAAATCGATGCTTTTGCGCTTGATCTCGCAACTCGATTTCATGAATTGCCAAGGGATAGTGATGTAACACTCGGAGCGCCAGGGCTTTTCACGGACGATGGCGCCCGCGTGGAACAGGCGGATCAGGTAGGGTTGGCTGGCCGACTGCAGATCAATCTCAACGTGGATCCAGATCAAGGCGGTGCGCTTTGGCGTTTGCGATCTGGTATGAATGCTGCCACAGCACTGCCTCCTGGTGATGCCTCAATTGTCACCGAAATGATTGCTGCTCTTGGCATGCAATCGCCCTCAAGTGGTACGCTTTTCGAACATGCCGCATCACTTACATCGAATGCGGCGCAAACTTCATCGTCACTTGAAAATGAAGAAAGTTTTGCGAATGCTCGACTTAGCCAGCTTACACAAATGCAGTTGCAAAATGGGGTCGACACCGATGCCGAGCTACAAAAGCTGTTGTCGATTGAAATGAATTACGCAGCGAATGCGAAGGTCATTCAAACGATTGATGAAATGTTCGCAACAATTATGAGGATTAACTGATGTCCTTTAGTTCAATTGGTGATCTCGCAAGCAGTATGATGTTAAATCAGTCCAGTTTGCGAGCAAAGCACAGCATGTTACAGCTTTCACAAGAGTTGACGAGTGGCCTCACATCCGACACAGGTCAGGCTTTGCGAAATGACTTTTCCATACAAATGAGCTGGGAGCGAAGCATCGCATCCTCTCGAGTACGCGAACAGACGCTTGCGGAAGCGCTAACGAGAATTGAAATCAAGCAGGCAGCGCTTAGCTCTATTTCGGACTCCGTAGGGCAATTGGCAAACGATGCTGACCTCGCTCTCGCGAACGGCACGACCAGAGGCTTGGCAGCAATTTCGCAAAACGCGAAGGACAAGCTTGATCAAACTATTTCTAATCTAAATGTTCAGTCGGCTGGCAAGTTCCTTTTTTCAGGTTCTCAAACAAACCAGGCAGCACTCGCTTCCAAGCAAGACATTTTGGCATCCGTCGTGGCTGCGATATCTGGAGCATCGACAGCGACGGATGTCCTCTCAGGCGTTGAAAGCTGGATGAATGATCCTGTCGATGGTTACCCCGCAATTGCTTACGTTGGTGGGGCGGAGAGTTCTGCAAAAATTCGTTTGTCAGGCGATCGGTCGATCGAAGAAAACTCTCGCGCGGATGATCAAGGGTTACAAAAAGCGGTGCAAGGCTTGATTTTGGCGAGTTTGGCGATGGACCCTCAAGTGGGCTTGTCTAACGATGGCCGTGCCCTTTTGCTTAAGTCGGCAGCCGAAGAAATGCGTGTTGCTGAAGGCCAAGTTGTAGAGATGCAAGCGTCGCTAGGCTACATCGAGGCAGAAGTCGTAAAAAACAAAACACAAGCTACCACAGAAATTTCACTCGCAGAGCAGCTTCGCACTTCAACGTTGGGGATCGATCAATATGAAACGGCGAGCAAACTTCAGCAAGCAGAGCTACAACTTGAAAAAATTTACGCAATGACCGCACGATCTCAGAGGTTAAGCTTGCTGGAGTATTTGTGATGATCAAACTGCTTGTCGCGCTTTTGCTAAGCATTTCACTTGTCTCGCAAGCGCAAGCAAACCGAATTCGGATTAAGGATTTGGTTAGTTTTGACGGGGTTCGCGGTAACGATTTGGTGGGATATGGCCTGGTTGTTGGTCTAAATGGAACCGGCGACGGGATAAGGAACGCGCCGTTTACCGAAGAAATAATGTCAAACATTTTGGAACGGTTGGGGGTCAATATTACCGGTGAGCAATTCCGACCCAAAAATGTCGCTGCTGTATTCGTCACTGCTGAACTACCACCGTTTGCGCGTGCTGGCGGTTCAATAGATGTCACCGTGTCAGCCATAGGCGATGCCAAAAGCCTTTTAGGTGGCACGCTCATAATGACGCCGCTTAATGCTGCTGATGGGCAGATATACGCGGTGGCGCAAGGGACGATTATTGCAGGCGGTGCGGCGGCTGAGGGCGATGGCGCGGCAGTTATTCAAGGAGTGCCAACCTCTGGTGCAATTCCTGCAGGCGCGCGCGTTGAACGCGAAGTAGATTTCGATTTTGGTGGGTTAAAGACACTAAGAATGGCACTTCGGGAGCCCGATTTTACGACTGCAAAGCGAGTTGAAAGCGCGGTCAATCGAACATTTGGCAGGCGCGTAGCTGAAATGATCGATTCTGGGACTGTAACAATTGATATCGAAAGAACGCGGGCAAAATCTCCTGCGCATGCAATTAGTCGACTCGAAAATGTCCTTGTAAAACCGCAACGAAAAGCGAAAGTCGTCGTTGACCAAAGATCAGGCACGATTGTCATGGGGGAAGATGTCCGGATTTCGCGGGTTGCCATTTCCCAGGGCAACTTAACCATCCGCATTCAAGAAAAACCAATCGCTGTGCAACCCAACCCGTTTGCTCAAGGAGAAACGGTCGTTGTTCCGCGTACCGAAGTTGATATCGAAGAAGACGAGGGCGTCGGCATGGCTGAACTGCGAGGCGGCACATCGCTGTCTGAAGTTGTTTCAGGCCTAAATGCGCTGGGCGTAGCGCCGCGCGATATGATCGACATCCTGAAAAGCATTAAAGCAGCAGGAGCTCTCCACGCTGAATTCGTGGTGAGATAGCGCAAAAGCGGCCGCTTAGATGGCTTTAACTTGCGACTTTCTTTTGCGCGTTTTCTCAAGCTCGATTTGTTTTTGCCGCTCACGAAAACGAGCTTTGTCGTTCTCGCTGGTTTCATCAAAACACTGATGGCAAGAAACGCCTAGCTCAAAACTTGGGTGCTTTACGTCCTCTGGCAGGATAGGTCGTCTGCATCCAAAGCATAGTTGATGGGGTCCAATTTTCAGCCCGTGGCCAACAGAAACGCGGCCATCAAAAACAAAGCACTCGCCATTCCAAGTGGTCTCTTCTTCTGGAATTTCTTCAAGATATTTCAAAATTCCGCCTTTGAGGTGATAAACGTCATCGATACCTTGGCTTTTCAGAAAACTGGTCGATTTTTCACAGCGAATACCACCGGTGCAGAACATAGCGATGCGTTGATTGGCGAACCGTTGCTTGTTTTCTTCCCACCACTTTGGGAACTCGCGAAAACTATTGGTTTTGGGGTCAACCGCACCGTCAAACGTGCCTATTGCGACTTCGTAATCGTTGCGCGTGTCGATAACGACAACATCGTCGGATTGGATCAATTCATTCCATTCGCTGGGCTCAACATAATGACCAACAGCACCGAGAGGATCGACGTCTGGCTGACCCATCGTCACAATCTCGCGCTTGAGGCGAACTTTCAGTTTGCCAAACGGGGCGTCGGGGCTGTGACTTATTTTCCAATCGAGATTAGCAAACCCGTTAAGGGTTTTCAGAAAACTCAAGATGCCCTGAATGCCGGAATCTGACCCTGCGATCGTTCCGTTGAGCCCTTCGGGAGCAAGCAAAAGTGTACCCTTTATGTCAAATTGTTCGCACTTTTCGCGAACAATAACCTGTAGATCTTCGAGGTTGGACACCGGGGTGAAGTGATAGAGAGCAGCGATTGTAAACATGGCCATCGCGTAGCGGATTTTGACCGACTAACGCAAGTGGCCTATGAGTGAACCTGCGCTATTTAGCGCTCACAAAGGAGAAGATTTTGACAAATTCATCTGCGTTGCTTGTTATCGATGTTCAAAATGACTTTTGCGAAGGTGGGGCACTGGCAGTACCTGATGCGCAGGCAATCATTGACCCGATCAACACATTGATGCCGAGCTTTGACACAGTTGTGTTTTCTCAAGACTGGCATCCATCAAATCACGAATCGTTTGCGAGCAATCACCAAGGAAAATCGCAATACGACGTCATTGATATGGACTATGGACCTCAGGTTTTATGGCCGGATCACTGCATTCAAGGAAGTCAGGGCGCTGATTTTGACCCTCGTCTTGATACTGACAAAGCACAGATGATCGTGCGAAAGGGATTCCGCGCATCTATTGATAGCTATTCCGCTTTCTTTGAAAACGATAGATCGACACCCACAGGTCTGGATGGGTACCTCAAAAATCGAGAGATCACCGAGGTTACTTTGGTTGGCTTGGCTCTAGATTTTTGTGTTCAATACACCGCGTTAGATGCCCGCCGCCTTGGCTACAAAGTGACTGTGCTTCAATCGGCGTGTAGAGCGATTGATTTGGATGGCAGCCTAAAAGCTGCTTTGGATGCGATGAAAGCCGCTGGTGTCGTCTTAAAGTGAGAGTTGCCGACTGATTCGTTAAGGAATTTGACCGATACCGTGTGAAAGCAGCGATGCGAGTAACAAGGGTGGCCCAATCTATTCAGGATAGTCGTGATTTTTCGTTGAGCGCAGAATCGCTGGTCGGGCGATTCAAACGCTATGCGAATGGGCGCGTAGCTCATTTTTGGAAGCGCCAAATATTAACGGCCGTAGGAGGCGCGTATCTTTCGTTGATGGCTTCGCCGATGCTTGGGCTGTTGGCGTGTAGCGTAGCTTTGATCGGCGAGGTATTGGATTGCCTCAATTTGCGACATCAACTTCGCGCGCTAGATCGGGGAAAGCCGTTTGGTAAAGCGAGTTTTGCCGCGACCCTGTCGGGCACTTTGCAAGCGATTAGTATTTCGATTTGTATTCTTATTGCCTGGTTTGCTCCCAGCATCGGTAACGGTATGCACTTTGCGTTGGTGTTTCTCATGTCCGCCTCGCTGAATGCAGGGCTGGTTTGGCCCTATCACAAATCGAGCGCCTATGCCCGCCTTTGCGTGTTCGGGATGACTTTTTTGGGTGCTGTTGGGCACCATTTTTGGACTTGGGACGCTGGTGTAAAAGAGTACCTCTCCGAAGTCATTTCGATGCTTTTGATGTGCTATATTGTGTCTATTATCCTGCAATTTGTCGTCGGCAATCACTCGCGTCAAATGCGCGATGCGGCGAAAATGATTGCAGCGTCAAAGGCTTTGGAAACATCGGATAAACAAAAGAAAAAATCGCAAGACGAGGCGAGACGACTGTCTCTTGTCGCGCGGTATGCCAATGACAGCATCGTAATTTCAAGCCCGCAAGGGCGTATTACTTGGGTTAACGAAGCCTTTACCCGAATAACAGGCTACACCGCCGAAGAAGCGATTGGCTGTCGACCTGCTGAGCTGCTCAATGATGTCGAGACATCAGAGGAAACGACCAGTGCGATCTCGAACCATATTCAGCGAGGGGTTCCTATTCGCACTGAAGTTCTTAACCGGCGAAAAGACGGGAATAAGATTTGGGTGGAAACGAATATTGTCCCGATCAAAACTGCGAGTGATGACGTAGAAATTGTCGTCGCAATCGAGCGGGACATAACTGCCTTGAAAGAGCATGAGCGTGAGCTGGCGGAGGCGAAGATCCTCGCCGAGAAGGGTGAAAAGTCAAAAGCTGAATTTCTCGCAACGATGAGTCATGAAATCCGAACGCCAATGAATGGAATTATGGGTCTTTCAGACCTTTTGGCAGAACATGACTTACCGGAGGATCTTCACAAATATGCGGTAACGATCAAAGAATCCGCTGGCGCGCTTCTTACCATTATCAACGACATTCTGGACTATTCAAAGCTGGATGCAGGGCAGCTTTTGATTGATCCGATAGAGTTTGATCTGCGCGCATGTTTTTCTGCCGTGATCGAGTTACTTGCTCCCCAAGCGACGGCAAAAGGCATATTCCTTGATGTCGAAATGGATGACAAACTACCCGAACTTGTCATCGGCGATGACGGTCGCGTGCGGCAAATATTGCTGAATATGATTGGAAATGCGATCAAGTTTACCTCTCTAGGCGGGGTCACGATACAGCCGCGGGTTCGTGAGAATGAAACCGAATTTCTGTTTTCAGTCGGTATCAAGGATACGGGCATTGGCATTGAAAAAGAGCGAATAGGTCAGATTTTTGAGAAATTCCAACAAGCCGATAGCAAAACAACACGCAGATTTGGCGGAACGGGCCTAGGGCTATCGATTTCCAAACAGCTTGTTGAACGAATGGGCGGGGCTATTTCGGCCCAATCAGAACTTGGCGTTGGGTCGACTTTTCTGCTTGAGTTACAGCTCGGCAAGCCAAGGCGAAAAGGGGATGCAGCAAAAGGGATTGCAAAAGCCCATGTTGAAATCAACCCGATGAGCGTTCTGGTCGCCGAAGACAACAAGACCAATCGATTTCTAATCAGCAAATATCTTCAGGGCTTGCCGCTGGACGTTTGCTTTGCTCGCGACGGTCGCGAGGCGGTCGATAGCACGCTTGAGATAGAGCCCGACCTGATTTTTATGGACATGTCGATGCCAGAAATGGACGGGCTCGAGGCAACGCGAAAAATTCGTGAAAGGGCTCATGTTCGGCCCTATATCATTGCGCTGACGGCCAACGCTTTTGCGAGTGACCGTGAAGCCTGTTTTCAAGCGGGAATGGATGATTTCCTGTCAAAACCTGTCAAAAAATCTGACCTTCATGCGAAGCTCAGTGAATTCAGCGCCTTAAGGCAAACAAATCCGCTTTGATCCGATCAGCTAGATGGCGTATCAACACAAAGCAGTCTTAGGTGAGGGCCGGTTTTGGATATTGCAACACGAGTGTGGAATCACAAATGGAAGATTGATCCAATCGTCCGCTCGCTGATTGATGATGACTTTTACAAACTTCTGATGTGCCAATCGGTGTTTCGAAACCACCCCGATACGCATGTTACGTTTAGTTTGATCAATCGAACAAAGTCGGTGCGTTTGGCTGAATTGATCGACGAAGGAGAGCTGCGAGAGCAGTTGGATCACATTCGATCGTTGTCGTTAAGCCGTGGGGAAAGCACGTGGTTGCGGGGTAATACCTTCTACGGCAAGCGGCAGATGTTTCGACCTGACTTTATGGAGTGGTTTGAAAACCTGAGGCTTCCTGAATACCATCTTGAGATCAAAGACGGTCAGTTTGAACTGACGTTTGAAGGAAAATGGGCCGAAGTTATGCTCTGGGAAATTCCAGCGCTTGCGGTTTTGATGGAGCTGCGCAGTCGTGCGGTTCTGGATGACATGGGCAAATTCGAACTTCAGGTGCTTTATGCCCGGGCTATGACGCGGGTTTGGGAGAAGGTCGAACGCCTCCGCGCTGTTGATGGGCTTCGGATAGCTGATTTTGGCACGCGCCGGCGCCATTCATTCCTTTGGCAAGATTGGTGCGTTCAAGCCATGCAAGAGGGACTTGGTGACAAGTTCGTCGGCACGTCGAATTGCAAAATCGCTATGAAGCGCGACATCGGTGCGATTGGAACAAACGCGCATGAATTGCCGATGGTTTATTCCGCTCTTGCACAGGACGACGCAGCCTTGCGCCAAGCGCCTTATCAAGTTCTTAAGGATTGGCAGGAGGAGCATGACGGCAACTTGCGTATAATTCTGCCTGATACCTACGGCACGCAAGGCTTTCTGAAAAATGCTCCTGATTGGCTCGCGGGCTGGACTGGTATTCGTATCGATTCTGGCGATCCTGCGACGGGCGCAGAGAATGCGATTAAGTGGTGGAAAGCGCGCGGTGAAGATCCTCGTGAAAAGCTAGTGATTTTCTCTGATGGTCTCGATGTCGAAAAGATTGTCGAGCTTCAAAAGCAATTCTATGGCCGTGTTCGCGTCAGCTTTGGGTGGGGTACTTTGCTTACCAATGACTTCCGCGGACTTGTTCCGAACGAAGGGCTGAATCCGTTTTCAATCGTTTGCAAAGCGGTCAAGGCGAACGGTCGCCCAACCGTGAAACTGTCTGATAACCCGCGAAAGGCGATGGGGCCTGCGGATGAAATCGAGCGTTACAAACGCGTGTTCGAGGTTGGCGAACAAGATCAGCAAGACGTGATTGTTTAAGCGTTAATCTTCGCCAGTCACGCGCCCGCGCAGAGCTTTCACTTCGCCGCGTTCTTTTTTGGATTTCAGCCGACGTTTCTTGCTACCTAGGGTCGGGCGCGTGGCGATACGACGTTTTGGTGCAATCAGTGCCTTTCGGATCAATTCGGCCAGTCGTTCACGCGCGATGGCCCGATTGCGGGCTTGGCTGCGTTCTTCTTCGGCGCGGATGATCAAAGCGCCATCTTGGGTCCAACGCCGTCCGGCCAATCGCTTGAGACGCGTCTTTACCGGTCCCGTCAAATTTGGCGAGCGTTCGGCTTCAAATCGCAATTCGACAGCCGTGGATACTTTGTTCACGTTCTGACCACCCGGGCCTGACGCGCGGGTGAAGGTTTCCGTGAGCTCCCAATCAGCGATCTCTAAGGTGGGTGTGATTTGCAACATGCGTCTTCATGACATGAGATGCGGTCAGACGCAAAAAGGGCCACCCAATTTTGAGCGGCCCTTAATTTTAGTTTCGGAGGTGACGCCAGTTAGGCTTACACCAATTTACGTGGTCATGGTCATTAGGGGCTGCCCTAACGAGCTGCCTCGCAAATTGTCCCAACGCCTTTCTCCAATACCTTTATAGACACTGAAGTACCTCCTTTCTTTTGTTTCAACTAAAAGAAGGTTTGCACAAAATTTCCCAAGCGCAAAATAAAAAATGCTAGAGCGCGGCTTCGCGATGATTTTGCCAGCGCATCACGATAGTTTTGAATGGAATCAAAGCAATTAGCGCCAATGAGAGCTTAACACCCCAGTCTGCGAATGCGAGCGAGACCCACAATGGAACGACGGGGCCAAAGCCAAGCAGCGGCAGCGCTTCATTCGCCCAGCTCACGTCATTGGCGGGTTCAAGAAAGACCAACGCACTTGAAAACGCGATGGTAAAGAAAAGCACAGTGTCCAGGCTTGAGCCAACTATCGAAGACGCGAGCGGCGCGCGCCACCACTTGCCACTTTTTAGCGCATCAAAGATTGAGACGTCGATCATCTGCGCGATAAGGAAAGCAGTACCAGAGGCCAAAGCAACACGAAGTGTTACAAGCGGTCCGAACTCACCTTGAATTTGTGTGCCGATCAAAGAGCAAACAACGCCAACGATAAATCCGACGATAATAACGCGGCGCGCGGCACTTGGACCATAGATGCGGTTCATCAAGTCGGTCACGAGGAAGGCGAAGGGATAGGTAAACGCGCCCCACGTCAGCCACTGGCCAAACAGAAATTGAACAAGAATGTTGGATGCGACAACAATAGTTGCCATGGCAAGAATGCCAGGAAGGTGAGAACGTGTCATTTTGTATGCCCGTTTTTTACAAGGTTGCGGCGACTTCCTCTCGGATTCGAGAGTCGAGGCCGTTTAGGCATAGGTGATCCGCAACGCAAGCTATTCTTTTAGGCGGAACTCAACAATCTCGGTTGATTGTGCGCGGCTAAAGTTGTCATCGGAGATTGCATAAAGCCGCAGATCATTTTCGCTGGCGGCCCAAACCGAAAGCCCCTCAAGGTTATCAAAAGCGCCAAACCTGCTCGCGAAAAGCTTCTCATGCGTGATCGGAGCATCGTCTTTGAAAAGGATCCGCTCGATCCGCGTTGCGAAACCAAATCCATTAAAGGCACGTGTCAAAACATAAAGATGCCCATCTGGTCCAAAATCTGTGCCGACGGGACGAAAACCGCCATGACGGGGCAGGTCATATATCTTCGTCCACCCGTTCGCGTTGCTTTCGTACACAGTGTAGGGAGCGCGAATACTTCCTGACCCTTCAGGCAGGGCCACAAATTTCCCCGATGCGGAAATCGCCAAAGCTTCAAAACCGGTGTTCTTTGGCATCTGCTCACCAGTAAGAGGCAGTGAATGCGCTGTAGGTGTGCCTTGGCTGTCGCGATAGGACAGAATGCGCGCATTGCCCTCTACAGACACATCGAATCCGTCATCTTTGCGCAGTGCGAGCCCCTCAATATCGCGATAGCGTTTCTCGCTAGGGTGCTCGCCTGTTTCGAACAAAAGTGGGACGGTTTGGATCAGTTGCGCAGCGGTAATATTGCCCTTCTCGCGGTTGAAACGACCGCGATAGAGAACACCATTATCGCTAACAGCAATAAAGGTCTCGCCGTTCAAATCGACCTCTAGGCCAGAAAGGCCACCGAAACCTTCAACATCAGGTTCCCAGATGAAATGGCTAAGGACATCGATTTTTGGCTCAGCCATTGCAGGTATCGCAAGCAGAGCGAGACCGATCGTTAGCGCGACTGTAAAACTTGGGAACATTGCGTTGGCAAATCCGAAAGAATGATTGCGCGGCGTGGTGGCTTTGGTTTGGCCTTCGGCGCATTTGGATCGCGGGGCTTTGGCTTTGGTGGGTTAATGATATCGTCCACCCATTTTTGTGCATCAGCGCAACCATCGCCCTTTGGAGGCGGGTCTTGGTTGATACAGCCCTTGGCATTCTTGGGACAAGCCAGCCGCACATGGAAATGGTAGTGATGCCCGAACCACGGACGGATTTTACGAAGCCACTTTCGGTTGCCTTTTTCGGCATTGCACATCGCGACCTTCGCGCCGGGAAATACGAAAATACGTGCGGTGCGTTTGTCTTTTGCAGCGGCTTTCATCACTTCCATATGCTGGCGTGTGAAATTTTCATTGATGTAGGCACCTTTGGCACGGCGTAGGGAAATCGAGCTGATATTCTCCCGCTCGCGCCGCGTAAGGTTTAAACGATTAGGCGGAAGCATCCAGATGTCGACGTCGAGCCCAATTTGATGGCTGCGATGACCCGAAAGCATCGGCCCGCCACGCGGCTGACTAATGTCTCCAACATAAAGCCCCTCCCAACCGGGTAGGCGCGCGGCTTTCGCAGAAAGTTTCTTGATGAAGTCAATCGTTTCGGGGTGTCCCCAATTACGGTTACGCGAAAGACGCATGGCTTGCCACGTGGGGCCAGTTTCGGGCAATTGTTCCGTGCCTGCGACGCAACCTTTGGAGTAAGAGCCGAACGAGGCCGCGCGTTGGTTAGACCCCTTTTGGGCAGCGCCAAAAAGTTGCTTCGCTTCTGGGGCGGCGGACAAAGGCAGGGCAACAAGAGCACTCAGTACAATGGCAATAACGCGTATCACTTTTTAAAACTTCCATTCTTATTCACATAGGCCAACAGGATCAGACCGATCAAGAATAGCCCGATCACTGGAGAAACGCCAATGCGTGCGCTTTGGCTTAGCGTGGTCGCAACGCCAATCAAAAGCGGTGCAAGAAACGCCGTTGCGCGACCAGACAGACCGTAAAGACCGAAATACTCGGTCGCATTTTCTTCTTCTGTGTGACGGACCATGAGGGAGCGGCTAGCAGATTGTAGCATTCCGCCCATTCCACCTATCAGAATGCCGCAGACGATAAACACAAGATCAGGTGTGCCCTCGGCAACAGTGATGCCGTAAACCGTCTCTGGAGTGATATTGATAATTGTAAGACTGACAAACATCAGAACAAGGATCGCGAAGACGATCACAGGTTTGGGTCCAAAGCGACGGTCTGCGAACCCCCCAACGTAACTGAAAAACGCCGCACCGAGCGCAGCTACGACGCCAAAAACACCGATCTGGGTCACTTCCCAATCAAGCACCAGTTTGGCGTAAACGCCGCCAAATGTATAAAGCCCGTTCAGCGCGTCGCGATAGAACATCGAACCAATGAGGAAGACGCCCAAAGACTTTCGGTTTTTAAGCCCTTTGATAGAAGCGATAACCTGTGACGTGGATTCGGAAAAGCTCGCCCTGACTTGATCGGTGCGCACTTCGCGTACCCACAGGAAATAGGGAATCATAAAGAGTGCGAACCAGATCGCCGTGAATGGTCCAGTTGCACGGGTGCCCTCGCGTGCGGATGGATCAAGGCCGAACAGCGGTTCAAGCCCAATGATAGTTTTGCCGTTCCCTTGCTCAACCAATAGCAACAAGGCGATCGCCAGCGCAACAACGCCGCCCAAGTAGCCAAAGGCAAAGCCAGAGCCAGAGATTTTGCCGATTTGCTCACGCGTGCCAAGGCCCGGTAACTGCGCGTTTGTAAAGATCAACGCGTACTCAGCGCCAATAAAGCCGATGCCAAATGCGGCAAGCATCCAGAACAAATTGCTCGCGTCGGGCGCTGTAAACCATAGCGCTCCCGAGCCAAGAATATACATGACGCTAAATCCGACGATCCACGGCATTTTGCGGCCTGTGCTATCGGCCATGGCGCCGAATATCGGGGCAGAGAATGCGATGATCAGGCCAATTAGCGCGGTTGTCCAAGCCCACATTGCTTGTGCGTTGGCATCGGCAACCCCTTCAACCTGACCTTGGCCAAGATAGTAAGCCGCAGCAATCGCGACAAAAAACGGACCGAAAATAAAGGTATTGAGAACCGTATGATAGGGCTGGCTTGCCCAATCAAAAAAGTACCAACCCCAGATGCGTTTGCGCAGTGATGTATCCGTCATTAGCTTGATCCCCTATTTGGGGCGATAGAACAGCGCTTGGCGTTGCAGCGCAAGGTTAATCCTGCATTGGTGGCCATGGAGGGGTTGCGTCTGCGTCGATCCAGTTTTGAACCCAATCGGGAATGGGCGGCGAAATAGCATCGCTTTGCATCGCCTCAATCACACGTGCTGGCACAACGATACCGTTTTCGTCTGTTACCGCAGCGCGATAGAGCGCGTGATTGGCGACTTCGCCATCGCCCTTAACCATGCATTGCTCAAGGTACATAAACTTGTCATCCCAACACAAAGCGCGCGATTTCATCGTAAATTTTTCAAAAGTACGAATGCGGCGGCGATAGCGTACTGAGACGCCTGCCATCGTCAGCGCCCAGCGTTTGCCGCGTAGCGTCTCAATCAAACCCGTGCGCTGCGCGAGAGGGATGCGTCCAAGATCAAGCAGCGTTAACGTGCGACCGTTGTTGAGCTCCATCCACATATCAATGTCCCAAGGCCAGCAACGATGGTGTGAAACATGAGTTTCATGAAACCCCATAGGCGGCGCATTGCGAACTTGCCACATGGCTTTGATCATTCGAAAAAATGGGTACATAGCGAAATTCCTCTTTGCATCCATCTGCTCATGCTGCGGTGCAGCGTCAAGTCACAACCCGACGGCACTTGCCGTGGCACCGTTGCGCGACTACCTAGTGATCAAATTCTAATCGGAGCCTGCTATGTTATCGCTTTTACAAATTCTCTTGCTAATCCTCGACATCGCGTGGTTCTTCATCGTCGCTCATGTCATCATGAGCTGGCTGATAAATTTCCAAGTCTTGAACCTTGGCCAACCTATCGTTGCGCAAATTTGGTACGGCATTAACCGACTGCTTGAACCCGTGTATTCCAAAATTCGCAGCTTTTTGCCGAATATGGCGGGTATTGATCTAGCGCCATTGGTGGCTCTGGTCGGTATTTATGCGCTGCGCATCATAATTCAGAACAACATGTCGGCATTCTACTAACACTTCATCTTGTGTGAGTTGTTAACCTATGGGACATATCCTGTAAGAGCAGATCAATGCCATTACAGGACTTCCCATGGACCGCGCCACCTCGCTCCTTAGCGACGTATTCGGATTTGATGCCTTTCGCCCTGGTCAGCGCGAAATCGTGGATGCAGTGGCAAATGGTGAAGACGTCCTTGCGATTATGCCCACGGGTGGGGGTAAATCCCTCTGCTATCAGCTTCCTGCGCTTATTGATGAGGGGTTAACGGTCGTTATTTCGCCGCTCATCGCGCTTATGCGGGATCAGGTCACAGCGCTGAAAGCAAGCGGCGTTGCGGCGGGCGCTTTGACTTCGGGCAATACCGAAGAAGAAACGAGTGAGGTGTTTGAAGCGCTTGATGCTGGCACGCTCAAGCTCTTGTATATGGCGCCTGAACGCCTTGCGTCTGGCGGCGCTGTTAATCTTTTGCGCCGTGTCGGCGTGCGCCGGATCGCCGTGGACGAAGCGCACTGCGTCAGTCAATGGGGCCATGACTTTCGTCCCGATTACCTACGTATCGGCGATCTGCGCCGGGCGCTGAATGTTCCTGTTGCGGCCTTTACAGCGACCGCCGACGCAGAGACCCGCACAGAAATTGCCACGCGATTGTTTGATGGCGCAACACCGCAGACGTTCCTGCACGGATTTGATCGTCCCAACATCCATTTGGCCTTCGCTGCGAAAGACAGTCCGAGAAAGCAAATCCTAAACTTCGCCGCCGCGCGAAAGGGTCAATCGGGCATCGTTTATTGCGGTACACGCGCCAAGACCGAAGGGTTGGCCGGTGCCTTAAGTCAAGCAGGGCATAGCGCGTGTTTTTATCATGGCGGCATGGACCCCGACGCGCGCCGAAATGTTGAAGCGAGATTTCAGCGCGAAGATGGTCTAATCGTTGTAGCGACGGTTGCCTTTGGCATGGGCGTTGACAAGCCTGACATCCGTTGGGTCGCGCATGCAGATCTGCCAAAATCCATCGAAGCATATTACCAAGAAATTGGTCGCGGGGGGAGAGATGGTGCGCCTGCCGAAACGCTCACGCTGTTTGGTGCAGATGACATTCGTTTGCGGCGCAGTCAGATCGACGAAGGGCTTGCCCCACCCGAGCGCCGCGCCGCAGATCACGCGCGCTTGAATGCGCTCTTAGGGCTTGCCGAAGCGCTTGATTGTCGCCGTGCCAGCCTGCTCGCTTATTTCGGCGAAACCAACGTAACCTGTGGAAATTGCGATTTGTGCGAAACGCCGGTGGACGTGTTTGATGGCACAACCGCCGTGCGCAAAGCGCTTTCCGCGATCCTGCGTACAGGCGAATACTTTGGCGCAGGGCATTTGATTGATGTGCTCATGGGGATTGAAACCGACAAAATCCGAGCGCGTGGCCACGATGGATTGCCGACGTTTGGCGTTGGAAAAGAATACGGTAAACGCGAATGGCAGGCCGTCTTTCGACAAATGATGGGCCATGATTTGGTCCGTCCCGATCCCGAGCGCCACGGTGCATTGCGCATGACCGATGAAGCCTTGCCCATCCTGCGTGGGGAGGCGTCCATAAGACTGCGCCGTGATAGCATCAACAAAGCGTCGAAATATTCACCGTCCGTCAAAGCATTGATCGGCGAAGAGGATGCGCCGCTATTGTCTGCTTTGAAAGCCAAACGTCGGGCTTTGGCAGAGGCAGCGCGTGTGCCCGCGTATATTGTTTTTAACGACAAGACGTTGATCGAGATGGCACAAACCAGACCTGCGACCTTGGATGATATGGCAAGAGTTGGCGGCGTTGGTGCGAAGAAGCTGGAAACCTATGGGGCTGCATTTCTTGAAGTTATCAACGGCGAAGTTGAAGCGCTTCATCCGGCGCGGCGCAAGCTCGCGGGACGCGAAAGCGGCACGCTTTATGATCGTTTGCTAGAAGTGCAGGCCGATCTGGCAAGGGGACGCGATGGGGTAGATAAGCCGCTGAGTTGTTCCGCATCGTTGCTTGCCAAGATTGCCGATCAAAAACCTCAGAACGAAGGCGCGCTAGAACGTATATTAGGTGAAAAGCGTAGCGAGAGATTTGGCAGTGCCTTTCTGGACGTGCTGCGAGAAGCAAGTTAAATCAAAGGCAGGTTGATGCGGGGACGAATATGCTAGTTGTGATTTCACCAGCCAAGCGGTTGGATTGGGCAGAGCGAGACGTCGAAATGACTGCGCCAGATCTGCAAGAAGACGCTGTTCGCCTTGCGAAAACCGCGAAAAACCTCACGCTCGGGAATCTGCAAAAACTGATGGATCTCAGTCCCGATTTAGCGCGGCTTAATCGGGATAGATTTCAAGCTTTTCAGGCGGAACCAAGTGTAGAGGCCATTCGCCCTGCGGCTTTGGCCTTTGCGGGAGATACCTATCAAGGCTTAGAAGCAGCAACGCTTGATGCAGATGAGATGCGCTGGGCGCAAGATCACCTGCGGATTCTGTCGGGGCTTTATGGCTTGTTGCGCCCGCTCGATGCTATTCAACCTTATCGTTTGGAAATGGGTTCGCGGCTAAAGACCCGTCGTGGTGCGTCGCTTTATGACTACTGGCGCACTGATCTGTCGAAGATGTTAAATGCCCAAGCGGAGGCTATTGGAACAGATACCTTGATCAACTGTGCCAGTCAGGAATATTTCGGTGCGGTTGCGCCAAAGGTGCTAAAGCTGCGGGTCATCACCCCGGTGTTCATGGAACTTAAGGATGGCAAAGCGAAGATAGTTAGCTTCTTTGCCAAAAAAGCACGTGGCGCGATGGCGCGCTACGTTATTCAAAACCGTTTGAACAACGCCGAAGACATCAAGTCTTTTGATAGCGGCGGTTATGCCTATCAAGCGGACATGAGTGAAGGCGATCGCTGGGTGTTTTTGCGCGACTATCCAACCTGATCCGACAACGGCGGGCGCGTATCTGGAATCTGCAATTTGGTAATTTGTTCTATTACCAGTGCTTTCTTTAAGGGTTTGGTGAGGTAGTGATCCAATCCAGCGGTTAGGATCGCCTCTTGATCACCAGACATCGCGTGAGCAGTCATCGCGATAATTGGTGTATGCTTGCCACTTTGTTTCTCTAGCGCGCGTATGTCTTTTGTCGCCTCTTTCCCGTCTTTCTTGGGCATAGAGATATCCATAAAGATGACATCGGGTTGCACCGTTTCAAAAAGCTCGACCGCTTCCAAGCCATTGTTGGCGATGGTGAGATCAATATCCAAGGTCTTTAGCATTTTGCTGAAAACCAGTTGATTGGTCTTGTTGTCTTCTGCAGCAAGGACACGCAAAGGTCGCAGTTCTGATTTGACGGGCTCAGGCGTGGCCAGCGGTTTAGATGTTCGCGCATGGACGAACATTGGCTTTTCAGGCTGATTTGGCTGAGAGACTTCAATGCACGTCTTTTGCGGGTTGATAGACATTAAATGGCGGAACAACACTTGTCGCGGAACAGGCTTTTGCAACACAGCTGTTACGGCGCTGCGATCGGGGTCGTTTTCTGCGATGGCGGCATTTGAGGTCATTAAAAGAATTGGCAGTTCTGGAAGCGAGCTACGCATATCGCGCGCCAGATCAAATCCGTCGAGCGCCCCTTGGGCATCGTCTAGAACGACCAGATCACAGCCCGATTTTAGGGCCTCTTGCGCCTGTTCTGCAGTCTCGACAACTGTACATTCAATACCCAATTGTTTGATCTGTTTTTGCAAAATGTCACGTGTTTGCTGAGATTGATCAACAATAAGCGCGGATCCAATCGTCGGCTTCACTATTTCTATCTCGTCGCTAGGATCGTGTTCCAATGTCACTTGGAAACCAAAGCACGATCCAACACCCTCTTCGGACGTGACCCAAACCCGACCACCCATCATTTCGATAAGACGTTTGGTGATCGCAAGACCGAGGCCAGTTCCTTCAAATTGGCGATTTTTCTCACTTTCGACCTGATTAAACTCTCCGAAGACATGACTGATTTTGTCCTCGGGAATGCCAATACCTGTATCTTGAATCGTGACGTGCAGTTCACATTTACCGTCGGAAGTGGTGCCCGTTATGGAAATAAGAACATGGCCCTCGGCGGTGAATTTGACCGCGTTGCCAAGAATGTTGGTCAAAATCTGACGAATGCGCCCTGGATCGCCGATGAAACGCGTGGCCAAGAACAGATCATAATCAATTGATAACGCCACCCCTTTGTCACGGGCGGAGGGTTGGAGGAGGCGCATAACTTCATGGATGCACTGTTCGAAATCAAAGTTTGTCGGGCGAAGTTCGAGCTTCTCAGCCTCAATTTTCGAGTAGTCGAGAACATCGTTGATGATTGTCAACAAAGCCTCGCCCGAGTTGCGAATGGTGTCCACAAAGAGCATCTGTTCTTCGCCTAGCGAAGTTTCTGTCAGCAAGTCAGCCATGCCAACGATACCGTTCATAGGTGTGCGAATTTCATGGCTCATGTTGGCGAGAAACGCCGATTTGGTGCGTGACGCTGCTTCCGCTTGGTAGCGTGCTTTTTTCAACTGGTTTTCATAGCGAATTGTGTCTGTGATGTTGAGCGCGAGAGAAACGACATCGCCGTCCGCGCCGCGTTCATCAATGAGTTTGGCGTAAAGACCATTCCAGAATTTAATAATTCTGGGCTTGGGGTTCGGTTCATTCCAACGATCCTGCATCGAAGCGCGCCATTCAGAAGCGGATAGATCTTCGGTATCGACGATGCCTTCTTCGGTCAGAATGAGGAGCATTTCAGGGTAGGTTACGCCCGGCTTCATGTCTTCCAAATCGTCGAAAACGCTAAGATAGGCTTCGTTCGCACCGACCATTTCATTGTCGGGGTTGAAGAATGCAAAGCCGTCTTGAATGGTTCGGATTGATTGCCACAATCGTCGCTCGGCAATCTCAATTTTTTGATGCGCGACGGAGAGATCAGATTTAACCTTCCGATTTTCGTCGCGCACATTTGCGACTTCCGCCTCTGTGCGTTCAATACGATCAGACAAGGCGCGCGCATGTCGACCAAGTTTGCGATTGGCCGAAAATAGTTCGGCCTCTTTCATTTCTAATAGCCGCTCCGCCGCTAATCGGGCGCGGCGTTCATCGGCAAGCTTGTGGGCAAGCGTCATACGGGTGTCACAGGGCTCTCGTTAAGTTCAATCGCGACAATCCGCTTAGTTCGTGAAGATTGCTTTAATCACCAAGCAGAAAACTTGCCAAAAGCGCGCCTGACGTGTCACGCTATGGCTATTGTTTAAAGGAGCTTTCCATGCGCCGCATTATTTCCGCCGCCTTTCTTGCTATTTCTTTTGCTGCGCCTGTCGTCGGGCAGACGAGCGATGTGATACCAGATAAGAGATTGGTTTATTCGAAAGACATAGACTTTTTCGGAGCGGACTTAACGAACCTGTTTGATACAACGTTAGAAGCATGCGAGCGGGCGTGTCTGAGCAATGCACAATGCACTGCGTTTACGTTCAATCAGCGCTCTAGTTCTTGTTTTCCAAAGAGTGGTGTGAGCGAAAAGCAAACCTATGAGGGCGCGCTTTCGGCTGAAGTTTATCGTACCAGTATGCGCGCCCTGACTTCGGGCATTGTTCTAGGTGCTAATCTGACCTTTCTAAGAGAGGGGGATCGTGTCGCGATGCGCGCGCAAGCGGATGGATTAGGCAAGCTGCACCCAGGTGGGCAATGGACGGTCCAAGTTTTGCTAGATGCTGTGCGCGATAGACGCGCCGATAAGAACCTGAATAGCGCTATGCATTGGATGGGCGCTGCTACAGCCCAATCAGATGCCAGTGATCATTGGGCAGAATATGCGCGTCTTGCTCTTGAGGTTGAGGGTAAAAATCGTTCGGAGCGACGTAAGTTGCATCAACGCGCGCTTAATGCAGCTGGCAACGCCTACTTGCGAGCGCCAAGCGCCGCTGCACAGGTCAGCGCGTTGCAAATCATGGCGGACGCGATGGAAAAGCTGGGGCGCGGACGGGATATGATCCCGACGCTGCGCCTTGCGGAAACCATTCAGCCGCGTGATGACATCACTGCTGCTCTCGACAAGGCCATTGGTAAATACGGGTTTCGTATTACAGAACATCGCGCGGACAAAGACGCCGCCGCGCCACGTATTTGTGCGGAATTTTCGGAACCCTTAGTCAAGGTTGGCGTCGATTACACGCCTTTCGTCAAGCTGCCTGACCAAAGCCTTGTTGTGCAAGCGGATGGCAAACAGATTTGCATTGATGGTGTCGAGCATGGCGCGCGTTACCAAGTGACGTTTCGAACGGGTCTGCCAGCGTTAAGCGGCGAAAAGCTGGTGAAGGACGTTCCGCTGACGCTCTATGTGGGAGATCGCACCGCTTCGGCGCGATTCCCCGGTCGTGCCTATGTGCTGCCAAAGGCGGCGGATGCTGCGATTCCCCTTGAGACGGTGAACTTGGATGAGGTTGATCTCTTGCTGCGCCGGGTGAGCGATCGCAACGTGCTGCGCACGATGCAGGAGGATATGTTTGGTCGACCCTTAAGCCAATATGAAGACGAACTATTTAAGCGAAACATTGGCGAAGAAATCTGGACTGGGAAAGGACAGGTCGAAAACACGCTAAACCAAGACATGACGACTCGCCTGCCTATGGGAGATTTGATCAAAGAGCTACCTGCGGGTCTCTATGCGCTTACTGCGCGCGTCCCAGGCGTTGATCTTTATGACGATGCAGGCGCAACGCAGTGGTTTATTTTGTCTGACCTTGGCTTAAGCACGATGAAAGGCGCAGATGGCGTGCATGCTTTTGTGCGTGGTTTGTCTGATGCGGACGCAAAGAAGGGCGTCGAGGTTACGCTGTTGTCGCGCTCAAATCGCGTTCTGGGTGCAGCGGTGACAGATGCCGAAGGATATGTGCATTTCCCAGCAGGCCTTGCACGCGGTACAGGTGGCGCTGCGCCAGCCTTGGTTCTGGCAAAGCAAGGCGCTGATGATTTGGCGTTTATGTCCTTAACAGAGCCTGCTTTCGATCTGTCTGATCGCGGCGTTGAGGGCCGCGAGCCCTCTGGCCCGATTGATCTGTTTCTAACGACCGATCGAGGCGCTTACCGTGCTGGCGAGACAATCTATGCAACTGCCTTGGCAAGGGATGGCACTGCATCCGCGCTGACTGACTTACCGATAACAGCGATCCTGACGCGCCCTGACGGGGTGGAATATGCGCGAAAACTCTCAAGCGAAGACAGCGCAGGCGGGCATGTCTTTGCCATGGCTTTGGGCAATACGGTGCCGCGCGGAACTTGGACGCTTGATATGAAGGCAGATCCGGACGCACCAGCGCTTGCCAGCCAGAAACTGCTGGTTGAAGATTTCTTGCCCGAACGCATCGACTTTGACCTTACCTTACCGAACACTCCCATTCGTCTCGGCGATACGCCTCCTTTGACGATTTCAACGCGCTACTTGTTTGGTGCACCGGGGGCAGATTTGCCAATCGAAGGGACTGTGCGCCTAAGCGCCATTCGCGAGTTGGATGGTTTCAAAGGTTATAGCTTTGGTCGATATGACGATCCTGTACGTCCGCGCACCAAATTTCTGTCTGGCGCAGGACGCACGGATGCAACGGGCAGCGCAACGGTTGCGCTTGAGATGCCTGAAATGGACGGTGTGGCTGTTCCAATGGAAATGCGAGCAACAATACGCGTGTCTGAAGGTAGCGGACGACCCGTTGAGCGCCGCATCACGCATGCGTTGGCCCCAAATGGCCCGATGATCGGCATCAAATCGTTGTTCGAAGATGTGGTTGCAGAAGGCACAGAGGCGCAGATGCAGATCATCGCGATCAATGCTGAGTTGAGGCCAGAACCAATGCAGGTTCGTTGGACCGTGAACCGTGTTGAGACGCGTTACCAATGGTATCAGCTTTACGGCAACTGGGATTGGGAACCTGTTACAACGCGCAAACGTGTCGCGAGTGAGGTTATCACACTTGGTACTGAGCCAGCGACGATAAGCGCGCCTGTTGAGTGGGGTCGCTATGAGGTGATCGTCGAGCGTGTCGGCGGTGAGTATCTCGCGGCGTCCAGCGATTTTTACGCAGGTTGGTATGCGCCTGCGGATGCGTCTTCGACGCCTGATACGCTTGAGCTGTCCCTAGACAAACCGCGCTACAAAAGCGGTGATACGGCCAAGCTACGCCTTGTGCCGCGCTTTGCGGGCACTGCGTTGGTAACGGTCGTGTCAAACCGCGTCATTCACATGGCAACGGTAGAGATCACCAAAGGCGAAAACCTGATCCCTCTGACTGTGACGGACGAATGGGGCGCTGGTGCTTATGTGACCGCCAACGTGATCCGTCCGATGGATGTAGCCTCTGGTCAAAACCCTGCCCGCGCACTTGGCCTGTCCTATGCAACGATTGAGCCGGGTGCCAAGCAACTGGCTGTTTCGATCAAAGCACCAGACACATCACCGCCGCGCGCGCGTATGGATGTTGAGGTTCAGGTGGATGGGGTTAGCGAAGGAGAAACGGCCTACGTCACGCTCGCCGCGGTTGATCTTGGCATCCTAAACCTAACGGGATTTGATAGCCCTGATCCGTCCTCTCATTACTTTGGCCAACGCCGCCTTGGTATGGAAATGCGTGACGTTTATGGACGATTGATTGATGGAATGAACGGCGCAATGGGCCAAGTGCGCTCGGGCGGTGATGCAGCCTCGCGTTTGCGCTTGCAAAGCCCGCCCCCGACCCAAGAGCTGGTCGCATATTTCTCTGGTCCTGTAGACCTTGGTGCAGATGGCACTGCAAAGGTGACGTTCGATATGCCCGCATTCAACGGAACTGTGCGTCTGATGGCGGTTGCTTGGTCGCCTACTGGCGTCGGGCAGAGTGAAGCCGATGTCTTGGTGCGCGATCCAGTTGTCGTGACGGCCTCGTTGCCGCGTTTCCTCGCGCCGGGAGATCAATCAACTGCGCTGTTGGAAATCGTGCATGCCACTGGTCCAAGCGGGCGCATGGGGCTGGATATTTCCGCCTCAGGCATTGCGCTTGATGCGGCTGCTATTCCATCGGGTCTGACGCTGGAAAATTTGCAAAAACAGACACTACGTGTGCCAATCAGAGCCTCAGGCGTTGGCGATCACACGATGCGAATCGCGCTGACAACACCTGATGGCAAGCAACTGATACAGACCCTAACGCTACCTGTACGCGCCAATGATCCTGAGGTCAGCGAGGTCCGCCGAGTGAGCCTTGCAGCGGGCGAGACCTTTAGTCTTAACGATGCGGTGTTTGCAGATTTCAAAGGCGGAACTGGCGTGGCGATGGTATCTGCGGGGCCGTTGGCAAAGTTGAACGCGCCGGGTTTGCTTCAGGCATTGGATCGCTACCCTTATGGCTGCACCGAACAAATCACGTCGCGTGCTTTGCCGTTGCTCTATTTCGATGAAGTCGCGCGCGCGATGGGTTTGGATGAACGCGCAACTGTGCAAAAACGCGTGGATCAAGCGATTGCGCAAGTGCTGACGCGTCAGTCCTCTAATGGAGCTTTCGGGCTTTGGCGTCCTGCATCGGGTGAATTCTGGCTAGATGCTTATGTCAGCGATTTCCTTTCTCGGGCAAAGGCGCAGGGTTACGAGGTGCCGCGCCTCGCGTTTCGTATCGCGATGGATAATCTACGCAATCGGATCAACTATGCCGCTGATTTTGATGAAGGAGGCGAAGATATCGCTTATGCGCTTATGGTGCTTGCGCGTGAAGGCGCGGCATCCATGGGGGACTTGCGATACTACGTTGATGTTAAATCAGAGGCGTTCACAACGCCTCTTGGTGCCGCTCAACTTGGCGCCGCCTTGGCATCTTACGGCGATCAAACGCGCGCCGATACGATGTTTGCCCGCGCTGCGCGCCTAATGGTTCCCCGCATGGGAGACGAAGCACGTGTATGGCGCTCTGACTTTGGCACCAACCTGCGCGACGCAGCGGGTGTCCTGACGCTTGCGGTTGAGGCAGGAAGCCAGACCGTCAATACAGCTGCGCTTTCCGACCGCCTTGCAAGCGCTGGGCGGTCTCTTTCAACGCAAGAGGCATCGTGGACGTTGCTCGCTGCGCATGCGCTTGTTCAAAACCCTGCCTCTGCGGGTTTGACAGTAAATGGCGAGGTTCATGCTGGTCCGTTGATCCGTCGCTTTGAAAGTGGCGCTGAGCCGCTGTTGATTGCAAATACAGCGGATCGTGCTCAAGACATTACGTTGAGCACGTTTGGTGTACCCGAAATCGCGCCTGATGCGGGTGGATATGGCTACAAAATCACGCGCGATTACTACACGATGGATGGCGATTTGGTGATCGAGCCAACGCTGCAAACGGGTGACAGAATGGTTGCTGTCCTCACAATCACGCCGTTTGAAGATGGCGCGTCGCGCTTGATGATTAGCGATCCGCTGCCTGCTGGTCTTGAGATCGACAATCCTAACCTCATTCGCGGCGGCGATATTCGTGCGCTCGAATGGTTGAAACCCGTCAATGCAACGCATTCAGAGTTCCGCTCTGACCGTTTCCTTGCGGCAGTGGATTGGCGAAAATCGGACGCGTTCCAGCTTGCCTATATCGTTCGGGCTGTTTCCGCAGGTACCTATCATCACCCCGCAGCGTCGGTTGAAGATATGTACCGCCCTCAATACCGTGCGCGCACCCAAACCGGTCAATTGAACGTCGCCGAATAAATGCGCCGTTTTGCGCCCTTTCTTGTCGTTCTAACGCTGTATTGCTCAGCGTTAGGGCGAGATGCATTTGATAACTGGATCTCTGCAACGGTCTTGCCAAGTGTCTTGCCAGAAACATCTGTCGAGGTGCGCGATCGGAACAATCAATTGTTGCGCGCCTATACCGTCGAAGATGGGCGCTGGCGACTTGTCGTGAACACCGAGCAGGTCGATAGACGCTATCTCGAAATGCTGATTGCTTATGAAGACAAGCGGTTTTTTTCACACAGTGGCGTTGATCCATTTGCAGTTCTGCGCGCAGCGAAACAGGCTCTAACAACGGGAGAAATTGTCTCTGGGGCATCCACGTTGACAATGCAGGTGGCGCGGCTGTTGGAGCAAAGCGGAACGGGCGCGTGGCGCGGTAAGTTGCGCCAGATGCGCGTTGCGCTTCGCTTGGAGCAGGTTCTGAGCAAGGGAGAAATTCTGAATCTCTATCTCATGCTTGCCCCCTTTGGCGGGAACATCGAAGGGATACGCGCCGCAACGCTAAGCTACTTCGGGAAAGAGCCGCGCCGTTTGACCGCTGCGGAAGCGGCGTTGCTGGTTGCGCTTCCGCAAGCGCCGGAAGCGCGCAGACCAGATAACAACAAAAGCGAAGCGAAAAAGGCGCGTCAAATCGTTCTGGATCGTTTGATCGCCACGAGTCTTGTGAGCAGTGAAGAGGCTCGAACTGCCCATTTAGAGCCTGCTCTTACAGCGCGAAAACCCTTTCCAAAGCTTGCTCCCCATCTCTCAGATCGTGCGCGTCGCGGTGCTCCCGAAGCACTGGTTCATCGCCTGACTATTGAGGCCGGTTTGCAAAAGCGTGCCGAAGTTTTGGCAAGAGCAAGCGTTCAAAACAAAGCGGAACGGCTTTCAATTGCGATGGTGCTAGCAGATCATCAAACAGGCGAAGTCATCGCCCATGTTGGGTCGGGAGGCTATTCTGACACGCAGGGTCGGCAAGGATTCATAGACATGACCCGCGCGCTTCGCTCGCCCGGCTCGACGCTGAAACCTTTGGTCTATGGTTTGGCCTTTGATCAGGGTCTCGCGCATCCTGCCAGTTTGATCAATGATCGCCCCGTCGCCTTTGGAAATTATGCGCCGCAGAATTTTGATGGGGCGTTTCGCGGTGAGTTGCGTGTTGATGATGCCTTGCGACAATCTCTCAACCTACCTGTCGTTCTGCTTCTGGAAGAACTTGGCCCTGCACGTTTGATGTCTGCCCTTGGAAAAGCGGGACTTGAAGCCAAAGTGCCAGGTGGAAAACCTGGTTTGGCGATTGCTTTGGGCGGGGTAGGGACAACACTGGAAGGGTTGGTTCAGCTTTATGCAGGCCTCGCCCAAGGCGGTAAAAAGCGGTCTCTAAATTGGGGGTTTGATACTGATCACAAGACGCAAGAAAGGTTCCTTAGTCCTGCTGCCGCGTGGCAGGTATCGCATATTCTGGCAGGGCTGCCGCCACCAGAACGAGCGGCGCAAATGCGTTTGGCTTATAAGACGGGTACATCATACGGGCATCGGGATGCGTGGGCGATCGGGTTTGACGGTCGATACGTCGCTGGGGTGTGGATTGGTCGGCCCGATGGAACACCTGTTCCCGGAGCCTTTGGTGGCGATCTGGCCGCGCCGATCTTGTTCGAGTTGGTAGGCTTGGTATCTGACCAAGCAATTCCATTGCCACCGCCGCCGCCTGAAACGCTGCTGCTGGAAACGTCAGAGCTTCCGCAGCCATTAAGACGGTTCAAGGGAAGACGCGCAGTGTTTCAAGCCGCGCCCGATGCACCGAAACTAGCGTTCCCGCCAAATGGTGCGCGCCTAGCGAAAAGCGAGGAAGGTTTGATTGTAAAAGTGCGCGATGGTCGCCCGCCCTTTACGTGGTTGGCCAACGGCGCGCCAATCTTACGCATGGTGCATTCGCGAGAGGCGCAATTGCCTCTCACCGAGGAGGGGTATGTGCAACTGTCAGTCATAGATCGTGATGGCCGTTCAGCGCGCGCAAACGTGAGACTGGATTGACTAGGTGAATTGAAAGGTCAGCGTTCACGCCGATGTTACTATTTCGGGCGACATCGGCGGAAAAATTGGTGACAATGTCACCGTCGAACAAGCGGCTTCTAGATTAAGTTCCCCTAAGAAATGGAGAACCGAAATGAAATTTTCACGTAACCTTGGAAACCTCGATCGCATCCTTCGCTTTGTCGTTGGAGCGTTGCTCATCCTGTTGGCAATCACTGGCACAATCGGCGTTTGGGGTTGGATCGGCGTTATCCTTCTCGCGACGGCGTTTGTGAACTTCTGCCCAATCTATCGCATTATTGGCGTAAAAACCTGCTCGGACTGCTAAGTATCCTTTGTGATGCTTTTAATCCTACCAACTTTGGTTGGTAGGATCGCCAGCTTTGGCAAACCAACCTCACATGACAATGTGGTGAGGTGCTTCAATGTCGATTGAAACCTTGCGCATCGCGCGGCAAAAATAACGCGTTCCCTGCTGACCCAATCCCAAACGAAGGTTAGAATGATGCAAAACATCTTTTCGCGTCGCGCCGTTCTGTTCGCGCTATTTCTTGTTGCAACACCAGTCGCTGGTTTTGCTCAAGCGCTAAAGATGAGCGCACCAGAAGCGCTGGCCGCTGTTCAAAACGGGGACATCGTTCTTCTGGATATTAGAAGCCCTGGTGAGTGGAAGGAAACGGGCCTCGCTCAAGGCGCATGGCCTGTGACAATGCACGACCCTAGTTTTGGTGAGAACCTTCAGAGAATTCTAAGCCGCTATCCTGATACACCGCTCGCTTTAATCTGCGCGACAGGTGGGCGAACCGAGTATGTAGCCAGCGTGCTTCGGCAAAACGGCTTAAGCAATGTTATTGACGTGTCTGAGGGGATGTTTGGCAACGGCGCTGCCCCCGGTTGGATAGCGCGTAAAATGCCGATTATCGATGAAAAAACCGCACGCGCAAATTATACCGCAGGAATTCTTGCAAAGCAGTGATGCCATTTCTGCTTGGTCCAGTTAGTATCCCGAAAAGAGATCAAGGATGAATTGGCGCGATGGCAGAACAATCAGATTGGGTTGAGCGGTTCTATGGTCTGTCACGACTAGATTTGCCCACCAAACAACTGCTCACAACCCGTTCAACCATCATTGATGTTGCCAAGGATACGATGCTCTTCGGGCCGGGTAATTCGCCAGAAAACATGCTGTTTTTGCTCGACGGTACAGTGCGGGTTCAGCAGGTGTCGGAAACGGGGCACGAAATCGTGCTTTATCGCATTGAAGCTGGGCAAAGCTGCGTACTCACAACGGCTTGCCTGCTTGCCTACGATGATTATTCCGCGGAAGGGATCACCGAAACACCCGTGCGCGCCGCTGCGGTGCCGCGCGGCGTTTTTGATGATCTTGTCGCTCAGTCCAAATCCTTTCGCGACTTTGTGTTCGCGGCCTTTTCAAAGCGCATTACCGACCTGTTCTTGATGATCGACGAAGTTGCCTTTCAACGGTTGGACGTGCGACTTGCAGGCGTGTTGATAAAGCTTGCTGGCGAGAGTGACAAAATCTCGACCACGCACCAAAAGCTATCTGTAGAATTGGGGACGGCGCGCGAAGTGGTTTCGCGCCAATTGCAAGAATTTCACCGTCGTGGCTGGATCGAAACAGGGCGGGGATCCGTGACCCTGCTTGATCGCGCTGCTATTGGAAAACTAGCTGGGCAAGAAAGCTAGTTCAGGGTTTCGGCGGTGTTTTCGTCCTCTGCCTCTGCCTGAACAGAAAGGGCTTCTTGCTCATCCGTCTCTTCGACAGGTTCTTCAAGCGTTGCCTTTACCTTTTCAATTCTCTCCCGAAGGCTTGTTTTGGACGGCTCTTGCATCATTTGTTTTGCCGCGCGGCCAGTGACGCGCGCAAATCTGTCCGCCAGCGGATCGACAGTGCGGCTAATCCCAATTGCATTGGGCGCTGACACTGTTTTGGTTTTTACGAGCTTTGCAAAAATCTCATTCGCAACATCCGCATTAACATTCAGCTCTGAAGCGAGAAGCTCTGCGGAACAGGTCTTGTTCAAGCGAGCGGTATACCAACCCACAAAGTACATTTTTTCCGCTGACGCCGCAGCGGAGATCGATCCAACCGAACCAGCACCAATGGCTTGGGTCGGAATGGCAGGCACAAGGCCAAGGGAAGCAAGGCCGCGTGTAAACTGTCTTCTATTCATGGCCTTGATATAGGTGCGATTTGCCAAAATACTAGGAAATAAGCGATTTTAGGGGCTAAAGCGCCAAAGTTCCGACGCTTCCGCCGCCGCAAACATACAGTGTTTGACCCGTAACAAACCCGTTTTCAGGGTCGCAAAAATAGAGGAACGCATTGGAAATATCGCGCACGGTACCAAGGCGACCGACAGGGATACGTTTAGCAAGCTCGGCCTCGCGTTCACTGCCTTTTTCGATGATGCCCCAGAAATTATCTGTTTGAACCGGACCCGGTGCGACGACGTTCACAGTAATGCCGTGTTGCGCTAATTCTAACGCCCAAGTGCGGGCCATACCGATGATGCCAGCTTTGCTCGCCGAATAAGCGGTGCGTGTCGGCACACCAAGCGCCGCGCGAGAGCCGTTGAAGAGAACGCGCCCAAACTGCTTTTCTTTCATTGAAGGCAGGCAGGCTTGCAACAAAGTGAGTGCACTACCTAAATGAAGCTGGGTCAAGTTGATCAGATCACTCGGCTTGGCGTCTTCGATCAAGTTCGGCAGGATAATTCCTGCGTTGTGAATGAGATGCGAGATTTGGTGCTGCGCCGCTATTTCTTCAGCGACCTGTGCAGTTTCGTCAGCGTCTAGCAAGTCGACTTCTACATGCACCAGCTTGGCGTCATGCCATTCAGGAGCGCCGCGTGACAGGGAAACAACGGTGTAGCCTTTGGCGATCAAACGTTGTCCAAGGTCCGCGCCGATCCCTTTGCTGCCACCTGTTATAAGTGCTGTATATTCGCTCATGCCGTCACCATCGCCAAGACACGTAACGGGCTGCCAGTGCCGCCCTTGATCTTAAGGGGCGGCGCGATCAGGAGCGCACCTGTGGCGGGTAGTTGATCGAGGTTACGCAGGCATTGCAGTCCGTATTTGCCAGCGCCGTGCAGCAGATAGTGGGCGGGATAGGGCGGTACATAGTGCATACCTTGTCCCGCATCCGTTCCGACGGTTTCTGTGCCAAAGCCACGAAAATCCCGCTTTAGTAGCAATTCAATTGCGGCGGGTGTTGGCCCTGGTGAATGTGGTCCGTCGCTCGCCATGTTAAGGTATTCTGCACCGCTGCGTTTCGACCAATCTGTACGCATCAAGACCCATGAATTTGCGGGGATGGTGCCGTGTTCGACTTCCCACGCTTCGATGATCTCAGGGGTCAGTTCAAAATCGTCGTTCGTTGCCGCGCCTTCTGTGCAATCAATTACAACTACTGGCCCGACAAAGACAGCGGGGTCAATTTCATCGACAGCGCCATTTGGCACGTCCTTTCCCGAAATCCAGTGACTGGGCGCATCGAAATGCGTGCCTGTGTGTTCGTTCAATGTTAGATTATGCCACTTCCAAGCAGGTCCGCGATGGTCGTATGCGCTGACTTCTTCCATGCGAAAGCGCGCGCATTGGCCAAACTCGGGCGGTAGGACGATAACAGGAAAATCAGGGTCTAACGTGTGGGTTAGATCCACAATTCGGGCGGTGCCGCTGGCCAAAGCGCTGCTGACATCTGCAATAAGGTCGCTCATGATCCGCCTCCTGTGATCTCGCGTTCAAGAAGCAAAGCATTCGCTTGCCAGCGCGCATAGACATCTTTTGCAATGTCACCGCATGGAACCTCTTCAAGCCCGTCGACAAGCCCAGCAACCGTTGAGCGTGCCAATGCATTTGGTGTGACTTTGGGTGGAGGTAAGTGTTGGAACCACGGATCGCCTTCGATCGGCCCCGTGTAAACATTCATCACACGCAAGCCAGAGCCACGAAACTCGGCGCGCAGGCTTTGCGAGATCGAGCGTGCAGCGGCTTGGCTCGCGCCATATGCGCTAAAGTTTGGGTCAGGCATAAGAGCTTGGATCGACAGAACGTTGACGATTGCAGCCGCAGAGTTGATGCCATCTTGTACGCGCGCTGCCATGCCCGGACCAAAGCCCTGTACGAGCCGCATCAGGCCAAGCGTGTTCACATCAAAGCTATCGCGCGCGAAAGTGGTGTCATTGCCCATCACGCCGCCCTGTCTGCTAAAACTGGCGGTGTTGATCAGGATGTCGACCTTGCCACCAATCTCAGCGCTGAGTTTGGAAATCGATGAAACGTCTGTGACGTCTAGTGGCAGTAACGATACGTTCTCTAACGCTTCAAAAGCTGCGCGTTCAGGCCAAGCGCGCCATGCTTCGGGCTCGCCTAGGAACACATGGCTCGCGCCTGCTTTCAGCAAGGCTTGCGTCATCGCCAATGCGATCGGTGCGCGTGCGTCGCTGATTAGGATGCGTCGGCGCTTAGGATCGCAGGACATAGCGCGCAATACTGGATCATCTGCCATGTTTTCGCTTCCTTCCAAGGGGAGCGCGACCAAAACCCCTTGGCCTGCTCGATCTAATTTCAATGTCATGCGCACATCATGGCCGTGCCCTACTTCGCCATGCAGGTGGCAGTTTAAAACGGGCCCCGCAGCGAGTTTCACGGAACCCATGCGCCAAGGCATCCGCTCGCGAAAGTAAGGTTCTGGCGAAACGCGAATAGTGGTTTCGGCCAACACGGTGCCAGAGGGGTCAACGTCTTGCCAGTTCAATTCACTTGAAAGACATTTCAAACAGGCATCGCGCGGTGGATATTGCACGGCTTGGCACTCTGCGCAGACTTGCAAGCCAAAGCGTCCCTGCGCCGCCATGACGCCAAGTCCCAATGACGCTCGTGAGCGCGGCATAGGCGGCAGAACGGGTGTGCGTGTCTTTTTCTGAGGGTCTTTCTTGGGAGGGAAGGGGAGCGCTTGGGTCATGCATTTGCCCCCGTGATGATAGCCGCGGAAGAGCAAAGCCCACGGTCATAGTTGATCACGCCGAAGCCTGACACCAAAGCGCGGCGCGCGTTTTCAACTTGGGTACCGCCTGCCTGACCTGTGACTTGGCGGATCGCTTCGACCAGTCCAAGATAGCCGCCTGCGGCACCAGCTTGGCCCACGGAAAGCTGCCCACCCGAGGTATTATGCGGAAAATCACCGCCGATCGTGAGATCATGCTTGCGCACAAATTCGGGGCCTTCCCCTTTGGCGCAGAAACCGAGGTCTTCGAATTGCATCATACAGATCACAGGATAATCGTCATAGGTTTGCAGCAGGTCAATCGCCTCTGGACCGTGGCCCGCCATCGCCCAAAGGTCATCAATATCAACAGTCCAACCACCACGAAGCTGGATGGCGTCGTCTGGAAAGGCATTTGTACGTTCAATGGTTGAAGCAATCCGCGCAAAGGGCAGGCCTTTGGCGATTGCCATGTCTTCGCGCATCATCACGAAAGCCTCTGCGCCTGCGCAGGGCATGACGCAATCAAACAGGCCGATGGGATCAGAAATCATCCTCGCGTCCATGTATTGATCAAGGCTCAGGGGTTTTTTCATGATCGCGTGTGGATTGTTAAGCGCGTTGGCGCGCTGCGCCACGGCGATGCGGCCAAAGTCTTCGCGCTTGGCCCCGAATTCTTGCATGTAGGCGTCTTGCAACAGGGCGAAACTGGCGTTTGGACCGCCAAACCCATAGGGAAACGTTGCATCCATCGCAAAACGTGAAAACGCGCTAAGAAGATTGCGGAAGCTGTCGATGCGGTTGGTATCACCAGACACGCAAGCAACGACATCAACATCCCCTGCCTGAAGCGCGCGTGCGGCGCGGCGCATGGCGGCAACGCCACATGCACCGCCCATAGGAACGGTATCAAGCCAGCGCGGCGAGATACCGAGGTGCTGGGTCAATCCAACCGGTGTATCAGGGGCGAGCGTGAAGCTGGAGACAGACAACCCGTCGATCTCTTGTGGAGTCATTTGCACAATGCCCAAGGCTTCGCGCAGTGCTTTGGCAATCCACCAATGGGCAGTTTCATTGGTGTAGCGCACATATGGAACAGAGACGGGGGCGGTTAGGACCACTCCATCGTAGGAGTGTCTATTCATGCCGCGACCCGTTTTTTGAGGTGACGCACATCATTTGTGTCAGGGCTTTGCAAAAGCTCGCTCGCGAGCGTCTTGAGCGCTGCGCGTTGTAGCTTTTGTGTGGCTGTGACAGGAAGTTCGTCAACGAAAGCGATATACCCTGGTGCTTTGTAGTAGGCCAACTGAGTCAGGCACCAATGGGTGATTGCATGGGCAAGGTCCGAGCTTGGAGCACCGTTGGGGATGATGCAAGCGAAGACTTCGTCACCTCTTATGGCATCGGCTACGGCAGCGACGGCAACACCCTTTATGTCAGGATGTTTCGCAAGCGCGCTTTCGACCTCGACGGCGGCAATGTTTTCGCCTGAGCGACGGATCACGTTTTTCTTGCGGTCTACGAAATACATGGTGCCGTCTGCTTCGCGGCGCACGATGTCGCCTGTGTGGAACCAGCCGCCGTCCCATGCCTCTTGTGTGGCGTCCTCGTTCTTGAAATAGCCTGCGAAGAAACCCTTTCGCGGATCAGCGCCAGCCGCGCGCACAAGCAATTCGCCCTGATCGGCGTCTTTGCCCGCATCATCCACAAGTCGCGCTTCGACCTTTTCATCGGGCGAGCCGATTGAACTGCGACCAATCACACGCGGTTCGCGATTGGCGCAGATTGTGCCGCCTGCGCCTGTTTCGGTCATTGCCCAGCCTTCGCTGAGCGGAAAGCCAAAGCGCGCCTCGAAGGCTTCATGCAGCTTGGGATCAATGCCTGCACCAAAGCCGAACCGCACGGCGTGATCGGTGTCATCCGCAGATGGTTCTGCCCCCATCAACATCGAAGGCATGACGCCCAAATAATGTAGACAGGTGGCATTGCTTGCCCGCACCGACGCCCACCACGAGCGAGGATGAAAGCGATCTAGCGCGGTAAGACAACCACCTACTGCGACCATCGCCATGAATGAAAACGCCATCGCGTTCATATGAAAGATTGGCAGCGGCGTGATCATCCGCTCGCCGTCGGTGTTGATCGCGCAGACGCCTGTCGCGGTAGAATACCAACGCCCTGCTTCAATGAAATATTCATTGGTCAAGATGCAGCCCTTCGGGTTGCCAGTCGTACCAGAGGTATAAAGTAGTGCGGCTTCGGGATCGCCTTGGCGCGCTGCGATGCTGGTTTTGATGGTGCATTTTGGCAGTGGCTCGCCAAGCGAGACAACAGACAAAGCATGACCCGCGCTCTCGGCTGCTTGGCGCAGTTCCGCGCAGCGGCTTGGAATTGCAAGGGCCAGCACCGGCTCTGCGTGTTCGATCATATAAGCAAGCTCAGCGATGCGCAGATCGGGATTGATGGGCACGACAGAAATATCCAGCGCGTTGAACGCGAGCCACCAAAGGAAATAGTCGGGGCGGTTCTCAAGCAAAAGCATCACGCGTTGGCCTGCGAGATACCCTGATCGCTCTATTTCTGCTTTTCGTTCGTTTATCTGAGCGCGCGACGCGCCATAGCTGATTTCACCAGCGTCGATTTCATAGATTTTTGCTGTTTCTGGCAAAACGTTCAGAAATGCGCGCTCTGGCCAACGTTCCGCAGTATCGCAGAATGCGTCGTAGACTGTGTGTGCTGTAATCATGGCAGCAACTGGATATTGCGGAATGCGGCATCGCAATTCAAAATATCAACGCGTTTGTTCGCAATACGTAATTTACCATCGACAAGTGCCAGATCATGCCGCGCTGTAAGGGCGAGCAACTGTTGCTCATCAAGGCGGGTTTCAACGTAGTGCATTGCCGTGTTGGTTACAAAGCTATCGCCATTCATTTCATCGACAAAAGGGCGTTGAATGACATGGTGGCAGCGGCTTTTGGGTTTTTGACTAAAGGTGCGCGCGCCGTTCAAACGTTCGACCCGTAGCTTGAGCATGAACATATCTTCATAGAGCAAAGAAGTCTCGTTGATCGGGTCGCTTTGCTTGTAGTCAAGCGGCATCCAATAGTGCCCATCAGGAAGCCAAAGCGCGAGCCACTCGGTATAGCGACCCTCGTCAAGCATACGTGCTTCGTCATAGATAAAATCAATGATTTGATCTTTGGAGATACTCATTCTGTGGCCCCTTGATCGAAGGTCATAAACTTGCGCCATGCATCAAACTGATTACGCATCTGGCGTTCGGTTGTGCCATTCAAAACGGCCTCTTCCGAGAAATCTTCATCGTCTTCCAAGAGGCGTTGGATATTGACCCATTCAATGCCGTTCACATGCAGACCCTCTTGAGCACGTTCATACATTTCCAGATCGTCGTGTCCGACAATTGAAGTTGGGGCATTGATCATGCGGTTATACATCGCCGTGCGCGCTGTTAGCTCGTCGGGCGCACCGACAAGACGATAGATATAGCTTTCAACGATAGTTTTATCAGCCGCCAGTGGAATGAAGTTGCGCAGTTGCTGGATCGGGCCTTTGATCATGATGTTAGGAAAATACACCGTGTTATGGCGATTTTCGTCGAGTATTTCTTTGGCTTTTTCGGTGCCATATGTTTCTGACATGGCTTCAAAATAGCCGGGAATGGCAGAGTAATCAGAGTGGATTGAGTGATGTACGCCCGTGTGGCCATGCCCATTTGGCCATGTGCGAATGCCCATGCCTTCGAAGAATTCATAAGGGCTCATGAAGGGGGCGATGATTTCCATCGCGGGGGGCTTTGGAGCGCCTTCGGGTAGACCGAGTTCCTCATAAAGCCTTACGGCAGTCCCTGCGCTGCTTTCATGCGCGACCATTGGATGGCAGGTATCTGTTTGGTTCTCGACCAGCATTTTCCAGTTGCAGTGATGCAGATACCGCAACGGTGGGCCAACGACTTCTAGGCGACCTTCAGGCGAGCGATCCACCATGTTGTCGAGCGAACTCAGGCTATCACCGAAGAACTCTTCAAAGCTGATTCCCTCTTCAGCGAGTCGCGCGAAGATGAAGCCGCGATAATTCTTCATCGCTCCAACGGCCTTCATTCCCTTGCCGCTCTCTGTTTTGTCTAGCTCCGTGCCTTCGTATCCCTTCTTCAAAGGGATCGCGAGCAAGCAACCGTCGGTCTTGAAGGACCATGCATGGTAAGGGCAGCGAAAGAATTTGCCTGTGTTGCCCTGACGGTCGATGACAATCTTGGTGCCTTTGTGGGGGCAGCGATTGTAGAGTACGTGAATGTCATCAGGCTTGTGGCGGACTTGGATAACCGGCTGATTGCCAACCTGTGTGGCGAAGTAGTCGCCTTTGTTTGGTGTCTGGCTTTCGTGACCGACAAAAACCCATGAATTGGCAAAGACATTCGCCATTTCAAGCGCGTAAATATCATCGTTGATATAAACATCACGGTGAACTTGGTTGGGCTGGACGAGATCAGCTGCTTTGGCTGGATCGTTGATGTAATTCGCCATCCTCAAGGTCTCCTAAATATCTAGAACAAGTCGCGGGGACTTCGCCCTGCTTACACAAATCTGCATTACATCACCCGCGTCGCGCTCTGATTGCGAAAGAACAACGTCCCGATGGTCGGGAATGCCTTCAAGGACATCGCATTGACAGATTCCACAATCACCGCGTTGGCAATCATACATCACATCAACGTCGTTCTCTTCCAAAACTTCGACGATGGTTTTGCCTGCGGGAATCTCAAACACACTGCCGTCATTGATTTGCACTTCAAATGCAGCGTCCGAACTGTCTGATTTTGCCGCTTCGAATAGTTCAAAATGTATGCGCTCAGAAGGAACCCCAGCACCTTCCGCGATCGAGCGTGCCGTATCAATCATCTTGCGTGGCCCGCAAACATAAAGGTGCGCGGCGCCAAGATTGGCAATGACGCTCTCAAGGTCGATTATGCCCGACTTATCATCAAAATGCAGGCGAAGTTTGTCACCAAGCATTTCGCGTAGATCGGACGTATAGGCCATGTCCGCCTCACTGCGCCCTGCAAACACGAATGAGAACTCTTGCCCTTTGGCCAAAAGCGCGCTGGCCATTGAAATCATTGGTGTAACGCCAATGCCACCTGCCAGAAGAATTGCGGGGGCTGAGGTATTGAGCGGAAAATCATTTTTGGGCGCGCTGAATGAAACTGAGGTGCCCACTGTCAATTCATGCATTGCTTTTGAACCACCTGAACCATCCGCTTCGCGTTGTACTGCAACGAGATAATGTCCAGGGGTATCGAACTTCGCATCAAAGCTGATCAGCGAATAAGCGCGCGTTTCGCCGTTCGGCAAATCGAACTCAATATGCGCGCCTGCTGCATAGCTGGGCAAAGGATTGCCATCGGCCGCGCGCACTCGAAACGCACTGATGCGTTCGGTCAAAGAGGTTATTTCAACAATCGTACCTTGAATATTTGACATTTCCAGTCTCCCAAAATTAATATGAATTTTCATATAGTTTTGGTCAAGACATTTTTGCACATACCGTTGACTCCAGCTTCAAGCCCGCGCAGGCATGTCTGGCTAGACAAGAGGACAGTCTTTGACACGACATGGAAAAGAGGAACCTGAAGGCCCAACAGGATTCGTTGGGGACTACCTTCTTTATCTATTAGCTGCGGCGAGCGATGCCTCAAGCGCCCAGTTCCATGCGCGCGTTCGAAAGGCTGGGTTACGTGTCCCTGAATGGCGCGTCCTTGCCTGTCTCAATGACCGCGATGGCGCGATGATCACTCAGCTCGCTGCAATTGCGTTGGTTGAGCAATCCAGACTTACGCGGATTATTGTGCAGATGGAAGATCGAGGTCTCATAATGCGCAAGAGCGATCCAGAAGATGGTCGACGCGTTCGGGTTTACCTTGCTGATGCGGGTCGTGCCCTCAATGCGCAACTTGTCCCGCAAGCGCGCGAGCACGAGGCATTGTTGCTAAAACTTCTTGGCGAAGGCGATGGTAGAAAGCTCAAATCAACACTTCGTGCTTTGCTCGAAATGAAGGCTTCAGATATCGAGAAGGCCATTAACCGACCAAGCGGTTAATAAAAGAGTTTTCAAATGAGAATATATGTGATTGCATGTATTCACATATTTTTGCGTAGCTTCGATTCAGAGCGGCGGGAGGTCGCTAGGTTTCGAACAAACTGATCAACGGGAGAAAGATCTTATGGGTAAGCTTACGAATTTTCTAGGTAGCGCGGCATTGGTTATCACCACTGCATCAAGCGCATTTGCAGCGGAAACTGTTACGATTTCAAATTGGCTTCCGCCATCCCACCCTGTTGTGACAGGCATGTTTGCTCAACTTGGGGAGATGATGGCTGAAGCGACCGGTGGCGAAGTGACGACCGAAATTAAGAATGGCCTCGCATCCCCGCCCGCACAAATGGATCTGATTCTTGACGGCGCTGCGGACATCGCAATTTTGTTCCACGGTTACACACCTGGCCGTTTCGTAAGCACAAAGATCGCTGAAGTTCCCGGTTACAAAGGCAATGCTGAAGCCGCTTCTGTTGCGCATTGGCGTGTGCACGACGCAATGCTTAAGGACCTGAACGAGCACCGTGGCGTGAAAGTTATCGCGCTGACAACGCATGGTCCGGGCCAAATTCACTCAACGAAACCAGTCAACAGCTTGGCTGACCTGAGCGGTCTCAAGACCCGTCTTGGCGGCGGCGTTTCCGCTGATGTCGGAGCATCCTTGGGTCTTGTTGGCATTCAGGTTCCTGCTCCTAAGGTTTATGAAACTTTGGATAGCGGCGCGGCAGACGCGGTCGCGATGCCGCTGGAAGGGCGCATAGGCTTCAAATTGACCGAAGTCGCGGAGCATCTCTACGAAATGCCAGAAGGCTTCTACCGTGGCTCTTTTTCAGTCATCATGAGCCAAGAGAAGTTCGACAGCTTGCCTGCGGAAGTGCAAACAGCGCTTGATAGCAATGTCTTTGGTGAACCTGCTTCTCGCATGATGGGTGCTGTTTGGGACGCTGCAGATGCGGCTGGCCGTCAAGCAACGCTAGATGCTGAAGGCAACTCTCTTGTTGTTGCGAGCGAAGCTGATCAAGCGGCGTTCGCTGAGATTGCAGCAAAAGTTCAGGCCAAAATCATCGCAGAGCTGACAGAAGCTGGCGTCGATGGACAAGCCGCATACGACATGATGGTCAAAGAAATGGCCGCTGAATCGATGTAAGCGAGCCGCTTGCTCAATCTGGGCGCGCCCGAAAAAGGCGCGCCCATTTCGATATGCCAACCTTCCAAGGATAGCTCATGCAACCCTTGCTTCGTTTCCTAAAGACCCTCTCCCGCATCCCTATGGTCGTCGCTTCAATCGCACTTTTCGCGTTGATGTGCCTGACCTTCGCAGATGTTTTGATGCGCTCGATCTTCAATGCCCCTATCGAGGCGGCGACTGAATTGATCCGTATGGGAATCGCTCTGATCGTCTTTGCCGCGCTGCCTGTTTTGTCTGCCCAAAATGGTCACATCGCAGTTGATCTGCTCGATGGCCCGTTTCGCAGGTTTAGCCTTGAGCGGGTTCGCGACGCGCTTGTTGCGCTGGTATGCGCTGTGATGCTCTGGTGGCCCGCTGGTCGGATTGTAGATCTCGCAGAGCGTGCGCGGGGTTATGGCGACGTTACCGAGTATCTGGAAATCCCGACCTTCTATGTGGCCTACTTTATTGCAGGCATGACCTATTTGACCGCGCTGGCTCTGCTCGGTCGCGCTGCTTTGCATATCTTTGCGCCTCAAACTTTGGTGTCCCAACATGATTGAATCTGCCATCGGCTTTGTTGCTGTTTTCTTGCTTGTGCTTTTGCGCATTCCCATTGCTTTCGCGATGGGATTGGTTGGCATGATTGGTCTTGTTTACGAAACAAGCTATCGCGCTGCGATTTCTATGGTCGGGCGTTTGATTATCGACACGTCGCAAGACTACGGTCTTTCAGTCATTCCACTGTTTATCCTGATGGGCCTGTTTGTGAACAAGGGTGGAATTAGCCGAGAACTTTATAACGTATCCAACGCGTTTCTCGGGCACTTTCGAGGCGGTCTTGCTATGGCGACGATCGTTGCCTGTGGCGGCTTTGCTGCGATTTGTGGATCTTCTTTGGCAACCGCGGCGACAATGTCCAAAGTTGCGATGCCAGAGATGCGAAAATACGGATATACCGACAGCCTTTCCACGGCGTCGATCGCTGCTGGCGGAACGCTCGGCATTCTTATTCCGCCATCTGTGATCCTTGTGATTTACGGTCTGTTGACCGAAACCTCGATTGGCAAACTGTTCGTTGCGGGCATCATTCCCGGTTTTCTGGGGATCGCGCTTTATCTGGTTGCCGTAAAAATTACGGTGGTTCGTGATCCAGAGGCTGGGCCAGCGGGCCCGCGCGCAACGCTAAAAGAACGTATGAGTGCGCTTAGCCATGTTTGGGCCGTACTGTTGCTGTTTGGCCTTGTCATCGGCGGGCTTTATGGCGCGTTGGATTTCTGGCCGCTTCACCTTGCGTTCTCTCCAACCGAAGCGGCTGGTATGGGGGCTGCTGGTGCCTTTCTTATTGCCCTCGCGCGCGGCGGCATAAACTGGTCGGGTCTGCGTGATGTGCTTGAAGAAACCACACTCACAACCGCCTCTTTGTTTGCAGTGCTTATCGGCGCTTGGATTTTCTCGAACTTCGTTAACCTTGCTGGTCTGCCAGAAGGGTTATTGGCGACGGTGACGGCGCTAGATATGGCACCGTGGATGGTCATGGGTCTGATCCTTTTGATCTACATTGCGCTTGGGTGCATTTTTGAAAGCATGTCGATGCTTTTGCTGACTGTTCCGATTTTCTTTCCATTGGTGACAAGCCTTGGGTTTGATCCAGTTTGGTTTGGTATCGTTGTTGTGGTGGTTACCGAAATCAGTCTCATCACCCCACCTGTCGGTTTGAATGTTTTCGTCCTCAAGAACGTTGTCGGAGACGTTACCACAGGAACGATATTCAAAGGTGTGACGCCGTTCTGGTTGATGGACATTGTGCGACTGATCTTGCTGTTGGCGTTCCCCGCGTTGGTTCTATTCCTGCCATCCCAGATGTAGCTGATCGGTTAATCTAATTGCATATGCATATAGTTGTGGGTATCCTGATTCCATGACTAAAGATGCCATTGCCCTTGATGATCTCGGCTTAGAAAGCTTCGTGCCATATCTCATGAATCGCATCATGGGACGCTATAACTCTGCGCTTCACACAGAGGTCGTCGCTTTGGGGCTCACCACCCCAAAGCTGCGCGCGCTCGCTGTTTTGTCCGTCAAGGATGGCATTTTGATACGCGAACTTGCTGTCTATGCCGTTGTCGAACAATCCACGTTGAGCCGCGCGTTAGATGGTCTCGAGAAAGACGGATTGATAGAACGTAAAGCCGATGAGGACGATGGGCGAGCGTTTCACATTTTTCTCACCGACGCGGGGCGAGACGCCCATTCGCGTCTTTGGCCGCATATGTTTGAAGCCAGCGAAGCAATGTTCAAAGGCGTGTCACAAGAAGAGCGAACGGCGCTAACGAATACGCTGCAAAAGATGCTGCGAAACATTCGCAAGCACGATTTCTAAGAGGCAAATATGGCAGAGCGATCCTTCAAGGCCGAAGTCGAACATTTGCGCAAAGGCGACGGTGACACCTTCACGGGTGAGGGCATTTTGGCGATTACCAAGGCGCTATTGGAAAATGGCGTAGGGTATGTAGGCGGCTATCAAGGCGCACCGATTTCGCATTTGATGGATGTTCTTGCTGACGCTGAAGATTTGATGAGCGAGCTGGGTGTGCGATTTGAAGCAAATGCATCAGAAGCGGCGGCGGCTGCCATGCTTGCGGCTTCGGTTCACTACCCCATCCGAGGAGCGGTCACATTCAAAGGGCCTGTAGGCGTCAATGTAGCGTCTGACGCAATCGCCAATCTTAGCTCGTCAGGTGTGACAGGTGGCGCGCTCATGATCGTGGGCGAAGACTACGGTGAGGGGTCTTCGATCATGCAGGAACGCAGTCATGCGTTTGCGATGAAGTCACAATTCTGGATGCTCGACCCGCGACCCAATCTGCCTTCGATCACAAAGGCGGTAAAGGATGGCTTTGAGCTGTCCGAGGCGTCTAACACACCTGTTATGCTGATTGCGCGCATCCGTGCGTGCCATGTAACTGGCAGCTTTGAAACACGCGACAATCAACCACCGAAACTGACGGTTGAAGACGCAGTTGCAAATCCTCAGAGCGATTTTAAGCGCGTTGTCCTGCCGCCATGGAGCTATGTCCATGAGCAAGACAAAATCAAAACGCGCTGGCCAGACGCAGAAAAGTTTATCGTCGATAACAAGTTAAACGAACATTTCGGAAGCCAAGACGCGCCGTTTGGCATCGTGTTGCAAGGGGGCATGTACAACGGCGTTATTCGTGCGCTTCAGCGGCTTGGGCTGGCGGATGTCTTTGGCAACACGGATGTTCCGCTTTATGTTCTGAACGTCACCTATCCGATTGTACAAAGTGAGTTTGATGCTTTTTGCGAGGGCAAAGCTCACGTGATGCTGGTTGAGGAAGGTCAGCCGGATCACATTGAACAGCAGCTCGGCAGTTTCCTCTACAAAGCGCAGCGGCGCGTTAAGCTGCATGGCAAAGATATTCTGCCTATGGCGGGGGAATATACGGGGCAAGTGTTGCTTGATGGAGTAACGGCTTTTCTCAAAGTGGCCGCGCCTGATCTGTTGCCTGCGGTGGTGCGCGCCCCGAATATGGATGCGCCTGCGATCCCGGATTTGAGCAAGACCGTACCCATTCGCCCGCCTGGGTTTTGCACAGGTTGCCCTGAGCGGCCAATCTTTGCGGCTATGAAATTGACCCAAGAGGAGTTGGGAAAACATCAAATCTCTGGCGATATCGGCTGCCATTTGTTTGGCTCTTTACCACCTTTCGAAATTGGTGGTGCCACAATGGGGTATGGGCTTGGCCCCGCCTCAAACGCGGCTTTTGACGCGGGAGGCAAGCGCCGAGCGATTTCAATGCTGGGAGACGGTGGATTTTGGCACAACGGGCTTAGCAGCTCGATCGGAAACATGGTGTTCAACAAATCTGATTCCGTCGCTGTAATCGTTGATAACTACTACTCCGCTGCGACCGGCGGGCAAGATGTGATGTCTTCTCGCGCGCGAAACGAATCCAAGGCGACGAACAATCCGATCTCGAAGGCGTTAGAAGGCGTAGGCGTGAAGTGGGTGCGCCAGATTGATCGTACGTATGATGTTGGCAAAATGCGGGCGGTTCTCCACGAAGCGCTGACGACGGACTATGATGGGCCAAAGGTGATCGTGGCCTCAAGCGAATGTATGCTGAACAAGCAGCGTCGCGAAAAGCCTTTGCGCGCGAAAGCGATCAAAGAGGGCCGCCGCGTAGATGTTCCGCGCTTTGGTGTAGATAGCGATGTGTGCACCGGCGATCACGCTTGTATGCGCCTGTCAGGTTGTCCTTCGTTGTCGCTTAAGACTCTGGATGATCCGCTGCGCGATGACCCAGTTGCGCATATTGATCAAACCTGTGTTGGGTGTGGAAATTGCGGCGAAGTCGCGGACACTGCCGTGCTGTGCCCATCGTTTTATCAGGCAGATGTTGTACACAACCCATCCGCCTTTGAAGCGTGGCGCGCTAAGCTGCGCAATCGCATCATCGCGAAACTGCAAGCGCGCCGCGATTCAAAACGATTGCGCCTATCGGGGAGCGTGACATGAACGCCTTTTTACCTGACCGTGGGCCAGATGCTCAAACCGAGGCTATTTTAAAAGTCGCCGTTATGGCGGTTGGTGGGCAGGGAGGCGGCGTCCTTACCTCTTGGATAGAAACCTTGGCTCGCGCCCAAGGATATGTCTGCCAAGCTACGTCGGTTGCTGGAGTTGCGCAGCGCACAGGCGCAACGATTTACTATGTCGAAATGACACCCGCAGCTGAGCAGCAGCCTGTGTTTTCGCTCGCGCCATCTGCAGGTGATGTGGATGTGCTAATCGCTTCCGAAATGATGGAGGTTGGGCGCGCGATCATGCGGGGTTTTGTGACACCTGATCGCACGACACTAATTGGCTCAACCCATCGCGCTCTGGCTTATAGTGAGAAAGCGGTTCCGGGAAATGGTCTTGCTGATAGCGATGAAGTGAGGGCAGGGGCCGAAATCGCGGCGCAGCGGCTGATCCTAGCGGATATGGATCAATTAGCCCGCGAGCAAGGATCAGTCATATCTTCTTCCTTGTTTGGCGCTTTGGCGGCTTCAGGTGCGCTACCGTTTGAACGAGCAGCGTTTGAAGATGCGATCCGCACATCTGGCAAGGGCGTTGAAGCATCTTTACGCGCTTTCGCAGCTGGATATGACGCGGCACTTCAAGGCGTCGAGCCTTCGACGACGTCATTACCCAGCGAAAAGCGCCAGATTGTCGGGCCACAAAAACACCTGTCAAAATGGGAAAAACTAGCAGTGCGCGTGCAGGACTTGCCAATTGACGTGCAAGACATCGCTTTGGCAGGTTTGGCGAAGACGGTCGACTTTCAAGACTGCGCTTACGGATCGCTCTATCTTGAGCGTCTCGAAATAATCATCAAACGTGACAATGCATTGCAGGGCTGGTTGCTGTCCAAAACCGCCGCAAAATACCTCGCAAATGCGATGTGTTATGATGACATCATTCGGGTTGCTGATCTAAAAACGCGTGCACCACGGTTTGAGCGCATTCGCGATGAAATGCGCACGAGCGACGAAAACGTGATGCAGCTCACCGAGTATTTTCATCCGCGCGGGGAAGAGATCACCGGCTTGATGCCTGTAAAACTCGGCGCGCGCTTGGAAGCCAACCCTAAGATCATGGACAGGCTTACGCGATGGTTCGGAAAAGGGCGTCGTTTGCGCACGGACACTTTGCCTGCCTTTGCCCTCTTGCACGTTCTAGGTGGGCTGAAATCCTATCGCCTCAAGACGCTTAGGCATTCGCTCGAAACCGAGCATCTGGAACGTTGGCTCGAAGCGTCACTGGCTCCGTTGAATGACGATTACGCTCTGAGCGTGGAGTTGCTGAAAAACCGACGGTTGATCAAAGGATACTCGGACACACACAAGCGCGGACTTAGCAAGTTTGACAAGGTCATGGGCTCTGTTCATTTGCTCAAAGGGCGATCGGATGCATCTGATTGGATTGCGCGCCTTCGCGAAGCCGCGCTAAAAGACCCAGAAGGCAAAGCGCTAGACGGGGCCATCGAGACCGTTAAGTCATTTGCGTGAAGTACCTAAAACGGACAGTCAGTGCCGTAAGGAACATCAATCACATTTTGAGCGCAAAAAGTGAAAGGTTTGGCTGTTCGCCCTTATTCGACAGTAATCTTGCCTGTCATCGAGCGATGGAATTTACAGAAGTATTCAAAGTCACCAACGTCTGCGAATTTGACCGTACCGCTTTCACCTTTTTTCAGGCGCTTGGTATCAAACCCCTTGTTGTTTGCCGTAGCGGTATGTGGGGCACCGTCTTGGTTAAGGAACGTCACTGAATCCCCCGGGCTTATCGTCAGACTTGCGGGTGTAAACGCATGGCCCTTTATGATCACTTGGTGGGTCTTGGCATGGCCATCAGCGCGCGCTTTTGCTGCGAGCGTGACTGCGATTGTGCTTGCGATAAATGTTCGGCGATTAAAGGTCGTCATTCTAAATCTCCTTGAGTTGGCGTCTAAAGCTAAGTCATTGGTCAAGAGCAATTGGATTGAACGTATTTTTGCCAGTCCCGAATAGTACCATCAAACAGGCAATTTTTCTACAAGAGTCGCGGAATGATCTGCGTGAAGAGCAGCAGGTAAGGCGAAACGAGTCTCGAAAAACCAGTCCTTACTAGAAGATTGCACCCGTTTCTTTCGCAATCAGCTCTTTGTAGAGCGCTTGAATTCGAGACATCACAGGAGTGTCGCCGTTTCCAATTTGCTTGCCGTCAATTTCAGACACCAGAGTCTGAGCGCCAAAAGTACCGGTCATAAATGCTTCGTCTGCGCTATAGGTCTCAAACAGTGAATAATTGCGCTCGAACACTGGAATATCGTTGTCACGGCAAAGGTCGATGACTTTCTGGCGGGTCACACCGTTCATGCAGTAATCGCCCGTTGACGTCCAAACCTGACCCTTTCGCACGATGAAGAAATTACAAGCATTGGTGGTGTTCACAAACCCATGAGGATCAAGCATCAATCCTTCGTCCGCGCCTGCTTGTTCAGCCTGAAGACAAGCAAGCACGCAGTTGAGCTTGGAGTGGCTGTTGTATTTGGCATCTTGGCTCATTGGAAGGCCGCGCACTTGGGGCACGGTGGCAAGGCGAATTCCCTTTTTCAAAGAACCAGACGGCTTTGAATGCTCGATGATAATGACAAGGGTTGGACCTGAGCGACTGAGCGAAGGATGCTGAAAGGGTTTGACCTTGGTGCCCCTGGTCAACATCAAACGACAGTGCGCATCGTTGGTCATGCCATTTGCATGGGCGGTCATATTCAACGCTTTGAGAATGTCGCCGCGATCCATTCCGATATCCAGTGACACCGCCTTACACGACCCAAAAAAGCGGTCCATGTGCTCGTCAAAAAAGGACCACTTTCCGTTATAGAGGCGCATTCCTTCCCACATGCCGTCGCCCAGCATAAAGCCACTATCGTAGACCGACACCTTGGCTTCGTCGCGGTGAAACAGCTCGCCATTAATGTAGATTTTGATGTCTCTGTTACGGGGATCATCGTCTGCATCATGAGTGGTGATTTTGATTTCCGACACTGGCGATTTCCCCTTGGTTTTCGCTAGACTATGGGCGTCGGCAAGATCAAATCAATAGCTCAGATACGACAAGTATGTTCATTAAAGCGCTGGCGTGGCTTTAGACGGCGAACACCAGATCAAACAAAGGCAAAAGCATGCTCAGGCTAAGCGCAACAATGAGCGCACCGCCCAAGATATGCAGCGCGGCTGATACGGTTTGCACAGTGTTCTGATCTTGAGCACCAAGCCGAGCGAGCCGCTGCGCCGCGACGCCAGACGCCGCGACTGTAAGGTTAAAGGCAGCGGTGCCGAGGCCCATGGTGACCACTGCGAGGCAGCCGACGGCAAAGGCATCAAAGCGGGCCGCAATGACCAAAACAAACAGAGCGCCGGTGCAGGGCCTAATCGCAATGCTTGCAATCAGGGCGATTACATCACGTTTAGAAGTGAGCGTTGTGACGTCTTCGACGCTAGGTCCATGCGCGTGACCGCAGCAGCCATGGTGTACCTTGCTTGCTTTGGCCAATTTGTACCACGAACGCAGGCCACGCAGTATGAGTACGCCGCCGATTACGGCAATGGCTAAGTAACTGGCAGGGGCCAGCCACTCTTCTGTAAATTCGGCGAGATCACCGGAGCGCATCCTTAGTAAGAACACCAACGCGCCAACCAAAAGAATGGCGGTTGCTGCTTGTGCGAGGCTGGACAGGATGGTGATGACGCTTAACCGTCTAAACGTCGCTCCGCTTGCAAGTGCGGCACCGCCGATCAGCACCTTTCCGTGCCCGGGGCCAAGCGCATGGAAAAACCCATAAGCCGCGGTTGCGCTGCACAGGATCCAAACGGCAAGGGGATCGCCCGCTTGAACGCCTTTCAAAGCGCGCGCCATCACGTTTTGGAAATTGCGCTGCTCGCTTGCGGCCCAGCTTTGAATGTCTAGCCAAGGAACCCAGGTCCACAAGACTAAGCCCGCTATCAAAAAACCGATTAAAGGCAGCGCAATTTTCATTCGCATGACAAACGCACCTCGTCGGAAAACAGCTGCCCTACGTTTTGTTGTGTTGGAACCTCTTCGCGGGACAAGGCGGATAGTTCCTTTTGCAGTGCTTGTGTTGTGGCATCTGCTTTGAACGTGTTGATTTGCGCTTGGCACCCTTTTGGAAGGTTCTGAAAGCGCTGGTTCGGCAAAATAGCATAGGCGTAGTAATAGGATGGGTCATAAAGCCTAAGAATGGCAGGAGAGCCAGATAGGTCATGGGGCTGTGACAAAGGCAGGTCAAACGAGACAGTGATTTTACCGTCTTCGAGCTTTGCTTTGCCTGACTTTGGACGTCCCAGAGGATAGTTTTTTCCAGCCACATCGAAGTAGATATCGCCCTTATATTCGCGATCCCAGTTGGTTTCACCTTTCACTACTGCCGCGCGATCCTCGTCGTTGAAAATGCCGTCACCATCTCGGTCCAAATTCAGCGTTTCAAACAGGACAAGTGTCGTGAACTCGTCATATGTCCATGAAATGCGCAGACCTGTAAGGCGTCGCGCCTTATCAAAGATGAAGCCCGTGTTTGCATCGACAAAAACGTGGGGGTGTGCCTTGGCTGGTTGGCCAAGGCACATGGTTAAACAGACCAAACTCATGAACATGCGAAACATCTTGGGTCTCCACATCAGATACACGTTCGATCCTTTACGGGTTCTATTTTCCTACAGGCACTTAGCAAGTGTACTGGAAAGATCCCGAAGCAATTGCGGATAAAGAGCCGAGCCCAATTCCAAGCTGGAACCGAGCGGATCGGCGACGCCCGTTTTTGCTTCAGTGCCATCCAACACGGTCGCAACGAGACCGGGGTTGAATTGTGGCTCGGAAAGAACACAATCAATTCCCTCATCCGCGACGCGTGCTTGGATTTCAGCAATCCGTGCAGGGCTTGGATCGGAGGCATCGCTAATGGAAATGGCACCAGCTGCCGGAAAATTGAAGTCGTTTTCAAAATATTGATAGGCGTCATGGAACACAACGAATTGAGAGCCGCGTACCGTATCGAGTGTCGCGTTCACTTCGGCCATTACGGCTTCGATTTCAGTGCGTCCGGCAGCTGCGTTGGCAAAGTACGTACCAGCATTTTCTGGATCAGCAGCGGAAAGTTGACCTGCAATCACATTCAACCACGTCATAGCATTTTTTGGTGAAAGCCAAGCGTGGGGGTCGCTTTTCTTGTGGGCATGGTCATCATGGTCATCATGCTCGTTTTTTGCATGATCATCGTGATCGCTATGCTCGTCTTCGCTATGATCATCGTGATCGCCGTGGACATGTTTCTCAAACAGTGCGTCATTGCGCGATGACAACTCAATGATGCCATCTGCTTCCATCAATTCTGTTGTATTCGCATCGTCCGCGAGCGTTTCAATCGCTTCCTCAAGCCAAGGCGACAAACGAGCGCTTACCCAGAACACGAGATCTGCGTCTTGGAGCGATTGCGCTTCCGAGGGTCGCAGGTGATAGCGGTGGGGGCTTGCGCCGGGCTGGACGATAAGATCCGGCGTTCCGACACCTTCCATAACACGAGACACCAACGAGTGAATTGGAGCAATATCGACGGTGACCTTTGGAACCTCAGCGAAAGCAGTTCCCGCCATCAGGGTGGCTGTCAACGAGAGTGGGATAAGCGTTCTGGACATCATAGTCTCCGTGTGATTTTATAACATTTCCGGTTGACTAGATGAAATGTAATAACATGACAAGTGACTCAAGCAAAATCATGCCAAAAAAGCACCCGTTGGGGTTTGCTGAGCATGATCACAGTAGCTGTGTGAGTGATGGGCTTGTTGCGGCCGAGGCCGTTTGCGCTGAGGGTGGGCTTCGTTTCACGCCTGTACGCCGCAAAGTCCTTGAAATTTTGCTACAGGAGCATCGCGCACTAGGGGCATATGCCATTTTGGACCGCCTTCGCGAAGCAGGGTTTGGATCGCAGCCGCCAATTGCCTATCGTGCGCTGGATTTCCTTGTCGCGAATGGATTGGCCCATAAGATCGAGCGCTTGAACGCGTTTATTGCGTGTGTCCATCCCAGCCAATCGCACACGCCAGCTTTTATGATTTGTCGTCTTTGCGATGTGGTTGCCGAAACGCAATCTTCGCCTGCGCGCGGTGCTTTGGGTGACGCTGCGCGTGCGTCGGGCTTCAAGATTGAACGTACCGTTGTTGAAGCTGAGGGCGTTTGTCCTGCTTGTTTAGCCGAGGCAGGCGCATGAGCCTTTTTCAAGTAGAGAACTTAAGTCTGCGCTATGGCGCGCGCAAAGTTCTGACTAACGTGTCCCTCTCTGTTTCGCGCGGTGAGATCGTCACGATTGTTGGTCCGAATGGCTCTGGCAAGACGAGCCTGTTGCGAGCAATTATCGGAGCGGCAAAGCCCTATGCGGGGCGCGTTGTTAAGGGCGAGGGGCTCAAGATTGGGTATGTTCCTCAAAAGCTTTATATTGATGAAACGTTGCCAATCACCGTTTCGAGATTTCTGAAGTTACCTTGGGGTGTTTCAGCGTCCGAAATTGACCAAGCCCTCGCTCAAGCAGGGGTGCCTGACTTGGCCAAGTCACAGCTTTCGCAGCTTTCTGGCGGACAGTTTCAACGTGTTCTTTTGGCGCGTGCCTTGATTGGTCAGCCTGATTTGTTGCTTTTGGACGAAGCTACGCAAGGATTAGATCAACGCGGGTCTGCCTCGTTCTATCAACAGATCGAAACCGTTCGCCAAGAAACGGGTTGCGCAATTTTGATGATTAGCCACGAATTACACGTTGTTATGAGCGCCTCAGATCGCGTTATTTGCCTCAATGGGCATGTGTGTTGCGAAGGCACGCCAGATGTCGTCGCCTCAGCCCCTGAATATCGCGCGTTGTTTGGAACAGGAACTGGCGGCGCCCTCGCGCTGTACCGCCATGAACACGATCACGCACACGACAGTTGCGATCATTCGCATGAACATACTCACACCGAGGCTGCAGAATAATGCTCGATGATTTTATGGTACGGGCCTCTCTTGCGGGGGTTGGCGTGGCAATTGCAGCTGCGCCTTTGGGATGTTTCGTCGTTTGGCGGCGCATGGCCTATTTTGGCGATGCAACGGCACATGCCGCGATCCTCGGTGTTGCCTTGTCTTTGTCACTGTCCATGTCGATCTTTCTCGGCACGATGTTGGTCGCTCTGCTTATGGCGCTAACTGTCACGGTGTTGTCGGGTCGGGGCTATGCCATGGACACGTTGCTCGGTGTAATGGCGCATTCTGCGCTTGCCTTCGGCCTTGTTGCGGTCTCGTTTCTTTCGGGCATTCGCATTGACCTGATGGCCTACCTCTTTGGAGATATTCTTGCAGTTTCGCGCGGTGATCTTTCGGTGATTTGGGGCGGCGCTACTTTGGTTGTCCTGCTTCTTGGTTGGCGCTGGTCCGCGTTGTTGACGGCAACTTTGAACGAAGATCTGGCACATGCGAGCGGAATTGACCCCAAACGCGAACAAATGGTTTTAACATTGTCGCTCGCGATCACCGTTGCCGTTGCCATAAAAGTAGTCGGGGTTCTTCTGATCGCGGCTTTGTTGATTATACCCGCCGCCGCCGCGCGACCGTTGTCGCGAACCCCTGAGGGTATGGCGATCACCGCGGGGCTGATAGGCATGTTATCAACTATTGTCGGACTGCGTGCCGCTTATGTGTTCGATACGCCCGCAGGTCCGTCTATTGTTTGCGTGGCTGCGATAATTTTTCTGACGTCCAGTGTTATCAGAGGATCAAAGATAGCAAAATAAGATCGCGTTTGCGTATCTGGATACGACGGTTGCCCCGTGTGTCAGCGCCGAACACCCTGCTGACTGCCGAAGTCAATTGCCGAAAAGAAAATGGGGCGCCACAGCAATGTGACGCCCCATAGTCTTGGATGGTTTGCGCTTCTTAGAAGTGGGCTGACTTTGCGCCCGCTGGGACTTCCAGTGGGGGAGCGAACTTGGTCAAGTCGATGCCTTCCACTGCCGCTTTGTATTCTTCAAGCGTTGGAGTGCGTCCAAGAATAGCGGAAAGAACTACGACTGGCGTGGACGCTAGCAGAGACTCACCTTTCTTCTCTGGGCTGTCGGCTACGACGCGGCCTTGGAACAAGCGCGTCGAAGTGGCTAGAACTGTATCGCCTTTCGCCGCTTTTTCCTGGTTACCCATGCAAAGGTTACAGCCAGGGCGCTCAAGGTAGAGAATGTTCTCATACTCGGTACGCGCTTTCTGTTTTGGGAACATGTCATCGAATGTGAAGCCAGAATACTTCTCGAGAACTTCCCAATCGCCTTCTTCCTTCAACTCGTCGATGATGTTGTAGGTTGGGGCCGCGACAACCAGTGGTGCTTTGAACTCAACTTTGCCTTCGGCTTTTTCGAGGTTCTTTAGCATCTGTGCTGCAATTTTGATATCGCCCTTGTGCACCATGCAAGAGCCGACAAAACCAAGGTCCACAGTCTTTTCAGCATTGTAGAACGAGATAGGTCGGATCGTATCGTGTGTATAACGCTTGGAGACGTCGTCGTTGTTCACGTCCGGATCAGCGATCATAGGCTCGAGGATAGCGTCCAAGTCGACGACGACTTCTGCGAAATACTTGGCGTTATCGTCAGGACGCAACGCAGGTTTTTCACCTGATTTAATCTCGGCGATGCGGGCATCAGCGATATTGATCAAGTTCTGAAGCATGCCGCTTTCATGCTCCATACCTTTGTCGATCATAATCTGGATGCGGTGCTTTGCTAATTCCAAAGAACCGATCAACGTCTCATCGTTGGAAATGCAGACAGAGGCTTTTGCCTTCATCTCGGCTGTCCAATCGGTAAACGTAAAGGCTTGGTCTGCCAGCAAAGTCCCGATATGGACCTCGATCACGCGGCCTTGAAAGACGTTGTCGCCGTGCTGCTCAAGCATTTGCGCTTGGGTTGCGTGAACCACATCACGGAAGTCCATGTAGTCCTGCATCTGACCTTTAAAGGTCACTTTGACAGATTCAGGGATCGGCATTGAAGCTTCGCCTGTTGCCAATGCCAGCGCCACGGTACCTGAGTCGGCACCAAAGGCGACGCCCTTGGACATACGTGTGTGGCTGTCGCCGCCAATGATCACCGACCAGTCATCCACGGTGATGTCATTCAGAACCTTGTGAATAACGTCTGTCATCGCGTGATAGACGCCTTTGGGATCGCGACCGGTGACAAGACCGAATTCATTCATGAATTTCATGAGGCGCGGTGTGTTGGCCTGAGCTTTAACATCCCAAACAGATGCTGTGTGGCAGCCAGACTGATAGGCACCATCTACGCTTGGTGAAACAACTGTTGCTGCCATGCCTTCGAGTTCTTGCATGGTCATCAGACCAGTCGTGTCCTGCGAGCCAACGATGTTGACCTTTACGCGTACGTCCGAGCCTGCGTGCAGTGTTTTGCCCGGGGTCGTGCCAACGGCGTTCTTGTTGAAGATCTTTTCAACCGCTGTCAGGCCTTGGCCTTCATGCGTGATCTCTTTTGATTTGGCAAAGACAGGGCGAGCCTCGACGCCAAGTGTTTCCGCTGCAAATGTTTGCAACTTCTTGCCGAAGACGATCGCATAGGAGCCGCCCGCTTTCATGAATTCCATCTTCTGAGGGGTAAAGGAAGAGGCGACATCCACCAGTTCTTTGCCATCTTCGCTCAGAAGCATGTGGCTCTTTGTGTTGATCTTAAGAACGGTTCCTGTTTCGACGGAATAGGCTTGCTCGAGGATCGAGTCGCCATTCTCGTCGAGGATCGCGTTGCCATCGTTATCAACTTTCTTAACCCAGTTTTTCAGGTCCAGACCGATGCCGCCAGTCACGCCAACTGTCGTCAGAAAGATCGGCGAGATGCCATTGGTGCCAGCCACCACAGGGGCATAGTTCACAAACGGGACGTAAGGAGACGCTTGCTTACCAGTCCAAAGCGCAACGTTGTTCACGCCTGACATGCGTGATGAGCCAACGCCCATCGTTCCCTTTTCAGCAATCAGCATCACTTGTTTGTCTGGGTGCTGCGCCTTGAGGGCTTCGATTTCTTTCTGACCTTCTTCGGAGATCATGCACTTACCATGCAATTCACGGTCGGCGCGCGAATGCGCCTCGGCACCCGGTGACAAGAGGTCTGTTGAGATATCGCCTTCGCCAGCGATGTAAGTAACGATTTTGATTTCTTCATCAATTTCGGGAAGCTTGGTGAAGAACTCGGCTTCAGCATAGCTTTCCAGAATATCCTTGGCCACGGCATTGCCTGCCGCGTGAGCCTCTGCCAAGCGGGCAGTGTCTGCATCGTAGAGAAAGACTTGGGTTTTCAGAACTTCAGCTGCTTGTTTTGCCGTATCGGCGTCGTCACCTAGTGCCAGATCAAGGAGAACTCCAACGGAAGGTCCACCTTTCATGTGTGAAAGCAGCTCAAACGCGAATTCTGGGGCTATTTCAGCAACCGCAGCTTCGCCAAGAATGATCTCTTTCAGAAACTTCGCTTTTTCACTTGCGGCGCTCGTGGTGCCCGGCAAAGTGTTATAGATGAAGAAGTTGAGAGATCCTTCACGATGCTCGTTACCTGTGTCTTTGATCTGCGCGATGATCTCGGCCAAAAGCGCGCCATCATCGATGGGTTTTGGGTGCAGGCCTTCGCCCTTACGAGTTTCGATCTCGGCTAGGTAGTCAGTGTACAAGCTCATGTGGATCCCTACGAATTAGTTTCAGCAAAGCTTAAAAACCGGGCCGCAAAATTGCTGGAGCCCGACTCTCAAGTTAATTGTATGCCGAAGTATACCATTCAAGCCAGCACTGCAAGATCGACAACAATTGAGGTTCTTGGACCGCCTAACGAGATATCGCTATTTGGACCAGTTGAACCAAGCTTGTCATACATTCATTCGCAACAGCAGTACCACGCGACGGAAAGTAGCGACGTTGGCAACGCTCTTGCCGCTACTTTCAATCAAATTCCGCAAATGACGCGCAACAGCAATCCGAACCGCGATGGAAGCTCTCTTAGCCTTCAAGATAGGTGTGAATTGCTGCTTCGGTGCCTTGATCCCAAACCAAGGTCAGCCAGCGCGTGAAGCTTTCAGCGAAACGCGGGTTTTGGTTGAGATCCCCGTAATACTGGCTTTGAGCAATCCAAAGCGACGGATCATCTTTCGCAAAAGCCGCTTGTTCGACCAGCGTATCCCAGAACGGATCATTGGGTTCGATTTCGCTACCATCCTCGCGATTGCCTGCGCACATGCGCGCCCAAAGGGCTTCAATCAGGGCAAGCCCGTCGACAGGGGTGCCCGCTGACAAAGCATCGTGGATGATTGGATGCAGGAAACCCGCGTGGCGAGACGAGCCATCAAACGCAACTCGACGGGTGGTGTCGTAAATTTCAGGATTGGCGAACCGGTCGGTGATCAAATCAACGTATTCCAGAGGCGTCATGCCGCGCACGCCTTGCACATGAGGAACGATTTCGTTGGTTTCAATTTTGCGAAAAAGCTCTCGGATCAGCGGGTGTGCCATGGTGCCGGAAATGGTTTTGACGGACAGCAGTTCACCCGCCGTTGCAATTATCTGATGGCCTGCATTTAGCATGCGCAGCTTCATTGCTTCAAAGCCGTGCACGTCATTAGTAAAGGTTGCTCCAACGTGATCCCATTGGGGGCGACCAGCACAAAACTTGTCCTCAATCACCCATTGCCGAAAGTTCTCATGGGTAACGGGTGCTGCATCGTCGATCCCGAAGGACATCGCAAGATCAAGCTCTTTTGGGCCGGTCGCCGGAACGATACAATCGACCATGGAGTTGGGAAAAGTGACGTTTTCGTCGATCCAACTCGCAAGTCCAACGTCAGACATTGAAGCGAGGCCAATAACGACATTGCGTAAGATATCGCCGTTGCCTTGCAGGTTGTCGCAGCTTTGGCAGGTAAACGGACCTAAATTCGCATCGCGACGCAGTTTGAGAGCGGCGACGATGGCACCAAAGGCGGTCTTCGGTGAATTCGGGTTCGCGGCATCATACTTGATATCGGGATGATCCGTGTCCAGTTCGCCATCAACAGATTGATAGTACCCGCCTTCTGTAACTGTCAGCGAAACGATCCGAATGCAGGCCTGCGCCATCTGGTTGATCAATGGCGCGTTGTTCTCATCAACTTCGATGAAGTCGATCATCGCCCCTGTCACTTCAGCGGACTTGCCTGCGGGATCAAGTTCAATCAATGTTGTCAGGCAATCTTGCGCAAGCAGCCTGTCACGTTGCGCGGCATCATCCGCGCGCACACCTGCGCCAACAATTGCCCAATCGTGATCAAGCCCTTGATCCATCAAGCGATGCAGATACCAAGCCTGATGCGCACGATGAAAATTGCCCAGACCAATATGAACGATGCCCGCGGACAAACTGCCACGACTGTAGCTCGGTACGCGAACATCCGCAGGCAAACTGTCCAAATTGTCTAGATCAAACTTCATCATTTCTTCCAGCGGCAAAACACTCACAGCGTTATGCAATGCGCAGCCCCTGAGCATCAAAACGGTGCATCTTGTCCGCTTCAGGAGTGAGGTAGATCGTGTCCCCATGCTTGGCTTCGATGTCGCCAGAAATGCGAACCGTCATCATGTCCATAAGACCTGTGTCGTGCACGTGGATGAATGTATCCGATCCAAGATGTTCCGCGACGCCAACCCGCCCTTTCCAAGTACCTTCGGTTGTCGAAATAGAAAGGTGCTCTGGGCGAATACCAATTGTTGTTGCGTCATGCTTTGCAGCCTCAGCGCCCTCAATCAGATTCATTGTTGGCGAGCCGATAAAGCCGGCAACGAATTTATTGCGCGGCGCGTGGTATAGCTCAAGCGGGCTACCAACCTGCTCAATGACACCAGCCTGAAGCACAACAATCTTGTCGGCCATTGTCATAGCTTCAACCTGATCGTGGGTCACGTAGATCATCGTCGTGTTCATACGAGCGTGCATCTCGGAGATTTCCAGACGCATGCCGACGCGCAAAGCTGCGTCAAGATTGGACAGAGGTTCGTCGAACAAGAAAGCTGAGGGATCACGGACAATCGCGCGTCCAATGGCGACACGCTGACGTTGACCACCAGACAATTGACCGGGCTTACGGTCCAGATAGTCGGTGAGGTTCAGCGATTTCGCTGCCGCTTCGATCTTTGCGTTTTGCTCCTCTTCGGGAACACCCGCCATCCGCATCGGGAAGGCGATGTTCTTGCGTACGGTCATATGAGGGTAAAGCGCATATGACTGAAACACCATCGCCAAACCGCGCTTGGACGGGGAGACTTCGGTCACGTCTTGACCGTCGATCTTGATCTGACCAGAAGTGGTGTCTTCCAGACCCGCGATCAAACGCAACAGAGTGGATTTTCCGCAGCCAGAGGGGCCTACGAAGACAGCAAATTCACCGTCTTCAATTGCGAGGTTCAGCGGAGGAATAACCTCGGTTTCGCCAAACTTCTTGGTGACATTCTCAAGTACAATGCGTCCCATGTTCTTAATCCTATCTCTCTAGGTTATTTGACGGCGCCGAAGGTTAGACCTTGGACCAGTTGTTTTTGACAGAACCATCCCAGCACCACGATTGGGCCAACGGCAGCAGCCGAGACAGCGGAGAGGCGACCGAAGAAGAGACCTTCTGGGGCACGGTTACCTTCGATGAGTTTGGACAGTGTGGCCGCATCAGTCGTGGTCAATCGGACCGTCCAGTAAGCTTCGTTCCAGCAGAAAATGAAGCAAAGCAGCGCAGTAGACGCAATTCCACCCCAAGCCAGCGGCACAAGGATTTCCTTGACCTCGCCCCAAGTGCTGACCCCATCCATTTGACCCGCTTCGATGATGTCTTTGGGGATCTCCTTGAAGTAGGTAAAGAGCATCCAGATCACGATCGGCAGGTTGATCAGGCTAAGAACGATGATCACCAAGAAATGCGTGTCAAACAGGCCCATGCTCTTGGTGAGGAAGGTCATCGGGTACAAAACACCCGCTGCTGGCAACATCTTGGTTGAGAGCATCCACATCAGCACGTCCTTAGTGGCACGGCTTGGATTGAAAGCCATGGCATAGGCAGCAGGAATACCGACGACCAGCGTGAAGATTGTGGCGAAGACCGACGTGATGACCGAATTGGTGGCAAAGCGCCAGTAGTCATAGTTCTCGGTCATGTTCGCATAGTTTTCCAGCGTTGGCGTGAAGAAGAACAGGAACTCGGGTTTCACCGCATCTGCGTCCGTCTTGAAGGAGGTCAGAACCATCCAGAAAATCGGGAAGAAGAAGAGTAGCGCGACGATCCAGGCCAATACTGGGCGACCATATGTGCCGAAGCGAGATTGTTGTGCAACGATAGCCATCTCAAATTACTCCATTAGTGTCTTGCCGATCATCCGCAATAGGAAGATGGCGACGATGTTGGCAAGAATGACTGCGAAGATACCTGTGGCACTCGCAGCACCGATGTTGTTGTTGGCGAACTCACCGATCAGATACGGAAGGTTCTTGTTGCCGTTACCTCGGCTTACGATTTCGATCTCTGCATAAAGCGAGAGGTGGAAAATCGCCTGGATCATCACAACAATCGCGATAGGCCGTCCAAGGTGCGGCAGTGTCAAAAAGCGGAACTGCGACCAAGTGCTGGCACCATCAAGAATGGCGGCCTCTTTCTGCTGCTGGTCTTCCGATTGCAGCGACGTCATGAAGATCAAAACTGCGAAGGGGGTCCACTGCCACGTAACCATGATGATCACCGCATATGCAGAGGTTTGCGTGGCACGGAACGAGATCGGTTCTAACTGAGGCCAGAGGGAAAAGAACCACCCTACGAGCGGCGCATCCTGCAAAGCCGAAACCAAATCATTGATGCCCGCAACCGCAAGACCCTGCAAACCAAGCACCGGATCGAGGATCATGTTGATCCAAAGAACTGCGTTCACCGCTGGCATTACAAAGAAGGGTGAAATCAATAGAACCCGCACGATGCCTTGCCCCGGGAAGGCCTTGTTGATCAACACCGCGATCAAAATGCCCAAGGCAACCGTAAGAAATAGGATGGAACACACGATAAAGAGCGAATTTTGAACCGCGAACCAAAAGTCCTTGTTGTTCAAAACGAATTCGTAGTTTCCAAAGCCGCGCCAGTTTTCAATGCTAGGGGAGGTCCATTCCGGGTGCCGCAAATTGTTCAGCACATAGCGGATGAATGAGAAGAATAAGGTCATTCCAAGCGGAATAAGCATCCACACAAGCAACATCAAAACCGCCGGTGTTTGGAGCAGACGTGGGAGTGTTCTGTTAGACATAGCTCTACCGTCCCCGCAAAACGCCAGAAACGCTCTGCATAGTTAAAGGTTGAAGTTTATTCGGGTGATGGATTGTCACCAATTCGGTTCTATCAAACCAAACAGAATGGGAAACAACAGTCATCGAAAAGAAATTTGGGTGGCGTGGAAGGCCCAGTTAGGGCCTTCCTAAAAGAGACTTAGTAGCCTGCTTCTGTCATGATCGCTTCAGCAGCGGCCTGTGATGCTTCCAAAGCTTCGTCAACCGACTTCGCACCTGAGAGTGCAGCTGCGATTTCCTGAGCTACCGCAGAACCAACTTCTGGGAATTCAGGGATCGCTGCGAACTGAACACCGACGTATGGCTTCAGGTCTGTTGCTTCAGGAGCGGCAGATTCGATCGCTGCCATCTCAGCTGCTGCGAAACCTGCAACCGCTTGGAACTCTGGCAGAGCGTATGTGGAAGCACGCTGGCCTGTTGGAACTTTCGCCCAACCAAAGTCTGCGTGGTTGCCAACAGCTTGGACGTATTCTTTGGATGTCGCCCATTCGATGAATGCTTTTGCTTGATCAGCATTCTCTGTGCCTGCTGGTACAGCCATTGCCCATGCCCAGAGCCAGTTCGCACCGACTGGGTTGCCCGCATTTGGTGACTGAGCGTATGCAACACCGTCAACTTCCAAGAAGGATGCAGCGATAGTCGCGTCGATCCACATGCCGCACTTGCCTTCGTTGTAAAGCGCGAGGATCTCGTTGAAGGAGTTACCTTCAGAGCCGGGAGGGCCGTAGTTGCCCAGCAGATCTACATAGAAGTTGATCGCCGCTTTCCACTCGTCAGAGTTGATGGTTGGTTTGAAGTCTGCGTCGAACCATGCGCCACCGAAGGAGTTAACCACCGTAGTGACGAACGCCATGTTGTCGCCCCAGCCTGGCTTGCCGCGAAGGCATGCGCCATAAACGCCTGCATCTGGGTTGTGCATTGCAGCTGCTGCTGCTTTTACGTTGTCCCAGCTGTCGTTGTCGGCGATTGTAACGCCTGCTGCATCCGTCAGGTCCTTGCGGTACATGACCATGGAGCTTTCACCGTAGAACGGTGCCGCGTACATTGTGCCCTCGTGGGACAAACCTGCGCGGATTGCTGGCAGAATGTCGTCCGCGTCATAGTCTGCGCCGAACTCAAGTGGCTCGATCCAGCCTGCTGCACCCCAGATTGGAGCTTCCTGCATGCCGATGTTGATAACGTCGTACTGACCGCCACCAGTGGCTGTGTCGGACGTAACCTGCTCGCGCAGAACGCCTTCTTCCAGAGAAACCCAGTTCAGCTTAACGCCGGTTTCTGCTGTGTAGGCTTCAGCAACTTTCTGCATGTTGATCATATGGCCGTTGTTCACGATCGCGATCGTGAGTTCATCCGCAGATGCCATTCCAGCAACGAGGCCTAGGCTGACCGCACCGGTCAGCAGTGTTTTCTTAATAGACATTAGTGTCCTCCCATTTACACCTGCAAAACGTATGCGGCGGTAGGTAATCAAGTCAACAGATTTCTTTGCGCGCGTAAAGTTTATGATCGAATGTTAGCGTTAACAATCACTTGCCAATACCGATTCACGCCGAGGCGCGGAGTACGAGCTTGCCGTCAAATAGCTTTTCTTCCCGCGATTCGTTTTTTGGACCAGAGGTAACTATCTCAAAAAGCCTCTCAACGCTGCCATCCACAATTGCAGAATAGTCCTGACCTACAGTCGTAAGCGGCGGGCAAGTGAACTGCGCCCAGGGATGATCGTCATGCCCGGCAATTCGCATAGCGCACATTGGCCCCGCGCCCACGCGAAGGCCCATTTGATAGGCGGCGGCAAGGAACCCAATCGCAATCCGATCATTGCTGCAAAGCACGGTATTTGTTGGTAGCTTACCTTCGGTGATCAGGCGCTTGCCCTCGGAAAGGCCAATATGCTCGAACTCCCACGATTGCCCGCCAACACGAATGATCTCAGGCGTATGCCCGAGTTGCTCCATCGCTGATATATAGGCCTTGCGGCGCTTGATTGCGTTTGGATTGACTGGGGGCATCTCAAAAAAGCAAGGTGGCTCGCCCGTTCGACACAGGTAATCCACTATTAACATTATACTTTGTTGGTTATTCGATCCAACAAATGCTTCGCCGATCTGTTGGTTGCTGTCGAACGTAACTGTCGGCACTTCATCTGTAAATCTTTGGAGCGCTTCGAGATCAGACACCCGACCAAGTGGCGCAACCAAGGCACCAGCGGGCTTGAACGAAAGCAGTGTTTCAAGCGCTTTTATTTCCATTTCACGTTGTCCATGTGAGCTGAACAAAATCGGCCAGTAACCCGCATTGATACAGCGCCGCTCAATCTGGCGCGCCATTTCCGCAAAAAACGGATCAGCAAGATACGGTACGATAATTCCGATGTTCTTGGTCTTCCGCCGGTTCTGATTTACCGCAAAAAGGTTCGGCGTATAGTTATACTTTTCCAACGCAGCCTCGATCCGCTCGCGGGTTGAGGCACGCACACTTTCGGGGTCGTTGAAGAACTTCGAAACGGTAGGTCGCGAGATGCCGCTCGCAGCTGCAAAGCCCTCCATTGTCTGAATTTTACGTTCGCTCATCTTTCTTACCTATCGCTGACAACCTCACTCGACCTTATGCCAATAGCCGCACTTTACCAACCCATATTTAGCGCGTGTAAATTTTAAAATTGACAGTCGTTAAGTATTTGAGCCCAAAATTACGAAATCTGCAATATTTGCCGGCCGGCATCGACAAAACCCTTTTCTTGTTACCGTTAGCAAAGCCAAAAGGCCCTGTGCCTAGCGCAAACGGCGATGAATTGCTTGTTTGCCTGCCAAAATCGCGTGCTTTTGGGGGCAAACGTGATTGTTCAAAAACGAACTAGGTGGCGTTTGGTCGACTGTTCGAAGTTCAAATCTCAGTGCCAAATTCAGGTGGCAATCCAACTGGCAAGGAATTCTGACCCGAAGGCGATCAAGTAAGAGGGTGGAGTATCTATTTGTCGCCCGCATCGCACATGTGCGCAACAGTCCCGTTTTTACGTGTCTTGTTGCGCATCGCTGATAGTGCGGCGCTGACCTGACGGGTTTCCATTCAGACAACGTCGAAACCATTGTTGGTAGATCCACAGAACAGATGTTGGTTCATCGTGCCGGCTCCAAAGCCGATCCGAACTACTGGATGAACGAAGCCGTTTAAGCAACTCTTGATCTCTAGACATCACATGCCAACCCGCACTCCAGAATAATCGCGCCTTGGTATCTACAAGACACAGCACATGACCGCAGCGACACGTCCAGTTCGGCAAAATACTCCATCATCTTTCTCCTTTGCTCACAGACTTCCTGTGATCTTCACAGGAGCCCGGCCTCAAATCAGGGTCAGCCCAATAACGCATACTTTAGGCTGTAGGATCGATCATCCGATAATCGAGCGTCCTAAAGTCTGATTGCGTCTACCTGCAGGCTTTGGAGAAAGGCTCAGAGGCCAAGATCGGTATCATCAACTGGTTGGCTTACTAGTGCTCTGAGCGACCCCACTCAACACACGGGATCTTGCCTCCAGACGAGGTATCTTAAAACGAATGAAACCCAAGAGATTAGAAGCTTGAAATTGAAGACATGATCCAACTTAGTTAGGATGCAAACAGGTCGAAAAAGTGCGGTCATTTTTTCTATAGGGAAATCAACTTGATGGAGTGCCTTAAAAATACTAAAGTTTTTTTGACATTTGTTATGGAATTTCAACATTTACCATCGTGTAGTTTAAAATTTAGAGCGAATTAACAATGCGGTCGAGATTAGAGACTCAAGTAAATACCTATGTACTTGGAAGCCAAGTTGACCCCCAAATTACGACTCTTAGCGACGGGGGGTGGGTCATTGTCTGGGAGTCTTATGGGCAGGACGGGGATGCCGTAGGTATATTTGCGCAGGCTTATAATCCAGATGGATCGGCTCGAGGTGTCGAGACGCAAGTTAATACTTATACAAATAGTATTCAGGCGGACCCTCAAGTTACCGGTTTAAGTGATGGAGGTTGGGTTATTACGTGGGAGTCTTATCTTCAAGACGGAAGCGGATATGGCGTTTACACACAAGCCTTTAATGCGGACGGCACGGCGCAAGGCGTGGAAACACAAGTTAACACATCCACGTTAGGCTTTCAGAGGGATGCCGAAATAGTCTCGTTAGCAAATGGCGGGTGGGTCGTCACTTGGGGCACTACAACAAATGCAGGTCACAAATACTGGATTTTTTCACAGGCCTATAACGCTGATGGCACAACTTTGGCGGGTGAAGTTCAAGTTAACACGAGCGCTGACGAATCTCGATACTCTCAGAAGATTGCGGCCTTAAGCGACGGTGGTTGGGTCATAACCTGGACTTCGCGCGATCAAGATGGAGATTCTTGGGGGGTATATTCGCAAGCCTATAATGCCGATGGCACCGCCCAAGGCGTAGAAACGCTGGTGAACACAACAACGGCGGGCGAACAAGATTTATCAGAAATAGTTGCCTTGGTTGACGGAGGCTGGGTCATTATTTGGCGTGCTCGCGATCAAGGCGGTGAAAGTCGAGGTGTTTCTGCGCAAGCTTATAACTCAGACGGAACAGAGCGCGGCGGTGAAATCCAAGTGAACACTTATACCGACGCCTCTCAACAGTTGGCGAAAATCACCGCTCTCGTCGACGGAGGATGGGTCGTCACGTGGAATTCGTTTAAGCAAGATGGCAGCGATAACGGTATTTTTGCCCAAGCCTTTAACGCTGATGGCACGAAACGCGGTTCTGAAAGACAGGTCAACACGTATACGCTGGATGATCAATTCGAACCCGAAATCACCGCACTTACCACGGGTGGTTGGGTGATTACTTGGGTGTCGGAAGACCAAGATGGATCCGATGATGGGATCTACATGCAGTTGTTCAACTCATTTGGGATGCCATTGGGTGATGAAGTGCGCGTCAATGAATACACCAAACGCAGCCAACAAGATCAGAAAATAGCAGCGATCGATAATGGGGGCTGGGTGATTACTTGGCACTCTACTCAAGACGATCCTGGCAGTGAAGGAATCTATTCTCGGACCTTTCAACCCATTCATGCAGAAGACGTAGGTGTAACGCTATCGGGTGATCTAAAAACGGGTGAATTGCTTACGGTTGAGGTTGAAGGCGTCAGTTCTGATAATACGATCAATCTCACTTACATTTGGACGCTTGATGGCGAAATTATCGACACGACCACGAATCCAACGTTCCTGTTGTTGCCAGAGCATGTTGGCAAAGTTGTCGGAGTGTCTGTTTCCATTTTTGACACACTTTTCGAAGAAACTGTTGTGCAACACGCGCCAGAAACAGATCCAATAACCCTTACTATCATTGACGGCTCTAGCGGTGATGATCTGATCGACAGCAATTTCATTGATTTAGATGGCGAGAGCGTAACGTCTGGTGCAGATTTCGTTTCGTCAGGGTTGGGGAATGATACGGCTTTTGGCGGGAAGGGCCGAGACACTCTTATAGGAAGCGCCGGAGAGGACAGCCTTGTTGGCGGCAAAGGTGCAGATATTCTGAAAGGCGGAAAAGGCAAGGACATCTTATTTGGCGGCAAGTCCAACGACGCGCTTTACGGCAAAACCGACCGCGATGACTTGACAGGTGGCACTGGAGACGACTCTCTCTATGGTGGCAGTGGCCGGGATTGGCTAAAGGGAAGCAAAGGCGACGATTGGCTAAAAGGCGGTAGCGGCTCTGATGATTTCATCTTCAATAGTGGAGACGGCAACGACACGATTGAGGATTATGACGCGACTAATAGTAAGGAAGACATCGACTTAGCAGCAGTCCTGCAAATAACAGATTTTGCTGACCTGAACACTAATCACATGCGGCAGATAGGCAATGATGTGGTAATTGATGATGGTGACAATCTGACGATCACGCTATTGAACGTGAAATTTGAGGATCTCAACAACGCCGATTTCATCTTTTAGTCTATAAGACGAGATCCTGCCAACTATAGAGATGATGTGCCAACCAACATCGTTTCCATTTTTTGCGACATTTTTCTCTATTTCACTCAATTTTTACAATTCCCCAAATTAGGAGTGCATCCTGTTACGGCCTGCTCCTTGAAAAGTCCGCAATGCCAAACTCAAACACTACTGAACTCGCGCACCTGCTGCGAATGGCAGCTGTGGTGAGGCCGCAATGCGGCGCTTGATGTGAGGGCAGATGAAGGTCAAGTTTGGGCCGAATTAACCGCCCTTAGGACCTGCTTTGCGCCTTGCCTCAAACTGCTCCCAAACGTGCATGCGTCCCTGCTGACGCGCTGTAGCCAACCATAGCTTCTTACGTGCGTCAGGCGTCTCCAACGCTCGATAAATTCCCCCAGAGAACTTGGGCCAATCAATCGCCAAGCCGATCTTTACCATTTCAGCAGAAAGGTTACGACCATCTGGCAAATAGCATTTGGCGACAGTACGATCATAAGCATCTTTTTCGGTTAACACCGCTCGAACCTTTTGCCCTTTGCAGAGCTTGACCATCGCCCATTTTGCCTTCTTGCCTTACGGGTGTTCAAGTTCCGGTGCATCGATTCCAAACAAGCGAATCTGCGTCTTTTTGATAACGATGGTATCACCGTCGACCACAAAGGCCGCGCCAACCACTTCTGTATTCTTTGAAACCGGCGCGGCGCTCTTGTGCTCAAATGGCTTAGGAGACGAAATATATCGATTTCTGACAGGCGGTTTTTGCTGCTGAAGGTTTGCGCGTCGAGACGGATCTTTTGGACTACGGTTACTTATGAAAATCAAAACCGCGACGAATAGAAGTATCAAGAGAACTACAAGGGTTTCCAAAAATCAGCACCTTCATCAAATGCTGGTTAATGTAGAACCGTTTGCGTGAAACGCAAACTTAGGATGTCACCGTGGTTCCAGCGCGGTTTACGATAGAATCAACTGTATCCCTTACGTGACCCTGAAAATGTCTTGCACGTTGCTTCCGTATAGCTTCCGGCGCTGACAAGTCGCCAAATCGATATTTACGAAAAAAATGTAAATAGTTGATATCAAAAAAGAAAGTGGTGAGCCGTGATGGGTTCGAACCATCGACCTACTGATTAAAAGTCAGTTGCTCTACCAACTGAGCTAACGGCCCACTGAGCGCGTATCTAGAAAGAGTGGGCGATCTGGTCAACCCCGAAAATCATGTAATTGTGCACAATGTCTGGATTCATTTCGCGTGCGTCTCTATATGGCCCGTTATGGTGGAAAAAGCTGTAAATACATTGCCGTTCATGAAGATGCATGGATTGGGCAACGACTTCGTTGTTTTTGACGAACGCGCGCATGGTCCGTTGGTGACGCATGCTTTGGTGATTGCTATGGCAGATCGCCATTGTGGAGTCGGGTACGATCAGCTGGTCGCGATTCGCAACCATGCGACAGAAGACATGGAACTGATTTTCTGGAATGCCGATGGCAGCATCGCTGGCGCGTGCGGTAATGCCACTCGCTGCATCGCTGGGTGGGAATTGGCGCGCACCGGCAATGTGACTTTGAGCATCCGCACGGAACGCGGTGTTTTGCAGGCAACGGATGCAGGCGGCGGCAAAATTGAAGTGAACATGGGTCAGCCCTTTTTGCATTGGAGAGAGGTTCCGCTGGCGCAGGATGTCGACACGCTTCACCTACCGATAGAAGGCGATCCTGTCGCGACTGGGATGGGCAACCCCCACTGCACCTTTTTTGTGAACGATGTTGCGAGCGTTGATTTGGAAACATTCGGCCCTTTGATCGAGCATCATCCTCTTTTCCCTGAACGTACGAATGTGCAGGTTGCGCAGGTGTTGGCGCCTGACCGCATTAGAATGCGCGTTTGGGAACGCGGCGTTGGCATTACGCTAGCATCGGGATCATCGTCATGTGCGGTCGCAGTTGCCGCTTCGCGTCGTGGGTTGATTGGCACTGTCGCGACCCTAGAATTGGACGGTGGCGAAATTCAGATCAAAATACTGGAAAACGGTGTCCACATGACTGGTGCATGGGCGCATATGTTTGACGGGCAATGGCGGGGCGCAAGATGAGTGCGCCAAAGTTTACCACACTTGGCTGTCGGCTGAACGCTTATGAGACTGAAGCGATGAAGGAACTGTCGGGCGCGGCAGGTCTTGAAAACGCGGTTATTGTGAACACATGCGCTGTGACAGCAGAGGCAGTGCGCAAAGCGCGCCAAGAGATTCGCAAGCTCCGCCGTGAAAACCCAGATGCGCGCCTTATTGTGACAGGCTGCGCCGCTCAGACAGAGCCACAGACATTTTCTGCGATGGCGGAGGTCGATGCGGTCATTGGCAATACCGAGAAAATGCAGGCCTATACGTGGCAGGGGCTTGCGGCAGATTTCATCGGCGAAACCGAAGCCGTCCAAGTGGACGACATTATGTCAGTCACCGAAACCGCTGGACATTTGATCGACGGATTCGGAACACGTAGCCGCGCTTACGTTCAGGTTCAGAATGGATGTGATCATCGTTGCACGTTTTGCATCATTCCATTTGGTCGCGGAAATTCGCGCTCGGTCCCTGCCGGTGTGGTGGTTGAGCAAATCAAACGTTTGGTTGGCAAAGGCTATAACGAGGTTGTGCTGACAGGCGTCGATCTTACGTCATGGGGTGCTGATCTGCCTGCCGAACCAAAGCTTGGTGACTTGGTGATGCGAATCCTCAAATTGGTTCCGGATTTGCCACGACTGAGGATTAGCTCGATCGATTCGATCGAAGTCGATGAGAACTTGATGCAAGCCATCGCGACTGAGCCACGTTTGATGCCTCATTTGCATCTGAGCCTGCAAGCGGGTGATGACATGATCCTTAAGCGCATGAAACGACGTCACTTGCGCGATGACGCAATCGCGTTTTGCGAGGAAGCCAAACGCTTGCGCCCAGATATGACGTATGGAGCGGACATCATCGCAGGCTTTCCGACGGAAACAGAAACGATGTTCGAGAATTCGCTCAAGCTAGTGAGTGACTGTGATCTAACGTGGTTGCATGTCTTCCCTTATTCACCTCGCAATGGCACGCCCGCGGCGCGTATGCCTGCGGTGAACGGAAAGGTGATTAAGGAGCGCGCGGCACGGCTTCGCAGCGCAGGTGAGGCGCAAGTCAGTGCGCATCTTGCAGCGCAAATCGGGAAGACCCATCATATTCTGATGGAAAACGCGCGCATGGGCCGCACAGAGCAGTTTACTGAGGTGACATTCGGGAGCGATCAAGTCGAGGGACAGATCGTGACTGCGCCGATCAACGGTGCAAAAGGTACACAGCTGACCGCCTGAGGGGTACAATTCTTTTTGCAAAAAGAATTGCAAAAGTCTTCCGTAAGACTTTTGGTGCCTCCTAGAAACCACTGGCGAGACAAATGCACCCGAACCCCACTTTCAGAAATGCTGATACCAAAGCAAGCCTCGCGTTCACAAGCGAACGTAGCTTCGGGACCCTTGCAATGAACGCGGATCCCGTCCCTTTGCTTGCGCATGTGCCTTTCCTTTTGAACGAAGAGGCCAATCAGGCCGATTTGCACTTGGTGCGCTCAAACCCGATCGCGCGTGCGCTGCGAGATGGGCCGAGCAACGTCAAACTCGCGGTCACTGGGGCGGACAGTTATATTTCGCCTGATTGGTATGGGATTGATGATCAGGTCCCTACTTGGAACTATATTGCGGTACATTTTACAGGCAGGTTGGAATTGCAGCCCGCCAACACCCTGCGCGATCTCCTAGATCGCCAATCCGCGATGTTTGAGCGACGCCTCATGCCCAAACCGCCTTGGACCACTGCGAAGATGACGCCAGACGTTCTGGAGAAAATGATGCGCGCCATTGTGCCTGTGCGTTTGCATATCGAAGACATGCAAAGCACGTGGAAGCTCGGTCAAAACAAAACAGAAGACGCCCGCCTTGCTGCTGCTCAAGAAGTCGCAGATCATGGCATTGGGTCAGAAATACAAACACTTGCCGCTTGGATGCAAAAACCACCCACAAACTCTTAAAGCACCTTAGGAAGGGTTCCCCATGAAGCTCGCATTCTCCCCCGCTTCGCCTTATGCACGCAAAGTCAAAGTTTTGCTGATTGAAACGGATCAACTTGATGACATTGAAATGGTAGATGGCTCGGGCACACCCCTCGCGCCAAACACTGATACCGTTCAAAAGAACCCAATTGGTAAGCTGCCTGCGCTTGAGCGCGATGAAGGGCCAGCGATCTACGATAGCCGCGTGATTTGTGCGTTTCTAGACGCGCGCGCGGGTGATAGGCTCTATCCCACCAGCGGCAATCGTCGATGGGAGACCCTGACGTTAGAGGCGACTGGCGATGGTATCATGGATGCGGCTTTGCTCATCACCTATGAGGGGCGCTTGCGATCTAACGATATGCAGATGAGCGAATGGACCGACGCACAATGGGACAAGATCAAACGAACTTGCTCTGTGCTGAATTCCCGCTGGATGAGCCATTTGGCTGGACCGCTCGACATGGGGCAGATTTCAGTCGCTTGCGCGCTGGGGTATCTTGATTTCCGCCATGATGCGCGCAACTGGCGAAAAGGAAATGATGCGCTGGCTGCGTGGTTTGAAACCTTTAGCCAACGCCCATCGATGCAGGCGAGCATGCCGCCCGCCTAGACCAAGTTTGGGGTTTGCGAGCAATTTTCGGTAGGGTTGAGCTTTAGAAGCTAAAGCTAACGCCAACGTTGATCGCATTGGTGATGATATTTGTGTTCAAACTGCCACCCGCAGGCAATTTGGCTTTGTTTGATGAATACGTAAATTGGTATTCTCCAAACACTGCCCAACTATCCGAGAGGTCGTACTTTGCGCCAGCGGTCAGGCGCGCGGCAGGTCCGGTAACTTGATAGCCAAAGGACTTGAATCCGTTGGCGGACGTTACATCAACGTGGGGAAGCGCAATACCAACACCTGCACCGACATAAGGTGTGAATGGGCCAAAACGGTTATTCCATCGTTTCATCACGTTGAACGTCAGGATGTTATGGCCGTCAGAAAACTCCATACGGTTGAAGCCAATTGGCGTACGTTCAGCCGCAGGCGCATAGACTTTCGCATGGGTCAGTTCGATTCCATAACCAAGATCAGGACGGCGCCACCAAGTTGCGCGCGCGCCGTAATAGGGTGGGGAAGATAGGCTCTTTCCTTCCCATCCGATCAACGCGTTGTATTTTGCGCCTGTGCCTGGGAATGCACCAGATACACGGCTGTGCGGTGAACTTTGTGAACCGCCGTAAATGCTTAGCTCCATCTCTGCCGCTGCGGGCTGGGACGCGATTGCGAGGGCAAATGCTGCCAAAAGGGATGAGATTTTACGCATAAGAGCTCCAAGTTCTACACTAAACAGTTACCGCCAAGGCGAAGCGTTCTCAAGCGCGATATATGCAGACAAGCGTTGCATCACAACCGCGACACATCGGCGCTAATTACATTCCTTCGCTTTGCTTGCTGGACGGGGGCGTTTGGTGACGCTAATACCGCATCGAACCGGCTGTAGGGATTCCTGCGGCCTGACGCGTATTTGCCGCTTAAAGCACGTTTTGCGGCCCAGATATGGAGAATACCTCGTGTCCCACGCAGACGACCACGAAGGCACCCGTAGGGATTTCCTCTACTACGCGACAGCAGGTGCTGGCGCAGTAACAGCAGGTGCTGCCGTTTGGCCCCTAGTTAATCAAATGAACCCATCCGCAGACGTGAAAGCGCTGTCTTCGATCCGGGTTGATGTTGGTGACATTGAGCCAGGTACGCAGTTGACAGTTAAATGGCTCGGCAAGCCGGTCTTTATCCGCCGCCGTACAGCCGAAGAAATCGCAGAAGCAAACGATGTTGATCTGGCAACGCTGATTGACAACGATGCGCGTAACGCAAACTTGCCGAATGGTGGTGACGGTGCCGACGCTAACCGCTTCCTCGTTCCGCCAGAGAGCGAACTTGAGGGCGAATGGCTGGTCATGATGGGCGTTTGTACGCACCTTGGCTGTGTTCCGCTTGGCGATGGTGCTGGCGAATACCACGGTTGGTTCTGCCCATGCCACGGTTCGCACTACGACACGTCCGGACGTATCCGCAAAGGCCCTGCGCCTGAGAACCTCCCTGTTCCACCAGCGGCTTTCGAAGACGCTTCAACAATCAAACTCGGTTAAGGGAGAGATAACAGATGTCTGGAATTCCTCACGACCATTACGAGCCAAAGACCAAAGGCGAAAAGTGGGTTGAGTCCCGCCTTCCCGTGATTGGCTTGCTCTATAACACAATCATGATCCCCACACCCAAGAACCTGAACTGGATGTGGATCTGGGGCATCATTCTGACGTTCTGCCTCGCGTTGCAGATCGTGACTGGCATCGTTCTTGTGATGCACTACACTCCTCATGTTGACATGGCGTTCGCCTCTATCGAGCACATCATGCGCAACGTGAATGGCGGTCATATGATCCGCTACTTGCACATGAATGGCGCGTCGCTGTTCTTTATCGCGGTCTACGCTCACATTTTCCGTGGCCTATACTACGGTTCGTACAAAGCACCGCGCGAGATCACATGGATCATCGGCATGCTCATCTATCTTTTGATGATGGCAACTGGTTTCCTTGGTTACGTTCTTCCATGGGGTCAAATGTCCTTCTGGGGCGCGACAGTGATTACAGGCCTCTTCGGCGCTATTCCTTTCATTGGTGAAGGTCTTCAGCAGTGGCTCCTTGGCGGACCAGCGGTTGATAACGCGACGCTGAACCGTTTCTTCTCGCTGCACTATCTGCTGCCATTCGTCATCGCGGCGTTGGTTGTGGTGCACATCTGGGCGTTCCACACGACAGGCAACAACAACCCAACGGGTGTTGAAGTGCGTCGCACGTCCAAAGAGGATGTAAAGAAAGACACGCTGCCATTCTGGCCTTATTTCGTGATGAAAGACCTGTTTGCTCTTGCAGTGATTATGGTCGTCTTCTTTGCGGTAGTTGGTTTTATGCCAAACTATCTGGGCCACCCAGATAACTACATTGAAGCAAACGCGCTTGTGACACCTGCTCACATCGTTCCTGAATGGTACTACCTACCGTTCTACGCGATCCTGCGTGCCTTCACATCCGAAGTATGGGTCGTTCAGATCGCGAGCTTTGTAACTGGCGGCATCATTGACGCGAAGTTCTTCGGTGTTCTGGCGATGTTCGGTGCGATCCTTGTGATGGCTCTGGCACCTTGGCTCGATACATCTTCGGTTCGTTCCGGTCGTTACCGTCCGATGTTCAAGTGGTGGTTTGCAATTCTGGTTGTCGACTTCATCTTCTTGATGTGGCTCGGTGCAATGCCAGCAGAAGAACCCTATGCAACCTTCTCGTTGATCGGTTCTGCGTATTGGTTCGCATACTTCTTGGTTATCCTTCCGCTTCTGGGCGTGATCGAGAAACCTCTGCCAATTCCAGCAACTATCGAAGAAGACTTCGCCGCGCACTATGGCAAGTCCGACACGACTGCGGCTGAATAAGAAAGGACTGAGGACAATGTTTAAGAAACTCAGCATCGCGGCAATCACCGCACTGACCCTCACTTCCGGCGCATTCGCGGCGGGAGGCGGCGACGAACAGCACATCGAAAACATCGACTTTTCGTTCGATGGTCCGTTCGGCAAGTACGACCAAAACCAATTGCAGCGCGGTCTTCAGGTTTACACCGAAGTTTGCGCAGCCTGCCACGGTTTGCAGTACGTTCCCTTCCGCACACTTGCGGATGAGGGCGGCCCGCACCTGTCAGAAGATCAAATGCGTGCTTATGCAGAGCAAAACTTTGAGGTCTACGACGAAGATCTCGAAGATACGCGCCCTGCAAAGCCTGTTGATCATTTCCCTGCTAACACCGACGCTGGCGCCCCCGATCTGTCTATGATGGCAAAGGCGCGTGCTGGCTTCCACGGTCCTTACGGCACAGGCATCAATCAGCTTCTGAAGGGCATGGGCGGTCCTGACTATATCGCGTCCTTGCTGCTTGGCTACACAGGTGAAGAGAAAGAGGAAGCAGGCGTTACGCTTTATGCAAACACTGCGTTCCCAGGTGGCTGGATTTCCATGGCACCCCCTCTCGCGGGTGAAGATGTGGAATATGCAGATCATCACTCAAACGACTTGCATCACATTTCCGAGGACGTTTCCGCGTTCTTGATGTGGACAGCCGAGCCTAAGATGATGGCGCGCAAGCAAGCTGGTTTTGTCTCTGTTCTATTCCTGACAGTTCTTTCTGTTCTGCTCTATCTCACGAACAAGAAAATCTGGGCACCGGTTAAGGGCAAGGGTCGTAAGGAAAACTAATTCCTTCGATCTAGCTTAAAGAATGAAAACCCCGCTTGAGTGATCAGGCGGGGTTTTTATGTGCCGAGATATAGGCGCAAGGCTTCGGGCGGATTAGCCAAAAGCTCTTTAGTAAGAACGGGCGCATGCGCTCGCTCATCCGCGACAAGAATTGCGTGTTCGCAAATACGTGCCGCGTCGCTTGGATCATGGCTGACCATCAATAGCCCTGCACCCGTATCGTGGCTAAGCTGCTTGACCAAATCGAGCATCTCGTCTTTCAAAGCAGGACCAAGTGCCGCGAAGGGCTCATCCAGCAAGATGACCGGCTTATCTTGGACCAGCACACGGGCTAAGGCAGCACGGCTCTGTTGCCCACCCGACAACTCAGTAGGTTTACGCGCGCCCATTCCCGCTAGGCCAACCGCTTCTAATGCCGCCTCAACCTGAGATGTTTCTTTGGTGGACAGACGTAAAGACGGTCGAATTCCGAGGCCTACGTTTTGTGTGACGTTCATATGGGGGAATAGGTTGTTATCTTGGAACAGCACGGAAAAGGGCCGCTCGCGCGGGGCGGTTTTTGTAATGTCTTTGTCATGCCAAAGTATGCGACCGCGAACAGGGGCAAGAAAACCGCCCAGTGCCATTAGCAAAGTTGATTTGCCCGCGCCCGATGGACCGATCACAGCGCACCGTGCATTGGCTGGCAGCGTTAAAGTCGCGCTCATATGGAAACTGCCCTGAGCCAGCTCGATTTGTCTTAGTTCAAGCATTGCGTCGCCCCCATGCATCGCACATCCAAAACACGCCAAACGACAAGAGCGCCAATAAAAGTGCTGCGCCCGCCGCCACGTCCATTTTATAAGCGCCCATCAATCGGAATATCTGCAAGGGCAAAGTCGCCTCTTGGGTGCCAGCGAACAAGGCTACGACACCCAAGTCTCCCATAGACAGCGCCGCTGATAAGCCAATTGCAAACCCAAGTGGCGCGCGCACGCGCGGTAATATCACCATACGCACCATTGCCCAACGCGACATACCAAGGCTTAGCGAGAGGCGTCCATATCCATCGCAGGTATCTTGCACGGCTGGGATCAAGACCCTTAACGCGAAAGGCAATGCCATCACCGCGTTGACACAAGCGGTTACAAGCATTGCCCAGTCTTGCGGTGCAGCGAATGGAAAAATCAGAATAAACAAGCCGGTTCCGATGACCAAAGGCGACGCAGCAATTGCAAGCAAGCCAACCCCTTCGATCCATGCGAACCTGACAGCTGCAAGCGCGATACTCAGGCTCAAAGCAAGCGCGACGCAGGTTGAGATAAATGCTACTTTCAGCGACAGCAGTGCGGCAAGCCAAACCGAGAGGGGAAGCTCAGGCAGTGCGCTGATGCCTCGCACCGTGACCGCAACAAGTGGCACCAATAAAAAGAGCGCAGCACCCCCAATAACGAGAGCGTCTATAAATTTTGACGAGGTTGAAACGCTATCCCAGCGTTTAGGCACGCGATCCAAGCCTTTGCCGAACCCGCCTTGGCCAGCGCTAAGCCAAAGCGCCAAAAGCGCCGCGGATCCCGCCAAGCCAAGTTGTAGCGTCCCAAGGAGCGCTGCTTTCCCCAGATCAAAATCAAACCGAAACGCTTGATAGATTGCAAGTTCGACCGTCGTCGCGCGCGGCCCCCCTCCGAGGGTCAGGGCGACGGCGAAACTCGATAAGCAAATCGCGAAAATAATCGCGAAAGCACCGGGTGCAATGCGCTTGAGCATCGGTCTTTCAAGATGCCGCCAGATATCGATAGGCGAAAACCCGAGTTGTGCGGCAAGACGAAATCTCTCAGCGGGAATCCCGCTCCAGCCTTGCAAAATAATGCGTGTCGCGAGGGGTAGGTTGAAAAACACATGGGCTATGACAACCCCATGAAACCCGTAAATCGGGATCGCAGGCAGGCCGACAAGCTCAAGTCCCTGATTTACCCAACCAGAACGCCCAAAGACCGCAAGCAGGCCCATCACCGCGACGATTACAGGTAAAAGAAAGGGTGCGCCCAGTAGCGTGACAAGGAGGCCGCGCCCAAGAAAATGACGTCTACTTAGGGCGCGCGCCACAGGAATAGCTAGCGCGACACTCAACAACGCTGACAAGATCGCTTGGCTCACAGTAAACCGAACGGCTGCCCAATCGCTTGGTGACAAGCGCCCCGCATCTGGCGCAGCCCAGCCAACGACGCCAAGAGTGCCAAGTATCAGGGCAGCAACCAGCGTCGCTGCCCCAACACCAAACCATGGGTTTATTTGCTGAGCGCTGTGAGCCATTCGGCCAAAGCTGCATCGCGAACCGCAACGGCGTCTGCCGCTGGAACCAGCAAGGATTTCTCAGGTGTGACGAGTGTCTCGAACCCTTTTGGCAGACCGTCCGCTGGCGTCACCGCTGGATACATCCAGTTGGTTGTCGGAATAATGCTTTGGAACGTATCGCCAACCATAAAGGCAAGGAACTTGTCTGCCAGCTCTGGCTGATCCGTGGACGCCAATTTGCCCGCAACTTCGATCTGCAAGTAGTGACCTTCGTCAAAAGACGCGGCCGCATAGCCTGCATCCTCTTCTGCGATCAGGTGATAGGCTGGGGAGGTCGTGTAAGACAGCGCCATGTCTGCCTCACCCTCGAGGAACAGGCCATAAGCCTCGGACCAACCTTTGGTGACGGTCACGATGTTGTCGGATAGGCTCTCCCAGATCGCAGGGGCTTCATCGCCATAAGCGGCTTTCACCCACATCAGCAGGCCGAGGCCGGGCGTAGATGAACGAGGGTCTTGGATAACGATTTTCAGATCGCTTTCACCCAACGTCTTCAGGTTCGCTGGTGCCTTGGTGCCGTCCTCATGAACGAATGCGAAATAGCCCCAATCGTAGGGAACAAACGTTGCATCATCCCAAGCAATCGGCAGGCTGTACTCTGCGCTCACGCTGTGCGGCGCGAATAGTTCGGTCGCCATTGCACCCGCTGTCAAGTTGGTATCAAGACCTAGAACAACATCTGCTTCTGTGCGTGCGCCCTCAAGTTTGACCCGCGCCATAAGCGCCGCGCCATCGCCTGCGCCGACGAGTTTCAGATCGCAGCCACATTCCGCTTCAAACGCTTTTTCGACCGCAGGGCCGGGGCCCCAGTCGGAAACAAAGCTGTCGTAGGTGTAAACCACCAATTCAGGCGTTTCTGCCGCTGCCATTGAGGCCGCAAAAACACCCGCTACACATCCAAGATACTTCATCGGCATCCTCCATAAATGTAGGCGAGCGGATGGAACGGGTGTGGAAGTTGTCCAGACCTTCCCTCCGCCGGTCCTAACCGGTTCAGGTTCAACGGGTCATGCAACGTGCAAATCTCAGGTCCGAAGACCCCCCCGAGGTGCGCTCAGATATAGACAGGCAAAGGCAACGACACAAGCATGCTGTTTTCGTACCCGTTAAGGCTTTATTTTGTTTACTTTTTTGCCCCCTTATGTTAAAGATCATTACATTCACAAATCAAGAGAAAGGAAACGCCCATGGGATGATGAGGCTTGCAATTTTGTGTGTCGAGCTGATGGTTATTTGGCTCATTTATTTTTGGTTCGGTTTCGTTACGACCTACGACATGCCGCTTTGGATGACGACATTTATGGTCATCATCGTGGATCGGCTAACAAATCTCATTACAGATTTTGCTAATCGACGGCGAATACGCTTGTCACAATGACTTGGCTTTGGGTCGTGTCCCGCGTATGTCCCTTGCGGACACAATCGCGAGAACACACCCATGAGCCTTAACACATTCGGTCACATCTTCCGCGTCACCACTTGGGGTGAAAGTCACGGACCCGCGTTGGGTGCAACTGTGGATGGCTGCCCGCCGAATGTGGGGATTGATGAAAGCTCAATCCAGCAATGGCTCGACAAACGCAAGCCCGGCACGTCCAAATATACGACGCAGCGCCGTGAAGCGGATGAGGTCAAAATCCTCTCAGGCACGTTTGAGGGCAAGACAACGGGTACGCCTGTTCAATTGATGATCGAAAATACCGATCAGCGTTCAAAAGATTACGGCGATATCATCGAGAAATTCCGCCCGGGCCATGCGGATATCACCTATTATCAAAAATACGGCAACCGCGACTATCGCGGCGGCGGACGCTCTTCGGCCCGCGAAACAGCGGCGCGCGTTGCAGCGGGCGGCCTTGCCCGCGCAGCGCTTGCGAAGTTCGCGCCAAGCGTCGAAATCACAGGCTACATGACACGCATGGGCGTGCACGAGATTGATCGCGAGAATTTCGACTGGGATCAGATCGAGCAAAACCCGTTTTGGACCCCAGATGCCAAAGCCGCCGACACATGGGCCGACTACCTCGACGACCTTCGTAAATCAGGAAGCTCCGTCGGCGCAATCATAGAAGTCACCGCGCGCGGCGTGCCTGCAGGCCTCGGCGCACCTGTCTATGGCAAACTAGACACCGACCTCGCCGCAGCAATGATGAGCATCAATGCCGTCAAAGGCGTCGAGATCGGCGAAGGCATGTCTGCTGCGATGCTCACGGGTGAGCTAAACGCAGACGAAATCACAATGGGTAACGATGGCCCGCGCTATAGCTCCAACCATGCAGGCGGCATTCTTGGCGGGATCAGCACGGGCCAAGACATCGTTGTGCGCTTTGCAGTCAAACCGACCAGCTCAATTCTGACGACCCGCAAAACGATTACCAAATCTGGTGAAAACACAGAGATCATCACCAAAGGCCGCCATGACCCCTGCGTCGGCATTCGCGCCGTCCCTGTGGGAGAGGCCATGATGGCCTGCGTGATCCTCGACCACCTGCTTCTGCATCGCGGTCAAATCGGTGAAAACCAGGGCCAAATCGGCTGATCTTCATTTTTCCAAGTAAACTCTAGGGGGTCTGGGGGACTAGTCCCCCAGATGGTCCGATTGCCAAAGGCAATCGGAAATCATTTACATTTCCAGTTCCGGCGCAACCTCAACAGAACCGCCAGATTGCAAAATCGGGCACCCCTTTGCCATCTCTATTGCTGCGTCGATATCCGCTGCCTCAACAACTGAATAGCCAGAAATCGGATTTGCACCACCGTTGTCTACTACGCCGCTTTGCGACACTGTCTTCGACAGCCCAACGGCAGCGCCGCCGTTGACCAATGCTTCGCCCATACCGCCCATCCATGCGCCCCAAGCGGCCATGAGTTTTTCGCCCTCTTCAGGCGTGTCTGGCATCCCGTTTCCGTGGTATGCAAATACAAATTTCGCCATTTTCTTTCTCCCTTTTGAATCCGGTTTTATAAGCCCAAAACCTTGGGCAGCTTATTCAGCGACGATGACCAGCCGCTATTGTGGTTCGTGCATTGCTCTTCATCTGCAAGACCGCTGTGGGTTAGAACCAGTTTCGCCGATCCGTTACCCAAGTCCTCGACAGCAAACTTAACGGTGCTCTCATGCCCCCTGACGTCTTCGTCGTTATGCCACGCCCAGCTAAACTCGACCGAATTCGGCGCATCGACGCGCAACACCTCGCCCGACACTTTGTATTTGCCACCCTCAGAGCCGCGCATATCAGCATACCACGGCCCGAGCGTTTCAAAGGACAAATCGTGATCCACGACTTTCACACCTTCCGGTCCAAACCACCCAGCCAGACTATCGGACTGGGTCACCGCATCAAAAAGCTGCTGGGCACTCACGGCATAGGTCCGCTCAATTACGAGATCATCCATAGGTCAGTCCTTTTTCGGTTTTGGTAAAATTGCGTCCAAACGATCAAGCCCAGCTTCCCAGAACTTGCGCATGTCTTTGGTCCATGCGGAAAGCTCTTCAACCGCATTCGGGTTCACGGAATAGAGCCGATTGGTCCCGCTTTTACGCTGATTGATAACGCCCGCCTCTTTCAAAATTTTGAGATGCCGCGAAATCGCAGGTGCGGAAATATCCGCCAGCCCATGCAGCTCGCCTGCTTGGGTTTCGCCGTCCTCTAGCAGTTTGCTCACCACAGCAAAGCGCGTGGGATCTGCAAGGGCAGAGAAAATGGGAATCAGTGGATGTTGGTCATGGGTCATGACACAACAATTAACCAAATTGTTAATTAAAACAATTGTTAATTTCTAGAGGGAAAATTCGGCCTTGGAATAGCCCTGCACAAACAGAAGCGCCGTCAGATCGCCAAAATTAATGCGCACGTCACACTGAGCTGCAACTGAAGGCTTGGCATGAAGCGCAACGCCCATACCCGCGCGTGTCAGCATGCCTAGATCATTTGCGCCATCGCCAACCGCAAGGACATCGATCTCACCAATTCCCAAACGCGCTGTGATCTCTTCCAAAGCATCTACCTTGGCCTGCTTGCCGAGAATCGGCATTCCGACCTCTCCCGTCAGAACGCCATCCGCTGCAATCAATGTATTCGCGCGGTTCTCATCAAAGCCAAGCTTGCCCGCAATCGCAGAGGTAAACGCAGTGAACCCACCAGACACCAACGCCGCATAAGCGCCATTCGCCTTCATCGTCGCGAGCAAAACAGGCCCACCAGGCATGAGCGTGATGCGTTTTTCCAGAACGTCGCTAATAACGCTCTCGGGCAGCCCTTTGAGCAAGCCGACCCGTTCGCGCAAGGCCCCGTCGAAATCAAGCTCTCCGTTCATCGCGGCTGCGGTTATCGCGGAAACGCGTTCACCAAAACCAGCTTCGTCGGCCAGCTCGTCAATGCATTCTTGCTGGATCATTGTGCTGTCCATATCGGCCAGCAGCATCTTCTTACGGCGGCCTTCAGCGGGCGTTACAACCAAATCTACATTCAGTTTTTGGACATCCGCCCACACATCCCAAAGATTACTTGGCACGCGTTCCAAAGGAAACTCGGCAGCTTCATCTGCACTTAGCCAAATTGCGTCACCGCCACCCCAAGCGCTTTGCAAGGAAGCGACCAGAGAAGGATCAAGCGAACCTGGACGGGCAATAAGTGAGCAGATGAACATGGGCGTCTCCGTTTGATAACGCGCTTGCCCTAACCTAAGACGCAAGCGCATACCAGAGTCACCCTCATTGTTTAGGTTTTATCGATACGCTGCGGGTACTGTTTTTCGAATGTTCTTTCTGATCGAAGAAACACTCCACCCTGTTATGCTTGATAGGTAGTTCGCTTCTTGCGCTAAACGTTTTTTCGTATCGCGCACGTAGTCTCGCCCTTCATCGCACGTTACTTTTCCATCGTAGGGATGATTCATGACATAGCGGCCTTGGAAATTGCGCCGGTTGTTTGTCTCTCTAAACACGAGATCCTTTGGCATTTGCCCTTTGCTATATTGCGCATGATAGCGCGTCACATAGACATTCTGCGGTGTCCCATTTCCACGGGCCCAGCGTACGCCAAGCTTGCGCAGGTCAGCATTGGGTAGTGGATCCGCAGCACATGGATCGCACCATGCCATATCCCAGGCATATTCCATTACGATCCCACCAGAACGCCCTACCGTTTTGGCAAACATTGCTTTGTAAAACTGCCCGAATACCTTTTCGACAAACACAGGTACGTCGCCATCGCTTGGAAGATCTTTTGCTTTGTAGTTGGCGACTTCAACGCGGCCTTTGCGCGAGAGCAAAAAGAACAGTGCATCTTGTGCCTTTTCCGCATTTAGCTTGCCCAGCTGAATAGGCAGCATGAAGGATTTTGAGCGGAAAGAGATTTGCAAAGGCGGTAGGTCTTGCGATTGCTTCGCCGCGTGACGGCTCAAATTTACTTTAGCAACAAGGAATTTCATCCCCGCGCCGATATAGTCTGCCAAAACTAAATCCGCGCCTTGCGGGAGCTTGTAACCCTCTGCCGTCAGGAATGTTGCAAGCCCGTCAGATTCTTTCGCTTTGAGGATAAGTATATCGTACTGACCAACCGCATATTGCGCCTTGATCGTCACGCCCTTGGCGCGCGCACGGATCTGCAGAGATTGTTTCTTTACATTTCGTCGAGCCGAAGACTCTTCGACAATAACTGGGGAAGCCATAGCAAGTTCTGGAGCGCAAGGGTCGTCGTCAAAGTATTCGACCAATCGCGGGGCCGTATAGCTGTCCAGATGGGCGACAATCTTAGCATCAACTGTCTGAATTTGATCGCGGCGTAGCACCTTGGGCGTTGGCACAATCATCGCAAAATCAGCGGGCGCGCCGCGATAATCCGATGACATTGTGATTACCGATTTGTTCCCATCACGGACAAAAACAACTTTTGACGATTGGTTGTACAGAGCGCCATCTGCCTTGGCGACGTAAAAGCCGCAAAATGCGCTGGCTTCTGATGTTCCGAACACTGTTAATAAAAGCAAAAAGAGAATTCGCATCTCACACCTCGGACTAAGCAATATTGATCTAATAAGTAGAGCTTAGGCAAAGCGTCATGTTCTGGCACTTCACGAAATGTGACAGACTAGGCGTTCGCGATTGGGGCAGGTCTTTAGCTACGCAAAAGGCTTAAGCGGCGTTTTGACGTTTCGCTTCTGTCAAAATGGCAAAAAGCGTTTCCGGATCATCATTCGCCCGTAGCTTTTCGCAGGTTCTCGCTTCACGCATTGTGCGCGAGATAAGCGCGAGCGCTTTGAGATGGGCAACACCCGCGTTCTCTGGCGCGAGGAGGCTAAAAAACAGATCAACAGGCTTACGATCAACAGCGCTAAAATCGATAGGCGTCTCGAGACGAATGAACATACCCTTTACAACATCGACCCCGTCTATGCGGGCGTGGGGCAGGGCGACGCCTTGCCCAACACCAGTTGTCCCCAGGGTTTCGCGTTCTTGCAACGCGGCTAGGGTACTCGCAGAATCAAGACTATAAGCATGCGACGCGAGATCAGCCATTGAATGCAAAAGCATCTTCTTGCTTGAAACCGTTGAGACAGTTTTCACTGCCTCGGGCATCAACAAATCCAAGATATCCATACGCCTGTTCCTAATCGGATCTTATGGCGGGGTCTTACAGGGCGCAGCCAGCCAAATCAATATGATCGGATTCTTAACCCACCTTTGCGATTGAATCAGACGATATCAATATCGTTAGTAAGCAGTCCCAAGCTGCCTATATTTTCGATCACAAGAACATCGCCGCCACCAAAATCCAGTACGGCATCTCCTGCGATGATCACGCCAAAGTCCGTCAGCACCTGCGAAGCATTTCTGACGCCAGACCATAGATTGTCGTTCAACTCGATCGTGTCCGTGTTGTTGTTGAAGTCAACCACGGTATCTTCATCATCATTGTTGTTGAACACAAAGCGATCCGCTTGCGCGCCCCCATTCAGCGTATCGTCGCCGCTTCCGCCTGCAAGAATGTCACTTCCGTTACCGCCTTGAAGTGTGTCGCTGCCATTGCCGCCATAGAGGGTATCATCGCCCTTATGGCCTTCAAGGCGATCATCCCCATCGTTCCCCAACAGCATATCATCGCCGACATTACCTTCAATAGTGTCGCTGCCTTTGCCGCCTTCTAGAAGATCCTTGCCATCACCACCTTCGATGGTGTCATCGCCTTTACCGCCCTCAACAATATCTCCGCCAGAACCGCCTTTAAGCAGATCGCTATTGTCCCCACCAAAGATTTTGTCGTCTCCGCCTTCTCCGAAAACACTGTCAGCGCCTTCATGACCGCGCAGTTCGTCCTTTCCTTTGCCGCCCTCAAGGCGATCCGTTCCCTCATTGCCCTCTAGCGTATCAGCTCCCTTTTGGCCCTTTAGCGTGTCATTTCCGGCACCCCCCAAGAGAACATCGTCATTGCCATATCCGTTAAGCGTATCATTCCCGCGTGCGCCGTGAATTTCGTTGGCAGAGCTGTTGCCAAATGCTTTGTCATCACCGTCACCCAGATAGGCGTTCTCGATGTTCGTGCCAGCTTCAATATCGGCCCAAGTCACTCCTCCGACGCGAATGTCATTGCTGCCGGCGCTATCCAAATCCAAAATAATTTTGGCTGCGATAGCTGCCATATTCAGCCAGTCGTCACTGCCCCCATTGCTATCGCTGATTGTCATTCGATCAACGTCTACGGCCGCATACATTTGAAAATCATCGGTAATATGATGCGTTGTATTAGTGTCCAAGGCCTGTCCGTAGAAGTCCATCGACCAACCGGACAGAAGGCCAGTATCCCCCGATTCCGTATCTTCAATTGACAATGTCCAGTCGCCAGAAATGACCTCTGCGCCAAGCAAGGCGGTTACTCCGAAAGACCAACTTCCTGTGAATTCTGAGCCACCGCCTTGGAAAACGGATAGAGGAATCGCACTGCCGTCGGGCGCATAAAGTAAAATCACCAGATCGCTGGTGAACGTGTGCGTTAGATCAATCGTCACCATTAGGTCTTCTACGTACATGCCACCTGACACGACCGTCATAGTGGATGTTATTGTCGCGTTGTCGCTTATTAATTGGCTGTCCAAGATCGCGAAACTTTGGCTCACTTCGTTTGAGCTATCTTGCGCCTCGTCGTGCATCACCAACCATGCTTCGGCCATACGCACCGCTGAAAAAGCATCCACCATGCCAAAGCCGTAACTCAGACTGAAGGACATACCGCCGCCATTCCAGTTGGTCGCTGAGTTTTCAACCCATGCGGATTGCTCAAATCCTGAAGCAGGGCTCCCATAAGCCGATCCAGTATGAGCGGCAGAAATTGCCAGAATGTCCTGAACATTGCGCCAGCCAAGATCTTCATTGGCTTCAAGCATGAGAGCGACCACGCCAGAAACAACGGGGGTTGCAGCGGAGGTTCCATCAAAGTCGGAAATGTAGTTGTCGTTCGTATACCCGTCGCTATCGGTTCTATCCGTTGTGTAATTGCTCGCCGGTGCTGAAACGAGAATCGAAACGCCGTAGTTGGAATAATCTGCGACAAACCCATCAAGTTCTGTCGCGGCAACGGTTGTCGTGTAGCGAACTGCGTTGATGCCGTCCGCATTGGCATCGGAAGTTTCGTTTCCTGCCGCTTGCATGATCACCGTACCTAGTCCAGCACGTCCGTTCTCTATGGCGACCTCCATGCCATTATAGACTTCGTCGTAAACATCCGAATTTACATTCGCTAGGTTTTGGTAACTACCGAAAGAGGGTGTGCGGCCCCAACTGTTGCTTATCAGGTCAAAGTGTTGCCCCCATGCGAGGGACGCAACTTCTGCTGCAAGGTTTGGCAGCCCTTCAAGAAAGTTAACGCCGGTGAGCGTTACCCCCCAAGCAACACCGACACCGCCTGTCCCATTTTGCCCAACTGCGCCAATGATACCCGCGCATGCAGTGCCATGCGCATCTGCTCCTACCAACGGAAAAGGATCATAAGTTATGCCGTTGTGAACGAAATGAAGTGAAGAATCATAGTTGGTTGCAAGGTCTTCGTGAGAATACTCGACACCATCGTCATAGACCCCTACTTGGATGCCGTTTCCATTGAATTCGCTCCAAATGGTTTCGATATCGCCGATCACCGTTAAAAAGGTTTGGCTCGCATAAGATGGATCTGTTGGCGTCGTCATAGTATTCTTCCTAACAATTATCACACGTTACATATTGCCCAAACAAGCATTCTGCGCGGTCCACCATCGAGGTGTTTAACGTCACCGATTTGCAGTCGCGCATTGCATCTTTCGCACGTAGACGGAACGAAGGCTACAAGGCGACTAAGCTTTGTGGGGAATCAAAACGTACGTCCTCTAAATGTCGTACGTTGGCGAAAACCTAAAAACTGTCGCGCTGAATGCGCCTATCGGAAACAACTGGCCGCACTTTAGGTCAAAATGACAGTAGATTGCTCTATTTTCACTGTTGCGGTTCAAAAACACCGCCCGTATGTCCGGCGGTGGGACACCCTTCCCCAACGAAGGGCATATATCTGAGAGGATACCAGCAATGGCTATCGAGCAACCGGCGACGCGTCCGGCCAATCCGCGTTTTTCTTCTGGCCCCTGTGCCAAACCCCCCGTTTTCAAACTCGACAATCTGTCCGACGCGCCCTTGGGCCGCTCGCACCGCGCAGCCGTTGGCAAAGCCAAGCTGAAAGCCGCGATTGAAGAGACCCGCGACATCCTCGGCATTCCTGCCGATTACAAAATCGGCATCGTGCCTGCATCTGACACAGGTGCATTCGAGATGGCCATGTGGAACCTTCTAGGTGAGCGTCACGTTGAGATGCTTGCTTGGGAAAGCTTTGGCGCTGGCTGGGTCACAGATGTGGTCAAGCAGCTCAAGATCGACGCGACTGCAAAGACCGCTGACTACGGCGAGATCGTTGATCTCTCCGGCGTGAACTTCGACAACGACGTTTGCTTTACGTGGAACGGTACGACCTCTGGCGTTCGCGTGCCAAACGGCGATGTGATCCCGAGCGATCGCGCTGGTCTGACGCTCTGCGATGCGACGTCTGCTGCATTCGCGATGGACCTGCCTTGGGACAAGCTCGACGTGACGACCTTCTCTTGGCAGAAGGTTCTGGGCGGCGAAGCGGCGCACGGCATGCTGATCCTGTCCCCACGCGCTGTTGAGCGTTTGGAAAGCTATGCGCCAGCGTGGCCTCTGCCGAAAATCTTCCGCCTGACCAAAGGCGGCAAGCTGATCGACGGCATCTTCACAGGTGCGACGATCAACACACCATCTATGCTCGCGGTCGAAGATTACCTACAAGCCCTCGATTGGGCGCGCTCTGTCGGCGGACTTCAGGGGCTTATCGCCCGCGCCGACGCGAACACGGCGGCGATCACAGCCTTTGTAGAAGCAAACGATTGGATTGAATTCCTCGCGGTCGATCCTGCGACACGCTCCAACACCTCTGTCTGCCTCAAGTTCAACGATGCGCGCATCACGGATGGCCCTGCGTTTGCCAAAGCAGTCGCCAAGCGTCTGGAGAACGAAGACGTTGCGCTCGACATCGGTGCCTACCGCGATGCACCTGCGGGTCTTCGTATCTGGTGCGGCGGTACGGTTGAAACTTCGGACATCGAAGCGATGCTGTCTTGGCTCGCTTACGCGTTCGAAGCCGAGCTCGCAGCTTCCTAAAACAAGGGTGCGTGGCAACCACGCACCTTACTTTCCCGAACATATGTAGGGTGCGTGATAGCGCGCACCGCCCCTATCAGACATAAGGACCAACACCATGGCCCCCAAAGTACTCGTATCCGACAAACTCTCTGAATCCGCGGTTCAAATCTTCCGCGACGCAGGCATCGACGTCGATTTCCAGCCTGATCTCGGCAAGGACAAAGACAAGCTCGCCGCAGTCATCGGCGACTACGATGGTCTTGCAATCCGCTCCGCGACTAAAGTCACGGAGAAAATCCTCGACGCTGCAACGAACCTGAAGGTCATCGCGCGTGCAGGTATCGGCACCGATAACATCGACAAGGTTGCGGCCTCCAAGAAAGGTGTGATCGTCATGAACACGCCATTCGGCAACATGATCACAACGGCAGAACACGCCATCGCGATGATGTTCGCTGTTGCGCGTCAAATTCCAGAAGCGTCTGCATCCACGCATGCTGGCAAATGGGAAAAGTCCAAGTTCATGGGCGTCGAACTAACCAACAAAACGCTTGGCGTTATTGGCGCAGGCAACATCGGCGGTATCGTTTGCGATCGCGCCCGTGGCCTCAAGATGAAAGTGGTCGCGTTTGACCCCTTCTTGAGTGAAGAAAAAGCTGCGAAGATGGGCGTTGAAAAGGTTGAGCTGGACGAATTGCTCGCACGCGCAGACTTCATCACGCTGCACGTTCCCTTCACTGAAGCGACGGCAAACATCCTCTCCCGTGAGAACCTCGAGAAGACCAAAAAGGGCGTTCGCATCATCAACTGTGCACGCGGTGGTCTCGTGGATGAAGAGGCGCTCGCGGACCTGCTGAAATCCGGTCACGTTGCTGGCGCGGCGTTCGACGTGTTCAAGGAAGAGCCTGCAAAAGAAAACGCGCTGTTCAACCTGCCTAACGTTGTTTGCACACCGCACCTCGGCGCGGCGACGACCGAAGCGCAAGAGAACGTGGCGCTGCAAGTGGCCGAGCAGATGTCAAACTACCTCAACACAGGCGCAGTTGAGAATGCTCTCAACATGCCATCTGTGACAGCTGAAGAAGCTAAGATCATGGGTCCATGGGTCGCGCTTGCAGGTCACCTTGGTGCCTTCATCGGTCAAATGACGGACGAGCCGATCAAAGCAATCAACATCCTTTATGACGGCTCTGTGGCTCAGATGAACCTTGATGCGCTGAACTGCGCCGCTATCGCCGGTATCATGAAGCGCGTGAATCCAGATGTGAACATGGTGTCCGCGCCTGTGATCGCAGCCGAGCGTGGCATTCAGATCAGCACCACGAATCAGGACAAGTCTGGTGCGTTTGACGGTTATATCAAAGTGACCGTTGTCACCGACAAGCGCGAGCGCTCTGTTGCGGGTACAGTCTTCTCTGACGGCAAGCCACGTTTCATCCAGATCAAAGGCATCAACATCGACGCCGAGGTTGGCCAGCACATGGTTTATACAACCAACGAAGACGTGCCGGGCATCATCGGTACGCTGGGTAAAACAATGGGCGAGCATGGCGTGAACATCGCGAACTTTACCCTTGGCCGCGCAGAGGCCAACGGCGAAGCGATTGCTCTGCTTTATGTTGACGAAGAAGTGCCAGCAGCCGCGCTCGCAGCGCTGGAAAACGCGGGCATGTTCTCTTCCGTTAAGCCGCTCACATTCGACGGTGCATAAGATACCAGCCCTAAAGGTCACATAGATTTCTGAATACAAAGGCCGCTCTTCACGGGGCGGCCTTTCTCGTTTAGGTCTGCACTTATGACACATACAATTTATGCCATGGGCGATATTCATGGTCAGCTCGAAATGCTCGAAGACGCGCTCGCGTTGATCGAAGAAGACGGCGGCGCTGATGCCCATATCATCTTTCTAGGTGACTACGTGGATCGCGGCGCGAATAGCAAAGCAGTGATCGAACGTCTCGTACAAGGAAAAGCCGCAGGCAAGCCTTGGCGCTTTCTCAAGGGTAATCATGACCGCATGTTCGAATGGTTCATGGAGCCTGTGCCACGTCATGATCCGCATTTGCTGGTGGGCTATCATTGGCTGCATGAACGCCTTGGCGGGACAACGACGCTTGCGTCATATGGTGTAGATGTCGGTGAGCGCCGTCGTCTTTTTGCCGTGCATGAAGAAGCGCAAGTCGCCGTTCCACTTAGCCACAAACGGTTCTTGCAAGATTGCGAAGTCTCTATTTCCCAAGGCCCACTGTTCTTTTGCCACGCAGGCGTGCGTCCAGGTGTTGCGCTGATAGATCAAACGGAAGATGATCTTGTTTGGATCAGGGAAGAGTTCGGCAGCGATACGCGCGATCACGGTGCGCTTGTGGTGCATGGGCATACACCAGTCGATAAACCGCTACATGCTGGCAACCATGTTAATCTCGACACTGGTGCGGGGTATGGCAAACCACTAACTGTGGCTGTTTTTGAGGGAACGAAAATCAACGTTCTTACAAAGGCTGGTCGCCAGCCCTTAAGGCACTCCTAGCTTCTTCTCTCCGGAAGTATCCTAGGGGGTCTGGGGGACTAGTCCCCCAGCCTGTCGGCTCGGCAACGCCGAGACGAAACCCTATACGCCTACGTCAATAATCGCCTTCGCAAGGATCGGCACAGATTGCGCGTTCAAACCCGCAATATTCATGCGGCTGTCACCAACCATATAGATGCCATGCTCGGTCTTCAGCTTTTCCACCATGTCAGGCGTAGTTCCAAGACGCGAGAACATGCCGCGATGCTGTGCGAGGAAGCCAAAGCGGTCAGAGCCGCTTAGACGCTGCAATTCACCAGCGAGTTGCTCGCGCAGGCCAAGCATGCCCAACCGGACCTCTTCCAGCTCGGCTTTCCAATCCGCGCATAGCTCTGCATCACTCAGAACCATCGTCACCAAACGCGCGCCGTGATCTGGCGGGAAGGAGAAATTCTGACGGTTCAAGAAGGCCAGTGTTTGCTGGTTCAACACTTGTTGAGACGCATCCGCAGAGACGGCCATCAAGATACCTGTGCGCTCGCGATAGATACCGAAGTTCTTGGAGCAGCTCGCCGCAATCAGACACTCAGGCACGGAAGAGGCCACAAGACGCGCAGCAGCGGCGTCTTCTTCGAGACCATCGCCAAAGCCCTGATAGGCGATGTCGATCATCGGAATCGCGCCTGTTTCATTGAGCAAATCAACAACCGCCTGCCATTGCGTCAGGTTCAGGTTCGCGCCTGTCGGGTTGTGACAGCAGCCATGCAGCAACACGATATCGCCCGCTTTCACGTCTTTCAGATCAGCCATCATGCCGTCGAAATCAACGCCGCGTGTTTCCGCGTCGAAATAACGATAGGCGACATATTCCATGCCCAGATAGTCCAGAATCGATGTGTGGTTTGGCCACGTCGGGTTGGACACAAAGACGCGCGCGTTCGCGTTCGCGAGCTTCACAAGCTCAAACGCTTGGCGGATCGCGCCTGTGCCGCCGGGCGTTGCAGCCGCAGCAATAGAGCCGCGCGCAACAGATTCGCCTAACACCAAACCAATCATCGCATCAGAGAACGCGGGATCACCCGCGAGAGCGACATAAGACTTGCTGTCCTCTTGCTCCCATAGCTTCTTTTCCGCCGCCTTCACAGCGCGCATGACGGGCGTGAGACCATCAGCGTTTTTGTAGACACCCACGCCAAGGTCAATTTTGCCATCACGCGGGTCTTCGCGAAACGCCTTCACGAGCGACAGAATCGAATCGACGGGTAGCGGTTTAAAGTTCTCGAACATCATGCTTCTCCTGTTTCTATCGGCATACTTGGGACCGCGCCCCACTCTGTCCATGATCCATCGTAAACGGAGTGATCATTTTTGCCGATCCGCTCTAATGCGAGCGATAAAATACATGCGGTGATGCCAGAGCCGCAGCTTGTAATAACGGGTTTGTCCATATCGACACCTGCGTCAACGAAGGCGGCCTTCAAAGCATCAGGCTCTTTCATCGTGCCATCATCATTCAGCAAGTTTTTAAAGGGAACGTTGCGCGAACCCGGAATATGCCCCGCGCGCAATCCTTCGCGCGGCTCAGGCGCGCTGCCGGCAAACCGTTCGGCGGAACGCGCATCGACGATTTGAGGCGTGCCAAGCTTTGACGCCGCTGCAACCTGCGTTGCGTCCTTTACCATCTGGTTTTGAAAACGCACCATCATATGACGATCGCGAATAACAGGGGGCAAGTCCTCAACAGCGCGGCCCTCGGCCACCCATTTCTTTAGACCGCCATCCAGCACAGCAACATTCATCTGTCCCATCAAACGAAATAGCCACCACACACGCGGTGCGGAAAACACTCCTTCGCCGTCATAAACAACGACCTGATGGCCATCACCCACGCCCATGGCGCGCATGCGGGACATGAATTTTTCGGTACTAGGGGCCATGTGTGGCAGGCTCGAGCGGGCATCGCTAATTTCATCAATATCAAAAAAGCGCGCGCCCGGAATGTGGGCTGCATCGTATTCAGCCTTTGGGTCACGACCTTCGGACGCCATATACCAAGACGCATCAATTATGCGCAGATCGGGATCGCGCATATGCGCAGCAAGCCAATCGGTTGAAACCAATGTTGTGGGATCGTCCATTGCCATGAGAATTGCCCTCTTTTTGATACTACTTGCTTACTGCCGAGGACGCGCAGTGGCAAGCGTTGGCACCGCGCTGAGCGCGATGCCAGTAGGCTATTACTTAGCCATCATGTTCTTTACGACACCAACAATCGCCAGCACAACGCCGCCGCCGACACCGCCGCCTGCGACTTGCGTCAGGATCGAGCCGATATCCATACCGCCTGCAGCGCCGCCAGCGCCCATCATGCCGAGGATTTGACCGCCCAAGCCACCGCCAACGATGCCAGAGATTGAGTTGATAAGCGTACCTTGGTTCAGGTTCTTCAAGACACCGCCAGCAACGTTGCCGCCAACTGCACCCGAAATAAGACCAATCAAGAGTTCCATAGTATTCCTTCCCGTCGGGCCAGATTATCGCAGCGCATATGCGGCCCACCTTATGCGCAGGGCGAACGTTAACTGCATTTGCGACATTCTGTCATGGGGAAAGGATGGGAAAACTCCCCGTTTTACTCGCCGTGGCGTAGCAAGCGCTGTTTCTGACGACCCCAATCCCGTTTGGCATCGCTCGCGCGTTTGTCGTGGTTCTGCTTACCTTTGGCGATGCCGATCTTCAGTTTCACAAAGCCCTTGTGATTGAAGTAAAGCACCAGCGGCACCAGCGTCATGCCCTTGCGTTGGGTGTCAGCCCACATGCGCGATAGCTCTTTTTTCGAGGCGAGCAATTTGCGGCGGCGCTTTTCTTCGTGCCCCCAGGTCTTCGCGGCCTCGTAAGGTGCGATATAGCTGTTCACCAGCCATAGCTCGCCATCTTTCACTTCAGCATAACTCTCGGCAATGTTTGCTGAATTCACACGAAGCGATTTGACTTCAGAGCCTTGCAGAATGATCCCGCATTCAATGTCATCCTGAATCGCATAGTCATAGCGCGCGCGCCGATTCTCGGCGATCACCTTGTAATTCGGATTGTCCTTGGGCTTGGCCATGCTCGTCGCGTCTTTCTCAGTCTGAGCGTTCTACATAAGACGTTCCGCGGTCCACTCCAAGGCCAATTGAGAAATGTCTCTGGACTTGTCGCGCTCGCCTGCGCAGTGTCATTGCGAAACATCTAAATGGTAAGCAGCTTTCATGACCGATTTCCTTCTCCTCGCTTTCATCTTCCTCTGTGCTGGGGTCATCGCCGTTCCAATTGCTTCGCGGCTTGGGCTTGGCTCTGTGCTTGGCTATCTGATCGCTGGCATTGTCATCAGCCCGATCCTTGCGCTGATGCATGTTGACGTTATCGCCATTCAGCATTTCGCGGAATTTGGCGTGGTGATGATGCTCTTCCTTGTGGGGCTGGAGTTGGAGCCAAAGATGCTCTGGGCGATGCGCGCCAAGCTCTTGGGGCTCGGTGGTGGTCAGGTTGGTTTGACGACCGTTATTGTCATGGGGCTTTGCATGGCGTTTGGGCAACCCTGGTCTATCGCGCTGGCGATTGGTCTGGTTATGGCGCTGTCTTCAACGGCGATCGTTTTGCAGACGTTGAACGAAAAGGGGTTGATGAAATCCGACGGCGGGCAATCCAGCTTTTCGGTTTTGCTGACCCAAGATATCGCAGTTATCCCGATGCTCGCGTTGCTGCCGCTGCTGGCCATGCCAGAACTGATGGACGTGGCAAGTGATGCTGCACATGGCGCGGCGGATCATGGTGCGGATAGCCATGCGGATGACGGCGATCATGGCTCTGGCCTCAGCCTCGTTGACGGCCTCAGTGGATGGCAAACCATGCTGGTCACGGTGGGTGCTGTCGCGGCTGTGATCCTCGGTGGTAGCTTCCTGACCGCGCCGATCTTTCGCTTTATCGCTGGCGCAGGTCTGCGCGAACTCTTTGTCGCTGGCGCGCTGCTGATCGTGATTGGCATTGCTCTGCTTATGTCGCTTGTGGGCCTGTCCCCTGCGCTTGGCACGTTCATCGCGGGCGTTGTTCTTGCCAATAGCGCTTATCGGCATGAACTCGAAAGCGACATTGATCCGTTCCGTGGCCTGCTCTTGGGTCTGTTTTTCATGAGCGTCGGCGCAGGCATCAACTTTGCCTTGCTCTTTGAAAACATCGGCTCAATCGTAGGGATGACGCTGGGCCTGATCGCGGTCAAAGCCTTCGTGCTTCTCCTCCTTGCGCGTATCTTCAAACTTGAGGGCGGAGACAAATGGCTCTTTGGTCTTGGCCTCGCACAAGCGGGTGAGTTTGGCTTTGTGCTGCTGTCCTTTGCGGTTGCGGGCGACATCATTCCGAGCAGCACAGCGGATATCCTGCTGCTTGTCGTTGCCCTGTCGATGTTACTGACACCCGCGTTATTCATCATCTATGACAAGGTCATTGCCCCGCGGTACACCAACGAAGAATCGCGAGAAGCCGATGAAATCCATGAGACCTCGAATATCATTGTAGCAGGTCACGGTCGCGTTGGCGGCATGGTTGCTCGTGTCTTGCGCGCTGCGGGTCATACACCGACTGTCATCGACTATTCTTCTGCGCAGCTCGATATGTTGGAAAAATTCGGGGTGAAAGCCTACTTTGGCGACGCTTCCCGTCCTGACCTGCTCCATGCCGCAGGCATCCATGAAGCGAAACTGATCGTCATCGCGATTGATAACAAAGAACAAATCTCTGAGATGGTTCACTACATTCACACCAACCATCCGAACGTGCATATTATGGCACGCGCACTTGATCGCAATCATGTCTATGAACTCTACGCAGCAGGCTGCCGCGATATCATTCGCGAAACTTACGACAGCTCACTGCGCATGGCGCGCTCTGCGTTTGAGGCATTGGGTATAGAATCGGACAAAGCCAGCGACATGGTCAAAGTCTTCGACGAATCCGATCGCGCTGGCATGATTGAGGTTGCAGATACTTATGACGTAAATATCAACCCATTCGAGAACGAGGCTTTCATGACCAAAGTTCGAGAGGTCGCGCCGCGCCGTGAGGCGGAGGTCAGAGAACAGATGGAACAGATATTGAAACGCAATTCCAAGGGCGATGAACAGCTATGAAAGACGACAATTTCCTGCGCGAAAACAACGCGCGCCACATGTGGCACCCAATGGGTCATCCCGCTGATAGCCAAGCGAATCCGCCTGCGATTATCGCCAAGGCAGAGGGCGTGCATATCGAGGACTTGGATGGTCACAAAACCGTCGATGCCGTGGGCGGCCTTTGGTGTGTGAACCTTGGATACTCCAACGATGTGGTGAAGGATGCGATCGCCAAGCAGCTCTATGATCTGCCCTATTATTCCGCCTTTGCTGGCACCTCCAATCCACCTGCGATTGAGGCCTCCTATGCGGTGCGCGAGTTCTTTGAACCTGACGGCATGGCGCGTGTGTTCTTTACCTCTGGCGGTTCGGACAGTGTTGAGACCTGCCTGCGTCTTGCGCGCCAGTATCACCGTCTGCGCGGTGAGCCGACACGCACCAAGTTTATCTCGCTCAAGAAGGGCTATCACGGCACGCATTTCGGCGGTGCCTCGGTGAACGGCAACAACCGTTTTCGCATCAATTACGAACCGCTCCTGCCGGGCTGTTATCACCTGCCGAGCCCCTATCCCTACCGCAATCCGTTCAATGAAACTGACCCCGCGCAACTGGCACAGAACATCGCTGCGGCCTTTGAGGACGAGATCCAGTTCCAAGGCGCAAACACCATTGCTGCCTTTATCATGGAGCCGATCCAAGGCGCGGGTGGTGTGATCGTGCCCGACGCCAGCTTTATGGGTCTCATGCGCGAGATATGTGATCGTCACGGCATTCTGATGATCTCTGACGAGGTAATCACAGGCTTTGGGCGCACAGGCAGCTGGTCCGGCGCGCGTCATTGGGGTGTGCAGCCTGATATGATGAGCACCGCCAAAGGCATCACGTCGGGCTACTTCCCCGTGGGCGCAGCGATGTTCAACGAAAAGGTCGCGGATGTGTTCGAGAACAGCGATCCTGCCGAGGGCGGAATCTATCACGGCTATACCTATTCCGCGCATCCCGTTGGCGCGGCAGCGGTCACGGCCTGCCTTGCTGAAACCCAGCGCCTTGATCTGAAAACCAACGCAGCGGCGCGTGGTACTCAGTTGTTCAAGGGACTGCAAGCGCTGGCCGACAAACACGACATTATCGGTGATGTGCGCGGCGGCGAAGGCCTGATGGTAGGCTTTGAAATGGTCACGGATCGCGCGGCGAAAACGCCTGTTGATCCTGCGACCGTCAAACGCATTCAGCAAACGACCTACGAGGCTGGCGCAATGGTGCGTATGGGGCCACCAAATATCCTCATGTCACCCCCGCTGACGATCTCTGAGGCAGAGGTGCAGGTCATTCTGGATGCATTGGATGCGGGGCTTTCCGCCGCTTAGGCGCAACCTGCTTGACGTTAGACAAGAGAGGCTCCTAGGTTGGGAACATCTTGGGAGCCTTTTGATGAAACACCTTTTTTCTAGCGTATTGGTCGCTGCATTTTCTCTGACTCTGCCGAATATTGCTGACGCGAAAGAGTTTAAATACAACTGGAAACGTACCATTTCATCCGGTGCGTTTGATCAAGAGACATTTTTCCATTGGACCAAGATGGGCGCTGATGGAATTTGCCGTCAGGATACGTCATTTACAATCGACGCAAAGAAAAAGCCCAAGAAAGGCACTGTACAGTGGTTCTGGGTTTCCAAAGTGCTGCCTTCGGGCGAATGCGCGGGCAACCTCGTGAGTGGGTATCAGATTGTTTACACCCCGAAACGCAAGCCAAAGAAAGACGAAGTCGTTCTAATGGTACGTGGACTTGATCGCCTAGATGAGGGGCGTGTGGATGTGGACAAAGCGCGCATCGAGATAAAGATCAGGAAGCGCTAGTTAACCTTCCGCAGGACTTCCGCTGCGTGTTCTGCAAGGGCCGAACAGGGCGGTTAGCGCAAGAATAATACCTGAAACGGCGGCAATCATGCCAGCCGCGCTAACCGAGTTGTCTGCTCCGATCCAAAGCGGGCCATATCCTGCAAAGACATAGCCAAACACCGCAGAAAGCGTGGCAAATAGAATGCTCCACATGACTTGCACGCCGAGCGAATTGGTCATCAATCGCGCGGCCGCTGGTGGGCAAATGAACATGGCGATCACGATAATCGAGCCAACGGCATCAAAGGCTGCTACGGCTGCCAGTGCAGCGACAATGACCAGTGCAAACCCCAATGGCCCCGTTCGAATGCCAACGCTTTGTGCGAAGCCCTCATCAAAGGTTGATAGCTTCAAAGGGCGCCAGAAAATCCACGTAAACACTGCAACAACCAGCAAAACTGCGAAAAGGCGGGGCAATTCTACTGGCAAGTAAGCCAAAGCTTCGATGTCCAAGACAGACGCCCATCCAGTTGCATCAAGCCATATCAGGCTTTCAAGGTTTCCAAACAAGGCGTGTTCTACGTCCAGATGCACAGTGCTGGTGTCAGATTGCTCCAGCAACAAAACACCACCCGCAAACATGGCGGTGAAAGTGACGCCCATTGCTGCACCCGGCTCAATCCTGCCGAGGCGACGGATTGCTTCTATCATGATCACAGCAAAGACAGCTGCAGCAGCTGCGCCAAGCATCATTGGTACGGCCGCAACGACCCCCGTAATCAAAAAGGCAACCACGATACCCGGCAAAACAACATGGCTGATCGCATCGCCAATCAAGGCTTGTCGGCGCAGCAACAAAAAATTTCCGGGCAAGGCGCAAGCAATAGCGGCGAGGATGCCGATAAGCATTGGCGTTAAGGACAGCGCTACAAATTCTTCTCCCATCACGCTGGCACCCCCTTGGGAGCGCCAATGAGACGATCAAGCTCTTGAATTTGATCTTTGGTCAGAACGCTCTCGATTTCGGTGAGCCCGTCATAAAAGGTCGCCGCCAGAGCAAACTCTTCTCTTGATCGCGCCATTTGCCAGCGGGTTTCATCGCGTAGCGCTTTTGCGGCGCTCGCCTTTCCGTCTGAGGTTGCGACTCCGTCAGCGCGCGCTAACCCCGCGCGTTGAAGAAGTCGAAGCGTCAGTTTCTCGTAAATTGGTTGTCCCTGCGCGAGCGCAAGTAAACCTTGCCGTACATGCACGCGCTTTTGAAATGAAAGATGCTTCAGAACTGCGGCCAATACGCCCCTTGCAGGCGCGAACAGAAGCGACAGAACAAACATCGCAAATAGCACCAACACAATGACGGGGCCGGTCGGTAGGGCAGGCGCGATAGCCGACAGCGCTGCGCCGATGTAGCCAGCAATGCCGCCAACCACGCCAGCGACCCAAAGAACCCCTGTTACCCTTTCGCTCCAGAACCGTGCTGTCACAGGAGGAATGATAAGCAGGGCGACAATGAGAATGAGACCTACAATTTTAAGCCCTACAACGGTGATCGCCATAACAAGGCCCATCATAATCAGATCAAGCCGCGGCACATTTAGCCCACTGGATGCTGCGAATTCAGGGTCAAATGCGACCGCGCTTAGGGGTCTGCGAAACGCGACTACCGCGCCAAGCACAGCCGCGCCGCCTAAGGCGATGAGCAGTGCATCAGAGAAAAGCATACCAGCGGTCGAGCCGAGCAAGAACCCTTCAAGACCAGCCTGACGTCCCTCACTCATTGATTGGATAAACGTAAGCAGAACGATGCCAATGCCGAAGAAAACCGACAAAACCGCTCCGATGGCAGCATCTTCCGCGAGGCGGGTCCGCCGTGTCAAAAAGCCGATGCATAAAAGCCCGATCCACGCTGATGCGGCTGAGCCCAGCATCAAGCCGATCAAGCTACGCCCATCGCCTCCCATCGCCACCATAATGATAAACGCAACACCAACGCCGGGAAGGGTGGCATGGGAAATGGCATCACTCACCAGCGCGCGTTTGCGCAAGAATAAGAAAGTGCCAGTTACGCCCGCAGCGATGCCAAGCAACATCGCGCCAAGCGTAACAAGCGTGGCGTTATAGCCGAGCTGAAGCGTCAGAGCTTCCCAAAGCATAGATTACGCACCCACAGCCGCTTGGCCGAGCTGACCCGTTGCAAGACGACCGCCGTAAGCCTCCTGTAGAGTTTTCGGGGTGAAAGCCTCTTTAACCGTTCCTTCGGCAACGCGGGTCGTGTTGATGATGAAAACGCGGTTGAAATAATCGGGAACAGTGCTGAGATCGTGATGCACCGCAACGACGGTTTTGCCGCTTTCGCGCAGGCTTTGCAGCACGTCGATGATTGCCTTTTCTGTTGCTGCGTCAACGCCCGCGAAAGGCTCGTCCAACAAATAAAGATCTGCGTTTTGCGCAAGCGCACGCGCCAGGAAAACGCGCTGTTGCTGACCACCAGAAAGCTGACCAATTTGGCGGTTTGCGAAATCCTGCATGCCAACGCGCGTAAGGCACTCCATTGCTTTGGCTTTATGCGTGCCTCGGAGGCGTCCGAGCAATCCAAGCTCGCGGTAAAGGCCCATCAATACCACGTCCAGAACACGCGTCGGAAAGTCCCAATCAACGCTCGCGCGCTGCGGGACATAAGCAATTCGTGCGCGGGCGTCTTCAACAGGTTGTCCAAAAACCTGTGCCGAGCCTGCAAGGGGTTTGATTACACCTAGTGCTGCCTTTAGTAGCGTAGATTTTCCTGCACCGTTTGGACCAATAATTGCGGTCATGGAGCCAGAAGGAACTGTCATATCAACAGAGAATACCGCAGGCTTTTGACCGTAGCTTACCGTCATGCCACGGATCGCGAGCGCTGCTTCAGCGCTGTCCTCAATCAACAGTGTTCCATTCGATGTCGCCAGTTCAATCGGTGTCATTGCTTAGCTCCCTACCGCGAGATTGCCGTTCAAGCCACGCTCAGGCGTTTTGCCACCAAGAGCGCGCGCAATCGTTGTGATGTTATGGTCAATCATGCCGATGTAGCTTGCTTCATAAGTGCCATCTTCGCCCATCGCGTCGGAGAACAATTCGCCACCAATCGCGACGGTATGATTCTGTGCGGCGGCACCTTCAATTAGCGCACGGATGTTGCGATCAGAGACCGAACTTTCCACAAAAGCCGCAGCGATTTTGCGCTCTACCAGCATATCAACCAGCGAAGAAATGCGATTGAGGCCAGCTTCGCTTTCCGTAGAAATTCCTTGAATACCGATCACTTCGTAACCGAATTCGCGCCCGAAATAACCAAATGCGTCATGCGCTGTTAGCAATACCCGCGCGGCTTCGGGTACGGTTGCGAGCGTCGTCTCACCATAGGCTTGAAGTGCATCAAGCTCGGCTTCAAATCGAGCGAGGTTTGCTGTGAACGTCTTAGCCAATGCGGGGCGCGCATCGCTCATTGCTTTGGCGATAGAATGCGCCACCTCGCGCCAAAGGTTTGGCACCATCCAAACATGAGGATCAAAGCGACCGTCGTAGTCCGCGTGTGAAATTAAGCTCTCGCGAGGCATAGCCTCAGCAACGGGGATAGAAGCACGGCGACGGCCAAGTTTTACCAAGAATTCTTCCATTTGGGCTTCTAAATAGAGCCCGTGCCAAAGCACCAAATCCGTGCGCGTCATTGCTGCGATATCACTACGGGTTTGACGATAAGCATGCGGATCGACGCCTGGGCCCATCAATGCTTGGACCTCAACGTGATTGCCGCCGATCTGCCGGGCAGTGTCAGCAATCATGCCTGTCGTCGCAACAATGTTGAGTTTGTCTGATGCCGATGCAAATTGCGGCGCGAGTGCGCTGGCCACAGTTGCTACAAGAAATTTGCGACGGTCAAAGGTCATGGAATCTCCAAATGTTAGTTTGAATATGAGAGTCATTCGCAAAAAGTCAATGCAATTGCGAATTATTCGCAACTCAGTCGCCATTTCCTGATCAAATGGTCAAAAAATAGACAGCAATTCGGTCCGATCGCTTGCCAAGGACCCCATCACATGGGACAGATTGGCGAACAATGCCCCTTGGCTGGAGAGCCTTATGTCTGTGCTAACTGATCAAAAAACACCGCATCTGCCCCAGACGGTGGAACCTCGAAATCCGGGGATGGAGCTTGATCTAAGCTGGGTGCGCTCGGTTCAGGCCAATACCTCAGCGATTGAACGGCGCGCGAAAACGCTGCCCGGTCGGCGGAGCGTTAAGAAGGAATACCAAGCTGCATGGCTCTTGCGCGCGATCCAGTGCATCGACCTGACCACGCTATCAGGTGATGACACCGCCGAGCGCGTGCGCCGTCTCTGCGCTAAGGCGCGGACCCCTTTGCGCGCTGATATTGCGGAACAGCTGGGCATCGAAGGCCTGCACACAGGCGCAATCTGCGTTTACCATGATATGGTCGAAACCGCCGTCGAAGCGCTCGCTGGTTCGGGCATTCCTGTCGCCGCTGTGTCTACGGGCTTTCCTGCGGGTCTCTCCCCCTTCCATCTGCGTATCGCCGAGATCGAAGAAAGCGTGAAAGCAGGCGCTGCCGAGATCGACATCGTTATTTCCCGCCGCCACGTCCTGTCTGGCGATTGGCAAGCGCTCTATGATGAAATGCGCGCCTTCCGTGCTGCTTGCGGTGATGCGCATGTCAAAGCGATCCTTGCCACGGGCGAGCTTGGCACATTGCGCAACGTCGCGCGGGCTTCGCTGATATGCATGATGGCGGGTGCTGATTTCATCAAGACCTCGACAGGTAAAGAGAGTGTCAATGCGACGCTTCCCGTTAGCTTGGTCATGATCCGCGCGATCCGCGATTATTACGAGCGAACAGGTTTCCGCGTCGGCTACAAGCCTGCTGGCGGTATCTCAAAAGCCAAGGACGCACTGGTCTATCTCGCGCTAATGAAGGACGAGCTTGGTGATCGCTGGCTGCAACCCGACCTTTTCCGCTTTGGCGCATCGTCCTTGCTCAACGACATCGAACGCCAGTTAGAACACCACGTTACAGGCGCATATTCCGCCAGCTATCGTCACGCGCTGGCGTAAGGAGAACACCATGACAATTTCCGAGCGTTTGGACAAAATGGACTACGGCCCCGCCCCTGAGGATGCGAGCGACGCGCTGGCATGGCTGGTCGATCAAGGCGACGAATTCGGCCACTTCATCGATGGTGCTTTCACCACGCCCACCGATGATTTCCAAAGCAAGAATCCCGCGACTGGTGAGGTGCTGGCGAACCTGTCCCAAGCCACGCAAGCGGACGTCGATGCGGCTGTTACAGCGGCGCGCAAAGCGCAGGGAAAATGGGCCAAGCTCGGCGGCGCTGGCCGTGCGCGCTACCTCTATGCGATTGCGCGCTTGATCCAGAAACACTCACGCCTGTTCGCGGTTCTGGAAACGCTCGACAACGGCAAACCGATCCGCGAGAGCCGCGACATCGATATCCCGCAGGTGCAGCGCTATTTCTACTATCACGCTGGCTTGGCGCAGTTGATGGACGACGAGATGCCCGATCGCGAGGCGCTGGGCGTATGCGGTCAAATCATCCCGTGGAATTTCCCGCTTCTCATGCTGTCCTGGAAAGTCGCGCCCGCGCTTGCGATGGGTAACACGGTTGTCCTGAAGCCCGCTGAATACACATCCCTCACCGCGCTTTTGTTTGCTGACATTTGCCGTCAGGCTGGCCTGCCAAAGGGCGTCGTGAACATTGTCACTGGCGACGGTACTGTTGGTGAAATGATCGTCAATTCCGACGTGGACAAGATCGCCTTCACTGGCTCGACCTCGGTTGGGCGTCGCATCCGCGAAGCGACCGCTGGATCGGGCAAAGCGTTGACTTTGGAATTGGGCGGCAAATCCCCCTACATCGTCTTTGATGACGCTGATCTCGATAGCGCTGTAGAAGGGCTGGTCGATGCGATTTGGTTCAATCAGGGCCAAGTGTGCTGCGCTGGCTCTCGCCTCTTGGTTCAGGAAAGCATCGCAGAGCGGTTCTACACCAAATTGCGCGCACGTATGGACGGTCTGCGCATGGGCAACCCGCAGGATAAATGCATCGATGTTGGTGCCATTGTTGATCCTGTGCAGCTTGCCGAGATCACTAAGTTGGTCGGCGAGAATACCGAAGGTCAGATGCACCAAGCCACCTGCGACATGCCCGAGGGTGGCTGTTTCTACCCGCCTACTTTGATCACGGGCCTCTCCCCTTCTGCGAAGCTGATGCAGGAAGAAATCTTTGGCCCCGTCCTTTGTGCTATGACCTTCCGCACCCCTGCCGAGGCTGTGCAGCTTGCCAACAACACGCGCTACGGTTTAGCGGCGACGCTCTGGACGGAGAACGTCAACCTCGCCCTCGATATCGCACCGCAACTGGTCGCCGGCGTCGTTTGGGTGAACGCGACGAACCTCTTTGACGCCTCCGCGCCCTTTGGCGGCGTGCGTGAAAGCGGCTTTGGGCGCGAAGGTGGCTGGGAGGGCCTTGCCGCCTACACCAAGCCCAAAGCGAAACGCAAAGCGCTGGCCAAGATCGAGGCCTTCACTGGCAGCGACGCAAACACAGACCCAATTGATCGCACTGCCAAGCTCTATATCGGTGGCAAGCAGGCGCGCCCTGATGGCGGTTACTCAAAAGGTATCTATTCAAGGCAAGGCGCGAAACTCGGTGATATCTCGCTCGCCAATCGCAAGGATATCCGCAACGCTGTAGAGGCGGCGCAGGGCGCGAAAGGCTGGTCCAAAACCACAGGTCATTTGCGCGCGCAGATCCTTTATTACATGGCCGAAAACCTTTCAGCCCGCGCGGACGAATTCGCCGCCCGCATCAACGCAATGACAGGTAAGCGTAACGGCAAGGCCGAGGTCGACGGCGCGCTCAACGCGCTCTTCACCTATGCGGCTTGGGCCGACAAATGGGACGGCTCCGCGCGCGGTGTTCCGATCCGCGGCATTGCCTTGGCGATGAATGAACCTGTCGGCACTATTGGCGCGCTCTGCGCAGATGAATCGCCTTTGCTGGGCCTTACTCACGCGATGGGTGCGAGCATGGCGCTGGGCAACCGCTGCGTGCTGGTCGCGAGCGAGCCTTTCCCATTGGCTGCGACAGATTTTATCCAAATTCTGGAAACCTCCGACGTCCCCGCTGGTGTGGTTAACATCCTCACGGGAAGCCATACGGACCTCGCACCGCACCTTGCCGCGCACAATGATCTTGACGCGCTTTGGAGCTTTTCCTCGTCGGATGTTTCAAAAGTTATCGAAGCGAAATCAACTGGAAATCTCAAACGAACTTGGGTGAATAACGCTCAGTTGTCTGATCTTAAACCGCGCAACTATTTGAGTGCTGCGTGCGAAACAAAGACGATCTGGGTGCCTTACGGCGAGTGAACAACTAAGCGAGCAATGGTGATGCTTCGCGTTTTAAAAACATGAGTTAACGCTGAAAATAGTAAAGACCAGCACCCCGGGAGGAGGAGGGGATGCTGGTCTCTTGCATTGGCGGTCCCTGTTGAAATTAACGCCGCTGCTTATGTTGGAAGACTCTGGGAGGAGAAAGATCCAACATTTTCTGTATGCACTAAAGCGAGGCTTCGCTTTCAGTTCACATATTGTTTTGTTCTATTCGCCTTTCGCCATGAGGCGCTTTGCGTATTCCGGGATGCCTTCGCGTGTGATGCCGATATGCGTTAGTTCTTGATCGCTCATGGTTGAAAGCGTGGACAACATTCGTGCAACTTGAAGGTTGTGAACGAACTTTGCTGCCGAAGCCTTAAACCGCTTTGCAAAAGTCAGAGCCTTGCTCGGGAACCCATCTAAAAACCGAGTGGGCGTATCAGTTGCAAGAGCGGGTTGGTTTATCCCAATCGGATCGGCGTGTGAGCTAGCAGTCATTTGCAGCCTCCATAGCAATTCGTTTCAGAGACGCGCGGTGCAGGCCCAAATCTCTTAGGTCGCGATCGCTGAGACCTGCGAGTTCAGAGTAGGTTTGGCGAAACAGTTTCCGACGCGCACGCGCCTTGCGGAGTTCATCCAACGTGTGATGAACAAATGTGCGGCTCGCATCAAAAGCGACGTCGAGCACACTGTTTAGTCGTGTAGAAACCATGTTAGTACCTCGTGTCTTGCTGCATTGCAGAATTTATGCTGCAATGCAGAAGTACGATTAAACGGTAGCGCTCACAATTGAGCAATTTGGCATAGGCCCCGTGCCAATTTGGAACAGCAAGGTTTTGACCATGGATATGTCATCGCAGATGTTAATCTTCGCAAATGTCGTTGAACAAGGAAGCATCTCTGCAGCTGCGCGAAAGATGGGCCAGACACCCTCAGCGGTTAGTAAGCAAATCAGCCTGCTTGAAGATCAAGTGCATTATCGCCTTTTGAACCGGACCAGAACGGGTGTCCTTCCGACCCATGAAGGACAGGAGTTTTACGACAAATGCAGGGCTATGGCTGAGAAGTTTAGGGAAGCAGAAGCGCATATATTGAATTTAGACGGCGTTCCACGCGGCAAATTGAAAGTCGCTTCCAGCGTCGCATTTGGCAAAGCTCAGCTCATTCCGTTGCTCCCTAAGTTTTTGGAGGAATTCCCAGAAATCCAAGTATCGTTGGACCTGACAGATCGGGACGTTGATCTGCAAGGCGAGGGTTTTGATGCGGCTATCGGATTTGCAGAACAACGCCGCGATCCTGATATTGTTGCCCGCAGCATCATGCAAAGCCAGCGCGCATTGTGTGCATCCCCTGAGTACCTAGAACGCCATGGCAGGCCGAATAGTTTTGAAGAGCTTGCTGATCACAACTGCCTGCGCATTGCGGGCAATAGCCGTCGAAATGCCTGGGGCAACACAGACGATAACTTCACTCAGAATTTTGAAATCGAAGGGAACTTTGAAGGCAATAGCACCGATGTGGTTTTTCGGGCGGCGCTGGCGGGTATCGGGATCGCGCGGTTGCCTCGCTATATGACTGATCGGAAGTTTGAGTCTGGCGAGCTTGTCCATGTCATTCCGAATTATGCGCCGCCTAGTACGAGTATCGCTGTAATGTTTGCCGAACGTCGCAACCTCGCGCCGAAAATACGTGTTTTTGTAGACTTCTTGGTCGCGCAATTTAGCAATGCTGCTCGACCCATGTGACAGGTTTTTTAAAAGCGCCATCGCTTCGAAGAGCCGCTAGCGGGTCAAGCTCAGCGCTGTCAGCTAAAGAAAAGCGCGTTAAACGCCAACGATATTGATATCTGAGGCCTCTATCTGCCCCGTTGTATTGCGCGCGATTGCGGCAATCTCGCCATCCAGCAGAATCTCAGTTCTAAATGCACCTGCGTGAACAGTGACTAATGGTGCCGGGCCACTCCCATCATACACTACAGTAATCTGGTCGCTTCCTGGCTCGTAGTCCTCAATGATTGCAAAATCGCCGTCTTGTGACGCGTCCAACAGGAATAGATCAGCGCCGCCGCCACCTGTTCCGCTATCGCCTGCTTCGAGAAACAACAAATCATCCCCTTGTCCACCGTCGAGGGTGTCCGCGTGCTGATCAACGACAACTTCGGACAGGATCGCAGGGTCGACAGAGTCGAATGCTGGCTGAGCAAGGATTTCTTCTGCGGTTCCATTCAGGATAATACTAGGGTTTGTTTCGTTGGTAATTCGAATGGCGTTAACGACCTCGCCCGTGACATTTGCGGTGCCAAAACCGAGCCCAAGCAAATCGGACGAACCGCCGAACAATGCATCTACGCCATCGCCTCCGTGCAGGCTGTCTGCGCCTTCGCCGCCAGTAAGGATATCGTCGCCTGCGCCACCGTTGGCGGAATCATCGCCCGCACCACCCAGCAAGACATCGATGCCCTCTCCGCCCAATAGGGTGTCATCGTGATCGCCCCCATCAAGAACGTCTCCACCATCGCCACCTTCGAGAAGGTCAGCCTCGCTGCGACCAAAGATGTAATCAACGCCACGTTCACCGAGGAGAGTGTCTGAACCTTCACCACCATCCAATAGGTCATTGCCGTCTTCGCCATTCAAGACATCGTCGCCCGTTTCCCCAAACAACCCGTCATCGCCAGCGCCGCCAAAGAGGTGATCATCTCCGTTTTCGCCAAGAACAATGTCGTTTCCACCTAATGCGTAAACTGTATCATTTCCTCCTTGGGCGTCGATTATGTCGTCGCCAGACGTGCCTGAAATGACGTTGGTTGTAGGAGAAGTGGTCAAATCTTCAGCGTCGTCACTTGCCTCTTCTGGGACGTCGTCAGTCTCTTGTTCGTCGTCATCGCCACCGCCGAAATCCACCAATAGAAGACCTAAAAGAAGCGGAATAACCAACAATGCAATCATAAAAATGCCCCAAAACGAAAGTTAACCATAAGAAATTGAAAACAAATTTAGGCTTTGTCAAACTTGAATTGGTCAAAGAAAAGAACGAGGCAATTCGCTGCCTCATTGCTCGCTTTCTTGTTTCCAAACTTGGCACAAATTGGCCGCTTTCGACCCATTGTTTCTGGACTTCCGTCCGTCAACGCTCTGCCAGTCGCGCGACACCTACGTCAGAAGGGCTAAATCCTTCGCTCTCAATATAATCAGGGCAGGCTCGTCCAAGGATATTCGCCGCGGCAAAGTCTGACAGCGCAGGCGCGGATTGGATGCCATAGCCGCCTTGGCCTGCGAGCCAGTAGAAAGCATCAACAACATCAGAAAATCCGGCAACAGGCGCTTTGTCCTGAACAAAACTGCGAAGCCCTGCCCATTTGCTTTCAATTCGGCGCACGTTCAAATCAAAGGCTGTTTCTATTCGGTCCACACCAATCGCGACGTCGATTTCTTCAGGTTGGGCATCACAAGGTTCGCTCGGCGTTTCATCTGCAGGCGAAATTAGCAATTTTCCTGCGTCGGGTTTTAGATAAAATTGCTCGTCCACATCAATCGTGATTGGCGCTTGTGCGAGTCTTTCAATGTCAGGTGCAGCGATCATCACTGCGGTGCGCCGTTTTGGCGTCAAGCCAATCGTTTCAGCGCCAGCCATTTCACCAAGTTTGTCAGCCCATGCACCAGCTGCATTCACAACCACTTCGCTCTTGATTTCGCTATTGCCTGCATTGATCAACCAAGCATCCGCACGGGATAGACTACGCACCGCTGCGTTAACGAACAGCGTGCCGCCTGCCTCTTTGAACATGCGTAAAAAGCCCTGATGAAGCGCCCCGACATCTATGTCTTGGCCCGCTTCGTCGAGCATGGCATTTTGGGTGTATCCAGCACGAATTAGAGGATTACGTTTGCGCGCGTCTGCCTCGGAAATGACGCTGACTTTACTGGACTCAACTGACGCGACCAGTTTTTCCAGCGCCGCGCTTTGGTCTGCTCTGGCGAGCATCATGATTTTCCGATTTGAAAACAACGGCGCTTCGCAAAATCCCTTGGGTGGGTTTCGAAAAAAGGCTTCAGATGCGCGCGTCAGGGCGCGGATTGGAGCAGGTCCGTAGCTTGGCGCAAATACCGCAGCGGAACGTCCCGTTGTATGGTAGCCGGGCTGGCTTTCCATTTCGAACAAAGCAACACGTTTGCCCGCCTGTGCAAGCCTTGCCGCGATCGAAGCACCGGCGATCCCCGCGCCGATTACAGCGATATCATAGTGCTGCCCCATGGACTGACCCTTGTGCTAGGTTGCAAGTTGAAGTTCTGAAAACCCAACTTGCTCACAGGGATCAGCCTTGATCAAGGCGTATCGCGTAAATACTCGTTAAGGTTTGAGCGCCTGTGCAGCTTCAAATTGGCTAAGAAACACGCTTCCTGTCATCTCATGTAAGAAATGCTCTTGCTTCAACCGATCCATCACCGGGCCTTTGACCTCTGACAGGTGCAGCTTTACATCCATCTCCTTTAACCGCTCGTTAATCATTTCGAGGGATTCCAGCGCTGATAGGTCAATTTCGTTAATAGCGGTGCATTGCAGAATGACATGGCGGATTTCCGTATCCCCCGCGACGCGCTCATGAATTTTGTCTTCCAAGTAACGGGCATTGGCAAAATAGAGGCTTTCATCAACCCGCAGCGAGACTACACTTGGATTGGTGATCACATCGTGGCGCAGAATATTGCGATAGTGCTCTGTGCCAGGCACCTGACCCACCTCCGCAATATGTGGTTTGGACGTTTTGTATAGGTGCAGCAGGATGGACAGCCCAACACCGGCAGAGACACCAGCCTCGACGCCAAACGCGAGGGTTAGCAAGATCGTTGCAGACACAGCAGCGAAATCGGCCTTGGAGTAGCCCCAAGCGCGTTTTAGGATAGAAAAGTCCACGAGGCTGAGAACAGCAACGATGATCGTCGCGGCAAGTGTCGCTTTGGGCAAGAAGAAGATCAACGGCGTCAGCGCGAGGGCCGCGATTGCAAGGCCAATTGCAGTAAAGGCTCCAGCGGCTGGCGTTTCCGCGCCTGCGTCGAAATTGACGACAGAGCGTGAAAAGCCGCCGGTGACCGGGAAGCCGCCCGTGAGTGAAGCCCCGATATTTGCGGCACCAAGGCCGATGAGTTCTTGGTCTGGGTCAATGCGCTGACGCTTTTTCGCGGCCAAGGTCTGCGCGACAGAGATGCTTTCGACAAAGCCGATGAGCGAAATCAGGATCGCAGGGACCAACAGCTGACCGATAAGGGCAGGAGAGAAAGAGGGGAGCGTGAAGGGCGGCAGGCTCTGTGGTACTTCGCCGACAATCTTGACGCCTTGATTTGACAGACCAAAGAGCCAAACCGCAAGGGTGGTGACAACAACAACAGCGACGGGGCCAGCTTTGACAGCGACGCCGACGAGCGTGGCATTCAGCTTGAAGCCCTCAAGCATGGGTTTCAGACCCTTGCGCACCCAGAAAAGGAAAGCAGTCGCAGCAACGCCGATCACGGTGGTGATCCAGTTGATTTCAGGCAGGTGTTTGACCAGCGACACGACGAGATCGAGCAGGTTGTGACCGTGGGCATCAATGCCAAGAATATGCTTGAGCTGGCTCGCGGCGATGATGATGCCAGAGGCGGTAATGAAGCCCGCAATCACAGGGTGGGACAGGAAATTCGCCACAAAACCCAGTTTCAATAGGCCCATCGCGAGCAGGATGATACCCGAGAGCGCAGCCAGCGAGAGGGCAGCGACGGCATAGCCCATTGTTCCTTGCTCAACGATATTGCTGAGCGCGGCTGCGGTCATCAACGAGATCACCGCGACGGGGCCAACAGCCAGCGCGCGCGAGGTGCCGAACACCGCGTAAAGCATGATCGGCACAATAGAGGCATAGAGACCCGCCTCGGGCGGCATGCCCGCCAAAAGCGCATAGGCCAGCGATTGCGGGATCAGCATGATCGTCACAATGACAGCCGCCATCAAATCGTTAGAAAGGGCGGTCTTGTTATAGTCCCGTCCCCACGTGAGGATGGGCAGGTAGCGCTTGAAATCGGGCATTGGGGTCTCGGATATTGTAATCCCCCTACGCGCGGCGCGCAGGGGAGGGGGGTCTTAGGAAACGGTGATCTTCTCAGGCTTGGCCATCCATTCACGGCCCTTGAGCATGGCCTTCCAATAGACAGGCGGCAGCATTTTCTCTTTCAAGAACCACGCTGCGCGGCTGGGTTTGGTGCCATCAATCACGAACTTGGGGAAGCTGGGCTGCATGGTGCCGCCATAACCAAATTCCGCTAGAACGATTTTGCCACGCTCAACAGTCAGCGGGCAGGAGCCATAGCCGTTGTACTGCGCGCTAGGCGCATGTCCGTCGATGTCAGCGACAAGATTTTCGGCCACAATCGGTGCCTGAATACGCGCAGCGGCGGCGGTTTTTGCGTTCGGCGCGTTCATCACGTCGCCCAGCGACCAGACGTTGTCATAGGTCTTGTGGCGCAGCGTGGATTGATCCACATCGACCCAGCCAGCAGCATCGGCCAGCGGCGAGACACGGATGAAGTCAGGCGCGACCTGCGGTGGGCAGACGTGCATCATGTCGAACTCCATCTCGACGCGCTCTACTGGCGTGTCAGGCTTGGAGACATCGAACCACGCTTTTTTCGCGGGGCCATCCACAGCGACAAGGTTGTGGAAGAAGTTGAGGTTGGCGTCGTATTTCTTGACGTATTCCATCAGCGCAGGAACGTAGTCTTTGACACCAAAGAGCACACCGCCCGCATTGTTGAACTGGATATCAACGTTCTTCAGAACACCGCGGCGGTGCCATGCGTCTCCAGAGAGATACATCGCCTTTTGCGGCGCTCCTGCGCATTTGATCGGCATCGGCGGCTGGGTAAAGATCGCGCGGCCTTCGATCATTTCATCGACCAGCTTCCACGTGTAGGGCGCGAGGTCATAGCGATAATTCGAGGTCACGCCATTGTGGCCAAGGGTCTCGACGAGGCCTTCGATCTTGTGCCAGTCGAGTTTGATACCGGGGCAAACGATCAGGCGGTCATATTTCACGACGCGGCAGCCATCGAGGATGACAGCGTTGTTTTCAGGCTCGAACGCAGCGACGGCGGATTTGATCCAATGCACGCCGCTGGGGATCAAAGAACCCATAGTGCGCGCGGTTTGCTGGGCTTCAAAGATGCCGCCGCCGACCATGGTCCAACCGGGTTGGTAATAGTGGATATCGGCGGGATCGATCACAGCGATGTTGAGGTCAGGCTTACGCGCACGCAGGCTGGCAGCAGCGGAAATGCCGCCCGCGCCTGCACCGACGATCACAACGTCAAAGCTGGCATCGCCTGTATCCGTGGGGGTCTTACCGCCATTGACGATACGGCGCACAACGCCGCCCATGTCATAGCCCGCCGCCTTGGTTGCGGCGAGGATGTCAGCGACGCTTTTGCTGCCCGCTTGGGACAGGGACCAAAGCGTCGTTGAGCGCGTGCCTGTGCGGCAATAAGCGAGCACTGGACCAGGGAGGTTGGAGACAGCTGCATCGAAGTCCGCTGCATCCGTATCAGAAACCTTACCAGCCACAATCGGCTGATAGGCCGTTTCAAGGCCGAGCTTTTCGGCCTCTTGCGCGATTTCGTCAAAGGTGGGTTGATCTGCGCCTTCACCATCGGGGCGGTTACAAATGATCGCGCGAAAACCTGCGTCTTTGATCTTTTGCAGATCAGAGGCGGTGATTTGTTCGGCGACTGAAACGCCTGCGGTGAGGGTTTTGATATCCATGAAATTCTCCAAACAAAGGCTCTCATTTGGCCTTTTGGCATTGGGCAAGGAATTTACCTTGCCCAATAGTTATGTGGGTTGTTTATTCTGCTTCGCCTAAGCCAAGGGAAACGAGCTTGGCGCTATAAGCCGGCTCACCAATGCGTTCGATCAGATCGAGTTGAAGTTCGAGCCATGCTTTGTGGCCTTCTTCATCCAGCGCGATTTGCTCGAACAACTGACGCGAACCCAGATCACCTTCGGCGTCTGCTTCTTTGGCTGATTGCACATAGAATTGCAGTGCATCTTTCTCGTCAGCGAGATCGGATTCGAACATCGCTTTCAGAGTGCCTGCGCGTTTTGGCGTGTTGGCAAAGGCGATTTCGGGATTACCCTTGAGAAACAGAATGCGCGCGATGAAGAGATCGGAGTGACCGATTTCTTCGGTTTGCTCTTCACGCATTTTGGTGGCCAGTTTATCTAGCCCCCAATCATCCAGGACATGTGCATGCAACTGGTATTGGTGCGCCGCAGTCATTTCCATCTGCAGCGCTTTGTTGAGGTTCGATAGAGTTTTCGAATTGGACATTGTGAGCGTCCTTTCTGCGGTCGATTAGATCGCGTTAACTGGCACTTTGAGCATTGGGTTGCCGTCGTCATCCGTCGGCACTTCACCCGCGCGCATGTTCACCTGCAGCGATGGGATGATCAGCTTGGGCATATCGAGCTGCGCGTCGCGCTCTGTGCGGAACTTGACGAAGTCCTCGCGTGTTTTGCCTGCGCCAACGTGGATGTTGTCTGCTTTCTGCTCGGCCACAGTGGTTTCCCACTCGATTGCGCGGCCATTTGGGCCGTAGTCGTGGCACATGAACAGGCGTGTTTCGTCTGGCAAGGAGAGAACCTTCTGGATGGAGTCATAAAGATCATCCGCAGAGCCACCCGGGAAGTCACAGCGCGCAGAGCCGCCATCGGGCATGAAGAGCGTATCGCCAGCAAAGGCCGCATCGCCAACAACATGCACCATGCAAGCAGGCGTGTGACCTGGCGTGTACATCGCAAAGGCGTCCATGTTGCCGATCTTGTAGGTGTCGCCGTCCTTGAAGAGCGCGTCGAATTGCGAGCCGTCGCGCTGGAATTCGGTGCCTTCATTGAAGACTTTGCCGAAGGTGTCCTGAACAACCATGATCTTTTCGCCAACGCCGATTTTGCCACCCAGCTTGGACTGGATATAAGGCGCGGCGCTCAGGTGGTCTGCGTGCACATGGGTTTCGATAATCCAATCGAGCGTGAGGCCGCGATCTTGGATTTCTTTGATCAGCTTGTCTGCGGCATTATAAGTGATGCGGCCAGCGGCATAGTCGATGTCCATGACGCTATCGATGATAGCGCAGTGCTGTGTCTCAGGATCGGTCACAATGTAAGTGATCGTGTTCGTCGCCTCGTCAAAATGTGGGGAGACGTCGGGTTTAACTGAAATATCAACGGGATATGTCATAATAGGCTCCTGTATACGATGGATTAGGCTTGCGCGCTTGAGCGTTTGCTCATCGCGGATTGAATGAATTTCGCAGCAAAGATGCCTGCGAGCAGGGCAGCCACGAAGATGAAGACTTCAACGCGGCCTGTGCCGAGGGCTGGCAGCGCGCCGCCTGGGCAGAACCCTGCAATGCCCCAGCCGATACCGAAGACCGCAGAGCCTCCGATAAGCTGCATGTCCAAATCTTTGCGGGACGGTAGGAAGAAGTGTTTGTCAAACATCGGGGCAGGGCGTTTCAGCACGAAACGATAGCCGATGAAAGCCACGACAACTGCGCCGCCCATGACGAAGATCAGGCTTGGATCCCATGTGCCGGCAATGTCGAAAAAGTTGATGACTTTGGCGGGGTTTGCCATGCCAGAAATGGAAATGCCGATGCCGAAGATCAGGCCGATGATGTAAGTGAGGATCATTTTCATGGGATCAGGCTCCGATCACGTGGCGCATCACATAGACGGTGAGGCCAGTAAAAATCATAAAGGTGATGGTGGCCGCGATGGAACGCGGGGATAGGCGCGCCATGCCGCAAACACCGTGTCCGGATGTGCAACCAGAGCCAAAGGTGACGCCAAGGCCAACGATGAAACCACCGATGACGAGCATCGTGGTTGAGATCGGCACCTGAACCTCAGGCATCTCGCCCGTGATTGCCATGACTGCAAGCGGACCTGAGATCATGCCGAGAAAGAGCAATGCGCGCCATGAGAAGTCAGACGAGCTAGACGGCTGTAAAAGCCCCGCCATAATGCCGGTCGCGCCAAAGATGCGACCAAGGGTGGCCATCAGCATCACTGATGCGAGGCCAATCAAAACGCCGCCCCCGAGGGAGGCGTAGGGTGTAAAGGTGGTTTCCATGATTCTCTCCAAAACTTGGGTGTGTTGTAGAGATGCGTTCGCTTGGCTTCAGTGACAATGTCACTTTGGAAAATCGAACGTGCCTGAAACTGGAAAATTAACAGTGATGGCTCATGTTTTCTCGGAAACTTGCGAAAATGCCTATGCAGTTCTTTCAGCTATAGCTTTAGCTGAAAGAACTCATGCAGAGTTGATTTTGCTTTTGGAGAATACCCGATCGCCCTTATGAGCGAGTGTTATAAGGGTCCCAGAAAGCGCTATTGTTGTTTTGCGTTGAACACAAATAGCGCTTCGCCGTTGATCATGTAATCGTTGATCAATTGTTCAGCGCTTTGTCCAGTCAACCAGCTTTCCAGAACTTGGCTCGCGGTGGCATTAACGTGCGGGTGTTTGAGTTTGCTGACAGGCAGATAAGCATATTGATTGAATAATACAGGATCGCCCGAAAATAACTCGGCTAACTCGCCCTTGTTGCCAAAGTTGAGCCAACTTGCACGGTCAGAAAGAATATAGCCATTTAGGCCCGCTGCGGTGTTTAGGCTTGCGCCCATGCCTGCGCCGACTGCCTTGTACCAACTATCGAACGTGTTGGGGTCAAGCGACGCGTCACGCCAAAGCGCGAGTTCCTTTTTATGGGTGCCACTGTCATCTCCTCGGCTTACAAAAGTTGCTTTGGCTTGTGAGATACTTTGCAGGGCATCGGCTGCGTTGCCCGCGTTTCGAACACCAGCGGGATCAGCGTCGGGGCCAATAAACACAAAGTCGTTGTACATAATTTCACGCCGGTGAGGGGCAAAACCTTTTTCAACAAACGCATCTTCGGCGGCTCGGGAATGCACGAGAATTGCATCAACATCACCCGCCTCACCCAATCGTAGGGCTTGGCCTGTGCCTACAACAAGTAGCTGAACCTCAAGTCCAGTCTCTTCTAGAATGGCGGGCAATAGAACATCGGACAGACCAGAATTGTGAAAGCTGGTCGTCACCGCAAGTTTCATTGAGTCAGCCTGTGCTGTTGCGCCTAATAGGCTGAATACGAGGGCGAAAATGCGGATCATTCTACGATGTCTCCTTGGAAGAATGCCTTTGCCTCTGCTGTTGTAGGGGCAGAAAAAATGTCGGGCGCGCGGCCCTGTTCGTGGATTTTGCCATTCAACAAAAAGACTACGTCGCTGGCAAGACGCCGCGCCTGACCAAGATCATGGGTGGTCATTATGACGCGTGTGCCTGACGTGTTTGCGGCGCGCAGAACGTCTTCTATTTCTCGGGTCGAGCGGCCGTCCAAATTGGCGCAAGGTTCATCCAAGAACAACACCTTCGGCTGACGGATCAAAGCGCGCCCCAGCGCGAGTTTTTGTTTTTCCCCCCCTGAAAGACGCGGGGCAGGGTGATCCAACAGATCCGTAAGGCCGATGCGTTCGGCCCATTTTGCAACTTCTTTTTCGATGACGGTCTTTTGCATACCAAGCAGCTGCAAGGGATATGCCAAGTTCTGTGCAACTGTACGCCGCAACATGATGGGGCGCTGGAAAACATAGGCTTGGCTTTGCTGTGCTTCACTGGCGGGCACCGACCAATTGGCACTGCCAGTTGAGACGCGTTCAACGCCATGTAGCACCTTTAGCAGAGTTGTTTTCCCTGCTCCGTTAGGGCCAAGAACAATTGTAAACCCAGTCGCAGGCAACGTTAGATCGATTGGACCAAGGATGGTTTTGCCGCGTCTTTTGACGTGGATGTCGTTTAGGCTGACAGTTAAGGCATGTTCTACCATGTGCCATGCCTTTCAGTGCGAGACAGCGAATGAATGGCGAAATTGACGAGCAGTGCCAAAGCGATCAGCACAAAGCCAAGACCAAGAGCCAAGGCAAAATCGCCCTTGCCTGTTTCCAGCGCAATGGCCGTGGTTAATACGCGTGTGGCGTGATCAATATTGCCGCCAACGATCATGATCGCGCCAACCTCCCCAATCGCGCGGCCAAAGCCGGCAAGGGCCCCTGTAAGCAGAGCGCGGCGGCCATCCCAGATAAGCGTGAGAACCCGCTGACGCTGGCTGGTGTTCAACGATATAAGTAGGTCATGATATTCCGCCCAAAGCTCACGCATGGCCTGATGGGTGATTGACGCAATAAGGGGTGTGATGATGATCACTTGGGCTATGATCATTGCCGAGGGAGTAAACAACAGACCCAAAACACCAAACGGGCCAGAGCGCGACAAAAGCAGGTAAACGATCAAGCCGACCACGACGGGTGGCAAACCCATCAGTGCGTTGAGCGTGGCAATTGTCGCGCGGCGAAATCGAAAGCGACGAATTGCAAGCCAAGTGCCAAAAGGCAGCGCAATAACGGATGCGATCACAAGGGCTGACAGGCTCACCTGAAGCGAGCGCAGTGTGATCTCGACAAGATCCTTGTCGAGCGTCACAATCAGCTGAAAAGCGGCCAGCAATCCAGCCCAGATTTCGTTCATGCTGCTATCGGTCCCAGCGCTGTGTCAGGCTCAGTTGTCAAGGCGCACGGCGGAGCCTGCGGTTCGATCTTGGCTGGAAAAACCAGCGGCACCAAGGATCATGTTAGAGCCCACCGCGATCACCGCGATAGCCACAAAAGCGATCAACATTGTTTTCATGTTAGTCCTTTCTGAGCACTGTTTGAGTGCGTAAATAGTCAATCAGATCATCGCGATCTATCTGTTTCACAATTCGCTGCATCGGCATTTTCGTGCCGGGAATGTAGTGATCAGGGCCAAGGTCGAAAAGCGCATCTATCGTCTCTGCTGACCAGACAATGTCAGAGCCGTCAAGCGTATCGGAATAGCTGTAGTCAGCCACGGTCCCCGCTTTGCGCCCAAATAACCCATGCAAGCTCGGCCCTGCTTTTCGCGCGCTGCCTTCGGTGAGGGTATGACAGATCGAACACTTGCGTTTGAACTGACGTTCCCCATTTGCGAGCGTTTCAGGTTTCTCAAGAAAGCTGCGTGTTGTTCCTGCCATCGGTTGATGCTTTGTCATTGTGGCGAGGGGCCAAGAATAGACGATGTCTTCGATCCCACCAGCATGCAGGTTTTGTCCGTCGTGCGAAAAGGCCAAGGCCCAAATGGGTCCGGTACGCGAGGCTTGAAAGTCATGGGTGATGCGCATCTCGGCGGTATCAATTACCATGATATATCCTTGGCCATCACCAACAGCGAGCGCTTTTCCTATCGGGTCGTAGGTCATTGAAAGGATCGGGCGACGTTCTAGCGTGAAGTCAGCAATTTGCTCACCAGTTTCGAGATGAATGATCCGCGTGCCGCCGTCCGTTGCGCCGTATGCGAGCCAGCTGTCTTCGTCATTCACAATCAACTCATTAACGCCAAAGCCATGTTTAACGATCACATTGGAGACAACGGGGCTTTCTGTGTAGCGCCATGCGCGAATAGTGCCATCGACAGAGGCAGAGTAGAGCGTTTCACCGCTTGCGGAAAACGCAACGGAATTGACGCCGCTTTTATGACCTCGCAAGCGCGTTTCGCTTGTGGTTTCACCGCTGCTGGGGGTCAGGCCGATTGTGCTGTCCCAAGAGGCAGTCGCGATCAAAGCGCTATCTGGAGTGAACGCAATATTGACGATCTTTGCCGTGTGGGTTGCTGTTTTCACGCCTTTGCCGTCCGCCCAAATCCAAAGGCTGTCGTCATCACCCGCTGAGGCAAGAATGCCAGTGCTGGAATACTGAACCGCGTTTACCGCGGCGCGATGTGCTTCAAGCCATTTGGGCGTTTGATCCTGCCAAAGCCCAACAGAGTTATCAAAGCTCGCGGTTGCGATTTGACCGCTTGGAGCCACGGCGATGTCCATGATGGGGCCGCCATGCCCTTTAAGCGTGAAGAACTCCTGCGCAGAAAGAGGCGTGGCGCACAGGGCAGATATGACCAGTGCGCGCCACATTTATTCAGCAGGGGTCGCTGTGTTTGGGGCTGTGTTTTGCGCTGCCTCAACTTCCTCAACCCAGATTGAATGGTGCTCACGCGCCCATTGCTCTTCTACGTCGCCCTTGGTCATCGCCTCGGCTGCGCCTTCCATGCCAACGGTGCCGATATAGATATGCGCAATGATGATCGCCATTAGAACAAAACTTACACCGGCATGCCAAAGCTGCGAATACTGCATTTCTTGATGTGGTGCGAGATTGGTGGGCAATTCACCAAGCCCGAGAAGCCCTGAAATGCCAAAGGCATTGAGCTTTGCAAACGTCGCGGCGAACATGTTGATCTCGAAAGGGAACAACAGTGCGAGGCCGGAGATCGAAATTGTCGTGCCAAACAGGATCACAGACCAGAAGATCATCTTTTGACCCGCGTTGAATTTCTTCGCTGGTGGGTGCCCTTTTGAGAATATTCCGCCGCCTTTAAGCAGCCAGTTAATGTCTGAGCGATGTGGCAGGTTGTGAACAACCCACATCACAAAGATCATGACGAGACCTAGCATAAAGGCCCAAGAAACATTGTTGTGAACCCATTTCGAACCAACTGCGAGGAAGGAAAAAGCATCGTGGCCAAAGGCAGGGATCAGCACTTTGCGCCCAAAGAGGGAAATCAATCCAGTCAGCGCGAGTAGGATAAAGGAGCCAGCCAAGAGCCAGTGCCCAAAACGCTCTACAGCTTTGAAACGTTCAATCTTGCGACCCGTTTTTTCGCCGTCAATTTTGATGCGACCACGGATGAGATAGAACAACGCAAGCAAAACCACGGTGAGACCAAGGAGATAAGCGCCATAAGTCGCGAGTGGCCCCTGTCGGAACATGAGCCAGCGCATCCCACCGTCTTGTACCAAAGTCGTCGCAGCAGGGCCGTTGTTCGAAGCCGTTATGTCCGCCGATCCAAAGCGCAATGCGCGCCAGAGTTCGGGATCAGATGCACCGCCGAGGGTGCCGAGCTGACCTGCAAGGCTTGCCCCGTCTGCATTGCCCGTGTTGTTTGACCGAAAACTGTTATCGACAGGCTCTCCGTTTTGACGAGCGATAATATCAGCTAGCGTTTGCGCTCCACCCGTTTCCGCGCGTTCGACTACAGGTGCGCTTGCGTCTTCTGCCATTGCGAAGGTGGCAGCAAAGACAGTCAGGAATAGGCTTAGAAAAAGTGCGATCAATGCGCGAAACATGGGAGGTCCTCTTGTTTCAAATAAGTTGAAAAGGGCGACCCGACAAAGGGGCCGCCCTAATCCGTTTAACTTCAGTCAGGGCGGTTTAGCCGTCACGTTGTCCGTACGCAGAACCCCAGCCCCAAGCGCCGGAACCGAAGCCACGGGCAACTACGCGTTCGCGGTAGATGCCTGAGACAACGTCGCCGTCACCTGCGAGAAGCGCTTTGGTCGCACACATCTCAGCGCAGATTGGCAATTTGCCTTCTGCGATGCGGTTGCGGCCGTATTTTGCGAACTCGGCTGTTGAGTGGGTCTCTTCTGGACCACCAGAGCAGAATGTACATTTGTCCATTTTGCCACGGGAACCGAAGTTGCCTGCCTGCGGGAACTGCGGCGCACCGAAGGGGCACGCGTAGAAGCAATATCCACAGCCAATGCAGAGGTCTTTGGAGTGGAGAACCACGCCTTCCTCGTTCTGGTAGAAGCAGTCTACAGGGCAGACCGCCATACAAGGTGCATCGGAGCAGTGCATGCAAGCGACCGAGATCGAACGCTCCCCCGGGGAGCCGTCATTGATCGTGACGACTTTCCGGCGGTTGATGCCCCAAGGCACCTCGTGCTCGTTCTTACAGGCGGTGACGCAGGCGTTGCATTCAATGCAGCGTTCGGCGTCGACGAGAAACTTTGCTCTTGCCATGTGTTGGTCTCCTTATGCTGCTGAGATTTTGCAAAGAGTACACTTGGTCTCTTGCATTTGCGTGACTGAATCATAGCCATAGGTCTGTGCCGTGTTGGTAGATTCACCAAGCACATAAGGGTCAGCACCATCAGGGTATTTGCCCCGAAGATCTTCGCCTTCCAAATGACCACCAAAGTGGAACGGCATAAAGGCAACGCCTTCGCCAACCCGTTCGGTCACCATGGCCATCACTTTGACCTTGCCGCCTTCGGGGCCTTCCACCCAGACCTGTTCGCCATCACGTACACCAAGGTTGTTGGCATCGCGTGTGTTGATCTCAACGAACATGTCTTGCTGAAGTTCAGCCAGCCATGGGTTGGAACGGGTTTCATCACCGCCCCCTTCGTATTCGACCAAACGACCAGAGGTCAGGATCATTGGATAATCCTTGCTAAAGTCGTTTTTCTGGATCGAGGCATACATGGTCGGCAAGCGATAGAACTTGCGGTCCTCATATGTTGGGTAATCCTCAACCAGATCACGGCGGTTGGTGTAGAGCGGTTCACGGTGAACAGGAACCGGATCAGGGAAGGTCCAGACCACAGCGCGCGCCTTGGCGTTGCCGAACGGCGCACATTCATGCGCAATCGCAACCCGCTGGATGCCGCCGGAAAGGTCGGTCTTCCAGTTGGTCTTTGGTCCTGCGACAGCATCAATGGACGCACGTTCTTCGTCCGTCAATTCGCTGTCCCAACCGAGGTCCATCAGCATTTGCATGGTGAACTCAGGGTAACCGTCCTGAATGTCGCTGTCCTTACTGTAGACACCTTCAGCCAGTAGATTGTCGCCATCGCGTTCAACGCCGAAACGGGCGCGGAATGTCAGGCCACCTTCAGACACACGCTTGGACATGTCGTAAAGGTTTGGCGTGCCGGGGTGGTTCATCTCGGCTGTGCCCCAAGATGGCCACGGCAGACCGTAGTAATCGCCATCCGCAGGTCCACCCACCGCTTGAAGCGTTGTGCGATCAAACGTGTGCTGGTTCGCCATGTGCGTTTTGATGCGCTCAGGGCTTTGACCTGTGTAACCAATGGTCCACATGCCTTTGTTGAACTCACGTGTGATGCTTTCAACGTTTGGTGTTTCCGCGTCTTCCATTTCGATGTTGCGGAAGAAACGATCTCCCCAACCGAACTTGTTGACGAACTTGGCCATGATGACCTCATCCGGCTTGCTCTCGAACAATGGATCGACAACTTTGTCACGCCACTGGAACGAACGGTTTGAAGCGGTGACAGAACCACGTGTTTCAAACTGCGTACAGGCAGGCAGCAAGTAAACGCCATCTGTGCGATCATGCAGAACCGCAGACACCGTTGGATATGGATCAACGACGACAAGCATATCCAGCTTCTCCATCGCGGTCTTCATTTCCTTCTGGCGTGTCTGAGAGTTCGGCGCGTGACCCCAAAGAACCATGGCGCGGACTTTGTCCGGGTTGTCCATGTTGTCTGGATCTTCAAGCACACCGTCAATCCAGCGCGATACAGGAATACCTGTCAGGTTTTGCAAAGACTTATCTTTGCCATCTGCGCTCTTGGTTGATGCGAACTGACCTTTGAGCCAATCAGCATCTTCACCCCAAACACGGCCCCAATGCGCCCATGCACCTGCTGACAGACCGTAATAGCCCGGAAGCGTGTGCGACAGAACACCAAGGTCGGTTGCGCCCTGAACGTTGTCGTGACCACGGAAGATGTTTGTACCACCACCCGATGTGCCCATGTTGCCAAGCGCCAACTGAAGCACGCAATATGCGCGTGTGTTGTTGTTGCCGTTGGTGTGCTGTGTGCCACCCATGCACCAAATCACAGTGCCGGGACGGTTGTTGGCCATCGTGCGTGCAACGCGTTTGAGCTGCGAACCTGGCGCGCCTGTTACGCGCTCAACCTCTTCAGGTGTCCACTTTGCGACTTCTTCCTGAATTTGGTCCATGCCCCAAACACGGGTGCGGATGAACTCTTTGTCTTCCCAACCGTTGTCGAAGATGTGCCACAGGATGCCCCAAACCAGCGCAACGTCCGTACCAGGACGGAAGCGTACGTATTCATCTGCATGTGCAGCGGTACGTGTGAAGCGTGGATCGCAAACAATCACTGGCGCGTTGTTCTGCTCTTTCGCTTTCAACAGGTGAAGCAAAGAAACAGGGTGCGCCTCGGCAGGGTTACCACCGATGATGAAGATCGCTTTGGAGTTGTGGATGTCGTTGTAGCTGTTTGTCATGGCGCCGTAGCCCCATGTGTTGGCTACGCCCGCAACAGTGGTCGAGTGACAAATACGCGCCTGATGGTCGACGTTGTTTGTGCCCCAATACGCCGCAAACTTACGGAACAGATAGGCCTGTTCGTTGTTATGCTTTGCAGAGCCGAGCCAGTAAACGGAATCCGGTCCGCTTTCCTCGCGGATGTTCATCATGCCATCGCCGATTTCGTCGATCGCTTGATCCCATGAGATGCGCTTCCACTCACCACCCTCTTTTTTCATCGGGTACTTCAGGCGGCGTTCACCGTGGGCATGCTCGCGAACCGCGGCACCTTTGGCGCAGTGCGCCCCAAGGTTGAATGGGCTGTCCCAGCCGGGCTCTTGACCCGTCCAGACGCCGTTGCTGACCTCTGCGACGACGGTACAGCCGACAGAGCAGTGTGTACAAACGGATTTGATCGTTTCAACCGCTGTCGCCGCTGCGCTTTGGGCAGAGGCTTGGGTGACAGTGCCACCCGTGGCTGAAATTGCGGCAAGGCCACCAATGGCCAAACCAGAGCCGCGCAAAAATGAGCGGCGATCGACAGATTTTTCTGCGATGTCAGATAGTATGCCAGTCCGCTGGGGGCGTCGCGCAACCCCGTTGGTCTTTTTCTTTAGCATGTGTAGTCCTCCCTTGCTTGCATGGGCAATTGCCCCGCTCGCTTGGTTTCGATTGCTACTTTGAGATGTCGGGCGTCACGCAACCAGTCTCTCAAAGGTCGTACAGGGCAGCGTCTTAGAAACGGGCGCTATCCAAATAAGCGCGGGTGTGCGCTGTGTCTTGCATCGTTTCCGATGACAGATCGACAGGCTGGGCTTCAGCCGTTGTCGCGCCGGCGGCGAGTGCCACAGCAGCGGCTGGCGCAGTGGTGCCAGCGAGTTTCAGAAAGTCACGGCGGCTCGCGCCTTCGCTCTTTCCCTTAAGGGCTGTCTTGGTCATGGGGATGTCTCCCTCCCTTGTTGCGGCGGGCATCCCCGCCATTAAAATCGCAGGCCGCTAATTTGCGGTCATGCGAAATGCTTCGCGTTCAATATCCATGAATTCGCGTCCTACATTGCCGACTGAGGCATAAAGGATCGAATTTTTGGCAGCTTCCAAATCGGAATAGAAATGTCCCGCCCAAGGCGCGATGTGTTTGTTGAAGAACTGCTTTTGATCTTCGATCGAGGCGGGCTGGCCAAAACGCCCAACAATCATTCCCGCCATCATTTCCATCAATGAGGCGATGTTATCTTCTGGTTCATAAACGTTTGGCGCGCGCGTCATCGTGCGCGCCGCCATATCCGCGCGCAGACCCGCCAATGGCTTTTCGTTCAAGAAACCAGTGAGATAATAGCTCGCATAGGGCAGCAATTCGCCGCGCCCAAGACCGACGAACAGTGCATTGAATTCGCTTTCGACCTTTGTGGGCTTGCAGGCTTTGGCAACGCGCGCGAGACCAGAAATGGCTTTGCCCAGCTCGCTATCATCGCCAGACAGTCCCGCACATTGATCGAGCAACAACTGATCAGGCGGGCCGGAAAGCATCAAGCCCAAGAAATTATAAAGATCAGCGCGCAGGCGATCTTCGGAAGCGATTGTAATATCTTCAGCAGCGTTCACGCGTGTTCCTCAACTGTAAATTTCATGCGGCGCGGGGTCGGCATCGAAAAGACTTCTGGCTCTTCAAGTTCAGCGACTTGTTCGTGCTCTAAAACGTTGATCTCTTCGTTCTCATCGGCCTCAGCGCTTAGCGTAGGCTCGCTTTCGATCTCATCTTCGAGGTCTTCAACGGCTGGTGATGGGTTTTCACGCTCTTCCGCTTGGCGCGCCATTTCCTCAACATGTTTCAACATACCTTTACCAACTTGATATGCGGTCTGGATGTTTTCCACAGCCATAGCTGCGTCTGTGAAGTCCTCGCCGTAATCGACCAGCATATCGACGTTCGCCAAGACCGGGTTAGAGCGCCACAGGGTGCGTAGCGCGCGGCGGCGAATCTGGTCGGGAACGGCTTTGTCCATGAAAGCAGCAAAATCATCGCCTTGTACCAAGGTGTCGGGGTTTGGCAGGTTCAGCTCTGCGAGCATGTCTTCTTCGCTTAGTTCTTCAAGAGCTGCGTGTTCTTCTGCCAAAGCCTTCGCATCAATCGCGTCTTGCTCGGCTTTTGCTTCAGCGGCAACGCCCGCGCGGCGGCGGGCCCAGAAATTCGGCTCACCACTCAATGGATTGTCTCCTTTTTGGCGGGTGCGCGATAAACATCAGAGGTTTGACGTATACGTGCATCGCCAATGCCGTCCTCTTTTCGATCCACGCGCGCTTTATCACGGCGGCGCTTCACAAAGACTTCGTCTTCATGGTGCATTTCAACGTAATCGCGAATCCAAGCGACCAAACCCTCGGGCATCGGGATTTTCTCGACCAGTTCCTCGCCGGTGTCCGCATAGTCTTGCGCCTCATAAGGCGAGGCTGTCGCCAGAACAACGTCAAGCGGGGTATCATCTTCGCTCTGACGCATAACGACATAGATCGCGGGAACTTTCGCCGAAAGACCATGGAGGTAGGCTTCTGTATCCGTGCGGAACAATTCCAGAGGAAGCGTAGCCGCGTGAAATTCAACGGTTTCACCGTCTCGGCGCAGCTCTTTCCAATTGGCGTTGCTTGCGCCGGGCAGAACATCAGTCGCTTTCCAAACATGCTTGGCCCAGCGCGTCACGCCAGGTTCTCTGCGGATAACTATCCCCAAAGGCATCGAGATTGAGTTTGAATTAAGCTCGATCTGTCCTGCTCCTCGATTCCAAGTGACGTAGGGGAAAAGTAGACGAACAAACACCCCCTGAAAAGCAATTTCACCTGTTGAAAATTTTCAGAAAGCGAAATGACGCGCTGCGGCGAAGGTTAGACTTGGCTACTAGTCTGTAAACATTGGGGTATCAGCAAAAAAGGGGGGCATACTAAAGTATTAGAGCGGCGGTTCAATTTGCACTCGAAGCATTCAAGTCATTGAATGCGTTGAGATGTTTTCGGTTTACGTCAGGGAAAAAACACGCCAATCCTACGACTGACCCAGCGACTTCTGCTGCCGTCAAAAGGGAGATTCAAGTGGCAAAAAGGCTCGTATTATGTGACTGCATGGGCAGCCAAGCGATAGATGCTAACGCGATTTCTGCGGGCAGCGGGCTTGAGTGCTCCAAGGTCTATACGGGCCTGTGTCGCGGTCAAATTGAGAATGCCGCGAAAGAAATTTCAAAAGGTGATGCGCTCATCGCTTGTCAGCAAGAGCGACAGGTTTTTGAAGAGCTCGCAGAAGAGCTTGGCGGTGAAACGCCCGGTTTTGTCGATTTGCGCGACAGGGCTGGCTGGGGCGAAGGCGATACTGCACCCAAGATGGCGGCACTGGCTGCCGAAGCCGCTTTGGCGCTGCCACTTGGAAAGTCGATTGATGTTGTTTCAGAAGGCACTTGCCTGATCATTGGAGCAGAGCCTGCGCTCGAAGCGGCGCGCGAGCTGAGTGAAACGTTGGCGGTCACAGTGCTCGTGCCGAACGCTGATCTGGTGCCAACGGATCGCAGTTTCGATTGCGTCGTTGGCATTGTGCGCAATGTTTCGGGTGCCTTAGGCGGATTTAGTGTTAAGATTGATGCGCTTCAGCAAATTACCCCCGGTGGGCGCGGTGCGTTTGAGTTAAGCGCGCCTTTGGATGGAGCCAGCTCTGCTTGCGATGTCATTCTCGATCTTGGAGGTGGCTCTGCATTGGTTCCAGCGCCGGAAAAACGCGAAGGGTATTTGCGCGCAGACCCAAGCTATCCGCCAGCGGTTGCTAAGGCCGTTCTCGAAGCTTCTCAACTTGTCGGCACATTCGAAAAACCGCTTTATGTGCGCTTAGAGGAAAGCCTGTGCGCCCATAGTCGAGCGGAGCAAGCCGCTTGTTCAAATTGTTTGAACGTTTGTCCAACTGGCGCAATCGTGTCGGCTGGTGAGCATGTTGCGATTGATCCAATGATCTGTGCTGGCTGCGGATCATGTTCCGCGGTCTGCCCGTCTGGCGCGATCAGCTATGATGCGCCTCCCGTTGACGCCCTTTTCCGCCGCATGAATACTTTGGCAACAACCTATCGCAGCGCAGGCGGCCAAGATGCACGGTTGCTGGTCCACGATAGCGCGCATGGCGCTGAAATGATCTCGTTGGCTGCGCGGTTTGGGCGGGGATTACCGTCTAACGTGATCCCGCTTGAGGTTGAGGCTTTGTCAGGATTTGGCCATGCCGAAATGCTTGCAGCTTTGGCTAGCGGTTTTTCCCATGTTGATATCCTAATGTCCCCAAAGACCGAAGTCGAAGTATTGGACGCGCAGGTCGCTCTTGCTTCTGCGCTGTCGAGCGATGGCGCGACTCGCTTGCTGGATGCGACAGACCCGGACGCACTATGCGAGGCGCTCTACGAAGCTGTGACAGGTCAAATAGAGTGCGAGCCAGTTTTGCCTATCGGGAGCCGCCGACAAGTCGCGCGTCTTTCTGCGAAGGCGCTGCAACCAAATGCGGAAATTCTCGATCTGCCTCAAGGGGCACCCTATGGCGCAGTTCTTGTCGATACCGACGCTTGCACGCTTTGTTTGTCTTGTGTGTCGCTCTGCCCATCAGGCGCATTGGGAGACAATTCAGACCTCCCACAGCTACGTTTCCAAGAAGATGCATGTCTTCAATGCGGCTTGTGTAGCAACATCTGTCCAGAAGATGCGATCACGTTGAAACCGCAAATGGATCTGACGGACGCCGCTCTTAGTCAGCGGATTTTGAACGAAGAAGAACCCTTTGCCTGCATCGAATGTGGCAGTTTGTTCGGTTCAAAATCTACGATTGCGAAGATAACTGAAAAGCTGGCAGGCAAACATTCCATGTTCGCTACGTCTGGCGCTGCCAAGATGATCCAGATGTGCGAGAATTGCCGCATTCAGGCGCAGTATCATTCAACGGATAACCCGTTCCAAGGAAATGAACGCCCGCGCGTGCGAACGTCTGAGGACTATTTTTCCAAGCGCAAGGATCACTGAGATTGCAGCGGCGCGCCCAAATTTGCAGGTTCAATCGAGCCCACATATGCGGTGATCGCTTCGATTTGATCCCATGTGACCTCTATCGGGGCGATGGGCGAGGGCAGGTTATCCGCAAAGGGTTCGGTAATCTCGCTGACCTGCGTAAAGGCAGGGTGCGGTCGCAGCATAAAGAAGGTCTCGAAGCGTTCTTGCCAGTCTGGAAACGTGCGCATAAGGGCGAAGGAAGGGGTAGAACCTATGGTCTTCATCCTGTTGCTCGCGTTCACGACATGGCAGCGACCACATTGCTTCAGACTGATCTTTTCGCCAAGCACCGCGTCACCAGTCAAAACGGTCGCTTCGACAGCTTTGGTGACACTAACATCCGCGCTGAACAGCGGTGTGCCGTCGGGCGCGTAGGCTTCGATCGTGCGTTTTCCTACGTCCGACAGCAGCCATTTTTCAAAAGCCTCCGTGCGGGGCGTTTCAATGGCGTCAAAATGCCAAACGATGCCGTCTTGCGCGAAAACAGCGGTGCCTTGCGCTGCAAACTTAGCATCGGCATTTCCCTCTACGGTCTTGATACGCACTCCCGTTTTCAGAGAAAAACGCGGAAGAAGATGTTTCAAGAACCCCGTCTCAATCAAAGATTTGGGGGCATGCAATGTGAAAGACTTTTCTTGCGCCGAGGCTGGCATAGCCGCGATGGCCAACACGGCCAAGAGCGTTCTGAACATTGGCTACCTCCCAGCTATCAATGCTTAGTTGCAGCCCAGACTAGGGGCGCTACTGTGCATCCGTCAACAATTCTGATCCATCAAAGGACATCCTCATGAGCGAAGATTTCAACATGTCTATGCGTAAATTCCTCAAACAAGTTGGCGTGACTTCGCAGCAAGCTATTGAAGACGCGATGCGAAATGCTGAAGGGACGAGCGGCAAGAGCTTTGAGGCGAAGATGGTTCTGACGATTGATGGCATTGAGCTAGAGCATGTCGTCACTGGCAAGATTGAAGGCGCATAAATGACTCTGTCCCGCGATGATGTTCTCGCCTGTCTAAAAGAAATCAAAGCTCCTTCTGGCGTTGATCTGGTCGAGGCCGGATTGGTCCGCGCGCTTAACGTCGACGACGGGAAAGTGCGCTTTGTTATGGAGGTGGATCGCCCTGATCCCTTTATGGCGGCAAAGGCTGAGGCCGAAGCAAAGCTCTCTGAACTTGGGGCGAGCTCGGTTTCTATTGTCATGACGGCGCATAGCAAAAAGGCACCGCCACCTGATTTGGGCACGGCGCGCAAAGCCGAACCTGCTGGCCCGGAAAAAATTCCCGGGATTGATCGCATCATTGCCGTTGCCTCTGGTAAAGGCGGCGTTGGAAAGTCGACTGTCGCGTCGAACCTCGCTTGTGCATTGGCGGCCGAGGGCTGTCGCGTCGGTATTTTGGATGCAGATGTGTACGGCCCTTCGCAACCCCGTATGCTTGGTGTTTCGGGACGTCCACAAAGCCCTGATGGCAAGATCATTTTGCCGCTGCGAAACTACGGCGTGACAATGATGTCGATAGGTTTAATGACCAACGAAGATCAGGCGGTCGTTTGGCGTGGGCCAATGCTGATGGGTGCTTTGCAACAGATGCTAAATCAGGTGCAGTGGGGGGCGCTTGATGTTCTGATCGTCGATTTGCCACCGGGAACTGGCGATGTGCAAATGACGCTTGCGCAAAAGGCAAAATTGGACGGCGCGCTTGTCGTATCAACACCGCAGGACGTTGCGCTTTTGGATGCACGTAAAGGCATCGACATGTTCAACCAAATGGGCACGCCCGTGATTGGTATGATCGAGAACATGAGTACGCATATCTGCTCGAAATGCGGTCACGAGGAACATGTCTTTGGCCATGGCGGCGTAAAGGCAGAGGCCGAAAAACTGGGCGTGCCCTTGCTTGCTGAGATACCTTTGCACTTGGATATCCGCGTTGCTGCGGATGGCGGTGCGCCGATTGTTGTGTCCAAGCCCGACAGCGCACAGGCCAAAGCCTTCCGCGATGTTGCTAAGGCTTTGATTGCGGACAACAAAGCATGAGTGAGCCCAGCTTTCCTCCCTTGTTCAGCGGGCTCGGTGTTGAAGGCCAGATTGACCCGTTCGACAAAGCCTGTGTTGAGGCAACGCGCGGTTGCGATGCGGGACTTGTTGTTTACAATCTTGGTGCCTCAACACTGCGGGCAGCGATGGTATTTGCCCCCGACGTCGTACTCGAAGACGCAATGACCATGTTACCGCTATGCGGGGTAGGTTTTCAAAATGCGCTTGGCGCATTGGCACCGCCTGAAGTTGCGGTTCACCTCGGTTGGGAGGGCGATGTGCGTATCAACGGCGCGATCTGTGGCCGCTTGCGCGTTGCGGCTGCGTCAAGCGATCCCAGAGCAGAGACAGATTGGCTGGTTGTCGGGCTAGAGCTTCCGCTTTGGCCAGAAAGCGATGACATGGGTCACACGCCAGACGAAACAGCGCTTTATGCCGAAGGCTGCGCTGATGTGAATGCGGTAGATTTGCTTGAATCTTGGGTGAAACACACGCTCGTAGGTATCAACACCTGGCTCGAAAGCGGGGTGGCGGCACTTCACACAGATTGGCGAGCACTTGCGCACGGCATTGGAGATGAAACGCAAAATGGCCATTTGTCTGGCACCTATTTAGGGGTTGATGAGCGTTTTGGAATGTTGCTGCGGGATAGCGAGACGACCCACTTGATCCCTTTGACGAACTTGCTGGAAGGCTCCTGATATGATGCTTGCACGCGCAATCCATTTTGATGAAAGCGATATGAACATCTTTCACGCACCAGCACGCACGGGCGAGTGGTGCATTTCAGGTGGGTTTGAGTTCTCCAATTGGGGCGAAGGTGATTTAAGCGGAAAGGCGCGTCAGGCGTTTGCAAATGGATGGCTTGGCTGCGAAACCTTTGGCCGCGTTTCGGTTGTCGCAGTAACGCAAATAGAGCCAGCGGAAATGGAAGCTCTGATCGTAGCTTTGGCGCAGCATTTTGTAGACATGTACGGAGCCCCCTCGCTGGACGCCGCTATGGGTGTCGCGCGCGATGAAGTCATGCACATGGTTGATATATGCGAAGGCCAAGCAGCGAACACGTTGCTATTGGTGTCTCGCGAGCTGACGGAAGCAGGCGTCAAAGAAAGCTACCGCATCGTTGAACCCCGCGATGCGGGGCTAGACCAGTTTGCCATCCATGGCTCGTTGGATGACGATCACTAAGTCTGCCGCCAGCTTTTGAAAGCGCGAGCTTCCCTTATTCAAAACGCCGAATTGATCGACTAGCGTTGGGTCGTTTTCCAAGAGCGATGAAGAAGCTCGAGGTTACGTCCGGCTATTTTCAAACTGGGCCCAAGCTTTTTCAAACGTTTCGAAATCAAAACCAGCTTTGCGGGCTGGCTCTAGTATCAGGTGTTCTGTGGAGAGCAGTTTCTCGATGGCATCTTCCAACGTTTCGATAACGTCCTCGGGAATTACAACTGCGCCGTGACGATCTGCGTGGATCAAATCGCCTTCTTTAACGAGCATGCCGAAAATTTCGACGGGTGTTCCGATTTCTTTGACATGAACAAAACCATGGCTGGGCCCAATTGATCCTGCAACAACTGGGTAGCCTGAAGGTACATCTCCGAGGTCGCGCATGACACCGTTTGTCACAGTTCCTGAAAGCCCAAAGCCTTTGTGCACTGTGGTATTGATTTCGCCCCAATATGCACCGATGCAATCAGGGAAATCCATGTCCTCAACAACAGCAACCGCCGGCATAGGTGCTTGGGCCATATGCTTATAGTATGCCATGCGGCGCTCTTTGATCACCTCTGGCGGTTCAGTTGGGGCGTGGACTGCAGCAATCTTAGCTGTTCGGGCATAGCCAACAATCGCAGGTTCGTTCGGTGCGCTGCACAGCATTGTGCCGCGTGTGAATGCATCAAAGCCGCGTTTTCCCTGCGCTACTTCGATTGCATTGCAAACGGTTGGCGTGTCTACAGATTGCAAGCGCTTGAGTAAGGATGGGGTCATGATCTGTTATCCCTTTGCCAGTTCGGCACCCTCGGAAAGACTGGTGAGCTTGGCGTAGGCGATGTCTGGATCAACCGCGCCGAAACCGGCGAAAGTACCGAACCCACAGTCAGATCCGGCAATAACACGATCTGCGCCGACGATCCCGGTGAAACGATCGATCCGCTGCGCCACCAACTCTGGGTGCTCGACAAAATTTGTGGTTGTGTCGACTACGCCGGGTACTAGGATTTTGTTGTCGGGAATCTCAGACTTGCGATCACGAAACACAGTCCATTCATGCGCGTGGCGAGGATTTGATGTTTCGAACAGAACGTACTTGGATTTCGTCGACATCAAGGTCGAAAAGACCGTGTCCATTGGGATATCGCAACAATGCGGTCCCTCGTAATTGCCCCAGCAGATATGAATGCGTACCTTGTCTTCTGGCACATTTTCCAATGCGTGATTTAGAGCTTCCACATGGGATTCCGCGACCTTGAGGAATTCTTTGTCTGTTAGGTCGTGGAACAGCATGTGCCGTGACAAGGCAAGGTCAGGGCAATCTAATTGCAGATCAAGGCCAGAGGCGACAATTGTTTCGTATTCTTCGCGCATCGCATCGGCGAGGGCAGCGAGATAGGCCTCGCGGGTTTTGTAATGATCATTCTGCAGGAATAGAGAAATCACGCCCGGAGATGCCGCATTCATAAAGCCACGCTGCGCCCCATGCTTCGCCATCGCTCCTTTGAGGTTGTCGATGTCTTTTTGTAGCTCGCTTTGTCCCTTTGATGTCACGTCTCCTGTGCACATCGGGCGGGCGTATTGGGGTGTCCCACCGTCATCGGCCAGCCGCTTCAGGAAGCCGGGAAACATCTTTAGATCGGCGGGCGCATTGCGGGGGCTGTCACCAGAAAACCCAGTGTAGCGGTCTTTAACGTAGGTAGCATATGAGATTTTTGAGGTCTCGCCATCGCTTACAATATCGATGCCGGCCTTGACCTGCTTCGCGACTGTTTCATCAACCGCTGATGTCATTGCGGCATCAAATGCGGCTTGATCATACGGTTGCTGGTTTTCCCGCGCAAAAATGAAATCAACAACATCTTGAGTGCGCGGCAGGCTGCCAACATGTGAGGTCAGAATTTTGGTCATGGTGTTTCTTTCAAATGCAATTGGGGGGCGATGTTATTTTCCCGTCCAAGTTGGTCCGGCTGGGTCGTCGTTGGAGATAACACGGTAAAGGCTGGCTTCGCCCGTCATGGATGGTTGCAGCTTATGCGTAAAGCCAGCGGGGAGCAGGCATGTATCGCCCGGATTTAGTGTTGATGCTCCTCCCTCCCAAGATAGCTTCCAGTGCCCGCGCATCGGCATCAAAACAACGGATTGCTCGATTGTGATCGGATCGGCGTTCAACGATCCACGCGTAATGAACTCGATATCAAAGCCCGGCTTATCTGGCAGGATCGCATTTTCTCCGATGACTTTGGCGGGGGATTTACCCGCCAACCCCATCAGATCAAGGTAACGCGCGACATGGCGCGGGATCACGTCCAAAGCGGCTGGTTCAGGCATTTTGGCAAGCTCTGCGTCGCCTAACACGGGCATTGGATTGACGCCGTCGGGCAATGTTGCCCCTTGCTTGGTGTCGTATAGTTTTCCGTTTTCACCCAGAACCAGCCCGTGCTCGGTTGCATCTTGGATCACTTGCGGAGCCCAAGTGACACCACCACCTGCGTCATCGCCGCCAAGGACGGCCATGATCATTCCGTAATCAATCCCGATATTTTCAAATCCACGGAAAATTCCAGTCGGGATGTTGAAGATATCACCTTCTTCTAGCGTGACCTCACCCGCATCGCCCCAACGTCCCCAAAAGAAACGCCAGCGCCCCTTTAGGACAAAGAACACTTCAGCAGTGGTATGGCTGTGCAGTGAGTTACGGCATTTCGGAGGCTGGCCCGCGGCACCAATGTTGAAGCCGGGCGTGTCGTTGATATGCACGTGTTGGTCGGCGCTTTCGCTTACACCGCCGCCGATGATGGTGAAGTTTTCCTTTTGATCGCTGCCAGGGGTATGGGCGTCGATGAAGGCTGTTTTGCATGGGATCAGATCGCCATAACGAACGATCCGCGTTTCCATTTGTGCTGGTGTCATAGTGTTACCCTGTCTTCATCGCGATCTGTTTCCAGATCGAAGTTTCGTCAAAAAGTGTATATTCGCGGCGAATTCCCCAAGGGCCAAACTCAACATGGCTGGCACCCATCACATGAACTTCGGCGCCAGATGGCTCGCCAAATGCGCCCCACCCGTCGTGTTTACCTGTGAGGCTCCAACGGATCGCTGCACGAGGTGACATCATCGGGTCTTCGCGACCGATTTGATGGTCGATTGTAAAGGTGGCCGATGGGAACGCCGCGCGCAGGCTGATCCAAAAATCATCGACGCCATCGGTCGAAAACAGTTCTTTCCCACCCGGGTAGAAGCCAGTAACCGCGCGGTCATATTCGGCAGGAATGACGCCCAAGTCAGCGCCCATGATACGGTTCAAGATATCTGCGTATTTTTCGCCCCATAGGTTGTCATTGCCGCGCCCTGTGTAGGGGCCGACCTTGTCGATCGAGGGATGGAACGGCTGCACACATTTGTCAGCGCCGCCTTCGCGTTCGATCAAATCGATCGCATACTCTTTGGGGTCCCAGCCAAGCTGACGAACCACGGCCCCTTGGTCGCGGATCAACCATTCGTCATTGATTTGATTGTTGATCGCATGGCAATCGGCGATGATACGGTAGCGCAGTTTTGTGCCAGTTGCTTTGCCATAAACGCCGTCCCCTAAGTGGGTCGCTGTTGATAAAATGCGATGGGATGAGAGCATGCCTTCTTCAGGTGTCCCAGACCAGATCACATCCTCACCAAGCAGTCGGCGATCCGGAAATTCAGCGAGCGTCGCCATAGTCGCACCTATTACGCCAGCATTTCCAAACACGATCGAGCCTGGGGATCGGACGGGAATGTCGGGCGCATAGTAGTGATGCAAGGTCGCAAGATTACGCTGTTCCCAAATCTCTTCGGTGATCCCGAGTATATAGTCTGGGAAATCGGAGAACCGATCTGAGAAACCTTTCATGAGGTCCATCCTTCTGGAATTTTGGCAGAGCTGCGAATGACAAGCGGGCTCTCCACTTTGATATGGCGTGGTTCGGAGTCCGGGTTGCTGATTTTATCGAGCATGAGCGTAACTGTCTCATCGACCATCACATTCGCGCGTTGACGAACAGTGGTCAGGTCATAAGCGGCCCAAGCTGCAGGCGGGACATCGTCGTAACCGACTACGCTGACATCCTCTGGCACGCGCAATCCCAATTCGCTGCGGATGACGTCCATGACTGCAAAAGCCATATGATCCGTCGCGACAAAGATTGCATCAGGTCGGTTGGGGCCTGCAAACATTTGACGCGCGGCATCTTTTGCACCCTCAACGGTGAACTGGCCCAGCCCATGCGCCGTCAGAGCCAGACCGGCTTGGGCCAATCCATCGCGGAACCCGGCTTCACGATCTCGTTGCGTAGATGCGCCTTCCCAGCCTCCGATATAGGCAATCCGCTTATGGCCAGCAGCGGCAAAAAAGGCTGCAACAGATTGGCCGCCCGCAAAGTTGTTAGAGGTAACAGCCGAGTGAGCGGCGGTATCTTGTGAACGGTTAAACAAAACCACAGGGACGCCGGCTGCCTCACAACGTGCTGTCAAATCACTTGAAATACCAACGCTGGCAGTGATGATGCCATCGACTTGATAGTCTAGCAATTCGTCGATGACTTGATCGGTGGATTGGGTGTCATTTGAGGCCATGAAGACCAGAACGTGATACCCTTCCGCCTGTAAGGAGTTTGACAACTTCTCAAGAGCCAAAGGGTAAAAGTAGTTATCAAGATAGGCGACGATCAATCCGATTATGCGGCTTTTGCCAGTGATCAAAGATCTGGCTAGGACATTCGGGCGATAACCAAGTTCCAATGCAGCTTCGCGAACTTTTAGCGCGGTTTTAGGGCTTACTGACGCGCCTTTCGTGAACACGCGGCTCACCGCAGATTGGCTGACACCTGCCAGCTGGGCGACTTGCAAAGAGGTAACACGATCTGCCATCAGCCTGCTGTCCAACCTCCGTCAACAAGTATGTGTGTGCCTGTAACCAAAGACGCGGCATCGGACGCGAGATAGAGCGCAGCGCCCATTATATCTTCGACCTCGCCCATCCGATCCAATTTGATTTTATCTTTGATCCATTTCGAACGTACTGGGTCATCCAAGGTCTCTTGGGTCAACGGCGTTCGAATGAAGGTTGGGCAAATGGTGTTGATGCGAACGCCAAGCGGGCCCCATTCAATTGCCATGCTTTTTACCATGCCTTCAAGCGCGTGTTTGGAGGCGCAATATACCGTTCGATCTGTGCCGCCGACATGGCCCATTTGCGATGAGATATGAATTATTGATCCGGAGATATTCGCGCTCTTCATTGCCTGCGCAGCATAGGTTGATAAGAAATATGCGGACCGCAGATTGACGTCCATTACCGCATCAAAATCCTCGGGCAAGGTTTCTAGCGCGGGTTTGTGGCGTGCCATTCCTGCTGAATTGATGACGACGTCAAATGGGTCCTGCATTGCGTCTTTCAGTGACCCAAGGTCGGCTTGATCCAGAATAAGCGGCTGCGCATCCCATCCTTTGGCGCTCATCGCCTCTACCGTTTCATTCAATCGATCTGCGCCGCGGGCCGCGCAGACAACAGATGCCCCCGCTTGGGCCATCGCAACTGCGCAGGCTTGCCCTATCCCAGAAGAGGCTCCGGTCACTAAGGCACGTTTGCCTTGCAACGAAAACGAAGGGGTGGAGGGTAAGTTCATGCGCGATCTCCGATTGGGAAACTTAGGGGCGACATATTCCGTGCTTTGTTGAACTCGCGCAACCGCGCAAATACATCAACGCCAAGTTGGCGGTATACATCCAACAGATCGACCAAGACCCAATTTTCGCGAATTTTGTCACCGTCCAAACGCCAGAAATCCAAGGAGCGCAATTCAATCTTTTGCGCGTTGGGCGCTATACCCATCCACCCTGATCCAGTGACAGTTTGCACCATATCAGGCCATCCTGTTACGGCGACGTAGTCACCCTCTGCAAAGAAATGGAAGCTGGTTTCATCTGGGTATTGCCCACGATCTGGCATCGCGTTCAGGAAGGGGATTTGGTGCCAGTGCCGAAAGCCCGATATGCCGCGCGCTGTGCCAATGCCAGCAGGGCCATACCATGTCATTTTGGGATGCCAGAAACGTTCTAGTTCCATTGCCTCCACAGGCTCTACTGGATGACGCGTCAACGCGGTTAGCATATCCATCACATGGTTTTGGCAGTATTGCGCGCGTTCGGTTTGATCCGTTGCGTCCTTCATCCCGTCTTGAGTAATAGGGCCAGGCGTATGCCATTCGCGACCTAAACTTGGGGCCATGGGCCACGCATTAGCCTGCATCATCAACTCGGGTATGTCCCAAATCGCCTGAACTTCAACCACGCGGCCTTCGACGAGCCGATAAAACTCATGGAAGCGCATGTGGGCCAAATGACCAGTTGGTGGAATATCTAAAAACGGAGCTGCAAAAGTTCCAATGTAAGAGCCACAGCATCCAACCCAGTCATTGCCTTCGGGGGTTTGCCCGCTGATTAGGATCGTATCGCGCCGCTCGACGTCGGGCAGCGCTTTGGCCAAAGGTGCAAAACAGGCGTCGTAAAATGCATCCGATGAAAGATCACCAAAGGGGTGACACATGTGAACAACAGCGTCGGATGCCATAAATTGCTTGAGAACATTTTGCACGTTGGCCGCGTCAAAATCACGTAATGCCGCTAGTAGCGGCTGGATTGAGTTGGCATTGTCTCGTGCGGTGTTCATCTATTTGTCCGCGTCGCGATAAGGTGCGCCAGTGCCATAAGGGACGTTGATCCCTCCGTAGCGGCGCACACGAATGTTGCATTGCTCTGCGTGACCAACAAAGCCCTCTAGCATACACAAACGGCTGCCATACTCGCCTACAAGCGTTGCGGCTTCATCCGTCGTAATCTTTTGATAGGAGTGCGTTTTGAGAAATTTCCCAACCCAAAGCCCACCTGTGTAGCGACCCGCTTTTTTGGTGGGTAAGGTGTGATTGGTCCCAATCACTTTGTCCCCGTTGGAAACGTTTGTGCGCGCGCCCAGGAAAAGCGCACCGTAGCTGGTCATATGTTCAAGGAACCAATCATCACGGTCGGTCATTACCTGAACATGTTCGGATGCGATTTCGTCCGCAACGGCGAGCATTTCGTCGTAAGTATCACATAGAATGACCTCACCGTAATCGGCCCAACTGACAGACGCCGTGTCAGCAGTCGGAAGGATTTTCAAAAGGCGATCAATCTCGCGCAATGTATCGTCGGCCAATTTACGAGAGTTGGTCAGTAAAACGGCAGGGCTGTTATATCCGTGCTCGGCTTGGCCCAGAAGATCGGTCGCGCATAGCTCCCCATCTACGGTGTCGTCTGCAATCACCATTGTTTCAGTCGGACCTGCAAACAAATCAATCCCGACGCGGCCAAACAGTTGGCGTTTAGCTTCTGCAACAAAGGCATTGCCGGGGCCAACCAGCATATGAACAGCTTCGATGGTTTCGGTTCCAATGGCCATTGCGCCGATAGCTTGAATGCCGCCCATGACGTAAATCTCATGAGCACCGCCCAGATGCATGGCCGCGATCACGGCAGCGTTTGGTTTGCCGTTAAACGGCGGTGTGCAGGCGACGATCCGTGGAACACCAGCAACGGTCGCGGTGGCAACGGACATGTGGGCGGATGCGACCATCGGAAATTTGCCACCTGGAACGTAGCAACCGACAGATTGCACGGGAATATTCTTGTGCCCCAAGATGACACCGGGCATTGTCTCGACCTCGATATCGAGCATGCTGTCACGTTGCGCTTGAGCAAAATTGCGCACTTGTTCTTGCGCAAATTTGATATCGGCCAATTCGCGATCCGAGAGAGATGCGATAAGCTCTGCAATTTCTGTTTCTGACAGTTTGAATGATGTTGGTGCGTAGTTGTCAAATTTCTCAGACAGCTCGCGCACAGCTGCATCTCCGCGCGCCTCGATGTCTTTCAAGGTGGCCTCAACGACAGCCTTGGTTTGGGCATCGTCTTGGGCGCGCTCCGCGTCTGGCTTGCCGCGTTTGAGATATTCTACTGCCATCAGTCTTTTCCTGTTTTCGTCGGTGGGGTCGGCGGTGTTTTCTCTCCACGGTCATAAGCTTCCCAGCCGTGGCCATTGAAAACATCGACGCCTAATTGTGCGAGGACATGGGGGAAATCGACCATCACCCAGTTATCGGTAATCTTGCCGTCTTCTACTTTCCAAAAATCCATGTAGCGGATTTGAATACGTTTGCCTGTCGGCTCAACGCCCATAAAGGCGCCCGAATGCAGCGCTTCTTGCCGTCCAAAGGCGGCGGCCCATTCGCCCATGTAAAGGCGGGCCTCGTCCACACAGACCTTGTCTGAAAACGCCGCCTGAAAGGGTTTTTGCCAATTGTCTTGGAATTCCTTGATGCCTTCCTTGGTGCCGCAACCTGTGTTTCCCATCCAGCTAAAACCTTGGCTGAAGAACTCGCCAATATCAGCGATGCGGTGATCGTTTAGTCCATCGACCATGCCTTCGATAACCGCGCGGGTTTCTTCGGTTTTGGACATGTCGGTGTCGCGTGAAAGGATCGCTTGTTCTGGTCGTGCTCCGCTCATCCTTTGACGGCTCCTGCTGTTAGGCCACTAACGATTTGGCGTTGGAAAAATAGAATTAGGAAAAACAAAGGTGCGGTTGCAGAAACCACCGCCGCGACCGCAAACATTACGTTGCCTTCGGTTTGGGTCGTTCCCAAGAAGCTGGCGATTTTGGGCACCATTGTTTGGTTGGCTTGGCTGAGAAGTGTCGCAGTGACCGTAAAGTCGTTGTAGGCCAGCAGGAATGAAAACAGACCTGTCGTCACAACGCCCGGCCACATGACAGGCACAATGACATGACGAAACGCTTGAAAGCGGGTGCAACCATCGACCATCGCGCTTTCGTCGAGGTCTTTGGGGATATTGAGGAAGAAGCTGTGTAGCATCCAAAGCGTGAATGGTTGGTTGATCGCTACCATCACGATGATCGTTGTCGGGAGATGCCCCCAAAGATTCCATTCAAAAAACGGCAGCAGATAGCCTGACACCAGAGTGATATGAGGCATGGCGCGGAAAACCAGCGCCAGCATGAGCAAATAGAAGGCGTATTTCTTGCCCGAGCGCGCTAAAGCATACCCTCCCAATGTGCCGAGGGTTAGCGAGATAACGACAACCGACACCACAATGATCATCGTGTTGAGTACAGCGCGCCAGAATTCCTGCGTTACCCATGCGCCGAAATAGCCCTTGCCTGTGAATGCAGCTCCGGTTTCGATTTGCGTGCGAACGCCCGTGATCGCATTGGTCCAATCTGCCTTGGAAAAGAAGTCGCCTTGGACTTTGAATGAGCCCCAAAGTGTCCAAAGGAAGGGAAAGCCGGCAGCAACGATCCAGATCAGAACAAGGCCCCATATAGCCAAGTTTAAAACGGGTGAACGGCGATGAACGATATCAGACATCAAACCACCTTCTGGTTAAAGTCACGCCAAGTGCGGATCAGGACAGGGATCAGCAAAATCGCAACGCCAAGGATTGTCAGAACCGATGTCGCACCAGCAGAGCCGAAGAACTGACTCTCGGTGCCGACAAGATCGTTGTAGATGATCCACGACAAAGAGGTCGCGCTCGCTTGGGCTGAGAAGCTGATGATTGGTTCCAGTACACGGAAATTATCCATCAACTGAATCAGCGAAATAAAGACGGTGAGCGGCATGAGATGAGGCAAAACAACATAGCGTGTGCGCTCCCATCGAGAAGCCCCATCAATCATTGCAGCTTCCATCGTGTCAGAAGGTACGGTTTGCAGGCCCGCATAAAAAACGATGAACGCAAATGGCGCAGAATGCCAAACGCCGTAGACCATCAACATGATCCAAGTCAGCGTTGGCGAGGCCTTGAGCGACAAATCAGGATCATCGAAGAGCCGTTGCAGCGTCGCGCCAATGATGCCGTTCGCGTCAATCATCCAGAACAGGATCAATGCGCCAATCAAGGGCGTCACGATCATGGGCAAAAGAGAGATGAAAATCGTTGGCCCTTTGATCCGCTTAGGCAGCGTATTCACGCCAAGCGCGATCATGAAACCAAAGATAAGGACCAGTGGTGTCACAACAAATGTGTAAGTCAGCGTAAAGGCCAGCGCGCGGTAAAAGGGCAAATTCAATGCTTTCGACATAAAGTCGCCAACACCATTGCTCGACTGCCATGCCGCCCCAATCTCGGCAAAGGCGAGATGATTGCGGTTGGTGTATGTGCCAAGACCGTTGAACTGCCCGAGCGGGCGTTCTTCTTTCAGCTTGGCCGTTTCTTCAACGTCGACCTGTAATTCTTGTTTGCAGCCAAATGGGCCACAATTTTCAACCCCGACCATGACCGCTTCGTGTTCAACGTGAAGCGATTGAACGACGACCGAGACAATCGGCAGTGCGATGAACAACAACATCGTGATCAACGATGGGAAAATAAACCACAAGAAGGTTCGGTTTTTCATCAGGTTCGCCCGGGAGTTAAGGAGTGAATCGAATGGGATGGCAGGGGACAGCGTGCCCCCTGCCTAAGCTGTCTTATTTCAAGAAACCTTGCTCTTTTGCCGCTGCGGTGTAAGCCGCTTCAACATCTGCCAAAGCTTGCTCCGCGCTTTCAGTTCCTTGAAGGAAGTCTGTGATCTCAGCGCCAAGTGCAGTGTGCATTGCTCCCATGAATGGAACCATTGGGTAGGGCGCAGCACCACCTGCTGCCGTTGCAGAAACGCCTGCTGATGCTGGGCTTGGCGTATACCCGTCTATCAACCAAACGGCCGCGTCATTGTTGGCTTTAACAACATCTGTTGTGATGCCGTTCATCATCGCAATGAATGTGGCTTCTGCATCTTCATCTGAAACGTTTGTCGAAATCCCGATACCGTCCCACCAAAGGGTTGAGGCTGGACGCGCGCCGTTGCCCCATGTTGGCGCTGCTGAAAGAACTGTTCCAGCGACAACTTCTGCTGTTGAGCCTTCATCATCAAGGACCGCGCCGCCGCGTGAGCCCCACATTACGGCCATCGCGAGGTTGCCTGCTTCCCACTCGGCTTGGGTCGCGTTTGAGTCGTAGGTCAGGAAATCAGGGTTGGAATAGGAGACCAGTGATTTCAACATCTCGAGCGTCGCGACGCCGTTTTCATTGTTCACCGATGCTTCAGCTGTGCCGGCTTTGAAGAAATCCGCGCCTGTGCCCATATACATGTTCACGAACTCTTCAGCCAAGTTCCAGCCCGCTTTTGTGTTCAACGCAACCGGGTATTCCATCAAGCCCGCAGCGCGCACTTTCTCGGCGGCGGCGAGGACTTCTTCATAGGTCGCAGGAATGCCTTCAACGCCCGCTTTAGCCAAAACATCGGTGCGCGAGAACAAGTGTTGTGCGTTCGCCATGAATGCGACGGCCATCGCTTTTCCGTTCACCGTGATGAGCTGGCTTTTGTTCAAATCTGCGCCGTGTTTCGCAATCAGATCATCAATAGGACGAAGCAAGCCGTCGTTCATCAATGTTACCAAGGTTGAATTGGAAACAACGACGGATGAGTACTGAGCCGGATTGGCGGTAAGCGCAGCGACCATGATGTCTTTGTGGTCTTTGGTTAGGTTGGCTTCAACCGTAACGCCATCACCTGCGCAAGCAGACGCGGCCGCCGTCACCGCCTGAATTGCTGGGAAATCGTTGGAAAGAATGCTGACGTTGCCTGCGGTGATCCCGCAGCCAGCCATGGCTGTACTGCCCAAAAGCGCGAATGCGCCAGCAGCTGTAATTGTCTTTAGAAACATGTGTTTCTCCCTGGTTGTCATTGAGATGCGCCTTGCAAGATCGCATCTTGGTTATTCCCCTTTGTGGGGCTTTGATTTGGGGCTAGTCCCCAATTCGCTCACCTGTTTGAGCATCAAACAAATGGCAAATTTCACGCGGCACAGAAATGCGGACCATATCGCCAATCTGTGCCCGGTAATCCTTGCCTGCTTTGACCGAGACCAACTCACCGTTCACTTTAACGGTGATCATTGTGGCATCCCCAAGCAGTTCCATGGCGTAAACGGGCGCTTGGATTTCCCCATCCTGTTCAACGATTGCTGCGTCTTCGGCCCGAAACCCAAGTTGGACCGCGCCATTAGCAGCGCTAAGGCCCGAGACGTTGATGGTATCACCTGTGAATGCGCCGTCGCTCATTTGCCCCAAGACCAAATTCATTGCAGGAGAGCCAATAAAGCTTGCCACAAAGGCATTTGAGGGGCGGTTGTAAATGTCAGTTGGACTGCCGACTTGCTGAACCACGCCGCCTTTCATGACGACGACCCGGTCGGCCAAAGTCATGGCTTCGATCTGATCATGGGTCACGTAGATTGTTGTGACTTTTAGCTCATGACTCAGGTTTTTGATTTGCGCGCGCGTGGATACACGCAGCTTGGCATCCAGATTGGAGAGTGGCTCGTCCATCAAAAACACATTCGGCTCACGCACAATCGCGCGGGCCAAGGCAACGCGCTGGCGTTGGCCTCCAGACAATTCCGCAGGTTTGCGATGCAGGAAATCGTCTAACTCGACCATCGCAGAGGCACGCATCACACGTTCGTTGTGTTGTGCTTCCGGAATTTTACGGACCTTCAAGGGAAAGCGAATGTTCTCGTAAACATTCATATTTGGATAAAGTGCATAGGACTGGAAAACCATCGCAACGTCGCGGTCCTTGGGATCCAGATCGTTGACCCGTTTACCGTCAATCAAGATGTCGCCGTCAGTAACGTCCTCAAGACCGGCAATCATGCGCATGGTCGTGGTTTTGCCACAGCCAGACGGTCCAAGCAGTACCAAGAACTCTTGATCTGCAATTGTGAGGTTAAAATCTTCTACCCCAACAAAAGAGCCCCAGCGCTTTGACACATTGCGCAGTTGAATTTCGGCCATGCAGCCCCCTTGATGGTCAAAGACCGTTTTGCATACGTTTGCAAAAAGGATAGACTTTGTTCAAATGCCCATGCAAGAAAATATTGCAAACGTATGCATTTTTAAGATTTGATGACCAGCAAGGCCTTTTAAAGCCTCGATAAACAAGGAATGAGACGTTGGGCTTCCAAGCTGAAAAACAAGTGGTTCGAGAATACTATGAAGCTTTAGATAGCGCTGAAGGAGAGGGAATCACCGCGGTATTGAGCGCTCGTACCTCTCCCGATTACATATGGCGCGCGTTCCATCCGTTCCATTTGCAAACAGATTCACAAACGGTTTCGGAAATGTTCTGGCAACCATTTCGCCGCGCTGTCACGCGCATGCAACGACGCATGGATGTCTTTTTTGCTGGCGATAATGTCATTGATCAAGGTGGGTCCGTTTGGGTCTGCTCTATGGGGCATCTAATGGGATTGTTTGACAGCCCATGGCTTGGCATTGAGCCAACTGGCAAGATGATCATGCTTAGATATGCCGAATTTCACAAAGTCGAGGACGGCAAAATCGCTGAAACCGCGTTCTATTTCGACATCCCACATTTCATGATCCAAGCGGGTTATTCCCCATTTCCTGATCAAGCGGCAGCGCATTTGGTGCAGCCGGGGCCAATGCCACATGATGCGTTGCTTTTTGCGGATGCATCTCCAAGTGAAGGGCAAAAAACGCTCGATGTGATACACCAGATGATTAGTGATCTCGGGCAATGGCAAAACGAGCTACCACTTGAAGAAGAACTCGCGCTGAGTTGGCACGAGGATATGATTTGGTGGGGGCCTGCTGGGATCGGCTCAACCTATACGATCGCGCGATATGCGCAGCAGCACTCGAGACCTTTCCGTGCAGGGCTAAGTGATCGCACTGGCACTGGCCATATCGCCCGAATTGCCGAGGGCAACTACGGTGGCTTTTTTGGTTGGCCAAACTTTCGCGCCAAAGCGACGGGCGGATATTTGGGGTTACCGCCAAATGACCATCTAAGCGAGTTCCGAGTGATCGATATCTACAGACGCGAAGGTGACAAGCTAAAGGAAAATTGGGTTTTCATCGATATGCTGCATTTCTTTAACCAGCAGGGGATCGACATTTTGGGCAAATTAGAGGGGAAGCAGTCATGAGATATATAGATGCACATCACCACCTCTGGGATCTAAATGCGGTGTCTTATCCGTGGCTTGAGGCAAAGGGCGTCACACGTTTCTTTGGCGATCCGTCGCCCATTCAACGCAATTACCTGATTGATGAGTTCAAAGAAGACGCCGCGCCTTTCGGATTTAGCGGTTCAGTTCATATCCAAGTTGGGGCGGCCGATCCTTGGCAAGAGGCGAAATGGGTTCAGCAAATCGCGGATGCTAATCCGAATTGGCCCATGGCGCAGGTTGTTTATTGCGACTTAACTGATCCGGATTTGGCCGAGCACCTCGATAGGTTCCAAACACTTTCCACAGTGAAAGGAGTTCGACAAATTGTTGGACGCGCGCCGGGGGAAGATGCGCAAACGGGTACAAACGAGCTAACGAAGTCAGCAGCGTTTTTGGAAGGTCTACAGGCAGTCGGTGCGCGGGGCCTTTCCTTTGATCTTCAGCTCATTCCCGAATTGATGCCGGCAATGGGTGAGCTGTTGCAAGACGCACCAAACACGCCCGTCGTATTGTGCCACGCGGGCTCACCGCATGAGCGTAGCCTGTCGGGTCTATTAGAATATGACAAGACGCTTCGCCATCTTTCTCGATTGCCTCAGGTCCGTTGTAAGTTGTCGGGGCTTGGTATGTTTGATCACACTTGGAGCGCTGCAACGATCCGACCCATTATCGACAGCTGCCTTAATCAATTTGGCGCTGAACGATGCATGTTCGGCTCGAATTTCCCTGTCGACAAATTGTACTCCGATTATGCGAAACTCGCGCATAGCTATTTCGAGATTGTCCCAGAACGCGAGCACAAATCAGTATTCTGCGATGTCGCTCAGGGGTTTTATGGGCTAGTCTTTGAAGACAGTTAGCGGGTGATCGAAGTCCATCGCAAAGCGATGTTCGGCGCGAACCTTAGGTGGAAGCAAACAGGACGGAATAGTTGCCTTTACGATCTGTCTCGGGCCAATGTCCTCAATGAATTGACCCTAACAAGCGGTGGCGTCACATTGAAAGAAGCGCGTGAGGCGGCGACAAAATGGCGTAGCGTCCGATCAACGGGTAAAGACCCAATCACCCTGCGCAATAAGGAAAAACATGAGACCGCTGCATCAAATTCTAGTCTTGACGTTCTTGCGCGAGAAACCTTCTGCGCTAAGCAGTCTAGCCTCAAAGGCGATGGGAAAGCGGGTCGTTGGTTCTCACCACTAGAACTTCACATCTTGCCAAAACTCGGCACCTACAACGTCCAAGAAATCGACCAAAACCTGATCTGTAACGCGATCCGTCCTATTTGGGATAAGAAAGCGGTAACAGCGCAAAAAGCCTTGAACCGTCTTAACCAAGTCCTAGAACATGCCGCAGCGAAAGGTTTGGACGTTGATCTAATGGCCGTGCGTAAAGCAAAATTGCTGCTGGGGGCACCTCGACATAAACCAAAGAATATCCCTGCGATGCCTTGGCAGGACGTTCCGGATTTCTATGCTTCTTTGAATACAGGCACCGTTGCGCATTTGGCGATGCGTCTGTTGATCCTTACCGCATCACGATCTTCGCCTGTCCGCTACTGCCGACTAGAGGAAATCAATGGAGATGTTTGGACCGTTCCCGGTAGCAAGATGAAGAGCGTGAAAGGCAATGAGGCTGATTTTCGCATTCCCTTGAGCGAAGCTGCACTTAAGACAATAGAAGCTGCCAAAGGCCAAAAGCGAGATGGGTTCCTTTTTCCAAGCCAGCGGAAAGGTGTAATTTCCGACGCACCGATGTCTATGTATATGAAGCGCAAGGGACTCGAGGTCCGCCCGTACGGTTTCCGGTCTAGCTTTCGTGATTGGGTTGCAGAGACGACCGAAATGCCCAGAGATATCGCGGAAGCCGCTTTGGTACATTCAACGGGCAGTGAAGCTGAACGCGCGTATCGGCGCACTGACTACTATGAGGTGCCCCTAGGTTTGTAGACGCTTTGCTTGGTANNTAATTTTGGAAGCAAAGGACGATGCAAATGTCAATGCAAATTCGCTAATCGGATGAGTTCAAGATCGATGCGGTGGCGCAGGTCACTGAACGCGGTTACCCGGTCAAAGAGGTGGCCGAACGGCTCGGGGTCAGCACCAAATCGCTTTATACATGGATGGCGAAGTTCTCGAAGCCGCAAAGGCAGACCGACCATGAGGCCGAAGTTCGCCGCCTCAAGAAAGAGCTGGCCCGGGTCACCGAGGAGCGCGATATCCTAAAAAAGGCCACCGCGTACTT
>NZ_JBOEHB010000002.1:297825-298443 GCF_050633725.1 Planktotalea sp.
GGGTTAAGGAACCGTTAAGCCAGCGTACGTTGGAAGATCAGCGCCAGACAGGGCTGGTGAAGAAGGCGTGGAAAGATAGCAGCAAGGTATATGGCTACCGCAAAACCAACGATGACCTGATCGACATGGGAGAGGCCGTCTCAGAGAACCGCGTTACCCGTTTGGCCCGCCTTGCAGGTATTCAGGCGCAGATCGGCTACAAGAAGAAGCCCGGAGTTTATGGAGGAAAGCCCTCTATCGTTGTGGACAACACGCCGGATCGGCAGTTCGCCGTCGACGCGCCGGATCATGCTTGGGTGACGGATATCACCTATCTGCGGACGCATGAGGGCTTCGCGTAACTCTGCGTGGCCATTGATCTGTTCTCGCGGCGTGTTGTAGGTTGGGCAGTCCAGCCACGCCAAACATCAGAACTGGCAGTGCAGGCATTGCTGATGGCAATCTGGCGGCGAAAGCCAAGGCCCGGCCTGCTCATCCACTCAGATCAAGGCGCGCAATTCACCAGCCGTGATTGGGCGGCGTTCTTGCTCGAACACAATCTGGAACACTCGATGAGCCGTAGGGGCAACTGCCATGACAATGCAGTGGCCGAGAGTTTCTTTCAGCTCTTGAAGCGGG
>NZ_JBOEHB010000003.1:0-229525 GCF_050633725.1 Planktotalea sp.
AAGCACCCGCTCTGTTTTTGATGAGGTCATCAACGACCGAAGGGTCAGCGAGGGTTGATGTGTCGCCGAGTGAGCCTGTGTCGTTTTCGGCGATTTTGCGCAGGATGCGGCGCATGATTTTGCCTGAACGGGTCTTGGGCAGGCCGGGGGCCCATTGGATCACATCAGGGGATGCGATTGGGCCGATCTCTGTACGGACCCAAGTGCGCAGCTCTTTGTGCAGCTCTTCGCTGGGCTCTTCGCCGTTCATCAGCGTCACGTAGCAATAGATGCCCTGACCCTTGATGTCGTGCGGATAGCCAACCACGGCGGCCTCGGCCACTTTGGCGTGGGCGACCAGCGCAGATTCAACTTCGGCCGTGCCCATGCGGTGACCAGAGACGTTGATCACATCATCAACGCGGCCGGTGATCCAGTAATCGCCGTCCTCGTCGCGCTTGGCACCGTCGCCGGTGAAGTAATAGCCCTTGTAGTCAGAGAAATACGTCTGCTGGAAGCGCTCATGATCGCCCCAGATCGTGCGCATCTGACCGGGCCAGCTGTCTTTCATGCACAGCACGCCCTCGGCAGGGTTGCCTTTGATCTCTTCGCCCGACTGCGGGTCAAGGATCACAGGTTCCACACCAAAGAATGGCTTCATCGCAGAACCCGGTTTCAGCGCATGCGCACCGGGGAGGGGGGTCATCAAATGCCCACCTGTTTCTGTCTGCCACCATGTATCGACGATTGGGCATCGGCCCTGACCAATGACGTCGTTATACCAATTCCATGCTTCCGGGTTGATCGGCTCCCCAACTGTTCCAAGGATTCGCAAGGAAGATAGATCGCATTTGGTTACGTAATCGTTACCCTGAGCCATCAAAGCGCGGATTGCTGTCGGCGCAGTGTAGAACTGGTTAACAGAATGTTTCTCGCAGACCTGCCAGAAGCGGGAGGCGTCCGGATATGTCGGCACGCCTTCGAACATAATTGTCGTCGCGCCGTTCGCTAAAGGCCCGTAAACAATATAAGAATGCCCTGTGACCCAGCCTACATCGGCGGTGCACCAGAAAATATCATTCTCTTTGTAATCAAAAACAATCTCGTGGGTCATGGAGGCGTAAACCAAATATCCACCAGTTGTGTGCACAACACCCTTGGGCTGACCGGTCGAGCCTGATGTGTAGAGAATGAAAAGGGGATCCTCAGCAGACATTTCCGCAGGCGCGCAGACGTCTGATGCTTCTAGAGCCATCTCATTATAGTCATAGTCACGTCCGTCGATCCAAGTGGTCTGACCACCTGTGCGCTTGACCACGAGGCATTTGACCTTGTCACTGCAGTGCAGGAGCGCCGCATCGGCATTGCTCTTGAGCGGGGTGTTACGTCCGCCGCGTGGAGCTTCGTCAGCAGTGATCACAACCTTGGCTTCCGAGCCATTGATCCGCGCTGCGAGGGCATCAGGAGAGAAGCCAGCAAAAACAATAGAGTGAATCGCGCCGATACGCGCACAAGCGAGCATCGCATAGGCCGCTTCAGGGATCATCGGGAGATAAAGAACAACGCGGTCGCCTTTGCGCACGCCCATCTCTTCGAGAATGTTGGCCATGCGATTTACGGCGAGGGACAGCTCTTTGTAGCTGATGTGCTTTGCGCCTTCATCGGGGTTGTCAGGCTCAAAAATAATCGCCGTCTTGTCGCCGCGCGTCTCGAGGTGGCGGTCAATACAGTTGGCGGCAACATTCAGCGTGCCATCGGCGAACCAGTTGATGTCAACTTGGCCATGCGTGTAATCGACGTCCTTCACCGATGTGAACGGTTTGATCCAATCAACCCGCTTACCTTGCTCCGCCCAAAACGCGTCAGGATCAGATACCGACGCGGCATACATCGCATCATACTTCGCCAAATCAACATGCGCTGAACCGGATAACGCAGATGAGGGGGGGTAGGTTTTCGCGTTTGATGTCGTGGAATTGTCGGTCATGTTCTTCTCCCTAGATCAATCTTGAAACGCACAATCCAAATCGAGCGGCAGTTGCGGCACTAGATTGTACGTTGGTCTCCTCAACACGCTTTATAGATGTGCTGCGAAAACTCTCAAATATGGTCGGGAGGTCAAATGGTAATGTTGTAAATGAATTTTGTTTTGCTGGTGATTTTTGTAAATGGTTCCATCTGTGCGCGATTTTCACCTTAAAAACAGAAAGGATTGGCGGAAGTGGGGAAATTGGTAAATTTTATTTCCGTCAATGTTTCCGTTAACAGGGGCAAATTTCGTTTTGTTGGGTGTGCGGCAAATTGGTGCGGCATACCGTTGCATACTGTTTTGCGCGAGCAAACAATGAGTCGGCATTGGGCGTGTTTTTCGCACCTAAACTCTTTGCTGTTGCGTTTGAAATGGGGAAAAACCCATTGCGTACGTCAGATGTGTGAGTAAGGTTCACACGATAAAAAGGGAGAACATAATGAAACATTTAAGTGCAAAGCTCGTCGGAGCCGCATTCATCGCCAGCCTCGCAGCGGAAGCATCCGCGACGGAGTGGAACGTCTCTGTTTGGGGTAAGCGTCGCGCCTTTACTGAACATGTTGAAAAACTTGCAGAACTGGTCTCGGCCAAAACGGGTGGCGAATTTACTCTGAACGTCTCTTACGGTGGTCTGAGCAAGAACCGGGAAAATCTTGACGGTATTTCCATTGGCGCATTCGAAATGGCGCAGTTTTGCGCTGGGTATCACCGTGACAAAAACCGTGTGATTACGGTATTGGAGTTGCCATTCCTTGGCGTTGAAAACCTTGAGCAAGAAGTGGCGGTTTCTAAGGCTGTATATGCCCACCCTGCCGCGACTGAAGAAATGGCGCAGTGGAATGCAAAGCTGCTGATGACATCACCTATGCCGCAGTACAATCTTGTAGGCACAGGGGACGCTCGTAAAACGCTGGCCGACTTTGAAGGTATGCGCGTTCGCGCGACTGGCGGTTTGGGCAAGGCGTTTGAAGCTGTTGGCGCGGTTCCGACTTCTGTGACGGCGACGGAAGCCTATCAGGCAATGGAAGGCGGCGTTGTTGACACGGTCGCATTCGCGCAGCACGCTCATCTTAGCTTTGGCACGATTAACCAAGCTGAATGGTGGACTGCGAACCTCAACCCGGGCACGGTGAATTGCCCAGTGGTTGTAAATATCGATGCCTATGAAAGCCTAAGCGATGATCATCGAGCAGCGCTCGATAGCTCGGTTCAGGAATCGCTTGATCATTACCTCGCGAACTATGGCGCGCTGCTAGAGCGCTGGGATTCTGTCCTAGAAGAGAAAAACGTCGCAAAGGTCGAGATTTCTGACGATGTCATTGCTGAGTTTCGGGCAAAGGCGGCTGATCCGATCCGCGATGCTTGGATCAAAGACATGGAAGCGCAAGGCCTGCCGGGCCAAGAGCTATATGATCTTGTTGTGAAGACACTCGCAGACGCGAAGATGTAATCCAAACCAAAGGTGCGTCGGAAACGACGCACCCTACATTTGAAACGCGCAAGTCGGGTGCGTGCTTTGCGCGCGCTCTTCTTGTGACAGCACACGGGGATTGCCCATGGCCGGTTCTGCAGCGGTACTCGAAGACTCCAGCTTACTGAGCAGATTAGATAGAATGTTGCTCCCGTTGGAGAGATTTTGCGCGTTGTTAAGCGGTCTTGCTATTTTCTCGCTAATGTTTCTCGCTGTCTATTCCGTCACAGGGCGCCGATTTTTCGCATCCCCCATGATGGGCTACGTTGATTACATCGAAGCCGCGATGCCGATAATTGCGATCATGGGTGTGTCATATGTTCAGCGCGATGGCACTCATATCCGTATGGACATGCTGGTTTCCAAGCTGAATGGGCGCGTTCTTTGGCTATTCGAGTTGATCTCTGTGCTGATGATCTTGCTGCTTATCGTTGCTTTGACGTGGGGGGCTTGGGAGCATTTTGACCGCTCGTTTGATTGCGCGCGGCCCCTGTGCAGCCGTGATAGCTCAATCGATGTGGGCATACCGATTTGGCCCTCAAAGCTCGTTGTGCCGATTGCTTTTTCCGTTTTGGCCGCGCGACTGATCTTGCAGGCGATCGGATATGGCCGCGCCCTTGTTTATGGCTTGGAAAACCCCGTTGCGGTGCCATTGACGCTTAGCGTCGCCGAGCAAGCGGCAATCGAGGCGAGCGCTTTGGAAGGGGCTGACTAATGGAACCTATTACAATCGGTTTGTGGGTCAGCGGTGGTATGCTGGTCTTTGTTTTGCTGGGAATGCGCGTTGCCTTCGCTGCGGGTCTTGCAGGATTTGTCGGGTTGGTTTGGCTGCGTTGGAACGGTTTTGACTACGATCCTGATCGCTTTTGGAAGGCTGTTGAAATCAGCGTTAAAATTGCAGGCTTAACCCCGCATTCGAAAGTAAGCGCACAGGTTCTCAGCCTGATCCCTGTTTTCATTTTGATTGGCTATCTCGCCTATCATGCCAAGCTCACTGTCGCTCTCTTTGAAGCGGCCAAACGCTGGATCGCTTGGGTTCCGGGCGGACTTGCGGTTGCTACGGTTTTCGCAACTGCAGGGTTCGCGGCGGTGTCCGGTGCATCAGTGGCTACGGCCGCTGTGTTTGCGCGTATTGCGATTCCGGAAATGCTAAAAGTCGGCTACAACAAGGCCTTTGCGGCAGGTGTTGTCGCTGCGGGTGGCACGCTTGCTTCCCTTATTCCGCCGTCTGCAATCCTTGTGATCTATGCGATTATTGTTGAACAGGACGTTGGAAAACTACTCCTCGCTGGGTTTATACCCGGTGCGTTTTCGGCAATAATCTATGCGCTTTTGATCATTGGGCTTGCGGTAGGGTTTAAAAACATTGGCCCTCCCGTGGGGGGCTTTACGTGGCGCGAAAGATTTGAATCGCTCCCGCCCGCTTTGCCCATCGTTGCGGTTGTCGTGATCATCATCTTCTTTGTTTACAACCCCTTCGGCGATGCGTGGGGTACGGCGACAGAAGGTGGTGCGATCGGTGCATTTATCATTTTCTGCATGGCACTGTATCGCGGCATGCGCTGGCCAAAGCTAAAAGAGGCGCTGCTGGAAACGGCCAAACTCACCGTGATGATTTTCACCATCATCTGGGGTGTTTTGATCTACGTGCGTTTCTTGGGCTTTGCGAAACTGCCTGATGCGTTTTCAGACTGGATCACCAGCCTGGATATGGCTCCGTTAACCATCTTGATCTGTATCCTTTTGGCCTATGCGGTTTTGGGCATGTTCATGGATGCGATTGGCATGCTGCTTTTGACGTTACCCGTCGTTTACCCTGCGGTCATGGCTTTGAATGGCGGGGAAATGGTAAGCGCGGCAGATAGCGCGTTTGGCATGTCGGGGCCGATGTGCGCTATTTGGTTCGGCATTCTTGTGGTGAAAATGGCAGAGTTCTGTTTGATCACACCGCCAATCGGGCTCAACTGTTTTGTCGTTGCAGGCGTGCGCGATGATTTGACGGTTCAGGACGTTTTCAAAGGCGTGACCCCGTTTTTCATCGCCGATGGCGTGACAATTGCGTTGCTGGTGGCATTCCCCGGCATTGTGCTTTGGCTGCCATCGCTTGCATAGGTGCGTGATACCACGCACCTTACTTTCCAGAAAAATGTGGACGACCCAATGAGTTACATTCTTGCGATTGACCAAGGCACGACATCAACCCGCGCAATTCTATTTGATGCTGAAATGACGCCTGTCGCGTCTGCGCAGGAAGAGTTTGAGCAGATCTTTCCGAAGAGTGGTTGGGTGGAGCATAATGCCGACGATTTGTGGGCGACGACCGCATCGACCTGTCGCGGGGCAATTGAAAAAGCCAGATTGCAAGCCGATCAAATCGCCGCCATTGGCATAACCAATCAGAGGGAGACCACTGTTCTCTGGGATCGCAAGACGGGCAAGGCGCTGCACAACGCAATTGTTTGGCAGGACCGTCGTACATCCGAGCTATGCCAGTCGTTGAAACGTGCTGGGCACGAGGAAACGGTCACTCGAAAAACGGGCCTTCTGCTTGATCCTTATTTCAGCGCGACCAAGCTTAAGTGGCTTTTGGATAATGTGGAGGGAGCACGCGGGCGCGCCGAAGCTGGGGAACTTGCATTTGGAACAGTCGATAGTTGGCTGATTTGGAACCTCACGGCCGGCAAAGAGCATGTTACTGATGCTACAAATGCTGCGCGCACAATGCTCTATGATATTCGCGAGGGGCGCTGGTCAAAGACCATGTGCGATATGCTCGATATCCCGATGAGCTTGCTTCCCGAAGTCAAAGACTGCGCTGCTGACTTTGGCCTAAGCCGTGCTGATTTGTTTGGTCGCGAAATTCCTATCCTTGGCGTCGCAGGGGATCAGCAAGCGGCGACAGTGGGGCAGGCGTGTTTTAAACCGGGTATGTTGAAATCGACATACGGCACCGGATGTTTTGCCTTGCTCAACACCGGTGAAACGCCTGTGAATTCGAAGAAGAGGCTTTTGACAACAATCGCTTACCAACTTGATGGGAAGCGAACCTATGCCTTGGAGGGGTCGATTTTTGTAGCAGGCGCAGTGGTGCAGTGGCTACGCGATGGGTTAAAAATTATTCGGGACGCGAAAGAGACCCAGCCGCTCGCGGATAATGCCGATGCTGGCCAGGATGTTGTGTTGGTGCCTGCATTTACAGGTCTCGGCGCGCCATATTGGAATGCGGACTGCAGGGGGGCGATCTATGGGCTAACGCGCAGCTCTGGCCCCGAAGAGCTGGCAAAAGCAGCGCTTGAAAGTGTTGGCTTTCAGACGCGTGATTTGCTTGAAGCTATGCATGCAGATTGGCCAGATGCCCAAGAGACGGCTTTGCGTGTGGACGGGGGAATGTCAGCGTCTGATTGGGCGATGCAATTTTTGTCTGACATCTTAGGGGCTCCTGTTGATAGGCCAGAGGTGCTGGAAACCACTGCGCTTGGCGCGGCTTGGCTCGCGGGGCAACGCGCTGGCCTTTACCCAACGATGGCGGAGTTCGCCGGTACGTGGGCTTTAGAACGCAGATTTGAGACGAAAATGGAGGCGAGCGAGCGCGACGCGCGGTATGCGCGCTGGAAACGCGCGGTTGACGCAACTCTTGCTGTTTAATCTGATGCGAAATTGCTAAAGAGCGAAAAACCTTGGGGAGATCGCGGTGCACCAATATCATCAAGCCTTGAAAGACGTGTTAAAATACGGCGCGCATGCGACGGATCGCACAGGGACGGGAACAATCTCGCACTTTGGTTTGCAATGCCGCTATCACATGGCTGATGGCTTTCCATTGGTGACCACCAAAAAACTGCACTTAAAGTCGATCATACACGAGCTGCTTTGGTTCCTCGCAGGCGATACCAACATCAAATACCTGAAAGACAACGGTGTTTCGATCTGGGATGAATGGGCGGATGAGAACGGTGATTTAGGGCCGGTCTATGGGCAGCAATGGCGACGGTTTCCCAAGCTGGAGAAAACCGATGAGATGAAAGATGGGGAACCGCTGTTCAAAGCGGGCAGCGTTGATCAAATTGTTGATCTCGTTGACGCGATTAAGAACACCCCAGATAGCCGCCGCTTGATCGTTTCGGCGTGGAACCCTGCAGAGGTTCCCGACATGGCGCTTCCGCCATGCCATACGCTTTGGCAGGTGCGGATTAATGACGGCAAGCTTCATTTGCAGCTATATCAACGCTCTGCGGATATGTTTTTGGGCGTTCCTTTTAACATCGCGTCTTATGCGCTTTTGTTACATATGCTTGCGCATGTGACTGGCTACGAAGCAGGCGATTTCATCCACGCGATCGGTGATGCGCATATTTATTCCAACCATATGGAACAGGTCGAAACCCAGCTTGCGAGAACGCCAAAGGCGCTGCCCCAACTTCGGATCAAACGGCAGGTTAGCTCGATCTTTGACTTTACCTACGATGACTTCGAGATCATTGGCTATGACCCCGATCCCGGCATTCGCGCGCCAGTGGCGGTGTAACAATGATTTCTTTGATCGTTGGCCGCGACAGGAATGGAGCTATTGGCAAGGGAAATGATATTCCATGGCACGCCCCAGAAGATATGCAATTCTTCAAGCGCGAAACGCTTGGCGGTGCAATTGTCATGGGGCGTAAGACTTGGGACAGCCTGCCATTTAAGCCGCTTAAGAACAGGATGAATATTGTCGTCACGTCGCAAGGGTGCGATGCGGAATTTACGACCAGCTCGGTGTCCGAGGCGATTGAGCTTGCCTATGAACATGGCTACCGACGGGTCTATGGTATCGGCGGGGCGGGGATATATCGGGAAATGATCGCGTTTGCAGAACGTATGTTGATTACCGAAGTGGATTTGGAAGTTGATGGAGCGGATACGTTTTTTCCGACCTTTGACGCGCGCAACTGGCGCGTTCTTGGTGAAACTTCGTTGCGTGAAAGCGAACCCAAATGCCGCGCGGTTGAGTACCTAAGACGCTAAATCAGCGCAAACCAGGTGCCGTTTCGTGCAAATGAATCACAGTTAGGATCGCTTTGCCCCCTAAACCCTTCGAAAAAACTTGCTCAAATTGACTTAATTCCGCCCCATGTTAGGTTTATGCCATAATAAAAATACGATCTTGCGCAGTTTTAAAAAGGGCAGCCCCATGTTAACCAAAGTTTTCGCATTCGCCGTCGCAGCGACAATCGCTTCCACTTCTCAGGCTTTGGCTTGGGGAGATATGTATATGGGTAAGAGCACGTCGTCCGGGCAGGCTCAAATTCTAGCATATGGTGGCCCAAACCACTGCCCAGCTGGTTTGCAGCCAGTTGTGCTGAATGGGGTTATTTGCTGTGGCACACCAAATGGCAGCATGAGCTATCAACAAATGATGGCCCATCCAATGCCACGCAAAGCGGCACGTTCGCATACGCATCGCAAAACGCATACGCACATGAAGCGTCACACACATACAACGCGTCATTCGCACTAAGCCAAGGGCTTATCCCGTATTGAGAAAAGCCCGGTCACACGACTGGGCTTTTCGCATGTTTGGCTACAGAAGCGTTAGGTTTGCCGCCATGTCACGGCCGTCGCGACCTGCTTCTAGCTCGAACGAAACTTTTTGATTATCCGCCAGCCCTGTCAGGCCTGAGCGTTCGACGGCTGAGATGTGAACAAATACGTCCTTGCCGCCGCCTTCAGGTTCAATAAAGCCAAAGCCTTTGGTTGTGTTAAACCACTTCACAGTGCCGTTTGGCATCGCTGCGCACTCCTTAATTGATCGTCGTGTTTAAAACAGGTCAGCATATTTGAAGAAATATCAAGAGAAAGTGTTGCTCTTTGCGTTGACTTTTTCGCTAGGTTCACGCGATTTTGCGGGGAAATGAGGGGATTTGCTGTGAAACTATACGGCCTAAAGAACTGTGATACGTGCCGTAAGGCAATGAAGGCACTTGATAATGTAGAATTCGTTGATGTCCGCGGCGACGGTGTGCCGCTTGATGTTTTGCAAAGTGCGCAGGAAAAATTTGGCGCTGCATTGTTGAACACGCGCTCGACGACGTGGCGCAATTTAGACGAAGACGCGCGCAAGGGCGATCCGCTTGCTTTGTTGCAAGAGCATCCAACCTTGATGAAGCGCCCGCTTATCGACGATGGGGGGACGCTTCATCTGGGGTGGAGCAAAGACGTTCAGGCGGCTTTAGCTCTCTGACTTGCTCAGAAAGCGATCCAGCGATAGCCAGCCTGCACCTTTGAAGACCAATACAGTCAGCGCGAGTACCCAGAACATTCGTTGATCTAGAATTACGCCATCAGGGATGCGATCGAACCATGCTCCAAGAACCGCAGGATCATCCCATGCGCCGTGGCCGATAAGATCCGTAAGGCTTTGCACTACGACAAAGCCGATCATGCCAAGGGCCGCGATGCGGGTGAACAGGCCGATAATGATCAATGCGGGAAGGATAAATTCCGCGACTGTTCCACCTGTGACCACCGCCCAATGAAAGAGGCCAAGTTGGCTTGTGTCATAGCCCGCGGCTTCCATCGCGCGGGGGAAAATCTGTGCATACGCGCCGAGCGACGGTTGAAATATTCCCAAAACTCCATCGCCTAGCTTTGTGAGGCCCGAATTGAAGAAGTAGAGCGCAAGGGACGCAGCAAAAGCGAAGCGCGCGAAAAACGCAAGCATCGCATCGCCACTTCCTATGGGCGCAAAGAGGCGGTCTTGAAGGGCGATTAAACTGCGCATTTGTGTATTCCTTATTCTCTTGTGCTGTTCAGGGGGTTGCGCTCAACGCTGTAAGCGCGTTGGTTTGTATCAAAAGGCCCAAAAGGGCTGAAAAATCAAACCCGGGGTGTGTGTTCTCTAACGTGTCCAGTGCGTCACCGAGTTTGGTTTCTTTCGCCAAAGCTTCGATAAGGTCCGCGCTACCCGCTGGCAGCAGATGCATCTCGGGATCAAACTCGGCGCGCGTCAATAGAACATCTTGAGCGCCCGCTGTCGGTTTGGCCGCGCCGTCGGTCATATTGAAATGCCAGATATCAAGGATCGGCCAATCGGAGCGGACAACCCTTAGGGCAGGGGCAAAGCTAAGCGTCGCACTTGCCAAGACCTCTGGAGGTAACGTTCCAAAAACTGACGGATCAATTGGGCGTGCATCGGCCGCATGGTAAGAGTGACGCCTCGCAAGTTCTAACCGCGCTACATCAGGTAAATAGCCAAGATGCGACAATGGTTCGAATGTTTCGAGGAAAGACGGGAACTCGATGCCGTAGAGCATCATGCGCGGGTCTTTTGGTGGGTGCTTGCGCACAAACAGTCCGGCAAGAGACGCGAAATTCTGCGTACCAATGAGCTTTTCGATAACTGGGAAACTCTCTGACATCGCTTCTTTGAGGCTCATGATGACGTTGTTGCGATACACGTCAAATCGTTTGCCCGCAGGTTGGCTCTGCCCATCCGTAAGGCTGATTGGCACTACAATCTGCGGATCGAAGAGGGCCGCGCGAAAATCACTTTGACTGGTCATCATGCGCTTATCGCCACTGACGCGTTGAGCGCTTGTGCACCGCGTTTGGCCTCGGTCGCCAACTCTGGCCATTCGGGCACATCTGTGTCCCACTCGATCAACAAAGGACGCGGGCCGGAGCGTTGCAACGTATAATCAAGCAATGCCCAAACCGGCTCTGCGACTTCTTTGCCGTGACTATCTATAAGCAAGGGGGCACCATGATCATCGGTATCTTCGTCATGTCCGCCCATGTGAATTTCACCAACCAGATCAAGAGCAAAGTCGTCAATATAGGCGCGAGCATCCATCTTTAGGTTGGTGGCAGAAACAAACACGTTGTTAACGTCCAAAAGCAGGCCGCAACCTGTGCGCTGCGCGACTTCGCGCAAAAACTCTGTCTCAGATAGGGTGCTTTCGGCGAACGCGAGATAGCTTGAAGGGTTTTCCAACAGCATTTTGCGGCCCAAGACGTCTTGGAGCTGATCAATATGATCGGCAACGGTGTTGAGCGTTTTTGGAGTGTAGGGCAGCGGGAGCAAGTCGTTCAGAAATGCGCTTTCATGGCTGGACCACGCAAGATGCTCTGAAAAACTTGCAGGATTGAGCCAATCGCAAAGTGTTTTCAGACGTGCGAGATGATCGCTATCTAATGGGCCTTCGCCACCGATGCTGAGGCCGACACCATGCACAGAAATCGGAAACCGTTCCGCCAAATGTTTGAGCTGCGCAAGCGGGCGACCGCCTTGGCCCATATAGTTTTCGGCGTGAATTTCGAGCCATTCAACAGGGACAGGGTTTTCGATGATGTCAGAGAAGTGCTGAGGCTTGTAGCCAACACCAGCTGCGTTGGGCAAATGAGCGTGAGGCGTAGCATCTAACATCAGACTTATCCTTTAGAAAAATGAGGTGCGTGAAACCACGCACCTCACGTTGATTTCGCTTATGCTGGCAGGTCGCGCTCAAGCGCTTCCAAAGAACCCATACGTCCGTCTGGCAGTTCCATGGATGCGCAAGTGCCTTCGTCAACCAGTGTCCAAGCGTTGCCTTGGTAGTCAACTGTTGATGTGCCTGCGCATGTCGTGCCTGCGCCTGCTGCACAGTCGTTTTTGCCTGCGAGGGATACGCCGTAGCATTTTTCTTTACCTGCTGCGGATGCTTCGGTCACGGAGTGCGCTGTGAAAGAAGCGGCAACTGCACCAACAACGGCAAGAGTTTTAAGAGCGTTGGACATGATATTTTCCTTTGTTTGTCTTCGGTTAGGTCTTGGGTAGTGCGCCGTCACTGGCGACTGAAGACAGATTACGCTCTGGCGTTCGGATTTATCCATTCACGCATCCGTGTGTCACGGATGCGTTAACTGTTGCGAGAGATGCGTGAGGCTTGCGGTCACGGAAAACCGTTACAAAACAGGAAAGGCCCGCCATTTCGGGCGGGCCTTGTTGCAATCCGTTCACGCATTTTGCGCGAAGTGTTACAGTTTATCTGGCGGTGTTGCCTCAAGACCAAGTGCGGATATTACAGAATCCAGCGCTTCTACCTTGGTTTGTTTCTCACCAAGTCGACGGATCGTCACGGTACGTTCTTCGACTTCACGTGCGCCAACAGCCAGAATCACAGGTACTTTGCCAACGGAATGCTCGCGAACCTTGTAGTTGATCTTTTCGTTGCGAATATCGGCCTCGGCGCGCACACCAGCCGCGTTCAGCGCTTCGACAACTTCATAAACGTAATCGTCCGCGTCAGAGATAATCGACGCGACAACCACTTGGCGCGGAGCAAGCCAGAACGGAAGCTTACCAGCATGGCTTTCGATAAGAATGCCGATAAAGCGCTCAAAGGAGCCAAGTGTCGCGCGGTGCAGCATAACAGGACGGTGCTTGTCACCGTCCGCGCCGATATAGCTCGCATCAAGACGCTCAGGCAGAACGAAGTCCACCTGATGGGTTCCACATTGCCAATCGCGACCAATCGCATCCGTCAGAACAAATTCAAGCTTCGGCCCATAAAACGCGCCTTCACCGGGATTTAGTTCAGGCTCGATACCCGCAGCGCGCGTTGCTTTCAGCAAAGCGTCTTCAGCTTTGTCCCAAACTTCGTCCGAACCTGCACGCTTTTCGGGGCGATCTGAAAACTTCACACGGAATTCTTCAAACCCGAGATCTTTATAAACTGACGACAGAAAGTCGATATAAACAGCGGTTTCGCTTTCGATCTGATCTTCGCGGCAGAAGATATGCCCATCATCTTGCGTAAAACCACGCACACGCATGATGCCATGTAGCGCGCCCGAAGGCTCATAGCGATTACAGGACCCGAATTCGGCCATGCGCAACGGCAGGTCGCGATAGGACTTCAAACCCTGATTAAAGATTTGAACGTGGCACGGGCAGTTCATCGGCTTGAGAGCGTTCACCGCTTTTTCGCGGGCATGATCCTCGTCAACTTCGACGATGAACATGTTCTCCTGATATTTTTCCCAGTGACCAGAGGCCTCCCAAAGTTTGCGATCCACAACTTGTGGCGTGTTCACCTCGACATATCCGCCTGCATATTGCTTGCGGCGCATGTAGTCTTGCAACTCTGTGTAAATACGCCAGCCGTTCGGGTGCCAGAAGATCTGACCGGGCGCTTCTTCTTGCATATGGAACAAATCCATTTCGCGGCCCAGCTTGCGGTGATCCCGCTTGGCGGCTTCCTCAAGCATAATCATATGCTTTTTCAGCTGCTCTTTGTTGAGGAAAGCACAGCCATAAATCCGTTGAAGCATTTCGCGATCTGAATCGCCACGCCAATATGCGCCTGCAACGCTCATGAGTTTAAAGCTGTCGCCCGGAACCTGACCTGTGTGCTGCAAATGCGGACCACGGCACAAATCTTGCCACTCGCCATGCCAATACATGCGCAAAGGTTCGTCGCCAGGGATGGCGTCGATCAGCTCGACTTTATAAGGCTCGCCGTTGTCTTCATAATGCTTCACCGCACGCGCGCGATCCCAAACCTCGGTGCGCACTGCGTCACGGGAATTGATGATCGCTTTCATTTTCTTCTCGATCGCGCCAAGATCTTCGGGTGTAAATGGCTCCTTTCGATCAAAGTCATAGTACCAACCGTCTTTGATAACCGGGCCGATGGTGACTTTGACGTCGGGCCAGATTTCCTGCACCGCGCGCGCCATGATGTGTGCAAGATCGTGCCGTACCAGTTCTAACGCCGGCTCTTCGTCTTTCATCGTGTTGATTGCTATGGCGGCGTCGGATTCGATAGGCCACTGCAAATCCCAATGCGCGCCGTTCAACGTCGCAGAGATCGCTTTTTTGCCAAGAGATTTTGAAATGTCGGACGCGACTTCGCCGGCAGTGATACCTGCAGCGTATTCGCGTTTGTTGCCATCGGGGAAAGTTAAAGAGACGTTTGCCATGTCGGCACTCCTCGTCAGTTTGGCACCTACAAAAGCGCCCGGTTGCGGGTTATGGTTACTGGGGTAAATGGCGTTGCAACATCGCACTGTCAAGCTGTGCATTTTCGCCCTTTGCCTTAGTGCCGTGCTTGTGCATCAATGTGGCCAGACAATTGCGGAGACCCCTATGAGCGGACCAGATTTCATTAAGACGCCGAAAGGGCGAAAAATCGCATATCACAAGACCGAAGGGATAGGCCCATGCGTTGTTTTTCTTGGCGGATTAAAGTCCGACATGGAGGGCACCAAAGCTATTCACCTTGAAGACTGGGCAATCGCTAACGGCCGCTCCTTTCTGCGCTTTGATTATTCAGGGCACGGCAGCAGTTCTGGCGAGTTTACTGACGGCTGCATTGGCGATTGGGCCGAGGACACCGCAGCGATTTTGGCCGAAGTGATCGAGGGCTCATTATTGTTGGTAGGCTCGTCCATGGGCGGATGGCAGTCGCTTTTGGCCGCTAAGCGCATGCCCGAGAGGATCATGGGGTTGGTAACGATTGCGGCCGCGCCAGACTTTACCGAGGACAGCATGTGGGCAAGTTTTGATGAAGCGCAGCGCGCGCAACTCGACGCTGAAGGACAAGTCGCGTTGCCGTCTGAATATGGCGAGCCCTACATCATCACCAAACGCATGATTGAGGATGGCCGCGAACAATTGGTCCTGCGCACGCCCCTTGAGTTGCCATTCCCGACACGCTTCTTGCAAGGCACAGCAGATGAGGATGTCGATATGTCCGTGGCGCTGCGTTTGCTTGAACATGCTAATGGTTCGGATCTGCGTTTAACGTTGGTCGATGGCGCGGATCACCGCTTTTCCGATAACGACTGCCTCGCCTTGATCGAGCAATCCGTCGAAGAGGTGTTGCGCGCGGGGGAGAGTTAGAATGAACCGCCTGATGAAATGGGTATTTCGAAGCCTCGCCGTTTTGACGCTCATTATTGCTGTCGTTGCTTTTGTCGGGCCGCGCGAACACGTCAATCTGAACGTTTCGTTCGATGAGACCACTATCGGCGACGATGTGGATGCGTATTTCACTCGGGCTGAGGCTCCTTTTGAGGACATCGTGAAAGGTGCCGAAAAACGGATTATTTGGGCCGCTGAAAAAGGCGCACGTGCTGCGGTTTCAGTGGTTTACATCCACGGATTCTCGGCCACTTCTGAAGAAATCAGGCCAGTTCCAGACAATCTTGCTCAGGCGCTGGGCGCAAACCTTGTGTTCACGCGTTTGGCCGGGCATGGCCGAAGCAGCGAGGCCATGGCGGGTCCAACTGCTGGCGACTGGATGCGTGATACGTTAGAGGCCATCGCCATCGGCCGCGCGATTGGTGATAAGGTTTTGCTCGTTTCTACCTCGACAGGTGGCACCTTGGTTGCTGCGGCCGCGTTCCGCGATGACGCGATGCGGGATGTTGCTGGCGTAATCTTCGTTTCGCCAAACTTCGCTATCAACTCTCCTGCCTCGGCTGTTTTGACATGGCCTGCCGTAAGGTGGTGGGGGCCGATTGTGGCAGGCGGTGAGCGTAGCTTCGCGTCAGTGAATGACGATCACAACAAATACTGGACCAGCACGTATCCCACAGTCGCACTTATGCCTATGGCCGCTTTGGTAAAGGCCGTCGATGCACTGGATTTCACTCAGATAAAAGTGCCCGCGCTCTTTATGATTTCGGATCAAGACAAAGTCGTGAGCCCAGAGAAAAACCGCGCTGTTGCGGAAGAGTGGGGCGGTGCAGCAGAGTTGATGGTCTTGGAGTTAAATGACGACGATGATCCGTATCGTCATGTGATTGCGGGTGATATTCTGTCGCCGGGTCAAACGCGGATAGCCTCGCAAGCTATGATTGACTGGGCGAATGGCGTCTTGGGGAGCGAGTAGTCAGCTTCTAAAACGCAAAGACGATCATTCAATTTCCCTAGGAAGGAGTGCGAAAATGCGCAAACCTGCTTCGATGTGGTCTCTTGAAACGCTAGGCCGCGTTCGCCTCTCGAAATACTTTTATATGCGTGAATTTCTATACTCCGAGATTGGCAACTTTCACCAAATTCCGAACATCCCCGAAAATCCCGATTTGGCGATTGAGCGCGGAACTGCCTTTTGCACAAACTTGCTGGATCCTTTGGAGGAAACATTTGGCCGTGTGGCGGTTCGCTCTGGATATCGCGCGCCAGATTTAAATGCCTTTGGCAATGAAAACGGGCTGAACTGCGCGCGCAATAGTTATCCCTTAGAGTGTCACATCTGGGACTTGCCCGATGTGGAGGTCGCTGGGGCTTCGATCGTCATTCCATGGTTCGCAGATCAGTATGAAAATGGTCGCGATTGGCGAGATTTGGCGTATTGGATTTACGATTTCCTTCCGTTCGCAGAGGCTTGGTTTTTCCCAAAGCTATGCGCATTTAACTTGTCATGGCGATCGGATGGCCCGCGTCGAATCGATAGCTATATCGCGCCCAAGGGTACCTTGGTGAAGGCCCATGGCGAACCGCAGGAAAGCCTTGAGAAACGCCAAGATCGCTACAAAGATTTTCCAATCTATCGCGGCTTGAAGATCTCGTAGTACGGTTACAAACGCTTTGCTCTAGCCATGTTAGGCAGCATAGTGCCGTGAGCTGCATATGATAGTCTGTTGCCCTTCAAAATAGGCTTGCAACTTCAATCTCTTAAGCGCTTAATCTGCAAACCTGATTGAGGCGCAGTTTCGGGCCGAAGCTGGGAATGCAGATTTGGAAAAGCGCGCCGTCTTGTTCGCGCTTAACTGAGGTCTTTTTGATGAACGAACCTGTTGTTTTTCTTCCGGGCATGATGTGTGATGCGCGGCTGTTTGGCCCTCAGATTGCCGAGCTTTCAGCCTTTCGCGCAGTGACCTGCGCCCCGATTTCGCAAGGCGAGCGCATTGAAGAAATCGCATCAGAACTTCTTGATATTTTGCCTGCGAAATTTGCACTGGCTGGTCTTTCTATGGGCGGGATTGTCGCTATGGAAATCCTGCGCCGCGCGCCAGAGCGAATTACTCGAATTGCGCTGATGGACACAAATCCGCTGCACGAAGTTCCTCAGGTTGCAGCGTCGCGCGAGTCTCAGATTATTGGTGCGCGTTCAGGACGTCTGGAAGATGTCATGCGTGATGAGATGAAGCCAAATTACCTTGCTCCGGGTCCGCAGCGCGTTGATGTGTTGAACCTTGTGATGGATATGGCAATGGCGTTGGGGCCAGAGGTGTTTGTGCGCCAGTCCCGCGCCTTGCAACGGCGGCGCGATCAGCAATCTACGTTGCGACGCTGCAAAGTGCCCGCGCTGGTCTTATGCGGCGAACATGACACGCTTTGCCCTGTCAAACGGCACAGTTTTATGGCTGAGTTGATCCCCTACGCTGAATTGCGCGTGATCTCGAATGCTGGGCACCTGCCAACTTTGGAGAACCCGGGCGCAACGACAGAAGCGATTTACGAATGGCTGGCGCAGCCCTACGTGCTGCAATGATGTGTTGAGCGAAAATTCGGCTGAATTGCTCAAGAAAAAAGCCGCGCTGCGTTCAATCAGCGCGACTTTTATAGTTTGATCAACGATTTAGGTCGAGTTTAATCCATCGCCTCGAGTTCGTCGATCATATCAGAAATCATTGACAAACCTTTATCCCAGAACTTGGGGTCAGACGCATCAAGGCCAAATGGGGCAAGCAGTTCTTTGTGGTGCTTGGACCCGCCAGCTTTGAGCATGTCGAAATACTTCTCTTCAAAACCCTCTCCACCTTCTCGGTAGACCGCATAAAGCGCGTTCACGAGGCCATCGCCAAACGCATAGGCATAAACGTAAAACGGGGAGTGGACGAAGTGTGGGATATAGGCCCAGAAGGTCTCATAGCCTTCCATGAAGTCAAAGCAGGGACCGAGGCTTTCTGCTTGAACACTCATCCAAAGGGCGTTGATGTCTTCGGGGGTAAGCTCGCCGCTACGGCGGGCTTCGTGAAGTTTGCATTCAAAATCATAAAAAGCGATCTGGCGCACAACCGTGTTAATCATGTCCTCGACCTTACCCGCGAGCAGGATTTTGCGCTCTGCTTGGGTTTCGGCCTTTTCCAACATTTTTTGGAACGTGAGCATTTCACCAAAGACACTGGCCGTTTCGGCCAAGGTCAGCGGCGTTGAGGACAGCATTTCGCCTTGCCCTGCTGCCAGAACCTGATGCACGCCGTGACCTAATTCGTGTGCCAATGTCATCACATCGCGCGGTTTTCCGAGGTAGTTGAGCATCACATAGGGATGAACATCTGTAACTGTCGGATGCGCAAAAGCACCCGGCGCTTTGCCCGGCTTCACACCTGCATCAATCCAGCCGTCTTTGAAGAATGGTTTGGCGATCTCGCCCATACGTGGATCAAACGCGTTATAGGCGTCCATCACGGTTTTTTCCGCGTCATCCCATGCGACGACCTTAGTGTCTTCCATTGGGAGAGGGGCGTTTCGATCCCAGACCTGCATGCGATCAAGTCCAAGCCAATTACGCTTCATTTCATAATAACGATGGCTTAGCTTTGGGTAGGCTTCGACAACAGCGGTGCGCAGTGCCTCGACGACTTCAGGTTCGACGTGGTTAGACAAATGACGCCCGATCTGGGGCGTTTCCATGCCGCGCCAGCGATCAATGATCTCTTTTTCCTTGGCTTGCGTGTTGTGGACCCGCGCGAAGGTTTTGATGTTTTCGCCAAGAACCTTTGCGACTTCGCGGCTGGCCGCTTCGCGTTTGGAGCGATCCTGCTCGGTCAATAGGTTCAACGTGCCTTCGATATTCAATGTTTGACCATCGACCTCAAAACTAAGACCGGCAATCGTTTCGTCAAACAAGCGTTCCCAAGCATCCCCAACGACCCCGAGGTCATGCAAGAACTTCTCAAGCTCATCGCTAAGTTGATAGGGCTTCATAGCGCGAATGCGATCGAACACAGGCTTGTAGCGTGCCAGATCAGAATTCTGGGCAAACAGCTCTTCTAGGTTGGCGTCTTCCAAGCGGTTCAATTCAAGTGTGAAAAACACCAGCGGGGTCGTGAAATTCGTAATGCTTTCCTGCATGTCCGACATGAACTTTGCACGTTCAGCGTCAGTGGTGAGTTGATAATACCGAAGACCAGCAAAGGACATGATGCGACCTGCGATGCTGTTGATCCGCTCGTTGCGCAGCACACAATCCAAAAGCCCAGCGGCGTCCAATTCGGCCAATTTACCTTCAAAGTCGCGCGCAAAACTTGCGCATGCTTCTTCCAGCCAATCCAAATCACGTTTCAATTCGGGTGCATCTTCGCCTGTATATAGGTCGCTTAAATCCCACTCTGGCAGATCGCCTAGATTGTCTGTGCCGTTGCTAGGGTTCGCATCTCGCAAAGGCTTAAGGGTTGGGAAGGGCAGGTGGAGCATCGAAAAACCTCATATCTCTTTGGGTGCTAACCTATGCACCCTACTGCTGAGTTGAAACCCGTAAAGCGTAGAGAAATGAAGGCGCTGGCACAGGTACTCGCGCCTACGTGCTTGAAGAGCTTAAAAGGCTTTCTTTGCGTCGGTGATCGACCGGGCCTGCTCGCGCCGCTAGAGCGCGTTAAGATACTCTATCGTTTGCGTCATCATGAGTGCGCGTTTTTCCGGACCTTCCATAAAGCCCTCATGTTCACCATCGGGCAGGACCACTAGGTTTCCATTAGGCCAAGCGGTCATTTTTTGATAGATTGAGGCGGGTCGAACAATGCGCTCGTTGTCACCAAGGAAGGTCAGCGCGGGGACATCTGGAGCGTTTGTGCGCATCAGATCAGCGCATTCTTTCATGGCCTCGCGGGCCCAATCCAAACTTGGGCCACCTAGTTCAAGCTCTGGCACGGCTTTGACTTGCGTTCCCATCATCGCCCACATTTCGGCATCGCGCGTCAATGTGTTGTCTTCAAACGGATCGGTTAACAGAAAGCTACGCTCGTTTGTTCCAGGCGCGAGCACTGTCCCTTTGCCGATCAAAGCCGCCAGTCGCGACAAGGCCCAAGCAGCAGGTCGCAAGGCAGGTGACATTTCGATGCCCCACATTGGGGCCGAGAAAACAGCGCCTTTCACAGGCAGCCCATTGAGAAGAGCGCGCAGGCCGATGCAGCCCCCCATCGAGTGCCCGATCATCGCGTGAGGCGCAGGCAAGCCTTCTTGCCTCAAAGTGTCCAGCAGCACCTGAACATCGTTTTGATAGTCAGAAAAGCTGCCGACATGCCCGCGATAGCGGTTGTCGATCAAACGGTCAGACAGACCTTGGCCGCGCCAATCAAGACTGGCAACGGCATAGCCAGCAGCTTGGAGTTCCAGCGCAATATGTGCGTATTTTTCGATGAACTCTGTGCGGCCGGTAAAGATCAACACAGTTTTTGTCGCCCCCTCTAAGGGCCAAAGACCGATACGCAGACGCACCCCATCCGAAGCTGTGCGCCAAAGCGCATAGCCACTCGAAGGGTCATTGCAAATTTCTGCATGATATGGCGCGTCTGTCATTCGTTACTGTCCACTAGGTTAACTAAGCACTGCGCCCAATTTCATAGCCGTACCCATGTCGCCGTCAACTGCAAGTTTGCCTGACATGAAAGCCGCGGTAGAATTTAGTTCACCTTCCAAGATGGCCTGAAAGGTTTCCGCATCCGCTGTGAGGGTTACATCGGCATCGTCGTCTGAAGCTGATGCGCCATCGGCATCAATGCGAACAGCACCTTCGCCTTCGATTTCAAACTTTGCACTGCCGTCAAAATCTGCGCCAGCAAGCTTTTCGTTCAGGGCCGTAACCGCTGTATTGATAATGTCGCTCATTTCACTCTCCGCTTTGTTATCTTGTCGCATCTGGCATCTCGCCAAAACTGCGCTACACTCCAATATATGAGAGCGTTTTTCCCGACTCGCAAACTTGACCTTGCGGCAGAGTTACGTAAGCTTATCGCTGCGCTACTTTGTGCACTAGTGGTGTATTCCATACCTTTCGCTTCAAAAAGCGAAGCGCAAGAGAGTCCAACCCGCAACGAAGCAGAGATCGACGCGGCCCTTTTACTTGAACAATTGCGCGATGCAGAAGCGTCTGAGGCTTCAAAAATTGCCCGCGATCTGAGCCGCGCTTGGTCGCGTTCTGGGTCTGCATCTGCTGATTTATTGCTTAAACGGGGGCGCGATGCGCTCAAGGCGAAAAAGCCGAAAGTCGCGATCGAGCACCTAACTGCGCTAACGGATCACGCGCCCGAGTTTGCGGAAGGTTGGCACATGCGCGCAAGTGCCTACTATCAAGAAAAGCTATACGGCCCTGCGTTAGAAGATCTCGCACGTGTGTTGGCGCTTAACCCGAATCATTTTGAGGCAATTCAAGGTTTGGGTGCCATTTTTGAACAATTGGGTGATCAAACCCGCGCTTACGAAGTCTATGAGCAAGTTATCGCTATACATCCGCATCATGCGGACGTACTCGAAGCGATGAAGCGCCTTGAGCCAAAGGTAAAAGGTCCAGCGCTGTAACGGGCTTGGTGTTAAAGGGCAAAATATGAGCGCGCAGTCACGCATCATTGCGGTTCTTGGGCCGACCAATACAGGCAAAACCACTTACGCGATTGAGCGCATGTTGGGGCATCGCACGGGCGTTATCGGCCTGCCTTTGCGCCTTCTTGCCCGCGAAGTCTATGATCGTATCGTTGCGATACGCGGCCCATCAGTTGTGGCGCTGGTGACGGGTGAAGAGCGGATCGTGCCGCCGCGCACGCAATATTGGGTTTGTACTGTTGAAGCGATGCCGCAAGGCATGGGGGCGGATTTTCTCGCGGTCGATGAAATTCAATTGTGTGAAGATCCCGAGCGCGGGCACGTATTTACCCAAAGACTGCTAAGCGCGCGCGGCTTGCACGAGACACTCTTTATGGGGTCGGACACGATGCGGGGGCCGATTGCATCCCTGATCCCGGATGTTCAGTTCGTTTCGCGTGAACGTATGAGCCAGCTTGCCTACGCGGGTGCCAAAAAGGTCTCGCGCATGCGGCCGCGCAGCGCAATTGTCGGGTTCTCGGTAGAAAACGTTTATGCGATCGCCGAGCTGATCCGCCGCCAAAAGGGCGGGGCTGCGGTTGTCATGGGGGCCTTGTCACCGCGCACGCGCAACGCGCAGGTGGAAATGTATCAAAATGGCGACGTGGATTTTCTCGTCGCCACAGATGCGATTGGCATGGGGCTTAACCTTGATATTGACCACATCGCCTTTTCATCGCTCTCGAAATTTGACGGCCAACGCATGCGCCCGCTCATGGCGCATGAACTCGCGCAGATCGCAGGGCGCGCTGGGCGCGGCATGAAGCCGGGCACGTTTGGCGTGACGGGCGAAGCCCCGCCGCTGCACGATGACCTTGCCCGCGCGATTACCGAACATCGCTTCCAGCCCGTTGGCAAATTGCAATGGCGTAATCCCAAACTGCAAATGGCGCGGCTGGATGCGCTCATTGCCTCGCTTGAACAGCCAAGCCACGACGACCGTCTGGTGAAATCCCGCGAAGCTGATGATCTCCGCGTGCTGAAAACACTTGCTGCAGAAGCCGAAGTCGCCGCCCGCGCGAGCGATGCGGCCTCGGTTCAATTGCTCTGGGATGTATGCTGCATCCCAGATTTTCGCGGCATCAGCCATTCCGAACATGCCAACCTTCTTGAGGTCATTTTCAACTTTTTACACCAATCGGGCCGTATCCCAGATGATTGGCTCGCGCGTCAGATCAAACGCATTGATCGCACAGACGGGGATATTGACACATTATCGAAACGTTTGGCTTTTATCCGCACGTGGACATATGTCGCGCAGCGTTCCGGTTGGACAAATGACGAAAATGATTGGCGTTCACAGACTCGCGCTGTAGAAGACCGCTTGTCAGATGCGCTGCACGAGCGTTTGACCCAAAGATTTGTGGACCGGCGCACATCCGTGCTTTTGCGCCGGCTCAAACAGAAGGAGGCCCTTTTGGCCGAAGTAAACGATAAAGGTGAAGTGACCGTCGAAGGTGAATTCGTGGGTCGTTTGGAAGGTTTCCGTTTCTCGCAGGATAAATCCGCGAGCGGGAACGAAGAAAAGACATTGCGCGCCGCATCTGTCGCCGCTCTGACGCCGCATTTCCATTTGCGCGCAGACCGGTTTTATAACGCCCCTGACACTGAGATTGATTTCACAGAGCAAGGCGGCCTCATGTGGGGCGAATACGCGGTTGGTAAATTGATTGCAGGCGCTGATGCTCTGAAACCTCAGGTCCAAGCCTTTGTTGACGAAGAAGCAGGCACAGATGTGATTGAAAAGGTCACGCGCCGTTTGCAGCATTTCATTGATCGCAAGGTCGCGCTGCATATGGAGCCTTTGCTGAACCTGCAAAAGGACGAAACGCTGACTGGCATGGCGCGTGGCTTTGGCTTCCGCCTGATCGAAGGGCTTGGCCTTATCGCGCGCTCGGACGTTGCCGAAGACGTCAAAGCGCTCGATCAGGATGCACGCGGCGCGTTGCGCAAACATGGCATTCGTTTTGGTCAGTTCACCATCTTTATGCCTTTGCTACTAAAGCCTGCGCCAACGCGTTTGCGTCTCGTGCTTTGGTCCTTGGCAGCTGATCATCAAGAGTTTCCCGAAGCGCCGCCCCCCGGTTTGGTCACTGTGCCAAGCGTTGAGCATGCGCCGAACGGGTATCACCTCATGTCGGGTTATCGCGCCGCAGGCAGCCGCGCGATCCGCATCGACATGCTTGAGCGCCTTGCGGATATGCTCCGCTCTGAGGATAGCCGCGGCGGTTTCGAAGCCAAAGCCGACATGCTCTCCATCACGGGTATGACGCTAGAGCAATTCGCCGATCTTATGCAAGGCCTTGGTTATAAAGCCGAAAAGGGCGAACGTGAAAAGGTCAAAGCGGTTCCTGTTGCAGAGCCAAAGGCCGAAACGCCAGACGCGGAAGCACCAACTGAAGAACCAAAGGTTGAAGAAGCGACTGCTACCGAAGAACCGAAAGCAGAAGAACCTGCTGAAATGGAGGTGTTCTATACCTTCACTTGGGGTCGTGCGCGTCAGCAGAAACATGCGGACAGTCGTCCACGCAAGCAAGGCGGCGCACCCAAAGGCAAAGGCAAGCCACGCGGCAAGCCGCAGGGGGGCAACAAAGCGCAGAACTACTCTGCCCGCCCACCAAAGGCCGAGAAAAAAATCGACCCTGATAACCCGTTCGCGGCAGCGCTCGCGGGTCTTGCAAAGAAGTGAGCGAAGCAGCTGCAAAGCTGCGCGCAGACAAATGGCTCTGGCAGGCGCGGTTCTTTAAGACCCGTAGCCTGTCAGCCAAGCTTATCACTGGCAGCCATCTACGAGTGAACAGCGACAAAGTCTTTAAAGCATCCACCACGGTAAAAGTTGGGGATGTGCTGACATTCCCCCAAGGCAACCACATTCGAGTTATCCAAATCGATGGCATTGGAACGCGCCGTGGCCCCGCTTCGGAAGCACAAACGCTCTATACCGACCTAAGCCCGCCCGAGCCGCGCGATTTGGGCAAGCCCTTAGCGGAGCGAGGCGGTCGACCCAGCAAAGCAGAGCGGCGGATCGGTCAACAAATCAAGCGCGGCGAGATCGAGTAACGGCGCGCCGTTCTGAAAGGTCGCAACGAAGCTCATTTCAGTTGTGTACAAACAATTTTTAGGTCACGGCATAAAGCAGCGATCAATGTTCTAAAAATCACCAAAGCTGTGGAAAACTCCACCTATCTATGCCCAAACGTCGCGACTTTGATCTTATGAACGTCGTGGCGCTTGAATGATCTCTCCGCTTGCACTAGCTAATCGGCAACTCCACTTGAGGCACGTTCCATGACCTATATTGTCAACGATGCATGCATCGCCTGCAAATACACTGACTGCGTTGAAGTTTGCCCTGTAGATTGCTTCTACGAGGGTGAGAATATGTTGGTAATTCACCCTGATGAGTGCATCGATTGCGGTGTTTGTGAACCTGAATGCCCCGCTGACGCGATCCGCCCAGATACCGAGCCGGACATGGAGAAATGGGTCGAATTCAATCGCAAATATTCCGAAATGTGGCCGGTTATTATCACCAAGAAAGACCAGCTCCCTGACGCGGAAGAGCGCGACGGTGAAGAAGGCAAGCTAGAGAAATACTTCTCAGAAAAGCCGGGCGAGGGCGGATAAGCCGCCGAATCAATTATTGTAATTTTGAAGAAGGTGCCATTTGAGGCACCTTTTTTGCTTTTGATCCTTCTCCTTTTTCGAGCCGAGAGAGAATTCGAAGCAATTTTGTGGCGCCTACTAGCGAAGTTAGGTTTTTTGTGCTATTGAGTGCGGTAGATGATGAATGATTGCCTGACACAAATCTGTTTCTGCACATCTGCGAAATAGACCTATTCGAACGAAGCGTATCGCGCTGGCCTTTTGCCTGCGCGATTATTTGTTGTGCCATGCAATCCAATGACTGGTGAGGAACACCTGAATGAGTAAGTCAAAGAACCTTGATTTTCGCACCAATGAATTTGTTGTGTATCCGGCGCATGGCGTTGGAAAAGTTGTTTCCGTCGAAGAGCAAGAGATCGCAGACGTCAAACTTGAGCTATACGTGATTGCCTTTGAGAAAGACAAAATGACGTTGCGCGTTCCAACGCATAAGGCCATCGAAATTGGTATGCGCTCGCTTAGCTCGCCTGATGAAGTCGCTCACGCGATGAAAACGCTGAAAGGCAAAGCGAAAGTCAAACGCGCGATGTGGTCACGCCGCGCGCAAGAATACGAGCAAAAGATTAACTCTGGTGATCTTATCGCGATTGCCGAAGTTGTCCGAGATTTGCATCGCACTGATGATCAGCGCGAGCAAAGCTATTCAGAGCGTCAGCTTTATGAAGCCGCGCTTGAGCGTCTGACACGAGAAGTCGGAGCGGTTCAAGCTGGCGATGAAGATGGCGCAGCGCGCCAGATTTCTGACGTTCTAACATCCCGCGCACCTGCTGCTGCATAAGCGTAGCTGCGTCTGGGAGAACGAAAAACCGCGCTTTTGGGAGGAGGCGCGGTTTTTCTATGTCTGAATTATCCCGCCATAAAGCATAAAAGAAGTGTAACTTCAGTAACTTGTTGGCTCGCTCCGCAAACATCACCTGTTTGTCCACCAATCTTCGAAAGCGCCAATCTAGCACAGCCAAAGCTGGCAAGGGCGGCCATTGCGGCGAAAGCCAACCCACTGACACCAAAGGCAAGTAGAAGTGCGATCAGGCCGATTGCAGCGGCTTTGAGCGCGGCCTGCTTTGACACTTTTCCCACAGATCGTGACAGCCCCGTTTCGCGCGCATGAGGCAGAGCATTCATGATGGCTGGCATTAGGGCGCGCGAGGCAACATGCACAGCGATAAGAGGCAATATCCAATTGTCAAAACGCAAAATCTCAACGACCGCGCCGAACCGCAAAGCCTGAAACACCAAAAGAGCGAGCACGCCGTAGGTGCCGATTTGGCTGTCTTGCATGATCTTCAGACGCATGGCGGGGTCCCATCCCCCCCAGAACCCATCGGCGCAATCAGCAAGCCCGTCTTCGTGCATCGCGCCCGTTGCAATAAGGCCCGCCGCTATAGCGAAAACTGCGGCGACCCAGATCGGCAATCCTAACCAAAAGGCAACGCCAACGGCGAAGCAAGACAAGGCGCCAGTGACTATGCCAACTACAGAATAGGCCCAAGCGGCCTGCGCCGCGCGATCATAGTCAGCCTCGCCAAGCTTGATCGGCAATCGCGTTAAAAGCGACAGCGCAAGCGCTGGATCGCGAAAGAGGTCGTTTTGAGGTGTCAAAGGGGTCATTCCTACCTTGTCGCGCCTTAGGGTTTCGTTAAACACGGATGCAACTTTTCTTACAATGAAAGTCCTCAACATGGCCGCATTTTCTTCCTTGTCAGAGTTTCGCGCATTGCTCGCACAAATGCCTGCTCCTGATAGCCAAGCGCTTGAAGGCGCTGAGGCGCGCAATGGTCAATTGACGAAACCACCTGGTGCATTGGGCCGCCTCGAAGATCTCGCAATTTGGTACGCAGGTTGGCGCGGGAGCGATCAGCCACGTGTGGGCAAGCGCCAAGTGATCGTTTTTGCTGGCAATCACGGCGTAACGGCGCAGGGCGTGTCGGCTTTCCCGCCAGAAGTTACCGTTCAAATGGTTGCGAATTTTCAGCATGGCGGCGCGGCTGTGAACCAGTTGAGCCGCGTTGCTGGCGCTGAAATGTCAGTTCACGCGCTTGATCTGGACACACCGACAGCCGATTTCACCCAAAACGCAGCAATGAGCGAAGCTGAAGTGGTTGCTGCGCTGACAACAGGCTGGAATGCGGTTGATGCTGATTCAGAAGTCTTGGTGGTTGGCGAAATGGGCATTGGCAACACAACCTCTGCTGCGGCGATCGCAAATGCTCTGTTCGGCGGTGAGGCAAGCGATTGGACTGGCCGCGGCACTGGTATTGATGATGCGGGCCTTAGCGTAAAGACCCGCGTTGTTGCCGAAGGCGTTGCGCGTCATGCGAGCGAAGATGCGCTTGAGGTTTTGCGCTGCCTTGGTGGGCGCGAATTGGCCGCGATGGCTGGCGCGATAGCCTCTGCGCGCGCCAAACGCATTCCCGTTATCTTGGATGGTTTCATCTGTTCTGCCGCCGCGGCGTGTCTTGCTCAGGCGCAAGATGGCGCTCTGGATCACGTGGTTGCCGGGCATCTTAGCCAAGAGGGCGCACACGGAAAACTGCTTGCCGCGCTTAATAAAAATCCGCTGCTCGCGCTTAATATGCGCTTAGGCGAAGGCTCTGGCGCGACACTTGCGATCAATGTTCTTGTCGCTGCTGTTGAATGCCATTCTGGAATGGCGACCTTCGCAGAAGCAGGCGTTGCCGCAGGTTAATTTCTGTCACGACGCGGTTCGAGCAAGTTCAAGAGCGAGGCCTCTAGGTCTCGCTCTAGCTCTTTGGCGCGCGCAATATAGGCTTGGTTCTCGCCAGAGGTTTTGTCTGGATCCCAAACCTGCGCCAGCTCGCGAATGGCATGGCGGTCATGCGCGTAGAATGTTTTTTCAGCCTCAGCAGCTTCAAATTCAGACAGGCCGATGTTTTCAAGAACATACCGACCTGCGCGAAGGGAGCTGTCGAACATTTCACGCACAATGTCGTCTGCGCCCGCGCGGAAAAGGCGAAACACGTCGCTTCGATCTTGCGCGCGCGCGATAATGTGAAGGTCGGGGCGTTCTTTTCGAGCGTAGCCAACAAGTTTCAAGGTCGCCGCAGGATCATCGAGCGCAACAACCAAAACCCGCGCATCAGCAAGCCCTGCCGCTCGAAGCATGTCAGGGCGGGTTGGATCACCGAAGAAGCCTTTGAAGCCAAAGCGGCGCATCAAATCAATCGTTTTGATGTCATTATCAATAACAACAGTTTTGAACCCAGCTGATCCGACCAGTCTGTTGACGATTTGGCCAAATCGACCAACGCCAGCAATGATAACTGGCCCATCTTCGTCAATCTCGTCGTGAATGATATCTTGTGCGTTTGATCGGCTGAGTTTGCTTACAATGTCCATCAGAATGAAAAGAAGTGGAGTGACCAGCATCGACAGCGCAATGATGAGATAAATTCGTTCTGACAGGGCTGTTGGGATAACGTTCTGCGCAACGGAAAAGGCGGTTAAAACAAAGCCAAACTCACCCGCTTGCGCCAAACCCAAGGTGAAAAGCCAGCGGTCTCGCCCATGCATTTTGAACGCGCGTGACAGGAAAAAGAGCACCAAACCCTTTATCAAAATGACTGCGAGCGTCAGGCTGATAATGCTGGTCGGATCGCGCATTAAGACGGCGAAGTTTATGCCAGCGCCCACGGTGATGAAAAACAGGCCAAGCAAAAGCCCTTTAAAGGGTTCAATGTCGGTTTCTAGCTCGTGGCGGAATTCGGAGTTTGCCAGCACGACGCCTGCAAGAAAGGCACCCAGCGCTGGTGAAAGGCCAACGAGCAACATCAGGAACGAAATTCCGACGACGATCAGCAAGGCAAGAGCGGTGAACATTTCTCGTAAGTGGCTTGCGTGAATGAAGCGAAACACAGGGCGGGTTAGATAAACGCCCGCAAGGATGATGGCGGCAATCACCGCTAAAGTGACAAGCGTTACACCCCAACCGGGCAAGTCAGCGACCAAGCTGATGGACGCATGAGAACCCTTATGCGGCTCGTTTAGATGCCTTTCGATTGATCCATCAGCGTTAAGGGTCGTGACCTTTGGCAAAGCCAAGAGGGGCAAGAATGCAAGCATTGGAATGACTGCGATATCTTGAGTAAGCAAAACCGAGAAGGTTGATCGCCCGCCGGCGGTTCGCATTAACCCCTTTTCGCTGAGGGTTTGCAAAACGATCGCGGTAGAGGACAACGCAAAGGTCAAACCAACCGCGAGCGAGACCGACCACGTTAAGCCTAGGAGCATGGAGCCTGCCATAAAGGCAGCTGTGCTTAGCGCAATTTGTAATCCGCCAAGGCCGATCAGTCGGTGGCGCATATCCCAAAGTGCGCGCGGTTCCAGCTCTAGACCAATCAGGAATAGCATCATAACGACACCAAATTCTGCAAAATGCTGAAGGTCTTTGGTTTCTGACCCGACGAGACCAAAAACTGGCCCAATTAGAATACCAGCGGCCAAGTATCCGAGAACCGAGCCAAGGCCTAACCGCGCCGCGAGAGGAACAGCAAGAACCGCGGCACCAAGATAGATTGAAGCTGAAAAAAGGAAACCTTCCATTGTGCAGGTACTTTCATTGGGTCACGTTGGCAAAGGCGCGTCTTTTTTCATTTGATCCATAACGATCTGGCTATGCACGCGGCCAACGGCAGGATGGGGAAGGATGATATCGTGGATGATTTTGTTGAGCGATGCGAGATCATTGCAATAGATTCGCAACAAATAGTCTGCATCGCCGGTGAGCGTCCACGCGCTGGTGACTTCGGGCTGTAGCTCAACGAGGCGGGCAAAGCTTTTTGCTTGCTCTGGGCCGTGGGAATCGAGCTGCACTTGGATAAAGGCCTGAACAGAAAGGCCGAGTTTACTGGCATCAAGGTGCGCGCGATAGGCGCTGATGTAACCTTCTGCTTCGAGCTTTTGGCGTCGCCTGCCGACTTGGCTCGCTGACATGTTTAACCGCTCGCTGAGTTCCTGCGCGGTCAGGTGGGCATTTTTCTGAACTGCAGCAAGTAGCTTTTTGTCGTTTTGATCGAGCATGCGTGAAGTTCCATTTTTCGACAAATATAGGCGATCTATGCGAAGGCTTTATGACAGTGCGCGCCGTAAGGGGGGCGTTTAGAGCCCATCTTCAAAGGCTTGAGCAAAGCCCTTACGCGCGCGCCTTATCCTTTAGGCATGCGCAGCGTTACGTTTCGACCGCTCTTTGTGTAAATCAATTGAGCCGCCCCTATCGCAGATACGCGGCCACCATCAACGCGATCGCCGACTTTTACCTTTTTGTACCGCCCGCTGGACAAGCGAACCAAGGCGCGTCGGCTAGATGGTTTGCCGTAAACGCCGATAAGATTTACGCGGCTGAGGTTGATTGCATTTTTGACCGTGGCTGTTTTGGCAACAGATGCGTTTGACGGAATGCGTGGTTTGACCGTGCGCGGTGCAACGGCCGCAACCTGTGTCGCTTGCGCGGCTGGTGCCTGTTCAGCTTGCTTTTGCGCACGTTTGACAATGCGAGCAAAGTTGCGGGGGCGCGGGGAAGGCTTGCGCGAAGCTGCGACCGCGAGGCGCGTGGCAGGGGCCTCTGCCGTTTCGACCTCTTCCACTTCTTTTTCGAGCTTTGGACGCATTTTGGGCCGCAGCTTTGCCAACTCTGCCCGCGTGATTCCGCCAAGTTGGGTCCGCTCGGTATTCTCAACCAAACCTTTTGGGCGCACACGCGGGCGTAATCCTGCGATCACTGGTTCGACAGTCTCAGCATCGCTTGCTTCGGGGCTTACGTCGGGAGTTAGGGCTGCTTGGCGAAGGCGCTCGGGAATTGCTGGGGGAACACGCGCAGGGCGCCCCAGAAATACCAAAGCGCCGTCTGGTGTAACCACGCCCTCTGGCGTTGCGATGACGAGGCCGTTTTCGTCAAATGCAAAATTTGAACCAGCAGGGGGCGGAGAGACTAACCCACCCGGCAAATCATCGCGGGGTTGGCTAAGCGGAGCCAAGGCAAAAGCATCTTGCCCCGTGATCCGTTTGTCGATTGATGCGGGATAAACATCATCCAAGCTGATCTGCGGTGGCGAGTGAGGTTGTCGCGGCGTTGCCAACCAAATTCCCGTAGCTGCATATTTTGCAGCCGCTTCTTCGGGAGAGATCAAAGGCGGCGGTGGCACATGCGGGGTTAGTGCTGCATCGCTTGCTGGCAGATCATCAATCGCAATATCGTCAATGCCGCTCTCTAGGGATGCAACCTCGATGGTCTCTTGGGCGTCAAGTTGTGCGTTTGGATCGGGCAATTCAGCAATGACCCGATCCCGATTAGCACCGCCAAAGAACCGTGCAAGTCCTTCGTCTAGAAACACCGATGCCCAAGCCGCAACAGATACAAGGAAGAGCAACAAAATTGCCGTCAGGATTAGCCCCAAAAAGCGTGGCTTACCGCCAACGGGGATGGGCTCTTTCTTGGCTTTGGGCTTGCGCGCGCCAAAAACGGTAAGGCGACGTTTTTCATCCTCGCGCGGGTCCTCTTGCACCTGAACGCTTTGCTCGGGTTCGGGGGTCGCGGGTGCCTCAACTGGTTTTTTGCGCTTTGCGAGTAGGCCACGCATGCCAGCCATAGCCGAAGCTCCAGCCGTTCCTGCGATTGCAGCAAGCTTTGCACCCCGCGATGCATCGTCCGGTGTGGGGTCCTGCGGCTCTGGCGCGGTAGGTGCGCGAAGGTCAGCATGAGGTGCCCCATCTGCTGCGCCATGCAAGGACGCGGCCTGAGGAGGATTGATAAACCGCGCTGGCATATCGGGAATATCGTCGATTGCGTTGTCTTCAGCAGCGACGCCGGGGCGCAACGCACCGATCGACGCGTTGACCTCGGTCTCATTTAGGGTCGCGTCAGATTTGCCAGTTATTTCTGGCGACGGCGCTGGGGCAGGCGGCGTTGCGCTTGCCCCGTTTAACCCAGCGGCGGGAACGGCCACAGGGTCAACATTTCTCTGTGCGCCTTCTAATCGCGGGGGCGTGCTGGGCGGGGTGGTTTCTTTAGGCGTGGCTCTGCGAGAAGAGAAGCCCGGCGTCGGGGCCACGTCTTGTGTCGGAGCAGTGATTGCTTCGGGCTTTGGTTCTGGCACGGGCGTTGGTGTTGCGGCAACGACTGGTGCCGCTGGCTTGGGCGCTGGAACCGCAATCGCATTTCCCGTGGCAATGGCAGGCTTTGTGTCAGTCTCGAGCTTTGAAATTCCCTTCGACTTGGCGAGATCACTGACACCGAAATTCGGCTCATTTGGGAATTTGTCTGCGCTTGGCGCGGCGACATATCCCATGGGTGCGAAGCCATATTCATTTGCGAAGGCCTCGGCTTCTTGCAGCGTTTCTTTTGCGACCGCGGCGATGAACACATTTCCATCTTGGTTCGCGAAATCGAATTCCAATTCTTCGACGGCATAAGGCGTCGCACCATCTAGGGACGCTAGAACAGTGCTTTGCAATTCTGCTTTGCCCAGCCCGCTTGCATCTACCGTCAGGTATTTGATCTGATCGTCAGGAATAATGAGCTTGGTTTCAACAGGTCCGCCGCCAAGCGCGCGCGCTTTGTCGAGCAAAGCCGCTAGATCGGTGTTCAGGTCGGCACTTGTTACGTCAACGTCACCCACGCGCCCCCAACCTGTTGCTTGGCGTTGCAACAACTGGATCCCGCTGAACGAAAGCGACAATGCAAAATTAGGTCTCATACTGGTAATTTAGTCTCCCCAAGTGCGCAGCGAAAGTGGTGCGGCACTATTGCCAAAGTATAGCAGGTTCTTGCCTAGAGAAAGAAGTCTTGCCCAATCAGCGCGGGGAAGTTTATCCGTCTTATTGCAGCGTTTTCTCACCAAGAATTCCCATTTGCGATGCGTCTTAAGAGTATGAGTTTGACGGAAGCGACCCGTCTGACTGGGTTGAAAATCTACGAAAGGTGTTACAATGCCCTTAAAATACTGGCTTTTTCTGTTTTCCCTCGCACTTGCTCCTGTTTTTGGCGCTCCCTTGCACGCCGAGCAGTTACGCACGGCTAGAACCATCGAAGTCATTGGAGACGCGCGCGTTTCCGCCGCGCCCGACAAAGCGGTTATAACGCTCGGGGCGCGTCATACGGCCAAAAGTGCGGCAGATGCGCTTGCGCAAACCAATCAAGCGGTCGCAGCGATTCTATCGAGAATGACAGATTTGGGCGTGGAAAAGTCCGATGTGCAGACATCTTCTTTGAATTTGAATCCCGTCTGGGGCAACTCATCCCGTTACGATGATGGCGAAATAGTTCCGCCAATTGGGTTCGAAGCGTCGAGCTCGGTGCAGGTCACTTTGCGCGACCTTGATCAATTGGGGGTGGTTTTGGATCAGGTTACGCAGGTTGGCGCAAATTCCTTTTCGGGCTTTCGATTTGGCTTGATTGATCCCGAACCTGTGTTGGATCAAGCGCGCGAAGCTGCTGTTGCAGACGCAAGGCGCAAAGCCGCGCTTTATGCAAAAGCTGCCGGCGTAGAGCTAGGCGGAGTTTTCTTGATCACCGAAATCCTGAATTCTAGCGTAGGCCAACCAATGATGATGCGCGAAATGGCGTCTGCTCGCAGCGGCGGCGTGCCCATCGCTCAGGGCGAAGTGAGCGAAAGCGCTCAAGTGAAATTAATCTTTGAAATAGTCGAGAAATAGAAAAGGCCCGGCACCAGTGCCGGGCCTCTAAATTTCGGTAAGAAGACCTTAAGCGGAGGCCGCTTTGATCGCTTGATCCAGATCAGCGATCAGGTCTTCCGCGTTTTCGATACCGATGGAAATACGCACGACATTGGGCCCTGCACCTGCCGCTTCTTGTTGCTCAGGCGACAGTTGGCGGTGCGTTGTTGAGGCAGAGTGGATAACCAAAGAGCGCGAATCGCCCAAGTTGGCCACATGCGAGAAAATCTCCAAGTTGTTCACGAGCTTAACGCAACCTTCATATCCCGCCTTCAACGCGAAGGTGAAAAGACCACCTGCACCTTTGGGGCAGATCTTTGCCACGCGATCGTTGTATGGCGAAGACGGCAGCCCCGCATAAGTGACATAATCAACGTGTTCGTTGGCTTCGAGCCAGCTTGCGACGGTTTTGGCATTCTCGACATGGCGCTCCATGCGCAATGACAAGGTTTCAATCCCCATAAGCGTGTAGTGCGCGGCCTGTGGGTTCATCGTCATGCCAAGATCGCGAAGACCAATAGCAATGCCGTGGAACGTGTAGGCCAGCGGGCCGAATGTTTCCGCAAAGGTCAGGCCATGATAGGCTGGTTCGGGCTGGCTGAGCGACGGGAATTTGTCTGACGCCATCCAGTCAAACTTGCCGCTATCGACGACGCAGCCGCCAGTTACGGTGCCGTTGCCTGTCAGGTATTTTGTGGTCGAATGAACCACGAGCGTCGCGCCGTGTTCGAATGGGCGGCACAGATAAGGCGTGGCTGATGTGTTATCAACGATCAGCGGAATTCCTGCGGCATCGGAAATGGCGGAAATCGCGTCAAGGTCGGTGATGTAGCCACCAGGGTTTGCAATAGATTCACAAAATACAGCGCGGGTGTTTTCGTCGATAGCCGCTTCCACAGCGTCCAGATCGTCGAAATCAACGAATTTTGCTTCCCAGCCAAATCGTTTGATCGTCTGGCTGAACTGTGTGATCGTGCCGCCATAGGCGCGCGTGGATGCGACAACATTCATACCCGGACGCATCAGCGGAAAAAGGGCCATGATCTGCGCAGCATGTCCAGATGAGCAGCAAACAGCGCCAGCGCCACCCTCAAGCGTCGCAATGCGTTCTTGCAAAACGGCGACCGTTGGATTGGTCAGGCGGGAATAGATGTATCCCACTTCTTGAAGATTAAAGAGGGCAGCTGCGTGCTCGGCGTCGCGAAACACATATGCTGTCGTTTGATAAATCGGCGTGTTGCGTGCACCAGTCGCTGGATCTGGGCGGGCACCCGCGTGAACTTGCAAGGTGTCAAAGCCATAGCTAGGGCTGTCGGTCATAAATTTTCCTCCCAATAAAAAGTGTCGGGAGTAGCAATAGGTCAACGCGCCATGTCTCACAACAACGCTCTCAGGGATGAGAACGAAGTTTTAGAAACATGACAGAATTTGGAACGCTTGTTTTGCCTGATGATCGCTGCGAGGGCTAGGCTGTTCAGGCCTAGCGCATCCAAAAGCCTGCTTTCTTGATCTTATTGCGCAGCGCTTGTTCCTTGCGTGGCAAGTTTTCCCGATCAAACATATCGCGCACCTTTTGCCCACGCCCGTGATAGATCATTTTCTTGATCACATCCGAGTTCTTCAGCACTTTCTTGATCTTGTTTGGTGCGGTAACGGTTTCGAGAACCTCAACCACATGATCGGCTTCGCGTGCATAAAGCAGTGGCAGCAAGCGGTAATGGCAACTGATGTCGCCATCCAACAGGCCGCGCGGAATTGTGTCTTTGCCGCCCCCAAAGCTATGGATGACAAGCGGCAGTGCCACTTGATCCAACCAAGGATCAAGTGACTGGCAGACCAATTCGTCAGGTGCATCGTCGCGGATCGCTGTGGCATATTCCAAGAACCGCGCGCCAAATTTCTGCGGGCACTCATAGAAGAAGTAACCTGCATTATAGTAAGGATAGCGGCGCCAGTATTCGTCTGGATGACGGGTATCCAATGCGCTTTCGAAATCGAGTTCAAATTTGTCGTAAAGCGATTTCCAAGTGCCAGCGTAGCCGGGGCCATAGAGTTGTAACTCTGGCCAGGTGTTTTCGCGGCGCAAAGATGCGGAAGGGCGCGAGAAATCAAATGGGATTTGCTGAAGATCACCAGTGATCAACGTGTCCGTGTCAAAAAAGATGAAAGGCTCGCCCTTGGGCATAGCGGCAAGAGCTTCGATCTTGTTGCCGTATGGGTAAGACGCGCCAAACGCTTTGCTTTCAAACTGGATGAATTCGCCGCCTAGCTCTATCAACAAGTCCCGCAATTCGCCATCCGGCAAGCGTGGGTCTTCCGGCCAGAGCGGACCGGGGAGGGGCTCTGCCATCAGCAAGCGCCCATCAAAATCGGGGCAGGACTGGCGCAATGAGGCCGCAAATAATGCAGCTTCGTATGCTAAACGCCCTTTCTGAACGATGATCATCACATTTAAGGATGGATTCTTAGTACTCTTTTTTGCCATGCTGGGCCCATCTGCTCGCGGGTTTAGGTTACCCTACGCTTCCCTGTTCAAGATTTCCAGCAGGTGGCGTAAAGTGGGCGAAAAGAATTGTTTAGATTAGATTTTGGGAGACAGACTATGAAATTGAATGCCTTTGTTTTGAGCTTGGCACTGATAGCGAGTAGCGCTCAGGCGCAAAGCGGGTTTGGATCAAATGAGGTCAGCAGCGGTGAGGGTGTCATCGGGGCAGATAGCTTTGATCTCACTGGGTTAACGCCAGATGATCAAACGCCAACAGGCAAGTTTACAACCGCTGCGGAAGTGGGCTCTATCTTAGAGATGACCAAAGATAACTGGGCCGCAGTGCGCGAATATGACGGACAAGATCTTGTCTATTTCACCCATGTTCTAAGCTGGCGGTGCGGCCTTAAGGGGGCCAAATATTCGATTAATGAGGAACCTTTGCGTGATCTGGAAATGCCCGATTGCCACATGAAATTCAAACAGCCCAACGCGATGATCGATAATGATCCTTTGATGACCTACAAGCGTTACGAACTTGGCAGCGTAAAATCAGTTCGCCTCGATTTGCTTTTGGACAATCTCACGGTGCAATCGGTTACATTGCAGCGGGAGAATATTCTAATCCCTTGAGATGAATTTCCTCGATATTGTTGGGGTGCAAATGGGACCTACATGTCGAGCGCCTAGAAGAAGGCTTAAAGGTTTGTGCTAAGCGTCAAAGCGCTGCGAGCCTTTAAGTTCAACGTTGCGATTTTGAGCGGATTGTGGGCGATCATCCCGATCAGAACGTTTGTCGTCATTCAAAATGCGGGGTTGAAGTGTTTGCCAATCAGAGGGAATTGGCTCCGGCGGTAGGGATCGAACCTACGACAAATTGATTAACAGTCAACTGCTCTACCGCTGAGCTACGCCGGATCACTTCGGGCGATATAGCAATGGGAATATGCCGCGTCCAGAGGGATTTGCATGGAATTCGAAATTTATTTCAAGGCAGGCTAAATCAGTTCAAAAACAGCGGCTTCGTTTGGCTCATGTCGGCGGAAAACGAGGTTTTTCCCTTCCAGATCAATGAGGTGGGCAAAAACGTTGCGTGTGGCGGCGGGTATCAAAGCAGCGGGGGTATCCGTATAAATCTGCTCTGCGAGTTCGCGCGCGTGGCTTGGTCCGTTGCGAAGCTGCTTGAGAATCTGTTTTTCGCGCTCAGTGCGATGGTTGATTAACCAATCAATGCGCGCGGTTGGGTCAACAATAGGCGCGCCGTGACCCGAATGCATGACAGAAGGGGCAAGCGAGCGCAGCTTTCGGCAAGAAGCCATGAAGTCTGTTAGATCACCATCTGGCGGCGAAACCAGCGAACTGGCCCAGCCCATAACCAAATCTCCGCAAAACACAGTATCCTGCCATGCGAAACACATATGATTGCCCATATGGCCCGGGGTATGCCAAGCAGTCAGCACCTGATCGCCCACTTGAACCTGCTCGCCGTCGCTGAGATGGACATCTTCCTTGAAGTTGCGGTCAATTCCTTCGCCGCCCTCTTTCATTCCAGCCGCGAGACAGTGTTGCATTGCCGCGCTACGCCCTGACTCACTGTCGCCAAACGCGTAGATTGGCGCACCTGTTGCCTCGGCGAGCGGTTTGGCGAGCGGAGAGTGATCAAGATGCGAGTGCGTAACGAAGATATGGGTGATTTGTTGCTCAGGCGTGCATGCGGCGAGAATCGCCTCTAAGTGGGCAGAACTTTCGGGGCCCGGATCGATCACGGCAATCTGATCGGTGCCAAGCAAATACGTGTTGGTTCCTCGATAGGTCATCGGCGAAGGATTCGGCGCAACGATACGGCGTAGCGCAGGAGCGAGGGTATCCGCGACGCCAATGCTCGGGTTGAAATCATCTGGGGCCATATGCTCTTTCCTCCGGCGCGCTGTGTGCTTAGGTTATGGCATGTCTTTTGCTTGGCTCAAACGCTATATGCCGCGCTCGCTCTATGGGCGTGCGGCGCTGATTTTGATACTTCCAGTTGTCACTTTGCAATTGGTCGTTTCCGTTGTGTTTATTCAACGTCACTTCGAAGGCGTGACCGAGCAAATGAGCCGCAGCGTTGCGTTAGAGTTAGGGTATCTTTTCGGCGAAATGCAAGGGCGCCCAACCCAAGCGCAAGCGCTCTCTGCTGTGCGTGATATTGCGCAGAACCTGCGATTTGAAGTGTCACACGTGAGTGAGGACATGGTGCCAAAAACCACACAAAGGCGGTGGTTTGATTTCTCTGGCATCGTCGTAGAGCGCGAACTGCATGAACGTCTGAGCGAATTGCGGGTGGTTGCAATGCCTGATGATCGCCGGATTTTCACCTATGTCGATACGGCGAATGGACCTGTGCGTGTCGGATTTGATCGCCGACGAGTCTCTGCATCCAATCCGCACCAGTTGCTGGTGAATATGTTGGTTTTTGGCATTCTTATGACTGTCATCGCGTATATCTATTTGCGAAACCAGCTTCGCCCGATCACGCGTCTTGGGCGCGTGGCGGAGGCTTTTGGGCGTGGGCAAACCTTGCCGTATTCGGCCTCTGGCGCAGTGGAAGTGCGCGCCGCTGGAAACGCCTTTTTGGCGATGCGCGCGCGTATTGAGCGCCAGATCGAGCAGCGCACTATGATGCTTTCTGGCGTTAGCCACGATTTGCGAACACCGCTCACGCGCCTCAAGCTTGGCTTGTCTATGTTGGATGACGAGGACCGCGAGCCGCTTGAGCGGGACGTAGAAGACATGCGGCAATTGCTGGATGAGTTTCTGAATTTCGCCAGTGGAAACTGGGAAGGCGAACAAAAACCCTGTGATCCTGTGATCCTGACCGAGGCCGTGGTCAACGACGCTGTGCGTTCGGGCACTCAGGTCAAGATGGTGCTCGGTCAAGCAGGTGATCCGGTTATGTTAAACGCTCTTTCAATCCGGCGCGCCTTGGAGAACTTGATCGGCAATGCGGTGCGATATGGCAATAACGCCCAAGTGTCTTTGCGGCGCACCGAGCGAACGGTCATCTTTCAGGTTGAGGATGATGGTCCGGGCTTGGCTGAAGAACAGTATGGCGCTGCGGTGAAACCATTTGTGCGGCTCGATCCCTCGCGCAATCAAAATAGCGGAACGGGCGTTGGTCTTGGATTGGCTATTACGAACGACATAGCTCGGGCGCATGGCGGCACCTTACGTTTTAGCAAAAGCAAATCCTTAGGCGGATTAAGTGCGGAGATCGTGATTTCGACCTGAGCGCATTGCAACAACAGGCCAACGGCCATTCAAAGGGTCGAAATGCAAAACGCCCGGCCGCTAAGGGCCGGGCGTTTCAAAATCATTTAACCAAAAAGCGCTTAGCGCGTTTCGATGTCAGTATAGTCGCGCTCGGTTTCACCAAGATATAGCTGACGAGGACGGCCGATCTTGTTCTGCGGATCGCCAATCATCTCTTTCCACTGGCTTACCCAACCAACGGTACGTGAAAGCGCGAAGATTGGTGTGAACATGGACGTCGGGAAACCCATCGCTTCGAGAATGATGCCTGAATAGAAGTCAACATTCGGGAAAAGCTTCTTGTCGGTGAAGTAAGGGTCGGAAAGCGCCGCGCGTTCCAGCTCTTTTGCAACTTGCAAAGTCGGGTTGTTTTCAACGCCAAGTAATTCCAGAACTTCATCCGCGGATTTCTTCATCACAGTCGCGCGTGGGTCAAAGTTCTTGTAAACGCGGTGACCGAAACCCATCAGGCGGAAGGGATCATCTTTGTCCTTCGCGCGTGCGATGAACTCAGGGATGCGATCCACAGTGCCAATTTCGCGCAGCATTTCAAGACAAGCTTGGTTTGCGCCGCCATGTGCAGGGCCCCAAAGGCAAGCGATACCTGCCGCAATACATGCGAACGGGTTGGCACCAGAGGAAGAAGCGAGGCGCACGGTGGATGTCGATGCGTTTTGCTCGTGATCTGCGTGAAGCGTAAAGATACGGTCCATTGCGCGGGCAAGGATCGGGTTCACTTCATAGTCTTCCGCAGGAACAGCGAAACACATGCGCAAGAAGTTGGATGCATAATCCAGATCGTTGCGTGGGTATACGAAAGGCTGTCCGATAGAATATTTATACGCCCATGCCGCAATCGTTGGCATCTTGGCGATCAAACGGTGCGACGCGATCTCGCGCTGATGTGGATCGGAGATATCTGTGCTGTCGTGATAGAAAGCAGACATCGCGCCGACAACACCTGTCATAATCGCCATCGGGTGCGCGTCGCGGCGGAAGCCACGGAAGAAGCCGGTCATTTGCTCGTGCAGCATCGTATGACGTGTGATCGTGCTCTCGAATTTCTCAAGCTCTGCGGAAGAGGGCAGCTCTCCGTATAGAAGCAGATAGCACACTTCTAGGAAGTGGGATTTTTCTGCGAGCTGATCAATGGGGTAACCACGGTGCAACAATTCACCTTTGCCACCGTCAATGAAGGTGATCGTGCTGTCGCAGCTTGCGGTTGAAGTAAAGCCTGGGTCGTATGTGAACACGCCTGCTTGCGCATAGAGCTTACGGATGTCGAGAACATCAGGTCCTGCTGTCGGTGAATGGATCGGCAGATCGATCTGTTGATCATCAATGGTCAGCGTTGCGCTGCGTTTGGCGGTATCAGACATATTTATCCCTTTCAAAGCTACCCAACGCGCGGATCGCGTTCAGGCTCGTTTAACTGATGGGTCTTACCGAAGTTTTACCCTTCAAAATTTGCTGCGTCAGAAATCCGGCCAATCGATTCTTCTTGGCCCAAAACCAGCAACATATCGAATACGCTTGGTGTCACTGCGCGTCCCGCAAGGGCCGCGCGCAACGGACCAGCCATCTTGCCGAATTTGGTGCCATTGGCCTCTGCAAATTCTGCCATGACCGCTTCTAAAGCGTCTCGCGTCCAGCTAACATTTTGCAAATGCGGCGTCAACGCATTCAGTATACCACGGGATACTGAATCGAGATGTTTGGTGGCTTTTTCGTCCGGTGTGATGGGTCTGTCAGAGAAAATAAAAGACGCTTTATCAAGGAGTTCCGGGAAAGTCTTAGCACGTTCTTTGAGGGCATCTAAAGCCTCAGATAAAAGCGCAATTTTGGCGTCTGGTAAGGCTGCGTCTCCACGTGCCTCCAAAAATGCCAACAATTCCCGCTGCAAAGCAGCATTGTCAGAGCTTGCAATGTGCTGACCACACAAGTGTTCAAGCTTTTTCGTGTCAAAACGGGCAGGTGACTTGCCGATGCCACCAAGATCAAACCATTCCTTGGCTTGGGCGTCCGTGAAAAATTCGTCATCGCCGTGGCTCCAGCCTAGGCGGGCGAGATAGTTTCGCATGCCTGCCGCAGGATAGCCAAGCAACTGGTACTCTTGCGCGCCAAGGGCGCCGTGGCGCTTGGACAATTTCTTACCATCCGCGCCATGAATAAGTGGAATATGCGCCAGAACGGGGACGTCCCATCCCATTGCCTCATAGATCATCATTTGGCGGGCAGCGTTGCTCAGGTGATCGTCACCGCGGATAACATGGGTCACACCCATGTCATGATCGTCAACAACCACAGCCAGCATGTAGACGGGTGATCCGTCCGAGCGCAGAAGGATCATGTCGTCAAGCTGCTCATGTGCGATACGCACATCGCCCTGCACTTCGTCTTTGATCACAATTGTACCGCCTTGGGGCGCTTTGATACGGATCACGTAAGGTGCATCAGGATGCGTTGAGGCATCTGCGTCGCGCCAAGGACTGCGGTAGAGCGTCGATTTCCCTTCGGCCCGTGCAGCTTCGCGGAAGTCTTCGATTTCCTCCTGCGTTGCGAAACACTTGAACGCTTTGCCTGCGGCCAGCAATTCGTGGGCGACCTCAACATGACGATCTGCGCGCTCGAACTGGCTGATGACGTCGCCGTCGTGATCAAGGCCAAGCCACGCCATGCCTTGAAGAATTGCCGCTGCGGCTTCTGGTGTTGAACGCGCGCGGTCTGTGTCTTCGATACGGAGGAGAAACTTGCCACCACGCCCACGCGCATAGAGCCAATTGAACAAAGCGGTGCGCGCGCCGCCAATGTGGAGATAACCCGTAGGAGACGGAGCAAAACGTGTGACAACATCAGCGGACATAGCGCGATTAACCTTTCGGTAAGCATGAATTGGATAAGTTGAGGCCCTGATAGCTACCGCGGTGCGCAAGGACAAGGACAAGCATGGGATTCAGCATCGCTTGGCGTGACAACCTTAACGCTGAAATTGCGCAAGGCTTTGTCTTTGCTCCTGCCTTTTACAGTTTGGGTATTCTCGCCTTTTTCGGGATGTCCGAAGAACCAAGCGCCGTGCACATTGGCCTTTGTGTCATGATCGCCCTTTTTACTTGCCTGTTGGTTAAAAGAGCAAGTTATGCGCTTCGCCCGGTCATCTGGATTGCCGCGCTTGTCACACTTGGATTTTCAGTCGCAGGCCTGCGCAGTTATTCGCTCGCAGCACCTGTTCTAGAGTGGCGCACTTATGGACCAGTAGAGGGGCGTGTCATCGGGGTAGATCGCTCGGCATCAGGTGCCTTGAGGGTGACATTAGATGAGGTGAGGCTAGGATTGCGCGACGTTCAACAAACGCCGCGAAAGATACGCATTTCCCTTTATGGCTCTGACAGTGAAGGCGTGCCACGTGCAGGATCGCGCGTCATGACAACCGCGCATCTCTCGCCGCCCTCAGGTCCAGCGGAGCCGTATGGATTTGATTTTCAGCGCCATGCATGGTTCACCCAGATAGGCGGCGTTGGGTATACTCGAGTGCCTGTATTGCTTGCCGCAGAGCCCTCAGACGGGTTCAGCTTCTTCGCGCTGCGCCTTTCGTTGTCAAAACGTATCCAGTCTCACCTAAGCGGGCAAACAGGAGCCTTCGCCGCCGCTTTAATGACGGGCGATAGAAGCGGGCTGTCTCAAGATACACTGACCAACCTAAGGCACAGCAACCTTGCGCATTTGCTCGCAATCTCGGGGCTGCACATGGGGCTATTGGTGGGTTTTGTCTTCGCGTCTTTGCGCATCTTGATGGCGGCTATACCTGTCCTTGCGATCTATAGTGGCGTTAAGAAAGTCGCGGCATTGGGCGGATTAATCGCAGCGGCAGGTTATCTTGGTTTATCTGGCGGATCTGTTGCCACAGAGCGCGCGTTTGTTATGGCCGCAGTCGCCCTTGGCGCAGTCTTTTTAGAGCGGCGCGCAATTAGCCTGCGCGCTGTTGCAGTCGCCGCGCTTATTATTCTTTCGAGGCGTCCAGAGGCGATACTTGGCCCCGGATTTCAAATGTCATTCGCCGCGACAACCGCTCTTGTCGTCGTGTTCAATGCGATTAGTGCGCGTAACGCGGGCAAACCGCCGAGCAAACCAATAAGGCGGCTCATAAGTGGAACGGTCATTTCATCTGCGGTCGCAGGGCTTGCAACGCTTCCGTTTGCGGCCGCGCATTTCAATACGATTTCCCACTTTGGCCTTATCGCCAATTTGGTCTCTGTGCCTTTAATGGGCCTCCTAATAATACCGCTTGCGGTGGTCGCAGTATGCTTAATGCCGCTTCAGCTTGACGCTTTGCCGCTTCATCTGTTGGGGATTGGTCTCGACTGGATATTGAGCGTCGCGGAAACGGTCTCCCATTGGCCGGGAGCCATTAGCAAGGTGCCGACACCGCCAAATTGGGCTGTTTTTAGTCTGAGCATCGGTTTGCTCTGTCTTGCGCTCATGGCATCCAAACTTCGCTTTGCCGGTTTGATAGGTGTCGCTGTGGCGCTGCTTGGATGGAGCGCCTTAAAGCGTCCAGATGTTTTGATCTCAGACACCGGGGGTTTGATTGGTGTCCTGACAGAGCAGGGGCGGGCCTTGAACAAAACCAAAGGCGCGGGGTTTGTCGCTGGGGTTTGGTTAGAGAACGATGGTGATAGCGCGCCTCAGTCGGTTGCTGGTGCACGCTGGGGGGGCGCCGCCAAGTCGATGACGATTGGGAAGAGGGCGATTCATGCCGCCACTGGGAAGCGAGGATTGCACGCATTTGAGGGCTGCGATCCCAACGACATCGCCGTTTTCTCGGAAGATTTCGAGGCAATCGTTCCGTGCGAAGTTTTCGACAAAAGGCGCTTGCGGAAAACGGGCAGTGTTGCGTTGTTTCTAACCGAAACTGGCGACCTCGAAACAATAACGGCCCGCGAGGTTGCGGGCCGACGCTACTGGAATGACCCGCAGCTTAGAAAGAAACGTCTAAAGCATCAGTAGCTGCGGATAAGTCCGACCAAACGCCCCTGAACCTTTACCTGCTCGTGAGAGAAAAATCTGGTCTCGTACGCAGGGTTTGCCGCTTCTAGAGCGATCGTTGTCCCATTGCGGTGAAACCGCTTCAGAGTTGCTTCCTGATCTTCGACCAGCGCGACGACAATGTCACCATTATCGGCCGTGTTGGTCTCGCGAATAACAACGATATCGCCATTGTTTATGCCCGCATCAATCATCGAATCGCCTTTAACTTCAAGCGCGTAGTGCTCACCGGGGCCGGATAGCATCTGGCTGGGAACCGCAACGTTGTGCGAAGCGTGGCTGATTGCTTCAATCGGAACACCAGCTGCGATTTGTCCCATGACGGGCAACTCGGCAGCATGGATCGGTTCTACTGGGCGCGCGTCTTGCGGGGCAGGGGCAGATGGCTTTCCACCCTCGACAACACGTGGAACGAAACCAGCGGGGGACATCCCCATGCTATCAGGCAGCTTTACGATTTCAATCGCGCGTGCACGATGGGCAAGGCGGCGAATAAATCCACGTTCTTCCAGCGCGGTAATAAGTCGATGAATGCCTGATTTGGACCGCAAATCCAGCGCTTCTTTCATTTCGTCAAACGAAGGGGGAACACCGTCCTTTTGCACACGTTTGTTGATGAATTCTAGCAAATCCAGCTGTTTTTTGGTCAGCATTCCTGCATCCTCCTGCGTCGCAGTTTTGCTTTGTTCTACCCATGTTCCTGTTTTGTGTCAACGAATTGTTCTGCGCCGCTATAGCGGAACAAAAGCGACCTTTTCGCCTGCTTTGCGCGCAGGATCATGGATCGGGCGCAGCAACAGGGCGTTTGCTTGTGAAAGCACCGTCAAAAGCGCGCTGTCCTGTCGATCCAAGGGGGTGATCTCGCCATTTTCAAGGATCGCTCGCATATAATGCGCGCGTGGTCCGTTTTCGGGCATGTCTTTGGAGAGCGTTGCAACGTGATGCGCGGCGGCGGTTTTTCCAAGTCCAAGCATCGCGCGCAAAACAGGCTGAACAAAAATCGTGCCGCATACCATTGCCGATACAGGATTGCCGGGAAGGCCAATCATCATCGCATCCCCTAATCGACCTGCCATCAGCGGCTTGCCGGGGCGCATCGCAACTTTGTAAAACGCGCGCTCGACGCCCAATTCTTCGGCAACACCCGCGACAAGATCGTGATCTCCAACGGATGCGCCGCCAATTGTAACAATCAAATCGGCGCCCGAGGCTAGATCAAACGCGGTGCGCAAGGCAGGCAAAGTATCATGCGCAATCGGAAGCAAGCGAACAATCGCGCCCATTTGCTCCAACATCGCCTTTAGGCCAAACGTGTTTGATGCGATGATTTGATCGGGACCAGGCATCTCTCCCGGCATGACCAATTCGGTCCCTGTCGAGATCAACGCGACGTCAGGGCGCTTTGTTACAGGGACTTGCGCTATGTTCATGGATGCAAGCAATGCAATCAATTGCGGCGTGAGAATTTGCGGCGCGTCAATCGATTGCCCCGTTGTGAAATCTGTTCCCGCTGGTCGGATATAAGGTTTTGTTTCCGTGACTTCGCGAATGGTGATTTGGTTTTTGTTGGCATCCACATCTTCTTGAATGACAACCCAATCAGCGCCTTTGGGCACTGGTGCGCCTGTGAAAATGCGAACGGCTTGCCCTTTTTTGACTATGCCATCAAAACGTGCGCCGGCCGCGGATTCTCCTAAAACTTCAAGGGTTGCGCCCACTTGGTAGTCCGCGCTGCAAATCGCATACCCATCCATCGCGGATGCCGCAAAGGGAGGTTGATCGCGTTTGGCCGACACAGTTTCAGCAAGAACCCGCCCCGCCGCGTTTGCCAACGGAACTGTTTCAACGCCAAGCTTTTCTACGCGAGCAAACAGCTGGGCGAGTGCCTCTTCAACGGTGATCATTCGACAACATATCGGCCAGATTTGCCGCCGTCTTTTAGGGTAACGTGGATGCCGCCAATTTCCATTGTTTTATCAACCGCTTTGATCATGTCGTAGACTGTCAATGCAGCGGTGCTGACAGCTGTGAGCGCTTCCATTTCAACGCCAGTTTGGCCTGTTGTTTTTACAGTCCCTAGAATGCGCACGCCGGGCAAGCTGGCATCCAGTTTCAGATCAACCGAGACCTTGGTGATCGGAAGCGGGTGACACAAAGGAATAAGCTCAGGGGTCTTTTTTGCACCCATGATGCCCGCCAATTGCGCTACGCTCAAAACATCGCCCTTTTTGGCAGTGCCTCCCGAGATAATGTCAAAAGCTTCAGCGCTCATACGAACCCAACCCGCCGCTGTCGCAATCCGAGATGTGACTTCTTTGGCGGACACATCAACCATATGGGCCTCGCCTTTGGCGTTGAAATGCGTAAGCCCGCTCATGCGCCCATACCCGCGCTGCCAGCTGGATTGCGCAACAATTCACGGGTTGCACTTTCGACATCTTCTTGGCGCATAAGGCTTTCTCCAATCAAAAAAGTGCGCGCGCCATATTGGGACATGTCAGCAAGATCCGCAGGGCTGAAAAGCCCGCTTTCTGAAACTATGAGGCGATCTTCCGGAACCATGCGACTAAGCTCGCGCGTGGTATCAAGGGAGGTCTCAAAGGTCTTAAGGTTGCGGTTGTTTATGCCCATCAATGGCGATTTCAGTTGTGATGCGCGTTCCAACTCGGCAGCGTCGTGTACTTCGAGCAAAACATCCATGCCCCAACCAAATGCGGCGTCTTCCAGTTCTTGCGCCTGAGCGTCGGAAACCGATGCGAGAATAATCAAAATGCAATCAGCCCCGAGCGCGCGCGCTTCTGCGACTTGATAAGTGTCATACATGAAATCTTTGCGCAGAGCAGGTAAGCTTACTGCATCGCGTGCGTCGCACAAAAACTGCTTTGCGCCTTGGAAACTGGGCGTGTCCGTGAGAACCGACAGGCAGGTCGCTCCACCGCGCTCGTAAGCGGCGGCCAAGGCGGCTGGATCGAAATCTTCGCGGATCAACCCTTTGGACGGGGACGCCTTTTTGACCTCAGCGATCAATCCATACCCTTCACGGGAAGCGCGCATCAATGCCTCAGCAAAGCCGCGCGGCGCGCTGGCTGCGCGTGCTTCGGCCTCGACCGCGTCAAGTGGCTTGGCGGCTTTGTCCGCTTCAATTTCGTCAAGTTTATAGGCTTTGATGCGATCTAGCGCAGTCTGGGACATAGTGTTTCTCTTTACTTCTGCGTGGCTTTAGCAAGCGCTTCGACTTTGGCTTTGGCCGCGCCGCTGTCGATACTTTCGCGCGCCATTTCGGCCCCTGTTTTTAGATCATTGGCTTTTCCTGCGACCACTAAGCCAGCCGCGCCGTTCAGCAAAACCGCATCGCGATAGGCGCTTTGTTCACCATCCAAAAGCGCGCGGAACGCAACGGCGTTTTCTTCGGGCGTGCCGCCAAGGATCGCCTCAAATGGATGCACTGGCAGGCCGGCATCCTCGGGGTTTACTTCGAATTCGCGTACGGTGCCGTTTTCCAATGCTGCGACCCAAGAGACACCAGCGATGCTCAACTCATCGGTGCCATCGCTGCCATGCACGAGCCACGCTGCGTCAGAGCCAAGCTGCCCAAGAGTTTCCGCCATTGGTCGGATCAGATCGCGCCTGTATGCGCCTGTAAGCTGGCGTTTTACACCCGCAGGATTTGTCAGCGGGCCGAGAATATTGAAGATCGTGCGCGTGCCAAGTTCGGCGCGGGTTGGCATCACGTGGCGCGTCGCGGGATGGTGCATCGGCGCCATCATAAAGGCGATACCACACGAGGCGAGCGCTGCCTCCACCACATCCGCGCCAACCATCACATCGATGCCCATTTGTCCAAGCGCATCGGCGGCACCGGATTTTGAACTAAGATTGCGATTGCCGTGCTTGGCGACAGTGACGCCAGCGCCTGCAACGACAAAGGCTGTCGCGGTTGAGATGTTCAATGTGCCTTTGCCATCGCCGCCGGTGCCCACGATGTCCATCGCCCCTTCGGGGGCTTTCACAGCATTGCACTTCTCGCGCATCACATAGGCCGCAGCGGCGTATTCATCCACTGTCTCACCACGTGTTCTTAGCGCCATCAATAAACCGCCAATCTGGCTTGGGGTCGCTTCGCCGGTAAACAGAATTTCAAAGGCCGTCTCGGCTTCGCTGCGCGTCAACGCACGGTCAGCGGCTGCATCAATTAGGGGCTTTAGCGCGTCGCTCATGCGGGAACCTTCATTGTGTTGAGGAAATTTTGCAGCATGGCATGTCCATGCTCGGAGCGGATCGATTCAGGATGAAACTGAACGCCGTGTATAGGCAGTTCATTGTGTTCTAACCCCATGATCGTTCCGTCGTCCAATTCGGCGGTAATTTTCAGTGCGTCAGGCAGGCTTTCGCGTTCTACCACCAAAGAGTGATAGCGCGTCGCCGCAAACGGGCTTGGCAGACCTGCAAACAATCCGCTGTCGCAATGCGAGATTTGGCCCATCTTTCCGTGCACAATTTCATGGCACCGCACGACTTTGCCGCCAAAGGCTTGCCCGATGGACTGATGTCCCAAACACACACCCATCAGCGGTGTTTTCGTCGCAGCAGCGATCTCCACCATATCAAGGCAAATGCCCGCCTGATCAGGATCACACGGCCCCGGCGAGAGCAATACTCCTGCAGGATTGAGCGCCATAGCCTCGGCAGCGCTCATGGCGTCGTTGCGGATCACTTTGATCTGCGCGCCAAGTTCGCCAAGATAATGCACCAGATTATAGGTGAAACTGTCGTAATTATCGATCAATAGCAGCATCAAGTGTCTCAATTTAGCAATAGCCGTGCATAGATGCGAGGCTGAGTTGGCCCCTACATGCTCAGGTGCACGCGCGAGGGTCAAGAGCCCCCTTGTCTTGCCGCGCGCAAAGGGTCAAACTTAGAATAACAATTTGAAGCGGTTTAAGGCGGATCGAGCGTGGCTAGAGGTGTGTTTTCAGGACTGATTTGGGGCGCAGTCGTTTCTGCCGTTGGCGCAGGTGGCTTGTCACTCGCCTATCCGGATTTCAAACCAAGCGCGGCTTCGCCAAAAGACGTTGCAGAGGTTATGCCTACCGAGGCGAGCGTCGCTGAAACCACAGAATCCGAGACACCCGAAGTCGAAACGCCCGAGGTCTCAAGCGACGCTGCCGAAGACACGCCAGTGGCGGAAGATATGCCTGCGGCCGAGCCGGAAGGCGACACGGCCGAGATGGCCCAAGCCACGCCAGAAGTGATGGACGTTGAAGACGATGCAGCTGTCACCGAGGCAACGCAAGCGGAAGAGCCAGAGGTCGCCGAAGCTGCTGTTGTTGAGCCAGAGGTCGAAACGCCGCAAGTGAGCGAAGACGAAACCGAGGTCACGGTGCCTCGATCTGATGAGGTCGATGTGAGCGAAGAAGGTGCTGCCGAGCCTGAAGTCGTCGCGGAAGCTGACCCCCAAGCTGACGATGTCGAGGAAGAAGCTCCTGTTGAAGACGCTCCTGCGCAAGAACCTGAAGCGCGGATCACCGACGAAATTATTGCCGCCCTTCCTAAGTCGGATGGGACAATTGGCAACCTCGCGCCAGAGGTGACAACCAACCGCCTGCCGTCATTAAGCGAGGAACCTGCTGTCGAAGAAGGCGCGCCAAGCGCCGTCGCGCCACCACCAATTGAACGCTTCGCCGCCGAATACACAGCAGAAGACGGCAAACCTTTAATGGCGATTGTCCTGATCGACGAAGGAGACACCGACCTTGGCGTGGATGCGCTTGCGGCGTTTCCGTACCCGCTGACATTCGCCGTCGATGCAAGCCTGCCGAATGCGGGTGAGCGGATGCAAATCTATCGCTCCAAAGGCTTTGAGGTCATGGCGTTGGCTGGATTGCCAGCAGGCGCAACAGCGAGCGATACAGAGATCGCCTTGGCGGCTTACCTAAGCGCGGTTCCCGAAGCCGTCGCAATTCTGGAAACGCCAGATGTGAGCTTACAAAACAGCCGCGAAGTGACGGATCAAATCACCAAAATCGTTCTCGAAAGCGGACATGGGTTGGTTCTTCAAGCAAATGGGTTGAACACCGCGCAGAAACTAGCGCGCCGTGAAGGCATTCCGTCGGCGACGGTCTTTCGCGATTTTGATGGCAAAGATCAAAAGGCAGGTGTGATCCGCCGCTTCCTTGATCAGGCGGCGTTTAAAGCTGGGCAAGAGGGCGGTGTCATCATGCTTGGCCGATTGCGCGCAGAGACAATATCGGCGCTGTTGATTTGGGGGCTTGCGGATCGCGCCAGCCGCGTTGCGCTGGTTCCTGTATCGGGCGTTTTGACCAAAGAAAACTAATCGGGCTCCATGTGCGAGCCTAGTTTTGCTTGATTTCTACCTGCGGGTGAGCAAGAATTTGCTTATTCAAATGTATTGATTAGCGGGATTGCACAATGAAAATTACCTCGATTGTAACCGCTGCGAAGCGATCTGGCGTGCTATTGGCATGTTTTGTTGCCTCGCCAGCGCTTTCATTTACCTTAGATTGCACCGGTGGAACAGGCACCCATAACGGTGGCTCTTCTGCCGGTGGCACCGTTATACTCGCGCCAGGCGGTAGCGTCACCTTGATGCAAGCTGATGCTCCGACGTTTACCATGCGCATTGATGGACGTACGTTTGACGCGGCAGGAAATCAAATGGGAACGGCGCTGGCTTGCCAGAATTCGCCGGGCGGCATGTTCGAAGTTCCCTATACCAAAGGCCAATCTGATTGCGAGACTTGGACCTTTTCGCCGGGTGATGGGGGCGAATTCCAGGTAGAGCCAAGCCACAATGAGACGTCCTTTGTCAAATGGACGCTAACCTGCGGCGAAGGCGGCGGCGCAACTGCGGCTGCGGTAAAGGCTGGCCCAACCGCACAACAAATCGCAACGGCGCAAAACAATGTTACGCAAAGCTCGCAAATTTCCGCGGGAGGACAAAGCAACGCTGCCAGCGGTGCTGTCTCGGGCGCGATCGGATCACGGCTTGGCGGATCGAGCGGTGTGAGCGTGTCCACGCAAGGATTCTTTGTCTCTACAGCAGGTGCGCTAGGACGCCCTGATGCGGATTGGAACGGGTGGGTTGCTCTTGGGCATCGCCGTTTTGACGGGCCGACGCTTTCGGCCAAGAGCACGGCGCTGACCTTTGGCGTCGATCGACGGTTCTCGGATCGTTTCCTGTTGGGCCTTATGGTGACGGGCGATGATCTGACGCTGAAACAGGGAGCCTTGTCGAGCGATATGCGCAGCTTCGCAGGAGGCCCGTACTTTGCGGCGAACCTGGGGCCTGTTACGCTAGACGGCTACATCGCGCGAGGCAAAACCGAAGTCAAAGGCGGGCTCGGCAACTTTGACAGTGATCGTATGCTAGGGGCATTGAACGCGCGCTATAGCTACCAACTTCATGGCTGGACGGCTACGCCTTTCGCCTCGGTGCGCGGGTATCGTGATGAAGAGCCGGGCCGCACTGTCGGGATCGTTCCCATTGCTGCGCGGGAAGTGACATCAATCACCGCGTCTGTCGGTGGAACATTTGCCTATGAAATGAAAATGCGCGGTCAATCTGTGACGCCCTTTATTACGCTCGCTGCCGAGCAAACAAACTTTGACAATGGTCTTGGCACTCGGAGCAGTAATAGAGCGCCGCGCGTCGCGCTTGGCATCAATTCGGACGGCCGCTATGGCAGTCTTGCGCTTTCGATTGATCGTGGAGAGTTGTCAAACGGTCTGCGCGATTACGGCGTGAGCATCAGCTACGCGCTTCGGTTCTAGCGAATACCATCAGCGAAACTGCGCGCCTTAGCGCGCGCGGTTTCATCTGGTTGCAGGATACGTTCCAGCTCATCGCAATCCTCTTGGAACGAGGCACGCTCTGAATCGCTGGCTCTGTCCATGCCCCAATAACAATATCCCAGCGCGGCCTCTTTGGTGGCAAAGGAAAATTGCGCTTTGACGATCAACTCAGCCAAGTTGATACCCGCTTTGGGGTATCCAAGCTGCACCCCCTGCAAAAAGAAGCTAAACGCAGTTAGGGCATCAGGGTGCACGCCGCGTCCTTGCTCATGCATCACCCCCAGATCATTAAATGCGCGCGGAAAGCCACGTGCGGCCGCTTCGGTATAAAGCACGCGCGCGCGCGTCCAATTTTCATTGCGCCCCTGTCCAACAGCAAAAGCATGCGCAAGGTTTGCGGTCGCGACAACATCACCCTTTAGATGCGCCTTCTCATACCAATCCGCAGCGGCTTCGTGATCAGCGGGCGTGGCGCTTGCCCTCAATTGACCCAGAGCGGTCATTGCGGGCGCATAGCCTGCCGACGCTGCAAGGCGAAACTCGCGTTTGGCGCGCTTGGGATCGGCAGGAACATTGCCAGATCCGTAGGCAAAGAGAGACCCCAAATTATAACGGGCGCGCACCTCGCCCGCTTTGGCCGCGCGCTCGAAATAAGTGACTGCGATGGCTGCGTCTTGCTCGACGCCGCGCCCGTCATCATAGGCTGCCCCCATGATGTTGAGCGCCAGCGCGCTGCCGTCTTCCGCGGCCTCTCGGATCACAACAAGTGCAGCTTCATAATCGCCGTCGATATATTCCAATCGCGCGGCTGCGAGTTCTGCGTCCGTAGGGCCAGCAAAGGAGGGCAGGGGGAGGCTCAAAGCCGCAAGCAAAGCTATCGAAACGAAACGCATTGTAAAACCCTCTGTGGAAAATGAGGACAGTTTAACGCCGAAATTCGATATGCAAAGGAAAAGCTATGCGTTCAAAATCTAAGGCAAAGGCGTCGATAGGCAAATCTATTCCATCGCGAGTTATGGGCGATCTTTAGCGGTCAATTGCTTGATCATCTGTCGGCGTTGTCTGCTCTAAGAATACCGCCAGCGTAGATTTTGGCACCCTGATCTATCGAGCAGTTCAAACCCTTTGCGAAGGACTAATCGCCATCAGCGACACCGCGAGCGCGCCATTTTGCGCGGCGCGCCCTGAAGCTCGGCAGCAAGATCAAAATGACGGCAATGATCAACAATCCGAGTGTCATTGGCCGCTCCCAGATAAAGGAAATGCCATCAAACAATTGCATGGAGCGGGCAAAATTGTCTTCTAACATGCCGCCCAAAATGAAACCGATCAGTAATGGCGCTAAAGGATAGTCGGCGAATTTTAAAGCGGTTGCACAAACGCCAAACCCTACAAGGATCAAGAGTTCTGTTGCGTTGTTTTGCCCGATGTAAGCGCCCATCAAGGTGAAGAACAAAATGAACGGGATCAAAAAGTTTCGCGGTATCGACAGGATTTTTGCGATGTAGGGGATCAGTGGCAGGTTCAAAATCAACAAAACCAAGTTGCCAATGAACATTGACATAATAACGGCCCAAAAAATCTGCGGCTCATCAATCATCAAGCGTGGACCCGGTGAAACGTTCAGCGCAATGAGCGCACCAAGCAGAATTGCCGTCGTGCCTGAACCGGGAATGCCCAGTGTGAGCAACGGAACGAATGAACCTGTGCAGGCAGCGTTGTTGGCTGTTTCTGGCGCAGCGAGCCCCTTGATAGAACCATTTCCGAACTCGGCTTGTTCTTCTTTGCTCGCCAAATTGCGCTCTACCGCATAGCCCAGAAAACTTGCGATCGTTGCGCCTGCGCCGGGCAAAACACCAATGAAAAACCCTTGCATGGACTGACGTCCAATAACCGGCGCGATCGAGCGGGCCTCAGCGCCTGTGACACGTAGGTCTTTGATTTCGGTGTCGCTACTTCCTGCTTCTTTGGGCTTAAGAACTAAGAACAAAGCCTCGGGGAGTGCAAACATCGCCATTGCGAGCGTGATAAAACCAAAGCCCGTTTGTAGGTCCATGATACCACCTGTGAAGCGCGGCAAACTGAATAGTGTGCCTTCGCCCACGGTGGCCATGATCAAGCCGAAAACGGTCATAAGTATCGCTTTGGCAACTTGGCCAGTACCCGCGAATGCGGCAATGGCGGAAAGCCCTACGACCATCAAAGCAAAGTACTCGGCGGAATGGAATAGAAGCGCGACAGAGGACAGCATTGGCGCGAAAATCATCAACAAGATTGCGCCAATCGTGCCGCCCGCAAAACTTGAAATCGCAGCGACGGTCAGAGCTTTGCCCGCTTTGCCTTGTTTCGCCATCGGGTAACCGTCGAAACTTGACGCGACCGTGCCTGCAACGCCGGGAGCGTTCAAAAGTATAGAAGAGGTAGAGCCGCCAAAAATAGCCCCGTAGTAGACGCCGGCCAATAGGATTAGCGCGGCAGATGGATCACCCATCGAAATCGCGACGGGGATCATTATGGCGATGATCGACATAGGACCAAGGCCCGGAAGCATGCCAATAAACGTTCCGATCAAACACCCTGCAATAACCATCGCGAGGTTTTGGAATGACATGGCCGTTTGCAGGCCAATGAGTAGTCCTTCTAGCATGTCAAATCCCTCAATTCGCGCTGAAAATGCCCGGCAGGGGGCGCATGTAAATCCCGAGCACCTCTTGCACGAGATACCAAACGATCATCGTCGTGATCACTGATATTGAGATCATCAATATCCATTTGCGCTCACCCAAGACGAACGATCCAAAGAACAAGAAAGCACTGGTCGAGATGATGAAGCCAACGGGGCGCAAGCAGATCGCATAGGCCACCATAAGGCAAAGTAGTATAATCGCTTGTCCGAGTTTGTATTCGTGCAAACGGCGGTAGTCGATTTCGGCCTCTTTTGGCACTGACTTTTCAAGACCAGACAGGATCACGAGGCAGGCAGAAATCGAGAGGACCGAAAGCACCTTTGGGAACGTGCTGGGCCAAATCGGATTACGCTTCATAAAAGGGGCGAGCCCTGCGTCCATCGTGAACCACGCGGTGTAGCCATACATCATGCAAATGCCCAAAAAGATCAATGCGATCCAGCGATCCAAAGCCATTGTCGCGTCCCCCCAAATTCCAAAAAAGGCAGAGCGGGGCACCGCTCTGCCAGCGCTGTTGCTATTAAAGGAAGCCCAGCTTTTTCATGAGATCACCAATGACCTTTTCCTGGTTCTCGAGGAACGCTTTGAAATCATCACCGGAATTGTGGATGTTCACCCAACCATTGCGGGCGCGCACGGCTTCCCACTCTGGTGTGTCGTACATTTTCTCAAGCGCGATTTGGTAAGCAGCGGTCTTTTCCGCAGATAGACCCGGTGCACCGAAGAAGCCACGCCAGTTCACAAAGCTCATGTCGATGCCTTGCTCTTTCATGGTCATCGCATTTTCCGCTGCTGCGACGCGCTCGTCAGATGTCACGCCGATAATTTTGACTTCACCCGCGTTCGCAAGATCGACCGCTTCGGAGAAACCAGTTGAAAGCGCTGCAATCTCACCTGAAAGCAACGCGGCCATTGCCTTGCCGCCCGCATCATATGGGATGTATTTTACACCCAGCGCATCTTTGCCCGCGGCTTCCATCGCCATTGCGGCAACGAGGTGATCCATGCCGCCCGGGACAGAGCCACCACCGATGGCGGTTGCAGATGGATCAGCGTCATAGGCCGCGATCAAATCTGCCATTGAATTGACCGAGCTGTCTTTGTTCACAACGATTGCTGCGTAATCGCCAATGGTGCCAGCAACCAGCGTCAGATCGCGAAAGCTCTGTGGGAAAACACCTGTGAGCGAGCGAATGACGATGGGCGTTGAGTTGACCATCAAAGTGCCTTCATTGCTGGCTGCGTTTTCAATCAAGAAACCGATGGCTTTTCCGCCGCCGCCACCAGACATGTTCTCGTAGGATGCGCTGCCAACAAGGCCCGCATTTGTCAGCGCCTCGCCTGTGCCGCGCGCGGTGCCGTCCCAGCCGCCGCCAGGGCCACCCGGGATCAAGAAATGAATGCTGTCTACCACTTGGTGGCCATCAGCCTGCGCGCTAGATGTAAATCCAAGAGCAGCAATAGCTGCCGCGATCAGGGCCCTACGGCCCATTTTCAAAGTCGTCATGATATTCCTCCCATTTGACAACTGCCCGCACTGCGGCTCAGTTAAGTTGATAAGAGCACAAGAACCTGACACTGACCTGACACCCTAACAAATTGGCTCCTCTCGCCCATGAAATTCCTTCTGGTTGAAGACAATCAAGCCCTTGCAGATGCCGTGTCCTCCCGTATGCGGTTGGATGGGCATGTCGTTGAACATGCTAGTAATTTGGGTGATGCAAACGCCTTTGTTGAGACCGATGAGTACGATCTCATTCTGCTCGACATCATGTTGCCCGATGGCGATGGTCGGACCTTCCTAAAAGCGCATCGTGCACGTAATCGAGACACGCCAGTGATCGTTTTGACCGCGCGAAGTCAGGTTTCTGATCGAATCGGATCGCTTGATTTAGGGGCGGATGATTACGTCACAAAGCCATTCGATCACGCCGAATTAGAAGCAAGGTGCCGCGCGGTTTTGCGCCGCAAAGCGGGGAAATCAAAAACCGTCTTAGAGATGGGAGGCGTTGTTTTTGATCCCGTTGCTGGGCTTTTGTCTGTACACGGCAAAAGCCTGAACCTGCGCAACCGTGAACTTCGTTTGCTCGAACTTCTGCTTAACTCGCCTGAGCAAATATTTTCTAAACAAAAACTCGCGGATCGGCTGTTCTCTTATGACGAGGATGTTTCTGAGAATGCGATCGAAGTCTATATTGCGCGGTTACGTAAGCATCTTGAGCCGTCAAGTTTGAAGATCACCACGTTGCGCGGGATTGGGTATCGGCTTGATCATGACAGTTAACATCGCCGCTTCAGGATCACTCAGAAACCGATTGGTTCTAACACTGATCGGCGGCGCTGCGATCCTCGCACTCGTCTTGTTTTTTGCGATCCGAAACTATGCAACGCAAGTGGCGCAACAGGGGCAGGACAACATTCTCTCGGCATCAGTTTCTTCTATCTTGGACGCAGCAACACTTCGCGACGGCGCGGTTGAGCTCGACATCCCGTATGCGTCGTTCTCAATGCTAAGCACTGCATCTGATGACCGGGTTTTCTACGCAATCTACCAAGATGACGTCTTCTTATCTGGTTATGAAGATCTTGTGATTGCTTCGGTTTCGGGGCGAGAAAAAATTTTCCAAACGGCAAAATATAAAGGGACCCAAGTGCGCGTCGTTTCGGATTCTCGCACTTTGATCGGGAAAGACAAGCGCACGCAAGTCAGGGTTTCTCTGGCGCAAACGCAAGACGCGCTCTCAGGAACTTTGAAACTAATTTCGCTCAACGCGGCTGTTTTGGGCGCCGGCTTTTTCGCTTTGACAACCCTGCTATCGTTTTGGGCGACCTCTTCGACAATCGGACAATTGAAGCGTCTGACAACATCCGTGACGCGCCGTGGCCCGCAAGACCTTAGCCCCTTCGAAAAACCTGTTCCCGTCGAAATGCAGCCGCTTGTGACGTCGCTAAACTCTTTGATGGGGCGGCTGGATCATTCACTAAAACAATCAGAAGATTTTATCGCGGAAGCTGCGCATAGGGTTCGCACCCCGTTGGCAACGGTACGTTCATACGCGGAAGCCACGTTGCAGCGTGTGGATAAAGAAGAAAACAGGCAGGCTATGCGCTCTATGGTGCGTGCGATTGATGAAAGTTCGCGCGCAGCTGGCCAACTGTTGGATCATGCAATGATCACCTTTCGCGCGGATCACTTAAAGCGGGATGACATTGACCTTGTCGCTCTCGTTGATGACTTGGTGGAGCGCTTGCGCGCGATCGCACAAATGAAAGACCTCGAATTGCGGCTCCTCGGTGACGATCATGTACCCTATTCAGGAGATCCGATACTGCTGCAAAACGCCGTTCGAAACCTGCTCGATAATGCGCTGAAATATTCACCTAGTGAGGGCGTCGTTGACATCAACGTCACAGCCAAGCCGCGTGTTCAAATTTGTGTTTGTGATGGCGGAAAGGGCTTTCCAAAAGAAGACCTAGATGAGTTGGCGACGCGATTTAAGCGAGGCACGAATGCACAAGGAACCATTGGCTCGGGCCTTGGTCTAACCATTGCAAAGGATGTGGCAGTCGCACATGGCGGGACGCTTCATCTGTCTAACCGCGAGGAGGGCGGTGCATGCGCTTCTTTATTGCTTTAGGTCTATGGCTACTGCCTCAGATTTTGCTCAGCCAAGACTGGGAAGATCGGCGCTTGTTCGAAGGTGCTACGCCACAGCAAACCTTGCGGATCATCTCCAGCACCGACACGTCTCTGTTTGCTCCAATCATAGAGAACTTTCTGGCTAAAAACCCAGAACTCGAAGTGGACTATTTTGTTGCAGGCACCGCTGACATTGACCGGATTTTCAGAGCTGACCCAAGTGCTTTCGACTTGGTTGTTTCCAGCGCGATGGACCTACAGTTCAAAACTGCAAATGATGGTTTAGCACTTCAACTAAACGATGTTGTTCATCCTTCTTGGGCCCAATGGCGTCAAAGCCTGTTTGCATTCACTTCGGAGCCAGCAGCGATCGTTGTCAATCGCGATGCATTTTCGGGGCATGCTTTACCCAAAACGCGTCAGGATTTGATTGAGGCCATTCGTGCGCGACCAGAGGTCTTCCAAGGACGCATTGGCACATATGATGTTCGCCAATCAGGCGTGGGGTATCTGTTCGCAACGCAAGACGCGCGGGCGTCAGAAACCTATTGGCGATTGATGGAGGTTATGGGGGCTTTGGATTTGAGGCTTTATTGCTGCTCCGGAGAAATGATCGATGATCTCGCAGATGGCACAATAGCTATCGCGTATAATGTGCTTGGTAGCTATGCAAGCGCGCGGATAGAGAGCCAGTCAAAGATAGAGATTATCCTGCCTTCCGATTTTCCAACAACAATGATGCGCACGGCCTTCGTCTCGGTGGACGCACCACACCCCAAACGTGCAGCGGCATTCGTAAAACACCTGATAATGCAGCGCTCAAAGGAGGATGAAAATGCGGTGCTACTGCCGCCTTTAGAAATTCTGGCTAACGGTGCTGATCACGCGACAATTGCGCTAGAGCCTGCATTGATGACGTTTCTTGATACTCTCAAAAGGCGCGGCTTTATTGCTGAGTGGGAAGACGCCGTGATCCAGAGATAGTTCAGAAATTGAAGAGCGAGTTGTGTGGCCTCATCGTCAAATTTCCAAAGCTTGAACCCGCTCTACACGGTTCCACAGCTCAAGCCTTGGCGCGTTGAGGCCGAAGGTCTTTTCAAACCCGCCTCAACTATTGCCGTTCCCTGTAAATCGGCTCGCGTCTTCTGCGGCTTTGCGGATCGCGCCGCTTTTGTGCACAGTTTCCATATATTCGGCCTCGGGGTCGCTGTCATAGACGACGCCGCCGCCCGCTTGGATGTAGAGCTTTTCATCCTTTACGACCGCAGTGCGCAAAGCGATGCACATATCCATGTCACCGCCCGCAGAGAAGTATCCACACCCGCCGCCATAGATGCCACGTTTTTCTGGCTCGAGTTCGTCGATAATCTCCATTGCGCGTACTTTCGGGGCACCAGAGACCGTGCCAGCGGGCATGCCCGCAAAGAACGCAGAAAGCGCGTCTTGATCATCCGCGAGCTCGCCCACGACGTTGGAGACGATGTGCATCACGTGTGAATAACGCTCTACGATAAATTCCTCTGTCGGTCGAACCGTGCCGATTTTGGAAACCTTGCCCACATCATTGCGGCCCAGATCGAGCAGCATAAGGTGTTCGGCCAATTCTTTTTGATCGGCGAGCAGATCGGCTTCCAACGCATTGTCTTCCTCAGGCGTCGCGCCGCGTTTGCGGGTGCCCGCGATGGGGCGGATTGTGACCTCTTTGCCAAACACACGCACCAGAATTTCGGGGGAGGCGCCGACAACCTGAAAACCGCCGAAGTTGAAATAGAACATGAACGGCGAGGGGTTGGTGCGGCGCAGACTACGGTACAGCGCAAAGGGCGGCTGTTTGAACTCCTGGCACCAGCGCTGCGACGGCACGACCTGAAAGATGTCACCGGCTTTGATGTACTCTTTTGCCTTTTCGACCGCGGATTTGTAGCCCTCGCGGGTAAAATTGCTGACAGGCTCTGGCGCATCTTCTGCTTGGCCCAGATCGCGGGTGGCGGCGGGCATCGGGCGTTCCAGATCACGCACTGCGTCCATCACACGTTCCGCCGCTTGCGCGTAGGCCGCGCGCGCGGATTGTCCATCGCTGACCCAAGCGGGAGAGACGACAGTCACTTCTCCTTTGACACCGTCCAGAACCGCGACAACGGAAGGGCGCAGCATGATCGCATCAGGGACGCCCAAAGCATCTGGGTTTACATTTGGCAAATGCTCGACGTGGCGGATCATGTCATAACCGAGATAGCCAAACAGGCCAGACGCCGCCTGAGGTAGATCATCGGGCAATTCAATGTAGCTTTCGGCGATAAGCGCGCGCAGGGCATCAAGAGGCGGCATGTCTTGAGGCTCGAACGCCTCTGCGTCGTAGCGCGCCATGCGGTTGAGCGAGGAAGTTTTGCCCTCGCTGCGCCAGATCAGATCAGGCTTCATACCAACGATTGAATATCGTCCGCGCACTTCGCCGCCTGTCACCGATTCAAGCACAAAGGCATCCTTTTGAGCCCCCGTAAGTTTGAGCATCAGCGAAACGGGCGTGTCCAAATCCGCGGCTAAGCGCGTGTACACAACTTGATTATGTCCAGCCTCATAGGCCTTGCTAAAATCATCAAACGAGGGGACCAGCGCCATGGGCGTTACCCTTTATATGGATCAGTTAAAGTTGGCGTGCACCGCGTTGATCGCGTTTTGATCAAGCTGAATGCCCGCACGTTGTTGAATGTCGCGCGCGAAAGCCTCGAAGAGGTCTTGGCTCACAGCGCTTGCTGCTTGGTTGTTCAAGCGCACGCGAACAGCTTTGATATCATCGCTGTCTTCATCGGCAGGCAACACTTCATCAAGGCGAATGATCAAAACATCGCTGACGTCATCAACAACCACTGTTGTGCCTTGCTCAGCGTCAAAAAGCGCGAGGATTGCAGCAGGCGGCATTGCTTCGACAAAGCCCGTGCGGGTGAGTTCAGTCAGCGTTTCGCTTTCCAAATCAACCTCAGCAAAATCGCTCTCTGCTGTGATCTGTGGCAACAAAGCTTCGGCTTCCGCGCGCAGCGCGTCACGGGTTGCTTTGGTTTGCCAACCCGTTGTGACACGCTCTGTGATCTCCTCCAGCGGCTGAGGGCGCGGCTCAAGCACTTCGTCGAGACGCATCGCAAAGATACCGCCATCTTCAAGAACTGCGACTTCTGGGTAATCTTCAAGCGTGACTTCTGCTGCGGCAGAACGGAAAGCTTCGTATGCCGCAAGCCCGTCTTCGGCTTCGGAGGACCAGTCGATTTGACCAAGCTCCATGTCTGTTTCGTTTGCGAGGTCTTCTAGCGTCGCGCCACCCGCAAGCATGTCGTCAATATCGCTGATCTGGGCTTCCACAACGCGGCGGGCGCGGTCGGCAGCCAGTTCGTCCTTTAGCTGCGCACGCGCGTCCTCAAAGGACGTGGACTGCGCGGCGAGTACGCCGTTGATGCGGAACAGGGCAGGGCCAAGGTCACTTGGCAAAGGACCAACGACATCGCCTGTGTTTGCAGCAAAGATTGCGCTTCCGGCGTCGCCCAGTTCGCTTTGTGTCAGATCGCCAAGATCAATATCGGAAAGCGCAAGGCCGCGATCTTCTACAAGTAACTCGAAGGTCATTCCGCCCGCTTCAAGTTGTGCCTTTGCAGAGCTTGCTGCTTCTTGCTCGCCATACACCAAACGCTCGATCAAACGGCGCTCTGGTTTGTTGAATTCTTCGTTGCGTTCGTCATAGGCGTCCTTGAGAGCCGTTTCATCGACCTCAACGGTATCTGCGATCATATCGGGAGATAGCCAAGAATAGGTGATCTTCTTGGTTTGCGGCAGTGTGTAGTTGTCGATGTTTTCATCGTAATAGGCTTTTAGCTGCTCTGGCGTCGGAGCGCCCACTTGCTCGGCAAGGTCCGTGGCCGTTAGGCGTGCAACGGTCGCATTACGGCGCTCGCCGATATACGCAACAAGCGTGTTCTCGTAGGTGTCAGGCATCATGTTGCCCGACAGGATTGCGCCTTGCACCAACGTGCGCGCCGCTTCCTCGCGCAGGCTTTCTTCGAATTCAGCTTCGCCAAGCCCCGCGTTTTCGAGCGCAAAACGGTAGGAGTCGCGATCGAACTGGCCGTTGAGACCTTGAAACGCGCTCATGCTCAAGATTTGCTTTTGGAGTTGGACATCCCCAACGGACAATCCCAGCTCTGCTGTTTCGTGATCAAGTGCGCGTGTTGTGACCACCTTAGAGAGTGATTGACGATCTATGCCAAGCGCTTGCGCTGTTGCGAAGGGGACGTTTTGTCCAGCTTGCGCCGAAACGGCACGTAAATCGTCTTGCAGGGTGCGTGCATATAGATCGACTGAAATAGGTTTTTCACCAACCGCGCCAATCGTGCGGATATTGCCGCCAAGACCAGTTGCGCCAAAGCCGGCAAGCCCGACAATCAGCAAGGCCAGCAAAATCCAGATTAGTGTCTTTGAAACTGTGTTTCCGCGCTTGGCCATGATGCACCCAACCCTCTTGAATAAGTCACCGCTAAGACCGGCGTTTGGGCAGGTTTACTTGCCTCTCTGCGAGGGAGCAAGCGAGAAGCGCAATGCGGCTAATCGAGTGAACAATTTTGCAATCCCATTCGCGTCTATGTTGGCAAATGCAATGCGCAAATGCCGCGCTGCGGAAGGGTCATCGTCTGGCATGAACATCGTGCCCGGCAGGGCTAGGATACTGGCGTCCTTGACTAAGGTTTTCGCCAATTGATCCGAGGGTATTTCAAAGGGATGCTCAAGGTAAGCAAAGTAAGCACCGCAGCCTTTGAGGGTCCATCCTTTTTCCGCGAGCATCGGCATGTTCGCTTCAATCGCCGCGCGTCTGTTCAAGATTTCTAGCCGCTCACCGCGAAGCCAGTCGCCAAGGTTTTGCATTCCCCAAAGCGCGGAAAATTGCGCCATTTGGTTCGGGCAGATGTTCACGGTGTCGAGGAACTTCTCAACCTCTCCCAAAACATTCGCCGAGGTAACAATGGCTCCAACACGGTGCCCCGTCAGACGATAGGCCTTGGAGAAAGAATAAAGGTGGATCAGGGTGCCTTGCCAGTTGTCTTGTTGAAATAGCGCGTGCGGCGCACCCGTTTGGCTGTGAAAGTCGCGATAAGTTTCATCGACGATGAGCTTGATCCCATGCTCTTGGGCTAGTTCGAAAAACGCGAGAACCAGATCGGCGGGGTATTCGACCCCCGCAGGATTGTTGGGCGTAACCAGTGAAATTGCGCGCGTGCGTTCGGTGATCTTTTCGCGCGCAGCGTCCACGTCGGGCAACAGTTTGGCGTTGGTGGGCAGGGCAATGGCTGTAACACCTGCCATATCCAGCCACATTTTGTGATTGAAATACCAAGGCGCGGGCAAAAGAACGTTGTCGCCTTCTTCGGCTATGGCGCTGATGCTCGCGGCAAAGGCTTGGTTGCAACCAGATGTGATCGCCACTTGGCTTGGCGCGATACTTGCGCCGTAGGCCGCGCTCCAGCTCTCCGCGATTTCGCGCCGTAGTTCTGGCAGGCCCAACACGGGGCCATACAGATGTGCTTGCGGCTCGTTCAGAGCGATATCGGCCATAGCGCGGCGCAGCGGTTCGGGTGGCAGATCAACAGGCGCTGCTTGGCTTACGTTAATCAAAGGGCGCTCAGGTGGAAAATCGACGCCGTCTAACCAGCGCCGCGCCTCCATCACAGGGGGCGCGAATGTCTTTTGCGTCGCTGAGCTGCTCATTTAGTCTTGTCCGCGATAAGGCTCTACATATTGTAGTGCCATATCCCACGGAAAGAAGATCCAAGTGTCCTGTGATACGCCTGTGATGAACGTATCCGTCTGCGGCTCGCCTGCTGGCTTTGCGTAAACGCAGGCAAAATGCGCTTTAGGGTAATGCTTGCGCACCAATTCCAGCGTTTTGCCGCTATCAACGAGGTCATCGACAACCAGAATACCTGTGCCATCGCCCATCATTTCTGCGTCAGGCGCTTTGAGGATCTGCGCTTCGCGGCGCTGATCGGCTTTGCCGCCGCCTGAATGGTAGGACTTGACCGAAACCGTATCGACAGTGCGAATGTCCAGCTCGCGCGCAACGATCATCGCAGGGGCCATGCCGCCGCGGGTGATTGCGACAACCGCTTTCCATTCGCCATTGTCCGGCCCCTTGCCATCAAGGCGCCACGCCAGCGCGCGTGAATCGCGGTGCAATTGGTCCCAGCTTACGTGAAACCCTTTTTCGTGTGGCAGACGGTCGGTCATGGAAATTCTCCGAAAATAGTTTAGCGGCTTAGCAGCAAACGCAGGCCCAAAAGGCCCAAGACAGAGGCTGCAATGCGATCAAAGATTGGTTTGGCGCGCAGATAACCTGCGCTGACGTGTTTTGTCGAGAAGGCAAGCACCAGCGCAGAGCCGACGATGAACTCGATCAGCAAATGGTTGGCCACAACCAGCGCCTTGTCGGCGAAGCCCATGCTTTGCGGAAAGATCACCATGATGACGGCTGCGGAAAAGAGCACCGACTTCGGGTTGCTCATATTGACCAACATGCCGCCAAGAAAGGCGCGGGCAGGGGGCGTGGGGGCTTCGCCCAAAGGGGATTTGGCGTGCTTCCACGTCTGAAAGGCGATCCAGATCAGATAGAGCGCACCAACGGTTTTGAGAACCACAAAGGCCCAAGGAAAGAGCGCAAAGACAACATCAAGCCCCATAAAGGCCAACGCGGTCCATGTGGCGGCCATCGTGCCAAGACCCCAGACAGTATAGAGCCCAATCGCACGTCCGCTCGCCAGTGTCGTGCGAATGAAATAGAGCATGGCTGGCCCGGGGCTGGCGATTGCCGCCAGCAAGGTCGCGTTAAACGCGATGATATGGGCCAGCTCCATTGTCCTTTAATCCTTGGACATATCCGGCGCATCAACCGCCTTCATGCCGACGACATGATAACCCGCATCCACGTGATGCGTTTCGCCTGTGACGCCAGAGCCAAGATCGCTCAGCAGATAGAGCGCGGATTTACCCACGTCCTCAGTCGTTACATTGCGGCGCAGCGGGCTGTTGTATTCGTTCCACTTCATAATGTAGCGGAAATCGCCGATGCCAGAAGCCGCGAGCGTTTTGATCGGGCCCGCGCTGATTGCGTTGACGCGAATACCGTCTTTGCCGAGGTCTTCCGCAAGATAGCGCACAGAAGCTTCCAGCGCCGCTTTAGCAACGCCCATGACGTTATAGTGTGGCATGATCCGCTCAGCGCCATAGTAGGTCAGGGTGATGGCGCTGCCGCCTTCGTTCATCAACTTCTCAGCGCGCTGCATGATCGCGGTGAAGGAATAGACCGAAATGTCCATCGTCATTGTGAAGTTGTCGCGCGAGGTGTCCACATAACGCCCACGCAGCTCGCTCTTGTCGGAGAAGCCAATCGCGTGAACCACAAAATCAATCGAACCCCAGCGCTTTTCGATTTCTGCGAACAATTGGTCCATTGATTCTTCGCTGCTCACATCACAAGGCACGACGAAATCGCTGCCAAGCTGCGCCGCAAGCGGATCAACGCGTTTTTTCAACGCATCTCCTTGGTAGGAAAATGCGAGCTCTGCGCCTGCGTCCGCACAGGCTTTTGCAATGCCCCAAGCGATGGATTTGTCATTGGCTAAGCCCATGATCAGGCCGCGTTTTCCAGCCATTAGTGAGTTGGACATATTAAAAGCTCCAGTTTTATGCGTTGGTTTGTCTTTAGGCCAATGGAACATAGGCATCAAGCTTTTGGACCGCTGCGTAGCCTTGTTTGCCTTGGAAACTTGGCCTAAGCGCTGAGGGTGTGTCCAGGCGGCAGCAAGATCGGGGAACAATATGAGCGATAGAAGCGGAAAGTTTGCGGGCGAAGATCCGTTCGTCATTGCGAAGGAATGGCTTGCCGAAGCGCAAGAGAGCGAGATCAATGACCCCAACGCGATGGCCTTATCCACCGTTGATAAAGATGGTCTGCCAAACGCGCGAATGGTTCTATTAAAAGATATCGAGAAAGACGCGTTTGTTTTTTATACGAATTATGAAAGCGCAAAGGCTGGCGAAATTGAACAGGCTGGAAAAGCCGCATTTGTAATTCACTGGAAATCAATGCGCCGCCAAATTCGAGTGCGTGGAACTGTGACTCGTGAAGACGGGCCGCAAGCGGATTCCTATTATAATTCCCGTTCTCTCAAAAGTCGTCTTGGCGCGTGGGCAAGTCAGCAATCACGCCCTCTAAGCGGGCGCGCAGCCCTTGTCGCTGAAGTGGCAAAAGTCACCGCCAAGCATGGACCAAATCCAAAGCGCCCACCATTTTGGGGTGGGTATCGTATTACCCCAGGCGAGATCGAGTTTTGGGCTGACGGCGCGTTTCGCCTGCATGATCGCTTCGTGTGGCGTCGTTCTGATGCGGGTGGTTCTTGGGATATTTCGCGTCTAAATCCATGAATTTCACGCGACGTGAAATGATATCTGTCTGATTTTAATGGTTTTTTAATCCTTGCCAAGTGGGGGCGAATTGCATCACATAATTGCTAGGGATGAGGCACTAAACACGAGGCAGTAGAATGAATGATGAAGAGACGACGACCGCCTTGAGCGGTGTCGTCAAATGGTTTGATCCGGCCAAAGGGTTTGGGTTTGTTGTGGCGCAAGACGGTGGTGCAGATGTTTTGCTGCACGCTAACGTTCTGCGCAATTTCGGCCAGAACTCTGTGGCAGATGGTGCCGCTGTTGAGATATTAACGCAGAAGACCGATCGCGGGGTTCAGGCAATTGAAGTTCTTTCAATTGAACCGCCAATAAGTGATGATCGTCCACTCTTGCCTGATCTTGAAGATTTTGATCCTGAGCAATTAAGCTCGATTGAATTGCAAGCAGCGCGCGTGAAGTGGTTTGATAAAGGAAAAGGCTTTGGTTTCGCCAATGTCTTTGGTTCAGATGCGGATGTGTTTATTCACGTCGAAGTCTTGCGTCGGTCTGGTCTTGCTGATCTTGCGCCGGGCGAAGCGTTGGCCATTCGGGTAATCGATGGTAAACGTGGCCTCATGGCAGTTGAGGTGAACGCGTGGGAAGCAGCATTGAACTAAGCAAGACCCTTAAACTTGGAGTTGCTCTGGTGGGTTTTCTTGCTGGAGCAACGTCCGCATTTGCGCAATGCAAAGATGACCAGGTCTTAGTTAAAGGCGGGTTTGGCGAAGCCCAGTTCATGATCGAACTTGCGGATGACGCTGGCGAGCGCGCGCAGGGGCTGATGAATCGCGAAGTTTTGGCGCGATCCGCTGGCATGCTGTTTGTCTTTGAGCGGCCGGGCACTGTCGCGTTCTGGATGAAGAACACGCTGATTCCCCTCGATATGATCTTTGTCGATCGCACAGGGCGCATCCAACATATCCACTCAAATGCGATTCCCCATGATGAAACGCCGATTCCAGGTGGTGATGATATTTTCGCCGTTCTCGAAATTAACGGCGGACTCAGTGAAATATATGGGTTTCAAGTCGGTGATGCGCTTCAGCATTCGGCCTTTTTGGGCGGTCCTGCATTAATTCCGTGCAAAGAGTGATTTTCGGGCTTTTCATCCCCGAAAGACATCGCTAGATACCGCGTCAGTCGGGGCGTAGCGCAGCCTGGTAGCGCGACGGTTTTGGGTACCGTAGGTCGCAAGTTCGAATCTTGCCGTCCCGACCATTTTCCACATCTCAGTATCAGTTGAATTCGGGTTCATTGGTGTTCCAGTGCCGCGATCTACTACATCTAGACGCTTCTCTGTTTATCCACACAATCACTGCACATATCCACAAGCAATGGTGGGGCAGGGTGTGGTGGATATGGTATGTATGCAACATTTTGCATTTTAGATTTTTTACCAGCCAGTCAAAATCATATTAACGTTTAAGTAATGAATCTTCGCGTTCTGAATGAGTGAGCCGTGCTAAACCTGCCGCAAACAAAGGTTTTTAACTTTAAGCTGTATTTGAGGCGCAATGTTCGGGGTTTATCTGAATCAGTGCTCGTTTCGCGCGCCTCAAAAATGAAGCGCGGGTCAACGCAAAAAACATCACTTCGTCGTAAATAAATCCGTTGACCCAACACAGGATTTTGCGCCAGTTTGGGGTGCGGGGCAGGAAAGCCACAACATATAGTGGCAAAAAGTTCTCTTAGATTTGACAGTTGCACAGGCTTCACTTCAGCGTGTGTTAGCGTGCCTTTTGGTTGCAAAGGGCCTGATCAGGGAAGTTTTGTCCGATAACTCGCACGAGGCGCGCAGGCGCAGGCAATGAATTCGCTCACGGCGACGGGGAAGGCTACGAACATGAAGATCAGCAGACATTTTACCAAGGCAGGTCAAGACGCTTATAATTCGCTTGATTTTGTAACGACGAGCTCGGAAATCCGTAATCCGGATGGCTCAATCGTTTTCAAGCTTGATAACGTAGAAGTCCCGAACAGCTGGTCGCAGGTCGCCTCTGATGTGATCGCGCAAAAGTATTTCCGTAAAGCGGGCGTTCCTAACAAACTCGCTAAGGTCAAAGAAAAGAACGTACCCGAGTTCTTGTGGCGCTCTGAGCCAGCCAAAGACAACGACGGCTTTTCTGGTGAAACCTCCTCCAAGCAAGTGTTCGACCGTCTCGCAGGCGCATGGGCCTATTGGGGCTGGAAGGGTGGCTATTTCACCACCGAGGCAGACGCAAAGACATACTACGACGAAATGCGCTTTATGCTGGCCACGCAGCGCGCCGCACCGAACTCCCCGCAGTGGTTCAACACAGGTCTGCACTGGGCTTACGGCATCGACGGACCTGCGCAGGGTCACTACTATGTGGACTACCAGACCAAAGAGCTGACCAAATCCGCGTCCAGCTATGAGCACCCACAGCCACACGCCTGCTTTATCCAATCTGTCTCTGACGACCTTGTAGGGGACGGCGGCATCATGGACCTTTGGGTCCGCGAAGCCCGTCTCTTCAAGTACGGCTCCGGAACCGGCACGAACTTCTCCTCCCTGCGTGCCGACGGTGAGCAGCTCTCAGGCGGAGGCAAGTCCTCCGGCCTGATGGGTTTCCTCAAGATTGGTGACCGCGCAGCGGGCGCGATCAAATCCGGCGGCACAACGCGCCGCGCCGCGAAAATGGTGATCTGCGATGCGGACCACCCTGATATTCAAGAGTTCATCAATTGGAAGGTGAAGGAAGAGCAGAAAGTTGCCTCTATCGTCGCTGGCTCCAAGATGCACGAAGAGCACCTGAACGAGATCTTCAAAGCGATCCGCGCTTGGGATGGCTCCTCCGAGGATGCGGTCGATCCTAAGAAGAACGAGCAGCTGAAAAGCGCTATTCGCGGTGCCAAGAAAACGGCGATCCCCGAGACATATGTGAAGCGTGTTCTGGATTACGCAAAGCAGGGCTATGCATCCATCGAATTCCCGACATATGACACGGATTGGGATTCAGAGGCCTATGCGTCTGTCTCTGGCCAGAACTCCAACAACTCTGTGCGCGTCACGGATAGCTTCCTGAAAGCGGTCGAAGCGGACGGCGATTGGGAACTGATCCGCCGCACCGATGGCAGCGTCGCCAAAACCATCAAGGCACGCGATCTGTGGGAAGACATCGGCCACGCCGCATGGGCCTGCGCTGATCCGGGCATTCAGTATCACGACACGGTCAACGCATGGCACACATGCCCTGAGGACGGCGAAATTCGCGGTTCCAACCCGTGCTCCGAGTATATGTTCCTTGACGACACGGCCTGTAACTTGGCCTCGATGAACTTGCTCAAGTTCTACAAGGACAACAAATTCCAAGCGGAAGAGTATGTGCACGCAACACGTCTTTGGACAGTGACGCTGGAAATCTCCGTGATGATGGCGCAGTTCCCGTCTAAGGAAATCGCGCAGCGTTCTTATGATTTCCGCACGCTGGGTCTTGGCTATGCCAACATCGGTGGCCTCTTGATGAACATGGGCCACTCTTATGACAGCGACGAGGGTCGCGCGCTTTGCGGCGCGCTGACGGCTGTTATGACGGGTGTCTCCTATGCGACCTCCGCTGAAATGGCGGGCGAGCTGGGTGCCTTCCCGGGCCACGCGAAAAACGCAGACCACATGCTGCGTGTCATGCGCAACCACCGCAACGCGGCTTACGGCGCGACAGAGGGCTATGAAGGTCTTGAAATCAAGCCCGTGCCGCTCGATCTGGTGAACTCACCTGACGCGGATCTCACCAAACTCGCGATGTCCTCATGGGACGAAGCGCTGGCCTTGGGTGAAAAGCACGGCTACCGCAACGCGCAGGTTTCTGTGATCGCACCGACAGGCACCATCGGCCTCGTGATGGATTGCGACACCACAGGGATCGAGCCAGACTTCGCGCTGGTGAAATTCAAGAAACTCGCAGGCGGTGGTTACTTCAAAATCATCAACCAATCTGTTCCTGCGGCGCTTGAGAACCTTGGTTACGGCTCTGCCCAGATCGAAGAGATCGTCTCTTACGCGGTTGGTCACGCCTCCATCGGCAATGCGCCGGGCATCAACCACACATCGCTTGTCGGTCACGGCTTTGGCGCGAATGAGCTGGCGAAAATCGACGCCGCGCTCGCATCTGCCTTTGATATCCGTTTCGTCTTCAACCAGTGGACGCTGGGCGAAGAGTTTTGCACAGGCATCCTCGGCATCCCAAGCGAAAAGCTGAACGATCCGACCTTCGATTTGCTCAAGCACCTTGGCTATTCCAAAGCGGACATCGACGCGGCGAACGATCACGTTTGCGGAACAATGACTCTGGAAGGCGCTCCGTTCCTCAAGGAAGAGCATCTGAGCATCTTTGATTGCGCCAACCCATGCGGCAAGAAGGGCAAGCGTTTCTTGTCCGTCGATAGCCACATCCACATGATGGCCGCGGCGCAGTCGTTCATCTCTGGCGCGATCTCCAAAACGATCAACATGCCGAATGATGCAACCATTGAAGACTGCCAGAAAGCCTATGAGCTGTCTTGGTCCCTCGGCATCAAAGCCAACGCGCTTTACCGTGATGGCTCCAAACTGAGCCAGCCTCTCGCAGCGGCCTTGGTTGAGGACGACGACGAAGCGGCGGAAACGCTGGAAAGCGGTTCCATTCAGGAAAAAGCAGCGGTTCTCGCAGAGAAGATCGTCGAAAAGGTCATCGTCAAAGAGATCGTCAAATCGCACCGCGAAAAAATGCCAGAGCGCCGCAAAGGCTATACGCAAAAGGCGGTTGTGGGTGGTCACAAGGTTTACTTGCGCACGGGCGAATATGAAGACGGCCAGCTTGGCGAGATTTTCATCGACATGCACAAAGAGGGCGCAGGCTTCCGCGCGATGATGAACAACTTCGCCATCGCGGTGTCTGTTGGCCTCCAGTATGGCGTGCCGCTGGAGGAGTTCGTGGACGCCTTCACCTTCACCAAGTTTGAGCCAGCGGGCATGGTTCAGGGCAACGACAGCATCAAGAATGCAACGTCGATCCTTGACTATATCTTCCGCGAACTCGCCGTGTCCTATCTGGACCGCACGGATTTGGCCCACGTCAAACCCGAAGGCGCATCTTTCGATGACCTCGGTCGCGGCGCGGAAGAAGGCGTGAGCAACGTCTCCGAGCTGAGCGAAACAGCGGCGAATAATTCCTTGGAAGTGCTGAAGCAGATCAGCTCCACAGGGTACCTACGCAAGCGCCTCCCGCAGGAACTAGTCGTTCTCCAGGGCGGTCAAGCGGGGGCGGTTGCGCTGAGTGGCTCTGCCGATCCAGTTGCAGCGCTGCAAACGCTGGTGCCAGAAGTCAGCACCGCAGCGGTTGCGACCTCAACGACGACAACGGCCATGGCGAGCGGCAACGTCACTATGGATGCCCGTACCAAGGCGAAAATGCAGGGCTATGAAGGCGAAGCTTGCGGGGAGTGTGGCAACTACACGCTCGTGCGCAACGGCACCTGCATGAAGTGCAACACCTGCGGCGGGACATCCGGTTGTAGCTAAAAAAATTCGGTCACGAGGCCCTTGAGGGGGCCTCTGACGCATTCCAGGCCGCAGGCAAAAAATATTCCGAGCGGTGATAACGATGAGCTTGAGTTTGCGAACACTGGGAGGCCTTTTGGCCTCCCCTTTTTATTCGTTACTTGATTGGATAACTACGGGCGACGATCGTGCATCCCGTAAAGCCAGCAGGTTTGCGCGCTTCGCAGTGGCTAAGGGCTGCCTGATCCGCAACCCAGCTGTCTTTGTGACCATAGGATTGGCTCGTCGGAAAGTACCCGATGTAGCTATCACAAGATCCGCCTTTGTTGCCTGCTACATAAGGTGCTGCGAATGAACCGTATCCCGACGTAGAGCGCGCCCATGCGCGCAACGAGGGTGCCGATGCTGGGCAAATGGTGTTGTGAATAGACATCCCCCGTTTGGCTTTGGCGCCGCCTGCAGATGCAGTTGTCGCAAGCCCTAGGGCGCAAAGTGATAGTGTGAGGGCAATTGTGAGAGGTTTGTGCATCAATTCTTCCTTAATAAATCGTTAATAAGGATAGGATGCGTTAAGCTTTGTGCGAGCGGCAAGAAAAACAAGGTAATTGTTTCCGAGCATTCGTCGATAATAGCGAGCGAGAGAGCTGGTGGCGCGTATTCTGTATCGTCTGTTCAAAAGGTCGGTCAGGGGCGTGATTTTTCCAAAAACCACATAAAGTCATAGAGTTGTTTCTGCTTGGGGGGTGAACCCTTCACCCCGTTTCTGGCGCGATGCGGCGATGGGGCGCCCAAACGCCACCCGAGACCGCACATTTTATTGTCGCGGTCTTGGAAACAAAATTCGGCTAGTTCTGAGCAAATGAGGCAAGCGCAAAAGCAGGCCTCGTTTGCCACAGCTGTTTAGAGATTCGCATGCTTAAAGCGAATGCGCTTAGCTTTCAGAGACGAAACGATACGCGCCATCCTTTGCTTCGACCCGGCCAATTCCGCCGTTTGGCAAATGAAAACCTGCGATCGTCATCTGCTCATTGGCCATACGGTCCATCAGCATCTTGCGCGTGTTTATACCCGTTTCTGCATCCTGATCCGAGCCGCTCGCCCATTCGGGGTGGTGAAACGCTACGTGATGGTTGCCAATCGCATCGCCCACAACCATTGCGCTTTGTGATCCTTGGCGAACCTCAAAGCCCATATGGCCAGGTGTATGTCCGTATGTTGCGATCGCGGCGATACCAGGCAGGATTTCATCCCCCGCATCAAAGAAGTTTATCTGATCTTCAAGCATTTCCAAACGACGCTTGGCGCCAACCGCAAAGCTGGCACGCGCCTCGCCAATCGTGTTTACGGTTTCTGGATCCCACCAGTAATCCCATTCCGCGCGTCCCATATGATAGGAGGCATCGGGCAGCATCAAGTCGTCAAAATCATCAAGCAAACCGCCGATATGATCTGGGTGCGCGTGGGTAAAGACGACATGGGTGATGTCTTCCAGCGCGACCCCTGCCGCATCAAGGCTATCAAATAGATCGCCCGCGTTTGGCATGAAGTCAGGGCCAGAGCCGACGTCAAACAAAACGGTGTTCGTGCCGTCGCGGTAAAGGGTTACGTTGCACTCTGGCGTATATGTTTCGGTACTCAGGCCATAGCTTTTGATGATGTCAGTGGCAGAGTCAGGCAGGTTGCCGGTCACAAAACTGCCCGGCAAAGACAGCGAGCCATCGCTAACGGTCGTCAGTGTCGCGCTGCCAAGGGAAATTTCCGCAAGGGCCAATTTGGGGGCTGCGAGCAACGCCGCGCTTGCTGCGCCCTGCGCAAGTAGTGAACGACGTGTAATCATGATCCAACCTCCCAATATTCGTTTTTACGAATGTGATGGGAAAGCGGGTTTGGTTCAAGTCGCTTTTATCCGCGCGTGCCAATTCGGGCTGGGTCGCGGGGCGAAAACGCGCTGCTGCGCGTTCTCTTTTGCAGGCGTTACCGCTTATTTGGTCGGCAATGAGCGCGCGACAATGAGGCAGTCAGAAAATCCAGTTGGCTTGTGTTCTTCGCAATAATTGAGCGCGGCCTGCTCTGCTTCAAACATGTTGTCAAAACCGTAGGACTGGCCAACAGGCACAATCGGGCCAGGGTTATCGCAACTTAGGTTCATCGAGCGCGGCGCAATCGGAAGCGCATAGGCACCATGGCCCTTGATCCCGCTGGCCCAGGTTTTCAGCGTGCCTTTAAAGTCCTCGCAAAGTCCTGGAACGATGCGTAACACCCGCGCCTCGCCGCCTGCAAAGGCGGGGGATGAAACTGTGGCAGCGCATAGCGCCAAGCCGGCGATCGCAAACGCAAACTTTGTCATGATGGTTCCTTACTTGTTACACATTACGCTTCTAAGGGTAGGGGTTAAGTGGTTGTGTTTTATGGGAAAATATTGACTGACTTCCCCGATTGGCCATTCGTCTTCCGATTGCGAGGCGCAAAGTCATGCAAAATCCATAAACCTGCCGATTCAAACGAAAAAAGCAAAGTTGGTGATGAGAGGACAACGTTCATGCGTATTCAGCCGCTTTCAATTCTGGGGCGAGCGCGAGCGTAAGAACAGGGTTAGAATCGCCCTGTTGAAACGTCCCTTACCTCGCGCCGCGCTCAGTTCAGGACTGTGTCGGCGTTACCCTGCGCTTAATCTGAAGCTCGCGAACGATGTCAGCGATTTGGGTGAAATGCGCGGCAAGTGGATTGCTTTTGCGCCAGACCATGCCGATCTGCCGTGTCGGGGCAGGGGTTGGAAAGGCAGACACGCAAACCTCTGCGGCAGGGGTTTCAACAGGGATTGCCATTTCGGGAATAAGGGTCACGCCGATGCCAGCGCTCACCATTTGCACCAAAGTGGTGAGCGAGCTGCCATCCAATCCGTCGCGTGGAAGCGCGGTGTTTACATTGCAAAAGGCCAAAGCCTGATCGCGAAAGCAATGTCCTTCCTCAAGCAACAAAAGACGCATTTTCAGCAGAGCCTCGCCGTCGGGCACCGGCTCGTTCGCTTGCTGGGCCGGGCGCACCAGTACGAAATCTTCGCTGAAAAGGGGGGCTTCGAATAGGCTCGGCTCGGAAACGGGCAGGGCAAGGATTGCCGCGTCGATCTTTCCGTCGGCCAATTCATGCAGCAACTTAGGGGTCAGCGTTTCGCGCACATGAAGGTCGAGCGCGGGGCTTTGCTGTTTCAGCGCGCCAATCAAGGACGGGAGCAAATAGGGCGCAATTGTCGGAATAATGCCCAGCCGTAGACGCGCCAGGGATTGCCCGTTGGAGGCGCGCGCAATGTCGATAAGTTGATCCACTTCGCCCAGTATCGCGCGTGCGCGCGTTATGAGGTCTTCGCCAACTCGGGTTAGCCGAACCTGCCGCGCGCCGCGTTCGAACAGCGGCGCGCCCAAGGTTTGCTCCATCTCTTTTATTTGCACCGAAATGGCTGGCTGCGAAATTGCACATACAGAGGCCGCGCGCCCAAAGTGGCCATGACGCGCAACGGCTTCGAAATAGCGGAGCTGTTTTAGGGTAAGTTCACTCATAATGAAAAATTATCAGATGGATGAAAATATGCAAATGTAAACTATGGATTGGCTCTGTTAGCCTGACTAAGAATCGTTGGACGCGTCGGTCTTGCCGCCAGTGACGTCCAATTCGGTTTTACAGAAATAACTCTATCGGGAGAACAGACATGGACGGCAACAACGTATCTCAAGCAGGCAAATGCCCCGTTTTACATGCGGCGACAGCGAGCACACGCAGTAACCGTGATTGGTGGCCTGAACAGCTAAACCTACGCATCCTAAGCCAAAAATCCAACCTGTCTGATCCGATGGGCGACGATTTCGACTATGCGGAAGAGTTCAAATCCCTTGATCTCGAAGCTGTGCGCGCAGACCTTTATGCGCTGATGACCGATAGCCAAGAGTGGTGGCCTGCGGATTATGGCCATTACGGCCCTTTCTTCATTCGCATGGCATGGCACAGCGCGGGCACCTATCGCACGGGCGACGGCCGCGGCGGCGCGACATCCGGCTCACAACGTTTTGCGCCACTGAATAGCTGGCCAGACAACGTCTCGCTCGATAAAGCCCGTCGCTTGCTCTGGCCTGTGAAAGCCAAATATGGGCGCAAACTGTCTTGGGCTGACTTGATGATCCTTGCGGGTAATGCGGCCATTGAATCAATGGGCCTTGAAACCTTCGGGTTTGCCGGTGGCCGCGCCGATACGTGGGAGCCTGAGCAAGATATATATTGGGGTGAAGAGGCGGAATGGCTTCAAACCAGTGGCGGCGAAAATAGCCGATACTCTGGTGAGCGCGAGTTAGAAGACCCGCTTGCCGCTGTTCAAATGGGTCTGATTTATGTGAATCCAGAAGGACCAGACGGAAACCCCGATCCCGTTGCCTCTGGCTTTGACATTCGTGACACCTTTGGCCGCATGGGTATGAACGATGAAGAAACCGTGGCCTTGGTCGCAGGGGGTCACACATTTGGCAAAGCACATGGCGCTGGTAATCCTGATCTGGTTGGACCAGAGCCGGAAGCGGCACCGATCCATGCGCAGGGTCTAGGCTGGGCCAATAGCTTTGAAAGCGGCGTTGGCGTTCATACGACATCTTCTGGTGTTGAAGGCGCGTGGACACCGAACCCGATTCAGTGGGACATGGGCTTTTTCGACGTACTCTTCGGGTACGAGTGGGAATTGACCAAGTCGCCAGCAGGTGCACAAATTTGGCATGCAATTGATTTAAAAGAAGAAAATCACGCACCTGAAGTTGATGGTTCGGGCAAACGCGTTCCGATCATGATGACCACAGCCGATATGGCAATGCGCATGGACCCTGCTTATGAGGTGATTTCGCGCCGCTTCCATGCAAACCCCGACGATTTCGCAGATGCCTTTGCACGTGCTTGGTTCAAGTTGACACACCGTGATATGGGGCCGAAGTCGCTGTATCTTGGCGCGTTGGTGCCTGACGAAGACCTTGTCTGGCAAGACCCGATTCCAGCAGTGGATCACCCGCTGGTGAATGCGGCAGATATTGCGGCGCTGAAAGCTGACATTCTCGCGACAGGCCTTTCTGTTCAAGAACTGGTTCTTGCAGCTTGGTCTTCTGCGTCTACCTTCCGTGGGTCCGACAAGCGCGGCGGTGCCAATGGCGCGCGCGTTCGTCTTGAGCCGCAAATTGGCTGGGAGGCAAATAACCCTGCGCAACTAAGCAAGGTTTTGGCGGCGCTTGAGGGTATCCAAGCGGCGTTTAACGCAAAGGGTGACACGAAAGTGTCAATGGCGGACCTGATCGTCCTTGCGGGCAGCGCGGCGATTGAGAAAGCTGCGGGAAACTCGGTTGAAGTGCCGTTCACTGCGGGCCGCATGGACGCTAGCGCCGAGCAGACGGACGTTGAAAGTATCGCGGTGCTTGAGCCACAAGCCGACGGTTTCCGCAACTACTCTAAGGCGCGCTACACCGTGTCGGCCGAGGCGTTGCTGGTTGATAAAGCACAGCTTTTGGGGCTGACCGCGCCCGAGATGACGGTTCTTGTTGGCGGAATGCGCGCGCTTGGCGCGAACTTTGACGGCTCTGATCACGGTGTGCTTACGGATCGTGCTGGCACGCTGAGCAACGACTTCTTTGTGAACCTGTTGAGCATGGACACGGTCTGGTCACCGCTTTCCAGTGATGAAGACTTGTTCGAGGGCAAGGATCGCAAAACGGGCGCTAAGCGCTGGACTGGGACGCGGGTTGATCTTGTGTTTGGCTCTAACTCTGAACTGCGCGCTGTGGCCGAGGTTTATGCAAGTGCCGATGCAGGCGAGAAATTCGTCGCTGATTTCGTAGCGGCCTGGAGCAAGGTGATGAATGCAGATCGCTTTGATCTGGCGTAACCTGTTGATTACATGAGATTGATTGGGCCAGTACACATCGTGCTGGCCTTTTCTTTTTGTCGGTTTCCGATCGCTTGCGCGATCCGATCCGCTGGGGGTTTCACCCCCAGACCCCCGAGGATATTTTTCGAGAGAGGAAGGCTAGGCGTGCGGCGATAGGCTGGTGAGTGGTTCGATATGCAGATCAGCGGCTTTGATTGTTGTACCCATATAAGTGATGTCGTCAGGGGAGTAGTTAAACCAAAACCGCTGATCATTTGCGTCGCGGCAGCGCAAACCGTCAGGTAGCCGCTGGGTTTCGATATTTGCCTGTGTCGCCAGATCTTCGATAATATCGATATAAGTCTCGGCATCGGGCCAGCCGGCTATGTAATGCAGCCCGCCTGCAAACATTATTGCAGGAGCGCCATCCAGAGTGCGGGTCTTAACGGCGGCGCTGCCATTTAGGTGCTCGAACCAATGTTTGAATGCGCCGCGCTCTTGCAAAAGAATACGCGCGTGTGGCGGGATGCTTTCGACGCGCGCGGTGACGCAATCAATGCTGGTAATGTTTGGGCCCATCGGCGTTGGGATACTCATTTCACCAGTTTTTGAACCTGTGCGAGGCCCGATTAAAGCGATGCCTTGATAGGTATTCAGGGTCTCTGGCAATTCTAGCAAGCCGGGCGCGAGAACCAGATCGTAGCCCTCTAAGTCGGCATCGGCCGCAATGATATCGAGCGACAATCCCAGCGCGCGTGCGGCGCGATAGGTTTCGAATGCAAGGCGGAACATATCGAAATCCGCGCCTTGGGGTTGGGTCTCCCAAGCCCAGCAAGACGGGTAATCGAAGATCAAAGCGACCTTGGCTTTTGCAGTGTCAACGTTTGGCAGCTCAGCCAGCTCTTCTGCCACGTGTTTGGCTTCGCTCAGGGCAGGAGCAGGTTCGCCGTCTGGACGCAACAGCCCTGCGTGCATTTGTTCTTGGGCAAAGGGCGCTTGTCGCCAGCGGAAATAGAGCACGGACTCTGCGCCATGTGCAAAGGCTTCCCACGCCCACAGTCGCGCCATTCCAGCAAGCGGGGCAGGGTTATAGGGGGCCCAGTTCACTGGACCGGGTTGCTGCTCCATCACCCAAAGGCGGCCTTTGCCAACGGTGCGATAAAGGTCATGGTGAAACGCCTGCATGTCAGGGTCACCTTGACGCATAAAGCGCGCTTTATGTTCCAGTGTCCCTTCTAAGCGATCGGACAAAAAGCCAATCGGATAGCTGTCCCAAGAGGCAATATCGAGATCATCCCCGACTGCGTAATGATCAAAGTCAGTGACGCGCCCCATATAATTGTGGATCAAAGGAGCTTTGGTAAATCCGCGCAGGATTTCGGTTTGCGCCCGGTTGAAGGCAACGACCTGATCCGATGAAAACCGCCTGAATGCCAACACATGTGCGGGGTTGGCTTCGGTTACGGTGAGGTTCGGCAGACCGATCTGATCAAAGCGATCATATTCCATTGACCAGAATATATTGCCCCATGCAGCGTTCAAAGCCTCAGGGGTTTGATAGCGCTTCGCACACCACGCTTGAAACGCGAGGGTGGCGGATTGGGAGTAGCTGACGGTTGTGTCATGGCAGCCATATTCATTGTCAGTCTGCCAAGCGGTTACATATGGATTGTCACCAAAGCGCTTTGCAAGGATGCGCGTGATGCGGCGGCATTCCTCCAAATAACCAACATGGGAAAAGCAGTAGTGCCTGCGAGAGCCAAATCCTCGCGCGCGCCCCTCTGCGTCAACCGCAAGCATATCGGGGTGTTTGTCGAGCATCCAGCGCGGCGGCGTGGCGGTCGGTGTGCCAAGGATGAGCTGCAAGCCTGCTGCACCCAAGGTATCTATCGCGCGCGCGAGCCAATCGAGTTGTAGATCGCCCGATGTTGGCTCTAGTCGTGACCATGCAAACTCACCAACGCGCACCCAAGTGAGACCCGCTTCGATCATTTGTGCTGCGTCGATTGCCCAACGTTCCTCGGACCAATGCTCTGGATAATAGCAAACCCCTAATGTGCGCTTCATAGCATAACCTGATGTTCCTGCTGACCTTTTGCGATCTGAGGCAAGCAAAAGGTTTTGCCGTTGTTTGCGAGTTCGCCCCGTATGTCCTGCGTTGCCGATGTCACGTAAAGATCGCTTAGATCATCGCCGCCAAACGCAGGGCAGCTTACATGGCGTGCGTCGATCGGATGGCTTGCGACAAGTGAGCCGTCAGGCGCATATCCATTCACACAAGAGGCCCCCCAAAGCGCGACCCAGAAGGTGCCTGAGGCGTCGACAACCGCACCATCTGGATTAAGGCCAACGTCGTTAAGATCTAGCCAGACTTCGGCTGCGCCTTGTGGCCAGCCATTCAGAGGATCAAGAGGCACGCGCATCACCTGCTTTGTGAGGGTGTCAGTATAATGAGCATACTGATGATCAGGTGTGAAACATATCGCGTTGGAAATGCTCACGTCGGCAACAAGTTTACGCGTCTCGCCTTTGAAATGGCGATAGATAGCGCCAGCGCCAAACTCTGCCCCTTTTCCCATTGTGCCGATCCAGAACCCGCCCCATGGATCCGCGCGCCCGTCGTTGGAACGTGTTTCAGGCTGATCCGCTTCGATCAGCGTTATGGGATCGCTCAGCGAGCCAGTGCCGATTTCGAACAGGTGCAAGCCAACTTCGGACGCGACCAACAGCGTTGAGCGATTGATCCAGCCCGCTGCAGAGACGCTAAGTTTGAATGACCAACTCTTTGCCTTGGTATGGATTTTGCATGCGTTTATGTCGAACCAGAACAATTCTTTGCGCAAAGGATGCCATAGCGGTCCTTCACCGAGCCTACAGGCTCTATCATCAAAAATCATGCGCTGGCCTCGTCAAAGGCGGCAACCATCATGCGCGCGCGCTCGCCAACTTCGCCAGCGGTAAAACCCGGTTTATAAAGCGCAGAACCAATGCCAAACCCGTCTGCGCTGGCGGCCATCCATTCAGCAAAATTCGTATGATCCGCGCCGCCAACGGCGTAAACTTGCGTCCCAACAGGCAAGACCGCACGAATGGCTTTGAGGCCACTGACACCCAACAGTGAAGCTGGGAATATTTTCAGCCCATCTGCACCAGCGCCTAGCGCGGCAAAGCACTCTGTTGGTGTCATAACGCCAGGGTAGCTATCCAGTCCTGCAAGCTTGGTGGCGGCGATTACTTGGGTGTCTGCATTGGGCGATACGATCAATTGCCCGCCTGCTTTTGCCACGGCAATCACAGTTTCGACCTGCAACACAGTACCAGCGCCAATCTGGGCGACAGAACCAAAGGTTTTAGCCAATATTTCAATGGATTTAAGTGCATTTGGCGAGTTCATTGGAACTTCGATACGCCGTATACCTGCGTCTATAATCGCGCTGGCAATGTCTTTGACTTCAATAGGAGTTACGCCACGCAAAATGGCGATCAATGGTCGGCTCATAAATGTGTTTCCTTCAGAGAGAAAGATAAGCAGCGACTAAGCCTGCGCGTGTAATTGCGCCTGCCTCAGATCGCTCTGCTTGTATACCCTGCTGCGAAAGTGAAAAACTGTAAAGATCGCAGAGCCGATCATTTCCAATAATCGCAATCCGTTGACCGAGCCAGTAAGGTTTGGCTGCGGCCAATTCCGCACCTATCAAACATCCTGATAGACGCGCGCGCGCCGTGCCAGAGGATTGCCCATGCAGCAGGTCTGAGGCCCGCAAGGAAAAGAGCGTGCTACCGAGGTTTTCAGGTCGTGACAGCGTGTCAGACAATGCTGTTTCAAAAGCAGCGTGGTCCCAGTCCTCGCCGCTAAGTGAATGCTTGAGCACAGTTTGCGTACTGATCGCTTGGAACACTTCTCCCGTCATAAAGGTTCGGAAACTAACGATCTCACCAGCGCTGACATGGACCCATTTCGAGTGGGTTCCGGGCAAGCAAATCACGCCATCCCAATCATCATTGAGCGCTAGAAATCCTGCGATCTGCGTTTCTTCCCCCCGCATAACGTCCGCTGGATCGTTTTGCTTTACGCCCGGTATCAGCCAGACATTCAGGTCATTTCCACTGTGATTGACGCGGACAGGGCTATCGGTTCCGGCGGTGCAAGGAACTGCGCGGTAGGGGGCTTCTTGCCATCCTTGCCGCGAGCCGACCATACCGCAGGCGACAATTGTGCAAGGATTTGGCAAGTCCCAATGGGCAATAAGGCTGCGCAGAGCAGCTTCATACGCGCATGGCTCCAAAGACGACATGCCCTGTTCAGAGCAGCATTCGTCCAGCAGCTCGCCCTGTTCAGTCATAGCATAAGCGCGCAGATTGGTAGTGCCCCAATCGACGCCGATCCAAGCGGGTTTGATTGATGTGTTCTGGCTCATCCTGTCACCACGACGCCGCCATCAATGACGAGAGATTGCCCCGTCATAGCACGGCTCAGGTTAGATGCGAGAAATAGCACGCCGCCAACAATGTCGGCTGGCGCGAGCGGATCTTTCAGGCATTGGCGTTCTAAATGCGCCGCTAGTCCGTCTTCTGTCACCCACAGATCTTTCTGTTTTTGCGTGAGAACCCAGCCCGGAGCCAGAGCGTTCACACGAATGTTTTCGCTGCCAAGATCACGTGCCAAAGAGCGAGTCAAACCGTTGATCCCCGAATTTGCGGCTGTGTATAGCGGATAACCGGCATTCCCCATCATATAGGAAATCGAGGTGAAGTTGATGATCGAGCCTCCGCCCGCAGCCGCCATCATTGGCGCGACATGCTGGCAGGCAAAGACATAGGCTTTAAGGTTGATGTCCATCATCCAAGTATAGAAGTCTTCGTCTATTTCAGCCAAGTCATGGCGCTTATCATTGGCGGCGTTGTTGATGAGTATTGTAATAGGGCCGTGACGCTCGCTGGCCTCGTTCATTGCGTTCTTCAGACGGGCTATATCCGTGATATCACATTGTATGAAGTGAGGGCGATTGCCGTGTTTTGCCTCCATGTCATCACAAAACGCGCGCGCATCAGAGCGTCCAACAAAGGCCACGCGCGCACCTTGAGCAAGCAATCCTTCGCTCAAAGCCGCGCCGATTCCGTTGCCACCTCCGGTGATAAACACCGATGCGTCTTTGAGCTCTGGGAATGTCGCGCTCATATCTTGCGCTCCTTTGTTGGGTCGAGTGTGTTGGCGAGGGAGAGGGTCACAACTTGCGTCCTTCTATCACCCAGAGTGTGTCTGGGAAATTCCAAGGAAGGGTTATGCCGTGATGCATGAGGTAGCTGCCAGAAACGGTGATCGCCTGTTCCCTTAGGATCGGGGTACCTCGTGACAGCGCAGGGGCGGTGGCTTTGTTCAGCAAACAGATGTCATAGTTTGCATCGGGATCAAGCCGCGTTGCGCGCAGCGGGCGCGGGGCGATTTGCGCTGAGGTGGCAGCTTTACCCGCGAAGATCACAAATCGCGTGTCATCCTCGGCTAATTGCTGTTCCGCGATTACCGCTGGATCGGGGCTGTCGAGACGCAGGATATCGGCGCGCTCCAGCCAGTTGCGGTTGGCTTTCCACCAGCTCGTGACGTCTTTGAGAACTGTGACTTCGTGCTCCGTCAGCTCGCGCGGATCCATTTCGAACCCCATATGGCGCTGGGCGGCGACCCATGCGCGCAAGCTGATATCAAGCGTACGCCCCGAGGTATGGCAATGGCGCGGCCCGACGTGTGATCCAGTGACGACCATAGGCAGAAAGAGCGCCGCATCGTGCTGCATGCGCAGGCGCTCTAGCGCGTCGTTGCTATCGGAAAGCCAAACGCGCTGGGTGCGCGAGAGAATGCCAAAATCGATACGCCCGCCGCCAGAGGCGCAGCTTTCTATTTCAACCATCGGGAAATCTGCGCGCAAACGGTCGATGAGCGCATAGGAACCACGAGTTTGCGCCGCATCGGGGGCAGGCAGCACGCGGTTATGGTCCCACTTGATGTAGTCGATTGGATATTTCGACAGGATCGCGGCCATACGGTTGTAAATGAAATCACGCACTTCTGGCAGCGCCATGTTGAGCGCTTTTTGTTGACGCCCTAGCGTTTGATCCTCACCGCCTAAAGCCCAATCAGGATGGGCGCGGTGCAGATCGCTGTCGGGGTTGATCATCTCAGGCTCGAACCAGATGCCAAAGGACATCTCGCGACTGTGAATGTGATCAATCAGCGGGCCGAGACCGTCAGGGTATTTGCGCGGATCGACTTTCCAATCGCTCAGCGAAGTGGTGTCGTCATCGCGCTGGCCGAACCAGCCATCGTCAAGAACAAACCGCTCTGCGCCAAGGTTGGCGGCGCGGTCTGCGATGTCTTTCAGGACATCCAGTTTGTGATCGAAATAGACCGCTTCCCAGCAATTATAATGCACGGGGCGGGCGCGATCGGGCTGGGGGAAAGTCACGATGTGATCGCGTAAATGTCGCTGATAGGAGACGCCGCAGCCGTTTAAACCATCCGATGAATAGACAGCATAGAGCGGGGCGGAAGAGAAATGCGTGCCTGCGTTTGCTTCCACGCGCGGCGCATGGCCGAACTGGATTTGACGGCGTCCATCGGGCAGCTCTTCGGCGATCATTTTGTGCCCGCCTGACCAACCGTAGTGGAACGCGTGCGCTGCCCCTTGCGTATTGGTTGCGCCAGCTTCAGGCACGATCAATGCAGGGAAATGTTCGTGCCCCGTTCGCCCCGTGCGGTTCTCACGCATGCGTATGCCAGCGGACCAAGCGGTTCTGTTGGGTTGGAACTCCCCGCACCAGCGGCCTGCGAAATCGATCATCTCCGCGCTTTGTTGGGAGGCGGGGAAGACAGGCGCAGAGAGCCAATGCAGATGGATCGGCGCGTCCGCATCAAGGCTGGCTTTCGCGGTGATGATATGGGTGAGCGGCTCGATCTGGAAGGTTGCCGTATAGCTCAGCCCATGCGCGGCGTCGCGGTAAACAAGGGTTAGTGCGCCCTTGCTGGCGTGATCGCTCTCAAAGCAGAACTTCGGCAGCAAGGGAGTGCCATTTTCAGAGCGGATGATCATGCCTGGCTGGCCCGGGAAGGTGCGCGAAGCTTCGGGGCAGATGCTAAGATCGGGGTTCTCGTCCAGCATGCCGCCCGTCACATCAATCGCATGGGCGGCGCGGATCGTTTCCAGATCCTCGCCCAGCGGCAAAGGCGCGCGCCAATAGACCACTTGCGGCAGTCGCGCGCCCGTCGCTGCCAGAACCAAAGTCTGGCGGCTGCAATCTAATCTCCAATGTTGCATCTTACTTAACAGCGCCCAAGGTTAGGCCCGCGATGAAGTGCTTCTGCATCAAGAAGAACATCAAAACAGGGGGAAGAGCCGCGACGATAGAGCCAGCGCTCATCAAATGATACGCCGCGCGATATTGAGAGTTAAAGGCAGTGATGCCAGCGGTCACAGGCTGCGCATCAGGGCCTTGGGTCAAGACAACCGCCCAGAAATAATCGTTCCAGATAAAGGTGAAGATCAGCACCGCGAGCGCTGCAAGGGCAGGCTTCATCAGCGGCAGGACCACATAGAGGAAAATCTGCCATTCGCGCACGCCTTCAACGCGGGCCGCTTCGATCAGCGGGAAAGGCAGCGCGCGGATGAAGTTGCGCATGAAGAGGGTGCAGAAGCCTGTTTGAAAAGCGATGTGGAACAGGATCAGACCGGTTTTTGTGTCATAAAGGTTCATGTTTACCGTCAGGTCACGCACGGGAACCATGAGGATTTGGAATGGCACAAAGTTACCTGCAATGAACATGAAGAAGATCAGCAGATTGCCTTTGAATTTGTAAATGCCCAGGGCGAAACCCGTCATCGCAGAGAGCGCGATGGTGCCAAGCACGGTCGGGATCGTGATCATAACCGAGTTCAGCAGATAGCGTGGCATGTCGCTCTCAAAGAAGACTTTGCCGTAGTTTTCGAAGAAATCGAACGAACTCGGCACGCCCCAATAGTTGCCATTGGTGAAGTCTGAATCGGGCCGGATCGAGAAGACCGCGACCGCGATAAGTGGCAAGAGCCACATGACCAGCGCAACAGGAAGCAAGCCTTGATAGGTCAGCTGCCAAGAGCGCGATTGTTTTTCAATAGGTGTGGGAAACATCAGCGTGCCTCCTTCTCGTCGCGCCACATGGAGTAGAGGAAGTAAACGATAAAGCCGAGCATGATGAAGAAGAGCACCGTTGCAATCGCCGAGCCATAGCCCATGCGGAAGCCAAATTCAGAGAGGCTTTCTTCGAACATGTAAAAGCTAAGAACGCGGGTTGAGCCGAAGGGTCCACCGTTGGTCATGATCGAAATCAGATCGAAGGAGCGCAGCGCACCGATGATTGTCACAACAAAGGCGATGAAGGTCGCAGGCTTGAGTTGCGGCAGGATCACGTACCAGAGCATTTTCCAACCCTTCGCCCCATCAAGACGCGCGGCTTCGACCTGTTCAGGGTCAACCGCGTTGAGCCCCGTCAGATAAAGGATCATGCAATAGGCCGTTTGCGGCCAAAGACCCGCAGCGATGATGCCATAGGTGGCAAGGTCAGGATCGCCAAGGATGTTCACCGTGCCAAGATTGAAGAAGCCTAAAACGGCATTCAGCAGCCCTTCGCGGGGCAGGTAGAACCAAGAGAAAACAAGACCGACGACCACTTGTGAGATCACGAAAGGGAAGAAGAACAAGGACTTATAGATGCGAATGCCGCGCACGGTTTGATTGAGGAACAGCGCGATGAATAACCCCATAGGGATGGCCAGCAAGTAAAGCGCGAGCCATTTGAGGTTGTTCCAGAAAGAGACTTCAAACTTGCGATCCATCTTCTGATCGCCAAGCCCGAGCAGGCGTTCGTAATGCGCTGTGCCCACATAAGTCTTTTCGCCTAGACCATCCCATTCATGGAAGCTGATCCAGAAACTCTGGAAAATCGGGATGATCACATAGACCGCAAAGAACAGGATGCCGGGGATCAGAAAAAGCCACGGGGTCACACTGATCTCATTACGTTTGTACCAACTGCGATTGGACGAAGCGGGGGCAGACATATCAGGCATCTCCTGCGGGGCGCGTATTCGAAAGCGCTTGGGTCAAGGGCTTGCGGATAGGCGGTTGGGGATGGCCCTCCCCATGAAAGCGAAGGGCCAAAGATAAGCGCTAGGGCTTATTTATAAACGCGTGCGCGTACATCTTCGAGACGTGCAAGGATGTCGTCCAGATTGTCTGGGAACACCATGAATTCTTGCAGACCTTCCATGCCAGCCGACGCCATTTCCGCAGGGAAATCACGGTCAAAGAACTGCGCGACGCCGCCCTTTGCGTTGTTGGACAGCATGTTGAAGCCTTTGCCGATGAACTTGTCGTCCGCCACTGTTGAACCGGAGTTCACAGGAAGCTGGCCAAGCTTGTCGCCGCCGTTGATCTCAGACTGAACGTCCGCAGATGTCACGAATTTCAGGAATTCGCGCGCGGCTTCTTTGTTGCTCGCGCCGGATGGGATGTGGAACGTGTCTGTTGGCGCGTCCTCACCCTGTGGTACGTCCGCGATCAGTGGGAACTGATAGAAGCCCAGTTGATCGTCTGTCAGGCCCGCTTCACGCAGAGGCGCAACTGCAAAGTTACCCATCAGGTACGCCGTTGCTTCGCCTTTGGCCATGAAGGGCAGAGCTTCCTGCCATGAATACGTCTGGTGATCGTCCACAAACGCGCCCATGTCGATCAGCTTGCGCCAGTTTGCGAATGTCTCGCGAACGCGGTCATCTGTCCAAGCAACGTTGCCTTGCGCCAGCTCCATGTGAAAGTCAAAGCCGTTGGTGCGCATGTTCATGTAGTCGAACCAGCCGCCAGCGGTCCAAAGATACTTGGAACCGATTGTGTAGCACTTGCGACCAGAGTCGATGATCTTCGCGCAGTTCGCCATTTCTTCATCGAACGTCGCTGGCTCTGAAAGGCCCAGCTCTTTGAAGATGTCTTCGCGGTAGTAGATGCCCCACTGGTAATACGTGTATGGAACGCCCCACTGTTTGCCGTCGATGGTCATCGCGCCTTTGGTGGAGGCGAGGCTTGCAAGCGCAGGATCGGCCCAAACGTCAGAGACATCTTCGAACAGGCCAGCAGAGACATATGGGCCCATGCGGTTTGCCGCATACCAGTTCACAACGTCAGGCGCATTGGCGCTGAGCGAGTTGCGGATCTGTGTTTTCCACGCTTCGCGGTCAACAACCGTGAGGTTCACCGTCAGGTTCGGGTGCATTTCGTCGAATTTTGCAGCCAGACCTTCCATCACCGCGCGCGGCGCAGGGTTGGACATGTCAGATGTGATGTTCAACTCGCCGGTCAGATCAGCTGCGAATGCAGTGCCCGCCAATGCAGTTGAGGCAGCAAGCGTCGCAACGGACGCCTTAATAATGGAACGCATGGTTTCCTCCCTAGATGCTTTCCTATGTCAAACAGGGCGCAGGTTTCCGTGCTGCCCCATTCTTCGTAGTTCCAGATGTAAGTTCCATTATTTGAAACTTGGTTTTGGATATTGATACTAAATCGCGACTCAGTTAGGCTTGTCAATACGCAAGACATGCGGCGGCGCAGCGAAGAAAGCGCGCAAAATTGCATTTTCTGGGAGGTTTGATGCAATGGCTCTGGATCGTGGGAAAAGCGATGGAACGGTTGGTAAGGCGCTGGATATTCTTGATCTTGTCGCGTCTTTTGGACGGCCCGTTCGTTTTTCCGATGTGCTAGAGCGGGCAGAGTTTCCCAAAGCAACAGTTTACCGTTTTGTGCAAACGCTCACGTCGCAAGGGATGCTGAGTTACGACCCTGATCGCCAAACCTATGCACCTGGCATACGATTGGTGCGCCTTGCTCATTCCGCTTGGCAGCAGTCTTCTTTGGCTCCAATCGCGCGCCCGCATATTGATGCCTTGGCACGCAATGTGGGGGAAACCGTCCACCTTGCGCAGCTCGATCATGCGCAAGTCCTCTATGTCGACAAAATTGTCCCCGATAAACCGATTGAGATGTTTTCCCGGTCGGGCAAAGTGGGGCCCGCCTATTGCACAGGTGTCGGAAAGGCGATGATGGCCTATCTGGAGGAAGATCACCTTGCGGGCGTCATCGCGCAGCAAAGCTTCCATGTGTTCACGGAACATACCCTTGCGAACGAAGAAGACCTGCGCGCGGAATTGAGCGACATCCGAGCAAAAGGATACGGCTTTGATCGCGAAGAACATGAGCCAAGCATTATTTGCGTTGCGCTGCCGATCTTGTCTGCACGAGGGCGGGTGCTCGGGGCTCTTTCCGTGACCAGCTCGACGCAGCGAACCAACTTGGATGCGCTTGAGGCACTGGTGCCTGGTATCCAACAAGCGGCACGTGCCATCGCCCACGACGCGCAGAGTTGGCATTTTCCAGATCAACTAAACATGCAACCTGACGAGACGCCAAAGGGGTAGGACTTATGTCTGAAGTGACGCTGAACAAGGTCATCAAGAAATATGGTGAGGTACAGGTCATCCATGGGATTGATCTGGAGATCAAGGATGGTGAATTTTGCGTTTTCGTTGGCCCTTCTGGCTGTGGCAAATCTACCTTGTTGCGCATGGTTGCAGGTCTTGAGGAAACGACGGAAGGCCAGATCAACATCGGTGCGCGCGATGTGACGCGCGAAGATCCATCCCAGCGCGGCGTGGCAATGGTGTTTCAGACCTACGCGCTTTATCCACATATGACAGTGCGCGATAACATGGGATTTGGCCTCAAGATGAACGGCCATCCCAAGGCCGAGATCAAAGAAAAGGTCGCTGAAGCAACGCGCATTCTGAAGTTGGAAGAGTATTTGGACCGCAAACCCGCCGCTTTGTCCGGGGGGCAGCGTCAACGTGTTTCCATTGGCCGCGCGATTGTGCGCGGGCCAGAGGTGTTCTTGTTCGACGAACCCCTGTCGAACCTAGATGCTGAACTGCGCGTTGAGATGCGCGTCGAGATCGCCCGCCTTCACAAGGAAATCGGCGCGACGATGATCTATGTAACGCATGATCAGGTCGAAGCGATGACGCTTGCGGACAAGATCGTCGTGCTGCGCTTGGGCAAGATCGAGCAAGTGGGTAGCCCCATGGAGCTATATCGCGATCCTGATAACAAATTTGTTGCCGGTTTCATCGGATCGCCTGCCATGAACTTTTTGGAGGGCACCTTGGGGGAAGGGGGCTCAGTCAATGTGCCGGCACTCCAAGAAGATATATCAACAGGTGTGGGCGGCAACGCGGGAACCAAGGTGAGTTTTGGTATCCGGCCTGAGCATCTAACAATTGATCCCAACGGCACGTCCTTCAAGGTCGATATGACAGAAAGCCTCGGCGGCGTGTCCTACGCCTATTTGCAAGCACACACTGGCGAGCGTTTGGTCGTCGAAGAGCGCGGCGATGAGCGATCACGTGCTGGGGACGTGGTTGGCGTGAGCTTTGCGCATACGCGCGCATATGTCTTTGATGCACTCAGCGAGATGCGCCTTCGCTAAGCGGCCTGCGCGCTCAAATAGCTAGTCCACGTTCAAAAGTGGCGCTGCCTGACGTACCTATTTCTGAAATCTCTTGATGTGGCGCTTGTATTTTTCGGTCAAAAATTGCCGATCAATCGGCCACAAAGCGCCCGTACTTTCCAGAATGGAACATTAGTGGTTTTCCGGCTTGAGTTGTCACGCGCGCTACGCGCCCAATGACGATTGAATGATCTCCAGCGTCGTGAACGGCTTCTTGCGTGCATTCGAAACACGCTAGAGACCCCGAAATCAACGGCACGCGATGTTCGTTTGCGCGCCAGTCAAAGCCCTCAAACGCTTCGGCATCTTTTGAGAAGCCTTGGCAAATATCACTCTGTTTTTGCGACAGGATATGAACCGCAAAATTCTGTGCCTGAGCAAAGGCTTCATAACGGCGCGACACCTTTGCAGGCGACCAAAGCACCAAAGCGGGATCGAGCGAGACAGACGCAAAGCTATTCGCAGTGATCCCCAAAGGGCCAAATGCGCTATCACAGGTAATGACGGTGATCCCCGTTCCAAACTGCCCTAACGCATCGCGAAGCGCGCGCTGGTTGCTCTCGTTGGGTTCAAAACTATCACTCATATGAAAACGCAATTCTATTTTGTTTGAGGGGCGTCGCAGTTGCGCGTGACAGAATGGCCCTGCGCCCAAGTTCATAGGCGGGGCGCAGTTCTGATTGCGTCAAAGGGCTCGACGATACGATCAAGAGAGTCTGTTCCTTAAACAAGTTAGATCATTTTTATTGCTCGAGAAGCCATGCAATGATGGCGGGCGATTCGTCCACTTCATTCTGCGCAGCGTTCGTCAATTTGGGCGAGAGATCGCTGTTGGGTGTGATGTGAAAGCGACTGATGAAAACCAATGCGAGGTGCCGTGTTTCCACCTCTGTTCTTGTGCGTGGACCGAAGAGGCGCAGGGTCGCTTTAACCTATCATGTAGGACTAATTTACCTTTTGAGCGTGAAGGCATGTTTTTCTGGCAATCGTGCTTTCTTGGATCATGTCATGCAGCGGTTGAGTTAAATAGTATAGTCGTAGCAATAGATTACTGCTTAATGTTCATGTGACTTTGAGGGGTGCATTTCTCTGTGGCGCGTTTGCTCTGCGTCGCTTTGACTTAGCGTTGTTTCTTGATAGGACTCGAACCAAAAGACGCAGCTTGGATATGCGATTAAAGTTAATGTATAACTTTAAGATGCGTTGGTAATATTTTGATTTTCAAGTTGAATTTAACTTTTGTATTGCTCGAGTGATTGTTTCGATCAAGTACGTGGGGTTGATGGAAGTAAGGGCGCGGTAAACCTACTTATTCCGATAGTCAGTATTTTAAGCATCGATCGGATGGGGTTGGCTTTCACCATAAGTAGCGAAGCGACGCATCGAGTTGTCGGTGCCTTATTGGGGTGGCTGTTGCTTTACATAAATCGCCCCTTGGCATGAAAGGTAGTCAGCGTTGAGAAGGGGCAAGGCTGGGGCTGTGGGCAACGGTTCGGAGTTGGAGTGGATGGCAAGTTAAAGCTCTTCTCGGTTTCGGCTGTTTTACTGCCTGCGTGTCCGAACGCAGCGCTGGCCCCGCGTTGATGTGAGGCTCACTCTTGCTGTTGTGTGCTCTCATTGGCTTCGGGATTTCAGAACACCTGTACGGCACGGATTATTACTATGGCGTCGCTTGTGCGTTTCCTGTCTATGGCATCAATTTCAAGGGCTTGTTGCATTTATAAGTTGCAATGAGGTGGTTTGCGTGCGCGCTGCCGGTGGCTCTGGGGGTGGCAATATGCACCGACTTGGGGATTGCTTCGAGGCTCGCTTGGCATTCGATTTTGTGCGTTTGGCGGCTTTTGGGGTTTGAAACTCACAATTTGATGTAATTCCGCCACGCCACCATATCTAGTGGCTCTGATGCGCCAACTTAGCGGATTTGCTTGATTATTAGGCCTAAATCCAGTGCGAAAGTAGCAACAAATGCTTGACTCACTTGGCTCTTGAGCGAATCAACTCAGATTTCCCCTATGAAATGAGGCGGAATATTGTTAGCAATTGGGCATATTGAAAAAAGGCACACCCAGAAGAGGTGGCCCGAGGTAAAGAGCGGTAAAGGTCATGAAAGCGATAGATTTCGTTGCCCGTCGAGGTATGGGTACTGTTGAACGTGGAACCGTAGCAGCGGATGCCGCTGAAACAGTTGTCAACATGGGATCAGGTGTAGAGTTCTCTTTGAACCTTCAGCCTGGCGATATGCAGTCTTATAGCAGACAAGGAAATAACCTAGAGATCGTACTCGCCGATGGGCGGGTCATCGTTCTTGATGGATACTTTGTAAGCGGGCAAAATCCGAACCGGCTGTTTATAAGCTCTGGCGGCACGCTGAACGAAGTGAGCTTTATCGAGGGCGCAGATGGCGCACTGTTTGCTCAATACGGAACCACGGCCGAGTGGGGCAAGTGGAGCCCTGACGACGATCTGATCTTTGTGGACGATCCGAACCTCATCGCGGCAAATGGCGTTGATGGCGATCAAGACGTATCCATGCTTGGTGCCGGCTTGTTGGGCGGCGCTGGCCTGCTTGGCGGCGGCGGTATCGGAGCGGGTGCTCTTGCGGCTGGTGCAGGTGCAGCTGCTCTATTGGCGTCTGGTGGCGGCGCGGAAGGGTCAGAGGAGGCGGAAACGCCAACGCCGGATCCTGTTGAGCCAACCGATCCGGAAGAGCCAAGCGATCCAGAACCTCCAACCGATCCAGAAGATCCGACTGATCCTGTCGACCCAGTTGATCCGCGCAATCCACCTACCGTCGACGGCACAGGCCGCAGCGACAGCTATGGCGGCGACGATCTGGAAGAAGACGACAAGTCCATCACTGTGACAGGAACCGCGGAGCCGGGGTCCGAAGTGACCATCACCATCGGTGAAGAGGTCGTGACCGTAATTGCTGGCGAGGATGGAACGTGGAGTGGAACATTTGACGGGGATGATTTCCCGGTCGATGGCTCTTACGATACCATGGTGACTGTCGTTGAAGAAGATGGCACAACGACGAACCTTGTTGGTCAAACCGTTGTTATCGACACGACACCCCCTGATGTCGACGCGAACGAGGGCACCTTGTCTGCGGGCGATTCAGTTAACGCTGCACTTTATGCGACGGGTACGATCGAAGTCGCGGGCACAGGCGAAGCAGGCGCGTTCATTGATGTGACAATCGACGGGACTACTCATTCGACTGTTGTGGATGAAAACGGAAATTGGTCGGTTAATTTTGAAAGTACCGAAATCATCGCAGGCGATCGCAATGCGGATGTTGAAATTGTCACGACCGATGGTTTCGGCAATAGCTATACGCGTAACGAGATTATGGCGATCGACACAATCGCCCCAGAGATTACGCCGACTGTAGGCACTGGTTCGGTTGGCTATGTTGTCAACAACGCAGACATGACGTCCGATGGGATGGTTGATGTAAGCGGAAGGGGTGAGGCTGGCGCAAGCTATCGGGTCGAGCTTGGAAATGGCGCGTTCCGTGAAGGTATCATCGGCGCGGACGGTCTTTGGGCGGTTCAATTCACCCAAGCGGAAATCGGTGGTCTAAGCGGGGTTGATGGATATTCTGTACCCGTGACCTTTACGTCGATCGACGATTTCGGAAACCCTTCGGTTGTTGTCCATGACACGATCGAAGTCGATACCCTTGCCGAAGTCGACATAAACGGGGTTGTTTCAGGCGAAGAAATTTCCGTCGGCAACGATCATGTCCTGAGCGGCATTGAAGCACAGGGCGGCACCAACGATCTTGTACTGACTGGAACCTCCGAGCCAGGTACGACTGAAGTTGCCGTTACCATGAACAACTTCACTCGCTACGCTACGGTTGATCCGCAGACTGGCGATTGGTCGGTTTCTTTCGAACCAAACACATACGAAATGGGCACTCACACCTATAACGTATCTGCGGTTTCCAAAGACGCAGCGGGCAATGAAGATCGCGCATTTATGGATGTGCGTGTCGATACCGAAGTGACTGATCTGACTGTGTCTAACCGTCCTGCGCTAGGTGTAGACCAACATCTGGGTCTTGATGATGCAGACGGTGGTGTGACGCTAACAGGCACAATGGAGAGTGACTGGTCGGATGTTAATGGGACACCCGAAGTTGTGGTCAACTTCAACGGTCGGAACTACTTCGCGACGGTCGACCCGGCAACAGGCGACTGGAGTGCGTATATTCCAGAAAGCGGTATCCCGACCGACTATGACGATTCACTCATCTACACGGTGACGGGGACGGACTCGGTTGGTAACGAGCAATCTATCCAGCGTAGCATCGACATTGACACGCGTGTACCTGAGACTTCTGACATTACAGGGTATTCTGCGAGCGTGGATGGTTCTGGAACTCAGAGCTATAGCCGCTTCGAGATGGAAACATCTCCTGAAACTGTTGGTCTCACGCAAGTTAATGCAGACGGCTCTGTCGTAGATTTGACTGAAGGCGCTGGTTTTGACTCGGCGGTCAATCCGTTTGACCCAACTGAGACTGTCTATCAGGTCGACAACGAATTGTCTGATGGCCAAAGCCTGATCATCACCGAAACGGATGATGCAGGAAACAGCGCTGGCACCTATATTGTTCTGAACGATGGCTCACCTGAGCGCGACGTGAGCAATGACAACTTGGGTGACTACAACATCGAAACCATCGAGCTTAGCATCATGGACAACACCGAGCTAACGCTGACAGAGGCCGACATCATGGCGCTGTCGGGCAACACGAATACTGTTGCTATTCGCGGTGGTGGTGACGATGTGGTTGATATCACCGGTGCGTCAAAGACCGGCACGATCACCGAGGGTGGTGTAGACTACAATGTTTACGAGCTAGGCGATGCAACGATCCACATCGAAGACGAAATCACCAAGGTCACATACCTAACGTGACGATCTGAGAGCGCGGCCTTTCGTGGCCGCGCTCTCAGCAAAAAAGGTGAAATGTTTGCAGGTGAGGTTTGGGGTTGATGAAGGGCACTAACATACAATCGGGACTGTTGATCGCGGGGCTTTCTTTTGCGCTCTCCGGCTGCATGAGTTCGATTGAAGAAGACATACCGTTTGTTTCGCGCTTCAAAAGTGATGAAGCCAACCTTGCCCAACCCAAAGAGGAGGGGCAGGGATTTTCGCTGTTTAAGAAGGCAAATACCGCCGATAGCGAAGTCGCAGGCGAAGAGCAGACCGCAAGCAATCCTTTTAAGGGCTTGTTCAAAAACAAAGACGCGGACGCTGACGAGAGCACAACGCAAAACGCGGGCGGTGCAAAGTTTGCAGCGTTGTTCAAACCTAAAACGGCCGATGCTGCGCTGAGCAAGGAAGAACGCGCCGCGCAAAAGGAATATGAGGCTCGCACGAAAGAAAGTGCCGAAAGCGTCATTATCTCTGGGCTGCAATCTCGCCGCTCAATCCTGCCAAACAGCAGCGCATATGATCAAGTCGCCGACAGCGTGCTTGCCGCCAATTCGCGCGCCGCAGAATCAGAGCTGCGTGCAGCGCGTTTGCGCGCCGTAGCGGCTTCCAAAAACTGGCTTCCTTCTATCGGTCCATCAATCTCGCTGTCCTCTCTTGGTGATCTGGTGGCAAACCTGATTGTTGAGCAGGTGCTCTTTGACAATGGTCGCAAAAAAGCCGAGCGCGCCTACGCAAAGGCGGATGTCGAAGTCGCGGCTGTTAATCTGTCGATTGATACAAACCAGCGCGTGTTCACGGCGCTCGATCTTTACCTAAACGCACAAAAGGCTGCGGAGAAATCTGATCTCAGCACCAAAGCGTTCAATGATATGAGCCATTTCGAATACATCATGTCCGAGCGTGTGCGCGGCGGTGTGTCTGATCGTTCTGACCTTGTGGTGCTGCGCCAAAAGCTGGCGGAAATCCGAAGTGAAATGGCCAGCAACAACGAAGCGCGTAATGCCGCAATGGCAGAGCTGAACGCGATGTCCGTGCGTCCGTTGCAAGATGTGCGCGGCTTGCCGGATTTCAATGTGAATGGTCTTGGCTCCAAGCCTTTGCCAATTTTGTTAGCAGAGGCGGAAAAAGAGCGCGCCGTTGCTGAAGCAACGATGGATCGTGCGGGCCATCTTCCGGGTCTAAAAGCAACGGGTTCGACAGGCACGTCAGGAAACTCGCTTGGTTTGAACGTGACCACAGACTCGCTGTTGAACCTCGGGACGGGCGCGTCGCTCAAAGCGATCGAAGCAACAAAAGAGGGCGCGCAGCGTCTCGTGGCGCAGGCACGCGAAGACAGCAATCGCCGTTTGCGCGCACTTGAGGCCAAGCTAAAGGGCGCTGAGCGTCAAAAGGTCGAAGCACGCAACCTTACCAGCCAGTCCAAGAAAAACCTCGATCTGTTCCAAGCGCAATATAAAGCAGGAACGCGTCAGGTTATGGATGTGGTCGGCGTCTATGAGACCTATGCGCGTCAACAGCAAAGCGCTGCGGACCTTCGGTTCAAAGCCGCGCGGATCAAGCTTGAGATCGCGAATGAGATGGGCCTTCTTGCCAGCGGAGCAGAGATTTGACCAAAAGCTCACCGATCCCAACGATCATACAAGGTGGCAAGGCGGTTCTCGGTGCGATCTCTGGAGTTGCGGCAGAACCGCAAAAGAAAGACCCGCCGCGGTATAGCGAAAAGACGAAATCGCGCGCGGATCTGATCAAGCTTTATGCGTCCCTTTTGGGAACGCAGGCGGTCTCGTCCGATCTGCTTGAAACCGTCGCCGCCTGCACAAACAGCGGCGATGTTTTGGATGCAGAGGGCTACGCGAAAGCGCTCGGCGCAACTGGTCTGACGGTTGAAACAGGTCGAGTCACTGAAATGACGCCTGATCTGTGGCCTGCGATCGCGCAGATGACCAACGGTCAGTATTTGCTCGTCCTAAGCCAAAGCCGCGGCGATCTGATCCTTTATGACCCCACGTGCAGCGATAGCCGCGCGCAGGTGCCTTACGAAGAATTCAGCCCCTATTTTTCTGGCACGATTATCAAAGCCGAAGCGCCGCTTGAGCAAATCAGCGACGCGCATAAAACAGCCAAGCTGAAGGAACACTGGTTCTGGAGCCATTTCCCCAAGTTCTCGCGTCACTTTGGCGAGGTGATCCTTGGCTCCTTTGTGGCCAACCTCTTGGCAGTCGCTGTCGCGCTGTTTTCTTTACAGGTCTATGACCGCGTTATCCCACATCAATCCGAAGCCACGCTTTGGGTGCTTGCGGGCGGTGCGGCGATTGCGCTGATCATGGAAGCTTTCCTGAAAATCGCGCGTGCGCGTTTGTTGGATGGGGCAGGGCGCGCGATTGAGCTAGAAGTTCTGACCACGCTTATGGACCGCATTCTTGGTATGCGCTCTGACCTGAAAGGGCGCTCACCGAGCCAGCTCTTTTCATCCATGCGGGAATTCGGGTCGGTTCGGGAGTTTTTCACCGCCTCGACCGTTGGTACGCTTACAGATATTCCCTTCATCTTTGTGTTCCTGTTCCTTGTCGCCTCTATCGCAGGGAACGTGGTTTGGGTTTTGGTCATTGGCGGTATCTTGATGGTGCTGCCGAGCTACTTTTTGCAAAAAAAGATGATGCGCATCACCGAAGAAACGCAAGGTGCCTCTGCCAAAGCTTCGCGTTTGTTGCAGGAAGCCTTGTTTGAACTGGACACGGTTAAAACCCAGCGCGCCGAAGATCGTGTGCGCCGGATGTGGCAGGAACTCACAACACTTTCAGCGATGAAATCATCTGAGCAGCGCCGTTTGTCATCCAATCTGACGTTCTGGTCACAAGGCGTTCAGCAAGCGACCTATGTGAGCGCAGTGGTTGCTGGTGCTTATCTCGTGTTCGCGGGTGAATTCACCGTTGGCTCTATCATTGCCACGGGTATTTTGACCTCCCGCACGCTTGCGCCGCTAACGCAGCTTGCAGGCACTATGGCCCGTTGGGGCAACGTCAAAACCGCGCTTGATGGGCTTGATGGGATTGCCGATGCACCGCAAGACGCAGAAGAGGGTCGGACATATTTGCGCCGTGAACGCCTCGAGGGGCGTTTTGAGCTGCGCGATGTGATGTTCCGCTATGACGAAGACGGCGCGCCGACCTTGGATGTGTCTGGCATTGCGCTCAATGCAGGACAATCAGTTGCCGTGCTTGGCGCGAATGGATCAGGCAAGTCGACGCTGTTGAAAATCCTCTCTGGCCTTTACGCGCCGACCTCTGGCCGCGTGCTGATTGATGGCACGGATATGAACCAGATCGAGCCGCGCGATTTGCGTCGTCTCATTGGGTATCTGGGCCAAGACGTGCGTCTATTTTCTGGCTCACTGCGCGACAATCTTAATCTCAACATGCTTGAGCGCGACGATGACCGTCTGATGCAAGCGCTTGATTTCGCGGGTCTTGGGCAATTCATCAAAACCCATCCGCGCGGGCTTGATCTTCAAATCATGGATGGCGGCGCTGGTCTGTCGATCGGTCAGCGACAATCTATTGGTTGGGCGCGCCTTTGGTTGCAAGACCCTGCGATTTGTCTGCTGGATGAACCGACTGCTGCGCTTGATCAAACGCTGGAGACCACTTTGGTCAGCCGCCTTGAAGCATGGCTGCAAGGGCGCACCGCAGTTATCGCAACGCACCGCGTTCCGATCCTGAAACTGACCGAGCGCACTTTGATCCTACAAAACGGCCGCATGGCGGTTGATGGTCCACGTGATCAGGTGCTTGCGCATCTCAACAGCAAAAGCGACAGCAATCGCGCCAACGGCACGAATGGGGGCTAGGGTATGAGCGCTGCAAATATGACCAATCTAACAGCCCAGATGAATGAGCGGATGAAGGGGCCGAGCCTGATGATTTGGCTCTGCGCTGGCAGCGTTTGGCTGTTTATCGTTTGGGCTGCTTTTGCCTGGATTGATGAAATCGTGCGCGCCGATGGCTCGTTCATTTCTTCCTCGCGTCCGCAAATCATTCAGAACCTCGAAGGTGGCATTCTCGCGGAATTGCAGGTGAAAGAGGGTGATGAAGTGATGAAAGGCGATGTGCTTGCACGCCTTCATGGCACTCAGTTTCAATCGTCTGTAGACGATCTGGCCGAGCAGATCACAGGTTTTGAAGTGCGCCGCTTGCGCCTTGAAGCGGAACTTGCCGGGCAGTTTGATTTCAACATTCCTGCAAATTTGGCCTCGCGCGCGCCGGGCATGGTTGCCTCTGAAAAAGCGCTGTTGCGCGCACGTCAGTCTGACTTTGTGTCGCGCCGTGATGGTGCGCAGCGCGTGTTAAACCAAGCGAACAAAGAGCTGGGCTTGATGGAAAAGATGCTCAAGCGCGAGATCGTCTCGTTGATTGAGGTCACACGCGCGCGCAAAGCTCAAGCGGATGCGCAGATCAAGTTCGATGAGGTCGTCACCCATACCGAGCTAGAGCGCGCGCAGGAGTTTTCCGATGTTCTCAAAGAACTCGCGACGCTGAAGCAAAACATGAAAGCCAGCACGGACCAGTTGCAGCGCACGATCCTTGTCAGCCCGATGCGCGGCGTCGTGAACAATTTGTCCGTGACAACGATTGGCGGTGTTGTGCGCCCCGGTGAAGAGATTTTGCAGATCATCCCGCTTGATGAAGAACTCTTTGTTGAAGCGCGTGTGAAGCCGGAAAACATCGCCAATATTCGCCGCGGCCAAGAAGCGACGATCAAGCTGAGCGCCTATGACTATACGATCTATGGCACGCTCAAAGCGCGCGTGGATTTCATTTCCGCTGACACTTTCAAAGACGAACGCGCCCGCGCTGCGGATGGGGATCCGCACTATAAGGTGTCGCTAAAGGTGGATATGAATAGCCTAACGGATCGTCAGGTAGACATCGAAATTCGCCCTGGCATGCAAGCCAGCGTCGAGCTGCATACAGGTCAGAAGACAGTGCTCCAGTATTTGCTCAAGCCGCTCTACAAATCAAAAGAAGCACTGCGCGAGCGATGAATTGCGCGCTGTGCTCAACCCCGTCCAAGGTGAGCGAAGTTGCCTTGGAAGGTGCATCGCTCTTAGCGCCTTTATGCGACACCTGCGAGGCTGGCTTGCTCCCACCTGTAGAGGATGCGCCCCATTGGCAATGTCTGCATGAGGCGATCTGGAGCCCAGACGGCGCAACGCAGGTAGCGGCTTACCGAGTGCTTGCACATCTTAACCATGCGCCTTGGGCGCGTGATCTGATGGATATTGCTTATCTGGAGCCTGATCTTCTCAGTGCTGCTCGTAACGTCCCAGAGCCAGACCTTGTCCATCTCGATAGCAACGGCGCTGTCTTAGCCGCTGGGGATACGGTTGTTCTCATAAAGGATTTGCCGGTCAAAGGCGCTGGCTTTACCGCCAAGCGCGGCACTGCGGTGCGCAACATTTGGCGATTGTATATTTGACAAACCCAGCAATGACAACTGGTTTATCTGACCTCCGAGCATAGCCCGATCAGTCGTCTTTTTTGTCGTCGTCGGGCTTCTTGCCAGCCTTTGCGATCTTCTTGAGTGCAGCGTCAAAGCGCGTGTCGTCGTCGTCGCACTCAAGTTCGCGCGCGGCTTCTTCAAAGCGTTCGCGTTGGGTTTTGTCAGTCATTATCACCACTTTCAAAAAGCCCCCCAAGCTGAGTGCCTTCACCGGGCTTACAAATCTTTATTGCATTGCCATTGTTGGCTGCAATTTGACCGTCCAAGCTCAAAAAGTCACCATCGAAGCTATGAATTTCGGTCACGTTTGCTCTTTGCGCTGACGCTATGTGCACTGCGTCGGCGGGCTTGAGGCCAAACAGGCCAGAGGTCTGAAGGGTTTGAGCCTTCAGGGCTACATCCTTGTCAACGGGAACGACCAGAATGTAGTCATGGTCTAAGAATGCTGGAAGTTTAGAGGGGTTTTCTGTTGTCGCAGTTTTACTTTTGCAAACTTCCGCGAGTGTAAACGCGGATACGACAATTTCAAACTCATCATTTTCCGCTCTTTCGATGATGTTTTGACACATTGAAAAACGATTTTCTGGCGGCTTGCCCCCGCCTTGAGGAACCGCGCGCTCTTCGTTTACGATTGCCAGCCAAGTGCAAGCATCCCAATATATTCTAATCCGTTTAGCCATAATCTCTGCCCTCACGGATGTAATCAACAGAGAGTTTTCCACCTGTAAATTCAGGATCAATTAAATCCAAAATGCTCGGTAGCTTATCTTCGTCTGGGAATATTTCAGTTCTTTCAACTTCTATATGGTCGAGGACCGAAGGAGCCTTGTAAAGCAATAGCCCATGCAATTTTATCCTCAAGCCTTTGATAACCTTACCAACCTCTAGGTGGCCAATCTTGTCTAATCCTGCATCACTAGAGATGCACTTAACATCTTGCCTATCAAGCCGTGTTGTTATCGTAACAACAGGCCTGCCGAAACCGTCACGACCAACGGCTTTAACATAACCCTCGATGCTGCCGATTTCGCGATACGGCTTAGTAGCAGGCCTTACGATCTTTTCAATTTCGGCAATGGTTTGGCTCGCAGTGCGCGGGGTTATTTCAAAATTCCTTGCATCGTCATAGCCAGAAAAGTCAATTTCTGTTCCACTCAAACCGTTTGTAACGCGCTTGCTAAAGCCATTTATTTTTTTCAATACCTTATCTGTGAAGTGCAGCGGACGGCCACCACCACTAGCAATACTTGCAAGGCCTCCTGCGGTAGCCGCAACAACCTCTACTGCCCGATTGTCAATATTCATGCCATGCGTCTTAGGGAAGGGCGTAATTTCAAAGCTGATAGGAGAGTTCTTTGTGACGTTGGTGACACGCCAGACCAATTCAGATCCTGTATCGCCAGCTATGGCACCCTCAACCTCCTTCAAGATGTCAACTTGGTCTTGAACTTGAGACAAAAGGTCTTCTACCGTTGGAGAGTCATCTCCAGCAGTTTCAGTTCCCTTCACAACAATTTTGATCGGCTTTGCCAAATCTTGTGCCTCCGCTCCAGATTCTAGGCTTCCAATGAGTCCCTGTACAGTATCCGTTTACCTACAATGCCCATCAATGCGACATTTGCACGGCCTAAATCGTCCACGCCGTTGGCGATGCGGTTGTTGTAACGAAATTCAAACTCTGCCGCATAACGATGAAGATGTTGTTTACCGCAATGCTGATAAACGCCCTTCATGCCGCGCTTGAAGATACTGAAGTAGCCCTCAATCGTGTTTGTGTGTACAACGCCACGGCCATATTCGCCCTTGCTGTGTGTCGTAAAATCGTGATCTGCGAAGTGCTTGCCGATGCCCGTGTATTGCTTGGCTTCGTCTGTGTAGACAGTCGCTTCTTTCGCAATGTTCGCCTTTAGGATCGGCACCAGAGTTGCTTTTGTCACGTCCTTGACCACGAAAGACTTGGATTGACCTGTCGTGCGATCCACAAGGGACAGCATGGCGTTCTTGTGAGCGTATCCACGCGCGCCTTCTGCTTTCTTGTGCTTGTTACCGATGAATGTTTCGTCAACTTCGACAACTCCGCCACCAGAACCGAACATAGGGCCACCATCCGAACGCATCGCCTCACGAATACGGTGAGACATGAACCATGCGCTTTTATAGGTGATTTCCAGAACGCGGTGTAGCTGGTGGCTGCTTACGCCTTTCTTGCTGGACACCATCAGGTGAATGGCTTGAAGCCACTTGTGCAGCGGAATGTGGCTTTCCTCAAAGATTGTGCCGATGCGAACAGTGAATTGCTTGCGGCATTCCGCACACTTCTTGAGGCCGTGACGCTCAACGCCTTCGGGGTTCTTCTTAGAAGGCTTGGAGCGAACGCCTTTGAGTTCATAGATTTTATCGCAGTTGCCACAGTGTGGGCAAACTGGACCGTCTGCCCAAAGCATACCTTCAACGTGCTTAAACGCTGCGGCTTCATCGTACATATGTGCTTTGGACAGAACGGACATTTCGCTTCCTCTAACTCTATGAGAAGAATATACGAAACTCAGTTGGGTTTGTCAAATATACAATCGCCCAACATTTCCTTGGTCCATGACAACGCAGGCCAAATTGAAGGGCGGGTCGAGGGTCAACGCATTGTGATCCTGACCGAGTTCGTTAAGAAAAGCTAAGCGATTTCTTCTTTGGTCTCTAAATATCTCGGAGCGCGAGGCAGAGCCTCGCAAGAAAGCCCCCTTTAGATATCGTAGAGGATCGTGACAGGCCCGTCGTTGAGCAACTCTACAGCCATATCCGCGCCAAATCGCCCGGTTTGGACAGGAACGTCGAGCGCTTTTAACGCGTTAACAAAATGCTTATAAAGCGCCTCTCCTTGATCCGGAGCCGCGGCGCGGGAAAAGCCGGGTCTGTTGCCCCGAGAGGTATCACCCGCAAGGGTGAATTGGCTAACCACCAGAGCAGAACCCGAAGTGTCCTTTAAAGAATGGTTCATCTTGCCATCCGCATCCTTGAAGATGCGAAGTTTGGAAATTTTGCTGGCAAGCTGGTCAGCTTGCGCTTCGCTATCTCCATCCATGGCGCAGACGAGGATCAGGACGCCTTGATCGATCTGACCAATGATTTCAGAATCTACCGTTACACGCGCATGTGAGACCCTTTGCACGACCGCCTTCATTGCTCGCCTCGCCACTCGAAGATTTCACTTAGCTCTGCACGGTTTGTGCGAAAGCTGTTTGCGGGATGGTCTGTATTTGCATAGCCAAACGATAAAGCGCAAAGAAGAATGCGATCCTCGCCAATGCCAAAATGACTGCGCACCAAAGGCGCGTAGGACGCAATCGCAGCCTGCGGGATACTGGCAATGCCGAGCGCCTCTGCGGCAAGGGTGAATGCCGTTATGAAGCCGCCGCAATCCATCGCTCCATAAGGGCCAAGTTCCGCGCCCGAGGTAACAAGCGCAACATGAGGCGCACCGAAGAAGTTGAAATTCTCCATCATTTGCTTGCCAGAGGCCACGCGATCGCCCTTTTCAATCCCCACAGCGTCATAAAGCTGAAAACCGCATTCGCGGCGTCGCGCTTGATGCGCGCCCGAGTAGCTGCTTGGAAAGGGTATGTCCGGGGCGGGACTTTCGGTCTGCATATGCAGGGCGAGAGCCTCATGAAATACCTTGGTTTGGGCTTTATCGGTGACAACGACCTGCCAAGGCTGTGCATTGCACCACGACGGAACGCGGCCAGCAGTTGAGATGATTTGCTCGATCTGTTCACGCGGCACGGGCGCGTCGTGAAAGGCACGGCATGAATGGCGGTTTTTCAGAAGTGAGTTAAGTGTTTCAAACTGCGTCATTGGGACATCGCCACGCTGTATCCTACGGCCGCCGCAAGAAGCAGGCCGCATATGATAGCCAAGGTGATTTTCCATGCAGAGTAGGGCCGCTCGCCCTGAACGCGCCCTGTTGAGCCGTTAACAACGAACCGATAGCTTTTGCCGCGATATTTATAGGCCGCGAGCCATACGGGCAAAAGGATGTGTTTGAACGTCACATCATTGATATCTGTTGCGACTTGGTGAACCCGCTGGCGATCCCCGCCAATGTCAAATTTGACGTCCCGTTCAATGACGCGATCCATATAGTGGCGCGCTTCGGCAAAACCGCCCTGTAGCTCAATTGTGTAACCTTCCGCTCTCATCCCTGCGAGAAATTCCGGGCTGTAGGGTTCGAGCCCTGACAAATCCCATGGTTCAAGCGCGTCAGTGTAACGCTTGGGCAGCGACGTCGAGGCAAGCACCAATACATCGTCAAAGAAGCGCGCAACACGGCCTGAAGCCGCGCGCCAGCGAACTTTGGAGACCGTGATTTTCTGACGTTTGCCATCACGCATGACAGTTCGCGTTTCGTGATAGATTGTCCCGCGCTCACCCGAATATCGCGATTTCGTATCTGCATCGAAGGTCCAATAAGGAACATAGATGCCCTGCATCTTGCGCCCTTTGCGGGCGTAGTCCTGCAAACCAGAGGGCGCAAACCACAGCCGTCCGAGCCAGTCCCCCATAGCGCGGCGCGCGGTGCGTTCATCTAGCGCGAACGGCAGAACCGCTTTGGGTTTGATATGGCGGTGGGTTCCTGTTCCAGTGACCACGGGCGTAGCGCAGAAGGGGCATTCTGCTGCGTGATCTGCGCTACCCATTTCGATCTGAGCGGCGCAGTTTGGGCAAGACAGAACCCGTGTTTCTTCGATCTCTGCTTCCGGCAGTTGTGCATTGAGGGCTTTCTCAAAATCCAGTTCACGGATCGATTGCGCGCGACGACCCGCGCCTTCAATCGCCGCAGAGTGCCCACAATGATCGCAGACTAGCTGAGTTTGCAAAGGATCAAAGCGATAGTCCGCGCCGCATTGATCGCAAGGAAAGCGATGTTCTTGAAATTCAGCCACGTGCGCTTCTGGCATGTGTAGGAGCCTCCGGCGGGGATATTTTAGGAGAGAGGAAGGAGGCGGTTAGCCCGCAGGTGGCGGGGGCGGGGGCAAGATTGTGAAGAGCTGCGCCAGTTCCATAACCTCATTGGCAGGTTTCCAGCCATCTTGCCCTGCGGTCCAGACAAGACTGTCGCGGGTCAAATCGCCTGAGCGCGCCATTCGGCCCATCTTTGCCTTAGAAAACGGACCAGTGGTTTCGCCGTTCTTGGCAATGTGCCAAACGTGCTCGACAGGAGGTGGGGGAGGCGTTGCCGCCACGGGCGCTGGCGATACGGCAGCAGGGCGCGCGCCCCAAGGACCTGCTTGAGCGGCCATGCCTTGCGCGATTTGCATGCCCAAACCTGCGCCCATACCCGCCTGGATTGCGGCCGCGCCGCCACCATCGCGCCCCAAGGCTTCGGCGGCTTGGAATTGCATGTATTCGTTGAGATCGCCAATCACGCCCATGCTGGAGCGTTTATCCAATACCTTTTCAACCGCAGCTGGCAGCGAGATGTTCTCGATGTATAGCTCAGGCAGTGAAAGACCATATTCAGCAAGCTGCGCTTCGATCTCTTTCGCAACGAGTTGTCCGAGGTCGCGTGTGTTCGCCGCCATATCAAGCACAGGAATGCCAGAGCGCGATACCGTGCGCGAAAACTCCTGCACGATGATATTACGGATTTGATAGCTGATTTCATCCATGGTGAATTCGCCATCTGTGCCGACAATCTCGGTCAAGAACCGCGCAGGGTCAGAGACTTTGACGCTGTACGTGCCAAAGGCGCGCAGGCGAACAGGGCCAAATTCAGGATCGCGCGCGATGATCGGGTTTTTGGTGCCCCATTTTAGATCGCTAAAGCGCGTGGTGTTGACGAAATAAATCTCGGATTTGAACGGGCTTTGAAACCCGTGATCCCAGTGGTTCAGGGTCGTCATGATGGGCATATTGTTGGTCTCAAGCATGTAAAGACCGGGGGTGAAGACATCCGCGAGCTGACCTTCGTGAATGAAAACAGCCGCTTGACCTTCGCGCACGGTAAGCTTGGCACCATACTTGATCTCGTGATCTTCGCGCTCGAACCGCCAAACCATCGTATCGCGTGTATCGTCCGTCCAATGAATGACGTCGATAAATTCGCCGGTTAGAAAATCGAAAATACCCATGGGATTAGTCCTTCATTAGATATGTGTGTCGTGTGGTGTTCATGAGCCCGCGCCCAAGCGCTCTGCCGCGATCTGGCGGATGATCGGGCGGGCCGCTTCGAGGGACATGCCTGTCTGCAAGCGTGGATCGTAGAGCATGCCGAGCAAATGCGCGTCGTGCGTGGTGAGCAGCGCGAATTCATCGTCATCATTAAAGATCGACGGGCGCGCGGCGGGGCTATCATTGGCAAGGCCAAGGCCCTGCGCGAGTTCTTCGTGGATGCATGATCGCATCATCAGATCAGGATGTTCTGAACGGATAAGCGCAACAGCTTGGGAGTAGCCATAAGCGTTGCTGCCGCCAGAAAACGCGACGACAAGACAATGTATCGAGCGCGGTAAGTTTGCAAAAATGCGCAGCGCAGAGGGATCAATACGTGGCACCAGTGCGCGAACGCGGCTCTGCACCAAGTCGCGATCATCTTCGCCCATGAACAGAACGTGGAAATTTGCGCTCGATGGGCTAACACCGATCGGATGAGCGGTTGAGCGAGACAAGCGCGCTGCATAGCTTGCCACATTGGCGCGCAGTCGTTGTTGTTGCGCGCTGCTGATGTTGGAGCCGAATTCGACATTAAACCGCACAGGCCCGTTCCAGCGTTTGAGCCGTCCAGCGCGTCCATTTCCGGCGCTCAGATCGCTGCCAGAGTATTCGTCGAAAAAGGCAATCCGCTCGAAGTTGCGAGCAAGCATCGTGTCCGTGTAGGGCGTGTCGGGGCCGCCACCATCGGTGCGCAGCAAACCTTGGACCAGAAGATCAGCCTGCACGCGGCGATAATAGGTTGCGAGTGCTAAGCTGGCCTCGGACTGAGGTTTCGCTGGCGCAGCTTGCATCACCGGTTTGGCTATCGGACGCGGCGAAGCCACAGGCCCACTCGGGGGGGGCGGCGCACTCACACAGCCTGCGAGCGCGACAGCGCCGAGCAAAGCCGAGATGTGATTTATGCGCCGCAATGCTCTCACTTAACCAGCTGCCGTTGCGATGTTGTCGCCTGTGCCGGTTGCCTTGGCTTTTGCCGCAGACAGGGTATCACGCAGATCGCTTTCCATCTTTTTCAGCTCTTCTTCAGCTGCGGCGCGCATGGCTTTGCCTTCGTCTGCGATAGCGAGGCTTTCCTCGATTGTGCCGATCAGATCCGCATTCGCCTGTTTGACGGCTTCGATATCAAACACGCCGCGCTCCATTTCGGTGCGGATCATTTTGTTGCTCTCGCGTAGGTTGGCTGCGTTGGAAGTCAGCAACTCGTTCGTTAGATCATTCGCAGCGCGCACAGCAACCGCCGCTTCGGCGGAGCGCTGAATAGTGACGGCTTGGGCCAGCTGGGTTTCCCAAAGCGGCACGGTGTTGACCAAGGTCGAGTTGATCTTTGTAACCAGCGATTTGTCGTTCTCCTGGACGAGACGGATTGATGGGAGCGATTGCATCGTTACTTGGCGTGTGAGTTTGAGATCATGAACGCGGCGCTCAAGATCATCGCGCGCGGCGCGAAGATCGCGCAATTCTTGCGCTTTCATCACTTGATCACCCTCAGGCGCGGCTTGCACTTCGGCTTCTTTCGCGGGAATATCCTCTGCGTCCAGCAAGCGGATTTTCTCTTCACCCGCCGCGATGTAGAGGGCAAGTTCATCATAGAACGCCAAAGTTTTGTCGTAGAGAATATCGAGCGATTTGATATCTTTCAAAAGCGTATGCTCGTGGCCAAGCAGGTCTTCTGTCACCTTGTCGATCTGGCCTTGGACGGTTTCGAACTTGGCGGTGAACTTTGCGAAAGGCGCTGCGCGACCGATCAGCTTTTCCCACCAGCTGCGCTTGCGGCGCACATCAAGCTCGGAAACAGAAAAGCCGCGAATTGTGGTGACGATATTGCGCAGGGAATCGCCAGCAGGGCCGACGTCTTTGTTGCGCACATCTGCCAGCATTGCTTGGCTAATCACCTGCAACTCGGCTTGCGCGCCTGAGCCGAAAGAAACGATGGAATTGGTATCATCCATGTTGATTTCGCCCATGCGCTTGGTGATTTCCGCGCTGACGGGGGCATCGGCTTCGGCCAGTGGCACAACCGCGTTTGCGTCGGTCGGTTCTGCAAGAACAACTGCGTTGACTTCTTCCACAAGGGAGAGCGTTTCTTGCGCTTTGGCTTGGATTGTAGAGGACATATTCGTTAACTCCGAGGTTAGAACGGGCAGGTCAAGACAGCTTGACGCCCTCGCGCTGCAAACGATCGCGCAGCACTTCAATTTCAACATTTAGATCGCTGCGATCATCCAGCAGCATTTTGCGAGTACGGGCGGAAAAGCCTTGCTCCAGATCATCCAGCAGCGCGGCGTAGTCGTTGCGCGCTTGCGCATCGCCTGTACGGGCGTAAATATCTGCAAACTTCACAGTCGCATCCTTAGCGCCGCGCAGATAAACGCCCATGTATTTGCGCGCAGCGGTCAGATCGCGGGGATCTTCTTCGACTGTGCGGAAAAGCTCGCGGGCGGTGCGTTGGAACTGCTCTACCCGCTTTTCCATACCGCGATCACCTGCACGCATAATCGCATCGGACATCGCGGTGAGGTGGTTTTCGCCTTCATCCACAACGCGGCTGACGCGATCCTGTTGGAACGTGTCGATGCCTTCCATACCTTTGTTTTTGAGCGGGTCGATCCCAAAGGCCGCCAGATGCAGGCCCGCGCCTGCAAGGCCGAAAATCACTGGGGACAAGATTTGAAAGCTGTCTGCATGCGCGATGACGGCGAGGGCCGCGCCTATTCCGGTGAGCACGGACGAGATTGTTTTGCGCGGCAGTGCGGGTCGGCGGGCAACTTTGCGTGCGTTATATTCGGCTTCGGCGCGCAGTCCCGCGCGCAAAAGCCAAGCCGCAAGCAGCATTGCGCCAGCGCCTACAAGCCCCAAAGCAAGCGGGATCGCGCCATCGGAAAAGGTTGTCGCAACCAACACAATTGCAGGCGTGAACAAAACGTTGGACCGCGCGCCTGCCGCATCGGGATTTGCGCCATCAAAGGAATTGCGCGCCGGTGCGTCATGAGATGTGTCAACGGTGCCATCCGGGCTATATTTGCCACCAAACTTCTGAGCCATGCTTAAAGCCCCCCAAGCCAGCCAGAGCTGACCCCGAAGAGCAGCACGATCAAAGCGATATACGCGAATTTTTGAAGACCTGTTCCGGTCATGGCATCCCCCGATGCGGCTTGTCTTTAGTTAACTATGTGCTCGCTTGCGCAGAAAAACCAGTGTGAAGCGGGGGAAATACAACCGCATTTCCCCCTTTTCGCGATTTTCCGCTTTAGTGACGCGAAGCTGTGCGGCGCTCGGCATTCAATTTGCGGCTATAGCCGGATTGAATGATCTCAACTGCGACCAGAACGAGAACCGAGAAGTAGAAGGTTGTTTTGGACATTGGGATCACTTCGTAGCCAAAGACTTTTAGTGCCAAAGACTCGTCATGCATTGCGTGCGCGGCCGCCTGACCCGCTTCGCCCAAGAGCACAACGCCAACGATCAGCAAGATGAAAAGGCCAAGCACTTCGTACATGCGGTTGGCTTCCAGGAAACGCGTCACACCATCGGCTAGAAAGAGCATGGCAAGGCCCGACAGGATGATCGCAAAGGCAAGGATCGGGAAGACATCTGTGATCGCGAGGGCCGAGAGTACGGAATCGAACGAGAAGATCAGGTTCATCGTGACGATCATCGCAATGACCTGCACCGCTGATTTGCCCTTTTTGCCCTGAAGGTCGGTATCAAGATGTTCGATCGACAGCATGTGGCCGATTTCTTTCACCGCTGTGTACATGATGAAGACACCGCCTAAGATGAAGACAAGCGTGGCAAAGTTCACGCCGCCCGTGATCACACCTTCCCAGTCGAGAATAAAGAAGGGCGCAGCCATCGCGTCTATCAATCGGATCATCGCGAACAGCAATACAACGCGCAGCGCAACGGCAATGATAATGCCCCAATAGCGCACCGATTTTTGCTGCGCGACAGGCGCGCGTTGGCTTTCGATTGAGATATAGAGAAGGTTGTCGAAACCAAGCACAGCCTGCAAAAAGCAGAGCATCAGCAGGTTTCCTAGATTTTCCAGTGTAAGTAGGTCAGCCACGTTTGTTTCCCCCGAGTTGATCTATTTCCGCCCCCTATATCGAAGAGGGCGGAAAATGGGAAAGGGGGAATTCCTGACCTTTAACGCCTGACTAGCGCTTGGGGGCAGGTTTGCCGCGGGGTTTTAAGGGCGCTTTGTTGCTTTTGCTGGCAAGGGTTTTGCCGCGCGGTTTAGGCTCGCGTCGCCCGGTTGCCCAGTCATCTTCCGTTTTGCGCAGCGCGCCTTTTGGCAAGGGCGGGCGCTTGCCCCGTGTAACAGAGGTTTTGCCGCGAGTGTCTGTTTTACGCTTGGCTGGAGCGCCGGGGGCTTCAAGCTCTTCGTCGCTTAGTCCCAACTGATCTTTGAGCGCGCGGCGCCTGAGTTCTTCTACTGCGCCGACTTTAAGATTACCAAGTTGGAAGGGGCCGTAACTTGTGCGGATCAAGCGGTTAACGCTTAAACCAATTGCCTCCATTGCGCGGCGAATCTCACGGTTCTTCCCTTCGCGAATTCCGACGGTCAGCCACGCATTTGCACCTTGCTGGCGATCAATGGTGATCAGCATCGGTTGGAACAATTCGCCTTGCAGGTTGAGGCCGCGGCGCAAAGGCTCAAAGGTTTCTTCTTGTGGGCGACCATTCACGCGAACACGATATTTGCGCATCCAGCCAGTCGCAGGTAATTCCAGTTTGCGTTTGAGCGCGCCGTCATTGGTGAGCAGGATCAAGCCTTCCGAATTCAAATCGAGGCGACCCACGCTCATCACGCGCGGCATGTTTTCGGGCAGATCATCATAGATGGTCTTGCGGCCCTTCTCATCACTGTCTGTCGTAACAAGGCCAAGCGGCTTGTGATAAAGCCACACGCGCGGCGGCTCTGGTGGGGTCATCGGCTTGCCGTCCACAGTTATGCGCGCGCGCGGTCCGACATTCAGCGCGGGGCTGTCGATCTTGACGCCATCAACAGTGATGCGCCCGGCTTCGATCATACGTTCGGCTTCGCGGCGCGAGGCAACGCCAGCACGGGCCAAGACTTTTGCGATACGATCGCCTTTGGGTGTTTCTGTGTTCATATGGATGCTTTAGGCTATAGAGGCGCGCAGCGAAAGGCGGATGGTCAGGGTTTATGCAATTCATATCCTTTATGGAGGACGCTTTGGCCGAGGCTCGGCTGGCGGCAGATGCAGGCGAAGTGCCTGTGGGGGCGGTCGTGGTCAAAGATGGGCAGATCATTGGGCGCGGGCGCAATGGGACGCGGGCAGGGTGTGATCCTTCTGCGCATGCGGAAATCTTAGCGATCCGAGACGCCTGCGCGGCGCTTGGCGTAGATCGGCTTGTCGGTTGCGATTTGTATGTAACGCTAGAACCCTGTGCGATGTGCGCAGGCGCTATTGCCCATGCGCGGATTGCACGGCTGTATTACGGGGCAAGGGATGCGAAATCTGGCGGGGTTAGTGTGGGTGCTCGGGTGTTTGAACGCACTCAAAGCCATCATGCCCCCGAAGTCTACGATGGAATTGGTGCGCAAGAAGCAGCAGCGCTGTTAACGTCGTTTTTCGAAGAAAAACGAGCCTAGTCAAATCTTCTGCGAAGATTTGATCCCGCTCAAAGCGGCTCTTCTGGGTGTTAGGTAAGCTACAGCAGGAGGAAAGCATATGCCGGCAGCAACCAACAAAGCTGATCTTCTTAAGGTCACGCAAAAGGAATTTGCAAAGCTTGAAGCATTAATGGACTCTGTTTCACCCGAATTAGCGATGCACAAAGAAGAAGACATTTCGATCAAAGATGTCATCGCACACCGCGCCCATTGGGTAGGCTTATTTCTTGGCTGGCATAGGGACGGGCAAGCTGGCAAGCAGGTCTATTTTCCGGCCAAAGGGTATAAATGGAATGATCTACCATCTTACAATGCGGCGCTGCGCGCTGAACAAAAGGACGTGGATTGGCAAGAGGCATGCGAGATGATTGCGAAAGCCCATAACGCACTCCTGAGCTTCATCGATGTTCACTCCGACGAAGCGCTTTATGGCGGGCCGATGAGAGGCGCGAACAACAAATGGACAACGGGTCGATGGGCCGAAGCTGCGGGCCCCTCTCATTATCGCTCTGCTGCCAAATACCTACGGTCTTTCAAGCGCGCGTGGGGATGAAGATTTTTCTGCGAAAAATCTCCTCGGCAAATTCTTCGCAGAAGAATTTACTATCTTGCCTGCGTTTTGATTTCAGGTCAGCGTGACGCGCATGAGAACACCATTGATAGACAACCTGCAGTACGCCAATTGGTCCGAAGCCATCTTTCGCCAGATGCGAGAGGGGGGCGTTGACGCTGTTCATGTGACCATTGCTTATCATGAAAGCTTTCGTGAAATGGTTTTGAACCTGGAGGCTTTCAACCGATGGTTTGAACGTTTCCCTGAATTGATTTTCAAAGGCACAACCGCCGCAGATGTGCGCTTAGCCCAAGAAACAGGACGCACAGCAATCTTTTTTGGGTTCCAAAACCCGAGTCCGATCGAGGATGATATTGGCCTTGTTGAAATTTGTCATCAACTGGGCATTCGTTTCATGCAGCTTACGTATAACAACCAGTCCCTTCTCGCGACGGGGTGCTATGAAGAAGATGACACTGGCCTAACCCGGATGGGCAAGCAAGTCGTGGCGGAAATGAACCGCGTGGGATTGGTCGTGGATATGTCCCATTCTGCGGATCGTTCAACCTTGGAAGCGATTGACCACTCTTCGAGGCCAATTGCTATCACCCATGCCAATCCACATTGGTGGCACCCTGCGCTGCGCAACAAATCTGATGAGGTCTTGCGCGCCTTAACACAGAGGGGGGGCATGCTCGGGTTTTCGGTTTATCCGCATCATTTGAAAGACGGACCAAATTGCACGCTCAATAGCTTTTGCGAGATGATCGCCGAAGCTGCGTCGCGTTATGGAGCAGAGAACCTGGGAATCGGAACGGACCTTTGCCAAGATCAACCCGATAGCATCGTCGAATGGATGCGCGTTGGGCGATGGAGCAAGGTCATTGATTACGGTGAAGGCAGCGCCAGCGATGCCGGGTTTCCGCCAATGCCAAGCTGGTTTAACGACAATCGTGATTTTGGAAACATCCTAGCTGGTTTGAGAACTGCTGGCTTCAGCCAAGCTGAAGCCGAGGGGATAATGGGTGGCAACTGGCTTAAGTTTTACGAAACGTCGTTTGGCCCAGCGAAATGAACGTCGCCGATCTAAATGCCCCGGCGCAATCGCCGATGCGCCCGCCAAGCACAGTCATGCGGTTGCGCCGCATGGGCGCGATGTTCCCGACGCGTCTGTCGTTCTTACGCCGTTTGATGCGTGATCTCGCGCAAGACAGCGCCCATGTCGAACGCCGCGTTTGGCAAATGAATGAAGGTGGTTTTGGTCACGCTGTCTACGCGCTCGAACTTGGGGGGCATTCGTATTCGCTTGTTGCGGTGTCCACTGATTTGCCACCCGAAATGCGCACGGATCGGGTGATCGCGACGGCTTGGGATACGGCTTATGTGCTGTATGATGGTATTCCAAATGCGGCTGAAATTGCACGTATCGTTGCGGCCGCGCCCAAACAAGAAGCCGCAAGGTTTACCGCGCGCGATCTTGTTCTGAGCCGCGCCAACAAATCTGTGCGTCTCTTTCAGCACGTTACCGATGCGCTAAAAAACGGCGCGCAACCAGATGAAAAAATGGTGCGCGATATTGGCTATTTGATGCGTACAACGGCTGTCTATGGCAACGGCAAGTTTGGCATTGCTGATCGCGGCCATATTGCCGCGCGCCCGTGTTTGGGCGGCCCATTCGCAGCCGAAATGTTGACGGTTTGGCTCATCCGCGGTTTCACCCATGATCTTGTTGAGCATGTTGGCGGTGCGAAGCTTGACCGGCGTCTAAAGCGGCATTTGGGGATCGGTAATTCAACGGGGCTTGGCATGGCTCCGTTTTTAGTAAGTCACCCACGTTTGTTAGACCGGTGGATGCAAACACGCGAAGCAGCTTTGGCGCGCGTCGCAGGAGTGCCCGATTTAGACGCGCGCGCGCAGGCGAGAGTGCTTGAGTTGGCAAAGCGTGTTGCGCGTCATTTAGATGAGTGGGATGTGCCTGACGAAATTGCCGCGCGCAGGATTGCGCAGGTTCGTAAAGACTGGCCAGAGGTCCAGAGTCTGCTGCAGGCCCAACTCGCAGGCCAAAACCCTATAGCGCGTATTTTGGAAGCGGCAGAGCGCTGGTTTGAAGATACACAAGAGTTGCTCATTGCGCTATTGTTAGAGCCCTTTGGCCCATTGATTGATCAACTCTGTGACGAGATGGCGAGCGCTCATGAGGCGGATTTTGATCCAGCAATGAGCGTCACAGAGTTGCGTGCGTTGATTGTTCGAGATTGGCAATGGGCCCTGGATATTGATTTTGACGGGCAGATTGAAACGGCGCAGTTCTGGTATGTATCAGAGGCCAAGCAAGAGCCGCGCCTAGGGATGCGGCACGACGAAGAGGGCGCTGACCTTGAAAGTCCGCTCGATATCGCACGGCAGGTTTCCGCGCTTTATGCGGCGTGCTTGGATCAGACAGGAAGCGTTGCGGAGTTTTTGTTGCGTGCTCCAGATACGCGTTTCGCGGTGCGCCGCGTTCAAACGCTCGCTCTCGCACCATATGGTGAAATCCGCGACAATCTCATTGGGGAGGGCTGCTTGCCGATTGATATGTTGCGGTGCAAATTGTCGTTCTTTGGGGCGGCCAAGTTTGACCCTAAATCAGATCGCTGGACGCGGATCACCCTGTGCCAAGGCGCGCCTTTGTTTGATGAGTTGGACAATGCCGACGATTGGTGGCTGCCATGTTTTGGAGACTAGAGGATGCGATCGTCTAACGAAATTTCGGGCATGGTTTTGAAGGCTGCACGCGGCGCGGGCATGACGCTCGGCTGCGCTGAGGAATTTGCGCGCGCGGCTCCGTATTTGGCCTCACTCGGAAAACTTGAAGTAGCGCTCGATTTGTTGAATGAGCCTTTTGAGATGCCTGCGTTTCAAGAGGGTCTCTTGTCGGGCGGCCATCCTGTTTTGGCGGTGATTTGTCTGTCGGATTTGCAAGCTGCTGGTCTTGATGTTCGTTTGGAGGCGAAAATCAGCGCGACTTTGTGTGATGCTCTATCGCAGCGGTCGGTGCCTGTTGGGCCGTTTGAGGTCGATCCAGAGGTTTGGGACGGATTGGCTCTTCTTGCAGCGCGCATCCTTGTGCCCGAAACCGAGCAATCGCGATTGGCAGGCGCTGGCGCTGGGCTAAGCGATAACGATTGAAGGCAATGTTGGCTGGGGCGCTGCCCCGTCGATCAAAGATCGACTCCCCGAGATATTTTTTGACCAAAGAAGTTTATTGATGTGGCTCTGCAAAGACGTCCGATGGGTAGGTCACATGCGCGAGGTAGAGGCCATGCGGCGGGCTGACCGTGCCGCAGGCCGCGCGGGATTTGGCCTCTAGTGCGGTTTTGACATCATCGGGATGCCACGCGCCCGATCCAACGCATTCAAGCGTGCCGACAAAGCTGCGCACTTGATTGTGCAGGAACGAGCGCGCGCGCACGGTGAAGCGTACTTCTGGGCCAGACGGTCCTTCAATTTGGCGGATGCTTAGCTCATCGAGGGTTTTGAGCGGGCTTTGAGCTTGGCAAATGGACGAACGGAATGTTGTGAAATCATGATGGCCAACAAGATGGCGCGCGCCAGCTTGCATGGCTTTGACATCCAACGTGCGAGAGACTTGCCAAACCAACCCGTCATCATGGGTCGCAGGAGCGCGGCGCATGAGCAAACGGAATTCATAGCGGCGCTCTGTCGCCGAAAAACGCGCGTGCCAATCATCGCTCACACGCGCGCAGGCGGTAATTGCGATGGGATCAGGCTTGAGGTGGTAATTCAGCGCACCGGATAGTTTGAAAGGGTCCCAATCGCGTGACAGATCGCAATGCGCGACTTGCCCCCATGCATGAACACCTGCGTCGGTGCGCCCTGCGGCGGCAATCGTGTGCGGGCCCGGTTCCAGTTTCGATAGCGCCGCTTCGATCTGGCCTTGCACCGAGACGTGCTCTTTCTGGCGCTGCCACCCGACAAAGGGGGCACCATGGTATTCAACTTTTAGGGCATATCTTGGCATGGCGCTGCTCTTAGCTTGATAGGGGGCGCGCGGCAATGCTTTTCCCCTCTGGTAACGCAAGAGCGGCATGCCTATCCTTGAGAGCATTGAATGACGGACGAAGGCGGCCAAAGTGGTTATTTCTACCCTAGCAGACGGGATTGTGCGCACGATTGAGGGCGCACGCGATACAGTGAACGAAACCCTGTTCGAGCCAGTGATCCGATTGGGCGTTACGGGATTGGCCCGTTCGGGCAAAACCGTGTTTATAACGTCGCTTGTTGCGAACCTGCTTGATCGCGGGCGCATGCCCCAGCTTTTGGCCGCATCAGAAGGACGCATCACAGCTGCCTATCTGCAACCTCAACCTGATGATACGGTTCCCAGATTTGACTATGAAACCCACCTTGGCGCCTTAACCGCGCGGGAGCCCCATTGGCCCGATAGCACACGCGCGATTTCCGAATTGAGAGTGTCTTTGCAGGTTCAACCAAATGGCTTGCTTGGCGGTTTGCAGGGTCCGCGCACTGTGCATTTGGATATTGTGGACTACCCCGGTGAATGGCTGCTTGATTTGGCGTTGCTCGACAAAAGCTATGACGAATGGTCAAGCGAGGTTCTGAAAAGGATTGAAAACCGCAAGGAAGCGCAAGCCTATCGTGAGTTGATCGGCGAAATAGACGCGAGCGCGAAATTGGAAGAGCCGCAGGCGCAGGCTCTAGCGGCCAGCTTTACAAATTATCTACATGAGGCGCGCTCAGCGGGGTATTACGATTGCACGCCGGGACGGTTCATTCTGCCCGGTGACTTGGCGGGCAGCCCCGTGATTACCTTTGCCCCAATTCCCCATGCTCATGGCGCGCCACGTCGCTCGCTTGGGCGGGAAATGGCGCGACGATACGAAGCCTACAAAGCGCGGGTCGTGAAGCCGTTTTTTCGCGATCATTTTTCGCGCATTGATCGTCAGGTGGTCTTGGTGGATGCGCTGGGCGCTATTCACAACGGCCCGCGCTCGGTTGAGGATTTGCGTGCAGCAATGAGCGACATTCTGAGCGCGTTTCGCCCCGGTACAAATGCGTTTCTAAGCAAACTGTTACTTGGAAAGCGGGTCGAGCGTATTTTGTTTGCGGCGAGCAAAGCGGATCACCTCCATCATACCCAGCATCCAGAGTTAACCGCCATTATGGAAGCGCTCACGCGAGAAGCGCGTGACAAAGCCAAATTTGCGGGTGCCAAAACCAATTCAATGTCCCTCGCGGCGTTGCGCGCAACGACAGAAGAAACCATCGAGCATGATGGGGCTTCGCTCAATTGTGTGCGCGGCACGCTTTTGGACAACGGCAAACAGGCCGCGTTCTATCCCGGCCAGCTACCAAAAGATCCCTCGCATTTGCTGGGGCCTGCGCGCAATGGGGCAGAGGCTTGGTTGGATCAGGACTATCAGATCATGCGATTTGCGCCTGCGCCACTTACGCTCAAGGTGGGTTCTGGCCCGCCGCACATAAGGCTCGATAAAGCGGCGCAATTCCTGATCGGGGACAAGCTGTGAGCGGCGTATTGAGAGCGGCGCGCAGCACGGATTCTGGCAAACTGGGCGAAATGCTCTCGCAAGCTGTTTTGGCCAATGCTTGGAAGCCCCAGATTCATTCGGGCGCACAGGACATAGCGCATATGGGCGATTTGATAGATCGCGGCTGGGTGCGGGTTTGCGAGGTTTTGGGCGAGGTCGTTGGCTTCATCGCGCGAAGTGACGCGATGGTTCAATCGCTCTACGTGCGCAAGGATGCACAGGGGCAGGGGATCGGAACGCAGCTCTTGGAGGACGCAAAACAGCGCGTTGATCATTTAGAGCTGTGGACGTTTCAAGCCAACACAGGCGCGCAGCGGTTTTACCAGCGTCATGGCTTTAGCGAAGCCGAACGCACAGATGGAACTGGAAATGAAGAAGGCCTGCCAGATATTCGATTTGTCTGGAAGTCGCCCAAAAAGGAGAATGCGCATGGCTAAAGGTCCTGTCTTAATTGATCTTGAGGATGCACCTGCGCCAGAGATTGGCCCAGAGGCGGCCCAACCTGTGCCAGAGTTAGAGGCCCCCGCGCCCAAGGGGCAAGCGATGCAAACGATCGCGACGCTTGCGGCGCGCAGGCCTTCGCGTCTGGTTAAGTGGTTCTGGGGTTTGCTGCTGTCTCTGATGGGTTTTGCGATTTCGCTCGCGGCTTGGGATTTTGCCAACGGATTGATCGCTCGGGTGCCGCTGCTGGGTTATGCGGTCACGGTTTTGATGGTGGCCTTTGTCGCGGTCCTTCTGGTGATGGCTTTGCGTGAATTGGCAGCGTTTTCGCGGCTAAAGCGCATGGATGTAATGCATCGTGCAGGTGAGGCTGCCCGTGCCAGTGGTGATTTGAGAGACGCGCAAGCACTCGTTGATCAGATCAAAAGGCTTTATAAAGGGCGCGAAGATACCCGCTGGGGCCGAGAAGCATTGGCCGAAAACAGCGATGGCATTGTTGATGGTGATACGCTTTTGGATTTGGCCGAGCGCGATGTTCTTGGCCCGCTCGATACCGCCGCACTCCGCGAGATCGAGGCCGCGACCCGTCAGGTGGCGATGGTCACTGCGCTTGTGCCTTTGGCCTTGGCGGACGTTGCGACGGCCCTGACGTCGAATCTGCGGATGATCCGCCGTATTGCTGAGATTTATGGCGGTCGCTCTGGCACCTTGGGCAATTGGCGCCTCACGCGCGCGGTGATGACCCATTTGGTTGCGACAGGCGCAGTCGCGATTGGTGATGACTTCCTGTCCTCGGTTGCGGGCGGCGGCGTGCTTGGCAAAGTCTCGCGGCGCTTTGGAGAAGGCGTGGTCAACGGCGCTTTGACCGCGCGCGTTGGCGTGGCCGCGATGGAGGTCTGCCGACCCTTACCGTTCACTGCGCTCAAACGTCCATCGGTGACAGGTTTGGTGCGCCGTGCCCTCACTGGGTTGTTCGCGAAAGAGGGATAGGCGTCGATAGAACACCCTCTGGACCCCAAGAGCGCGCGCGCCTATAAGCTCCTTCAACATGGCACGGATATTCGCGATCATTATTCGAATTATCAGCCCGGCGCTCTAAGCATTGAGCCGCCGGGATAAGGCGTATGGGACATGCCCGCGCTGCCCTTCTTTCTTAAAATTCTACGTTCCAAAGGACGCCCGATATGTGTGCTGACACGACCGAAAACACAAATGACAATAGTGTAGATTACAAATCCACGCTGAATCTGCCGAAAACCGATTTCCCCATGCGCGCGGGTCTGCCCAAGCGCGAGCCTGAGTGGCTGGAGCGTTGGGAGAAGATGGGCGTTTATGACCGCCTTCGCGCCAAAGAGGGGCGTCCGCCCTTCACTTTGCATGATGGCCCGCCCTATGCGAACGGTCACTTGCACATCGGCCATGCGCTGAACAAAACCATCAAAGACATGATCGTGCGCAGCCATCAGATGATGGGGTTCGATTCCCGTTATGTGCCCGGTTGGGATTGCCACGGTCTGCCGATTGAGTGGAAGATCGAGGAGCAATACCGCAAGAAGGGCAAGAACAAGGACGAAGTGAACATCGTCGATTTCCGACAGGAATGCCGCAAGTTTGCCGAAGGTTGGGTCGATATCCAGCGTGAAGAATTCAAACGTCTCGGTATCACTGGCAACTGGCCTGATCCGTACCTGACGATGGATTTCCACGCCGAAGCAGTAATCGCCGAAGAATTCCAGAAGTTCCTGATGAACGGCACGCTTTATCAAGGGTCCAAACCTGTGATGTGGTCACCTGTTGAGCAGACCGCGCTGGCCGAGGCCGAGGTCGAGTATCACGACAAGGAAAGCTTTACGATCTGGGTGAAGTTCCAAGTCACAGGCACGGGCGATGCCGCGCTGGATGCGGCCAAAGTCGTGATCTGGACGACGACCCCATGGACGATCCCGTCCAACAAGGCTGTCGTTTATGGCGCAGGCATTTCCTATGGTCTCTACGAGGTCACATCGACGCCAGAGGAATGCTGGTTGAGTGCTGGCGATACTTATTTGCTGGCCGATAACCTTGCCGCCGACGTCTTTGGCCGCGCGCGGCTTGAGGAGGGCATGTATACTCGCAAGGCTGACGTAACGAACGCGCAGCTTGAGACGATCTCGCTCATGCACCCGCTCGCGGGTGCGGAAGGCGGCGAAGGCGAATGGGACGACATCCGTGATTTCCGCGCGGCTGACTTTGTCACCGACACCGAAGGCACAGGTTTTGTGCACTGCGCACCAAGCCACGGTATGGAGGAATTCGAACTCTACCGTGATCTCGGCATGCTGGAACAGGTGATCACCTATAACATCATGGACGACGGTCGTTTCCGCGATGATCTGCCGTTCTTTGGTGGCAAGGCAATCCTCAAGCCGAACGGCAAAGAGGGCAACGCCAACAAGGCTGTCATCGACAAGCTGGTCGAGGTCGGCGGCCTTTTGGGTCGCGGCAAGATCAAGCACAGCTACCCACATTCCTGGCGCTCCAAAGCACCGATCATCTACCGCAACACGCCGCAGTGGTTCGCGGCCGTGGATCGCGCGGTGGGCGATGATCAGGATACCTACGGAAAAACCATCCGCGAGCGCGCGCTGACCTCGATCGACGAGCTGGTGAAATGGACACCGCAAACAGGGCGCAACCGCCTTTATTCCATGATCGAAACGCGCCCTGACTGGGTGCTTTCGCGCCAACGCGCTTGGGGCGTGCCTTTGACCGTGTTTACGCGCAAGGGCAAGCTGCCGACGGACGCGGATTTCCTTTTGAAAGACGACGCCGTGAATGCGCGCATTGTTGAAGCGTTTGAAGCCGAGGGCGCGGATGCATGGTATATGGAGGGCGCAAAGGAGCGCTTCCTCGATGGTATCGTCAACCCTGATGACTTTGATCAAGTGTTCGACGTGCTCGATGTTTGGTTCGATTCAGGCTCCACGCACAGCTTTGTTCTGCGCGATCGCGCGGATGGTACCGAAGATGGTATCGCGGATGTCTACATGGAAGGCACCGACCAGCACCGCGGTTGGTTCCATTCCTCGCTCTTGCAGGCCTGTGGCACGCTCGGGCGCGCGCCTTATCGCAATGTTGTCACCCACGGGATGACGCTGGACGAGAAGGGCCTCAAGATGTCCAAGTCCATCGGGAATACCATCGTGCCGGAGACCATCGTCAAACAATACGGCGCAGATATCTTGCGTCTTTGGGTGGCGCAGACGGATTATACGACTGATCAGCGTATTGGGCCTGAAATCCTGAAAGGTGTCGCCGATAGCTATCGCCGCCTTCGCAATACGATGCGTTTCATGCTTGGCTCGCTCAATGATTTCTCTGAAAGCGACCGCGTAGAGCCAAGCGATATGCCAGAGCTTGAGCGCTGGGTGTTGCACCGTCTTGCCGAGCTAGATGAGACCGTGCGCGCAGGCTACAAAGCCTTTGATTTCCAAGGGGTCTTCTCTGCGGTCTTCACCTTCGCGACGGTTGAGCTTTCTGCTTTCTATTTCGATATCCGCAAAGACGCGCTCTATTGTGATGGCGACACTGAGCGCCGCCGCGCCGCGCGTACAGTGCTCGATATCCTCTTCACACGCCTGACGACTTGGCTTGCACCTGTGTTGGTGTTCACGATGGAAGAAGTCTGGCTTGAGCGCTTCGGAGGCGAGGACAGCTCGGTTCACTTGGTGGACTTCGTTGATACGCCTGCGGAGTGGAAAGACGATGCACTGGCAGCCAAGTGGACCGCTATCCGCGCCGCGCGCCGCGTTGTGACGGCAGCGCTCGAAGTGCAGCGCACCGAGAAAGTCATTGGCGCATCACTGGAAGCGGCTCCGACGGTTTACATCGAAGACGCTGATCTGCGCGCTGCGCTGGAGAGTGTGCCGTTTGATGATATCGCGATCACCTCTGCGATCTTCGTGTCTGGTGATGCCGCCCCAGAGGGCGCGTTCACTATGGCGGATGTGAGCGGTGTTGCCGTGTCATTTGATAAGGCGGACGGCGAGAAATGCCAGCGGTGCTGGAAGATCTTGCCTGATGTTGGCGCGCATAAACACCAAGGCGTGTGCGGCCGTTGCTCTGACGCGTTGGACGGGTAACGCAAGATGATCCTTAGATGAGCGCATTTGTATTCTTCGCGGTCCTTGCGGCCGCCTTGCTACACGCAAGCTGGAATGCGCTCATCAAATCGGGAGGGAGTAAATTCACCTCCATGTTGATTATGACCGTGCTGCAAGGCGGCTTTGGTTTGATCATCGCGCTGACACGGCCCATCCCCGCGATGGAGGTTTGGTTTCCGTGGCTTTTGGCCTCTGGCGTGTTTCACTCGGGTTACAAACTGTTCCTGACCTATGCCTATGAGCAGGGCGATCTAAGCCGCGTCTACCCAATTGCGCGTGGCGGCGCGCCGATGATTGTTCTCGCGCTTAGCGGGGTTTTGCTGTCCGATACGCTGACGGGTTTGGAAGTTTTTGGCATCTTGGTGCTGGGCGCAGGTATCTTGATGATGGCGCGCGGTGTGTTTTCTAATGGAGAGTCGCGCCGCTTGGTGCCTTTGGCGCTTGGATCAGCCTTTATGACGGCGGGGTATTCTATTGTCGATGGCATGGGCGCGCGCGTTGCGGGCGATGCTATTGGCTATGTCGCTTGGATGTTTTTCTTGGACGCGCTTTTGTTCACGCCTGTCTTAGTGGCTTTACGTGGACGCGCTGTGCTTCGGGCAACGCACACGGATTGGCTTGTTGGCGCAGGCGCAGGGGCAGCATCTTATGGCGCTTATGCGATCGTGGTTTGGGCCATGACCCAAGCGCCAATTGCATTGGTAACGGCGCTTCGAGAAACCTCGATTCTGTTTGCCGTTCTTATCGGATGGCTCATCATGGGCGATAAAATGGATCGCGGCAAAGCCATCGCCGCTGCGTTGATAATCTGCGGCGTTGTGCTTACGCGGATTTAGCAGGAATGATCTGCTGCGCAATGCCTGCAAAAGTCAGGTAAACAGAAGTCACGACCAGCCCCCAATGTGCCCAGCTTTCCGGGTGGAAATCGACCCAAGCGGCCCATCCAGCAAAGAACGTCCAAGCAAGTGCAATCGGCAGCGACAGCGCGCGCCAACGCTCTGTGCGGACGGGATGAATGAACTTCAGTGGCAAGAACATCGCAAGTGCGAGCGCCGCGACAAGAGCAAGTGAAATCCAGAAATTCGGCTCAATTGCGAAAATCACGATGATCAGCATGTTCCAGCATCCCGGAAATCCTGAGAAAGAATTGTCTTTTGATTTCATCCTCGTATCAGCAAAATACATTGCCGAAGCGAAGGTTATGACAATAATTGCGAACCAACCTGTCCAGCCTGGCAGCAAGCCTGATTTGAACAAGGCAAAGGCTGGAATGAACACATAAGTGAGATAGTCGATAATGAGGTCAAGCAAGACGCCGTCAAATTGGGGTGCATAGGTTTTGACATCAAACTTGCGCGCAAGCGGGCCATCAATGCCATCGACAGCAAAGGCAACAACCAGCCAAAGGAACATCATATCCCATTTGGCATCGACTGCGGCGAGCATGGCAAGCATTGCAAATACCGCGCCAGTGGCGGTGAGAAGGTGAACGGCGAGAGCGCGATTTTGTGGTGTCATCAGCAGGACATGACCTATTTTGCAACGGGGCGCAAATTTCTTTCAAAGAAATTTCGAAAATTCGTTTGAAACGGATTGTCCACCAGCGAAGATATTAAAGCGAGCGGCAACAAATGGTTCAGGCTTTTGGGTGCGCACGATCATAGACTTCCATGAGGCGCGCGGTATCGACAGCAGTATAGGCTTGCGTGGTCGAGAGCGACGCATGACCGAGAAGCTCTTGAATTGATCGTAGATCGCCGCCAGCGCTAAGCAGATGGGTCGCAAAACTATGGCGCATCGCATGCGGCGTTGCGGTCGCAGGAAGGCCAAGTTGCATGCGCGCCTTTGCCATAACCTCTTGCACTGCGCGCGGGTTAAGCGCACCACCGCGAATACCTCTGAACAGGGGCGAACTTGGCTCGAGCGGATGCGGACAGAGCTTGAGGTAAGCCTCAACCGCTTCGCGGGCTGCCGGCAACACAGGAACCACGCGTTCTTTGCCGCCTTTGCCCAGAATGCGCAGGCTCTCAGGGAGGGGAACATCAGCACCTTGAAGGCTAAGCGCCTCGGAAATGCGCAATCCGCAACCATAGAGCAAGGTCAACACAGCACTATCGCGCGCGGCGACCCATGCATGGGGCGTTTGAAATTCAACGGTTTCAATCATCGCCTTGGCCGCATCTTCGGCCAGGGGGCGCGGAAGTTTCTTTTGAAACTTGGGCGCGCGAATGGTGAGTACGGCCGTGGGTTCAAAGCCTTCGCGTTCAGCCAGCCAGCGGTAAAAGCTTTTCACTGACGAGAGTTTGCGCGCAAGTGAACGCGCTCCCACATCTGTGCCGCGGGTCGCTGCCATCCATGCGCGCATGTCGCGTGTTGTGATACGCGAAAGCGCTGCCAGTCCTTGGGACTCGCCTGTGTATTCACTCATGAAGGCGATGAATTCGACCGTATCAGCGCTATAGGCTTTGATCGTATTCTCCGATGCACCTTTCAGTGATTTTTGAGCTTCAAGCCAGTGCTCAAGTGCATCGCGCGCTTGAGGGGAGATCATACTCACGACAGCCAGCGGCGCATCGCGCGTTCAAACACACCGCCGAAAAAGGCGAGCAAATCCGTGCCTTGCTGCGGTGTAAATTGATGCGGATCTTCCGCGCCCATGACCAGCATGCCGGGCAGGCGGCCTGCGCCGAAATCAAGCGTGAGACAGGCTTCAGAGCGCACCCAACCAGCGGCTTCGGCGTAGATCGCTTCGTGCCCTTCTGAAATTTGGCGCAGGGTCACATTGCGGGATGGGCGATCAGGATGGCCGCCAAGGTAGGTCGCGATGAAACCGGGTTCAGCAACGCAAAGAACGTCAGAGAGTTTGCTCACTGCGGGTTCGTCTTCAGCCTGAACGGATTCCAGAACAAGGCGGATGCAATCCACGCGCAGGATTTCAGCAACTTCCCCGCCGAGGTCTTTCAGAAAGCTTTCAAAATCAACGGGATCAAGCATGCGCAAAATCGCACGGTGTACTTGGTTGGTGCCAGCAAGGTTCTCATAAGCCGCCGCAATCACAGAGCGGTGCGTGTCCTCAAGGCGATCCAGACGCGCCTCTAGACGCTCCATCGCGATGCCGCGCAGATCGACGATATTGCCGCCCATCGCGCGTTCATTTGCCTCGATCAAAGCCTTCATCAGGTCTTTGTCTTCGAGGATTACATCGGGTCGTGTGATGATCCGCTCGCGCAGATCATCTGTCATTTCAGCGCTGGTGTTCATTCTGCTCTCGTTCTTTTTTTCAGCGCTATAGCACGAGAGCCTCAGAAATCAGAGGATATTCTGACCTGTTTTTGCCCAATCGGCCATAAACTGTGCCAGACCTGCATCGGTCAGCGGGTGATCGGCGAGCTTTTTGATAACGGCTGGCGGCGCTGTCATCACGTCTGCACCGATCAGCGCGGATTCAAGGACGTGGTTCACAGTGCGGATTGAGGCGACCAGAATTTCAGTGTCAAAGCCGTAGTTGTCATAGATGGTGCGGATGTCTTGGATCAGCTCCATACCGTCGATGTTGATGTCATCCATGCGGCCCACGAAAGGCGAGATGAAGGTTGCGCCTGCTTTTGCGGCCAAGAGCGCTTGGTTCGCAGAGAAGCACAGGGTGACGTTAACCATTGTGCCCTCAGATGAGAGCGTTTTGCAGGTTTGCAGACCGGCCCATGTGAGCGGCACTTTGACGGTGATGTTGTCCGCGATCTTGGCCAGTTTGCGACCCTCTGCGATCATTTCATCCGCTTCGGTTGCGACGACTTCAGCAGAAACAGGACCATCCACCAGCGCGGCGATTTCTTTGGTGACTTCCAAGATGTCACGGCCTGATTTCATGATCAGCGAGGGATTGGTTGTCACGCCATCCACCATGCCAAGGTCATTGAGTTCGGCAATCTGGTCGATTTCGGCGGTGTCTACGAAGAATTTCATGGGCGGTTATCCTTTGAGGGGGTTGGCGTTGCTTGGCTGAGCCTTTACCTCATGGGAGTATGTCCGAAAACCCCTCAAAACGCGGTAGCGAACAAGAGTTCTTCGATGAAGGGCAGCTCGTCGGGGTTTGGACGACGCAGCCCTTGGGGCGGATGCTGGATTATAAGGCCCCTGAGGGGGGCTGTTGGCTTGGCGCTTTTGTCGAGGTGCCGCTTGGGCCGCGCAAAGTGATGGGCGTGGTGTGGTCTGCGGGTAAGGGCGATTACGATTACAACAAGACTCGCAAAGTTATCCGCGTCTTGGACGTGCCGCCCATGCGCGCCGAGCTGCGTGAGTTCTTGGAAAAGGCAGGCGCCTATACGCTGACGGATATGGAATCGATGCTGCGCCTTGGCGTGCGAGCACCGGGTCTGGGTGATCCGCCTTCGATGCGAAAGGTCTATCGCAAGGGCGATGTGGAACCTGAACGTATGACCGAGGCACGGGGGCGTGTTTTAGATGCGCTTGATGAATTTGGTGATCTGTCGTTTACATTGAAAGAGCTGAGCGAGGCGGCGGGTGTGACCTCTTCTGTCGTAAAGGGCTTGGTCAAACTTGGTTCGGTCCGAGAGGAAGATACGCCGCGCGATTTGCCCTATCCGCGACTTGATCCTGATATGCCGAGCAAGGACTTGGCGGCGGATCAGGCGGAAGCGGCAGAGATTTTACGCGCGGGCGTTGCGTCGGGCGCATATGGCACGACGCTTTTGCGCGGTGTGACAGGGTCAGGCAAGACCGAGGTCTATCTTGAAGCGGTGGCCGAGTGTTTGCGCAAGGGGCGGCAGGCCTTGGTGTTGCTTCCTGAGATTGCTTTGACGGCGGAGTTTCTCACACGTGTGCAAGCGCGTTTTGGGGCCAAGCCAGCGGAGTGGCATTCGGGCGTGACCATGACAGAGCGGCGACGCGCGTGGAAAATGGTCGGGCAGGGCGGTGCGCAACTGGTTGTGGGTGCGCGCTCGGCTTTGTTCCTACCGTTTCGTGATTTAGGGCTGATTGTCGTCGATGAAGAGCATGACACATCCTATAAACAGGAAGACGGTGTTCTTTATAACGCGCGCGATATGACGGTGCTGCGCGCCTCGATCTGCTCTGCGCAGGTGATCTTGGCCAGCGCGACGCCGAGCTTGGAAAGCTGGGCGAATGCGGAAGCGGGCAAGTATAAGCGGCTCGATTTGACCTCGCGCTTTGGCGATGCGGTGATGCCCGATATGCGCGCGATTGATATGCGGGACGTGAAAATCGCGGGGAACCGCTGGATTTCACCGCAGCTTAAGGCCGAGGTCGAAGCGCGGGTTGCCTCGGGTGAGCAGGCTTTGCTGTTTATCAACCGTCGCGGCTATGCGCCTGTTACGATTTGCCGGGCTTGCGGACATCAAATCGGCTGCGATCATTGCGATGCGCGGATGGTGGAGCATCGGTTTCAGAAGCGTTTGGTCTGTCATCAGTGCGGAGAGAGCAAGCCTATTCCTGATGTTTGCCCGTCCTGCGAGGCGGAGGATCGTTTGGCCGCCGTTGGTCCGGGGGTTGAGCGTTTGGGCGAAGAGGCGGCAGAGTTGTTTCCTGATGCACGTATCGCGACGCTGAGTTCTGACATGTATGGCTCTGCGCGCGCGCTGAAGGCTGAGATAGAGGGCATCGCGGCGGGGGCGGCGGATATTATCATCGGCACGCAATTGGTGGCGAAGGGGCATAATTTCCCGTTGCTGACATTGGTCGGCGTGATTGATGCGGATTTGGGATTGCAGGGCTCTGATTTGCGCGCGGCTGAGCGCACCTTTCAATTGATGCGGCAGGTTGCGGGGCGGGCAGGGCGATCGGCCAAGCGCGGCACGGCTTTGATGCAGACCTATCAGCCAGAGCATCCTGTGATCCGGGCGATTTTGGCGGGGGATGAGAATAGTTTCTGGAGCGCAGAAGCGGGTGAGCGGCGCGCGGCCTCTGTGCCACCTTACGGGCGTTTGGCGGGGATCATCTTGTCTTCGCCCGATTTACAAGAGGTGTTTGACTTGGGCGGTGAGCTCGCGCGGCGCGATGGGCCGCTACGACAGATTGGTGCGCAGGTTTTTGGGCCAGCGCCTGCGCCTATTGCACGGGTGCGTGGGCGCCATCGTGTGCGATTACTGGTGAAAGCGGAGAAAAGCGCCCCTATTCAGCGAGCGATTGCGGCGTGGTTGCGGCAGGTTCGAGTGCCATCACAGGTGCGGTTGAGCGTGGATATTGATCCGCAGAGTTTTTATTGACTGTTTTCCGATGACTGCGTCATCGGACCGAAGCGGGGGCCAGCCCCCGCACCCCCGAGATATTTGAGGACCAAAGAAGGGGCGTTTAGCTTTTGTGGAATGTAAGCGGCTTTGTCGGCAAGCGTGTTACGAGCCCTTTGGCTTCGAGGTCGAGTTGCACAGATTTTGCCCACCAGCCCGAGGTTTTTCCATTTGGAAAGAGTGTGGGCGACAGATGTGGTTTGGCGGCGGTTTTTAGGGCGTCGAAGGTCAGGCCCGGAGCCTCTTTCGGGAGGACCTGCATCAAGGCGGCGCGCATATCGTCGTATTTGTCCGAACGCAGGTTTTCACTGCGTCCGGGCGTGTTTGGATTTTGAACAGCGGTTTTCTCAATTGGCATGCGCGATTGTTAGCACAATCTATGCGGGGACCAAAGCGCTGCGTTGAAAGACTAGGTAATCGGTTGCCATTCCGCCAATCCAGAATGAGGTAAGCGCGGCCCATGCGGTTCCCGCGAAGATAGAGCCGCCCGTGACGCCTGCGCCAATTGCACATCCGCCAGCGAGCATGCCGCCAAAGCCCATGAGGCCCGCGCCGATCATCGCTTGGCGCATGTTTGAGGTGGTTTCAAATCCCTGAAATTTCAGCTCGCCCGAAAGAGCCGCAGCAATGAAGGCACCCAGAAAGACGCCGGGGACGAGGCCAATGTCGAATTCCAGAACCGCGTTCTGATCAAGGAAGAACATCAGCGTGTGGGCCGAGGGGCCTGTGAAGGTCGCGCTTTCGATTTGAACCGGTTCAAAGGCGACGAGACTGAGGGAGTAGGTCAAGAACCAACCCAAAGCGACGGCAAACCCAACGCCAGAGGCAAAGATAAGCCGCGACGCACCAATCTTGTTCTGACGCGCGACAACCAGTGCCAGCACCGCGAGAGCAACGCCCAAGATCAAGCCGAAGGATTGATCAAAGCCGAGCGTGGCAAGAAGGTCCATGTTGCGGCCGCCTGACGTGATCCAAAGGCTTGCGATTTGATCGCGCAGGGGGGCGAGCATGCCAGATAGGCTCATCTGGGCGACGACGGCGAAGATCAGCCCAGACACAAGCGAGCGCAGGTTTCCAGTGGCGGCGAGCACCAGTAAGCGGCCAGAGCAACCGCGTGCCAGCACCATGCCAGCGCCAAACATCAGCCCGCCTATTATGGCGCCAGACCAGCTTCCCGGAACGGCCATCATGCGCGCATCTGCGGTTTCAAACAGGCCCAGCATTTGCGCGCCTTGAACCCAGACGACAGCGGTGGAAAACGTCAAAAGCCAAACGCTGATCTTGTCACCCATTCGCTCGCCAAGGCGTCCGCGCGCGAATTCAACAACAGCGGCGCGAAGGCAAAAGCGCGAGCGCTGCGCGGCGATGCCAAAGATCGTGCCTGTTAGCAAACCCAATAGCGCCGCTGTAGGGGCTTCGCCAATTCTCTCTACTAAGCTGACCAAATCCATTTTCGCCTCTTTCGTCTCATGTCTATGAGGGTGTACATCGCGAAATTTGAATATGGGCGCTTTGATACAGATCAGATGGGCGCTTTGCGCTCGCATTGCTCGTGCGAAGGGCATAAGGGAGGTGAATGAAGCCAATCACCCTTAAAGATGCGCAAACTCAATTGCCGTTCTGGCGTCGGCCAGTCGCGCTTTTGTTTGTTATGGCCGCTGCCATGCCGATTGCCTTTTCGACATGGTCGGCGCTGTTAAACAACTTTGTTATCGAAGCGGCGCATTTTGATGGTTCTGACATTGGCTGGCTCCATACTGTTCGCGAGATCCCGGGATTTTTCGCAGTTGGTGTCATTGCGATCATCATGTTCATGCGCGAACAGGTGTTAGGGCTGGTCGCTTTGATCATGCTGGGTGTCGCGACGGCTGTAACCGCTTGGTTTCCGTCGATGGCGGGCATCTTGACGATCACGATGATAAGCTCAATCGGGTTTCACTACTACGAAACGGTGAACCAATCACTGCAATTGCAATGGATCGACAAAGCGCGTGCGCCGCAAATGCTGGGTTGGCTCTTGGCCGCAGGATCAGGGGCAACATTGATTGCCTATGGCGCGATTGTGCTTACATGGGAAAGCCTCGGCCTGAGCTATAACTTTGTTTACTTGGTTTCGGGGGGCTTGACGGCAATTATGGCGCTCGCCTGCTTCTTTATATATCCGCAGTTTGACGCGCCGCATCCGCAACTGAAAAAGATGGTCCTTCGCAAACGCTATTGGCTTTATTATGCGCTGCAATTCATGGCCGGCGCGCGGCGTCAGATTTTCATGGTCTTCGCAGGCTTTATGATGGTCGAGCGCTTTGGCTTTGAAGTGCACGAGATCACCGCGCTTTATCTCATCAATCTGGTGGTGAATATGATCGCGGCCCCCCTTATGGGACGTGCGGTTGCGCGGTGGGGAGAGCGGCGCACTTTGCTGTTTGAATACTTGGGGCTTGTCTGTGTGTTTCTGGCCTATGGCGGCATCTACTGGTTTGGCTGGGGCGTCGTTCTTGCGGCGACACTTTATGTGCTAGATCATATGTTCTTTGCGCTGGCGCTGGCGCTCAAGACCTATTTTCAGAAGATTGCAGACCCGCAAGACATCGCGCCGACGGCGGCTGTCGCCTTTACGATCAATCATATTGCGGCGGTCTTTTTGCCTGCTGCGCTCGGTTATCTGTGGCTTGTTTCGCCGTCTGCGGTATTCATCATTGCCGCGCTAATGGCGTTGACCTCTTTCGGATTGGCGCTGCTTATACCGAATGATCCTGAGCCGGGCAATGAAACAAAGCTTGGTTTTGTCAGAAGAACATGAACCAACGCGCGCGGGTTTCTGCGCAGTGTTATCGCGCGAGCGTTTCTATCGCCAAGCAAGGTAGCAATCACCCACCTACGAGACGTTCTTTGAGGCGGCTTTAGCGCTTCTGGGCGCGTAGCACGATTTGGCGTGCGGGCTAATGCGCGCAGAGGGCGAGAGCGAAAAAGACTGGCAGCGTCCATTCAGGCAGGCTAGAGCGGAGCAACAGCTTACAAAGGACAGCCCAATGACCACATTCACAGCATTGACCACATTGATGGGCAAAGACGGCGCAGAGCGTTTGGGCGAAGCGATGGAGCGATTGAACCCCGAGCCAACGGGTATCGGTGTGTTTGAGGTAGAGGATGACTCTGGTCTTTGGGAAGTTGGCGGCTATTTCATCGAAAAACCCGATTCAGCGGCGCTTGATATCTTGGCTGCTGCGTTTGGCGCTAAACCTTTTGCGGTCTCAGAAATTCCCGAAACTGATTGGGTCGCACACGTTAAGCGTGAGTTGGCTCCAGTCGAAGCTGGTCGCTTCTTTGTCTATGGAAGTCATGATGCGGATCAGGTTCCAGAAGGATCAGAGCCTCTTTTGATCGAGGCCGCGATGGCCTTTGGCACGGGGCACCACGGAACGACTTTGGGGTGCTTGCGCGCGCTGGATCGCCTTGCAAATGAAGGCTTCGTAGGGACGTCAGTTGCAGACATCGGATGCGGAACGGCGGTTCTTGCAATGGGGGCGGCGCGGATTTGGCCGGGTGTGGTGTTGGCAAGTGACATTGACGAAGTGGCAGTTGATGTCGCTAAAGCGAATGTCGCGGCGAACAACCTGACGGGTCGCGTACGCTGCGTAGAAGCGGCGGGCTTTGACAACCCAGAGCTGACGGGCGCAGGGCCGTTTGATCTGATCTTTGCTAATATCCTCAAGGGGCCGCTTATCATGCTCGCACCTGACATGGCGGCGAATCTTCAAGCGCAGGGCTATATGATTCTTTCGGGTATTCTGAATGAGCAGGCCGATGAGATTGTGGCAGTTTATTCACAAAATGGCATCAATCTTGTCCATCGCGAGGAGATTGGTGAGTGGACGTCACTAACACTTCAAAAACAAGTCTAAATTAAAGGGCATTTAGGACCAAATTGCCCTAATTGCCCCGAAATTGCCACATTTTGTCATTACACCTTTGGTTGTGAGTTTGGTGGGGGCCAAATCAACGGAGGCTGCCATGGGATACTCCCATCTCCAACAGAAACCAGGATTTGTGGTGCTGGCCGACAAAGATCGGGCATCCCACAAGGATTATGTGACGCTCGTCGACAAAAACGGGCTTATACAAGTCGTTCCGCGCCGCCGCGCGCGCTCTCTGCCGCTTGCACCATTCAAGCTGCTTGCTTTGCTTGTCGTCCTCGTGACGGTGTTCAAGGCGCTTGCTTTGTTTAACGTAGGCTTAAACGACTATCAGGAAGAATTGGCGGTTCTTAAAACCGGCAATATGCTCGAACGAGCTGGCGCATTTGTGCTGCAAGTCGATCCTGTAACTATGGCGATCTATTCAAACACCGGATCGCTAATCCGATAACACGCAGGTGTGTCAGGCTTGGATCAGTGCCTGACGCTTATGCGAGGAAACGGACAAAAAAGGACCGCTGCATTCACGTGCAGCGGCCCTTTTTGCTTTTCGGATTTGACGATTGTTAAAAAGCAATTAGCCCTTTGCGACGGCGTCGATGTCGCCGCGGCAAAGACCGATGTCTTCCAGCTCGCGGTTTGACAGTTTGTTCAATGCGTTGCGTGTCTGACGTGCGTCGTTCCACTCCATAAGGGAGGCAAACAGTTTACTGATTGGTGCGAACCCGCCAGTGGAGACGTGAGCGGCGCGTGTGGTGGCGATGACTGCCATGATCGTATTCCTTGTTTAGCGGACCGCCAGGAGGGAGGTCATTCATTTCGTTCTGAGGCGCATTTAGGGGGCTATTGGAGCGCTCACAAGTTCCGTTTTTTGCATTTCTCCTATGCGCTTTCCGCATGCCTGAGAAATGGACGAAAGCCCATAAAATAAGGGTCATTTACGTCATCCTAAGTGTCGTTTTTGAGTGTTGTTTGCGCGATCGAGGCGTCTTTGATGTCGGGCCGTGTCGCTTTCATGCGCGCGCGGCTTGAAAGCGACATTTTTGTATTAACCTTTCCTTTTGTTCGCGTTTCGTGCTAGTGCATCAAAAAAACAACAGGTGCAGGGCAGGCATGCGCGTAATTGGAATTGATCCGGGTCTCAGGAATATGGGCTGGGGCGTGATTGAGGTGATCGGCAGCAAAATGCGCCATCTCGGGAACGGGGTTTGTAAATCCGAAGGCAAAGATTTGAGCCTGCGGTTGTTGTCTCTTCATACGCAGCTCAGCGACGTTGTGCGCCAGTTCCAACCCAATACCGCAGCGGTAGAGCAGACTTTCGTGAACAAAGATGGCGCTGGCACGTTGAAGCTGGGCCAAGCGCGCGGCATAGCGATGCTGGTTCCTGCGCAAGCGGGGCTTGAAATCGGCGAATATGCTCCGAACAAGGTTAAGAAAACTGTGGTTGGCGTGGGGCATGCTGCCAAAGAACAAGTGCAACATATGGTGAAGCTACAATTGCCGGGGGTGGTGCTGAACGGCCCAGATGCGGCAGACGCGCTTGCGATTGCGATGTGCCATGCACATTATGCACGCTCGACCCGCGTATGGGAGCAAGCAAAACAGGCGGCAAACGGATGATCGGAAAACTCTCAGGTCGAATTGACTATCGCGGCGTAGATCATGTTCTGATCGATGTGCGCGGTGTTGGGTATATGGTCTATTGCTCGGATCGTACTTTGGCAGGGTTGCCCGGTACGGGCGAGGTCGTCGCATTATATACAGACCTTTTGGTGCGCGAAGACCTGTTGCAGCTATTCGGCTTTACCACGCTCGTTGAAAAAGAATGGCATCGCTTATTGATGAGTGTGCAAGGCATTGGTGCCAAGGCGTCGATGGCGATCCTTGGTGCGCTTGGCGCTGATGGCGTGAGCCGCGCGATTGCATTGGGCGATGTGACTGCGATCAAAGCGGCGAAGGGCGTCGGGCCGAAGACCGCTCAGCGAGTTGTGATTGAGCTGAAGGACAAAGCTCCGGGCGTAATGGCCATGGGGGGCGCAACGCCTGCGAGCGCGATGGGCGATGTTCTTGCGCGCGAGGATACAGAAGTCATCGAAGCGCCCGCGCGGGTGATCGCCGCGCCAAATGCGTCGGCCCAGTCCGAGGCGCTATCGGCCCTCAGCAACCTTGGCTATTCGCCCTCTGACTCCGCAAGCGCCGTTGCCGAAGCGGCAGGAGCCGAGCCAGAAGCGGATACATCCGCGCTTATTCGCGCAGCGCTCAAGCTGCTCGCGCCAAAGGGGTAGAGGATGATTGAGCCCGATCCCACATTGCGCGCAGATGCGCTTCCCGAAGATTTCGACCGCGCATTGCGGCCCCAAGCGCTGGATGATTTCATCGGCCAAGCGGCGGCGCGCGCAAATCTAAAAGTGTTCATCGAAAGCGCGCGGCGGCGTTCTGAGGCGATGGACCACACATTGTTTCATGGCCCGCCCGGCTTGGGCAAAACCACGCTCGCGCAGATCATGTCGCGCGAATTGGGGGTGAATTTCCGCATGACCTCTGGCCCTGTTTTGGCCAAGGCAGGGGATCTGGCGGCGATCCTGACCAACCTAGAAGCGCGCGATGTATTGTTCATTGATGAAATTCATCGACTGAATCCTGTTGTTGAGGAAATCCTTTATCCCGCTTTGGAAGATTTCGAGTTGGATCTGGTGATTGGCGAGGGACCCGCCGCGCGTACGGTCCGCATTGAATTGCAGCCCTTTACCTTGGTGGGGGCGACGACGCGGCTAGGTTTGTTAACCACTCCGCTGAGGGACCGTTTTGGCATTCCAACGCGCTTGGAATTCTACACCGAAGACGAACTATACACGATTGTAGAGCGCAACGCGCGCAAGCTTGGCACACCTGCGGATGAAGGCGGCGCGCGCGAGATCGCGAAACGCGCGCGCGGAACGCCGCGTATTGCTGGCCGTTTATTGCGCCGCGTTGTGGATTTCGCTGTCGTTGAAGGCGATGGAAAGGTCACGCGCGATCTGGCTGATATGGCGCTGACACGGCTTGGCGTGGATAAGTTGGGCCTTGATGGTGCGGATCGCCGTTACCTTACCCTTATCGCTGAGAACTATGCAGGCGGCCCCGTTGGGATCGAAACTATTTCAGCGGCGCTTTCGGAAAGCCGGGATGCGCTGGAAGAGGTGATCGAGCCGTTCTTGTTGCAGCAAGGTCTGATCCAGCGTACTCCGCGCGGAAGGATGCTGGCGCAAAAGGGCTGGACACATCTTGGCATGGCCGCGCCGCGTGCGCCGGATCAAGCGGGATTGTTTGGCTGAGTCAGCGACCCGCTATGCCGCAAGACTATTTAGGAAGATAATGACGATGTTAGATGCATCTGAAATCGAAGCTTTGTTTACCCGCGCCGATGGTGCATATACGTTTGCCCGCTGGGGACGCGCGATATCGCCAGTCGTATTTGGCGTTACTGATGAAACCTTGAAGGTGGTTAAAGGCGCGATCGAAGCGGTGTGTTTGGTGTCAAACCACTACATGGCCGAGACGGACCCGGAGCTTGGCAGCAACGCGATGTTCTTCTTCTTTTCGGATTGGGCGGAATTGCTAGACGTTCCCAAGCTGGACGAACTGGTGCCTGATCTGGCGGGAATGGTCGCGCGGGTAAGTGCGGCAAATGCCAACCAGTACCGCGTATTCCGCTTTGATGAAGACGGCGCGATAAAGGCCTGTTTCACATTCATTCGCATGGACCCGAGCTTGAGCGATCTTCCCGCCGAAACTTTGGCCCTTAACCAAGCCGTTCAGATGATGGTGCTTTGGTCTGACCGAGCCTTTCTTGAAGCCTCGCCCTTGGCGGCGATGCCTGATGGCGCTGTGATCGTAAAGCCGGAAATCTCAGGGTTGCTTGCCGCGGCCTATGATAAGGTTATGCCTGTCGCAGCGACGGATGCCAGTCATGCATTGCGCCTTGCCGCGCGGATGCCGCAAAAGCAATAGGGGGCTCGCTATGCACGAATTTGCTTTGCGCGTTTATTATGAAGATACCGACCTTGCTGGCATTGTGTATTACGCCAACTACTTGCGCTTTATCGAACGCGCCAGAACAGAATGGGTGCGAGACCAAGGCGTCGATCAAACGCGCTTGAAAGAAGACGAGGGACTGGTCTTTGCGGTGCGCCGCGTTGAAGCGGATTACATTGCGCCTGCACGCTTTGATGACGAGTTGATCGTGCGTACCAAAGTGGAGCAAATGACGGGTGCGCGGATTGTTCTGTCTCAGGATGTAAAGCGCGGCGCTGATTTGCTCTTTTCGGCGCAAGTTACGCTTGTAGCACTCACGCGAGACGGGCAGCCAACGCGTTTGCCAGCGAATATCCGCCGAATCGTCCACTAAATTCTGCGATTACGGCGATGTGAGGCCCGCGCATATTGGTTTTTTAACCGATGTCGTCTAAGCTCGTGCGTACTTAAGAGCCACTACAGTGGCCGGACATAGAGAGCAGGCAAATGGAAGCACAAACCCTTGCGATGGCGCAGGAGATTGATTTCTCCATGTGGGCGTTATTTGCGCGCGCGACGATTACAGTAAAACTCGTGATGATCTTGCTGATCGGCGCGTCGATCTGGGCGTGGTCCATTGTCGTGCAGAAATACATGCAATATCGCATCGCACGCCGCGAAGCCGCGATTTTTGATCAAGCATTTTGGTCTGGCGAGCCATTGGATCAGTTGTTTGAGCAAATTGGCGGCAATCCAAGCTCAGCGCCTGAAAAGATTTTCTCTGCGGGAATGACAGAGTGGCGCCGCTCGCACCGCGTTGACGGAGGGTTGATCGCGGGGGCGCAAAGCCGAATTGATCGCTCAATGGATGTGGCAATTTCGAAAGAGGCAGAAAAGCTTGAGAGCGGTCTGTCCATTCTTGCGACCGTGGGCTCTACCGCGCCCTTTGTCGGTCTTTTCGGAACTGTTTGGGGGATCATGAATGCCTTCATCGAGATTGCCGAAGCGCAAAACACCAATCTTGCGGTAGTCGCACCCGGTATTGCCGAAGCGCTTTTAGCGACGGGCCTTGGATTGCTGGCAGCGATCCCAGCCGTTATTTACTATAACAAATTCAACGCAGACAGCGATCGCATCGTGGGTGGCTATGAGGCCTTTGCCGATGAATTCGCGACGATCCTGTCGCGTCAGTTGGACAGCTAAGCCATGGGCGCGGGAGTTGTTCAAAAAGACAGCGGCGGTCAGCGCCGCAGGCGTCGCAGCGGGCGCGCGCGCCCTATGGCAGAAATCAACGTAACGCCTTTTGTGGATGTCATGCTGGTTCTTTTGATTATCTTTATGGTCGCAGCGCCGCTTATGACCGTTGGCGTTCCCGTAGAGCTACCGAAAACCGCCGCAGGTGCGTTGCCTTCGGATGCGGAAGAGCCGCTAACGGTGACTATCGCTGCGGACGGGCGGGTGATGATCCAGACCAGCGAAACAGATATTTCAGAGTTGGTCACAAAGCTGCAAGCGATTGCAGCCGAGCGTTCAAGCGCACGCGTTTATTTGCGCGCGGATGGCGCGGTCGCCTATGAGCAGGTCGTACAGGTCATGGGCGCGCTGAACGCAGGCGGGTTCAGTGACATCGGCCTCGTCACAGATACCGGCGGTCCAGCGCTTGACGCCGATGTAAGCGGTAACTAGGGCGCGCGCGGTGCAAAAGAGCACCTACATATCAGCAGGCGGTCATGCGCTTGTACTGGGGTATGCGCTCTTTGGCGGATTGTTTTCCGCTGAGCCCCTAGAGCTTCCGAGCATGGACGTCTCTGTGGTTTCAGAAGCGGAGTTCGCCGCGCTGACGCAAGCGGCGCAGCCACCCGACGTCCCGCAAGATGCGCCTGAACCTATCCTGAGTGAGCCAAGCCCTGAGCCAGAGCCGGAACCGATAGTTCCCACGCCAGAGCCCGAACCACAGCCGCGCCCAGAGCCTCAGCAAATCATTATGCCAGAGCCAATAGCGCCGCCCGAAGCGCCAGAACCAGTGCCCGAGCCTCGGCCCGAACCAGAACCTGAACCTGCGCCAGAGCCAACGCCAGAGCCAGAAGCAGTCGTCATTCCTGACACGGCCCCTCAAACGTCTTTGCGGCCAAAGCCACGCCCGGCTGATCGCGTCGCTGCGCAAGCGGTCGCCGCTCCTGATCCTGATGTTGCGATCGATAATGCAGCGCAAGAGGCAAGCCAGCCTGATCCAGACGCAAGCCAAACGCTCGATGAGCAAAGCGAAACCGCACCAGAAGAAGCCACGACCGAGATCGTTACCGAGGCAGAGCAACCTGCCTCAAGCGCGCCCAGCTCTTCAACCCGTCCACGTGCGCGGCCTCGTGAAACAGCGCAGTCAGAGCCAGATACCTCTGCAGCAGTGAATGCGGCCTTGGCCGAAGCTTTGGCAGAGCCAGCCGCAAGCGATGCGCCGTCCGGACCTGCGCTTACTGCGGGTGAAACCAATGCTTTGCGCCTTGCGGTGCAAAATTGTTGGGTTGTCGATGTGGGCAGCCAAGCTGCCAATGTCTCCGTCGTTGTCGGTATGAGCATGGATCTGCGGGGTAAAGTGATCCCGGGAAGTCTGCGGCTGGTCTCATCAAAGGGCGGCGAAGGTGTGGCCATCGAAACAGCCTATCAAGCGGCGCGGCGCGCGGTGCTGAGGTGCCAGCAAGAAGGGTATGACCTTCCTGAAGAGAAGTATGAGCAATGGAAAGAGATCGAAATGACGTTCAATCCCAAGGATATGCGCATTAGATGAGTCTCTTTCGTCACAAATCATGGGCGAGCGCCTGCCTATCACGCGCAAAGCCCTTTTTTATAAAGAGTGCACCGCTTAGAGTGCGCGAAAAGCAGGTACAGGACAGGCAATGACCCTGAGAGTAATTTTCGCAGTTTTGGCAATGTGCGCAGTGTGCGCATTGCCTTTTGCAGCCTTGGCGCAAAATGGGCCGTTGCGCCTAGAGATCACCGAGGGCGTTGTTGAACCAATGCCGTTTGCGGCACCAAATTTCGTGTCTGAAAGCACCGCAGCGAATGAATATGCAGAGCGCCTTGCGCGGGTTGTTGTTTCGGATTTGGCGGGCACTGGTCTGTTCCGAGAGGTGCCGCGTGATGCGTATATCAGTCAGATCACCAGCTTTGATGCACCCGTGCAATACGCTGATTGGAAGGCGATAAACGCTCAGGCATTGGTCACGGGCGCGGTAAACGTCAGCGGTTCGAACCTGAGCGTTAAATTTCGCGTGTATGATGTTTTCTCTGGCGCAGAACTTGGCTCTGGTTTGCAATTTGCAGGTACGACGCAAGGATGGCGGCGCATGGCGCATAAAGTGGCCGATCAGGTCTATGCGCGCATTACGGGCGAGCAGCCATATTTTGACAGCCGCGTTGCCTATGTGTCTGAGCAGGGCCCGAAGGGAAAACGTCGAAAGCGCCTTGCGATTATGGATTATGATGGCGCGAACGTTCAGTTTCTGACGGGCTCGGAGCATCTGGTTCTTGCGCCGCGTTTTTCACCCACCGGAGATCGCGTGCTTTATACCTCGTATGAAACAGGCTTCCCGCGCATTTATGTTCTGGATGTAGGATCTGTGCAACGCCGCGTGCTTGAAAGCCAAGAAGGTTCAATGAGCTTTGCACCGCGTTTCTCCCCGGACGGGCGCACCGTTGTATATTCGCTCGCGCGCGGTGGGAATACAGATATTTTCCGCATGGACGTTGCGAGTGGCTCAAGCACACGCCTGACATCTGCGCCGTCTATTGAAACTGCCCCAAGCTATAGCCCCGATGGCAGTCGCATTGTATTTGAAAGCGATCGCTCGGGCAGCCAGCAGATTTACATCATGGGCGCAAATGGCGGCGAAGCAAAGCGCATTAGCTTTGGCAAAGGACGCTATGGCACCCCCGTTTGGTCACCGCGCGGCGATTTGATCGCCTTTACCAAGCAATCAAAAGGGCGCTTTCATATCGGCGTGATGCGCACGGACGGCTCTGAAGAGCGCCTATTGACAGCGTCCTTCCTAGACGAAGGACCAACATGGTCGCCCAACGGGCGCGTGATCATGTTCACCCGCGAAACCCAAGGTGCGTCTGGATCATCCTCGCTGTATTCGGTGGATATCTCAGGACGCAATCTCAAACGTATTTCTACCCAAGGCGGTGCATCCGATCCGACTTGGTCCCCATTGCAACGCTAAATAGCGTGGCTTTTAATCATAATAACTGGCAGCGAGACAGACAGATGAAAATGACCACCAAAGCAGTGCTCTTGACCGGCGTTCTGGCGCTGGCCGCGTGTTCAAACAAAAGCGATTTTGAGGGCGATGACGTCGTCGATTTGAACGCTGGCGTTGATGCGAATGCAAATGCTGGTTTTGACGCAAATGCAGGCGGCGCGAATGATCCGCGCTCGGTTGCCTTCTTTCAGCAAAACGTCGGAGACCGTGTGTTATTCGAAGTTGATCAATCCTCACTGACGGGGCAGGGGCGTTTGATCCTCGACGGGCAGTCCCGTTGGTTGACGGACAACTCCGACTTTACCGCAATCATCGAAGGTCACGCCGACGAGCAAGGAACGCGAGAATATAACGTAGCGCTCGGTGAGCGCCGCGCCAACGCCGTGCGCGACTATCTGGTTGGCAAAGGCATCGCGTCGTCTCGTCTACGGGTGGTCAGCTATGGTAAAGAGCGGCCAATTGAAATTTGTAGCCAAGAGGGATGTTATTCCAAAAACCGCCGCGCCGTTACTGTTTTGGCTGCTGGTGTTTCTGGCTAACGCCATACAAACAAGGAGAGGGACATGCGCAATCGCGTGACACAGCAATTCTTGGCAGCGGCGCTTGCTCTTAGCCTTGTTCCATTCTCGGCGCAGGGCCAAGCAAGCCGCGACCAGACCCTTGCGGATATTCGGCAAGATATGTCGATCCTCTTTGTTGAAATGCAACGCCTAAAGCGTGAATTGTCGACAACAGGCAGCTCTGCTGCTGCGATTGGCGGGACGAGTGTCACGGATCGCATCACCTCGGTCGAGGGCGAGTTGCAGCGTCTGACTGGGAAAATTGAGCAACTCGAATTTCGCATCGATTCGATCGTTAAGGACGGAACCAATCGCATTGGTGATCTGGAGTTTCGCTTGGTCGAACTTGAAGGCGGCGACGTGAGCAAACTTGGTCAAACCAGCACATTAGGCGGCGGGGCAGAGCCAACAAATGTCGCGGCCCCTGTGCCCTCTACTGGAACAGAGACCGGCGGCGCTCAATTGGCGATGGGCGAGCAAGCGGATTTCGACTCCGCTGAGGCGCTGCTAAAGTCTGGGGATGGCGCTGCTGCTGCGGAGCAATTCGCGTTGTTTACGCAAAACTATCCGGGCAGTCCGCTTGAAGGCCGAGCCCGTTTGAAGCAAGGCGAAGCGCACGAAAACGCTGGGGACTCCCGCGAGGCCGCCCGCGCGTATCTAGAGGCGTATTCGCGTGATCCGTCTAGCGACACCGCGCCCGAAGCATTGTTTCGACTGGGTCGCTCTTTAGGTCGGCTTGGGAAAATTTCCGAAGCATGTGTCACTTTAGGTGAAGTTAGCGTGCGCTATCCCGACGCCGCTGCGGCGAGCTCTGCTCAGTCAGAGATGAGCACGTTGAACTGCGTGTAATGCTGAACACTCAACTGCTTGCGGATCATCTCCCCCTTGGAATCGCGCTTTCCGGGGGCAGCGATTCAACCGCTCTTTTGAGCCTCGCAGTCGAGGCATTGGGCGCTCCCCAAGTCCGCGCGGCGACCGTCAATCACGGATTGCGCCGTGAGGCGGCACAGGAAGCGCAAATCGCCAAACAGCTTTGTACATCTCTGGGTGTGCATCATGATACGCTTGAGCTTTCACTTGATGACGGCGCCGATTTGCAAGCGCGAGCAAGGCATGCGCGATATGGCGCGCTGGCAGGATGGGCAATCGAAAACAACCTTGGCGCAGTCGCTTTGGGGCACACCAAAGACGATGTCGCAGAAACCTTTCTCATGCGTCTCGCGCGGGGCTCTGGCGTGGATGGGTTGGCGAAAATGCCCGAGCTGTTTCGCAGAGACGGCATGTGTTTTGCGCGCCCTTTGCTAAAGGTAAGCCGTCAAGAATTGCAGGATCACTTGCGTGTGTGCGATCTGTCTTGGAGCGAGGACCCCTCCAATATTGACCCACGATTTACCCGCGTGAAAATGCGCCAAGCGCAAAGCACGCTGGAAACGCTAGGGCTTACGCAGGACAGGCTGGCACAAACCGCAGATTGGATGCGCGCCGCGTCCGAAGTGTTAGAGCAGGCGGCGGACACGTGGATCATCAACAACGCTTGGAGCGAGCATGGCGACGCTGTGTTTAACCTGTCTGCGCTTCAAAACGCGCCAGAGGAAACAGCCTACCGAGCTCTCTCGCGGGCGCTTTGCAATATATCCTCGAACCCCTATCGCCCGCGCCTAACTGCGCTAAAGCAGGTGCTGGCGCGCGAAACTGCTACCACGCTGCACGGATGCCTTGTGTATCGCGCCAAAAATACGCTGCGTGTCACTCAGGAACTGCGCGCGGCGCAAATCGGGCCGAGCCGCTGGATTGTCAAAGGACCAATTGCAGCAAACGCAAGCCTCGCGCCCTTGGGCACGCAAGGTCTCTCTCAGTTACCTGATTGGCGCGAGACAGCCGTGTTGCCGCGGCGTTCCTTACTGGCAAGCCCAGCCATTTGGGACAAGAACAGACTGGTTGCCGCACCTTTGGCAAAACCCGATGACATCTGGCAGGTTCGCACTACAAACCCGCTTCATTTCTCCAAATAAACTCGAATTCTCACGTTAGTTTGCAGGGCGGGACGCTTTTTCAGCGAGCCCTGAAATGCCCTGCCGACGCGCAAGTTCTGCTTCCACATCAGCAAAGCTCACATCGCGCGAAGCCAGCATGACCAGGAGGTGATAAAGCACATCCGCAGCTTCGCTGGTTAACGCCTGCTTGTCATTTTTGACGGCTTCGATGATGGCTTCTACCGCTTCTTCGCCAAATTTCTCGGCGCATTTTTCAGGCCCCTTAGCAAGCAGTTTCGCAGTCCAACTCTCGCCCGATCCCTCAAGTTTGCGCGCTTGGATGGTATCAAAAAGATCACTTAGAACGCTCATGCCAACCTCATCGGGATGCCTGCCGCTGCCATATGCGCTTTGGCTTCGGCTACGGTGTATTCGCCAAAATGAAAGATCGAAGCGGCGAGTACAGCGCTCGCGCCGCCTTTGGTGACACCTTCCACCAAATGATCTAAATTACCGACCCCGCCAGATGCGATCACTGGAATGTTGACCGCGTCAGAAATCGCGCGGGTCAAAGGTAGGTTAAAGCCGGATTTGGTCCCGTCGCGATCCATAGAGGTGAGCAGGATTTCACCAGCACCTTTCGCAGCAACCAATTGCGCAAATTCGACCGCATCAATGCCTGTTTCTTTGCGCCCGCCATGGGTGAAAATTTCCCATCGACCTGGCGCGACGGTTTTGGCGTCAATCGCACATACGATGCACTGACTTCCGAATTGATCCGCCGCTTCGGCCAAAACGTCGGGGCGCGCGACCGCTGCTGAGTTAAAACTGACCTTGTCTGCACCTGCGAGCAAAAGCGCGCGTACATCTTCGACTTCACGAACGCCCCCGCCAACAGTTAAAGGAATGTAGCATTGCTCAGCGGTCCGCTGGACCACATCAAACATCGTGCCGCGATTTTCATGGGTTGCGTGAATATCAAGAAAGCATAGCTCATCCGCGCCAGCCAGATCATATGCACGCGCGCTCTCGACGGGATCACCTGCATCGCGAAGCCCTACGAAGTTCACGCCCTTGACGACACGTCCGTCTGCAACATCAAGACAAGGAATGACACGTGTTTTTAACATGAGCCGAACTCCGGGTTTTTCGCAGAAAAACAACTAGCCGGTGATTTTTCGCAGAAAAATCGCATCAGCTTAGCACCTTTAATGCATCCGCGAGATCAAGCGCCCCATCATATAGTGCGCGCCCAGAGATTGCTCCGTCCAATTGCGCACCGCAATCGCGTAGCGCGATGAGATCGTCCATTGAAGAAACACCACCGGATGCAATCACAGGGATAGAAACCGCATTTGCCAAAGCCGCCGTCGCCTCGACGTTCGGTCCCTGCATCGCGCCGTCTCGATTGATGTCAGTATAAATAATCGCCGCAACGCCTGCGTCTTCAAAAGAGCGCGCAAGGTCAGTCACCTCAACGTCGGTCTCTTCGGCCCACCCCTTGGTCGCGACTTTGCCGCCGCGTGCATCAATGCCGACTGCCACATGCCCCGGAAACGCTTTCGCCGCGTCGCGTACCAAATCCGGGTTTTCAACGGCAACTGTTCCAAGAATGACCCGCTGCAATCCCTTGTCGAGCCAGCGTTCGATCGTTGCCATATCCCGAATACCGCCACCCAGCTGGGCAGGGACGTCGCAGGCTTTCAAAATCGCCTCAACAGGCGCGGCATTTACAGGCTCACCTGCAAAAGCACCGTTCAGATCAACCAGATGCAACCATTCACAGCCAGCTTTGACGAATTCCAAAGCCTGCGCGGCAGGATCATCGTTAAAGACCGTCGCTTCGCTCATTTCACCGCGCAGCAAGCGCACGGCTTGCCCGTCTTTGAGGTCAATTGCAGGGTATAGGATCATCTTGGCGTGCCTTTCATTTCTTGCGCCCTGCATTGGCATGAGATCGCACAATTTGCAACGGGGCGTAGGGTCAGGGCTTGCTTTGTTTGGCGCGCGCTTGCAGGCTTTGCGCAAACATTGGGAGGAACTTATGAAAACTATACTCACAGCAGCCGCGCTTTGCGTTGCCGCCGCAACAACAGCTTTTGCTGATCCACTTGTGGGAACATGGCGCACCATCAAGGACGAGAACGGCAATTCTGGACATATTCACGTAAAGCCGTGCGGAGCGAATTTCTGCGGCGTACTCGGTCAGTCTTTTGATAGCGCGGGCAAACCGTTTAAGTCCGAGAATACAGGTAAACGCATCATTTGGGATATGAAGGCCCAAGGTGGTGGAAAGTATTCTGGTGGCAAGATTTGGAACCCTGCGAACGATAAGACCTACAATAGCCGTCTTAAGCTTTCTGGTTCCAAGCTAAAGGTGGATGGCTGCGTTCTGGGAATTTGCCGTGATGCGGGAACATGGATGCGCGTGAACTAATCACGGCGTCCATGTCAGAAAATTGGAGATAAGCCGTAGGCCGACGCCTTGGCTTTTCTCTGGATGAAACTGCATGCCCAGCATCGTATCGCGCCCAACCACGGCGGTTATGTCGCCCGCATAATCAACATGGGCAAGCCGTTCGGCAGGGTTTGCCACGTCAAAATGATACGAGTGAACGAAATAGGTGTGATCACCAGTTTCAACGCCCTTAAACACTGGGTGGGGCGCGTCAATCACCAGATCGTTCCAGCCCATGTGCGGCACTTTCAGGTTGGCATCGCTTGGCGTGATGTTGACGACTTCGCCGTCGATCCAGCCAAGCCCGTCTGTGTCTTCATACTCGCGTCCCAAGCGCGCCATAAGCTGCATACCAACGCAAATTCCAAGAAATGGGCGCGCTTTGACGGTGACGGCTTCTTGCAGCGCATCAAACAGGCCGCCCGTGCCTTTCAGCGCTTTTACGCAAGCAGGGAACGCGCCGTCGCCGGGCAGAACAATCCGATCTGCGCGCGCCACGACGTCGGCATCGGTCGTGACAACAACATCGCCTGCGCCGGCCTCTTGCGCCATACGGCCAAAGGCTTTTTCGGCAGAGTGAAGATTGCCGCTTTCGTAATCAATAATAGCCGTCAGCACGTTACAGCGTTCCCTTGGTCGAAGGAACCGCGTCGGATTTGCGCGGGTCTGTTTCAACGGCAATGCGCAAAGCGCGCGCAACGGCTTTGAAAGCAGCTTCTGCAATGTGGTGGCTGTTGAAACCATGCAGTTGATCTACGTGCAGGGTGATGCCGCCATGGGTCGCGAAGGCTTGGAAAAATTCACGCACAAGTTCGCAATCAAACGCGCCGATCTTTTGTGTCGGCAAGTCAACGTTCCACACAAGGAAAGGGCGCGCCGACAAATCCAGCGCGCATCGTACCTGAGCATCGTCCATAGGTAGGTGGCATTCGCCGTAACGACGAATACCGCGTTTGTCTCCGAGCGCCTCGGCCAAGGCTTGACCCAAAGCGATCCCAGTATCTTCAACCGTGTGGTGATCGTCGATATGCAGATCGCCTGTTGCACGGATCGTCATGTCGATCAGCGAATGGCGCGCGAGCTGATCCAGCATGTGATCAAAGAACCCAACGCCAGTTTTGTTATCATAAACGCCAGTTCCATCGAGATTGATCTCGACCGAAATATCCGTTTCTGCGGTCGCGCGTGTCACTGTGGCCGTTCGCATGGAAAATATCCTTGGGTGTCTTAAGTTGTCGCCCTTATAGCACCGCCGCGCGCCGCGCCAAGCACTTGCGTTTCGCGATTGCACTGGCGTGACCTCTATGCCAGCTTTGAGACGAACCCAGATAAGGAACAATCCAATGGCAACCTGTGTTTTCGTGCAGATCAGATGCAAGCCCGGCACGACATATGAAGTCGCGGAGAAAATTGCGCTCGAAGAAATTCACTCGGAAATTTACTCGACCTCGGGTGAGTATGACCTGATTGTTAAAATGTATATTCCCGAAGGCGAAGATATCGGAAAGTACATCAACCAACATCTGCTGCCGATTGAAGGCATCGAGCGCTCGCTGACGACGATGACCTTTAAAGCGTTTTAAAAACAGTGCTTTCTGGGGTCAAAATCGTCGAAATCGAAGGGCTTGGACCTGCGCCGTTCGCTGGAATGATGCTCGCCGATCTTGGCGCTGAAGTCACGGTGATCCACCGCAAAGGAAAGACCGGTGCGATAACTGCGCCTTCAAGTCTTTTGGATCGTGGCAAACGATCCATTGCTTTGGATTTGAAAGACAAGGATGATCTACGCATAGCGCGCGCGCTTATAACGCGCGCTGATGGGGTGATTGAAGGGTTTCGACCTGGCGTGATGGAGCGTTTGGGTCTTGGCCCGGAAGCGTTGCACGAAGATCATCCCAGATTGGTCTTTGGCCGTATGACCGGATGGGGGCAAACCGGCCCGCGCGCGCAGCAAGCGGGTCATGATCTCAATTACATCGCTACTTCTGGCGCGCTGCATTATGCTGGGCTGCCCAAGGATGCGCCAGTAACGCCGGCCACTTTGGTCGGTGATATCGGCGGTGGTGCGCTTTATCTTGTAGCGGGCATGTTGGCTGGTCTTATCAAAGCGGGGCGCACGGGGCAGGGCTGTGTCGTCGATGCTGCAATCGTTGATGGCTCCGCCCATATGATGTCGCTTTTGATGGCGCTCGGGCAAGGCGGTGGGCTTTCTCATGAGCGTGGAAAAAGCTTGCTCGATGGGCCCCATTGGTCGCGCAGCTATCTATGCGCTTGCGGCGGATACATTTCTGTTCAGGCGTTGGAGCCCCAGTTTTATGCGGCTTTGCTACAGGCATTGGATCTGCAAGATGATCCGTCAATGTCAGCGCAACACGACGCCCGTCAATGGCCAACGCAAACCGCAACGTTGACAGCTCTTTTTGCAAGCAAGTCTCGCAATGCATGGGCAAGTCATTTTGATGGCTCGGAAGCCTGCGTTGCCGCGGTCTTAACGCCGTGGGAAGCGGCGCAGGAGCCACACATGCGCGCGCGCGCGACGTGGAGTGAAGCGCACGGGCATTTGCAAGCCGCGCCCGCGCCTCGATTTGATGGCGTTGTGCCAAAGATCAACCCAGCACCTTTGCGCGATGCTAACCGCGCTGAAATATTGGCCGAACTGGCAAAAGATTAGCGCGAATTCGCTCTTGCACGTCGCCCCCACTTTGCGCGATAGATCGCTTTAGCGGTCCCTTAGCTCAACTGGATAGAGCATCTGCCTTCTAAGCAGAGGGTTCGGGGTTCGAGTCCTCGAGGGATCGCCATTTATCCAAACTTCGAAAAGGTTGCCCCGTCGATTGCGCATGATGTTTGATGGCTATGCTCGCGGCGCCCTTAGGTGGGGCTAATAGCTAGACTTCGTACGGCTCGATCCGATCTGCGGTCAATGCGTACCCTACATCAGCCAGATGGGTTGAAATGCTCGAAACGCTCAATTCACCAACGACTTTGACTGCCTCAAACATGCCTTTGCCCGAATAAGGCGTTTCACTTGTCACAAACACCAATTGGTTCGCGGGCGGCGGTGGGACGTGAATACAGGCCCCGACAAAAGGCGCGAGGATAAAGGCGGTGATCCCTTTGCCCGAGTAATCCAGCGGTATAATGAACCCGGGCAACCGCACCGTTCGATTGTTCCAATCAGTCCTCACGCCCATCGACTGAGGTTGCTGACTGGCAGGCGCGCTTTCGTCGTGTTGCAACAGGTTTCGAAGAGCAGGCGGAATAACGGGTTGGCCTTCGGGGATTAGGTCTGTCCAGTTGAGATCAATGATCTCTTTTGCCAACACATTTTGTGGCAAAAGCGCTGTAGCGGCGGCGAGACCCGTCAGCACCGCGCGCCTGTCCAAAGACCGCGTCACCATTCATAAATCTCGATTTGGTCTGAAACGAGCGCGTAGCCTGTATCGGCAACTTCGGTTGATTGCGCTTGATGGCGCAGCAAACCAGTGACCCACACAGGCTCCCAGAGATCATCGCTCATCCAAGGTGTTTTCGTTGTGACAAACACCAACTGATTTGGCGGTGGGGGCGGTGTATGGATACATGCGCCTGCGTATGGAACGAGAATGAAAGTGGTGATCCCCTTGGTCGATTGATCCAGCGGCACGATAAAGCCGGGCATCTTGATATAGGCGCCATCAAGGCGCGGGTTAAGCTTGTTTGCATTCTCGTCAAAGACAGGTTTCCACCGATCGTTAACTTCGTCTATTTCACCTTCCGCGATGATCTCGGAATAAGGAACGCCAGGTGGGATCAAGTCATCCCACGTGATGATCTTCGCCGTTTTGGCAAAGGCGTTTTGGGGGAGCGCGGCGCTCGCAAAGGCAGCGGCGAGAAGCTGGCGACGGGACAGAAACATGGGTTGGCCTTTAATCCTAGATCCGCACCATCATACCATCAGCCAGCGACATGCGGTAGGCTCTGAGAGCGGGGATCATACTCACAATTGCGCCAGCGACGATGACGCCCTGTAAAACCAAAGCTTCGCGTAGCGTAGGCGCTTCTATTGGAATCCACAGACCAAAGGCTGTGTCGATAAGAGGTTGTGCAATGAATAGCCCAAGATAGAGCAGGGCGAGGCCGAGAATTGCGCCACATGCAGACATGACTGCGGCTTCTAGGACCAGCATTCCTAAGATCACGCGCGGCCGTGCGCCCATCGCGCGGAAAATTGCCATTTCGCGGCGCCGCTCGTTCAGGCTGGAAAAGATCGTCGCCATCATACCGATCAAGGCAGTGACAACCACCATCGCCGACACCGCAATTAATGCGGTTTCGGCGATGCCTACGATTTGCCAAAGCTCTTGCAATGCAACCCCAGGCAAGATCGCCATCAAGGGTTCTTGCGGGTAGTCGTTGATAGCGCGCTGAAGTTTGAAAACGTGAAGGCGGCTTTTGACACCCACGAGGGCCGCTGTTACCGCTTTTGGCTGCAAGTCCATTTTGCGGAGTACATCTGCCGGCGTGGACTGCCCTTGAATTTGCGCGCCGCTTTGCCAATCGACGTGGATCGCTTCAATCGCTTTGAGGCTGACGATGACGGTGCGATCTACGGGTGTTCCCGTTTTCTTCAAAATCCCTGAAATCCGAAAGGGTTGATCTTTGTGCTGCGAAAACGAAGCAAGCCCATGCGCGACGACGATTGGATCACCGACGCTATATCCCAGCGTTTTGGCGACATCCGCGCCGATCACTGTGTCAAAGAGATCATCCATCAGCGCGCCATCTCGAAGCGTTAAAGACTGGCCAGAGCGGTACTTGTAGCGCTCAAAGAACTCCGTAGTTGTTCCCATCACGCGAAATTGGCGGTGGCTGTCACCCAGTGAAATTGGCACGATCCAATCGACCTCGGGGCGGGCCTTGAGGTCGAGATAGCTGTCCATTGTCAGATTGTTGGTCGCATTCCCGATGCGAAAAACAGAATACAAAAGCAGTTGAACCGAGCCTGAGCGCGCGCCAACGATAAGGTCCGTGCCTGAGATCGTGTCCGCAAAGCTGGCCTTTGCCCCGGTGCGTACCTTTTCGACGCCAAGAAACAGCGCGACAGACAACGCTATGGCAAGCACAGTCATCGAAACTGTAAGCGCGCGCGCCAAGAGCGAGCCAAGAGCGAGGCGCGCGATCATGTCATTGGCCGATGCGTTTTGGCGATATCGTGCATTTGCAGCACGCGATCAAACTGTCGCGACAGACGGGCATCATGGCTCACCATCAACAGCGTTGTGCCATGCGCGCGCGATTGGGCGAACAGCAGATCGAGAAAGCGCGCTTGTGTCTCGGCATCAAGCGCAGAAGTCGGCTCGTCCGCGATGATGAGGGGAGGGGCACCAATCAATGCGCGCGCGGCTGCAACTCGTTGCTGCTGGCCCACGCTAAGGGTACCTGCGCGCATTGTCATAATATCGCTTGGCAGTTCCAGATCTTGGCACAAGCGCTTCGCTTCGGCTTTCGTGTCTAAAACGCGGCTACGTCGCTTAGGAGCGAATTGCAGCGGCAATAGAATGTTATCTTCAACGCTGGCAAAAGGAAGCAGATTAAATTGCTGAAAGATCAATCCGATTTGCTCGGCGCGAAACCCATCGCGCTTGCCCGCAGAGAGCCGGGCAATATCGCAACCTGCGACCGACACGCGTCCTTCGTCCGCTAGGATCGTGCCGCAAATAAGCGAAAGCAGCGTCGATTTTCCCGATCCGCTTTCGCCCAGCAACAGCACCGTTTCAGACGGAGCAAGGCTTAGCGTGGGGATTGATAGCTCAAAGCCAGCTCGCCCCGGCCATCGGTAACGCGTGCTCTCAAGATTAAGAATGGGGTCGAGGTCGGACATGCGCCTGAGTGTGGCTAGAACAAATTGCGCAGGTCAAGCACTGGTGAAGTGCGCTCGACAGTAAATGACTGCGCGCCGGACTCTGAAATGATCTGAACCTCAACTTCTCGCGCGTTAGGAAAAGTGTCGAAATAAGCAAAAGAGATATTGGCGACAGCAGAGGTATCGGCGCAATTCAGCATGTATTCTGCATGAAATTCCGTGTGCCCCGCGCTGGCTGCGTGATCGTCTGCTTCGTGCTTATCGTGCGCGTGTTCGCTATGTTCGCTATGGTGTTCATGGGCGTGCTCATCATGCTCATCATGTTCGGCATGATTATCGTGCTCATCATGTTCGGCATGATTATCGTGCTCATCATGCGTGCTGTGTGCAGCTTCGCTCTCCAACTCGGCTGAGGCCTGCGTGACGCTACATCCCGCGGATTGGGGCAAAACAAATAAATCCAAAGGACGCGCAAGTGTTGCGACAGCCATATCTACCGCTTTGCGATCTTCGCTGCTTGTGGCGGCATATTCAAACCCGACCAGATCAGCGCCCGGTGCATGAAACTCCATCGCAATTTGTTGGCCGTCAAACGCGATATCGAGCTGGCCCACACCGTGCTCGTGTGCATCAAGCGAACGTTTGCCTTCTGCGAAAAGAGGGGCCGCAGCGAGCGAAGATAGGGCGAGAACAGAAAGAAGTTTCATGCGAGGTTTCCTAAGTGCTTGGGCGCGGGTTTAAGCGTTACAATCAAGGCTGAGTAGGCTGGCGACAAGATCGTTTGACGCTTGAGTGCCTACTGCTAAGCCCCGTCAAAAGTGTTATTTTACGAGCGCGCAAGTCACAACGCGAAACTTCTGCAAGCATAGATCATCGGCAAGAGCTTGCCTTGGGCCATCCCGCGCGCCTTAGGCTGCGCTTGGTAATCCAGAAATACCCCCGATTTGCCCTAGCAAAGCGACGACTTTGTCCACGCCCGCGCCATGACGAAGTGAGCAGAATTCATAGGGACGCCCCGCGCGCATTTTTGTTGCGTCGCGATCCATGACATCAAGAGAGGCACCAACATGCGGTGCAAGGTCGGTTTTGTTGATCACAAGTATGTCCGATTTGGTGATCGCCGGCCCGCCTTTACGCGGGATTTCTTCACCAGCTGCGACGTCGATCACGTAGATTGTGACGTCAGCCAATTCGGGGCTAAACGTAGCAGAAAGATTGTCGCCGCCGCTTTCGATAAGCACGATTTCCAGATCAGGGTGACGCGCGACCATTTCGGCGACCGCTGCCAGATTGATCGAAGCATCCTCGCGAATGGCCGTATGCGGGCAGCCACCCGTTTCAACGCCAATGATGCGATCTTGTGGCAGAACTTGCAGGCGCATCAGGGCTTCCGCGTCCTCTTGGGTGTAGATGTCATTGGTTATCGCGCCAATCGAATGGGTTTTGCTAAGCGCCTTGCACAGAGCAGCGGTCAATGTGGTTTTGCCAGCGCCGACAGGGCCGCCGATGCCAACACGAAGAGGGCCATTCATCTGGGTCATGTGCGGAAAATCCTTGAGTATTGCGTTTCGTGTTTCATTGCGGCGATGTCTGATAGGAATGCGCTTGAGGCGACGTCGTCGAGGCTGGCTGTGCAAGCAGATTTGGCAATTAGCGCCATCTTTGGCGTGAGATCGTGAATAATACTTTGACCCTCAGTTTGGCCAAGCGGAACTATGCGCATCGCAACGGCAACAAGGTTGGAAAGCATGCTGTGCAGATACATTTGCGCGGTAAGCTCCAGCGGCAAACCTTGCAGACGCGCGCCGCGTCCGACGGCGATGGGGTAGCACAGCCCTTCAATTTCGCTCTTCCAAATAGCCGAGACAACTTTGCAAAAGGCGGCTCCTTGTAGATCGCTTTCTTTCATACGCTCACGCGATGCCGCGAAAGCGCGGCACGTGGCATCTATTTCGAGGATGTTTTCGGGTTTTTCAGCGTTGAATGCCGCGCTTAGGAAAATGCAATCATTGCGCCCGCTACCGTGTTCAAGCGCGGTTAAGATCCACGCCCGCGCAGATGTGGCATCGCTCACGTCGCCGCATTCGATGGCCCACTCCAACCCATGCGAATAGGCGAATGAGCCGATAGGAAACCCGGGCGAGAACCATTGCGCGAGAGTAAGGATTTCGCTGTCAGTGGGCATGGCTGTGCGTGCGCCCATGACCATATGCGCCGCCCTCTGGGGTGAAGGGTTCTGTGACCTCTCGCACGCTTGCGCCAAGTTTTCCAAGCATGTCCTGAATAACAGGATCATGCTGGATCAAGACGCGATTGGCTTCGATCTGGCAGGGGGTATGGCGATTTCCGATGTGCCAGATGATGCGCATCAATTCATCGCCCGTCACTTCCAAAAGCTGCTCTGGCGCGGCTTGGATGCGTATTTCGCGGCCATCCTCTAAGATCAAAGCACTGCCATCGTTGAGGGAGGTCGTTTGGCTAAGATCGACCAAAACGGATTGGCCATCGTCGGTGGCGATCACTTTGCGGCGCAGAAAGCGGGCATCGTAATCAAGCGAAGCGCTGGCAAATTCAAGGCCGTGGCAATGGTCATGATATCTGCGCGCGATGAGTTGGGGTTGGGACATAACGGCTGCCTCGATCAGAACATGAAGTAGCGCTGCGCCATTGGCAGCTCTTGCGCGGGTTCACAGGTGAGCAATTCGCCATCTGCGCGCACTTCGTAGGTTTCGGGGTTCACTTCGATTTCGGGCGTCGCCGCATTGAGCAGTAAATCAGACTTGCCGATGTTGCGTGTATTGCTCACCGCGACGGTTTGTTTAGCCAAGCCAAGCGATGCGCCAATGCCCGCATCTTGCGCAGCAGCGCTAACAAAGGTCACTGCGGAATTTTCAAGCGAGCGGCCCAAAGCGCCAAACATAGGGCGCGAATAGACCGGCTGAGGCGTTGGGATAGAGGCGTTCGGATCGCCCATCTGCGCCATGACAATCGTGCCGCCCATCAGAACCATTTCGGGTTTCACGCCAAAGAAGGCAGGATCCCACAGCACGAGATCGGCGCGTTTGCCTTCGCTTATCGAGCCGATCTCGTGGCTGATCCCATGCGCAATCGCTGGGTTGATCGTGTATTTCGCTATATAGCGCCGCACACGGAAATTGTCGTTTTCACCGGTTTCTTCAGACAGACGCCCGCGTTGTTTCTTCATTTTGTCTGCGGTCTGCCATGTGCGAATAAGCACCTCTCCCACGCGGCCCATCGCTTGGCTATCAGATGCGATGATCGAAAAAGCGCCCATGTCGTGCAGGATGTCTTCGGCTGCAATGGTTTCACGGCGAATACGGCTTTCGGCAAAAGCCACATCTTCGGGGATGGATTTGTCGAGGTGGTGACAAACCATCAGCATGTCGAGATGTTCTTCGAGCGTGTTTACCGTAAAGGGGCGCGTCGGGTTGGTGGAGGAGGGAAGAACATGCTCTTCGCCGCAAATGCGAATGATGTCAGGGGCATGGCCGCCGCCCGCGCCCTCGGTATGAAAGGCGTGAATTGTACGGCCTTTCATCGCGGCGACGGTGTTTTCGACAAATCCGCTTTCGTTCAAGGTGTCCGTGTGGATCATTACCTGAACGTCCAAATCATCCGCGACCGAGAGGCAGCAATCAATTGCAGCGGGCGTGGTGCCCCAATCCTCATGCAGCTTGAGCGCGCAAGCGCCGCCAAGGATTTGCTCTTCCAAAGCATCAGGGAGCGACGCATTGCCCTTGCCCGCAAAAGCAAGGTTCATCGGCAAGGCATCCGCAGCTTGCAACATACGCCCGAGGTGCCAAGGACCGGGGGTGCAGGTCGTCGCAAGCGTGCCATGCGCAGGGCCAGTGCCGCCGCCTAGCATTGTGGTCAAGCCAGAATGAAGCGCGTCTTCAATTTGCTGCGGGCAGATGAAATGGATGTGACTGTCAAAGCCGCCTGCGGTCAGAATACGGCCCTCACCGGCAATGACTTCGGTGCCGGGGCCAACGATAATATCAACGCCGGGCTGCGTGTCAGGGTTGCCTGCTTTGCCGATTTTGGCAATGCGCCCGTCTTTCAAGCCGACATCTGCTTTGTAGATACCCGAATGATCCACGATAAGCGCGTTGGTGATAACCGTATCAGCCGCGCCTTGCGCGCGGGTGATCTGGCTTTGCCCCATTCCATCGCGAATGACTTTGCCACCGCCAAACTTGACCTCTTCGCCATAGCGCAGGGCGTTCGCGCCGCTGCCTTGTGCTGCGCGCTCGGCCGTCAGATCGCGCTCTACTTCGATAATCAAATCCGTATCGGCCAAGCGAAGCTTGTCACCGATGGTGGGGCCGAACATTGCTGCATAATCGGCGCGGGCTATTTTTGCGGGCATTGTGGTCTCCGAGAAAGGAAAAAGGGGCGCTGGAAATTCAGTCGAGCGTGCCCATAATGTTTTGATTAAAGCCAAACACTTTGCGTGCTCCTGAAAGCGGGATCAGCGCGACTTCGCGCCTTTGTCCCGGTTCGAACCGAACGGCAGTTCCCGGCGCGATATCAAGCCGTGTGCCACGCGCCGCGACGCGGTCAAAATCCAGCGCAGGATTGGTTTCGGCAAAGTGATAATGACTGCCCACTTGCACGGGGCGATCGCCCGTATTGGCAACCATGAGAACCGTGACTTGCTGACCTTCATTCAACGTCAGTGTTCCGTCTGCGGGGAAAAGTTCGCCTGGGATCATAACTGGCCTCCTTTAACGAATAGGGTGGTGGACGGTGACAAGTTTGGTGCCATCGGGAAATGTCGCCTCAACCTGAACGTCGTGGATCATCTCGGGGATACCGCTCATGCATTGATCGGCCGTGATCACCTCCGCACCTGCTTGCATCATTTCGGCGACCGTGCGCCCGTCGCGCGCACCTTCCACAACCGTATCGGTGATCAGGGCGATGGCTTCGGGGTGGTTGAGTTTAACGCCGCGCGCAAGGCGCTTGCGAGCAACCTCTGCCGCCATTGCGATGAGTAGTTTGTCTTTTTCTCTGGGGGTCAGGTTCATATCAAATCATCCAGCATCTGGGGAGGTCACCGCCGTTTAAGCGGTTGAGAATGGGAATAAGGGTTTTGCGCAGCTCGAAACTGTCTTGGGCGAGCAAGCGCAGGACCAGAGCATCGTCGCGGATCATGCTGGCCCCTGCGGTATCTGGCAGCATTTGGCGGATCGCATTCAGATGGTTCTCAGCGTCTTGAGCGATATAGACCAGCGAGGCCATTGCGCATGCGCCGTTCGTGACAAAGGTGTTTTCCAGATGCGACTGTACATCGCCGTTAAGATGGAGAGCGTCAAAATAGATCGGGTCGCCCGCACGGCGAATTTCTATTCTGTCTTTAAGATTGGCCTTTGTGAGAACTTCGCCCATCGCTGCGCGCCCGAACACCAGCGGCTCTACCATCAGAAGGGACGCGCTTGCCTCCATGTCGATCTTGAGGCGGCGCTCGAGGGCAGATCCGTTAAATAGAATGGTTTCTTGTGGCAGCCAGTTGATCCGTGCCTTTGCTTGAATCGTCAGATGATTGTCGATCTTGCCCCATTGGCCTGGTTGGGCTTGATAAGCGCGCTCGAAGGCTTGAGTGCTAATCGTGAGCGTCGTTTCTGTGCCCGCTTCCAGAGTGTTGGAAAAGCGATCACCGCCCGTGACGCCGCCGGCTGTGTTCAAAAGCACGGCTTCAAAGTTTTGTGTGGCGTTGCGCGGAAACAAGCATTTGGAAGACCCGGATTGGTGCAACTTATCAAGCGCGGTGCGTCCTTTTCGCAACTTGGTACTGAGACGCACCGCCCCAATCGCACGCGGTTGAGGCACTGCGACAGCTTCGGGCGTTATGTTGCTAAGTTGATTGATCCGTTCGACTCCGCCTTGATCGGTCGCTGTTTGTGTGACGGTGTTGGCGGGTTGGAGCTATAAGAATGCCTGTTTTTGTGGCTGAATCTGGGTGAAGTGCCTTAATTTAGTGCAAAAATCGGCTGAGAGGTTAAAAAGTGTGCAAATTGCGCCGCTGCGATTAGTTTAGAGGCGACGTTCTGTGGGCATCTCGAACAGATGAAGACGCGCGGCATCAAATCCTATTTCGATCTTATCGCCGATCTTTAGCTTGGTCAGCCCATCAGTACGAAGGCGTATGGAGTGGCCTGCGAACTTTACCCAAACCAGAGTGTCAGCGCCCATTGGTTCAACCAGTTCGACTTCCGCTTGCTCACTAAAGCAAAGACCATCGTCGCCACGATGAATAGCAATATGTTCAGGGCGAACTCCCAGCCAAGCCGCTCCCTCACTCGGGCCGTCGCCCGTAAATTCATATCCCTTCACATCAACGTTAAACCCGTCGCCTTTGAAGGTGCTGCCTTCAAGATGCCCTGCAAACATGTTCATCGCGACAGAGCCGACAAACTCCGCGACATACTTGTTGCAGGGCGATGCGTAGACATGCTCTGGCGTGCCGAGTTGTTGGATAACCCCGTTTTTCATAATTGATATGCGATCAGCCAAAGCCATCGCCTCTACCTGATCGTGGGTCACGTAGATCATGGTATTTTGCAGCTTCTTGCGCAGGCGCTTTATTTCAACGCGCAATTCCATGCGCAGCTTGGCATCAAGGTTGGAGAGGGGTTCATCAAAGAGAAACACATCTACATCGCGCACAAGCGCACGGCCAATCGCAACCCGCTGCCGCTGCCCGCCAGAGAGCGCCGCAGGTTTGCGATCAAGAAGGGGAGTAATCTGAAGGGTGTCAGCCACACGCGCGATGCGTTCTTGGATTTCGGCCTTGGGCACCTTCGCATTTTTTAGACCAAATGAGAGATTTTTGCGCACCGTCATTTGCGGATAAAGAGCGTAGGATTGAAAAACCATTCCGATGCCGCGCTCGGATGGGTCGGCCCATGTTACATTTTCGCCCTTGATAAAAACTTGCCCCGCCGAGACATCCAGAAGCCCTGAGATGCAGTTCAAAAGCGTAGATTTCCCGCATCCCGATGCGCCAAGAAGGACCAGAAATTCGCCCTCAATCACCTCTAGGCTAAGGTTGCTTAAGACCTGCTCGCTCCCGAAGTTCAAACTGAGGTTTTTGATTTCTACGGCATTGCGCATGTGTTGCTCATCCTTTGACCGCGCCAGCGGTGATGCTTCGAACAAAGAACTTTCCGGAAACGAGGTAAATGAGCAGCGGAAACAAGGCTGTTATCAGCGTTGCAGCCATGTTGACGTTGTATTCTTTCACGCCTTGGTGGGAATTGACGATGTTGTTTAATTGCACGGTCATCGGATAGCTTGCTGGTTTGGTATAGACCACACCAAACAAGAAATCGTTCCAGATGCCAGTGACCTGAAGGATGATCGCAACGACAAAAATGGGTAGCGCCGTTGGGAGTATGATCTGAAAATAGATCTGCCAAAAGCCCGCGCCATCAATACGGGCCGCTTTGAAAATTTCTTCGGGCAACGCGGCAAAATAGTTTCGAAAAAGCAGCGTTAGTATGGGCATGCCAAAGATCGTATGCACGAGGGTCAAGCCTGCTCTGTCGCCCATCAGACCTACTTCGCGCAGCAAAATCACAATTGGATAGATCATCGCTTGGTACGGGATAAAGGCACCGATCAAGAGTAGCGTAAAAAAGACCTCAGACCCTTTGAATCGCCAGTATGTCAGCACATAGCCATTGATCGAGGCGATCCCGATAGACATCAGCAGCGCGGGCAGCAAAATTTGAATGGAATTGCCAAAGCCACGGGACAAGCCATCGCAATTGATCCCCGTACAGGCCTTTGACCAGGCTTTTATCCAAGGCTCGAATGTGATCTCCATGGGAGGGCTGAAAATGTTGCCCATGCGAATTTCGGGCATGCCCTTTAGCGACGTCATGATCATCACGTACAGCGGCAGCAGGTAGTAAATGGAAAGTACAAAAAGCGTTCCGTACAACAGGATGCTGTTTCGCGAGAGCGCCCGCGCAGGTCTCGGGCCACTGATTTCACTCGCTCTAGCCACGCTTGCGACCTGCGAATTCAAGATAGGCCCAAGGGATCAAAACAATCGCAACCGAGCAGAGCATCATGGTTGACGCTGCCAAACCTTGGCCGAGGTTCTGAGCCTTGAACATATAATCGATTACGTATTTTGCAGGAACTTCCGAAGCCAGACCAGGCCCGCCATCGGTGAGCGCGATTACGAGGTCGTAGAGCTTGATAATGCCTGCCGCGATAAGAATAAGAGCGGTCGCAAACGCGGGGCGTATCATTGGGATGATGATCGCAACATAAGTCTTGATCGTTCCAATCCCGTCGAGGCGCGCGGCATGCCAAATTTCGTCATCAACGCTCCGTAGCCCTGCGAGCATGATGCACATAATCAAACCAGAGCCTTGCCAAACCCCCGCAATAAGAAGTCCGTAAATAACTGTATTGGGATCGTTTAAGGGATTGAACGAAAAGCTCTCCCACCCCCACTTGTGCAGTGTGTTTGGCACGCCGAAATCGGGGTTCAATATCCATTGCCAAGCCAGTCCCGTTACAACGAAAGAGAGCGCAAAAGGGTAGAGGAAGATGGTTCGAAAAGCGCCCTCAAAGCGGATTTTCCGATCGAGACATGCAGCCAGAAAAAAGCCAAGCAAGAGCGTAAGAAGCATTGCGCAGCTACCGTAGATGCCAAGGTTCTTGATTGAGATAATCCAACGTTCCGACGCCCAAAGGCGTTCGTATTGATCTAAGCCAACCCAGTTTTCTTTTGGCAACAATCGAGAACCCGTAAAGGAATAAATAATGCTCCAAACGGTTCCGCCAACGAAAACGACAAGCGCTGCAGCGATCATCGGAAGCAGCGCGATTTTGGCGATCAGGTTCTTGAAGGGGCGGATAGGGCGCGTTTCATTTGAGGTAGAGGGCGGCGAGATCATGTTCATCGTACTGGTCCTGCCAAATTAAAAGTCTCTGTCAAATTCAGATCCCAAGCTAAGCCGACCGCTTTTAGTCGGCTTTTTCAATCAGCTCGGCATAGGCCGCTTGTGCCATTTCCGCTGACATATCGCTTGACCAAAAACGCGCCATCAGATCTTCGATTTGAACGGTTGTGTCCTGAGAAAAAGAGATGTCGCTGGATGGTAACACGCCGCCGTCTGCCAGTATTGAGAGGCCCTTTTGCATACAGCCGTTTGCCAAGGTCATATCAATGTCACCGCGCACGGGAAGCGAACCTTTAGCCAAGTTGAATGCGACTTGGACGTCTGGCGATATCAGCAAAGACGCAAATTCTTTCTGCGCTGCGGTAATTTCCGGATCATCAATCACAGGAAAATAGAACGCATCACCGCCCGTGTCCAAAACAGCGTTCAGACCCAAACCGGGAAGACAGGAGTAATCTTTGCCTTCCGTTTGTTCCGCTACAGCGAATTCGCCCTGAGCCCAATCGCCCATGATTTGCGCGCCAGCGTCGCCGGAAATCACCAGATTGGTGGCTTGGTTCCAGTCTTGAATATTCGATCCGCGCGCAAGTTCACGCGCGTCGGCTGCTGCTTCGAACACAGCTTGATATTCCGGGCCGCGCGCAACACGGGCGTTTTTGTGAATGTTAACCTCTTTCCATGCATCCAGACCCGCCACGGCGAGGGCAATTGCCCCGAATGCGATATTTTGCTGCCAGCCTTGTTGCCCCATCGCCAATGGCAATGTGCCTGTGCTTCGCAGCTTGTCGGCTGATGAAACAAATTCATTCCAATTGGCGGGAACGTTTATGCCTGCTTTTTCGTAAGCTGCGTGCGAGAGCCAAATCCATTGCGCTGAGTGAATATTCACAGGAACGCAGTAGGTTTTTCCTTCAAACGTACAGGCTTCAAGTAAAGACGGCGGGTTCACAAACTGTTTCCATCCGTCGGCTTCGGCAACGTCTGACAGGTCCAGAAACAGGCCCGCTTCGATCAGCTCTTCCGCTTGGCGGCCATGATTTAGCTGGGTCGCGGCCATTGGATCGCCGCCAAGGATACGCGAGACGATAATAGGACGCGCTGTACTGCCCGATCCTGCAATGGCCCCATCAAGCCATGTGTTGCCTGTTGCGCGCCACGCCTGCGCAAGCTTGGAAACTGCTGCTGCTTCGCCGCCAGATGTCCACCAGTGTGTAACCTCTAATTCAACAGCGGATGCGGCACTTGCACCGCTGAGCGCAATGCTAACTAACAGCGAGCCGAAAGGTTTAGGCATATTTTCCTCCACGAAACAGCGCGGCATTGCAGGGATCTGCATTTAAAAGCACTTTGAATTTATGTTATGTGCGATTGCTCCTGCTTGGCAATGTGTGAAGACCCGTTTGAGACTGTTTGTTGGCCATCGATCTTCAATCAAATAGTTAAGTGTTTCGCTGGTGCACCGTCGCTTTTGGCGCCAGTTCTCCATTTGATCAGGCCAAGATCGCGTTGAATTGGGTGGAGTGCGTCAAATCTCTCCAAGCACGCCAAATTTGTGGTATCGTAAGGCATTACCCGAATTGGAATATGCTTTTATGACTTTGAATTTACAAACTCAGGATTTCATTCCTGACCGCGCATTGCAGCTTCTTAAAGGTGCGCAAGTGGGCGCTTCGCAGGCAAAGTGCTATGGATCCAAAGCGCTCGTTCTTTTTGTTGATATGTCAGGTTTTTCGCGTTTGGCATCTGAAAGAGTCACCCAGTCAGAGCGGGGCGCAGAGGGCTTGGGCGCGCTTATCAATGCCGTGTTCGAAGAGGTGGTTGCCTCTGTCACTGCGCATGGGGGGAGCTTGCTGTATTATGCGGGGGATGCGGTGAACGCGACTTGGCCCGGTGATGCGAATGAGCTTGGCAGCGCTTGCGCACGCGCGGTTGCCTGCGGCCTTGATATTCAGGAACGGTGCAAGAAACTGCCAGACATGTGGCAGGGCCAAAGCATTGAGATGAAAGCGAACCTACGTCATGGGCCGCTTTGGTGTGTGGATGCGCCCGGAACGCCTGAAGCGCGGCAAATCTTGTTCTGTGGCGCGGTGCTGGAAGGGTTGGCGCAGGATGCGTTGAATGCGTCAGGGCAGGGAGTTTCCATGAACGCCGCCTTGTTTGCAGCGCTAGACAACCATGTGACTGGAAAAGTTGAAGCGCAGAAAAACAAAGACACGGTGCGGGTAACTGCGCTGCAATCAATTGATTTGCTTGATGTTGAAACACGCGAACGTTTCGCCGCGAGCGATGCCTATCTACAGCCCTTTTTGCGCAGCAGCATCGCGCTCGGAGCGGAAACTTGGTTGGCTGAATTTCGCACCGCTCATGTCCTTTTTGTGCGCGTGCCCGAGTTTACCTTTGCTGGCGAGAGCGATCTCGAACATGTCGCCGACATTATAAACAAGATGTGTTTGGCCGTTCACCGGCAGGGTGGCACGCTTTTGCAGATATGCACGGATGACAAAGGACTGGTGTGCCTTGCCGCTTGGGGGCTGGCAAAAAGCGCCTATGAAAATGACGCCGCGCGCGCAGTTTTGGCAGCGCAGACATTAACAGGCGATCTTAAATTGGTGGGCGTAAAGGCAAATGCGGCTGTGACGTCTGGGAAGATTTTTGCTGGCTTGCTCGGCGCGCGCCCCTTGCTTCAATATAGTGTCGTGGGCGACGTTCTCAGCCGCGCTGCGAGTATGGCAGTCGAAGATTTCGCCGATGTTACGCTAGATCAAACCAGCAAGCAGAGCTTGCCAAGCGAAATTACCTCCAAAAAACTGACGGACATCACGCTGAAAGGTCATTCAGCGCCGACGGCGGTTTTTGTACCGATTGGCGAACAGGTGAAACGCGTAGATCACGCGGGCGATTTTGTCGGTCGCGCAACTGAGTGCCAGAACATGAATGCGATGCTGCCGCTTTGGCGCAAAGGGCAAGCCAATGACATTCGCATCATCGCAGAGGCGGGGATCGGCAAGTCGCGCCTTGCGGCATGGTTTGAAGAACGCCTACACGACGCGGGCATGCAAGCTTTGCGCATGAATGCAGAGCAACTGCGCCAAACATCGAGCTACTTACCGCTTCGACAAGTCTTTGATGCGCTGCTAGACTGGCCTGAAGACATGAATGAACACGATTGCTCTGAGCGGTTAGCGCAAATGTTCGAAGGTGAGGCCAAAGCGCTAAACCTGCTACCGCTGCTTAGCCCTGTCTTGCCCGTCGACATTGCGGAAAATGATCACACAGAAACATTGATTGGGGCTGGTCGCGCAGAGCTTACACGCGGCATGATCGTTTCTTTACTCGAAAAGCTATTAGACTTGGAGCAAGGCGAGGTCGCAGTCTTGATCGTAGAAGATGCCCATTGGCTCGATTCAGCCTCTTGGCTTTGCATCGAAGCGGCGAAACGGGATATTGACGGGCTTGCTTTGATGATCGTTGCAAGACCGATTGATGAGGACCAAATCCCAACAGAAGCCAAAAAGCTTTTTGCCGAAGATGACAGGGCGCTGCATCTCAAACTTGGCCCTCTTTCGCGCGAGGATACGCATTCAATCCTTGGGCAAACGCTGGGCGGGGCAGAGGTTGCGGATCAGATCACAGAGCTTGTTATTAAAGAAGCTGCGGGCCATCCGCTTTATACAACGGCGCTCTGCGGAAGTCTGTTGGATCGCGGCTTGATCCGGCTGGAAGATGGGTATGCCCATCTGCATCTCGGCGGCGCGCCATTGTCGAGTTTGAGCTTCCCACAGGGTGTCCAAGGCGTGATTTCACAACGGATCTCTAGCCTCGATTTAAACGGACAACTCACGATAAAAACCGCAGCGGTACTTGGGCGGTATTTCGAGTTGTCGGCATTGTCAGACGTCTATCCGCTCAACGAAGATGCAGCGACGCTAAATGAGCGAATTTTTGAGTTGGTCGCTTCGGGGTTGATAGAGGATCAAGGCGAGGGGCGTTTCCGATTTCATCACGCGATAATTGCAGATTGCGCCCATGAAATGCTGACGAGCGAACAGCAGCATTCGCTGCATCGCGCGGCTGGTGATCGGATCGAAGCGCTGGCTATGGCTGATGGCGGTGAGGCAGAGCAAACCGAATTGGCGTTGATGGCCTATCACTTTGAAGCAGCGAACATGCCAAGCAAAGCGGTGCCCTATCTTTCAGAGGCCGCACGTGTGTCGCGGCGCAGTTACAGTAATGTTGAGATTGTCGATTTCTTAACCCGCGCAATCGCGTTGAGCGATGCGAGTGACGAGGTTGATGCGAAACCATTGCAGTTAAGCGAGTGGCGCGTCCAAATCGCTGAAAGCTTGCGTGCGCTTGGGCAATATCAACGGGCAGAAGAATTTCTTAAGTCGGCCATTTCCACCCTTGAACGCCCCGCGCCGGAAACGGGATTTCAAGCGGCTGGGCAATTGCTGCGTGAATTTGCAAAGCTAAAGTTGCGCCCCCACCGCGCAGAGCAACCCGAGACCCAACGCAAGCCGATTATTACGGCGGCGGATGCGAATATGATGCTCTCGGAAATTCATTATGAGTTGAATAAAATCCCCTTTGCCCTGTCTGAAATCCTGAAGGGCGCAAACCTTGCGCGTAAAGCGGGAGGGGACAGTCAGGTCCTTGCTAAGCTTTACATCGGGATGGCTTTGATTTCGACCTCTTTGCCTTGGGCGCTTGATGGGGATGAATTGCAGGCGCAAGCGTTGGAAATTGTTGATCGTTTGGACGATCCCGCGACCGCGTCGTGGGTCTATATGGTGTCGGGTGTTTACGAAACGGGTAAGGGCGGCTGGGCGCGCGGCGCGGATCAGTTGAACCAATCGCGCGTTGTGTCAGAAGCGTGCGGCGAGCGTAAGACATGGGAAACGGCGATGTCCTGCCTTGGCAATTTGAAGCGTTTAGAGGGGTATTTCTCCGAGGCCAAAGGGTGGAGCGATCTGACGATGCAGGCGTCTCGCGAGCGCGGCATCGATCACGGCATCATTTGGTCCCATAATGGACGCGCGCGTGATCTCTTGTGTCTGAGCGATTTTGATGAGCTGCGCGAGGATGTCGCTGCGCTGGAACGCATGTTGAATGACCCGACGAAGACAGGCGATTCCAACGACAACAACAATCTGGTCTTTCACTATGCCAGCGCCTTTTGCGCACTGAAAGAACATCGCGACGAAGATGCTCGGGCAGAGCTTGATACCGTTATTGAAATGCTCAAACGGATCAAGCGACCGCAAGTTTATATGGTGCAGAATGTAGATTATTATTCGGATATCATCTGGGCGCTATGGGCGCGTGGGCATCGGGATGCAGAATTGCTTGAACAGCAGAAATTAGTGCTCAAAAGCGGTAAGCAGGTTGCAAAGCAATATCGCACTGGCGCGCCGATGGCGCATTTGGCGCAGGGCGATGCGGCTTGGTTCAAAGGAGATGCGCAAGCGGCTGAAAAGAGCTGGCGTGCTTCGGTGGAAGCCGCAAACCAGCTCGGCATGGCCTACAACGCTGCGCATGCCTTGTTTCGGCTAGAGGGCGCTGGGCTGGCCAGCGCTGATACCGATGATTGGCGCAATTTGCTGAGCAACATCGGTATCGAGCGTCCTTTGATCTGGCAATTCGACGCTTAACGCGCAAGCGAGCGGCGCCATGCAACAAAGGGCAAGGACAAGGCCCAGGTGGTGATCGAATAGATCGCCGTAGGGAGCGCCATTTCGGGCAGTCCTGTTGCGACGCCTGCGATCATGCTGCCGACGGCTATGCCAAGGGTTCCGTTCTGAATGCCAGATTCAATTGCGACGGTTGTTGTGTCTTGTACCGAAAGCCCGGCCATTTTCGATGTCAGTACGCCCACCAAGAGCAAGATTGCGTTCATCGTTAACAATGCAGGTCCGAGCGTGCCGATGTTTGCGGTGAAGCTGCCCCAGTTCGCAGCCAGCGCGGCGACAATCAGCACTGCAAACAAAACCATTGCGACCGTGCCCATAATAGGGGCAAGCCTTTCGACAAGGACTGGCGCGATACGGGTCAAAGCCATCCCAAGCGCCACTGGCACAACCGTTAGCAAGAACATCGCAACACCCAATGCGGTCACATCTACGGGCGGGGCTTCATCCCCCATGAAATAGCGCACTGACAGAGCGGCCAAGAGAGGGACAGTGATAATGCTCAGCAGGCTGATTACTGCGGTCAATGACACCGACAAGGGCACTGAGCCATGTGCATAACGCGCAAGAACGTTGGACAACACACCGCCCGGACAGAGCGCAAGAACCATGGTTCCAACCGCGAGCGCGGGAGGCAGTCCAAAGCCCACAGCAACGCCAAAACCAACGATGGGCAGAACGATGACTTGGTTAAATGCGCCAAGGCCAAAGGCTTTGGGCATCTGAAAAACGCGGCTGAAATCAGCCATGCTTAGGCCTAGGCCCAGCGAGAACATAATCAAAGTCAAAACAGCGGGCAAAAATAGATCAACGAGCATAAAGTCTCCTAAAAAATAAGAAAACCAGCACCTACAGGCCGTTTCCTAAAAGAAACGCTAAGCGGTAATTTTCTATGCGGCAACTCTTTCGTTTGCAAAGGTGTGACCGCGTTCACAGCTTGGCCGTTGGATTTCTGCGACAACGCTCTCATTGTTTATGGGAGAAAATTGATGACTTTAGAGATTTGGATCGCCTTCGCCTTTGCCAATTTCATCAGCGCAGTCGCGCCGGGGCAGAACGTCGCTTTGGTCGGAGCGTCTACCGCCCGTATTGGCGCACGAGGTGGCTATATCGCTTTGTGCGGCATTTTGATTGCTGACTTTATGTGGTGCCTGATCGCCTTAGGGCTTGCGCTGGGCGCAAAAAACATAAGCTCTGACGTTCTGCTAACAGTCCAGATTCTAAGCGGATTTATTTTGGTCTTGCTTGGCCTTAAAATTATCAGATCCACATCAACTATTTCTGCGATGCCCAACGCCAAGACAAAGACCAGCCCTGCCAAATTGGTCCTGTCGGGCATTTGCATTGGCTTTGCGAACCCGTTGACCTTGGTGTTCTTTCTAACGCTATTTCCTGCCTTTATGCCCGAACAGACAAACGGTGCGAGCCTTGGGATCGCTGTGTTCTTTAGCTCTGCTGTGATTTTGTCAGGGTTTGCTGCGCTCTTCCCTTATATTCTAGCGAGCTTTGCGTTGTCAAAAGCGGGCTTGAGCAAAGCGCTGAACATTGTGTCGGGCGGCTCGCTTGCTGCGGTGGGTGGCATGGTTCTGGCCTATTCAGTTGCGTGAGCGAGCAGGGCATAAATGTCAACGACGTGAGGGTCTATTTGAAGTCACTTAAACGGGCGACATCGAGGATGCTCAGCTTTCCTCCCTTTACTTCGATCAAGCCTTGTTGGGCGAAATTCGTGAGGCGTTTATTAATCGCCTCACGGGACACCCCCAACATTTTTGCCAGATCGGCTTGGGAAAACTTGCGGTTAAAACAGGCTTTGTTGTCCTCAATCCGTGCATGGGTAAACGCGAGATCACATAGTTTTTGCGCCAGTCGTTTTTCCAAGTTCAGGAACATCACCGCGCTCATTTCTTTGGTGTTGCGCCGCAGGGTTTCGCAGAGGATTTGGATGATCTGTTTGGCAAAGTCGGGGTTTTGTTTAAGCAATGTATCTGCAACCGAACGGGGCACATACAAACACTCGGTGTTTTCAGTCGCCGTTGCGCTTGCTGTGCGTGGGAGTTCGTCAAACAGCGCGATCTCGCCAAAACTGTCGCCTTTTTCCAGCAAGGCAACGGTCAATTCTTGCCCGTCTTGATCGGATATCCAAATGCGAACACCGCCACTTAAAATAATGCGAAGCCCGTCGGCGTCGTCTCCCATGGCGAAAATCTCAGTCCTGCGCCCGTAGCGCATGCGGCTGCTTGCAGTCACCAGAGTGTCAAAATCGCAAGGGCGCAGGGAAGAAAACAAATAGCAAAGCCGCAAAGCAGCCTGATCGCCTGACGGGGTCATGCTCTGCACCGCAGCAGGTACTCGTTAGAAAAAAGTCGCACCGTAACCTCCGCTCATTCAACTTATCTTCGCGGCTTGTGCCAGCTTGGTGGCCATGTCTTTAGAAAATAACGCCTCAACCGCGATGCGAAAACGTTCGTCCCTTTGCATTTTCGCAAGCAATTTTGCGCGATCCCACATCACAACTTTGGTCTGCGCGCGGCTATGCACCGTCGCGGTCGCACCGAAGCCACCAATGATTGAAATTTCACCAATGAAATTAAAGCGTTCAATTGAAAAAGTCATATTGCTTTTGAGCACATCGACAGCGCCGTCGAGCGTATAAAAGACATGTTCAGGGACTTTCCCATGCTCGGTCATGAGCGTTGGCGCATCAAATGTTTTGATGTGCGCGTCCTTCATTAGCTTTCGAAATGCACCGGGTTCAATTTCACTCATGGCTTCGAAGATTGGCAACTGATCTTTTGTGATGGTCCATTTCGAGCGATTGGCCAGCGCGCGCCCAAGGCCGTAGACCGACGTCGCACCAATGCAGATTGTGCCGAAAATGGCAGGCCAAAGCGGATCCTCTGCGGCTACGAAGTAGTAAATGAGATAAAGCAACGTTCCTAAAAGCAAAAAGATGCGCAAAGTAATTTGACTGGAAAACACGTAACCCACTGTCTGCATTGCAGCGGCGGCCAGAACGATTGTGCCTGTCGAAAAAATAAAACCTGTTAGGGTTTCAACCCACATACATGAACCTTGCTTTGAATAAAGTCGTGCTAGAATCGCCCCTTAGAACGGAAATATCACCTAGCGTTGTCAGGAAAGATCGCACCGCACAAGAAAATTGTTTTCCCGACAGTTTGTGTTTTGCGCCGTTGGAGAGGATGACAGTGGGGGCTGGTCGATAGTGTGTTGACAAGCGCGCCGAGTTTTCGCACATCTGAGGCATCAGTATCGGGAGAACCAGCAGCGCTGGTGCCGAAGGAGCAACCGCCCCGGAAACTCTCAGGCCCAAAGGACCGATGCAGATACAAAAACTCTGGAGAGAGGCGCGTCGTGCGTCCGCCGAAGGGATAGCGATCTCAGGCAAAAAGACAGAGGGGGCATCACGCGCGCAGCAAAATTGCGCGTTAATGTGGTGCCGTTCCTATCCAAGGTATTCGGCCAAAGATTGAAAAGGGCCGTTGATGTCAGATTTACTCGAGACCCCATTGCACGATTTGCACGTGAACCTTGGAGCCAAGATGGTTCCTTTCGCTGGTTATTCGATGCCGGTTCAATATCCGCTTGGTGTGATGAAAGAACATGTGCAGACCCGTGAAAAAGCCGGTTTTTTTGATGTGAGCCACATGGGGCAAGTCAAAGTAATCGGGCAGGGTGCGGCCGCCGCGTTGGAAACGCTAATTCCTGTCGACATCATCGGGCTGGAGGAAAACCGCCAGCGCTATGGCATGTTCACCAATGCGCAAGGTGGGATCATGGATGATCTGATGCTTGCCAATCGCGGCGATCATATTTTCGTGGTAGTGAATGCAGCCTGCAAAGCCGCTGATATTGCTCACATGAAGAGCCACTTAGAGCCAAATGTAACGGTTGAGCCGGTTACAGATCGTGCGCTTTTGGCGCTGCAAGGCCCCGCGTCGGAGGCGGTTTTGAGCACGCTCAACCCCAAGGCAGCAGAGATGCGCTTTATGGACGTTGCGACTATGGAGCTGAATGGGTCCGAGTGTTGGGTTTCCCGCTCTGGCTACACGGGCGAGGATGGCTACGAGATTTCAGTGCTGAATGAACATGCCGTTGCCTTGGCCGAAGCCTTGCTCGCCCATGACGACGTTGAGGCGATTGGCCTTGGAGCGCGCGATTCCCTACGCCTTGAAGGCGGACTATGCCTCTATGGGCATGATATTGACGATACAACATCGCCGATCGAAGCCGCGCTGAATTGGGCGGTCCAAAAAGTTCGGCGCAAAGAGGGTGCGCGCGCAGGCGGTTTTCCGGGAGCCGCGACACTCTTTGACCACTTCGAAAACGGTGCCGCGCGCAAACGCGTCGGGCTTCTGCCAGAAGGGCGCGCACCAATGCGCGAAGGGGTTGAGCTTTTTGCGGCAGAGGTAGGCGGCGATCCAATCGGGGCGATAACTTCGGGCGGATTTGGTCCAACTGTTGGCGGCCCTGTCGCGATGGGATTGATCCTCGCAAAGCATAGCGCAGTGGGGACAACAGTTTATGGCGAATTGCGTGGCAAACGTTTGCCGCTCACGATAACAAAGCTGCCATTCGTTCCCGCGAACTTTAAACGATAACTTACGGAGAAATCACATGAAATTCACAGAAGAGCACGAATGGCTACGCGTAGAAGATGACGGTGTTGTCATCGGCATCACAGAGCATGCTACCGAGCAATTGGGCGATATCGTTTTTGTCGAACTTCCAGAAGTCGGCACGACAGTCACCAAAGACGAAGAGATCGTAGTGATCGAATCTGTCAAAGCGGCTTCAGATATTCTGGCACCCATCGACGGCGAAATCATTGAAGTGAACGAAGCGCTTGCGGAAAATCCAGCGCTTGCGAATGAGGATGCGATTGGCGCGGGTTGGTTCGTCAAAATCGAAGCGTCTGATGCGTCTCAAATGGACGAATATATGACCGAAGCTGCCTACAAAAAATTCATCGCTTAAACGGGAGAGCGACACATGACTTTCACCCCCACCGACTATCTGCCTTATGATTTTGCGAACCGACGTCACATCGGTCCTTCGCCTAGCGAAATGGAGCAAATGTTGGACGTTGTGGGGGCGAAAGATCTGAACGCCTTGATCGATGATACCTTGCCACAAGCAATTCGCCAAACGGCTGCCTTGGACTTTGGCAAACCAAAGTCCGAGCGCGAATTGCTCTATCACATGAAGAAAGTTGCGGGCAAAAACAAAGTCCTGACCTCGCTCATCGGGCAGGGCTATCACGGCACGGTTACGCCGCCCGCGATCCAGCGCAACATCTTTGAAAATCCCGCGTGGTATACGGCCTATACGCCTTATCAACCCGAGATTTCGCAAGGCCGCCTTGAAGCGCTCTTGAACTTCCAGACAATGGTGAGCGATCTAACGGGTTTGGAAATTGCCAACGCCTCATTGCTGGATGAGGCAACGGCCTGCGCGGAAGCGATGACCATGGCGCAGCGTGTGTCCAAGTCAAAAGCGAAAGCCTTTTTCGTGGATGAAAACTGTCATCCGCAGAACATCGCTGTGATGAAAACCCGCGCCGCACCTTTGGGCATCGAGATCATCATCGGTGCGCCTGAGGATATGGATGCCGATGCCGTGTTCGGCGCGATATTCCAGTATCCCGGCACCCATGGTCACTTGCGCGATTTCAGCGATGATATTGCCAAGCTGCATGCGTCCAAAGCTGTCGCGGTCATGACGGCCGATCCGCTTGCGCTGACATTGCTCAAAGAGCCGGGCGCGATGGGGGCTGATATCGCCGTCGGATCGACCCAGCGCTTTGGTGTTCCTGTTGGTTATGGTGGCCCGCATGCCGCATATATGGCGACCAAGAAAGCCTATGCGCGCAATATGCCGGGCCGTATTGTTGGCGTGTCGATTGATAGCCACGGCAACCGCGCTTACCGCCTGTCCTTGCAAACCCGTGAGCAACACATTCGCCGCGAAAAAGCGACCTCGAATGTCTGTACTGCCCAAGCGCTGCTTGCTGTCATGGCTGGTTTTTACGCAGTTTTCCATGGCCCCGAGGGCCTGCGCGCGATTGCGCAGCGTATCCATCGCAAGACGGCGCGTTTGGCCGAAGGGCTGAAAATGGCAGGCTTTGAGGTGCGACCTGCGGCGTATTTTGACACGATCACCGTTGAGGTCGGCCTCTTGCAGCGCGGCGTCATGCAGGCGGCGGTGCGCGAGGGGATTAATCTACGCCCCGTCGGTAAAACACAAATTGGCATCACCTTGGATGAGCGCACGCGCCCAGCCACGATTGAAGCTGTCTGGCGCGCCTTTGGCATTGAGCAAGAAGACAAGGATTACACACCGCATTACCACATGCCCGAAAAGCTGATCCGCACCTCCGATTTCCTGACGCACCCCGTGTTCCACATGAACCGCGCAGAGACGGAAATGATGCGCTATATGCGTCGCCTTGCGGATCGCGATCTTGCGCTCGATCGCGCAATGATCCCGCTTGGCTCTTGCACGATGAAGCTGAACTCTGCCGCTGAAATGATGCCCGTGAGCTGGGATGAGTTTTCCCTGTTGCACCCGTTTATCCCCAAGGATCAGGCAGCTGGCTATATCGAAATGATCGATGATCTTTCCGCTAAGCTTTGCGATGTGACAGGGTATGATGCGATCTCCATGCAGCCCAATTCGGGCGCGCAGGGCGAATATGCGGGCCTCTTGAGCATTGCCAGCTATCACCGCGCGAGCGGGCAGGGGCATCGCGATATTTGCCTGATCCCGATGAGCGCGCATGGCACGAACCCTGCCTCAGCTCAGATGGTGGGCTGGAAAGTGGTTCCTGTCTTGTCCGCTGAAAACGGCGATATTGATCTCGATGATTTCCGTGCCAAGGCCACCGAGCACGCGGATAACCTTGCGGCCTGCATGATCACATATCCATCCACGCATGGTGTGTTCGAAGAGACGGTGATTGATGTGTGCAAGATCACCCACGACGCTGGCGGTCAGGTCTATATCGACGGCGCCAACATGAACGCCATGGTCGGCTTGTCACGCCCCGGTGATCTTGGCGGTGATGTGAGCCACCTCAACCTGCATAAGACGTTCTGCATCCCGCATGGTGGCGGCGGACCCGGCATGGGGCCGATTGGTGTGAAATCCCACCTCATTGAGCATCTACCCGGTGATCCTAATGGCGGCGAAGGTGCGGTTTCTGCCGCTCCCTTTGGATCGCCCTCGCTGCTTCCGATCTCATGGGCCTATTGCCTGATGATGGGCGGCGATGGCCTCACCCAAGCCACGCGCGTTGCGATCCTGAACGCCAACTATCTGGCGAAACGTTTGGAAGGCGCGTTTGACGTGCTTTACAAAGGTCCAACAGGCCGCGTTGCCCATGAGTGCATCATCGACACGCGCCCCTTCGCGGAAAGTGCGCATGTGACAGTGGATGATATCGCCAAACGCCTGATGGATTGCGGTTTCCACGCCCCCACGATGAGCTGGCCCGTGGCTGGCACGCTGATGATTGAACCGACTGAATCCGAGACCAAGGCCGAGCTTGATCGCTTCTGCGATGCCATGCTCGCGATCCGCGCTGAGATTGCACAGATCGAAGCGGGCGAAATTGATGGCGAAAACAACCCGCTCAAGAACGCGCCGCACACGATGGAAGACTTAGTGAAAGACTGGGATCGTCCTTACTCGCGCGAGACAGGGTGCTTCCCTCCCGGTGCGTTCCGTGTGGACAAATATTGGCCGCCCGTGAACCGCGTCGACAACGTCTGGGGCGATCGCAACCTAAGCTGCACATGCCCGCCTATGGAAGACTATGCGTTAGCTGCGGAGTAAAGTGTTTCGCGACTACGATCTTACAGCATTGTCCTCAACGGACCTCAAAAGAAAAGCGGCACCGTGAATTTCACGGTGCCGCTTTTTGTTTAAGTTTTTGCTAGGCTTACTCGACAGGCCAGCCGCCGATTGCCTTCACTTCGAGGAACTCATCCAGCCCCCATTTACCGCCTTCACGGCCGTTTCCGGATTGCTTCATTCCGCCAAAGGGCGAGCCAGCACCGCGGCCTTTGCCGTTCATATCAACCATGCCAGAGCGCAGCTGACGCGCAACGCGGCGCGCGCGTTCGGGATCGGATGTTTGAACGTAGTTGGTGAGGCCGTAATCAGTGTCATTGGCGATTGCGATGGCTTCTTCTTCGGTATCAAATGGCATCATTGCCAAAACTGGTCCAAAGATCTCTTCGCGCATCACGGTCATGTCGTTGTTGCAATCTGCAAAAACAGTCGGACGCGTATAGAAACCACGGTTTAGACCGTCGGGGCGACCAACGCCCCCAGCAATGAGCTTTGCGCCCTCATCGATGCCCTTCTGGATCAAGTCCTGAACCTTGTTGAACTGCATTTCTGAAACGAGTGGGCCAATGTGACGCCCTTCTTCGGAGGCAGAGTTCACGGTTGTGGCTTCTGCTGCGGCTTTCGCTTGCTCAACTGCTTCGTCATAGCGGGACCGTTCAACCAACATACGTGTTGGCGCGTTGCAAGACTGGCCAGTGTTGTTCATGCAGCGGATAATGCCCTGCTTGACTGCTTTTGGGTCGGCGTCAGCAAACACAAGGTTCGCGCCTTTGCCGCCCAACTCAAGGCTAACGCGCTTGATTGTGTCAGCGGCAGCAATCGTGATCGCACGACCTGCACGGGTCGAGCCGGTAAAGCTAACCATATCGACGTCTTTATGCGAGGACAGCTGACTACCCACGCCAACACCGTCGCCATTTACCATGTTGTAAACGCCAGCGGGTGCGCCTGCCTCATGCATGATTTCGCTAAAGAGGATACCGGACAATGGGGATTGCTCGGATGGTTTCAAAACCATTGTACAGCCTGTTGCGAGGGCAGGGATCACCTTTAGGGTGATCTGGTTCATTGGCCAGTTCCAAGGTGTGATCAGTGCGCAAACGCCGATTGGCTCATGGATGATATGTGTGTCTTCTTCGCCGGCGCGTAGCGGGCCTTCAAATTCAAATTCTTTCAGAGATTGAATGAAGGCTTTCAAGTGGAACGAGCCTGTGCCGGACTGCTGCACTTTTGACATATCAATCGGCGCACCCATTTCTTCGCTGATTGTGGCACCCATTTCATCCGAGCGACGCATATAGACGTCCAAAATGGTTTCCATCAATTCAAGGCGTTCGGCTTTGGAGGATGCGCTCCAAATCGGGAAAGCTGCTTTTGCTGCTGCAACAGCTGCATCTGTATCAGCCGCGCCACCCAAAGAAATTGTCGTAGCGACTTCTTCCGTAGATGGGTTGATGACATCAAAATCGCGCCCGTCCAAAGGAGCGGTCCATTTGCCGTTGATATAGAAATTGCGTGCGTTGTCCATTGGATCGGCCTTTTTGATCAGATTTCAGTCTACATTCATCTGAAAACGCGCATGTGCAAGAAAAAACGTATGGCTGAGGTTCAATTTGACCGAACGTCGTCTCGTGCACTCCTCGGAGTTGAAGGCAAAGAATCCGAAAAAAGGCACCCGCTCATGGTTGAGCGAATGCCTTTTTAAATTTTGTTTTCAATGGTTTAGGTTAGAATGTCACCTAAGGTCTTCACGACGTGATCATTGTGTTTTTGCGCGTCAAGGCTGATGGGCTTGGCATCCGAACCTGAATGCTTCTTGATTGCCGCTGCCAGCTTGGCCGCATCCGCAATGACCTGCTGCGAGACGTATTTAGACATCTTGCGCGACACTTCATCGTTCTCGCCAATTGCGATGCAAGGCGTGCCTAGCGCAGCGGCCTCAAGGGCGACTTGCTGACGGCCCGACGTCGACACTGCGCAATCTGCGTTGGACAGGTACGGGAAGGGATTGTCCTGCCAGCCGATAAAGTGGACGCAGTGTTTTAAGTTGCGCTCAGCGATATCATATTTCAGCGCCAAATGGCTTGGTCCTTGGCCCAGAACATACAAAGAAATCTCTGTCCCTTTGTCGTCCAGTGCTTTTACCGCATCCAAGATGCAGGCGAATTCACGTTCAGGCCAGAGGTTTTCAAGGCTGATCAATTTAAGGCGCGTATCGTCCTGGAAAGCTTTGAACGCAGGATCATCTGGCAGGTCCGCGGCACGGCTCACGAGGGAGGTTACATCGATGACGCTGCCCAGTGTTTTGAACCTATCGCCCGGGATCAACTCAAGTTGCTTCTTGTGAATCTCGGTAAGAGCGTCGGTCGGGCTCAGGATCGTGTCGTACTTTTCGATCGGCTTTTGAAGGTTCGCCATATGTGGAAACTTGGTTTCCGTTTGCTCCTTCAAATTATCGTTTAGGCAAATAACATGGTGCTTTGCGTTTGCCGCCGAAAGTAGGTTGGCCCAGAAGGCGCGGGTTCCGTCAAATTCGATCGCTGCATCAAAGGAGGCATGGCCCATCAGACGGCGCGCCTCGTGTTTCATTGCGCCGATATGCACGGCTTCCATTGCGTCGCTGGCATAGCCTGCTGTGCTGTTGAACTTGTCATTTACCCAAGCTTCTTCGAGGGAAAGACAGGCGCGGCCAAATCGAATGATCACATCCGTGTCATCCAACATGCCTTGTGCGATCTCAGTGCGATCTGCATGGTCGATGATCATACGGCGATCCACCAGCATGGTGTTTTTGTAACCAGCCTCTTTGGTCGCCCGTAGCAGGTTTTGTGCAGAAATCGTCGTTGCGGTGTGGGCCAACTCGCCACAATGGAACAGCAAATGGCCTTTGAACTCGGACAGTTCAGGCGGCACGATAACCGGCTCTTCAAAGAAGAGGGCTTCGATGACGCGCTCGCTTGCCTTGCCATCTTCGACAACGCAAAACGCTTCTTTCGCGGCGTTATAAGCGGCGCTGATATGTTTGTCAGGCTCGGCAATGCAATCCTTGAGGGCTTGCAGCAACGCAGGTTTGTCTTCACAAATTACGCCCGGCAGCGCGGATTTTTCGAAATAGACGCCGCGCGTTTCGACATAATAGTCCCAATCGTAGACGTAGTGGATCACAGGTTTCCCAGTGATCAAGAAGTCGTAGAAGATGGATGAATAATCTGACACTAGCACATCGACGATTGAGAGAAGCTTGCATGTATCAATCTCGTGCGGGGCAATCGTGACGGGCAGGCCCATTTCCAAAATGGTGTTCTGCGCAAAATAATGGCCGCGGAAGACGAGATTGTAGTCATCGCTCTTCATTTGGCTGACAAGGCGCGCCAACTCTTCGGATTCAAGTTCGGGTGTCGCCCAATGTCCGCGATATGTTGGTGCAAAAAGAACGACTGGCTTGCTTGGATCAAGCTCGAGCTGCTCGAACAACAGCTCTTTGTCGTCCTTGGTCGCATTGATCATCATGTCAATGCGAGGATAGCCCGACAACATCGAACGGCCCGTGAACAGATTGCGCACGCCGTAACGGTCAATCATTACGCTTTCTGTGTGCTTGTTCGGTGCAATAAAGAGCGAGGATTGAATGAGGTTACGCGCAGTGTTTGCGCGTTGAAGCGGAGTCGCCTCAATGTCGTAACCCAGTGTTTTGAGCGGTGTGCCGTGCCACGTATTCAGGTACTTCTGACCCTCTTTTCGCACATAGTAAAACGGGAACGTGGCGTTGTTGATCAAATACTCGGTCGTGCACAAATAGCGCATGTAAAGCGTGGTTTCTTTTTCGACGAAGAACACGTCCTTTTCGCCGTGCAACGCGGCGGGAACTTTTTCCAGATCGTCGACGACCCAAATGTGGGTCCATCCTTCAAATCGCGGATCGCGGCGCGCCTGCTCAAACATTGCAAGCGGGTTGTCCGAGAAACCTTGACCACCAAAGCTTTCATAAAGGATCGTGTTTTTGATGATCGGTAGTTCGTCAAAAAACTCTCTATATATTGCAACAGCTTGCAGGTTCAGATCGGTTCTGAACCGCCCACCATAGCTTGTGCCATGCGCGCGCTGTAACAAGTGACTGTGGCGGAAAGACTCGCAGCTTTCTTCAAATTTTCCGAGGCGAGCAAGAAGCCAACCGCGTCGGTTAAACAGCTTTGGATCATGCTCGTTTGTGCGCCAAATAGCTTGCTTAACGGCCTCGCTGGCCCCGTCCAAATCGCCAAAGTTCTCAAGCAGATCGCTATATTTCAACCACTCAGCGGCATAACGGCAATCAATGGCAAGGCGATCTTCAAAGAATTGCTTTTGCCGAATGGGGGCATCAAGACGGATTTGGAGCTTTTCGTCGTTCGCGTTCATTGAGCTGCTGTGCAACATGAACTTGCGGTGCGCTTTCGACGCGCCTGCCAAATCACCGTCTTGCTCTAACGCTTGGCTAAACTTTTGCCAAACCTCGGACGAGCTAGGGTTCTTTTTCAGCCATTTCTCAAACAACGCAGAGCGTCGTTCTGCGAACTGTTCAGTATAAGGATCGGCAATCTCGGCTAGATCCAGCTCAAAGGTCGTGGACTTAAGGTAGGCACTGCACGCTTCTTTGAATTTACCTAGTTTTTCAAGAACGTAGCCCGCTCTGTAGTACCAGTCTTTGCCCTTCTTGGCATTTTGAGGCGCGGCATGAAGATAAGCTTCGGCGGCTTCTTCGAACTTGCCTTGGCGCTCCAGTACGAACCCCAGCTGGTAGTGCCAGTCGGGCGATTTAGGCTTTAGCGCAAGTGCGGTGCGATAGCATTCTTCTGCTTTTGCCCATTGATAGGTGCGATCATAGGTCCGCCCTCGGCAATAATGGTATCGCGGGTGGAAGGGGTCCTCTTGGATGTATTGTTCGAAAGCGGTTTGGGCTTCGAGCCAATGACCTGCGAGGATATGTAGATCACCAACGGTATTATTCGAAACTTTTTGCTGCTTTGCCAGAGAGGAAGCAACTTCGTAGGCGGCTTTTGCGGCAGGGATATCCGGCTCACCGTCATGGCCCGGATTTTCGAGCACATAGCCAAGTTGATAGTACCATTTATAGGAGACTTTGTCGTTCAGCGCGATGGCGGCTTTGTAGGACTCTGCCGCTGCGCAATGTTGGCGCATCGATTTTTGTGCTGTTCCCAAACGCCAATACATCCGAGCATTGAATTTCTCGAACGCTGCGGCGCGCTGCAAAGCTTCTATTTCAAGCGGGAACTGACGCAGGGAATGTGCCGACTTTGCCAAACCATCCAGAAGGGTAGGGTCAAATGGGGCGATGTCTATCGCCTCTTTATAGTATTCTATCGCGGCTTCATGATCGCCTTCATTGGCGGCATTGTTGGCTTGGAAAACAAGCGTTCCCTTGCGCGCTTCGTTTCGTTCATCAGCAATGAACTCAAGCGTTTGCGCGGTGGTTTGAGCCGCGTTTTTGCTCGGGTCATAGTTATAAAGATATTCGTCCATGAAGGCGTCAACGCCTTCACCAAGCCCAAGTTCGCGGCCTTGCTCTAAAAGAGCGCGCATCTCAACCAAGCTCGTGGGATGATGCCCGATTTTTTCCCGATATACATGGGCTTCAGCCGTTTTCGCGGCTTTTATAACCACACGATTTCCAGCGATCCAGCGCGGGAAAATCACCGGTTTCCCGAGCGCCCATGCTTCAAACATTACGGACGTATAGTCCGTGATGATGACGTCTGCGTCCAGTAGCTCTTGAGTAACTGGCTTTTTACCGGGCAAATTGCGTTGATCGACAACCTTAGTGACCGTGCACAGATCTTCGAGCATCGGCAGAAGCGGTGAAAACTCTTCATCGCAGCTCATAACTTGGCCGTCTGCGTCAAACCAGTTTGAATGCAACGGGCAGAACAGAACTTTTAGCGGCCCTTCTGGCGACGGGCGCTTTGCGGCGAGATCACGCAGGAAATCAATGCGCGGCGATCCTGTGATGAAGACTTGATCAGGTTGCAAGGCTGTCTCGGAATCGCTTAACAGTGCGTTGCGCGACCAGCGGCCCGGGACAAGCAAATGCTTGAAATAAGAAGCAAGTGGAACGCCATCATAGTCCTTTTGAATCAATGCACGGCGATCCGACAAATCAAAGTTCAAAAACACATCTGAAGAGTCTTTTAGCGTCATCGAGACCAGCAGTGGATCGGGGCTATCCATATCGGCCATATCTGCGTCGCCAAAGACGAGGGCTTCGTCAATCTGGGCCATTACTTGCGAAGAAATCTGCTCGCTTAAGTCGTCTTTAGCGGTGAATTCAGTTGGTGCGAATAAAATTTTACGCATGTATTAGGTCTACTTTTTTTCTAGTTCGATCTGTCGAATGGGCGCAGGTGCGCCAACAATGTTTTTCGGCGTATGCAACTTGGTCTGATAATCGGATGGTGTCCAAGCATCTATCATACCGTTAATAATTCGAACCGCAAGTTTTCAGAACGTGCCTTGGCGATTGGCTGTAGGTGCGGATCGGAGGCAGGTTTAGGACCATCAAAATGAGGTTGCTTTGCGGCTTTGGGCAATCCTCTTTACGATCCCTTGCGAAAACAAGGGTTTTGCAGTGTGTTTTGCCGTTGCAAGGCGAGATTGGATGCGCCCGAAGGCGGCGAAATATCTTGTAAGGTCGTGGTCGTAGAGGCCACTTTCTTGGAGAACACCTTTGCCTAATGCGGCTTTCTGCCTAATTTTTGAGCGCTCTTGCCCAAAGCGCCGCGCGACAATCCGCCGAAAGCGAAGTAGTCTTCAAAACAGATTTAAGGTGTTGACATAAAATCAAATTTTAGCCCCATGAGTGCATATTCCCCATGACCTCACTCTGTTAAATTACCGTCAAACAAAGGTGCAAGCGGGGTCTGCATGCTTGTCAAATGCAAGCTTTTTGATCAAAACGCTTTGAGCAGCGTTTTCAACGGTTTACAAAATAGCCTGCCAAAGCTGCATGTGAGTAACGATCAAAGCACCCTTTCAAGGCGGAACTTTCAAGCCCCGAGGTTCGGTCCTTTTGCCAAGGCATTTGAACCAAGCGAGGCCCCTCAGAAGGATGGTGCCTTGTTCAAAGATTGTGGTTTTGGATCCTGCTGCGGTGCAGTATGCGAAGAACGAGTGTTAGGTTGTTGCTGTTATTGGTTTTTGGAAGACGAAATTTTGGTGCCCTAGGGCAAAATGATAAGCGAAAAGACAATGAATTTTGATTGTAGTGTATTTGGAGCGGGGGCATTTGGCACGTCGCTTGCGATATCTCAAGCGCGTTTTGGGCGAAAGATAGGGCTTTGGGGCCGTGACTCCGCCAAGATGGAAGCAATGAAACGCGGCGGCGTCAACGCTGCTCGATTGCCAGATGTGCCATTCCCTGAAACCCTTGAGGTCTGTGCAGATATAGAGCGCGCCGCGAGCGCACCGGTCTTGCTTTTGGCGGTTCCGACCCAATCCCTGCGTGGGTTTCTTGAGGAGCACGCATCTGTTTTAAAAGGGAAAACGCTGGTTCTATGCTGCAAGGGGATAGAGCGCGGAACAGGTTTTCTACCGACGCAAGTCGTGCGCGACATTATTGAAGATGCAGATTGCGCCGTTTTGACGGGCCCCAGCTTTGCCGTTGATATTGGCCGCGGCAAGCCAACGGCGCTGACCCTTGCCAGCGACATGGGGGAGGAAAAGACAACAGCGCTTCAGGCATCGTTGTCAAATTCGGTCCTGCGTCTTTATGCGAGTGATGATCCCGTCGGGGCGCAGCTGGGCGGCGCGTTGAAAAACGTTGTAGCGATTGCTGCTGGTGTGAGTATCGGCGCTGGCCTTGGTGAGAGCGCGCGCTCGGCTTTGATGACGCGCGGCTTTGCTGAGATTGTGACACTGGCCGCCGCCCGTGGTGCAAAGACACAATCACTTTACGGTCTCGCAGGATTTGGTGATCTGGTGTTGACCTGCACCTCTACGAAATCGCGAAATTACGCCTACGGGATCGACCTTGGCGGGGAAACCGAAACCGACCGTGACGCGGTGGTTGAAGGCATCATGACAGCTCATGCGATTTGCGAATCTGTGAGCGACATTGAGCTGCCGATCACGCGAACCGTTTCGGCGTTGATCAAAGGGGATGTTACTTTGGAGGCAGTTATCCAAGATTTGATGACACGACCATTGCGAAATGAGTTTTGAAGCGCGCTTAAACACCGCGCCCCGCGATCAAGAGTGGCGTTATATGACATGTCACGCTAAACACCTTATAACTAAGAGCTAAAGAAGAGAATTTTCATGAAGCGCGTTATCACATACGGTACATTTGATACTTTACACCATGGCCACATTCGCTTGTTGCGCCGCGCCAAAGCCGAGGGCGACTTTCTTGTCGTTGCTTTGTCTACGGACGAATTCAACGCAACCAAAGGCAAGAGCGCCGAGTTTTCTTTCGCAGAGCGAAAGTATGATCTCGAAGCGATCCGATATGTTGATCTCGTGATTCCAGAGAACAGCTGGGATCAAAAGGTTAAAGACGTTCAGCTCTTTGACATTGATACATTCGTGATGGGCGACGATTGGAAGGGCGATTTTGACTTCCTGAAAGAGCACTGCGAAGTCGTTTATCTTGAGCGTACACCGTCGATCTCAAGCACACAGATTCGCAATACGATGAAGAACAAAGAGAAAGCTTAACGCCTTTCCTTTGATATCGGACTATTCAAGGCTCTGCTAGGTGACTGGCAGGGCCTTTTCTGTATGAGTTCTTCGTGCCTTGCTCTTTCACGCCTTGCGAACGCGCTCGCAGATCAAGACACCATCATTCGAATGACATTGGCTTTTGTCGTTCTTAGCGCATTCTCGATATTGGCCTTTTGCCGCGCAAAGCGCGCGGTTGGGACTGGCACTGAAATCGCATGAACAGCGCCAAGCATATCTCCAAAGGCAAAGCCGATCGCGCTAATCCCGTCCGTGTGTTCATCGTCGTCATAAGCAATGCCGCTTTCGGTGATGTCATCAAGGATACGCTCCAAACGGGCGATGTATGGTTCAGTGTTTTGACGCGCCCATTCGGCTTTTGCCAACTCTATTGCCTTTGGGCGGGGCAGAAGCGCCAAACTCGCGCGGCCATTGGCAGTTGTTGTAAGTGGGAAAACTTCACCCACAGATGAAATCGCGCGAAGTCGATGGGTGCCGGGAACCTGATCGAGAAAGACCATTGTATCGCCGCGCAACACCGACAGATCCGCAGTTTCGCCAGTTGCTTGAGTAAGCTCTGACAAAAGAATGCGGCATTGCTCGACAATGTTGTAGCGCGTGGCTTCGGCGAGCGCGCCAAGTTCTGGCCCAAGACGAAGGCCGCCGCCACCAGCTTGGGCAATTACAAAGCGTTCTTTTTGCAGCGCGGCGACAATGCGTTGCACGGTTGAACGAGGTAGTCCGACCGTTGATGCGATTTGCCCAAGGCTCATCCCGCTGGGGTCTTCTTTGAGGGCGCGCAGAATCGCTGCGGCGCGTTCAATGACCTGAATCCCCGATCGACCGTTTTCAATTTCGTCAGTCTTCATCATCGCGCCTTTGTTGCTGGTCTCTATGTAACATGCGGAAATTGCAGGAGAGTCAAGGTAAAAACCACAATGCGGTACACTGCATCGCATTGTGAGAAAAATGTTGACCGATATGTGGTGCATGTGTACCGTTTTGCGGGACAGGGTTGGGAGGAACCATCCTGATAAATCGAAATTTTCGGGTGTGGCAATCGCCACAAAAAGGGAGATGGACCTGATGGTAGAAATTCGCGGAATTGAGTTTCAGGCAAATGATGACAACGACATGGGGCTTGAATTCGTCAACCTCAGCCACCGTTTTGGGTATCAGTGCCCGAACTGGCCATACTTTGACGATGTCGACATCAAGCGTAAGCACTACATGGCCAAATCTGGCGTTTTGAGCCAGACAATCACAACAACAATGCACGTGACAACGCACATCGACGCGCCTGCGCATGTGGTTCAAGGCACGCCGTTCATTGACGAAGTGCCGCTGCCGCATTTCTTTGGTTCTGGTCTCGTTGTGTCTATCCCCAAGAAGAAATGGGAAAAGATTACGGGCGAAGATCTGGAAAAGGCCTGCGGTCACGCGATCCGCAAGGGCGACGTTCTGATCATCAACACAGGTTGGCACAAGCAGTACGAAGATGGCGATTACTTTGCGTATTGCCCCGGTCTTGTTCAGTCCGCAGCGGACTGGATGGTTGAAAAGGGCGTTAAGGTTGTCGGTCACGACACCCAAGCCAACGATCACCCGCTTGCAACAGCGATTGGCCCACAGCGCAACGGCCCGATCATGCCGCACCTTGAGGCAGAGTATCTTGAGTGGTCTGGCGGCGTGCCTTGGGAAGTCGATTTCCCAGAGTGGGAGCCAGTTCACAACACGCTCTTTAACGCGGGCATCTTGGGCATCGAAAACGTTGGCGGCGATCTGGATGCGGTCACTGGCAAACGTGTGACATTCGCCTTCTTCCCATGGAACTGGGATCGCGGCGACGGCTGCATCATCCGTCTCGTGGCAATCACAGACAAGAAGCAAGCCTACCGTATCGAGGCTGGCGAAGACTTCTAAAGATCAAAGCGCCGCCCGTATCGCATGGGCGGCGCGATTTATGCAGACCTTCTGGGGAGGAGAATTATGCATCTCAAGCGTTTTCAGGACGCGCAGCCCTATGTTGCGCCCAATCATTTCGAATGCCACGGCCTGCGGCTGCAAGGCTTCGAAGAAGGTGGTCCAACCAATCAATGGGTTGGCTTTAGTCAATTTCTTCCCGGTGGCGGCGCTGGCCCGGATTCAACGCCCTTCGAGAAGGTCTATGTCATGCTCGAGGGCGAGATGACGGTGATCGTTGACGGCGTTGAAACCACGCTTGGCAAATACGACAGCTGCACAATTCCCGCTGGCGAAGTTCGCAAGATCGAGAACCGCAGCAATGACACCGCAAAGATGCTGGTCGTCATCCCTTATCCACCCGAAGCATAGGTGAGCGCGATGCAAAACCCACTTTCGATGTTTGACGTTAAGGGCAATGTCGCCCTGATCACCGGTGCGTCAGGTGCCTTTGGCATGGTCGCCGCACGCATTCTTGCAGGGGCGGGGGCCAAGCTGGTTCTGGTCGCGGGCAATCAAAGCGCGCTGGATGAGATCGCAACCGAGTGCCGTGAGATTGGCGCAGATGTTACTGCGATCAATACGCGCCCGACAGATGAAGAAACCTGCGCCAGCTTGGTATCACAAGCGGTTGAAGCCTATGGCAAGCTCGACATTCTTGTTGTTGCCTCTGGCATGAACAAAGTGGCGCTGATCAATGATATGGACCCCAAGACGTTTACCGACGTTATGGACGCCAATGTTACGCAAACATGGCTGATCTCGCGCGCAGCGGCAGGTCAAATGAAAGCCCAAGGGCATGGCGGCAAGATCGTTCTTGTTAGCTCTGCGCGCGGACTTTTGGGGCATCCTGCGGGCTATACTGCCTATTGCGCGTCCAAAGCGGCGACTGATGGTCTGACCAAAGCGCTTGGCTGCGAGCTCGGCGCGACAGGCATCACAGTGAATGCGATTGCGCCCACAGTCTTTCGATCCCCTTTGACGGCTTGGATGTTTGAGGACAATGAAAAGGCCAACGCGGTGCGCGCAGGCTTTCTTGCACGAGTGCCAGTCGGACGTTTGGGTGAACCCGAAGATCTTGCTGGGCCCTTGTTATTCCTGTCGTCCAAAGCGTCTGATTTCTACACAGGGCATATACTATATGCCGACGGCGGATACACAGCAGGATGAGCGCGCAGCGTCATATCGCCGTTATCGGTGCGGGTCTTATGGGGCATGGCATTGCTCTCACGCTCGCGCGGGCAGGACATCGCGTCAGCATTACCGACCCCTTTGAGGAGGCGCGCGCTAGCGTGTTGCAGCGGATCGCTGACAGCCTCACCGCAATGGGCGTAAGCCAAGATAATATCCCTAGCATCGTTGAGCGGGTCACCGTCTGTGAGACCACCGCCGATGCCGTCAAAACAGCCGAGGTTGTCTTTGAGGCAGCTCCAGAAAAGATGGAGCTGAAGCAAAGCATTTTCGCTGAAATCGAAGAGCATGCACCAGAGACGTGTATCTTGGCGTCCAACACCTCTGTCATGCCGATCACCAAGATCATGAGCAAACTGCGCCTGAAAGGGCGCGCGGTGGGAACCCATTGGTGGAACCCGCCCCATATGATCCCGCTTGTCGAAGTGGTCAGCACTGAATGGACCGACGCAGCCGTCGCCGATGACATGATGGCGCTTCTTGCGGATGCGGGGAAAACCCCTGTGCGCGTGAACAAGGATGTGCCGGGCTTTATCGGGAACCGTTTGCAACATGCGCTTTGGCGCGAGGCAATCAGCCTCGTGGAAAACGGTATTTGCGATGCAGAGGCTGTTGATACGGTGATCAAAGCGAGTTTTGGCCGCCGCCTTGCTGTGCTTGGTCCGCTTGAGAACGCGGATCTGGTGGGGACGGACCTAAGTCTGGATATCCACGAGAATGTGCTCTTTGACCTAGAGAGCCGAAAAGGGCCTTCGCCTTATCTTAAACAGCTCGTCGAGGAGGGACGGCTGGGTATGAAATCTGGCGAGGGATTTCGAAAATGGACCCCAGAAGAAGCCAATCAGACACGCGCACGTGTTGCGCAACATCTGACGCGACTTGAGGGGATTCTGCCTGAGAAGGGCGAATAAGGAACGATCGAAAAGATCGAATTTGGGAGGAAGACTAAGATGACGAAAACACCATGGACACGGCGTACGTTTCTGACGGCGAGTGCAGCTGGCCTCGCAGCGCCTGCGATTTTGACCAGCACACGGGCCTATGCGGCCAATCCTGTGATCCGCATCGGACATGTGTCGCCGCGCACAGGCCCGCTTGCAGGTTTTGCAGAAGCGGATGATTATGTGCTCGACGCGATTGGCAAAGCCTTTTCCGCAGGGCTCGAGAACAACGGTAAATCCTATACTGTTGAAATCATTTCCAAAGACAGCCAGTCCAACCCGAACCGCGCCGCCGAAGTTGCGGCCGATCTGATCCTCGGCGACGAGGTGGACATTATGGTCGCGGCGTCTACGCCCGACACGGTGAACCCTGTTTCCGATCAATGCGAAGTCAACGAAGTGCCGTGCATCACAACAGATTGCCCGTGGCAGCCTTATTTCTTTGGTCGTAATGGCGTTCCGGGGCAGGGCTTTGAGAACACCTATCACTTCTTCTGGGGTCTTGAGGATGTCATCGGTGCCTTCCTTGACATGTGGGGCAGCGCTGGCGTTGAGAAAAAGGTCGGCGGCTTGTTCCCGAATGATGCGGATGGCAATGCATGGGGCGATCCAGAGCTTGGCTTGCCAAAGCCTTTGGCGGCTGCGGGATATGATCTGCTTGATCCAGGTCGCTATCAGCCACTCTCAGATGACTTCAGCAACCAGATTGCAGCGTTCAAAGCGGCTGATTGTGAAATTCTGACAGGCAACATGATTGCACCTGACTTTGCGACATTCTGGGCGCAAGCGGCGCAGCAAGGGTTCAACCCAAAGATCGTAACGATCGGTAAAGCATTGCTGTTCCCATCGGTAATCGAGAGCCTTGGTGAGCGCGGCGATGGTCTGTCCTCCGAAGTTTGGTGGTCACCGAACCATCCGTTCAGCTCGTCCTTGACGGGTGCCAGCTCCAAAGAGCTTGCAGATGGATACACAGCCGCGTCTGGTCGCCCTTGGACACAGCCGATTGGCTTTAAACACGCGCTGTTCGAAGTCGTTGCAGATGTGATCAAACGCGCTGAGGATCTCGAAGATCCAGCGGCGATCGTAGCGGCCATTGCGTCGACCAACCTCGACACGATCACGGGCAACGTGAACTGGGCGAATGGACCGATCAATAACGTGACCAAGACGCCACTTGTTGCTGGTCAGTGGCAGCGTGACGGAGATGCTTTGGATCTCAAGATCGTGGCAAACTCTGCTGCGCCAAACATCCCAACCACGGGTGAGCTGAAGCTTCTGGCTTAATCTAAATACCTCTCGGCTGCGCCTGTATTGGCGCAGCTGATGCAGATGAAACCAAGGGGTCATCATGGCTGCTTTTCTACAATTGGATCACGTGTCGAAGTCTTTCGGCGCGGTCTGCGTCGCAGATGAACTAAGCTATAGCGTCAACGCCGGCGAAGCCCTTGGCGTGATCGGCCCGAACGGCGCAGGTAAAACATCGATGTTTAACCTGATCACTGGAACCCTTGGTCCTGACTCTGGGCAAGTTCATTTTGACGGGCGCGATGTCACCAAGATGAATGCGGCAAAACGCTGCCGCGCAGGAATGGCGCGCAGTTTTCAAGTGCCGCAGCCGTTCTCGGGCATGACTGTTTTTGAAAACGCGATGATCGCGGCCACGCAAGCTGGCGGTCTAACTGGGGTTGAAGCGCATAAGCATTGTCTAGAGGTGCTTGAGCAAACCGAACTTCTGGATCGCGCCAACACGTTGGCAGGGGGGCTGACGCTGCTGGGGCGTAAACGTCTTGAGCTGACGCGCGCGCTCTGTGCCAAGCCGAAATTGCTGATGCTGGACGAAATTGCGGGTGGCTTGACAGAGGCGGAATGCACCTCGCTGGTTCAAACGATTAAAGACATTCACGCGAGCGGCGTTACGATCATCTGGATCGAACATGTCGTTCACGCGCTTTTGGCGGTTGTGGATCGCCTGATCGTCATTGATTTCGGGAAAAAGATCGCAGAAGGCGAGCCGCACGCGATTATGCAAAGCCCCGAAGTCCAAGAGATTTATCTGGGGATAGAAGCCGATGCCTGATCCTATTCTAAGCATATCGGCGCTGGATGCCTTTTATGGCGATTTTCAAGCGCTCTTTGGCATCGATCTGGAGATCGAACAGGGTGAAGTTCTGGCAATCATCGGAGCCAACGGCGCGGGCAAAACAACTTTGCTGCGCTCTATTTCGGGTCTGACCCAGAACGCGCCTGAGATGGTGAAATATAGCGGCGAAGCAATCGGTGCTTTGCGCGCCGATGAGGTAGCGACCCGCGGTATCGCCTTGGTGCCGGAGGGGCGGCAGTTATTCCCGTCCTTGTCGGTTGAAGAAAACCTGATTATCGGCGGGCAGATTGGCCGCAAGGGTCCGTGGTCGTTAGAGGCGATCTACAAGCTGTTCCCGATCCTAGAGGAGCGCAAGGATCAGCAATCAACATCGCTGTCTGGCGGGCAACAACAGATGGTTGCGATCGGGCGCGCGTTGATGGCGAACCCTGATCTGATCCTGTTTGACGAGATTTCGCTCGGCCTTGCGCCGATTATCATCAAAGACATCTATGAGGCCCTGCCGGGCATCATAGGCAGCGGCATGAGCGCGCTGATAGTCGAGCAGGACATCTCCAAAGCCCTGTCGGTGTCCAGCCGTTTTTATTGTTTGCAAGAAGGCCGCGTTTCTCTGAGCGGGCCATCCGCAACGGTCGCCCGCGAAGATATATCGCGCGCATATTTCGGAGTCGAATAATATGGAATGGGTGAATGCAGTCGTTCAAGGCACGTTGCTGGGCGGGTTATATGCGCTTTTCGCAGCGGGGCTGTCGCTGATCTTTGGCGTGATGCGTTTGGTGAATATTGCACATGGTGATTTGATCATTCTCGGGGCCTATCTTGGCCTAAGCGTGACCGCGATTTTGGGCCTGCATCCTTTGCTTGCGCTTCTCGTTGTGGTGCCCTGCATGGCGCTGATCGGGTATGTCTTGCAGCGCGGAATATTGAACCAAACGCTGGGCGGTGATCTGTTGCCACCGCTGCTTGTCACGTTTGGCTTGTCGGTGATCTTGCAGAACGCATTGCTGGAAATCTACTCGGCCGATCCACAAAAGATGAATGCTGGCGCGCTAGAAACCGCGAGCGTTTCTGCGGGCGGTTTGTCTATCGGTGTTTTGCCACTGCTGACATTCGCAATCGCCGTGGCAGTGATCGCCGCGCTGCAATGGACCTTTTATCAAACCGCACTTGGGCGGGCCTTTCGGGCCACCTCTGACAACGCTGAAATCGCGCAGCTCATGGGGTTGAATCGGCGTCATATCTTTGGCCTCGCAATGGCGCTCGCGCTCGCAGTGACAGCTATCGCTGGTATTATGCTTGGCATTCGCACCAGCTTTGATCCCTCAATTGGTGGCGGGCGTCTGATCTTTGGCTTTGAAGCCGTAATTATTGGCGGGCTGGGCAATCTGTGGGGCACGCTTGCGGGCGGTGTCATCTTGGGCGTGGCGCAAACCGTGGGTGCCAAGATTGATCCGGGCTGGCAGCTGCTGGCTGGGCATATCGCCTTTCTCGTCATTCTAGCTGTGCGCCCACAGGGCCTTTTCCCGAGGATAAGCGGATGAACCTGTCAGATTTTCACGTAACGCGCGCCTCTTCGGCGACCAAAGTCGCCTCGGTCTTGCTTGCCTTGGTTCTGATCGTTCTGATCGCCGCCCCGTGGTGGGCAGGGCGCGCTGATATGCGTTTGATGGGCGAGCTGTTTTTGTATCTCGCGTTAGCAAGCCTTTGGAACCTGATGGCGGGGTATGCGGGGCTCGTCTCGGTCGGGCAACAGGCCTATGTGGGCTTTGGCGGCTATATGCTCTTTGCGCTGACAATGTTTGGCGGACTGCACCCGATTGGCGCGATTGTGCTTGCAGGTGTGCTTGGCGCGCTCATATCGATCCCCGTTGCTTTGCTGATCTTCCGTTTGCGCGGTGCCTACTTTGCGATTGGCACGTGGGTTATTGCCGAAGTATTCCGCCTGTCCTTTGCGCAAATCGCGGCGCTTGGGGGCGGATCGGGATCATCACTGCCTGTGGGCATTGTGAAATCGCTGTCCTCCTCGCGCTCGGGGCGGGAACACCTGAGCTACTGGCTCGCGTTGGCCTCAGCGGTGATCGTGATCGCGGCGGTCTTCTTCTTCCTTCGCTCGCGCAAGGGCTTGGCCTTGTCGGCTATTCGCGACAATGAACTGGCTGCTGGATCGCTAGGCATCGATATTTGGCGCACCAAATTCCTAGTCTACATCGTCACCGCTGCGCTCACAGCGATGGTTGGCGCGCTGATCTTCTTGCAAAAGCTGCGCATCTCGCCCGATGCGGCGTTTTCGGTCAATGACTGGACCGCCTTTGTTATCTTTATCGTCGTCATCGGCGGGATTGGCACCATCGAAGGACCGATCCTTGGCACGCTGATCTTCTTCGCCCTGCGCGAAACCCTGGCGGATTTGGGAACGATTTATCTGATGGTGCTCGGCGCAGTTGCGATTGCCATTATGCTCAAAGCACCCAACGGAATTTGGGGGCTGATCCGCGCGCGCTATGATCTGGAACTCTTCCCGCTCAGTTTCCGTGTCAAAAACACCAAGTCGTCTAAAGGAGCCTGACCCATGGCCAAGAAGCAAAAGACCATCATCACCTGTGCTGTTACTGGCGCGATTCACACGCCGACCATGTCTGATGCGCTGCCTTACACCTATGACGACATCGCCCAGCAGGCACTTGAGGCCGCCGAGGCAGGCGCGTCGATCTTGCACCTGCATGCGCGCGACAATGAAACAGGTGCGCCGTCTGTGGCTATCGACGACTTTGCACCCTTCCTGCCGCGCATCAAGCAAGCGACAGATGCTGTTGTAAATATCTCGACGGGTGGCTCGCTTACGCTTTCTATTCAGGACCGTATCACCCCCGCCAAGACCTTCTCGCCCGAGATGTGTTCAATGAACATGGGCTCTATGAATTTCTCGTTCCACCCGCTCGCGGGGCGCTACAAAGATGACGATTGGAAGTTTGATTGGGAAAAGGATTATGTCGCCAATTCTGACGGCAATATCTTTCGTAACACATTTAAGGACATCAAAGAGGCGGCAGAAACCCTCGCGCCGCATGATGTGAAGTTCGAGCACGAATGCTATGATGTTGGTCATCTTTATAACCTGAAATTCTGTATGGATATTGGCTTGTTCAAAGCACCTGTGTTCATTCAGTTCATTTTTGGCATTCTAGGTGGTATCGGACCTGAAATAGAGAACCTTGTCTTTATGAAACAGACAGCGGACCGCCTGTTCGGCGATGATTACCGTTGGTCCGTGCTTGGCGCAGGCGGAGCGCAGATGACGCTTGGCACCACGGCGAGCCAGATGGGCGGCAACGTGCGCGTCGGCCTTGAGGATAGCTTGTTCATTTCGCGCGGTAAGCTCGCTGAAAGCAACGCGCAGCAGGTCGCCAAAATCCGTCGCATCGTTGAAGATTTGGGATGTGAAGTCGCAACGCCCGATGAAGCCCGTGAGATTTTGGATCTCAAAGGCGGCGATCGGGTGAACTTTTAGGGCAGGGTATTTCATGCCGCAGATTGATACTTCAAACGCGGAGTTGCTTGGCCTGAAAGGGCTTCATCTGTGGCATGCGCCGTTGTCCAGTTGCTCGCAACGTGTACGCCTCGTTTTGGCCGAACGTGGGCTCAACTATGAAAGCCATTTGGTCAATCTCGAAGAGGGGGAACACGCGAGCGAAGCCTATCAAGCCATTCATCCCAAAGGTCTCGTACCTGCGCTGGTTGATGAGGGTGAACTGTTTGTTGAATCAATTGACATCATTAAACATTTAGCAGGCGACACCGCGGCGCTAACGTCTGCGGATGCGGATCTGTTGGCCTTGGCAGATGGTGCGCAATTGGATTTGAAGCTTTTAACCTTTGAGTTCCTGTTCCGAGGCGGCCCCCCTCCAAGCGAGGCAAAACAGAAGGCGTTTCAACAGACGCATAAGAACGCTTGGCTAAAGCAATTCTACACTGATTTCGCAGCCGGTTTCGAACGCGCGCGCATCGAACATGCTGTGCGGCGCACGGATGCTGGTTTTCAGGTTCTGGAAGCGCGTTTGGCGGACGGGCGGGCCTATTTGTCTGGGGATGCCTTTTCGCTGTCTGACATTGCGTGGCTCCCGAATGCGCATCGTTTTGCATTGATGGGTTGGCCATTTGAACAGATGCCTTACCTCGGCGCATGGTTCGAGCGGGTGAAAGAGCGCCCCTGTTATGCCGAAGCGCTTTTGAACTGGCAGCCAAGCGCTGTGCAAAACGCATTTGCGGCCTATACAAATCAGCGTCGGAAAGAAGGCACAGATGTGCGCGCGTTCGGTGGATTAACCACGCTTTAGCCCGCAGCACACCATGTCAAAAAGGATGTAGGATTTACCCTTGAGTAAAGTCAAAAACGTCCTTTTAACAAGGCGGATCAGCTACGTTGGGAGCATCGCCTAAAGGGGCGCTCGCTTCAGCTTCTATTGCTTGTTAGTGCTTTGGCTTTGATCAGAAAACTTTTAAAAATGCGCCAAAAACTTTGGATTTGCGTAAAAATGCAAATTCTTTGCAACTTAAGAACCGCCGAAACGGTTGGTTTACCTCAGAGCCGCTCACGGTTTTTAAAATAAAAGTAGAAGCTTTGGCAGAAATTTCTGCTGATCAAAGGTTCGGGCCAGATTGAAGGGGTTTACGACAGGACGCAAACTAGCTCCGGTGTTGGAGCGCAGGCGAGACACCGTTTTCTGAGGCTAGTCGCGTTCTTAGCCAATGCTAATATGGCTCAAAGTAACAGGTGTTTGCGATGTTAAAGAGAATATTTTTCATTTTGGTGACGGTTTGGGGCAGCCAATTGTCGGCAGGAGATTCCAAATTTCGGGTCTATGAACTCTTCTTAAACTTGCCAATTTACGAGGACTACAAAAGATCTCTGGCTGGGAAGGATATCGCGGATATTGATATCGCAGATCTGCCAAAAATCGCGCGAACACGGCATATTGCTGAAATACTCATTCACCAAATTGCACCTGTCTTGGGCGGGTGCAATTGCCGGATCATGTATAGCCCCTATGCCAGCGATACCTCGCACGCGCGCTCGTTAGAGCAAATCAGGCTGAGCCAGCAAGTTTCACACGGCGTTGCGAGTTTCTTGACGGACTCTCGGGCGAATGCGGATGGAATTCTCTTGAGCGAGCCAATACTTGCCGCGGATGAGTTTTTTGTGGGGTTGTACACTCATGAAGCAAGGAGCGATATTCTTGAACTGGACGACCCTGATGAACTGAAACAACTTCGCTTTGGTGTCTCTAGAAATTGGGAGATCGACCGCAAAGTCCTTGCTGATCGAAACCTGATCGAAGTAACAGCCGATGGCTGGAACAATCTGATGGTAATGGTCGCTAACAAGCGTGCGGATGTCATCATGCAACCCTTTACTGCTGAAGAAGATTTTTCCTTCACGGATTCTGGGCAGGGGCTAAAACTGCTCCCAATCCCAAACTACAAAATGCTTTTCGGGGATGGTCGCAGTTATACGATCTCTTCAACACACCCTAATGGTGAGGAGTTTTTGACAGCCTTAAACAAAGGAATTCGATTGCTGCGTGAGAATGGAACTATTCATGAGTTTATGGTAAACTCTGGCGTGATCAATGAACGCGTTGAGGATTTTGTTGAACTTAAATTTGACTAATCGGTTTGCATCTTGATGGGGCTAAATAAATACCATCGATTTAGCGGTAGCCTGTCTGGTCGGGTCTTCATTGCGTCCGCATTTACGATCTTAATCGTTACCGCCATGGCCCTGTCAATTGAGTATTGGTTCGCGGTCAAAGCTCTCAAACAACTTCATCTTGACGATCTGAACCGCTATTTGGAGCGGGTGCGCCCCAGTTTGATCCGCGCGGCTTATCAAATCAACAGTGATGCCATTGGGCTATGGCTTGAAGGTGTGTTGCAGCTGCCAAGTGTCGTTGCGGTTACGTATCAGGATACGACATTTGACTTTCTGGTTGGCGATGCAGGGGCTTTCAATGGTGAAAGCTTGCCATGTAGCCATAATGTTTTGTTCAGTATTGCGGATGAGCGGCCATTGAATTTCGCGCTTGGCAGTGGGGATGTGAATGTCTGCGTTCGCGAAGAACCGCTAGGGGCGGTGGCGCTCGCTGATCTTGTCGCAAGCCGGTTTGTTTCACTAACCTCGGTGATTTTGTCGGCGCTGCTTATCTCGGTTGCGGTGTTCAGGATCGTGGTCGCCCCAGTAAAGAAACTGTCCAAGCATCTTGCAGATGGGCTGCCCGTCGCGGATTTTCAGAGGTTTCAAACAGAGTCGGCTGGGCGAAATACACGTGATGAGCTGGACGTACTCTTTGACGAGCTAAAGAGCCGAAGCGAAGCGCTGAGACGAGAACAAGCTGTCGTCGAGCTGTCCTTGCCGGAGATACAAGATGCAATTGTTCAAACCAATGCTCAATTCCAGGTTTTGCGCTCTAACAAGTCTTTTCAGGAACTTGTCGGTGATCACAAAGACGAAGTGGATTTGACCGAACTTTTTGATCTGAGAGGGATTCAAGATTCAGGCTCGCAACGAGATATCGAAGGTCCAAACGGAAGGCTCTTTGAGCTGCGATTGGTTCGCGTTGGGGGAAGCGGTCCAGAAAGTGGATTTTTGTTCTTCATCAAGGATCAGGATGAGCAACAAAAAGAAGAAAACGATAGAATTCAGAAGAGCAAATTGTCTGCCCTCGGGACGCTTGCTAGTGGGATTGCGCACGATTTCAATAACATTTTGTCGGTTATCTTGGCCAACATCGAGCTGGTACAGGACAAAGAGGATATTTCATCGTCTGCGCACGATCACTTTGAAAGCATTATCAAATACACCGAGCGTGGCGCATCCTTAGCAAACCAAATGCTAAGCTTTGCACGGCAAAACGCGCAGAATATCACAGTCTTTAAGGCGGCAGAGGCGATCCATAATATTGCGGGGATATTCCAACCGTTGGCCGGAAAGCAAATCCGCCTGAGGATAGAGGCTGCCACCGACGCCTATATCAAGGTGGATCGTGGCTCACTCGAGACCGCGCTTCTAAATCTGCTGGTAAACTCAAAGTCCGCGGTGGCAGAAAATTCCAATGGAGCGATCGAGTTGAGAGCCGTAGAAGTCGAAATTGACGGCGCTCATTACATAAGCTTCGAGATATCTGACAACGGTGTCGGTATGCCACGCGAGGTGCTGGAAAGGGTCGAAGAGCCGTTTTTCACCACTAAGAGCCAGTCCGAAGGGTCGGGCCTTGGCGTTGCAATGGTCAGCGGTTTCGCAAAGCAATCCAACGGAAAAATTGAATTTGAGTCCGTTATCGGCAAGGGAACAACGGCAAAGCTCGTCCTGCCGATCTATGAAGGGGACATTGAGGCCAGTGACATCGAACTGGACGTGTCGCCGTCGTCTGCCACGCGAGAGAAGCAGAAGATCCTGATTGTGGAAGACGAAGTAACGATACGTGACATCCTGGCCTTTATCTTGGCCCAGCAAGGATACGATGTTCAAAAGGCAAGCTCTATTTCGGACATTCGCGCAGGCGCTCTGCATAAGAACGTCTATGATCTTGTGATCTGCGATCTCATTCTGGAAGATTGTACCGCCACCGAAGTTCTTGTCGCATTCTCCGAAGTCGGGGCGTTGCCAGATTTTCTACTGATTTCGGGCAATTTCCCGGAAAAGACCATGCAGCAATGCAAACAGTTCGGGGATTTCCGCCAGCTCAGAAAGCCCTTTCGCAACAAGCACCTTCTAGACGTCGTTGCTCAGCAACTTGGGCGGCCAGGGGGCTAGGCAGGCGTTTCATTGTCTTCGTGTTTCAAACACTCAAGCAGAAGACAAAGAGAATAATACTGCGCCAAAAATATTTAAACGAAATTGTTGCGGCTAGATGAAGCTGTAAAATCAAACTCTGTATCCCCAATCTAATTCTAACGAATGAGTTAATGGGAACAGTCTCATGTTTTATGTTGATCAATTAATCTCTTCTGATTTTGGGCGAAAGTTAAATTGCCTAATATCTGCGCATGTGATGCCAAATGGTAGGGCGAACGCAATTCGTCAAACCTGCTCGCAATTGTCTTGCGCTCACCAAGATAAGGCGCGCGCGACAATCCCTTAGCACACCCCTTTAAACCCTCCTGAAAGCGAACAAGCCGACCACATTTCAAGACTTAGAACCGCTGCTGGTTCTCTGAAAATGGGTCAAAAATACGCGGTTAGGCTCTGAGTGAGCTTAAGCGACGGAGGGGTTTTGTCCAAAACGAAAACCTAATTGGGAAACTATTATGCCTATTGCTGCTGAACTGACCATCGACAATACAGCCACTGCGCTGGACCTAGCACAGAACATTTTTGGTAGTGGCGTTGTCGTTAACTCGGCGACGATTACCGGTGATGGCTTGCAATCGGGCATCTATTCTGGTGCCGATGTAACGCTTGGAGATCTGTCAGTTTCCGACACAGGAATTATCCTGTCGACGGGCAATGTTGCTGACTTCACGAATAGTTCAGGTACTACAAATACGAACACTGATGCAGGCGTTTCAACCGGTTATAACGGAGCTGGCGATGCACAGCTTGATGCAATAACGGGGCAATTGACAGAAGACGCAGTGGTGCTCGAGGCGAACTTTACGCCCACAGGTGACTATATCACCATGCAGTTTTTGTTCTCGTCAGAAGAATATCTCGAATTCGTGTCTTCTGGAGTGAATGATGCCTTTGGCGTTTGGGTGAATGGCACTTATGCTCCGTTTACACCTGCTCCGAGCGATCTGGTGTCTATCGATACCATTAATACGACAGCGTCATCTAATCTGTATGTCGACAATCCTGACTTAAGCGATCCATTCAACACTGAAATGGATGGCGCTACAATTGCATTGTCTATTAAAGCACCTGTAAACACAGGGGTCGCAAATACGATAAAGATTGCGATCGCGGATGGTGGCGACGATGAATATGATTCAAACGTTCTGATTGCGGCTAACTCGGTACAAACCATCGCGCTCGCATTCGACAATAGCGTCGATATGCTGCCGAATTCATCAATTACTGTCGATGTTTTGGCAAATGACATCGATCAGACTGGCAGTGGTTTATCTATTGTTGAGATCAATGGAACCGCGATTGTACCCGGCGCAACGGTTACTTTGCCGAGCGGTGAAGATGTCACGCTGAATCTTGATGGTACTCTGACGATCGATAACGATGGGGACATTGGCGAGGAAGCCTTCACCTATAAAGTGATTGATGGCGCCGGAAATACAGATGTCGGCTTTATCAGCATCAATACAACGAACACTCCGTTAAACTACATTGTTGAAGGCGATGCGGGCGATAACCTGATAGATGCGAGCTACGTTGGTGATCCAGAAGGCGATCAAATCGACAATGGCGACGACTTGAACGGATCAAACGATGACGTTGTTGTCGGCGGCGATGGCGATGATACGATCCTTGCTGGATTGGGCGATGACCTCATAGACGCTGGAGACGACGATGACAGCGTAAGCGGCGGCGCTGGGAATGATACGATAGTTGCTGGCGCGGGCGATGACTCGGTCTATGGTGGCAGCGGCGATGACTTTATTTCCGCAAGCTCTGGCATGGACACGCTCGAGGGCGGGCTTGGCCAAGATACGATCCATGGCGGGGAAAACGCAGATCTAATTTCAGGCGGCGACGGCGACGATGTACTGTTCGTCGGCCAAGGAGATACCGTCACGGGCGGCGATGGGGATGATCTCTTTAACATCGTGTCGCTAGGAGAAATCGCAACCAACGCAATTACGGTGACGGGTGGTGAGGGCGATGAAACGGACGGCGATACGCTTAACCTGAACGGTCTGCATGTGGCGGGCTCACTCAAACTAACAGACCCCGATGACGTAAACGGGGGCTTGAGCGGCTCTGTTTTGTTGTTGGACGGAACGGTTGTTAACTTTTCCAACATCGAGAACATCATTTGCTTTGTTGCTGGAACAGAAATCGCAACGCCCTATGGGGGCCGTGCAATCGAAAGTTTGAAGATTGGCGATGATGTTATCACTCAGGACAACGGAATTCAGAAAATCCGCTGGATTGGCACGACGACTGTTCCCGCAATGGACAAGTTTGCTCCGATCAAGTTCAAAAAAGGCACGTTCCTAGGATCGAAAGGTGATCTCATTGTGTCTCCGCAACATCGGATGCTGTTCAAGGGGTACGAGGCAGAACTGCTGTTTGGAACAAATGAAGTTTTGGTGCCAGCCATTCATCTGGTGGATGATAACAGCGTTGTTCGTAACCCAATGGAAACAGTAACCTATGTTCACATTCTGTTTGAGCAACACGAAATTATTTTCGCGCAGGGCGTGGCAACCGAAAGCTTCCATCCGGGTTCGTATAGTGTCGATGCCTTGGCCCCGAAAGCGCAGGCTGAACTGTTTGAATTGTTTCCAGACTTACGCAGTGACATTTCAAACTATGGCCATTGCGCTAGAATGAGTTTGAAGGCGGTAGAAGCCAAAGCGCTGATGCACTTCTAAACACCGTCATTTGATCGTGTGACTGCGCCTAATTTGACATCACAAACGCGTAGTACGGCTGTGCAATGTTGTTTGTTCAACTGAATTGCTCAAAAAGATTTAAATTTGCGCCATCTTTGTTAAGATGACGGAAGTTGGCCTTCAAAGTTCGCGCCAATTAATAGCTTAGGTTAGGATTCTATAAAGTCGAAAAAAACGAGGTATGAGTTGTGCTAGTTGTTGGCAGTGTTCTTATAGTTGATGACCATGAAGATTTCCGGATGATCTTGTCAGCGGCTTTGTCCGACTTTTGCTTAGTTCAAACCGCACCAAGTGTTAAAACAGCTCTAGAGATGCTAACCAAGTATCGGTTTGATCTTTTGATACTTGATATAAGTTTAACAGATGGTGAAGGTTTTGACATTGCCAAGAGTGTAAACGCTCAAGCAGGTTATGCGCCCTCCATTGTTTTCATGACCGGCTATTCCGAAAAGAACGCGCGCGAAATGAGTTGGAAGCATATGGCCGAAGACTTTGTGACCAAGCCATTCAACATTCATGATTTTAGCAACAAAATCAGAAATAAACTCAAAAATATTCAGGTCCTTCGCGAACGATACAAGAGCGTGCATGAAGTAGAAGAAGGGACCTTTTCGCTTTCACTTATCGGATGTGACGCTGAAGGGAAAAAGGCAAAAGAACTTCAGTTCCTAGACGACTTGATTAGGCAGTTCTCCATTGGGTGTTCTGATACAGAGCTTGGCGTTGACGCCGTTGCCAAAGAAATGGGCTTAAGTCGGCGCTGCTTTCAGCGATATCTTGCGAACGCAACGGGAGAGAGCTTTTCCACGCTCTTGCGGCGGTTTCGCACCCGTTCCGCAGAGGTGCTCTTGAACCAAGACTATTCGGTGAAAGAGGTCTCGCTGATGTGCGGGTTTAGTTCTGCATCGTATTTTTCGACAAGTTTCAAACGTGAATTCGGTCATAGCCCAAGAGAGCATCGTCAGAACCTGGCAGAAGCGTAAATCATCAAAAATTTGGGGGGTAGGGCCATGTTGAAGGCAATTGGAGTTTTCGTTGCTTTGGTTTGGGCGTCTTCAATCAATGCCCAAAGCAGCGCAGAAAAGATGCAGATCGAATTCCATACGTTCTGGCGCACGCAAGGGGAGCGCGATGCACTGCAAAGTCTTGTTGAGAGCATTGAGCCGCTGAACATTGACGTAAATGTCGTTGAAAGCCCGTCATACAACGATTTGCGATATGAAATTTCAAAACGAATTGGGCTAGGGTACCCGCCAGAAATCACCCATTGGCTCGGGGGAGAGGATCTCGAAACAGTTGTTCGAGATGGTTTGACGTTTCTCGATCCGGGCTTTGCGGACAAGAAGCAACTTCGCGACAAGATTCACCCTGAAGTGCTCTCGAAAATCACCGTCGGTGAACACATCTATGCAATTCCTGTGGGGATTCATCTGCAAAGCTCAATCATTTACAACATGGCGCGCCTGAAGCAGGTAGGTGTTACCACAATTCCTAAGACTTGGGACGAGCTGGCCGATCTTAACAGCAAACTGCAAGCGAGCGGTGAGATGGCCTATGCGGGCACCTCCGAACCTTGGGTTTTGCTCGAACTTTTCAATGGGATACTGGCTTCAATTGGTCAACGCGCAGCTATTCATGCGCTACATGGCGAGTTTGATCCAGACGGAAAACTGCTTGAGCAGCTAGAAGCGGCGATGTTCCAGTTCTTAGAGCTCGTCAGAATTTCTGACAGCGAAAGTAACGGGCGCAATTGGGCGGACATGGTCAAAATGGTGATTGATGGCGAGGCCGCTTACACAATCATCGGTGATTATGCGTGGTCTGAAATAAACACCCATAGCGTGGGCGATCTTAGCACCTACAAATGCGCGGGACTTCCGGGCTTGCATTCGGCGTATTTTGGCACCGACATTTTTGTGGCTTTCGAAACATCGCTACCTGGCTGGAGAGAGCAATATGGAAATTTGCTCGACGCAATTCTCGAAGAAGAGGCGCAATATAGATACCTACAAAAGAAGGGAGGGATTTCTGTTGTCAAAAACCTTGATCCCGCTGGTTTGAACCCTTGTTCGAAAGCATCTCTGGAACGCTGGAACCTTGATCCGAATGAACGGTTTTCCTCTCCTGGAACGCGGGGCAAAAACTCAACGGCTTTGATTAGTTCCATACTTGTACAAACGTGGGAAAACCCATCCATCTCTGCCAAAGTTGCTGCTGAACTGATGTACAATACCGTTGAGCGGGGTCAGTGATTTTGAGGGTGTTTTCGCGAGGCAAGAAAAACAAACCCAAGTTCACGACCCCGTCCGAGGTTGCTAAGTACACACAGCGATCTTTGAGGAATTCCATCCTCTGCTCAGGGTTCGTTCTCATGGCGTTTTCGGCTTTGGCTTTTGGCGTAAATAGCGCGCTGACAACAGTCTTGCATCTTGATCGTTTGCAGCGCGTGCAGTGGAAGAAATTTGATGATCTTACCGAAAAATTCTCGTTTCTTTTTACACTGGACACAAGGAAGTCCAGCTCAACCACCGCAGCCGTCACCCGAGATACCAGAAGGCTCATTGAAGAGATAAAGGAAACCGAAGTTGAGCTTCATGGCTTGCTGTCAAATATCTTTGTCGTAACGAGACTGTTTATCCCCAAAGAAATTCATTCCAGTTTCTTTGATCTTGATGAAGCCGAAATCGCAACCTTTGAAAAAACTCAACAGCTTTTCGAAAACGAAACCCTGTTGAAAGGCGTTGCCAACATTGCCCAGCTCAAGCCCGTTGAAACCTCTTTTATCCAAAGCGCCCCTTGGGATGGGCGTTTTGACCAACAAACTAAAACGCTTGAACGGGCGCTCGCACGGTTGGCAACCTTAGAAAGCTCTTTGCTCATCGCCAGCGCAGCGATATTGGTTGTGTTGCTTGCCCTGTCGTATCTGATGGCGTTTCGACCAAGCTTTGCATTTTTGAACCGATCCCTTGAACGGCAGGCCGATACCATCAACGTGAGAGAAGGGTTGATTTCGCTGAGCCGCGCAATCGCTTCTGAACCAAGCAACCCCTCGGGTACAATTTTTGACGACGTAAAGTTGCTTTCCGAGCTTTCAAAACGTCACGGTGGCTTAAAGGGAATGGAGTTTTCGACAGCCTCCAAAATGGACCAGATTTCCAGTGAAACGGTGCCAAGCGTTACATCTAGCGAGCATGTTTCAAACAATGACCAATTGTATTTGGTTGCGAGCTTGCCCGTCGAAAGTGACTTGCTGCGCAATATTGCGCTTCCCTACATGGACGTTCTTTCACAGCAGCTAAGATTGCGAGATGAACTCAAGATCCGTCATCGCGCAGAGAATGACCGCGACAAGTTCTTGGAAATATCCTACGCGATTTTGGAGAATTTTTCGGATCCTGTTTTGGTCTTTAAAGACGATCTTGTGATCATGGCAAACCCAGCGGCTTGTACGCTTCTTAACTCAACACAGCTTGCCCTGACTGGCGTTGATATTAACGCGATTAACCTGCTGCATGATCATTGTCTTGAACACAGCGTTCCGATTTCCAGCCTCGCGCGGTTAGGAGAGCGCCCCAGCGAGACCAGTCTTTTCAACTACCATGGTGGCAAAAAGTTTGAATGGCGCATGTTAGAGCGGGCAGGGACCGACCAAAAAATACTGATGGCAAAAGACGTTACAGAAATTTTGCGCGATGCCACGGCGTCAGAGCAAAAGCGCAAACTTGAAACGCTTGGGAAAGTTTCGGGGACTATCGCGCACGATATCAACAATTTCTTGGCCGTTATTCAAAATACGCTTGAGCTGGTCACGCTCGAGCCGTCGCTTGCTCCGACAACTCGCAAGTTTCTCGACGCTGCTCAGCGCTCATGTGACAACGCTGTCCATCTGAACCGAACGCTCGTCAGCTACTCTCAGAAACAAGACCTCGTCGCAAAGCGCTTGCGTGTTTCGCACGTCATTCCAGAACTCCAAAGTTTCGTAAACTCAAGCTATTCCGACATCGACCTTGTTGTTGACATCAAAGACGATCCGGAAGTTCTTTTGGATCAGGCGTATCTTGTGAGTTCTTTAGTCAACGTGATCAAGAACTGCGCGACTGCAATGAACGGCACAGGGCAGATCACGTTAGAACTTTCGCTCTCGCAAGGCGAATTCTTACACATAAGCCTGCTAGACAGCGGACCCGGATTTTCCCAAGTCGCGTTAAGAGAAGCCACTCAACCCTTTTTCTCTGATGGTAAGATTGGAACGGGGCTTGGCCTATCTTCTGTCGAGGGCTTCGCACTTCAATCTGAGGGCTGGATAGAACTGCAAAACTCAAAACAAGGCGCTCAAGTCGATCTATTCTTTCCAACCCTTAAAACGTTGTCAAAGGCAAAGTCGAAAGAAGACACGAATGGCCCTGCGAGCGTAAAGAAGGCTGAGAAAGATACACAACACCTATTCTTGTTGGAGGATAACATCGACCTCGCAAGCTTGATTCAATCGTATTTTGGCAACTTGGGGTACACGCTCGATTGCGCTCATAACATTCAAAATGCCTTGGAGGTGTTAGAGCATTCAGACGTGACTTACGATGCGATGATGTTGGATCTTGTCTTGCCGGACGGAAATGGCATTCAGGTTGCGAGCAGTGCCAGTAAGAAAATGCCAAATATCCCAATTGTGTTTATGACAGGCTATGGTGATGAAGTATTGAAAAATTCAAAAATCGACCATGATTACGAGCTGGTCCAAAAACCCTTTGTGCTTTCAAATTTGAAAGAACGTGTCGACGGCATGATCCGCGCAAGGTTCAGTGAAACATTGAATTGACCCGATTCAAACTGCGGCCTTTATGAAAAGGTCCGATGTTTATTTAAAAATGAGCCAAAAATACCTGAAACTGTAAGATTTCAATCATAGTTGGCCGATATTAACAGCCTCCGCTTAAGCTCTAACCACGATGTTACAATGTATTGGAGTGGCCTGTGGAGCGCATATTTGAAACTTCTCTCACGCAAGATTCTCTAAGAGAACCTGCGAAACGATCGGACACTTTAAATTCCGACACGCCCGTGACCATGCTCAAAGCATTTGGAATTCCAAGTTCTTGGAAGGTTTTCACCAAACGCGGTGAAGTTCAATGCGGTGATTTATCTGTTGATGACATCATCATCACGCGTACTCAGGGCTATACATCGCTGTTTCATCTGCTTCACTACACAGACGTGGCACAAGACTGCGCACAATCGATTATGCGCTCTGTTGCGTTCAATATGCTTGGCTTGACGTCAAATCGTCTGGAAGATGCGCGGCCATGTGCCAAAGAGCGCAGTGTTCCAAATGTAAGGTTGCTCGGCGACTTGGAGGAGGGGGCGCAAAAAAGCGAAAGCAATTCTTCGCGTCAGAACGCCTTTTCAGTGCTTGTTTTCGAGCGTCCCCAAGTTGCAATTCTCAACAACGGCTTTGTTCGCTGCCCGTCAATCCTCTCAGTCTACAGTTCGGCCTTCGGTCTGTGAAAGCAGACTGAATCCCGGGATCACCCTGCCAAAGAAGCGCGAACAGGAGGAGTTTTAAACAATGTTAGAAACGAGTTTCAAAGATGACGAATACGACGTCGTCACGCAGCCTTTGGTATCCAAGTCCGACCCGCTTACGCCCGTTGCCAACAAAATGGTTTGGAATGTCCCCAACTTCCAACACGACATGCTTTGGCGCGACCCCCAGGTCCAAGTGGTCGAACTTGAACCAGAAGACGCTGCCATTGCGTCCTCCCCCGCACTGGCAGCGCTTCTGGGCGGAAGCATTGGAGGGGCCGTCGCAGGGATTTGCTTGTTCGCGGCAGGCTTCGGCTTTTTGCTTGCCTTTTTGGTCTATCTCGCGATGCCTTTAATGACGCTTGGCACCGTCCTTTTTCACGCGCTCTTGCGATAAGTATCGCAGCAAATGCATAGGTTTTTGCCTTGTTGTGATTTGGCGCGTGGCGCATAGGTCATACGACAAATTGACTATACTGAAGGCGAGTTCTGGACACGCCGACTGTTTTGTAAGGCGCTGCCAATAAAAGGTAAAATGGAGGTGTTTCACAATTTTTAGTGTCGAAGGTGATGCCTATTTCGGGAGCGGAAACTGGCTTCCCTCGGTATCACATTCAAGATCCTCATTTAGGGGTCTTTCCAACGCTTCGGTGGTGGCTTCACCCATTGTCTGACGTGCTTGCGCTGAATAGATTTTGGCGCGCCATAGTGTATTTGGATTGCTGTTGCGGATTGGTGTCTTGATTGTGTGACTTTGCGGTCATGTTGGCTGATGCTGCAATGTCCGTCTCATGTTGCCAACGTTTGAAACGAACGTCTCTGGAACATGATTGTAAAATGGACTGCGGTCCGTCCCAAGGATTTTCGGTAAACGCTTGAAAACACTGGAGGCGAGTACCGGAAACGAACCGGTGTACGCGGATTTGCGATCCGCTGCACGTGAAAATCACAGGTGAACATGTAATCACTTAAGTCACTATATATATTGCATAAAGCTGAAAAATCCGTGTATAGTTGAACATAGATACACGTCCTTACGCTTGTGATTTATGTGACTAAAAAGAGACTGAAGTGAAGCTGCGCTTAACCGACATCGCTATCAAAAAGCTCTCGCTACCGACGAAAGGGCAGGTGACCCACTGGGACGAAACTACTCCCGGCTTTGGTCTGCGTTGTTCGACAAAGAGCAAGTCCTTTGTCATCATGTTCGGAGAGAAGCGGCGACTCAAGACCTTGGGCCGCTATCCCGACTTGTCACTGTCTGAGGCACGTGCTCAAGCCAAAAAGTTTTTTGTCGAATACGAGGAGGGCGGTTTTGCGCCTTCTCAGCCCGTGGTGACATTCCAAGAAGCAAAGTCACAATTTCTGATCGATTGTGAAGGACGTAACAAACCCCGCACTGTCGCTGACTATCGTCGGCTCTTGAACAAGCACTTCAATTTCACAACCGCCGTGAAGGAAGTGAGTAGGGCGCAAGTGATGAAAGTGGTCTCAGGTCTCGCATCCACTCCATCTGAACAGTCCCACGCATACGTCGCTATCCGTACCATGATGAATTGGTGTGTACGGCATGGATTGGTTGAGTATTCAGTTGTTCCACCCGTGAAGCAAAAGACCTCTGAGCGCGACAGGGTGCTATCCGACGATGAGCTGCGCCAAGTATTCAAGCGCGCTCAAGAGACACCTTTCCCGTTTGGACCCATCGTTCTGCTTCTTGTTCTCACAGGTCAGCGCAGAACTGAAGTTGGGCAACTGAGACGATCATGGATTTCTGATGGTGAAGTGGTATTCCCCAAGGGCTTTGCAAAGAACAAGAGAGAGCATCGTTTTCCACTCTCACCGATGGCTCAGGCAGTAATCACGCAACTTCCAGACACAGGTGACCTGCTGTTCCCAGCGGCAACTGATTTCGAGAAACCATTCACCACGTGGGCATGGCACAAGAAGCGTTTCGATGAAGCGCTTGTGGACGTTAAGCCCTACACCTTACACGATCTTCGGCGGACCTTTGCAACGGTTCATGCTCAGATCGGTACGCCAATTCATGTTACAGAAAAGCTACTCAATCATGTTTCTGGAACGATCAGTGGCGTGGTGGCAGTGTACAACCGCCACTCATATTTCGAAGAAATGAAAGAAGCTGTACAAAAATTTGATGACTACCTTGGGAGTTTGTAGGTCAAAAGGCCGTCACCGATACCTGCGAGGAGGTGCGTTCATGGGCAGTATCATCGGCAACCGATGCCCAGCTTTGAAAGCATTCACCATATGGTCTTTTTTTATCATATACATAGCAACAGAGTGATCGAGACTATATCCAATCACCCACATGGTTTCAGTCCCAAAATCGATGACTACAGGAGCATCCAAATCACACCACTTCTTGAGAAATCTGCAGTCGTAGAAATGCATCTCAAACACCGCAGCTCCGGTGGATCTCAGGCGTGTACTGTGCTCCAGGGCCTCTTTGAATTGCGGTAATGTCGTCTTAAGTCTTAGGCCATCAACAACCCAGCACATGTTTTTGTGAAATTTGGTGCGAATTTCCACTTCTTCACGTTGGATAGCAGAGTGTTGAAACTCAAGCACTAATCCATGAGGCGTCAGAACGTCGGCAATATGCAACTCGCCATTCTCGTCTCTTCGCCCTTGCTCTTGCCATCCTTCGGGGAATTGGTTTTTCCAATTGCGATGCCATTCTTTCTCTGGCTCCCACCAGTGGTCACAGTGCTGCTTACTTTTATGAGCCCAATGCCAGACTCGAATTTTCCCGCATCTTGCTATTCCGCTGCTTCCACAAAATGGGCAGGTCGCGTGAAGCCTCGGCTTGGGCTCAACTCTTTGGCCATCAATTTCTGCAAATCTCATGTGTATTGATCGCTTCGTATGGTGATAATAGTGACAAGATAATTCAACTTCTGGTAGATATGGTGGCGCTCGGACCGAGGTTCAACCTCAGCTCGGGGCATCGCGATGCTCCTTACTCAAGGAGATATCGTGATGAAAATACTGTCGAAGAAGGCGCTAAAAGAGTTAGTTCATTACTCCCCGCAGCACGTCGCTCGACTCGAGAAGGCAGGCAAATTCCCTAAGCGGGTAATGCTGGGCCCGAATCGTGTTGGATGGGTGGAACAGGAAGTCTTGGACTGGCTTGAAGAGCGACTACTTGCTCGAGAGTAAACACATGCTTCTTTGGAGCATGGGCGGCCCGAGGTGCACACTCGGGCCGTCATTTCAGAGTGATTTCAGGCGGGTTATCACTTATCGATACAGTAAGAATATTTGAGGCGTAGGTATGAGTAGAAAAGTAAGAAGAATAATCATTCAAGATGAACCGACAAAGACGGACTTGTTTCATGGTGGTGGGCATGAACGGACCGCGCACTCACTCTCGCGGGCAATCGTCAAGTTCGATGACGGGGATCGTGCAATCGGCCTTGATGGTTCTTGGGGTAGCGGTAAATCTAGCGTTGTCGAAATGGCAGCAAGGAAGCTGAAAGAGCAAAACGGTAAAGGCAAGAAGACGTACCACTTTTTTACCTTTGATATCTGGAAATCTCAGGGTTCAGGGTTCCGCAGATCATACTTAGAACACTTCATTACGTGGGCTAAGCAAAACTTCCCAAAGAAAAGACCTTACCTCGACGATATTGAAAAACAAATTCAGGGAAAAACAAAGGAAATTGAAACCAATAATCAGCCTATCCTTGATTGGTACGGGGTTTGCGTACTAGTTTTCTTACCCTTCCTTCCTTTGTACTATTTCTGGGCGAAAAGCGCGTTCGATACTATCAACAAGAACCCAGAATTAAGTCTATGGAATTTCCTAGGAACTCCTCCTTTTCTCATCCTGCTTGGTTTCTTGGTAATCACTCTGGTTTTGGCGGCATATCGCATTGAGCCCAAAAAAGGCGAGAAATGGTGGTCAAGCTACAGAACTTCGATATCCAGACTACTGCTCATCAGTTCACGTCAGCATCAAGACCAAAAAGTTGTTCAAAGAGTCCGCGAAATTGACCCTAACGACTACGAATTTCACTCGACCCTTCGAGAAATCTTGAGTGTTGTTCAAACCGAGACAGACCGAGTTGTTGTCGTCTTGGACAACATTGACAGGCTTCCTCGAAAAGAAATCAAAGAGTATTGGGCCTTGGCGCGGTCAATTTTCTCACGCACGCAAGGAGAACACTCCTCGGGAAAAAATGCCGACATAACCGCAATCGTGCCTTATGACCGCAAACTCATCGAAGCAAATGTCAACGAAGATGATGATGTAGAGGAGACTGAAGGCGACCTTACTAGTCTTGCTTCTCGGGAACTTTTCTCAAAGACCTTTGATGAGATCTTGGTTGTGGCCCCACCTGTGCTTTCAAACGCAAGGGAGTTTTTTGCTGACAAGCTAGAGGAGGCACTCCCTGAACAAGTTTCAGCAGACGACAGGTTCAGAACCTATCGAATCTTCTGCGAGCTGTTGAGCGTGGAAGGTGGGGTTACGACTCCACGCCAAATCGTCTCGTTCGTCAATGACTTGAGTAGCTTGTATGAGCTACAAGATGGAACGTATGAACTTCCAACAGTTGCGGCGTTCATTGCTCATCAAGATAAGCTGAGTATCAACCCATCAATCCTCAATAGCGAAAACGGCTTGAACGCCAAGATTGCTCGCCTGACTGCAAATCCAAAGCTTGTCGAGCACCTGGCCGCGATGGTTTTCAATGTTGACGAAGAACTAGCTTTTCAAATCCTGCTTGATGATGAGATTGCGTCCGCCTTTATCGCTGACGACGCCGAAGACTTGATCAAAATCTCCTCTGCGCCCGGCTTTGACTATCGGGTCGATGACGTTCTTCAGGACAATATCGACGAATGGACAAGTACTGGCGATTTGAAGCATGCGATTAGCAACGCATCGGACCTGTTGGACAGATATATTGGCGACGCGAAAGACTACATCACTCGAGCGGTGCTAGACGGTTTCAAGAAAGTTGAAAGCATCTCTGTCGAGGCAGAAGAGTACCTTGCTTACATGCCCATTTTCAAGTTGGCCGCGAACGGTTCACTCAACTCAACGGTCAACCATTTTACCAAAGCCGCGATGAAAAGTGTGAACGCACAGGAAAACCCGAGCTATTCGACGGGGACGAATGTTTCGAAGTTTTTGACTGCTAGTGATGACGCTCTATCGGACCTCCACGGCCACGATGCTTTGAAGAATTCTTTGCGTGGTCAAAAGCTGCCTATGTCACCAGATTTTGTTTTTGGCTTGAGCGCGACCATCGCAGAAAGTGGTTTCAAACTGGCCGATTTTGGCACCGCGATAGTCCCGAGAACCAATGTATCAAGAACCTTTGCTTCGATGTTTGGCGGAGATGCTGACGCTGATTATTTCGAAACTGAGTTTCCCAAATACCCAACACAAGCACGGAAGGCGCTCATACAGTTCGAGGAGTGCAAGCTCCTTACCGATGATGAATGGGTAAAACTAGCAAACGCCTGCTTGTCTGAATGCAAGGAAGTAGAGTTAGACGAAGGAAACGCCAAGCAACTGCTCGAAATCGTTTCACTAACATGGCAGCATGTAGTTGAGAAGAAGCGTTCAGACATTGAATTGGACGAATGTCTGAACGAAGGCGCGTTCTTCAGAAACGTGGGCGACGATGAGGAAGGCCAAGCACTGCTGCTTTTCCTTTGTAGAGAAAAACTCGGTGAATCCCTTTCTAACCCGACCACGCTTCAGGCCAATAATACGAGAACTGCCGATAGTTCGGATGCCTTCGTTGAATTCAACAGTATTCTCGAAGGTGACACTGATATCACTGCCATCCAAGCTTCGTTGATCGCTGTGAAAGCTATCGATAGTTTAACTGCATCTCGTTGGATGGAGTTCGGTGGCGAGAACCGCGAGCACAAGGCGGCTCGTGCAATCGTCGAGAACATGTTTGAACAGGAACGTCCTCCTTATCTGAAGTTTCCGTATTTCTTGGAGCAGTTTTCGTTCATCAGCAGCTTGATTTCGAAAGAAAGATTGCCTTTTGTCCTCCAGAAGTATGCGGCTCGTGCGACAGAGGATGACATTTCAAAGCTCAAAATGTCTGATGTCCCCAACGGCTTCCTGAAAGCAACTCACGCACTTGGTGAAGGCGATTGGGACACCTTTCATTCAAAAGTCGAGGAACTACTTCATGAGATCGACTCGAGCGCTTGGCCGGAACACATCAGGGCAATGGACGCGACGGTCGATGTACTTGTCGAGAAGCTGGGGTCTTCAGGCTGCAGATTAGATGGCGGCACATTCCGAGCTCCGTACATTGAAGTTGTGAGGGGCGTGCTTGCAGGGCAAATCGAGCTAGAAGCCAGTGATGGTGCACTGGATATTCTGCTAACCGCAATTGACGAGAAATATCACGAAGAGATTTGGCGGACGTTGCGCGAGAGTGTTTCTGGAGTGACTGGAAGCTCGCTTGCTGAGGCTGTGCGTTTGTGTCCCACAATAATTTCAAACATGGCGCAAAATGGTGGCCCCATATCAAAGGCTGAAAAAGACAATATACTTCGAAATCTTCTAATTCCTGCATTGGAAGGGCGAAACGCAGCCGCCTTAAAAATCTTTTCCAACATGAGCTACACGAAACTGAAAGACTTCCAAAATGTAGCGCAAGAGAGCACCAATAATGTACTTGCTGCGGCATGGGAAAGTTATTCAGAAGCTGACGTTGATAGGGACCTCAAGCGTTCTTTGAGTGAGGCGATATTTGGAAAGAGAAGAGCAAAGTCGTTTCTCGATCCAAGCTACTGGAACCCGTTCTTGAGCTAGCCGCATGATAGTTGAGAGTTGCGCATCCCTGTATGCGCAAGTTCACCTGTTTTGTATGCGCCAACAAGAAAGAGCATAGCGGAACACATTGGAACACAATCTCAAAAGGCCCGCGCGCGACATCTCGGGATTGACCCGCTATCGCTCTACCAACTGAAATGAACCAGAGATCTTTGCGTTCCCCCTATGTGCCACAGACTCCTGCGTATGCAGGTGCGACGCGTATGAGGCGCATGACGTGTGCAGGCGCATGCATGCTTGACGCACGCATGTATGCACGTATTAATTGTATATATATTCGGTTTAGTTGTGTGGGGTCTTCTTATGGATTTATTATTTCGCCGTTCTCAGGGTCGTACAGCGTTTGGACGTCCACGTTTTGATTTACACGCAAAATTGGACATTACTCAAGAAGAACGTGATCTCATCGAGAAGTACAAGTTCACCAATACTATTCTCATTGATGTTCCTGAGCCAGAACTCAAACGCTTTTGTATTCTCATTGGCTTTGTCGTCTTTCTCATCGCCATACCCATCATCGCTTTCAATTTATGGAGCGCCATTGGCTTAGGCTGGATTGGTGTGTTGGTTGTCGCTGCCATTCTCGGCATTGCAGCAGGCTTCACCTACTACCACCAGAAACGAGAAACGATAAAGGTCGTGGACTTGATGCTTGGGCGGTATTTTCACTGCCCATCCATCTGCGAGCTCGTGCGCAAAGAAAGCTTCTTGCTCAACATCAGCCAATACCTGCGACAAGTGATGGAAAGCGCCAAACACTGGGATGGTGTGGATCGCAATGAAATCTATCCTCTCACTCCCGAAGAAGCAAAAGCTGTTATCCACTCCGGACCCCTGTTCTAGGTGTGCCTCTTCACCTGGGACCACGTTTGCATGCCTTCATTGGGGGATTGGGGTCTCCCAGTGAAGGCGCGCAAACAGATGCTCTGTATCGTGAAGTAGAAGCGCTATTCTCTACTCATCATCTCTTGTTCGATGACGGGCGCGCTAAGCTGGTTCATGTGCAGACTGACAGCGTGCTGGATGGTCTCGAACTTGACCGCGACCATCAACAGCGGCCTATCATCCAAACCTTCATTGGTGAGACCATCCTTTCGGAACAGATGTTCCAGCTTCCAGACTATCGCCCCAAGAATGATTTGTCGGTTGTAGCGCACTTTGAGCTGCGGGAAGAGCTAAGACGGCAGCAGGCACTCTTCGACGACTTTGACCGCAGCTGCGAGCTCATCCGACTATATACCTCTCACGTGTTCAGCGCTGTCTTTTCCGCGGTGCCCGCCTTGTTGGAAAGCTCGGGTGGTGACGGCGTCACCGTTCCCGCTTCCATGGTGCACTTGGTGCCTGAAATGGGCGCGCTTGTGGAAGACATCGCTAAGACAGTCTCAGCCAAAGAACTGATCGAAGCAGGGCTTCTCTCGTCCACCCAAGCTAAACTCGACTACAATCTCATTTTGGCGTCCGGTGGTAATCCGGCTGACCCATCTGCCTTTACTCGCGCGCCCAAATATCCTTCCAAGAGTGAGATCACTGACCCTAAGGACCTTCTGTACACCTACCTAGGTGGGACACCTCTGCCCGCACTCTTTGACCAAGAGGTTGCCTTCACCCTGCCGACAAAAACCCGCTTTGAACACCATCACATCATCGCAGGGTCAGGGCATGGGAAAACGCAAACCCTGCAATACTTGATTACAGAAGACTTGAAGGCTGTAGAACGCGGTGAGCGCTCTGTCGTGGTCATCGACAGTCAGGGAGACCTGATCAACACCATTTCAAACCTCGCTGTCTTTGCAGAGTGTGGTTCGCTGCACGACCGCGTCGTTATCGTTGATCCATCCGACGTTGAGTGGCCTGTCTCGCTCAATCTCTTTGACGTGGGTCAAGACCGTCTTGAAGGTTATGCGCCGCTGGACCGGGAGCGGCTGACCAACTCAATCCTTGAGCTCTATGACTTTGTTCTCGGGTCGCTCTTGGACGCGAGCATGACCCAGAAACAAAACGTCATCTTCCGTTATGTTACCCGGCTCATGCTGCACATCCCCAATGCTACTATCCATACACTACGAGAGCTAATGGAGGAAGGGAGCGAAGAAAAGTTCTCCCCGTACTTTGAGTACTTAACAGGCAGCGCCAAACACTTCTTCACCACCGAGTTCCACTCCAAAGAGTTTGCAGCCACCCGACGGCAGGTTCTGCGTCGTTTGTGGGGAATCTTAGAGAACACGACGTTTGAGCGGATGTTCTCGCACCCCGAGAGCAAGCTTGACCTGTTTGCTGAGATGAACGCTGGCAAAGTGATCCTCATCAACACCGCCAAGGACCTTCTCAAAGAGTCCGGCACTGAAATCTTCGGACGCTTCTTCATCGCACTTGTTGCCCAAGCCGCTCAAGAACGCGCCACCTTGCCCAAGAATGACCGCATGCCCACCATGGTCTACATTGATGAGGCACAGGACTACTTTGACCGCAAAATCGGTACGATCTTAAGCCAAGCACGCAAATACAAGATTGGCATGGTGCTAGCGCACCAGTTCCTGGGGCAGCTGGAACCACGTCTGCAAGAAGCCTTTGCAGCCAATACCTCCATCAAAATGGCAGGAGGAGTGTCCAACAAAGATGCGAGGGTGCTGTCGAACGGCATGCATGCGGATGCTTCTATGATTGAGCGACAACCGAAGGGTAGATTTGCGAGTTACTTGCGTGGGATTACCCCGCAGGCTGTGCCGCTCTCGTTCCCATTCTTTGTCATGGAGAACATGGAGAGGATGGCCCCTTGGGAGAAGGATGATTTGCGCACCATCATGCGTGAGCGCTATGCCGTGCACTACTCAGAGCTTGATGGGAGAACGCAAGCTCCAGAAGAGCCTCAGGAGAACGAAGAGCCACCCACAGACCCCAATGAGCCAACTCCGTACTGGTGATGGTACACAGAGCCTCACACGACGCCGTTGGACGGCGCAGCCGCATGGTGGCGCAGTCAACAGGCAAGCGGATACGGCTGACCGAGCGGGACTTGTTGTGGATGCAGGCCATTCACCATCACGGGCCGTTGTCTACTTCAGAGCTTTTGGCGTTCTCTGAAGGTTTGGGGCAAAACAAAGCCCGAGCACAGAACCGTCTCACTGACTTGTTCAATGAGGCGAACACAGCACACCACAGCCCGTATCTCTCAAGGCCGCCACAACAATTCCAAACCATTGATGCCCGGTACAAACCCTTGATTTATGGATTGACGGATGCTGGGCAGGATGCACTCAAAGAAGCGGATATGTGGTCGGACTGGGTTCACAAGGCGGGAGGCCCGTTCTGGCATCAGCGAGAGGTTGCGAAACTGACAGCAGGTGTTGAGATCGACTGTCTCAAACGGCCCGACCGCAACTACATCCAAGGCTGGCGGGTTCTTGAGAGAGCGCAAAGACGCTTGCGATACCCTGTGACTTTCAGTGACCCGAGTACCGGAAAAACACTGACCCGTGACCTTATTCCGGACCAGATATTCGGTATTGAGTACCTCACGGAAGACGGGCCACGCTACAAGTGGTTCGTGGTTGAGGTGGAGCGTGGAACCAACCCTAAAACCAGTAAGTTGGATCGGAAGTCAGTTGAGCGGATGGAGGCAATGTATGAGGTGTATATTGGTAAAAAAGAGTACAAACGTCACCTTCAGATTCAAGCACCACTCTTGCTTTTATGCTTTGAGAATAGTCCGAGTCGCGAGCGACGGCTGGAGGTAACTGCGGCCAAATCTCCTTGGCTAGTACACAGGTTGCAAAGTGTGCTTTCGTTGGTAAACTGACGTTAAGCGCAGTAGGATAATGGGCGCAATAAAGGACAGCTATTTATGTTTGTTGATTGTATAATTATTCATGGAAGTTTCGGTAGCCCATATCAAAACTGGGCGCCTTGGCTTTATCGACAGCTCACAGAGCAAGGGCAAAAGGTACTAGTTCCGCACTTTACAGCAGACGAAATGCAAAATCTGAGCACTTGGACCGAGATAATGAGTGGTTACTCAAGCTTGATCGGCCCGAAAACAAATGTTGTGGCTCATAGTCTTGGGCCAGCTTTTGTTGTCGATTGGTTTGCAAAAACGGGCGTCAAAGCTAATCACTTCGTGGCGGTTGCTCCGTTTTACGGATTGATAGACATACCTGAGTTTGACGCTGTAAATCGAACTTTTTTTGCCGACAAGAAGTTAATTGATGCTGCTGCTCGACGCTTCTCGAAAGTAACTTGTATCTATTCCGATAATGATCCCTATGTTCCTATCGAGCTATCAAACGAGTTCTCCTTGAGAATTGGCGCGTCAGTGGAAGTTATTCCAGGCGGTGCACACTTAAACTCATCTGCTGGATTTGATGAGTTCCCACTGCTTTTGGAGATGCTTGGTTGACGGACTTGGGGCTCTATGAGTTCCAGCAATCCCAAGCAAAACGCGCTCTCGAATTATCCGAGGGGCTTTGCCAGGGCGGCTGGGTGGACCTTGAAAACTGTGGTTGGTACCATGGTTCTTGGACCTTGCTAAGGGTTTTGGGGCTTGTGTCGAATCCCTATTGGCACTTTCAGTTTTTCTCTTCTCGAGTGGCTAAGCTCAACGCTCAGGACAACGCTCTCGTTTTGGCTTGTGCAGATGCATCAATGGCACATTTAGTCCTTTTGCAAAGCGATTGTTACCTAACAGTGGCGGACATTTGCGACACGCCGTTAGTTTTATCTAAAGAACTGGCTGAGGAATTGGGGCGTGATATCACATGCCAGAAAATGGATATCCTAAATGGGTCGATTGATCGTCGATTTGAACTGATTGTTACCGATGCGTTTTTGACTAGGTTCCGTTCAATTGAAAAGATGCGCGTGCTTTCAAATGTAAGCAGTCTGTTGCAGCCAAATGGCCGATTTGTGACAACTGTTAGAATGGGTGGAAAAATCAATGACGCGGATGGTTATATGTCAGGCGGTGACAGAAAGCGCTGGTTTGTCGAACGAGCGATCGCGCGCTTCAACGAACTTGGTGGAGTCCCAGGATTTGAAGAAACTATAGTCAAAGAGCTTGCGCAAAATTACATGCGCTCCATGGAGTCGTATCGTTTTTCAGACTTAAGTGAAATCAAATACTTCCTCAAAGCTGCGGAACTCAAACTTCTGGAATATGAGGAAGTCATAGTTCCGGGAGAGTCTGAGGAGAGTATTTACCTTAGGATGGAGATAGGAAAATAACTCATCGAGTCACAAATATTCCACCTGCAACAGCACAAACTGTAGCAGCGATGGTTGTCAGTACCACGCGGCCCAAAATTTTTCTTTCGAATCCTTGTAACACTGCTAATCTCTCTCGTTCACTTAAACGATCCGCTCTTTCAAAGCAGGATTTCATAGAGCTGGACAACGCAGCAAGGATCATAACAAAAAATGACGACAAAAGCACAAGTCCACCGCCAACCTGATCGTTCAACTCGACAGACGTTGTGATCGGGTTTACGAATTCGCACAAAAGATGGTTAACGTTGGCTTCAGAAGTGCAAGTGATAGTGTCGTTCTTTGTGACATTGTTGCTGGGGATTAGCCACGTGACTGCAACCGAAGCAACCGCGCCGGATAAAAAGCCAAGACTGGTCGATAAATTTTGAAAGTGGATGAAATTAAGCATTCAGCAGATGTAGCACGCCTAGAGGACACTGACTATGAATTTTGCAGATGCACTAAGGACTCTGACTGAGAAGGGTGCTGATCTTGAGCAGGCAGTGTTCACAGTGATTGCTAAGTCGATCTCATCCGAACTCAAGCAGTGCATAGTTGATACTCTGTCTTCCCATTTTTCCGTTTCTGCCGGAGAAGAAGGCGAAGCTCTATACATACACGAACGGGTCACTGGTCGCCGTCTCTTGCAAACGCAAGTCACGGATATCTTGGAACGCTCGACGGATTTGATTGGGATAACGACCGAACTGTTACACAATTACTTTGGAGGACATTCATTCAGTGAAGCGATTCCTGTTGAGGGCGATCCGGTTAAAATATCGCGAGCAAAGTTATTCGCATCGATCCCGAACAATGCTGTATATTCTGCTTTGCAACATGAAATACTCGCAAAACTTGATCGGCGAGAAAATTTCCTACTACTAGGCCCATCGGCGTCAGGGAAAACAGTACTAGCGGCCCAATGCGCTTCAATCGCCGAAAGCCGAGGGACCAAGTTTTTCTATTTGGATGTCAATTCATCATATGACGAATTTTCTCGCAATTTCGTTTCGATAATCAAGTCATGTCAACAACATGACAAGACATCTGACAATCCGCCGTTGATCATTATAGATAATATTCAAGGTTCTGTACGGCAGTTTTCTAAAGCATTGACAGTACTAAATGGATTTTCCGCTGACCAGAGCTCGACACCAACATTCTTGTACTTAGGTTGGCCAGAAGCAGGTCAAATCGAACTGCTTCAGAAGCAATCACCCGGCAGTAAGGTCTTAGACGCGGATGCCCAAGCTCGTTCGATTTTGGCGTCAAATCCGTTCTTTTCTGGCGATCCGCGCGTCCTGGACGATATTCTCTCAGCAATTGTTGGAGACTGCTTCATTGCCAAGCAGATTTCTGATACGACTTCGGATGCATCCGGTCTCCCTAGTTTCGAGCACATAGGTCGTGCGATTCTTATGGCAACCGCTGGAGACGATCCGATTTCTGACAATGCTGTTGGCGCGTTGTACCTATTGTCAGCGCTTGGTGCTTTGGAAATTTACGCGGATCGAAAATGGCTTCAGTTCAGGTCTGGGATCAGCTCTCGTGAACTAAGTTCATTGGTCGGTTTGCGGCAGACGTTGGAACAAGTTTCACTTGGTCACAGATCAAAGGCATTTGTGCTCAGCAAGTATTTGCTAACTATTGATCCGACGCTTTCGGCAAAATTTGGTGAAATTGATGAAATAGTGGTTGAGTACTGCCGAACAGTGGGCGATGCGGCAGTTGCTCAAACAATTGAACGGCTTGATCTTGCAGAACATCAATCAGAAGGGCAGGCTTTAGTTGAGTGGGAAAGTATGACGTTGGAGTTGTGGCGGGCTTTTCTCACTATTCGAAGCCGAATACTCAACGTGACTGTTGCCGATCCGAGCTGGGGGGCAAACACTGCTTCAGCGAGTTTTGCTTTGACTGTGCTAGGTCAAATTGACTGGGGAGCTTGGGAGACCTGCTTCAAAAAAGTCTTTGCAATTTGGGATTGTCATTCGGGCATGGTTGCTCTGAAAGGAAAAGTTTCTGAGCGTGACGATTTCGACGCAATCCGAGAGCGGATGAAAGAAGAAGATGCGTCTAATCACGTGGCTTGGGAAGGGTATTCTGAGGTTGATATGGATGCGATGCACGTCAACTGGTGCCTTGGTCTGTTACTAATGGCTCTTGGATCCTCAGCTCTCCAAGATGGTGAACGCACAGCTTCCATTCTTGCTGAACTTGAGAAGAGGATTGGTGTTCTGGGTGAGATACATCCCAAGCGTGTGCCTTGGGTCGCTGCTCGTGTTCTGTCAGGCTTAAGTAGTTGCGGTCAAAACATCCATACCAGTGCGCAAGCCAAGAGAATCTCAGAATGGCTGCTTCTGGACTATCCAGACGGGCCATTTCGTGAAGACCATTGGGAGGCCGGAACCGGTTCATGGAACGATAGTTACCAAGCAACGGCTATGGCGATTTCGGCTCTTGCAGATGCAGGGATCGGGGTTGCGAACCAGAAAATTCAAAGATCAACAAACTTCCTTTCTGAAAACAAGTCCGAATGGATGCGGCCCGGAAAAGAGATCACCGTGATCGACGTGCTTATCGTTAAAATCAAGCTCGGCCATGATTGGAAGTCGTATATTGAAGAAATCAAGTTCATTCTCGAATGGTTGCTTTCCGCTGAGCAATGGGCGCTCAGTCGGACTTCTATATTGGCCACAGAGGAAGGTGTTGAAAGTTCGAAACTTGCTCAGGTTGCATCTCGGGCATATGTTCTGGTTTTTGAAATACTTAAAGCGAGTCTTGGGGATTTAGCAAGATTTGGTACCGAAAAGTACTCGCAAATATTCTCGGTGCTCCCCGAGAGAATGTCTTCCATAGACACGGCTGAAGTGGATCGGACGCGTTCACTAATTCGGTATTGTTCTTTTATGCTGAACGTGATCGAAAATGAGCTTGGATTGAGAGCAGAGTTAATGAAAGAGGGTGGTTATGACGAAGCGACCCGTTCTGAATTCAAGGATGCAATTAGAGTATTAGCTCAACAAAAAGAACTCGTGACGCGCGCACAAGCAGAACTAGCTGTTGGCCATGCTAATCTTACTCACGAAGAAATTGACGCGCTGAAAGGCATAGGCCGGAAAATCCTTAACGACGATGTGACATCGGCATTTGATTTTGATTGAAAATGGAACCACGAATCCGCGTTTCGTTGAAATTAGAAATCATCGGCAAATGTGTTCGTGGTCACTTTTCTCATATTTTGCAGTTAGCGATGTGGTCTCTTTGTGCTTTGAAGTTGACACACAGGCGGTCCAGGCACAAGGGGCTATGGAAGCCTTGTCGCCCTTCTCAGAGGTATCAACATTCCTGCGTATTACGACGACCTGGACGGGGACACAGTCATGGCCTAGCCGTAGTCGATCGTTGAAATGGCTGGAGGTTTTGGTGCCCTCTTACATATTAGTTGTCTATGTTGTGCTTGAGGTGCATCCGAACCATTTCGGATGCACCAGCAAACAGAGGACCCGTCCGGACAAGTCCTCTGAAAGACGTCTAACTCTGTAGCTGCTTTGCCAGCACCAGACATTCAAAGATCGTGGTGGCGGCAGGTTCGTTGTCGAAGATGCGTCGGCGTTTTGGTGCGACTGCACTCATCTGAGGAAACTCAGCACACAGCCGATCTATCTGCTCGTATTTGTTGGCATAGGGCTGAACACGTTCGCATTCTATGTGCTGGGCATCTGTCAGCAAGGCAGCTTCTTTGATCGCTAGGATCAGGCGCTGCGCTTTCTTACCTTTGGTTAGAGACCCGTTGAGGTCTTCGGTCACAATGATATCAGGCTGATAGTAGGCGAACCATTGGGCTGCTTTCTCATACGTCAGCTCAGGGCTTTTGGAGGCATGATGCGCCAACTGCCAATCCATAGGTTGCTTGTCGATGAGAAAGCAAAACCCAATTCGGTTGTGGCTTGCTGTGATGGCCATGACCGTAAATGGCTTACGCGTCATACCTCTCTTGGTTTAGGCTGTGTAATCGGTCAGCTAGCCGCGACAGCGTGGTAATTCTTGCTTCTATTTCAGGCGCTGGCTTCAGTTGAGCTAGCCTGCTTTGCAGTTTCTCAGTCAAGCGACTGGCTGACAGCTGGAACAACTCATCGAGCGGTTTGTCGTAGACAATCGAGAGGCCAATCAGTTCTTTGACTTTGGGCCGTGCATAACCGTTCTCTAGCTTTGACAAGCGTGCGCGGCTGGTCCCTAGCAGTGTCGCAACATCTTGGCCCAAAAGCCCTGAGCGCTGCCGTGCGATCCGTAGATCGACTTTCAAAAATTCTTTCATAATCCAAATCATTAATCCGGTCCTGGTAATCTGCGGTCCGGACCGCTCAGGCAGTATATGTAAAGATTGATGCATCCACACGAGGGCAGGAGTTGCCGAAAACGGAAACTCCTCGCATCCGCTTTGTGGGTATCTCTTGCTCAAACTGATCAACACGAACGGGAATACAAAAAGGATGGTTAACACCATCCGTGTAAATCAATCTGAGCAACAAACACGAAGGCAATGCGATTTATCTCGTGTTCGGCACCCACCCGAGAATGAATATATCATCCCACACATACCCCCAACTAGTCGGTAGCAGTTTCAGTACCGTTCCAAGGGTCAAATCGCTACATGATATATGAGGTCATTCCACGATCTGACCCTTTCCACTCAGCGCATTGTCCAAAACCAGCAACTGCCAGCACCTATCAGAAACACGCCTCATCACTACAATCAGCACATGACTACACAACATGACTTTGATGCATTTTTAGACCTCTGTGAGCGGATGGCGCAGCGCCTTTTCGATGAAGGCAAATGGCCATTCGACAATCCACCAGATTCGACTCTTTCATGCGATCTGGTAGAGTCGAATGATAATCTCAAGTAATCATGAATAAACAATATTTTGGATACATTAGGGTATCGACCGTCAAGCAAGGCGAAGGAGTTTCGCTCGAGGCACAGCGAGAAGCAATAGAGCGGTATTGCGCCACACAAGACCTCGCTATCACGCGCTGGTTTGAAGAAAAGGAAACGGCGGCGAAACGTGGGCGGCCGATATTTACAGAAATGATTAAGCTTTTGCGCGCAGGTAAGGCAAAAGGCGTCGTCATGCACAAGATTGATCGCTCCGCGCGCAACTTGCGGGACTGGGCAACCGTTGGCGATCTGTCTGATGCTGGCATTGATGTGCACTTTGCAGCCGAAAGCGTGGACTTTGCCAGCAGGGGAGGGCGGCTGACCGCCGACATCCAGGCTGTGATCGCAGCTGACTATATCCGCAACCTGCGAGAGGAGACGATCAAGGGTTTGGACGGACGGCTCAAGCAGGGTCTGTATCCTTTTAAAGCCCCTATCGGTTATCTTGATAACGGCGGCGGCAAGCTCAAAACCATCTGTCCCGTCAAAGGACCGAAAGTCCGACATTTGTTTAAGGTTTATGCCGCCGGAGAGCATTCTTTGTGGTCGCTGGTTGATGAGGCCAAGAGGATTGGCCTGACATCGCATGGCAATGCCAAAATTGGGAAGACAACCATCGAGAACATGATCTCCAATCCGTTCTATGTTGGTTTGATGCGCGTATCCCGACAACAAAAGACCTATCAAGGTAAGCATGAGGCGTTGATTTCATCGGCTTTGTTTGAGCAGGTGCGTGCCGTGCGAGCGAGACGCACAGTCAAGAAGGTCACCAAACACGGATTTGACTACCGGAGGATTTTTCGCTGTGCGCGCTGCCAAACCGCGATCATACCCGAGCGTCAGAAAGGTCACGCGTACTACCGATGTCATACAAAGGGGTGCACAAGCGGTTCGCTGCGAGAGGAAGCCATAGAAAATTCGATTTCCACGCAGCTTCGAAAATACCAGTTAAACATACATGCGGCGGGGGCTTTGCAGGGAAGACTTGGGCGATGGGGTGAACGTGTACTGGAAACCGAACGCGCTGACACCACGGCCTTAGAGATGAGCAAGATCGCCAATAAAAAAGCGCAGCTATTGGATGCGCTACTTGATGGATTGATCGACAAACAGGTCTTTGAAGCGCGCAACGCGCAGTTTCTGCTTCAGGAAAAGGCTCTCTCCGAAACATCGCAAAAAACCATCGATCCGGCGTGGTTCAGAGTGCAAAGTGCAAAGCTGCTCGAACTCCTCAAAACCCTTTGTCTTAGCCATTCTCTGGCTATTCCTGCCGAAAAGCGCCGAATGCTCGAAACCCTGTTCTCGAACCGCTTGGTGTCCGGCAAAAACGTTGAACTACAGCCAGTTTGGTGGCTTGAGCGCACGTCGGAATGGGCCGCTTTCCATGTTGGTCCCCCTTCTCATGCCACATCTCGAAGGGGGCAGGAGATACCAGAGCTGGAATATGAAGATTTTTTGAGACTGTTCATGTCCCAAAAATGGATTGATTTGACTGAGTGTATCCAAGAAATTTATGCACGCAAACAGGAGCAGTTCGAGAACTGCCCTCATGATATCAAGATTACCCAATAAGTGGATTTCTATCCACTTTTAGAAACACGTAGTCTCTAGACGCTTTGTCCCCATTCTCACGCCACATCTCGAAGGGGGCAGGACATACCAGAGCTGGGAATGGACGAGTTTTTAAAGCTGTTCATGTCCCAAGATTGGAAACAACTTTGTGAGCTCCACACCGGTATTCATGACCGGACAAGTGCCGCCAATTTACCCAAAACTGAAACCCAAAACACCTATGACCAAGCGGCTTAGCACGCGACAATCGCGTTATGCCCAACCCATTCCATCAACCCATCACCTACCTTGCAGAGACTGTGGGCCGATCAGAACCGAAACCATTCGGAATCTATCAACCCGACCGTCTCTTCCACACCTTCATTCTCGGTCAAACAGGAACAGGTAAGTCCACGCTGATCCTCAACATGATACGTCAGGATATTGAGCAAGGAGTTGGTTTCTGTCTGATTGATCCGCATGGGGACTTGGCAGAAGCAGTCAAACCCATGTTGCCAGAGAATGCCATGTATTGGGATGTGGCTGATCCAGACTGCCCCTACGGCTACAATCCATTGGGCTATGTCACCGAGGAGTTCAGGCCACTTGTTGCCTCAGCAGTCATCGACGCCCTACGTCAGCAATGGCGAGATGCCTGGGGTGTACGCATGGAACACTTGTTACGTTTCAGTGTATTAGCGCTCATCTCACGATCCGGGTCTTCTTTTGCTGACATTGTCCCTATTTTCACCAACAAAGCCTTCCGTAGGACTGTTCTTCAGTCAGTTACCAATGAAGAAGTCCTCAAGTTCTGGCAGGAAGAATTCCCCAAACTCAACTACAAAACAGCGTTTGATGGTGTGGCTCCGATTGCCAACAAGCTGGGAGCGTTCTTGTCCAATCCAGTGGTCAAGAAGGTGCTTTGCTCACCAAATCAGAACCTTCGTTTCCGGTCACTAATGGATGAAGGAACGCCGCTTGTTGTGAACCTCTCAAAAGGAAAGCTGGGATCAGATATCTCATCTGTCCTGGGTGGGTTAATCCTTTCAATGATGACCAGTGCTGCCTTCACCCGTAGTGATACCCCGGAACTTTAACGCAAGCCCTATGTCATCTATGCCGATGAGTTTGCATCCATGACAACGGGTACCATCGCAGGCATGCTCTCAGAGCTCCGTAAGTATCGCGTGGGGCTTGTTCTGGCCGCACAGTACACCAGTGCCATCAAAGACCGCATCCTGGATGCGATCTTTGGAAATGTCGGAACCATGATTCTCTTCAGGATTGGTGCCAAAGATGCACCAGTTATGGCCCGCCAGGTGGGTTGGACTGATCCGGCAGACCTGTTGAACCTGCCCAACTACCGCGTGTTCATCAAGTTATTGATTAATGGCGTACAGAGCAAAGCCTTCACTGCGCGTTCTCTACCATCTCAGTGATAGCCTTCTCGGCGGCAATGATGCCACCATATGGTTGCCCATTGACCGTCACACCTGTCTCAGCCTTGAGAATTTCATACCCTTTATACACCTTTATCCGTTCACCAACTTCTGTTGTGAGACCTCGTTGCATCGTCACTTCCTTTATTGGCTGAGGCACGTGGGATTTGGCGTCACCCGGCAACAGTGCGTAGACAAGACCACCTACAACCAGCCCAGCGAACAAGGCTTTGAGAACAGCGGGAACAACTAGTTCTTCAAGAACACGGGGCCCCATCTCGCCTACAATACTCAGCGGTAGCGGCTGACCAAAGAATGACGGCCAGAGCGCCATCAAAGCAAGTGAAGCGGCACCCAAGCCTCCGAGTGCTGCAATGGTTGTGCGGCTTGGGGCAGGTTGCGCCTGTTTGACTCGTGAAAAGAAGAACACAGCCAGCGCCGAGGCAATCAATCCAATTGCCAAGAGGTAGTTGGTTGGGTCATCAGCTGCTTGTTCTGTTCTACTCGGTTCAGAAACAATGACTTGGGTGGGTTTGAACGCTTTGACACCAGAGTAGTCAACTGATGGTGCATTCAATTGGGCGAGCAATATCTCTTCATTCATGACGCGCAGCCTTTGCGCTTCATGGCAATTTTGATTGCCTTGTACTGCTGACCGTAGATGCCACCGCCCGCGATATTGGCGAGTGGATTGGTCACTGGTCCGCGAAGCGAGCGCTCTTGCAAGGAAAGCGTTCGGCAGCTTGATCGCATGAAACCGTCAACCATGAGCGTCTGACTTGCAGCTACGGACTCCTTGCCTTGCATACCTTCCATGATGGCCGTTCCTGGCATGCAGCCAGCGACTACAAAGGTTGAAAGTAACAGGGCGGATGTTGTGGGAATTGTCTTCATTTCCGATCTCCTAAAGCACGTATCTGAGACGCCCAATCGGAGACAAACCAGAGGTTATGCACAGTCAGGAGATGAAACAAAATTGGTAATACTGTATCATGAGTATGTTCAAGGGTTTAAGGGCTTGTCAGGTTGATTCTGCTCAATTAACCTCGGGTTCTCATGACGCTAATCGATTGAAAAACAATGGTTTCGTTCGGGTCTGATACAGAATTACCAATACTGTATCACTGACCATTTTACTCCCCACAACGCTTGAACACTTCACCCTCAAGCCTTGATGAACGCATACCTTGGACCGCTCATGTCATCATCCATGCATCTGTATGATGCACAGAACGACCGTCTGTATTTGAACGCAGCTGAACGAGAGCGATTTCTTTGTGTTGCCAGAACTAAACCTCACCACATCAAAGCTTTCTGCCTCACCCTTTTCTACACTGGATGTCGGATATCTGAGGCACGGGAGCTCCGGTTTTCGTCAGTACAAGCACAAGCGAGACTGATCTCGTTCCGCAGTCTCAAGAAGCGTGACCAGCACCACATTAGAGAGGTTCCGGTTCCTCAAGAACTCATTGAAGCGTTAGATCAACTTCCACGTAACATCCCGTACACAATCTGGTCTGCTACACCCAAACCACTCTCACGGATCACTGCATATCGTTGGATTAAGTCGGTGATGGATGAAGCTGGGATCACTGGACCACAGGCAACCCCTAAAGGCCTTCGCCACGGCTACGGCATTCATGCAGTCCGATCTGGAGTGCAACTCCATATGCTTCAAAAGTGGATGGGGCACGCCAGTATGTCGACCACTGCCATCTATGCGAACGCAGTGGGGCAGGAAGAGCTCGAGATTGCTGACAGGATGTGGTGAGCAATGCGCAGCCCGTCGTCAGGTGTTGCACAACCTGACTCGGTGGGTTGCGCATTGTTGAACATTCGCGCTCGCTCTTACACCCGCGAAAGAAGAGACTAAAAAGAGACTAAGAACGATCAAGGCCTTAGCAATTTCTTGCTAAGGCCTTGTTTTTATTTGGAGGCGAGTACCGGAATCGAACCGGTGTACACGGATTTGCAA
>NZ_JBOEHB010000004.1:0-297698 GCF_050633725.1 Planktotalea sp.
CTTTCTATCGCATCGTTGCAGCAGACAGCCGCATGCCACGCGATGGTCGCTACATCGAAAAGCTCGGCACATATAACCCACTGCTTCCAAAAGACAGCGAAGAGCGTGTGAAAATGAACGTTGAGCGCATCCAGTACTGGCTCGGTGAAGGCGCACAGACAACGGACCGTGTGTCTCGTATGCTCGAAGCGGCTGGTCTTGCAGAGAAGAAAGAACGCTCCAACCCTAAGAAGGGTACGCCAGGCAAAAAAGCAACTGAGCGCGCTGAAGAGAAAGCTGCAAAAGCGGCTGAAGCTGCAGAAGCAGCGGCAGCACCTGCTGAAGAAGCAGCGGCAGAAGAGTAAGAACCGCAATGACTGGTCCCGATTTCGATACCGAGTTTCGGGATCAGCTCAACGCGCTCTTTCGGTGGCGGCGCGATGTGCGCCGCTTCCAAACCACCCCTGTTGACGAGGCCACGCTGGCCCGTTGCTTGCAGGTCATTCCTTTGGCCCCCTCTGTGGGTCTCAGCGAACCTTGGCGCGTTGTGCGCGTGTCCTCAAAGGACGCCCGATCCGCCGCCCTAACCAATTTCGAGAGTGCGAATGAAGAGGCGCTTGCTGGATATTCTGGCGAGACTGCGAAGATTTATTCCAGTCTCAAGCTCTCTGGCATGCGCGATGCGCCTGTGCAGCTCGCGATCTTTTGCGACGATGAAACCACGCAAGGCAAAGGCCTTGGCGCTGGCACCATGCCCGAAATGCGCCGCTATTCGGTGGTCGCCGCGATCATGCAATTCTGGCTTTCTGCGCGCGCGGAAGGCCTTGGCGTTGGCTGGGTATCTATCCTTGATGCCAAGCGCCTGACCGCTGACCTGGATTGCCCTGAGGGCTGGAACCTTGTGGCCTATCTTTGCGTCGGTTGGCCCGAGCAAGACACAGAGACGCCCGAACTTGCAAAAGCGGGTTGGGAAACCCGTACGCCTCACTTAAAGATTGAGGAACGATGATGTTTAAGTTGATCCGTTTGCCGATCTTATTTGGCGTTGCCTTTATCCTAGGCGTTTTTTCGGAACGCAATGCAGCGCTGGACAAATGTCTGGAAGCTGGCGGAACTATTAAAAGCGGCGTCTGCCGAGGAGTTTCAGAATGAGCGACGATCTGATTTGCGTGGGCTCGTTAGGCGGCTCTTTCGGGGTGCGCGGCGATGTGCGGCTCAAGAGCTTTTGCGCCGAGCCTTCTGACATTGCCAACTACAACCCGCTCACGCTTGAGAACGGGCGTAGTTTTAGCATGACTTTGCTCGGCCCGTTGAAAAACGGTTATTCTGTGCGCCTGTCTGGCATTACAAGCAAAGAAGAAGCGGATGCGCTGAGCGGTGAAAAGCTCTATGCGCGCCGCGATCAACTGCCGGCTTTGCCCGACGATGAATTCTATCATGCAGACCTTGAGGGGCTTGAGGTTGTCGATACGGGCGGCACGGTTCTTGGCACGGTGAAGACAGTCCAGAACCACGGCGCAGGTGATCTACTTGAGGTGATTGGCCCAAACATAAAAACCGCTGTTTTGCTGCCCTTCACGCTTGCCGCCGTCCCGACGGTTGATCTTAAAGCTAAACGTATCGTAACCGATCCTCCAGAAGGATTGTTTGAGTGACCGACAAACCCCGCTCTTATGGTCGCAAGGCGATCCGCCCGACGTTCAAGCCGCGCGAATTGATGACGCCGACGCCTGAATTGGCGGGTGTTTGGCGTGCACAGATTATTACCCTGTTTCCAGAGAGCTTTCCGGGCGTTCTTGGCGCGTCGCTGACGGGTAAAGCCCTGCATGAAGGTTTGTGGCAGCTTGAAACCATTGATCTGCGCCCCTTTGGTGAGACCAAACACAAGAACGTGGATGACACGCCCGCAGGTGGCGGCGCGGGGATGGTTTTGCGCGCGGATGTGCTTGGCAAAGCTCTCGACAAGGCGGCGGAATCCGAGCGTGGGAATTGGCCCCGCGTCTACCTTTCGCCGCGCGGCAAACCGATGGATCAGGCGATGGCGCGGCGCTTTGCGCAATGCGACGGGATCACCTTGCTGTGCGGGCGTTTCGAGGGCGTGGACGAGCGCGTGATCGAAGAATACGGCATCGAAGAGGTCTCCCTTGGTGACTTTATCCTCACAGGCGGCGAGATTGCAGCGCAGGCCTTGATTGATGCAACAGTGCGGCTTATACCGCGCGTGCTTGGGAACTATGATTCCACGCAGGACGAATCGTTCTCGCATGGGTTACTAGAGCATCCTCAGTATACGAAACCTGCCGAATGGAAGGGTCGCAAGATCCCAGAGGTGCTTCTCTCTGGTCATCACGCGAAAATCTCCGACTGGCGGCAGGCTATGGCCGAAAGGCTAACAAAAGAACGTCGACCTGACCTCTGGCGGGCTTGGTGCGCATTGCGCGGCAGGGACCCGATTGAAGACCAAGAGCTCTGAGGACGCATAAACCTTTGCGGATCAACCGCGAGCATATCATAGGAGATGAGACATGGATCTTATCGCACAATTGGAGGCCGAACAGGTCGCCGCACTCGGGAATGACATTCCTGATTTCAAAGCCGGAGACACAATTCGTGTTGGCTATAAAGTAACCGAGGGCACGCGCTCTCGTGTTCAGAACTACGAAGGCGTTTGCATTGGCCGTAAAAACGGCAAAGGCATTGCGGGTTCTTTCACAGTTCGCAAGATCTCATTCGGTGAAGGCGTGGAACGTGTGTTCCCATTGCACTCCACGAACGTAGACAGCATCACAGTTGTCCGTCGTGGCCGTGTTCGCCGCGCCAAGCTGTACTACCTGCGCACACGTCGCGGTAAGTCTGCTCGTATCGCTGAAGATACGAACTACAAGCCACTTAAAGCCTAAGGAGCTTTCACATGAAAAACGATATTCACCCAGATTATCACATCATCAATGTGAAAATGACCGATGGCACCATCCACCAGATGAAATCCACATACGGTAAAGAGGGCGACCAGCTCGCGCTCGACATCGACCCATCTGCGCACCCTGCGTGGACAGGTGGCGGCACGCGCCTGATGGATGCCGGTGGCCGTGTATCCAAGTTCAAGAAGAAATACGAAGGTCTGGGCTTCTAAGCTTAGCTACTTTTTGTTTTGCAGAAACGCCGTTCCTTTTGGAGCGGCGTTTTTTTGTTTCCGCGCAGCTCAGAGACGGTTAATCAATTGACAGATGAAGGCGTTTATTTCGATAGTTTCCCGTTATCAGGAACCCTGGTGCGCGCACCTCTGGATAGGTATCCGCCCAATCGCGAAAGCGATCATTTGTTACGATCTGCGCACCCATGTCACGCGCGGCTGTCAGAATGTAGGGATCGGCGGGTGTGCCGCTAGGAACAACCATAATTCGCTCTTCAGGCAGACCTAAAAGGCGGCTGAACGCATCGTCATTCTGGTGTCGATCAATCAGTTTATATCCTGCATTTGCGTCAAACATGACACCAACGGTAAATCCGCGCCTTTCAAGGTTCTTAATCACATCTTTGACAGGTCTAATATTCGGCTCGCCGCGCCAATGCATCACGTTAGAGCCATCCACAACGATCCAGTTTTGCGCGCCTGTGCCTGTCCTGGAGCGTGCGCGAGGTGACTTTGCCGCGCGTTTGTTTCGCGTTTTGGCGGATCGTGGAGCGCTGCGTCGCCCCCAACCACGCCACAGCAACCAAAGGCTGGCAAGCACACAGGGCGCACCTAACAGTAACAAATCCGACCAAGCAGGAATAACAAATCCAACTGCACAAATAAGTGTTGAAATCACTAACAATAATAGAGGTATTTTCATCCAGACATGAGTAGGTGTGCAAGGAATCGGTGTCAATAACACACGCTAAAGCAGTGCGATGTTTCGCGGGCACTGGACATAACCCAGCAACAAGCGCAGGAGTTAGGGACCGCTTTCGTTGAGGCGCATACACATGACCAATCGCCCCCTCTGGCTCAGGCTCGCACCGTTCATGTTTTTGGTTTTGTGGTCGCTGGGCTATTCCTTTGCCAAGATAGGCTTGCAGTATACCGCCCCGATGACATTACTGGCACTGCGGTTTGGCTGCGTGGTCATCATAATGGCGCTTCTTTTCCTCTTTATTCGACCGCCTCTGCCAAAAACACGCTCGGACTGGGGACATTTAGCGCTTGTCGGATTTCTCATCCAAGCCGTGTATTTTGGCATGTGTTACTATGCTTTCAACTCTGGCATCGGTGCGGGAACGTTAGCATTACTCATGTCGTTTCAGCCCATTCTCGTGGCCTTGATCGCGCCGCTTTGGACAAGCGAAATTATCGGCCGTCGGAGCTGGATCGGTTTGGCGCTTGGCTTGTTCGGAACGCTTCTTGTGATTGGTTCTCGCTCGACAATAGAGCCGCCAACGTTGATCGGGCTAACATTTGCTGCAATTGGCCTGCTAGGCATAACAAGCGGCTCGCTGTGGGAAAAACGCTTTGGGCTAGATCATCATCCAGTAACCGCAAATCTGGTGGGTTATACTGCCGGGTTCATTGGAATATTGCCTGCGTTGGCCTTTCAAGACGATTTTCACATCGAATGGAGTGGCCCCTTTATTGGCGCGCTTGCCTATTTGGTGATAGGTAATTCTTTGATCGCAGTTGGCTTGCTCCTTGCGATGATCCGCGCGGGGGATGTGAGCCGCGTATCGGCTCTTTTCTTTATGGTACCGCCGCTTGCGGCGCTTGCAGCTTGGATCGCACTAGAAGAAGTGATGCCACCGCTTGCATGGCTCGGCCTTGCCTGCGCTTCGTTTGGAGTTTTTCTTGCAACCCGAAAGCCTAGCAATGTTTGAACGATATGCTGTCTATCACTCCTTCGATGTTCCATTGGCAACGCAAGGCGCCGCTTGGCTTGGCTGGGATATCGCATCTGGCCGCAAAGCGGAGCATCCCGCGCTGGATGACTTAGATCTGGACAGGGTCACGCAACGCCCACGAAAATACGGGTTTCATGCTACGATAATGGCCCCCTTTCATCCCGCAGATGGGATTCTCCAAGCCGACATCGAAGCCGCATTTGTTGAAATTTGCGAGGCGTTGGCACCAGCGCGTTACGATGGGCTTGAATTGAGCCAACTTGGTCGTTTTTTGGCGCTCACCCCAAGGGGGCGAACCACGCAGATAAACGCGCTTGCTCGCGATGTGATCACGCAACTTGATCGCTTTCGCGCACCGTTAAGTGCGCACGATTTACAGCGCCGTTCCAATTCCCGCATGACAGAGCGGCAACGCGAGAACCTTGAGCGTTGGGGATATGCGCGTGTGATGGAAGATTTCCAGTTTCACGCGACATTGACGGGCAATCTAAAGACCTCTGAAATTGGCAATGTTCATCGCCAAGCAGAGCGCTTTTTCGCGCCCGCTCTGACGGGGTCGGTTGCGCTCTCGCATTTGTCGTTGGTCGCAGAAGGCAAAGATGGAATGTTCCATGAAGTTCTTCGAAACCCCTTACGGGCTTAAGTGACCCTAATACTGCGCTTTGAAAAAGCCGTGCAAAGGCCCCTTCCCCTTGCGCTACGCTTGCTCTAATTCCTTCGTCAAGAACGAGCCGCAGGGGGCCAAAGCATGGCGCATATAATTGTTGTCGGAAATGAAAAAGGCGGGGCTGGAAAGTCTACGGTTTCGATGCATGTGGCGACGGCACTTGCGCGAATGGGCCATAAGGTCGGCGTGCTTGATCTGGACCTGCGCCAAAAGACATTCGGGCGTTATGTAGCCAACCGTATTGCGTTCCTTAAGGACCAAGGCATTGATCTGCCTTGCCCTGATTACCGCGAACTGCCCGAGATTGACAAAAATAACCTACGCCCCGGTGAAAATGTCTATGATCATCGCCTTTCCGCTGCGGTTGCGACGCTAGAGCCTGATTGCGATTTCATTGTGATTGACTGCCCCGGATCGCACACGCGCCTTAGTCAAGTTGCCCATTCGCTTGCTGACACTTTGGTGACGCCGCTCAATGACAGTTTCGTGGATTTCGATCTACTGGCGCATACCGACACCGATGGTGTCAAAATCAAAGGGCCGTCGGTTTATTCGGAAATGGTCTGGAACGCGCGTCAACTGCGCTCTCAAGCGAAATTGCCTCCGATTGATTGGATCGTTTTGCGTAATCGCATGGGCGCGCAAAACATGGTGAACAAGCAAAAAATGGAAGCTGCGATTGAGCAGCTTGCCAAGCGCATCGGCTTTCGGGTCTCCCCCGGCTTTAACGAACGCGTTATCTTTCGCGAACTGTTCCCGCGCGGTTTGACCCTATTGGACCTCAAAGACGTTGGCGTAAAGCAAATGAACATTTCAAACGTCGCCGCGCGTCAGGAATTGCGCGATCTGATGAAAGCGTTGAACCTTCCGGGTGTCACTGTTGATTTTTAGAAACGCGAAATAAAACCTCTGAGACGATGGATTTTGTAGTCCCCCATGATCCGAATTGGGCCGCTGACTATCGCACCGAAGCCGAAGACATTAGGCGCGCGCTCACTGGGCTTTCTATAGAGCTACACCATATTGGCAGCACTGCAGTGCCCGGCGTCCTCGCCAAGCCGATCATAGATATCATGGGAGTCGCCTCTGATCTTGCTGGTCTGGACAGATACAATGCAAATTTGGAGCGACTCGGCTACGAAGTGATGGGTGAGCTGGGCATTCCCAATCGACGTTTTTTCCGCAAAATCACGGCTGAAGGTCTGCGAACACATCACCTGCATGTCTTCCTATCGGAATCCCCACACGTTGTTCGCCACATTGCATTTCGGGACTATTTGCGAGCGACCCCAGAAATCGCGACCAAATACTGCGCACTGAAAGCAGCTTTGACGAAAAACGAGCAAGCAGGTTGGGATGCTTATCTGGACGGCAAAGAGCGCTTTGTTATCGAGACTGAAGCGCAGGCCTTAGTATGGTGGCAGAGCAATTCAACGTCTTCTGGCGACGCGCTATCCATTGCTCAGACGTAGCAAGAGCTTTTTCAGAACAGCGCTTTCCTGTTCGCTCATTTGGTTCGCGATTTCTTGATCATAGCGCCAAGCTTCTTCACGTAGGTCGTGATAAACACTCATGCCGAGCGGTGTCAGCTCCAAGGCCTCAACTCTGCGATCGGTTTCAAGCCGGGTGCGTTTGATATAGCGTCGTGTTTCCAGGGCTCCTACGGCCCGACTAATCTTGGTCTTATGCGAGCGCGCCCGCTCGCCGATCTCCTTCGCCGTCAACGTGCCATAGATCCCAAGGTGAAACAAAACCCGCCATTCTGTTCGCAGCATTCCATAGCGATCCTTGTAGATCTTGGTGAACGCAAGGCTCGACGCTTCTGCTGCTTGGTTCAGCAGATACGGTAGGAAGAGTTGTAGATCAAAATCATCTTTTTCGCTCATACCCCTGTTTAGGTGGTTGTTAGTTACAAAATCAACTAATATTCCCAGCGCCAAGCAATCTGCATGGGAGCCCACTATGAACCGCCAAGTCACACCATCCACCTTGACCCACGCTGCAACACCAATGGGAACCACAGACGGGTATATGCCCGGCTTTGGAAATGACTTCGAAACCGAAGCCCTGCCCGGTGCTTTACCGCAAGGTATGAACAGCCCGCAAAAGTGCAACTATGGCCTTTATGGCGAGCAGCTATCCGGCACTGCCTTTACCGCGCCATCGCATCAAAACGAGCGCACGTGGTGCTATCGCATCCGCCCTTCGGTCAAGCATTCGCATAGATATGAAAAAATCGATTTGCCCTATTGGAAGTCTGCACCCTGCGTTGACCCTGATGTGATCTCACTTGGTCAATATCGATGGGATCCTGTTGCGCACACTGATGAGCCGCTGACATGGCTGACAGGCATGCGCACGATGACAACAGCTGGTGATGTTAACACCCAAGTGGGCATGGCCACGCATATCTATCTTGTGACTGAGTCGATGGTGGATAGCTATTTCTTCTCTGCGGATTCCGAATTGCTGGTTGTCCCGCAAGAGGGCCGTTTGCGCTTTTCCACCGAGCTTGGCGTGATTGACGTTGAACCAAAAGAGATCGCGATTATTCCACGAGGCTTGCTCTACCGTGTTGAAGTGCTCGAAGGACCTGCGCGCGGCTTTGTTTGCGAGAACTACGGTCAGAAATTTGAACTACCGGGTCGCGGCCCGATTGGCGCGAACTGCATGGCAAACCGCCGTGATTTCAAAACCCCTGTTGCAGCCTATGAAGATCGCGATGCGCCTTCAACCGTAACAATCAAATGGTGCGGACAGTTCCATGAAACGAAGATCGGGCACTCTCCGCTCGACGTGGTGGCGTGGCATGGCAACTATGCGCCTTGCAAATACGACCTGCGCACGTATTGCCCTGTTGGCTCGATCCTGTTTGACCACCCTGATCCGTCGATCTTTACTGTTCTCACAGCGCCATCAGGCCAGCCAGGCACCGCGAATATCGACTTCGTTCTGTTCCGCGAACGTTGGATGGTGGCCGAGGATACGTTCCGCCCGCCTTGGTATCATAAGAACATCATGTCCGAATTGATGGGCAATATTTACGGTCAGTACGATGCAAAACCGAAGGGGTTTATTCCCGGTGGAATGAGCCTACATAATATGATGATCCCTCATGGCCCCGACAAGAATGCCTTTGAGGGCGCGTCAAACGCAGATCTGGGGCCAGAGAAACTGGACAACACTATGTCCTTCATGTTCGAAACCCGCTTCCCGCAGCACTTGACCGCCTTTGCCGCCAAAGAAGCACCGCTGCAGGACGATTACATCGATTGCTGGGAAGACATCGAAAAGAAATTCGACGGCACGCCCGGTAAGAAGTAAACCAAGCTCAAGGAGGGTGCGTGAGATCACGCACCCTACATTTGCGACACCCCGTAAGGTGCCGTGCTTCGCACGCACCGCCCGCCAAAAGGACCATACATGACGCTGTTAAAATCTTGGGTGGCTTCGGCTAACTCAGCCGAGACTGACTTTCCCCTTAATAACCTGCCCTATGGGGTTTTCTCTACTGACGACCTAGACCCACGCTGCGGCGTTGCGATTGGCGATATGATCCTAGATTGCCGCGCCGCTGAAGAAGCAGGCCTGCTGGTCGTCGCGGACGAGCCGCTCTTTGACGTGCCGTTCTGGAACGAAGTCATGGAAGATGGCTCCGAAACTTGGGCCAAACTGCGTGCGCGTTTAACCGCGATCCTTGCAGCGGGTTCCGAGGATGAAGCCGCCGCTAAAGACATGCTGGTGGCGCGCGAAGGGGTCGAGTTGCACATGCCCTGCCTCGTTGCGGAATACACCGATTTTTACGCGGGCCGTCAGCACGCGCAGAACATGGGCGCGATCCTGCGCGGCTCGCCTAGCCTGCCTGCGAACTGGCTGCACATCCCGATTGGATACAACGGACGCGCATCCTCTGTTGTTGTCTCAGGCACGGATATTCATCGCCCGAATGGACAAACTAAAGCGCCTGACGCAGAGATGCCAAGCTTTGGCCCGAGCAAGCGCCTCGATATCGAACTTGAGATGGGCGCTATCGTTGGCAAGAGCACTGACCTCGGCCAGCCGATCACCGTGGATGAAGCCGATGACATGATCTTTGGCTATGTGCTGCTCAACGACTGGTCCGCGCGCGATATTCAGGGCTGGGAATACCAGCCGCTCGGCCCGTTCCAAGGCAAAGCCTTTGGCACCACAATCAGCCCGTGGATCGTCACAGCCGCTGCACTAGAGGATTTCCGCGCGCCGACACCAGAGCGTGATTTCACGCTCTTGCCTTACCTCAACGGCTCCAAAGACGGGCTCTATGATATCGAACTTGAAGTGCTGATGCAGCCCGAGGGCGCGGCAAAAGCCACGTCTATCGCCAAGACCAACTACAACCGCATGTACTACTCCGCGGCAGAGCAGCTTTGCCATCACGCGATTGGCGGCTGCGCGATGACGGCGGGTGATTTGCTCGGGTCCGGCACGATCTCTGGTGCCGACAAGAGCGAATACGGCTCGCTCATGGAACTGAGCTGGGCTGGCAAGGAGCCTTTCACGCTCGACACGGGCGAGACACGCGGTTTCCTTGAGGACGGCGATACAATGACCCTGCGCGGCGCTGCAAAGGGTGACGGATATAAAATCGGATTTGGCGATTGCGTCGGGAAAATTCTCCCCGCCGTCACTTGGCCTGCAAAATAAGGACTTCAGACATGGCAAAAGCATTCGCATCACAAGGCGACATGACCGAAAAGAAAATCACCTTTGACGAGGTGGGCAAAGACCTATGGGCCTTCACGGCTGAGGGCGATCCAAACTCTGGCGTCATCATTGGCGATGAGAGCGTGATGATCGTCGAAGCGCAGGCCACGCCGCGCCTTGCAAACAAGGTGATCGAGAAGGTACGCGAAGTTACCGACAAGCCGATCAGCCACGTTGTCCTGACGCACTACCACGCCGTGCGCGTGCTCGGGGCCTCAGCCTATGGCGCGGATCAAATCATCATGGGCGACGCCGCCCGCGCGATGGTTGTTGAGCGTGGACAGGAAGACTGGGACAGCGAATTTCAGCGCTTCCCACGTCTGTTTGAAGGCCACGAGAGCATTCCGGGCCTTACCTACCCTACGACAACATTCAGCGATGACATGACGATCTACCTCGGCAATCGCCGCGTTGACCTGATGCACCTCGGCCGCGCGCACACGGCAGGCGATATTGTCATTCACGTGCCGGATGAGAACGTGATGTTCACAGGCGACATCGTGGAAGACCATTCCGCGTGCTATTGCGGCGATGGTCACTTTGCCGATTGGGGCGATACCTTGGACAACATCGCCTCCTTCGACGTGGACGCGATTGCACCGGGCCGCGGCGGCGCATTGATTGGCAAAGACGCCGTTCACCGCGCAATTGAAAGCACACGCGACTTTGTAGAGAGCACATATCGCCCAGCGGCCAAGGTTGCCGCACGCGGTGGCAGCCTCAAGGAAGCATGGGACGCTGTGCGCGCGGAATGCGATCCAAAGTTTGCGGACTATGCGATCTACGAGCACTGCCTGCCCTTCAACGTTGCGCGCGCCTTTGATGAAGCGCGCGGCATTGAAACACCGCGCATCTGGACGGCAGAGCGCGACCTGCAAATGTGGGCCGACCTGCAAGGATGACAACGAGCACGCTCATACTGCTCACCCTTCAAGGGGTGATCTTTGCAGTCTGGGCATTTTTGATGTTTAGAACACTTTTTCTTCTGGCGGGCCGCGCTCGCCAGAAGACCGGAAAGGCCTTTCCAGGCCTGCTAGAAGCGCTCAGGCAATGGCGTGAATGGTTAACATCGGCAGAAGATAAACGCTCCCGTCACCTCTTAGGTGCCGTGACGCTTCTATTAATCGCGACGAGCGGGGTTTTCGCGATTTTTCAACCTTAGACTGCCGAAAAGCCGAACATTGTCCGAAATGTGGCGCGTTTTGCTAATAGTTCCCCATATAGCCCCCAATGGAACAAACTTTTTACACACTACATAGAGAGAAAGAGCTCGTACTTATCTCGATCTTGAGATGGGGATGTGTCCTGTAGTGTACGATTTGATTGTTGGTTTTCGACTAACGGCCCTTTTCAGCAACCACTGAAAACTGGCCAACGGCTCAAGGCTCGGCTTCAACTCTAAGCATTGAAGGGTACTTTCCTAAACCTAAGGAATGCTACTATGCCGATCGCGTCGGAACTGAATATTGATAACACCGCTGATGCAACAACGCTGATGCAAACCATTTTTGGCAGCGGCGTAACAATTACCGCTGGCACGGCGACGGTTTCAGGCACTGCGTTGCAGTCGGCCACCTATTCTGGCGGTATCGCGACGCTTGGTGACATTGCGCCAGCAGACACTGGCATCATTCTTTCTACCGGTGATGCTGCTGAATTTACCAATGACAGCGGTACAATTGACACGAACACCGCAGCAGGCACTGGAACCAATCAAGGAGGCGCTGGTGACGCTGATCTGAACTTGGTTACGGGGCAAACCACTTTTGATGCGGTGGTCCTTGAAGCCGACTTCACGACGACCGGTGACTTCATCACGATGCAGTTCACTTTCTCGTCTGAGGAATATCTCGAATATGTAAACGGCGGTGTAAACGATGCATTTGGCGTATGGATCAACGGCGCGTACGTCCCGTTCACACCAGCGGCGAATGATCTCGTCTCAATCGACACGATTAATGATACAACATCGTCCAACCTATATCTGGACAACGACGCAACAGCAGATACCTACAACACAGAGATGGACGGCACGACGCTCGTCCTATCCATCAAGGCACCTGTGAATTCATCTGGGTCAAACTCGATCAAAATTGCTTTGGCCGATGGCGGCGACGGCGTATTTGATTCCAATGTTCTGATTGCTGCGAACTCTGTTCAAGTTATTGCCTTGGCATTCGATGACACTGTCACGATGGAAGCCAACACACAGATTTCCGTCGACCTTTTGGCGAACGATGACGACAATACTGGCACCGGCCTAACAATCACCGAGATTAACGGGCAAGACATTGTCGTCGGTCAGACAATTACGCTCCCGACTGGCGAGCAAATCACGTTGAATGCTGACGGTACAGTTACCATTGAAAGTGATGGTGATGTTGGCAGCGAAACCTTTACTTACAAAGTACTAGATGGCGCTGGCAATACTGACATCGGCTTTGCCACCATTAACACAGAAGCCGCGATTCCTAACGATTTTATCGTTGAAGGTACTGCTGGCGATGACACGATTGATGCCGCGTACACAGGTGACCCTGAAGGCGATCGGATCGACAATCTCGATCATAGCGATGCCTCTAACGCAGATAGCGTTGAAGCAGGTGCAGGCAATGACGTCGTCAATTCAGGTGCTGGCAACGACACGATCCATGCAGGAGCAGACAACGATACTGTAGATGCGGGTGCTGGTGACGATACCATTTTCGGTGAAACTGGCGATGACTCCCTTTCTGGCGGCGCGGACAATGACAGCATCGATGCTGGCGAAGGCGATGATTTCGTCTCTGGTGGAACTGGTACTGACACGATCCTCGGTGGAACGGGCGCTGATACGCTGACTGGCGATGGCGGCGACGATACTTTCATTTTGGAAGATGGTTTTGGCGCAGATGACATTCAGGGCGGAGAAACCAACGACGCGACAACCGGCGATACGCTGGATTTAAGCGCGGTAACAGACGACCTTGTCGTTGATCTTACAGATGCAAACGCTGAAACTGGCACTGTTTCTGATGGTACAGACACTGCGAGCTTCGTTGAAATCGAAAACATTACGCTTGGCTCGGGCGCAGACACGATCATTCTGGCAGACGGCAGCGGCGACGACGTTGTTTCTGGCTTCAACACGACAGATTCTGGCGACGGAACCACGGTTGATCAGCTCGATGTCTCTGGATTGACGAACGATGGTGGAACAACTCCTGTCAGCACTGACGATGTTGTTGTAACTGACACCAATGGTGACGGCACCGGTGACGCAATACTGACCTTCCCGGGCGGCGAGAGCATCACTCTGGTTGGCGTTTCCCCAACTGAGGTTGATACCCCAGCCGAATTGGAAGCAATTGGCATTCCTGCAGCTGTTGTGCCGCTAAACTACATTGTTGAAGGTGACGGCACGGCCAACTTGATCGACAGCGGCTATGTTGGTGATCCTGAAGGCGATCAAATCGACAACAGCGATGCGCTAGATGGCTCACAAGATGACTCTGTTGTTGGCGGCGCTGGCGATGACACGATTTTGTCTGGCCTGGGCGATGACTCTGTCGATGCAGGCGACGATGACGATAGCGTTGATGGTGGCGCGGGCTCTGACACAGTTCGTGGTGGTGATGGTGCAGATACTATCGAAGGCGGCGACGATCACGACTCGCTCTTTGGCGACGATGGAGACGACAGCATTCTCGGGGAAGCTGGCAATGATACGCTTGAAGGCGGTATCGGCAACGATACGCTAATTGGCGGTGCTGGAAACGACTCAATCAACGGTGATTTTGGTGACGACTCCATCGTAGGCGGCTCCGGCGACGACTTCCTGCGTGGTAGTTTTGGCGACGACACTCTGGTCGGTGGCACGGGCGATGATACGCTTTGGGGCGGATTTGGAGATGACAGCATCGTCGTTGATGCAAACTTTGGTGATTACAACATCGAAGGTGAAGAAGAAGACGAGACCCTTGGCGACACTATGGACGTCTCTGGCGTTACCGATGACCTCACTTGGGATCTGAGCAACGTAAACCCAGAAGCGGGTAGCTTCTCCGATGGCACCAACACAGCAACATTTGTTGACATTGAAAACATCGTTTTAGGAAGCGGCGAGGACACGCTCGTTCTGGACACCTTTGGCGGGTCAAATACCGTTATCGGATTCTCCGCGCCGACTGATACGGGTGGCGGGACCTTCTCTGGCAATGACTTGCTTGATGTAAGCGGCCTTGAAGATTTTGACGGCAACCCAACTCATACGGGCAATGTTACAGTCACAGAAGTAGGCGGCAACGCCGTTCTGACCTTCCCCAATGGGGAATCTCTGACACTTGTTGGCGTTCCAGCCGCTGATGTTTCATCCCCTGCTCAGCTCATCGCGATGGGCATCCCTGAAGGCCCAGACGGATATGTCGACGGTACCGCAGGTGATGACACGATTGACGGCTCCTATGTTGGTGATCCGAATTTCGATCTCGTCGACAGCGATGACGCCCTTCTCGTCGGCATGAGCGGAGATGATGACTATATCCGTGCAGGGGCAGGCAACGACAGCGTTGTTGCCAACCTTGGCGACGACAGTGTGGAAGGTGGCACTGGCAGCGACACAATCGAAGGCGGCGAAGGCGAAGACACGCTTCTTGGTGAAGCAGGTGACGATAGCCTTGTTGGCGGCCTTGGAAATGACAGCCTTGTTGGCGGCGTCGGTGACGACACGCTAAACGGCCAAATCGGCGATGATGTTCTTGAAGGCGGCGACGGCTCGGACAGCTTCGCGCTAGAAGACGACTTTGGCAACGACACGATCGTGGGCGGCGAAGTTGATGACGCAGCAGGCGACGTTCTTGATATGAGCGGCGTTGGCGGAGCGCTGACCTATGATCTGACTGGTGCAGATAGCGAAAGCGGCACGGTTACTGACGGTGTTGGCACGGTTGAGTTCAGCGAGATCGAGACAATCCAGCTTAGCTCTGGCACCGATACACTCACCCTGTCCAATACATCAGGGGCCGACAGCGTTACAGGCTTTACAGCGCCAACTTTGGCAGGCGACGGATCTTGGATCGGCTTCGATCAAGTTGACGTCAGCACAATGGTTGATGCGAACGGCGCGCTCGTAAACACGGGTGATGTTACGATTACCGATACCAATGGTGATGGCACAGGCGATACAATCCTGACGTTCCCTGGCGGGGCAACTTTGACATTGGTTGGCGTTCTTCCAAGCGCATTCCCCGTCCCAGAAGCTCTTGCGGCAATCGGGATTCCGCTCGCAGACTACATTGTCGAAGGCACTGCGGCAGGCGAGGTCATTGACGACACCTATCTGGGCGATCCCGAAGGCGATTTGGTCGACGCGAACGATGCCGAAGATGGCTCAAACGATGACATCATCGAAGCCGGCGCTGGCGACGATACGGTCACATCAGGAGTTGGCGACGATTCCATCTTTGCTGACGAAGGCGCGGATGAAGTAGATGCAGGCGCTGGTGATGACACTGTCTTTGGTGGCGATGACGGCGATACGATTTCAGGCGGCGCAGATAACGATAGCCTGCTCGGCCAAGAAGGTGCTGATAGCATATCTGGCGATGCCGGGAATGATTTCATCGAAGGTGGCACCGAGGATGACACGCTTCTAGGTGGCACCGGGGCTGATACGCTAGACGGCGGTGCAGACAACGATTCCCTTGAGGGCGGTGGCGGCAATGACAGCCTTCTTGGTAGCTTTGGCGAAGACACGCTGAATGGCGGAACTGGTGACGACACAGTTGAAGGCGGCTTCGGCGACGATACTATCTTGCTCACTGATGATTTCGGCGACGACGTTATCGACGGCGGCTCAGATTTCGAAACGGATGGCGATGTACTGGATGCGTCTGGCGTCACTGCCGAAGGTGTCAACATTGTCTATTCAGGCGATGAAACAGGTACGCTCACAGGCGCGGTTACTGGCGATGAAGCCGACTTTTTCGACATCGAAAACATTACCGCAACCGACAACGATGACACAATCAACGCGGCGCTCGACACAATTGGCGTTAACGTGGACGCAGGTGATGGCGAAGATGTTGTAACCGGTGGCAGTGGGCAAGATACGCTGGATGGCGGCGATGGCGACGATGTCATTTCAGGCGGCACCGATGGCGATTCAATCACTGGTGGCGCTGGCGATGACACAATAAATGTAGCGCAGGGCGACACTGTCACAGGTGGCGACGGCGATGATTTCTTTAACATTGTCGACTTGGCGGAAGTTGATACTGACGTCATCACGATTACTGGCGGTGAAGGCGATGAAACCGATGGTGACACGCTCGCGCTAAATGGCCTTCATGATCGCGATTCATTGGTCATTACCGATCCGGACGACGTAAATGGTGGCCTGACGGGTACAGTCACTCTTCTTGACGGGACAGTGATCAATTTCAGCAACATCGAAAACATCATTTGCTTTGTTCCTGGAACCGAAATCGCGACCCCATATGGCGCTCGCATGATCGAAGACCTCAAGATTGGCGATCGCGTGGTGACTCAGGACAACGGGGTGCAGAAAATCCGTTGGATTGGCAAAACTACCGTCCCTGCAACGGGTGCCTTTGCACCTATTCGCTTCTCCCAAAGCACCTTCCCCGGTGCTTGCGGTGATCTAGTCGTTTCGCCCCAACACCGAATGCTGTTCAAAGGTTACCAAGCAGAATTGCTCTTTGGTGAGCATGAAGTTCTGATCCCAGCGCTTCATTTGTTGGATGGACAGAATGTCGTTCGGGAAAACTGTGAGACAGTGACCTACATTCACATAATGTTCGAACAACATGAGATTATTTTCGCGCAAGGTGTTGCAACAGAAAGTTTCCACCCTGGCTCTTTCGGTGTCGACTGTCTCGCACCTCGCGCACGGGACGAACTATTCACGCTGTTCCCAGAGATGCGGAGCAACATTTCGAGCTATGGTAGAAGCGCAAGAACAAGCCTTCGCGCTTCGGAGGCCAAGGCATTGATAAACTGGTGATAGGACCACTAACTGGGTCTCGCAATTGGGGCTTGTGAGCCTGCCTCACTCCAGCCCAAGTTGCGACAGCTCAGCTTTGAAAGATGTGAGACTTTCCAGCAAGTCTTCGGTGTTTCGAACAGCTTGCGCGACGGGCGAGCGTGGCTGCGAAGGCGCGCTTTCTAGCGCGTTAGTTATTGTTTCATCTTGGATGCTGACAGGCGTTTCTTTTTGAGCTCCGACTTTTTCATTTAGGTCATTTTCTGGCCTAGATGCGGAGAGCTTGGATTGCGAAGCCGTTCCTAGTTGCCTTGCAAGATCAGCGAAGCCCAATTCAATAATCCGGTTTTGAATTTTGTCTTTTACTTCGTTAGCTGAACGCTCGAAATACCCACTTGGGTAGCTAACTGCCTCAGTCAGAAAGACCGCATTGCTTTCGATTTCACTTATCGCAATGCCAATTTCGTCAACAACAACATCGACTTGGCTGGACCTAACATGATTTTTGTACTCATCTGTGAGGGCGATCGCAGTTGCAAAGTCCTGCTCTTGAACTGCTGTTCGGATTCGCGCCCTTAAGAGCTCTGGCTCTAAAGTAGTTCCTTTGAGTTCTTCGCTGTAAGCAATAAGCGCCTCTTTTTGCGTTCCCTCTAACGGCGCGTCGTCTTCTAGCGCCATCTCAGCCAATGCAACCGCTGCCTGTGGGGCTTGATCGCTATCGTTTTCTATTGCTACTTCCAGAATTTCCATCGCAGAGCTTACACCCGACGTTTCCCTGGCAATCTTAGCTGCGACAACAGATCGCTGGCCCGTTTCGCTCTCAAATCCATCTTCCGTGCGCCTAAGCGAAAACGAAGCAGCATCAGTTGCCCCCGCGCGAAGCAGGATTTCAGCCCAATCCGCAACAAAAACGCCCTGCAAAGCGCGAGGCCATTGTTCAAACTGAAGTCTTAGGTCAACTATTTGCTGCTCTCCCAGAGCTCCTAACTCTGAAAGCTCATCACCCTGCTTATGTCCAACAAGTAAGCTCCAAAGCAATGCACCCGGGCAATGGGACAACCTAGAAAATTCAGACACAAGTTCCTTGTTTTGTTCCCCATCGATAAACTTCGAAAGCAGTTTTAAAATGTGATCATTTGATGTTGGCTGCGAGATTGTCGCTAGCAGAGCCCCAGCTTCCGCTCCCATCGCTAAAGCAAGGTAATTCCGAGCAAGCGTCCTCGCAGCTAAATCATCAAATTCGTTCGCATCAGTTGCAACTTTCCGTCTAGCTGTCTTGAGGATTTTTAACGCTTCATCCTCTTTGTTCCAATTTAGGGGATTAATCTCATCAAGCTCAGCACACTCTCTGACTTGGGTTGCCGCTGCACTCTCAACTTCATAGCTTTCTCGGTCAGCTAAGCTTGGCGACGGATGAAGCCGCATTTGAGTTACGTTGTTTGATAGGCCCTTTGGCGAAAGCATGTGTTGCCCACCCGCGGATGGGGGCGCATCTTTTTCAATGTCCAACCGCGACAGCAAGCGCAACTGAGAGCTGTTTTCACCTTTTGAAATAGTTGAAAGCAAAGGAACGGAAGGCCCTTTTAAAGTCTCCCTCGAATGAGGAACCTTAGGAGCAACTTCGCCAACGCTGGCTCCCTTGGTTTCAACCAAATTCCCAAACGTTAGCTGAGATCGAGAACCACGATCAGACGCGCGCCAAGTGGATCTTGGCCTAACTGTATCATCAGCTGAAGGCCGAAAAACATCGATAGCAAACATGTTTGTTCCCGCGATGTAGCTTTTGTATTCGCAACGACAATTTAAGGCTATTTCAATTTCACGAAACTGTTGATCCAAACGAATGCTACTTAATTGATCTCGAGATATTCTACGAAAGAAGTCGCTTGCATCTATTTCTTTCGTTGTTTTTGGCAAATTTACGATCAAGGACGTCTTTTTCATGGACACGGACGCAGTTTCGGGCTGTTTCATGTCCAAAACAATGCGCGTAAAGTCAGCATGTTGCGCTGTCCTCACGACGATCGTTTCAGATAAAGCCGCCTGCCCCCAAAGGCACAAACCAATCGCGAATCTAAGCCAAAAAGGTATCAAGCTGCTTCCTTTTTGAGGTCTTTCAACGCTTCTTCGAGCGCGTTGAAACTCGGGCGATAAGACGTGGGAGTATTCTGGCGCCCAACTTCGATGCAGTTATTGGCGGTGTGATTATGTAGGTTAGCGACAAGTACTTCCCGAATAAGTTGGTAGAAATGACCGTCTTCTTCGACTACCGTCTTTAATCGCGCAGCAAACGGGCCAACGATACCATAGGCGAGGAAAACGCCCAAAAAGGTCCCGACCAGCGCGCCACCGATCAGTTTCCCCAAAACTTCTGGTGGCTGATCGATAGAGCCCATTGTTTTAATCACACCTAACACAGCAGCTACGATTCCGAGCGCAGGCAGGCCATCTGCAACAGTCTGAAGCGCATGGCTCGAATGCAACGAATGATGCAAGTTCGCTTCCATTCGTTTCTCCAGGATTTCTTCAACTTGATGTGGATCATCATAGTTCATCGACGCGGAACGCAAGGTATCACATATTAAGGAAGTCGCTTCGGAATCTGCCAAGATCCTAGGATATGTCGAAAAGACGCTCGAGTTTTCCGGATCTTCGATGTGCTCTTCGATAGACATCGGGTTTTGCTTAACCATCCGAAGCAACTGGAACAAAAGGCACAAAAGGTCTTTGTAGTCTTCTGGTTTCCACTTTGCGCCTTTAAACACCTTTCCCATGTCCTTCAGCGTGTGCTTTGCCTCTGAACCGCTGTTGCTAATAAGAAATGCCCCCACAGCGGCCCCACCGATCATGGTCATCTCAAAAGGCAACGACTTGAGAATAATCGCCATTTTGCCACCAGCGGCAAGGTATCCGCCAAACACCATAACAAAGACAACCACAATACCAATTATGCCAACCATGTTGCGCTCCTAATTCGCTTTTCGCCGTTATTGCACCAAGGTGTTAAATTTTGGTCAGTTTGGATCGATTTCTCTAAAATCAGAATGCCGGCCTGCAAGGACAACACTAATTGCATAAGCTGACTTCGCCGAGAGGCTCGACATTACTGCCGCAGCAGATTCCGAGCGCATTCTGGCTAAAAACCCGGCTGCAAACCCCGGCTCCATTTCCTCAAAGATAACGGCTGCATCTTTGGCTTTCATGTTCTCATAAACAGCTGTCAGCCGAGAGACATCGTCCTCAGATGCTGTGCTGGCCACTGCAAGTAAAGAGCGCAAGCGCTCTTCAGCACGGGTAAGCTGTTCGAGTTTTTCAATAATTTCTTTTTCCGCTCGACCTAGATCATCTAGGCGCACCGAAATGCGTCGCTCTTCGATTTCCAGCTTTTCTTCTCTCGCTTGAAAACTCTCTAAGAGTGCATCCATCTCTTGCGTTTCTTCAATCTGAGTGCTTATTCCGTTTGCTGGCGTCGGTGGTTGAACTTGCGCATCAAGCGCAAAGGCTGCGGTTGACACCCCCACCAACCTTAATCCAGCCGAAACCAACAGAAGCGTAGCGATGACTGTGAGCGAGCCGATTTTTCGAGTTTTGTTTTTTTGCATCGGTTACCCCACTGAGCGCGCAAGCCGTGTCGAAAAAACCGGGCCTTCTTGATCTTGGCGATCTACTTCTGGCTGCCCGACCTCGGGGAGATCATGCATTGATGCAACCATCAGCTCCAAACGCTGAGCGACATTTTCAGCATTCTTTGTTAAATTTCTTAGAGAGTCAGCAGACGCCGAAGCCACTTTTTTCGCCTCTTCAACAGAGTCTTCAAGCTCGCTTACCTGTGCCGATAGCGACGCAACGGCCTGCCCTATGCTGCTCTCTGAATCCTTGAACGCGGACAAGCGGCGAGACAGCACAAAACAGTAGAACCCAGCAGCCAAAGCGCCAGCCATCATTAAAATATCAGCGATAAGTGTCATTAGCACCTCGTTATCATTGCAGAACAAATTCCATGATCAGTAAGTCTTCGATGCGCCCCGTCCCCGAAATAATTTGCAACCGTCGCAAAAGCTGAGAGCGCAGCTTTATCAAGGCAATTGGGTCTTCAAACCGCGCGGCTTCTAGGGCGTTGAGATAGGTATTCATAACGTCCATGAGGCGCGGCTTAAGATGCTCAATATCGGTTGCGTGTTCTGGCTTTACTTCGAGTTGGCCGACAAATTTCAGCATCTTGTACTGAGAAGACGAGCGGATATTTACAATCAATGGGTCCAAAGGAAGATATACTTTGTCACCAAGCGATTTGAGCGGCTCAACCTCTTGTTCGGTGTTTTCGTTTTGAGCGTCGCCACCAATCGCAAGCATTCCAGAAAAAGCCGCATAAAAGCTACCAGCACCGACCAAAATGGCCAACACTAAGACCAGAATGAAACCAATCTTGCTCTTCTTTTGCGGTACTTCTTCTTCGAGTGTTTCTGCGTTTGCCATATGACCTCCGGCACAAGAACTGATGCCAAACTAAACGCAACTCACTAACCGATTGTTAAGCTTGCACTGTCAAAACGAATGAAACGGCACGATCAACTTGCCGTGCGATCAGGAGGTCGATGGGTGAATCTGATAGTGAAGCGTTGGAAAGATCTGGAAGCACAGAAAAAGGTAGTTATTGCTCTTGGAATTGCCGCATTGATTACGACTCTTGCGGTTTTAGTTCGAATGGCGACACAACCATCAATGGTTCTGCTTTATTCTGGACTGGAGGCCCCTCAAGCTGGTGAAGTCATTCGCGCGTTAGAGCAGCGAAGTGAAACATATCAAGTAAAGGGTGGAACAATATTTGTCCCTCACCAGCGCCGCGATGAACTTCGTATGACTTTGGCGAGTGAAGGCTTACCAGCCAATAGCTCGAAAGGGTATGAACTACTTGATTCGCTGTCCGGATTTGGCACCACATCGCAAATGTTCGACGCCGCATATTTGCGCGCGAAAGAAGGAGAACTCGCTCGGACGATTGTGTCTTCTTCTCAAGTTGCGATGGCTCGCGTGCATATTGCGCAGCAATCGCGATCAGCTTTCAGCAAGAACAAGCAGGGGACTGCGTCCGTTTTCATAACGCCGAGCGGATCTGGCATTGATGGCTCCCAAGCTAAAGCGCTTCAGTTTTTAGTTGCGTCGGCAGTTGCGGGCATCGACCCCAAAAACGTTTCAATCGTGGATGAAAAGACAGGGCTTGTAGGTACTCAAGAAGCGAAGAGCATTGGCGAAACAGGAGACAGTAAAGCTGCGACACTAAGCGCAAAAGTCGAACGCCTTCTTGAGGCGCGGGTCGGTGCCGGTAATGCGATCGTAGAACTAAATGTAGATACTGTTTTACAAAGCGAGCAAATTACTGAACGCTTACTTGATCCCGACAGTCGCATTATCATCAGCACCGATAACGAAGAACGCTCAAATACGGCGGAAGGTTCAGGATCTCAGGCGGTCACCGTTGCGTCAAACCTGCCAGATGGCGACGCGGCAGGGCAGGAAAACTCTAAAAGCAATGCAAACGAAACACGCGAGCGCGTTAACTACGAAGTTTCGGAAACCCAAAGAGAAATTGTGAAGGGACCCGGAGCGATTAAGCGCTTGTCAGTTGCAGTATTGGTTAATTCTGCAAAAGATCCGAATGAACCCAGTTCCTTTGTTCCCAGAAGCGAAGAAGAGTTGGCTCAGCTAACCCAATTGGTACAATCGGCAATCGGCTTTGACGAGTCTCGTGGGGACACGATTTCAGTTCATTCCATGACCTTCTCACCGCAAATCCCGAAAGGTACCGGCCCCGTAGAAGCCTCACTTCTCAACACCACATTAGACCTTATGACGATCCTACAGATGGCAATTCTAGCGATCGTCGGTGTTGTAATCGCGCTGATGGTAGTAAGGCCCGTGCTCAAGGCCTCGAACGAGGTGGTTTTGCCAACTCTGGCTTCCCCAGAGGGAGCGGGCGAACATACGAAAACACCTGTATTGTCTGGTGAAATCGATTTTGACACGGAACCCGAGAACTTAATGACGGTTTTTGAGGGCAACGCTGAATTAGATCAGATGCCTGCAAAGGATCTAGATCTCGCCTCGACCGACAACCCAGTCAAAAGACTGCGGGAAATGATTGAAACGCGTCAGGAAGAAACCGTCGACATCTTGCGCCAATGGCTTGAACAAAAAGAACGAGCGGGGTCATGAGTTCGCAAATGATATTTCAAGACTTTTCAACAAACCAAGGCCCAACCGAAACCATCAACCCGCTTCAAAGTGATCCATTAGAAGGTTACGAGCTAGGCTATAAAGCCGGCTGGGACGATGCTCTCAAGTCTCACTTAGAATCGAAATCGCACATTTCTACGTCCTTAGCGCAAAATTTGGAGCAGATTGAATTTACGCTCGCCGAGGCGAAGTCGGAAGTGTTCTCCTCACTAAAACCAGTTTTGAATGAACTGACAAAAACACTTTTCCCAAGCCTAACTCACATCGCTTTACGCGATCTGATTGCGAACGAAGTAAACGACTTGCTAAATGCACACGCCCCTCAAGAGGTCTCCATCGTCGTCGCAGAAAACGACGAAGCAACGGTTGCGGCGCTGCTTAATTCTACTCGCGCTTTGTCTGAAATTTCGCTCGTCGCGAAAAACACCTTGGGTGATGGGCAAGCTTACATATCATGCTCCGAAATTCAGAGGAAGGTTGATGTAAAACAGGCCCTTAGCGAAATCCAAGAAACGATTGAAACCTTCCTAAACCAGCCAGAATTGGAGCATGCAGATGTCATCTGATGCGCAAGCTCAACCCAAATCACAGACACCTTTTAGCAATGTTCCAGTCGAAATCATTGTTTCGGTTGGTCGCGCACGCCCTAGCATTCGCGAATTGTTAGATCTTGGTGAAAATTCCATTCTAGCGCTCGATAGAACCGTCGATGCACCTGTTGAGCTGTTTATTGGCGACCGGCTTGTTGGGCGCGGTCAGTTGGAGGAAACCGAAGAAGGCGCCGCAGCATCTTTAGCCGTTCGTATAACTGAAATCGTCGAACCTGAAGTTGGCCACGGGTGAATAAGTATCTACGCCTTTTCCTTCTGTTTTTCGCATGTTGCGCAATGCCATCGTCTGCCATGGCGCAGATTGTTTCTGAGACATTGATCGAGGGCGGCTCGTTAACGCAAAGCAGTCTTCATCTCATTGCTCTGATCACTGTTTTAAGTTTAGCGCCCGGTATTTTGATCATGATCACGTGCTTTCCTTTCATGATCACCGTTCTTTCGATCCTTCGACAAGGGCTAGGACTGCAACAATCGCCACCCAATATGATGTTGGTGAGTCTCGCTCTCTTCCTAACCTACTTCGTTATGGAACCCGTATTCATAAAGGCATGGGATAACGGCATCGCACCGTTCAGCGATGGCGTCTTGGAATTTGAAGTCGCTTTTATGCGAGCAATGGCACCATTCAGAGAGTTTATGTCTGCACGCATCAATCCAGAGACATTCTTTGCCCTTGCTGAGCTTCGTCCAGATCTTGGTGGTCAAGACGCGGGTCCCGAAGCGCAACTGTCTTTGCTAGTTCCCAGTTTCATGCTGTCCGAAATCGCTCGCGCATTTCAAATTGGGTTTCTACTTTTCTTGCCTTTTTTGATCATCGACTTGGTGGTCGCGGCAATACTGATGTCAATGGGCATGATGATGGTGCCGCCCGCAATCGTATCGCTGCCGTTCAAGCTCGCCTTCTTTGTGGTGGCCGACGGCTGGACACTTATCGCGAGCGGCTTAGTTCAAAGTTACAACTAACCCTAAATCCATTTTGCGAGAGGTGGCAGGCTCATCAAGACGGCATTTGCATCGTGTCCAGTTTCCAGGCCAAACTTGGTCCCGCGATCATAGACCAGATTGTATTCAGCATAGAGACCGCGATGGACTAGTTGTGCCTCTTTATCCGCCTCACTCCATTCTTGAGTGCGCCGTTTCTCTATCAGTGGCAAAAAGGCGGGCAAAAAGGCACGTCCAATATCTTGGGTCAGCGAGAAATCCGCTTCCCAATCATCCGTGCAACGATCGTCCATGAATATGCCACCCACACCACGCGCACGCCCGCGATGAGGGATGTAAAAATACTCATCAGCCCATTCTTTCAATTTTGGATAGTGCTCTGTGCCATGTGGATCGAGATGCATTTTCTGCGTATCGTGAAAGTGTTTCGTATCGTCGTCATACTCCAAGCACGGGTTCAGATCGGAACCACCGCCAAACCACCAGGCATGAGGAGTCCAAAACATGCGCGTATTCATGTGAACCGCTGGGCAATGAGGGTTTTGCATGTGTGCAACGAGTGAAATCCCCGAAGCCCAGAACCGCGGATCATCCGCCATTCCTGCGATGCCTTTGCGCGCGGCCATTGCGTTTTGCGCACGTTCTCCCAAAGTACCGAAAACAGTGGAAATATTAACACCAACTTTTTCGAAAACACGGCCGCCGCGCATAACGCTCATCAATCCGCCGCCAGCGTCGCCGCCATCTTGCGACTGCCGTTTTGTCGTGCTCACGTCAAATCGACCAGGCTCCGCATCAGAAAGTGGCCCTGCCGAGTGACTGTTCTCAATAGCCTCGAAGGCCGCCACAATTTCGTTGCGAAGCTCTTCAAACCATGCGGACGCGCGTGATTTCTCTGATTGCATGTCTAATGTCACGACATTTCCTCTTACCAAAATTGTGTTTAATGCGCCGGCGCTTCAACCGGATCGAGTAAAGTACGCCCGCCATCAACTGTGAGAACTTGCCCCGTGACAAACCCTGACGCGTCAGACGCGAGATATTGCACGGCTTCCGCCAATTCAGAAGGCGCGGCAATGCGACCAAGTGGTGTTTTGCCCTCAATCGTTTCCCGATAATCGCTGTTTCCGCGGAGCGTTTCTTTCAAACTGGCACTCATGACAGATCCAAAAGCGACGGCGTTCACTCTTATTCGTTCAGGCGCAAAAGCGACGGCGAGCGATCGCGTCATTTGATCCAAGGCTGCCGTGGAAATCGAATAGGCCAAAAGCTCTGGGCGCGCGCGGCGCGCGGCGATGGAAGACAAGTTGATGATGGAGCCAACACTGTTCGTTTCGCGATCTTTTGCTTGCTTTATCATTCGGCGCGCGACCAGCTGAGAGAGACGCAAACTCGTCATCAAATTTTGTTGAAGCAACGTGCTAACAGTGTCGTCTTCCGCATCCAATGGCGACGTCGTGAGCATTTGCCGCGATCCGTTCACCAAGATATCAACGGAATCGAAAGCATCGATTGTGCCAGACAGCAGATTCGCAGTCGTAAGTTTCTCGCGTAAATCACCAGAGAAGTAGCGAATTTTACTGTCGTCTTCTACTTCGCCCAATTCCTCCGACAACCGCGTATCGTCCATATCTGCGAACATAACATTCGCACCTTGGCTCGCGAAGTGCCGCGCGATGGCAAGGCCAATGCCATTTGCAGCACCGGTCACGATAGCGGTTTTGCCATCAATCGAAAAAGACATTGGCAGACTCCAATTTGGCTTCGTTAGAATGGTGCATCTACGTCAGTTGCTAGCGAAGCTTACCGCGCGTTCGCTCAGCTTTATATACTTTGAAGCGGTTCGTACGTGCCAGCAATTCGCTTTTGGCAAAGCACTCTTCCAATGTATTTTCATACGGCAGGTGCGAATTTGCCACCATAAAGAGTTCACCGCCAGGCTTTAGAAGGCGCGCGGCAGATTTGATGAACGCGATGCCAAGCTCGGGCGTCGCATTGCGCCCCTGATGAAACGGCGGATTCATTATTATTGCTGAGATCGACTCCGGTGCCGCCCAATTCAATGCGTCCGCCCAATGAAAACTAGCTCGTGCGTCAGTCACATTCTCTTTTGCGCAATACAACGCAATTTGGTTATCCTCCACTAAGTGAAGGTTTGTGATTTTAGGAGATCGAGAGAGCAATTCAGCGGACAGATACCCCCAGCCCGCCCCCAAGTCACAGACCGTTCCGACCAAGTCCAAAGGAAGGTTTTGCAACAATAGCTCTGAGGCGGGGTCAATCCCATCAGCTGAAAATACGCCTGGCGCGGTTTTGAAGCCCGACTCTAACGTGCTTGGTTGCGCGAGCCACTTGGCCAATCCTTGCGCCCGATTTGCTTGAAACCAAATCGTCTTGCCATGACCTTTGGAATAGCTCCCGCCAATCTCAAGCTCGCGAGTGATTTGCTTGGCGATACTTTCGATACCATCCGTTTTCTGACCATCCACGATGATCCAGCCATTCGGGGCCAGCGAAACGGCACGGGCGATCAGGTGGAGCGCTTCAGCTTTGGCGCGAGGGAGTAAAACGATCGCATTGTCATAGTGCGCGTCATTCAGATCACCAGTTTGGAAACCTGATGCTTTCAGGGTTGATGTTTGTGTAAAAGAAGCACTTTCACACCGCAGATCAGCTATATTCAAACCACTCAAGCGATCGGGCGAAAGCTGCCCAAGCACGCAAGTCAGCCCTTCCAATGCTGGCAACACTTCAGCGCTGCGCGCAAGAGCTAGACGCGCATGTTTCATGCGATATCTACTCTTTTTCCATAGTGCATTGCAGCGGATGCTGATTGCGACGCGCGAGATCCATAACTTGGCTCACCTTGGTTTCAGCAATTTCATGACTGAAAACACCTACAACAGCGACGCCCTTTTTGTGAACTGTTAGCATGATTTCAAATGCTTGCGCATGGGTCATGCTAAAGAACCGCTCAAGAACATGCACGACGAACTCCATCGGCGTGTAGTCATCATTCAACAAAAGAATTTTGTAGAGTGGCGGCTTCTTGGTTTTTGGACGCGTTTCAACGACGACGCTAGCGTCGGTGTCATCGTCCGAATTGCCAGAGGCAAGAATTGGCTGAATGTGCATAGCCTGCCATGTCCAAAGTAAATCAACGTGTTTGAGCTAACTATATAGCTTCTAAGCTGCGATAGAAAAGAGCTCAGTGCAGACAAGGCCCCAAATTACAAGAAACCCCGCGCTGCAAAGCAAGCCGAGATGATCATCCAAGCGCCCGACTCAACTGAACTATCGCGATGACACATTGCTGACACAATCGCTTGTTTTGTGGCACGCTTTCAGCAAACCGCAAGATGCTGCGTTTTTGGACGCAAAATAGATCGAAATTTCCTTTATTTTGAATGCTTTATTAATCGAAATTTATGTGTTAGGCTTTAGCCATAATAAATAAGCCAGTCGAAAAATCGGCGGCATTGAGGCAGTAAAAGGCAGACATCGTGAAGGTACGGCATACATCGCCGGCCCGACTAGGGCTATTGATCGTTTCACTCATTTGGTTGGTTGTTGCGCTTCCATTAAGCGTCTCGGCTGCGCCATATGCCGCATTTGTCATGGACGCACGTTCAGGCGAAGTTTTGCACTCGCGCAATGCGGATACGCGACTGCACCCCGCCTCTCTCACCAAAATGATGACGCTGTACATTGCATTTCAAGCGATTGAAAATGGTGAGATTTCTCTCGATACAACCGTAAAAATTTCAGCCAATGCCGCTGCAGAGCAACCTTCCAAACTTGGTTTGCGTGCAGGGCAGCGGATCAAGTTTCGCTACCTCATTCGCGCGGCAGCGGTTAAATCCGCAAATGACGCGGCGACGGCCATTGGCGAAACCCTCGAAGGCTCTGAGGCCGCATTTGCGCGCCGCATGACCCGCACAGCGAAGTCTCTTGGTATGTCCAAGACGACCTTCAAGAACGCACATGGGTTAACCGAAGCTGGGCATCTCTCGACAGCGCGCGATATGTCCCAACTTGGCCGCCACCTGCTTTACGATTACCCAGACTACTACAACCTGTTCTCTCGCATCACGACAGACGCAGGTGTTAAGACCGTCCCAAATACAAACCGTCGCCTTTTGAGCAACTACCGTGGTGCGGATGGCATCAAAACTGGATACACGCGCGCAGCAGGTTTCAACCTGGTAGCATCCGCTGAACGCGGAAAAGAACGTATTATCGCGACAGTTTTTGGCGGCCGCTCAACAGCGACTCGAAACGCCCGCGTCGCAGAATTGCTCGACATGGGTTTCAAGCGCGCACCTACACGCGTTGCGCTACGCAAACCAAAAAAACCAGCCTATGGCGGGTCTCGCGCGACAGCAAAAACCATCCGCGTCGTGCGCGCCGTAAAGAAAAGCCCGCGGCCCAAAGCCCGCCAAGCACGTGTAGAAACCGCACCAGTTCTTGTCTCGCTCAAGGATGATGTGCGTCAAGCGTTGGTAGAAGCGCAGGTGAACACAGCCTCCGCCGGAACAGCGGTGCAGAGCGCATCGGCTTCAACGGCCGCAGTCATGGTATCACCAAAACCTGCGGCGCGCCCGAAAGCGCTCATGATGGCATCGTTGACGCAACCAAAACCAGTGGCAAAATCCAAGCCCAAGCAGGAGGTCGTGACCCGACTATCCACCTCTGGCGGACGTCACTGGGGGATTAACATTGGCCGATACCCAAATCGCTACAAGGCCGAGCGTGTTTTGCTAAAGACCGCTCTTGCAGAAATGAGCACATTGGGTGGCGCGCGACGCACCGTGTATGAGCGCAAGGCGGGATATGACGCAAACTTCGTTGGAATGACCCAAGAAAGTGCAGATCTAGCCTGCCGTCGCTTGCAGGCTCGGAATGTGAAGTGCTCGATGGTCGGCCCTAGCTCTTAGGCTTTGGCCTCACGGCTTAGGTTTATCGTCCCACTCATCGCTTAGAATGCGCGCAGCGTTCCCGTCAGGGTCGTCGTATTGCTTTGAACGCACAGAATAGATGAATGCCGCCAAGCCAACTCCGCCAAGAGTCAAGGAAATCGGTATCAGGTAAGCGAGTACGTTCATTTGTTACGTCCTAAGCGCAATGCGTTGAGCGAAACAGTAATAGATGAACTCGACATCGCCAAGGCCGCGATCAAAGGCGTTGCCAGGCCAGCAATCGCAAACGGAACCGCAATAATGTTGTAAAGCGTTGCGATCTGGAAGTTTTCCTTAATCCGAGAGGTCGCTTTTTGCGCCACTGTAATAGCGCCGCCAATTGGCGCGAGCGTATTGCCTAGCAGCACAATATCAGAGGCAACACGCGCCGCATCAAGAGCAGAGGCAGGGGAAATAGAAACATCCGCAACGCTCAAAGCCGCCGTGTCATTAAGACCATCCCCTACCATCAAAACATGCGCACCTTTTGATTTCAGAGCGCCGATAAAGTCAGCCTTATCTTCAGGCAACGCATTTGCCTGCCAATTCGATAGTCCCAGCGTTTCAGCCAAAGCGCGTACTGGTACTGGCGCATCCCCCGAGATCAAGTGCATTTCGATCCCTTTCGCCTTGAGATCACCTATCAACTCTTCAGCACCTTCGCGCACGGCATCCTCAAACAGAAATTCTGCTGGAGCAGTTTCCCCGATTTGTAACCACGTCGCTGTTTGATCGCCTTGCTCTGCACCCAGCCAGCTGGCACGGCCAAGGCGGACCTGCGATCCGTTCCAAGTCGCTTCGCTGCCAAATCCTGGCACTTCACGAATGTCATCGAGCTTGGCTGCGCAAACTGATTTGTCCGCAAGGGCGGTCACAATCCCTTGGGCGAGTGGATGAGAAGACCCCTGCGCCAATGCAAGAGCGATGCCAAGCGCGGTAGGATCATGAGCATCAAGGTTGGTTAGTTTAGGATTGCCTTGAGTCAGGGTGCCCGTTTTATCGAAGACAACCGTATCAACCTTGGCCAACCGCTCCATCGCGGTTCCGTCTTTTATCAGCAGGCCTTTGCGAAACAAGCGACCCGAGGCCGCTGTTGTGACGGCAGGCACGGCCAAGCCAAGCGCGCACGGACATGTAATAATCAGTACCGCGGCTGCAATGTTTAGAGCGACACGCATATCGCCCGAATAGAGGAACCAACCAACGAAACTAAGGGCCGACAGGATATGGACACCTGGTGCGTAGAGCTTGGCAGCTTTATCCGCGAGCGAGGTATAATTTGAACGCCCGCTTTCCGCGATCGCGACCAACTGCGCCATTCGAAAGAGGGAGGTATCCTCACCAACGGCTGTCACGCGGATCGTAAGCGGTCCAGTTAGGTTAACCTCGCCAGCGCTCACGACTTGACCCGGCTCCGCCAGAACGGGATTGGTCTCGCCAGTAAGCAGTGCTCGATCTAGCTCGGAGTGCCCCTCGACTATGACCCCATCGACGGGCATACGCCCTCCGGGACGCACAAGCACCAAGTCGTCGATGGCAAGATCTGCAACGCTGACTTGGCTCGTCTCGCCATTTACTATTCTTAGCGCGCGCGGGACTTCAAGCGCGGCCAACTCTTCAGCCGCCGAACGCGCGACAGCGCGTGCGCGATGATCCAAAAACCGCCCTGCGAGCAAGAAAAACGTTAGTGTCAACGCCGCATCAAAATAGGCATGCTCGCCCGAAAGACTGGTTTCCCAAAGCGACGTCGCAAGCGCCAAGGTGATCGCCAAAGCGATTGGCACATCCATGTTCAACCGACCAGCCCTCAAGGCGGTGTACGCGTTCAAGAAAAACGGTTGCGCAGAAAATGCAATAGCAGGCAGAGTAATCGCCGCAGACAGCCAATGAAACAAATCGCGCGTTGCTGCTTCTGCACCGGACCAAACAGCGACAGACAGTAACATAACGTTCATCGACGCAAAGCCAGCGACGGCCAGACGCATCAGTAAATCGCGTCCTGCTTTGTCCGTTTCGGTCGCTTTTAGGGATCCTGTATCAAGCTCATGTGCTTCGAACCCAATAGCTTCCAGCTTGAGCTTGAGCTGCTCCGCCGTAACTTCGGGATCCGCTTGGATTTGCGCGCGCTTGAGCGTGAGATTAACCCGCGCACCGTGAACACCCGGGTGCGCATTTAAAACCCGCTCAACAGAGGAAATGCAGGCGGCGCAGTGAATAGAGGGGAGCGAAAGCGCGAGATTTACTTCTTTAGGTGCTTGCGCATCGGCCAAAGCTTCGGCCGCCGGGGCGGCTGTACACGCGGGGCATGCTGAAATCGCGCTCAACGGATCACTCCTTGATGTGCAAAATGACGCGTTGTTCGAACTTTGAACCGTCGATTGCTACCGCCTTCATCCGCACGTTCCAATTGCCCTCACCCAGCGCGGCGCGCGCAACATAGCTAGACCCGTCAAAAGCAAAATCAGGCGTAAGATCATCCTTAACATGCGTTGCTCGACCGACTGTCGCGTCCAGCTTTGCAACCTGAACTGGTTGGCCCGCATCATCGCGAATATCCAAAATAACGAGACCACCCGTCGATTTCGCGTTTACTGTCCAGCCCAACGCTTCTTGGACAGAACGGCGCGCATCAAACTGCTGCGACGCAACATAGGAGTTCTTAACTTCCAAGCCTGGGAACGTACGCACTGCATTGTAAGCAAGTGCCAGATTAACCGTGATGATTACGGCAAAGCCGGAGGCAAAGATCGCGAATACTCCGCGACCTGTTAATGGTTTGGAACTGGTCATCAGTTGTCCTTCCCGTTGAAGATCGTGTCTTTATGCGCCCGCTCACCATTAGAGGTATCTTCTACCCAGATGCGGAACGGTGTGCGCTCGGCGTTCGCGGCTGTCGATGCTGACGGTGCTATCACATAAACCCGTTGAAGATAGTTGCTGTCAGCAGGCACATTAACACTTTCGTATGCAGTGCCTTCAAGTTGCACGCGCAAGGTAGGATCACCAGAAACCGTCAAGCGGAACGGGCGGTCTTCGCCATGCTTGTTGAGCAACCGAACGTCGTAAGTGTTGCGAACAGAACCGTCCGAAAGCGTCACAAACGTTGGATTGCGAACCGGTGCCACGCTCATTTCGATGTCTGGACGGATGAACAAAGCAAATACAAGCCCCAGTCCAACAAGCGCCCAAAGAACGGTGTACATGATTGTTCGCGGGCGCAGAATATGCTGCCAAACAGGTTTGATAGGCTTGCCAGCGCGTTCATTTTCTTCGTCGGTTGACGCCATGTAATCGATCAACCCACGAGGCTTGCCGATCTTGTCCATCATGTCATCACAGGCATCAATACACAGCGCGCAGGTGATGCACTCAAGCTGCTGACCGTCGCGAATATCGATGCCAACAGGGCACACGTTCACGCAAGCCATACAGTCAATACAATCGCCCTGTGGTTCACCCGCTTTGACGGCTTCGGAATGCTTGCGCGGCTCGCCGCGCCACTCGCGATAGCCGACAACCAACGTATCTTCATCCATCATCGCCGCCTGAATACGGGGCCAAGGGCAGGCGTAGATGCAAATTTGCTCACGCGCGATGCCGCCAAAGAAAAAGGTTGTCGCAGTAAGAACCAGCATTGTTGTGTAAGCAATCGGGTGCGCTTGGCCAGTAAGCAAATCAACCATCAAAGTCGGCGCATCAGCAAAGTAGAAGACCCAAGCACCACCAGTCGCGAGGCCGATCAAGGCCCAAGCAATCCATTTCGTGATACGTAAACGCGCTTTTCGCAAGTCCCACTTCTTTTGTTTATGCAAGCGAAGCCGCGCGTTGCGATCCCCTTCGACCCAACGTTCGACGAGAATGAAGAGATCCGTCCAAACAGTTTGCGGACAGGCATAACCGCACCAAACGCGCCCTAAAGCGGAGGTAAACAAAAACAACCCAAGCCCCGCCATGATCAGAAGGCCCGCGATAAAGTAGAACTCATGAGGCCAGATTTCGATCCAGAAGAAAAAGAAACGACGGTTGGCGAGATCAATCAAGACAGCTTGATCTGGCAGATTGGGACCACGGTCCCAACGGATCCAAGGTGTGAGGTAATAGACACCCAGAGTAAGCGCCATAATAATCCACTTGAGATTGCGAAACCAACCCGTCACGCGGCGTGGGAACACAGGTTCTCTGGCGGCATACAGGCTTGGTGCGGGTTCATTGTCTTGTGAGCTCACGGAATCACCCCGTTATAAGCATTTGCGTTGCTCTGCTTGTCTCAGTCTAGTGGTGGATTATCTTTGACCTAAGTCAAATTCCGATTCTTAGAGGTATATTTAACGTGGCGCTACTTTTGCGTCTTTAGCCAACGCAGGAATGACTTTAACGCGCTTCGCTGCACACCGGGTCGCGTTACGGTAAAATACCCGAAATCTTCATCGTCTTCGAAAAGCTTGACCAAACGGCCACTCTCAAGATCAGCCTTGACCCAAATCTCAGCAGTCACAGTGATCCCCTGCCCCGTGCGCGCGGCGTCTAAGGTCAGGTTTCCAGGCAGAATGATACGGCCGCCTTGACCCGCTTCGCAAACGCCATGTTTGGCAAGCCACAGAGAGCTTTCAGAAGTCCCAACTTCTTGCAGTATCGGAAACCGCGCTAGATCAGAGGGGCTTGTCGGGCAATCGTCGCAAATGAAGCTGGGCGCTGCGACGGCGACACGGCGCGTTTTCGCTAACAGCTTTGTCTCAAATCCGCTCCAGCTACCTTTTCCAAAACGAATGGCCAGATCCATTTTGCTTTCTTTGAGGTCAACCGCCATTGGGTTTGCATCAATAACGACGTCAATCTCGGGGTGCTTTGATCTGAAATCAGCAAGGCGCGGCACTAGCCAGTTGGCGGCGAAGCTAGGGGTCGTTGAAACGGTCAACGGACGTGCATCCTGGATTCCTGTAAGTTTTTCGACTTCCTCCGCGATAAGAGAAAAGCCCTGACGCAAAGCATCCGCAAGATCGCGACCTTCGATGGTAAGGCGCGCTTGCCGCCCTTTCCGATCCAATAGCTGCACGTCCAAATGCGCCTCAAGGTTCCTAATTTGCTGGCTAATCGCTGCATGAGAGACACTTAACGCATCTCCTGCGCGCTGCACTGAACCTGTCTCGGCATAAGCGCTGAACGCTCGAAGCGCAGACATAGGGGGAAATTCACGCCAGTTCATTTGAAAGCCTACCTTACATATGGTCATTCTTCCTGACTCGCTTGAAACAACTTTGCAAGTAGTATCGGGATATCAAGTCAGCATTGGAGATCGGATATGATAGGAATTTTCGCAGACAGCTTTTTGATAGCGACACGCCAGTACGACAGTCACCGCGCTCACTGGCAAGCGCCTCGCCATTGGATTGAAAGCGACCCTCATGAGATCCGCATCAAACCCAAGAAAGGAACGAAGCATGATTGATCCGATAGTATATCGAGCGCCGTCAATCGCTGAAAGTCGCTCACCCAAACCACGTTGGCCATGGCGCGGACGTCGTTGGACCACGCCCAAGACGCGCTAAAAAAAAGCGCCCGAAGCCTAACACTTCGGGCGCTTTTGCTTTTTCACAATTAGGCGATCTTATTCAGATGCTTCACCGCCGCCGAGGCCATGAACATAGGTCGCAACTGCACGAAGTTCAGCTTCTGACAAACGCTCTGTCCAAGCTGGCATAACGCCGTAGCGACTGTAAGTGATCGTCTCGACGAGCTTGTCGTAGCTCCCGCCATAGAGCCAGATCGCATCGGTTAAGTTCGGCGCGCCTTGCTCGCGATCACCTGCACCATCTTCCATGTGACAGCTTGAGCAATTGTCTTCGAAGACCACGGCGCCCGCTTCAACCATGCTGGCATCCTGAGCAGTACCAGACAGGCTCATCACGAAATTGGTGACCTGAGAGATTTCCTCTTTTTCAAGCATTTCGCCAAAAGCAGGCATCTCTGAGTAACGTGTGTCATCGTCGGTTTCTGTGCGGATACCATGACTAATCGTAGCATGGATTGCCTCAACAGAACCGCCCCAAAGCCAGTCATCATCTAGCAGGTTTGGATAGCCAGATGCTTGAACACCCGCCGCGCCAGAACCGTGACACTGTGCACACCATGTACGGAATACAGCGCCGCCAGCAGATTTAGCATAAATTTCCAGCTCAGGGTCAGCCGCGATTTCACCCAACTCAACAGATGCAAGCTTTGCGTTGATCGTTTCGTTAGACTTTTCGACCGCCGCAATGTCCGCTGCGACTTCGCCGCGTGTGGAGTACCCAAGAACACCAGCAGTTGCCGAGTTAATCATGGGCCACGCCGGATAAGCGATGGTGTAGCCAACCGCCCAAACGATACATGCGTAGAGCGTCCAAAGCCACCAACGTGGCAAGGGATTGTTGTACTCCTCAATACCGTCCCAGCTGTGGCCAGTCGTTTCGACCTCTTCCTTTTTGACAGGTTTCTTGCTCATTTTTGAGCCTCCTCATCAATGTAGGGTTTATCTTCATGCTGGAACGGGATGTTTGCTGTTTCCGCGTAGGTTGCTTTGGATCCTGGGCGGAACACCCAGAAAACAATGCCTGCGAAGAACAAAAAGAGGAACAAAAGCATCCAGCTATCGGCGAATTCACGTAAGAAAGAATAAGTTTCCATGTCATTCCCTCCTTAGCGGTTTGCGTCAGGCGTGAAGGTCGAGAAATCAACCATCGTGCCCAGCACTTGCATGTAAGCGATCAGCGCATCCATTTCGGTAACGCCGGGCGCTCCGTCAAAATTGCTGACTGTTACGTTTTCGCCGTAGCGCTCAAGTAGCCCGTCATAATCGCTGTCAGGATCTGCCTGCGCTTTAAAGTCAGCTTGCGCTGCTTCGATCATCTCGGACGTATAGGGCACGCCAACAAACGCATGGGTAGACAGCAGATCGCCGATATATTTCCCATCAATGAGCGTGCGCTCAAGATAGTCGTACTTTGGCATAACCGACTCAGGCACCACGGATTGTGGATCGCGAAGGTGATCAACGTGCCATTCGTCAGAATAACGTCCGCCAACACGCGCAAGGTCAGGCCCTGTCCGCTTGGACCCCCATTGGAATGGGTGATCATACTTGGACTCAGCTGCGAGCGAATAGTGGCCATAGCGCTCAACCTCGTCCCGCATAGGACGGATCATCTGGCTGTGGCACACGTAGCACCCTTCGCGAATGTAAATGTCGCGACCTGTTAGCTCCAGAGGTGTGTAGGGGCGCATGCCCTCTACATCCTCAATCGTGTTTTCGAGGTAGAAGAGTGGCACAATTTGCACCAATCCCCCGATTGTTACGACCAGAAAGCTGAGAACCAGCAGAAGGGTCGCATTGGTCTCGATAATTCTATGTTTGTCGAGAATTCCCATAGGTCTGCTCCTTCCTATTCGGCCGCTACGGCAGCGTGGGTGTTAGCAGCTTCAGCTTCTACAGCTGGGCTACGCTTGACAGTCATCCAAAGGTTGTAGGCCATGATCAAAGCACCGGTGAGATACATCACCCCGCCAAGACCGCGCACCACATACATTGGGAACTTGGCTGCAACAGTGTCCGCGAACGAGTTCACCAAGAAGCCGTTTGCATCTACTTCACGCCACATCAAGCCTTCCATAATGCCAGTCACCCACATGGACGCCGCATAAAGAACGATACCGATTGTCGCGAGCCAGAAGTGCCAGCTAACCAGTGTCAGGCTATAAAGACGCGTACGGTTCCAGAGCTTTGGCACGAGGAAGTAGAGCGCACCGAAAGTGACCATACCGTTCCAACCAAGTGCGCCAGAGTGCACGTGTCCAATTGTCCAGTCGGTGTAGTGCGACAGGGAGTTCACAGCGCGGATCGACATCATCGGTCCTTCAAATGTGGACATGCCGTAGAAACCGATGGAGATAACCATCATGCGCATAACAGGGTCAGTACGCAGTTTGTCCCAAGCACCAGAGAGCGTCATCAGACCGTTGATCATACCGCCCCAGCTTGGCATCCAAAGAACGATCGAGAAGACCATCCCAAGTGTCGCCGCCCAATCAGGCAAAGCTGTGTAGTGAAGGTGGTGAGGACCAGCCCAGATATACAGGAAGATCAACGCCCAGAAGTGGATGATAGACAGTTTATAAGAATAAACTGGGCGCTCAGCTTGCTTCGGAACGAAGTAGTACATCATGCCAAGGAAACCAGCCGTCAGGAAGAAGCCAACAGCGTTGTGTCCATACCACCACTGAACCATCGCATCTTGAACGCCAGAGAAGACTTGAACCGACTTGGAGCCGAACAAGCTAACCGGAATGCTGATGTTGTTAACAACATGCAACATCGCAACTGTGATGATGAAGCTCAGGTAGAACCAGTTCGCAACATAGATGTGCTTTTCTTTGCGCTTGATGATCGTTCCCAAGAACACCGCGAGATAGGCAAGCCAAACAACAGTCAACCAAAGGTCAACATGCCACTCGGGCTCCGCGTATTCTTTAGACTGCGTGCTTCCAAAGAGATAACCCGTCGCCGCAAGAACGATAAACAATTGATATCCCCAGAACACGAACCATGCGAGGTTGCCGCCCCAGAGGCGCGCCGCGCTTGTTCGCTGCACCACATAGAATGATGTTGCGATTAAAGCGTTGCCGCCAAATGCAAAAATCACCGCCGAGGTGTGCAATGGACGAAGGCGACCAAAGTTGGCGTAACCTTCCGCCCAATCAAAGTTCCAAGCCGGAAAAGCCAGCTGAAACGCAATAAAGGTTCCCACAAGGAAACCTGTTATGCCCCAGAAGGTTGTCGCGATAACGCCGTAGCGCACCACGCCGTCCATGTATTCGTGTTCCATTGACCCGCCTGAAACCGGCTCGCCCGTTTGGCGCACCGTCCACAGGAACATGCCACCCGCAACCAACATAATGATGAGTGCGTGAACCATGTAGGCAAGGTCTCGTGCGTAGTTGGCAGCAATCATCGCCATAAGCGTGATAAGGCCAAGCACGATAATCTTGATGTAGTTCATCATTTTTCGTCCCTTCGTCCTTCCCGCGCGATTCGTAATTCGTGCGCAGGGTTCATTTGACTGAGTGTCTTGTGCGAGATCACGCCAATCCATTCTTTGATCTGGGTCAAACTTTTGGCGGCGATAGGTTGATTGGCGTCAAGGATATCTGTGCAATTCCGCCTCAAGCTAAGGGGGAGCTTAAAGAAAAGGAGGCTACACAATGGAATATAAGACTCTTATTACCCATCTCGCCGATCTGGACACGAGCACCGCCTTTCTAGGTGCCGTATCATCGCTGGCGGTCGCGTATGACGCACATCTTGACGTTGTGTGCCACGGCATTGATCGAATGACGCCAGGCTTTCACTATGGTGGCGTTGATCCAATGTTGTTGCAACGCACGATGGAAGCGGCAGGCGCGGAAGCGAAATCAATCTCCGACGCGGCGCGCGCAGCGCTCGACAAAACCAATGCGCGTTGGAGCGTTGAAAATGTCGTCAATCCTATCGGCAATATCAATCGCAGCGTGGCCATTCGTTCACGTTTTGCCGATCTCGCAGTTTTGCCAACGCCTTATGGCGACAACACCTCTCAACTAGAGGCCGAAGGAGTCTTGGAAGGTGCATTATTTGGCGGTCAATCTGCCGTGATGATCCTTCCCGAGGACTGCACTCTAAAAGCCACGCCAGATAGGGTGATCATCGCTTGGAATGAGAGCGCTGAAGCCATGAATGCTATTCGAGCCGCACTTCCGCTGTTGAAAAAAGCCAACTCTGTGCGAGTCACGGTCATTGACCCGCCGCGACACGGGCATGAACGGTCTGACCCGGGTGGCCCTCTTTCGGTCTTCCTTGCACGGCATGGCATCAAAGTCGAAATCGATGTGCTTGGCAAAAGCTTGCCCCGTGTCAGCGACGTTTTATTGCGTCATGCCGCTGACAAAGACGCTGATCTGGTGGTTATGGGCGCTTATGGGCACTCTCGTTTCCGCGAAGCCATTCTAGGCGGAGCAACACGTGACATGCTGGAAGAGGCAAAACTGCCCGTCTTTATGAAACACTAAGCGCCTTAGGCCAGCATTCCACCATCGCTATCATCTCCGGCTTCATTGAGCAGACGCTCAAAGTCGGGGATGGTTACATGACGCTTACCCTCAAGCACGATAACGCCATCGCGCTTCAATGCGCTTATCTGACGGCTTACCGTTTCGAGCGTCAGACCAAGATAATCGGCCATCGCTTCGCGCGTTAGCGGCAAATCAAACACCATCTTGTCTTGCGATGCGCTCAAATTCAGCGAGGCGTCGCGACGCGCGATGATAGACAAAAGCGATGCGATCTTTTCGCGCGCGGTTTTTCGGCCCAGAACAAGCATCCATTCACGCGCAGCATCCAGTTCATCTAGCGTCATCTCAAGCAATCGCTGAGCGATGTGGGGCGTGCGCTCCATCATTTCTTCGAAAGGAACTTTGCGAAAACAGCACATCACGACATCCGTCGTTGCGACAACATCATAAGCTGCACCGCGACGACCTGGGCGACCAACAAAATCGGAAGGCAGCAACAAACCTACCATCTGAGTGCGTCCGTCTTCCATCGTTTGGGTAAGTGTCGCAATCCCGCGCACAACAGACCCGACAAATTCCATCGGCTCGCCTGACCAGACAATAGTCTGCCCTGCTTCATAAGTACGATAGTACTTAATCTGGTCCAACAGCGCCAACTCATCCGTTTCACAACGCGCGCAGACAGCACGATGGCGGATTGGGCAATCTCCGCAGTCTTGAGGTTCAGTCGCGAGTGTTAGGGACATAACAATGTGTTTCCATTGATCTGAATCAAAGAAGTAGCGCCCATTACATCTTATCGGCGAAGATATGACAATGAGAAACCAACTAGAACGGCTAGGTCTTTTTGACGCTAAAGTACCGCGTTACACCAGCTACCCTACCGCACCGCACTTCAACGGAGAGGTCAGCGATGCTGATGTCTCGCGCTGGATTTCAGAGATTAAGCCGCACAGTAAGATATCTCTTTACGCCCATATTCCGTTTTGTCGTCGGCTATGTTGGTTTTGTGCGTGTCGCACTCAAGGCACACAGAACGTGGCTCCAATTGTCGCCTATTTAGAGACGGTTAAGGCAGAAATCGCCACGCTCGCCAAACATTTGCCCGAAGGCGTCACGTTAGAGCGACTCCATTGGGGCGGCGGTACGCCAACCTTGCTTTCTCCTGACATGATCACCGATCTTGCCGGTGAAATACTCGCTGTAACACCAATGGCAGCAGGCGGCGAATTTTCTGTTGAAATCGATCCGAACGAGATTGATGGCGCGCGATTAGACGCGCTCGCTACAGCCGGCATGAATCGCGCATCTATCGGTGTTCAAGACTTTGATCCCGAGATTCAGAAATGTATCGGGCGCGAACAAAGCTATGACATCACCCGCGATGCAATCGACATGATCCGCGCGCGCGGAGTTCAATCTCTCAACGCTGATATCCTTTTTGGACTGCCACATCAGACAGGTGCGAAGATCACCGAAAGCGTGCAAAAGCTGCTTTCGCTTAACCCTGACAGGGTCGCGCTTTATGGGTATGCGCACGTTCCGTGGATGGCGCGTCGTCAATCCATGATCCCGTCCGATGCGCTTCCAACACCGCAGGAGCGGCTCAAACTGTTTGAAACCGCGCGGCGCTTGTTCCTCTGGGACGATTACACTGAAATCGGCATAGACCATTTCGCGACCAAATCCGACGGGCTAAGCAAAGCGCTGGAAGCTGGCAGGCTTCGACGCAATTTCCAAGGATATACCGAAGACACCTCCGAGGTGCTCATTGGCCTCGGAGCCTCGTCGATTTCGCGCTACCCGCAAGGCTATGCGCAAAACAACGCAGCCACATCGAACTACACCGCTTCGGTACGCGAAGGACGCATTCCAATCGCGCGCGGACACAGGTTTGGCGGAGACGACAAGCTCCGCGCACGTCTTATCGAGGCGTTGATGTGTGACTTTCGCATTTCACGTACAGAAATTACAGCAAACTTCGATATCACGGATGCGGCGCTTGAGACGCTCTTTCAAGAAGCAAACAGAGCCTTTGAAGATTTGCTCTCGATTGACTCGCAAGGCTTGTCCATTCCACTGGAAGCACGCCCTCTCACTCGCCTTATCGCCCGCCAGTTTGATGCCTACGATCTCAACCACGCGGGGCATAGCTCCGCAATCTAATCCCCTATGTAGGCGGTCAAATGGATGGGCTACTCTTCGTGTCTGTGATCCAAGGCAGCACTCAAGAGCGCGCGCGTGTATTCATGCTTGGGCGCTTTGAATAGCTCTTCGCTATCGCCGATTTCAACGATATCGCCACGCTTCATCACCAAAACTTTGTGTGACATCGCGCGCACCACGTTGAGATCGTGACTGATGAAGAGATATGCCAATCCATATTTCTTTTGCAGCCCACGCAAGAGTTCAACGATTTGCACCTGAACAGTCATATCAAGCGCACTTGTAGGTTCGTCCAATACAACCAATTTCGGGCGCAGGATCATTGCACGCGCAATCGCGATGCGTTGGCGTTGGCCACCGGAAAACTCATGCGGATAGCGATGCATCGTTTCGGGATCAAGGCCGACTTCGATCATGATCTCAGCGACCATATCTCGCGATGACTTGTCGCCATCCGTGCCATGTACGCCAAGTCCTTCGGCAATAATCTGTTCGGCCGTCATACGCGGAGAGAGCGAGCCGAACGGATCCTGAAAAACGATCTGCATGTCTTTTCGCGCAGCGCGTAGCTGCTTGGTTGACCAAGCGCGCGTATCTTCACCTTCGAACGTAATGCCGCCTTCCGACGCGATCAGTCGCATCATCGCAAGCGCAAGCGTCGTTTTGCCAGAGCCACTTTCGCCAACGATACCAAGCGTTTCGCCAGCGCGCACACTGAGCGTTGCATCGTTCACCGCTTTCACATGCCCGACAGTTCGCTTCAAAAAGCCCTGCTGAATAGGAAACCAGACTTTCAAGTGTTCCGTGCCAATGCTTTCAAGCGCGCCTGTGGGCACGGGATCAGGTGTCCCGACAGCATGCGCATTCAAGAGCGTTTTTGTGTATTCATGTTGCGGATTATTAAAGACGTCTTCCGTTGTACCAGCTTCAACAATCTCGCCAGCTTTCATTACACAAACTTTGTCTGCAATGCTCCGCACGATACCAAGATCATGGGTGATAAACAAAAGACCCATGTTTTCGGTCTTTTTCAAATCCGCCAAGAGGCCAAGAATTTGCGCTTGAATAGTTACATCCAGAGCAGTCGTAGGCTCGTCTGCGATCAATAAATCTGGCCCGTTTGCCAGTGCCATGGCGATCATGACACGCTGACGTTGCCCGCCCGAAAGCTGATGCGGGTAAGAACTCAATCGGCTTTCAGGATCGTGAATGCCAACTTTATTCATCAATTCAATGATACGCGCACGCGCGGCATCACCAACCACACCTTGGTGTAACGCAAGGGACTCGCCCAGTTGTTTTTCTAGCGTATGAAGCGGGTTGAGCGAGGTCATAGGCTCTTGAAAGATAAAGCTGATGTCATTGCCGCGAACCTTCCGTAGCAGCGCCTCATCCGCTCCGACCATTTCCTGACCATCATAGGTGATAGAGCCTTTGGTCACGGCACTTGAGCCAAGCAACGACACAGAACTCAGTGCAGTTACAGACTTGCCCGACCCACTTTCCCCAACAAGCGCAACGGTTTCTCCTCGATCAACCGTAAAGCTAACTCCGCGCACTGCTTCACTCAGCTTGCCATCTTGGCGAAAAGCAACTGTCAGGTCATTCACCTTCAACAATGCGCTCATGAGAAGGTCTTTCTTGGGTCAAATGCATCGCGCACGCCTTCAAAGATGAAGACAAGCAGCGAGAGCATGGCAGCGAAGGTGAAAAAGGCAGTAAAGGCGAGCCAAGGTGCTTGCAGGTTTTGCTTGGCTTGCAATGTCATCTCTCCTAGCGAAGGTGATGAAGATGGAAGGCCAAAGCCCAAGAAATCAAGGCCAGCAAGGGTGCTGATTGTTCCAGTAACAATGAACGGTAACATCGTCACGGTCGCAACCATCGCGTTGGGCAGCATGTGGCGGAACATGATAACCGAATTTGAGACGCCAAGCGCTTTGGCGGCGCGCACATATTCCAAATTGCGGGCGCGCAAGAATTCCGCGCGCACAACGCCGACCAGTGCCATCCATCCAAACAGCACCATAAGAAAGACCAAAAGCCAGAACCCGCGCCCCAAAATAGCAAACATAATGATGATGATATAAAGCGACGGAACCGCGCCCCATATCTCGATCACCCGCTGGAAGATCAGATCAACCCAGCCACCGAAGTAGCCTTGCAATGCGCCTGCCGCGATACCGACAACACTGGCCAAAGTCGTCACAACCAAAGTGAACAAAATCGACAGGCGGAACCCATAGATCACGCGGGCAAGCACATCGCGCTTTGTATCATCCGTTCCTAGCAGGTTTTGCGCATTCGGTGCGAGCGGCGCTGCACCGGGGCGATCAACTGTGGTGTCATAGGCATATGGGATAAGCGGCCAAATCATCCATCCTTTCTGAAAATCTTCGATGCTTTCATCAAATGATCCTCGGTCGATGGCCTCGACAATACCTTCGGGATCATCCCAGCATGACTCTAACCCGCCTGACTTGATCAGGCATTGCACCTCTACATCGCGATAGACGGCCTCTGTTTCGAAATCCCCACCAAAGGCGGTCTCGGGATAAAACTTGAAAACAGGCATATGCAGCTCACCGCGGTAGCTGACCACAATAGGTTTATCGTTGGCGATGAACTCGGCAAGCAAGCTCAACCCGAACAGGACCGAAAAAATCGCCAAAGACCAAAGCGCACGACGATTGCGTTTGAAATTGCGCCAGCGGCGCTGATTCAGCGGAGAGAGCTTCATTTGATCAACCTTCCCGCTTTTCAAAGTCGATGCGCGGATCAACCAGCACATACATCAGGTCGGACAAGATATTCACCACGAGACCGATAAGGCCGAAGATAAACAAAGTGCCAAACATCACTGGGTAGTCGCGTCCAACAGCTGCTTCAAAACCTAGACGGCCAAGGCCATCAAGCGAGAAGATCGTTTCGATTATGATAGAGCCGCCAAAGAACACGGACACAAAAACCGCAGGGAACCCTGCGATAACGATCAACATCGCATTGCGAAAAACATGACCATAAAGAACTCTACCTTCGCTAAGCCCCTTCGCGCGCGCGGTCATCACGTAGTGTTTTTTAATTTCGTCAAGAAAACTGTTCTTGGTCAGCAACGTGAGTGTTGCAAACGCAGAAATCGTTGAGGCAAACACTGGAAGCGCGATATGCCAAAGGTAGTCCGTCGCTTTCCCAATCAAGCTAAGGTCGTCAAAGTTTTCGGACGTCAGCCCACGCAGAGGGAATATTTGCCAGTAAGATCCACCCGCAAACAGAACAAGCAAAAGAATCGCGAACAAAAATCCTGGGATAGCGTATGCGACGATAATCATCGCAGAGGTCCATGTGTCAAAGCTACTGCCGTCATGTACCGCTTTGCGAATGCCCAAAGGTATCGAGACGAGATAAGCGATAAGCGTCGACCAAAGCCCCAAAGTGATCGAAACAGGCATCTTTTCCAGCACCAAATCGACAACACTAATCGAGCGAAAATAGCTCTCGCCGAAATCAAGGCGCATGTAGTTCCAGATCATATTAAGGAAGCGTTCTAGAGGCGGCTTGTCAAAGCCAAACTCTTTTTCCAACTCTTCAATGAACTCTTTGGGAAGACCACGCGCGCCGACATATTCGCTGTCCGAGCCGAATGTCTCTTCACCTACATCATTGCCCCCACCTGAGAACCCCTCAAAAACATCGCCTCCACCCTGCATCTGCGCAAGCACCTGTTCAACAGGACCACCCGGCACAAACTGCACCAGTGTGAAGTTAACAATCATGATCCCTAGTAGAGTGGGAATGATCAGCAAAAGTCGTCGTAGAATATAAGCGCCCAAAGCGATTTACCTCAAAACGCCAGCGGACTTAAGCGCATCGTATTTCTCTTGATTGAACCACCAAAAATCGAGCGCACCCAAGGCAAGCGGCGGTAAGTTTTCGGGTTTTTCAAACATGTCAAAGTAAGACACCCAGTACTCGGGAACAAATCCAGCATGCGCGATTATGCGTTCATACCGCAGCGCACGATCAAGGGCTTTGAGGGACGTGATCTCTGCGGCTCGCGTTTCGGCTTTGAGCGCAGCTTCGATAATCGCATCAACAACCGGGCTACGCAGAGCCGCCGGGTTGTAGGACGACACTTCCGCTGTTTCAGAAGCAAACAATTGCTTCAAGCCAGTTCCAACCGTTGAGAAGGTTAGTATCCGCGTGTAGATCAGATCGTAGTCTTTATCGAGAAAGCGCTGCTGCCCTTGGGCGCTATCCACTGCGCTCGCGTTCACCTTGATCCCCCAACCTTCTAAAGTTTTGGAATAAGTCTCGATAATTGCCTTTCTCGTGTCGTCCCATGACGTGATGACCAAAAAGTTGAGCGTCATACGCGCGCCCTGCTCGTCAACCATATGGCCTTTGCCATCCACCGACCAACCGGCCGCTTTGAGCAAACGAAATGCTTCACGCTTATTGCGGCGATCGCTTGGTTTGTCTTTTCTTGAGGTGTGCGGCATCACAGCCGGCTCAGTCAGCATGTCAGGTGGAACCACAGAGCCCAGACCTTGCAAGAAGGCTAGCTCGTCACCCTCTGGCACGCCTTTGGCTTCCCAGTCTTGATTTTGCACAAACGAATTTCGTTGCGTCGTTAGATCAAATTGCAGGGATTCTCGTGTCCATTCGAAGTTGAACGCCAAAGACAGAGCATGGCGCACATCCCTATTGTCCAAGGGCGCGCGCAGTGTGTTGAAAATAATGCCTGAATTGTTAGGAGCCGTCCCATCCGGGATCGATTCCTTCTTCACATGCCCGCTGTCCAAAGATGCGAAATTGTACCCCGTCGCCCAGCGCTTGCTAGAGCCTTCTTGGCGAAAGTTCACTTCTCCCGATTTGAAGGCCTCAAACTCCGCCGTTGCATCAGCAAAATACTCGATTCGAATGCGATCAAAGTTATGACGCCCGATGTTGGCGGGATGATCCCAACCCCAATAGTTCGGGTTGCGCTCATAGACGACATAACGATTGAACTCATAGTCACCGACTTGATAGGGGCCCGAGCCCATGGGCGATTGAATAGACGGCTCATCCAGACGTTCACCCGTTTGCTTATACCATTGCTCTGACAAAATTGGTGTTCCACCAACTTGATCAATCAACGAGCGTCTTGAAATGCCATCTACAAACTTAAACCGCACAGTGTGATCATCGATGACTTCCACGGCTTCGATACGTTCTTTAACCGAACGCGCATAAGAGCGAATGCCCTGTTCAAGGAAAAGATTGTGGGTAAATGCAGCGTCCTGAGCGCGAAGCGGGGATCCGTCGCGAAACACGACATCCTTGCGCATGTGAAAAACACACCACTCTTTAGACTTCGGGTATTCGATTTCACGCGCGATCAAGCAATAGGAATCAGTCAAGGAATCAGCAGGCGCAGGGCCACCCCATGGCATCTCGGCAAACATCGCTTCGCCCACGACGCTGGAGTTGGTTTCGGGGCTTCCGCGCCACGCCCATCGGTTAAACCCGTCAAAAGTACCGCGCGTGCTAAGGGTGATCTGACCACCCTTCGGTGCATTCGGATTCACATATGAGAAGTGAGAAAAATCTGGCGGGTACTTCAAATCGCCAAAAAAGGAGTAGCCGTGACTTTTGATAAGTTCTTGCGCATGGCTGTCCGCATAGGCGGTGCTGGAATGCAGTCCGAGCGCGGCACCAGCGCTCCCCGCAGCCATTCCAAGCATCAGATCACGGCGCTTTATCGTTAGTTCACGCTTTGGAGTTTTTCCCATCATCGTCATGCTCCCACAGATATTCGCATTTTGATCTATGCGTTTATTATAGCTAATGCCCTGCGCTCACCACATTCAAGCGCCGATTGGATAAACTGGTTGTGAATGCTGGGTGCGCTGCCAATAAATCCGCGCAACGGCACGAAAAAGCCGTCCAGCATGATGCTGAACGGCTTCTAAATCGTGAGTCTGTCAGTTTTTGTTACTGAATTGTCTCAAGATAAGCGATCAAATTTGCACGATCGCCTTCTTTCTTCAGACCCGCAAAGCTCATCTTTGTGCCCTTCGCGTATTTCTTTGGGTTAGCCAAGAAGCCGTCTAGCTCTGCGTAGCCCCATGCGCCGCCCATCTCAGCAAGAACGCCAGAATAACCAAAGCCGTCGATCTTACCGATTTCACGGTTCACAATGTTAAACAAATGTGGACCTGTGCCGTTCGCGCCGTCTTCCAGCTTGTGGCAGGCTTTGCATTTTCCGAAAACTTTTTCGCCTTTAGCAACGTCCGCTTCAGCAACCAAAGTTGCGATGTCTGGACCTGCTTCTTCTTCAGCGCCATCATCGTCGCTCTCGACTTCGATTACATAGGCTGCGCCATGATCATCGCCGTGGCCACCACCCGTGTGATACATTTCTTCTGCAGCCCATTTGCTCATAAGATAGATTAGAAATGCACCACAGAAGCCGCCAAGGACTTTGGTAAAGGTCATCGTGTCAAACATTTGGCTTGTCCCGTTGTATATCGTTGCGCGGCTGTCTATGGGTTTCGCGCGCGTATGGCAAGGTGTACACCCCGCGACTAAACGCCCAACTGCATCAGATTTTATAGGAACAGCATTTATGACGAACAAGATTGCATTCCAAGGCGAATTAGGAGCCTATTCTCACGAAGCCTGCGCAGACAATTATCCCGATCTTGAACCTTTGCCCTGCAGAACGTTTGAAGATGTTATTGACGCTGTCAATTCAGGTCGCGCTGAGTTGGCCATGCTGCCTGTAGAAAACTCGACTTATGGGCGCGTTGCAGACATTCACCGCCTCTTGCCTAGCTCTGGCCTTCACATCATTGGCGAGGCTTTCACACGCGTGCGTATCTGCCTAATGGTCAATCCTGGCGTCAAATTACAAGACTTGGAAAAGGTGCGCGCGCATTTGGTTCTATTGCCTCAAGCGGCTAGTTTTCTTGCCGAAAATGGCATCAAGGGCGAAGCCGCGGCTGATAGCGCAGGCGCTGCCGCAGAACTGGTTGAAAGCGGGGACAAGACTGCCGGTGTTTTAGCAAGTGAGATCGCGGCGCAAATTTATGGCCTCGACGTGCTTGCCCGCGATATCGAAGACCATGGGCACAATACGACCCGCTTTTTGGTCATGTCTCCGAAAAGCAAACTCGAAAAACGTGGAAGCCACGGAATGATGACCAGTTTCGTGTTTCGCGTGCGCAACCTTCCCGCCGCGCTCTACAAAGCAATGGGCGGCTTTGCGACCAATGGCGTCAACATGACCAAGCTGGAAAGCTATATGGTTGGCGGACATTTCACGGCAACGCAGTTTTACGCTGACATCGAAGGTCATCCAGATGATGAAAACGTCAAGCGCGCGCTAGAAGAACTCGATTATTTCACAAGCGAAATCAATATCTTGGGAACCTACCCACGCGCGCCTGAGCGTGACACTTAACGCTTAAGCTTTGTTTTTGGCTTGATAGTCGCGCTCAAGGTTGCGAACAAAGTCCCCAGCCTTTTTCTTGAACTTCTTATCCAAACGCGCTTTACCAAGACGCAAAGACTGTACCAGCAAACGCCCTGCAAGGCTGATCGGCTTTAGCTCAACAGATACAGAAGCGCGGGTTCTTCCTTTGGACAACGGCATAAGCTCTACATGTGCGAGTGCTGTCACCTCTTCGCTTTGAAGCTGGAGGCAGAAATTTTCAGGTTCGCAATATTCGACCATCTCTGCGTCGATCTTGCGTTCCTTGCCGCGCAATTTGAATTGCGTGTTCCACGCCATGCCAACGCCGTTTTGACCCAAAGTATCGATTCGGCGCACATCAGCACTTCGACGAAGCGCAGAGCGCTCAAATTGATCAAAGTCAGTAAACAACGCGAAAGCGTCTTTGATCGGTGCTTCAATATCTTCGTTGCTTGAGAATTTCATCAGTGTGCTCGCGTCTTTTGAGTTTTTTATCCTATAGCTGAGATTTGTCAGTCAAGTCTATCGCTGAGCCAGTGCTTTAAGATGAAATGTGCTATCGCGCCTTTACGCGCAGGAAGAATTTTCGGATTCTCCCCCGCAAAGGACAGCATCATCTCTTCGCGGCTTACCCAAATCGCATCCTCAATTTCTGTTGGATCGATCGTGATTTCTTCGCTTGTCGCGATACCGCGACAGCCAAACATGAGCGAATTAGGAAAAGGCCAAGGTTGGCTTGCAAGGTAATCTACCCGCCCAACGGTGATTCCCGCCTCTTCAAAAACTTCCCTACGTACAGCGCCTTCAAGCGTTTCGCCCGGTTCAACAAAGCCAGCCAAAAGCGAATACATGCCCTCCGGCCATCCCGGCGAGCGACCCATAAGAACCGAATTTCCGTAAGTAATCAGCATTATGACAACAGGATCAGTGCGCGGAAAATGTTGTCCGCCACACGCATTGCAACTGCGTTGCCAGCCAGCCATCGACATATCACTCGGCGCACCGCATTTAGAGCAAAACTTGTGACTACTGTGCCAACAATAAAGCGCGCGCGCAGATGCGACGAGCTCTGCATCGCGTGACGAAAGGCGCGTCATATTCATTCGCAACTCTGCAAAAACATCGCTCTCGGGAAGATCAGGATGCCGCTGCTCTGAGCCATCTAGAAAAGCACCCAATTCGGCTTCATCGACATTTTCAGGCTGCCAATCAGAAAGATCGCAGGCAAAAACAGGTGCCTCTCCTTCCAAGCCAAGGAAAAATGCCTGATCCAAGCGGGATTTCAACACATCATCGTTCATCGAAATCCGAGCCAGCGCATCACGTGGGCCACGTCGGATCAAAGGTTTACCACGCCAGAACAGTATCGCCACCGCATCGCCTCGGGCTTTCAACGCGTTAAGCTTGGTTGCATCTGCGCGAAGATGGGCTGCCCGATCTAGCGAAGATCCGCCAAAAGTTACCGTTTCTGCAAGTTTCATGTGGCGCTCCTCAATTGAGGGGCACGCTATGTTTTTTTGCTAACAAGGATCAAGTCTTGGTTTTCAGGTGTTTTGCAAACGCTCTTGCATCATGAACTGGTGACTGAAGCGCCAAGCCTTGCAATGCCCTCTCGCCCTGTCTATATCAGCAAGCGAGGGGTTGGCGCGGGCAAGTGCCTCGCCAACCTGGTCAGATCCGGAAGGAAGCAGCCACAACGAGCCCCACTTGGGTCGATGTCCAACCTCTCACCTAATCCTCTTGCACTAAGCCTGTTACCGCCCAGCGCAATTGGGCGTCGGTTTCGACCGCACATGGGCGCAATTTTCGCAGCCTTAACAGCGCCTCCACAGCATCTTCGCCGGCTTCGACCATAAGGCGAAGCGCCAACATGCCTGAACGCCCACACCCACCTTTGCAATGAATGAGAACCCGTCCACGGCCCCGCAGCGCGCTCAGCGCTGCATCGCGTGAATCGGGCCATGTCGCCATGAAGTCCGAGTCGGGAATCCCGAAATCCTTTATCGGCAAATGCAGCCAACGCGCGCCGCTTTCTTGGATGTCTGCGCCCAGCGTTTCTGCTCCTGCGTCCGCCAGTTCTCCGCGTGTCGTCATCGTTATGACCAAAGACGGTTTCCACTCGCGTATGAAATCCAGATCATCCTCATAGTTGCCTTCGCGGCCCGGCATCTGGCAAATCGCGAGCGAGCCATCAGCAACCCTAAGAGCGTGGATGATCAGATCGCTCATTCGTCAGAGCCGGTTTGCACTAAATGTGTCGCAATCACGCATGTCACCGCTCTTGAACCCCTTTGCAAACCAGCCCGCACGCTGCGCACTCGTTCCATGGGTGAATGTATGCGGCTGAGGCACTTTGCCTGCCCGTTTTTGCAGACGATCATCCCCAATCATCCGCGCCGCATTCAGCGCTTCTTCTAAATCGCCCGGCTCGAGCAAGCCTTCGACCGATCTAGCCCAGACTCCGCTGAGACAATCTGCTTGCAACTCTAAGCGAACTGTAAGTGCATTTGCCTCTTCGATGCTCGCTCGACGACGTGCTTCATGCACTTTGCCTAAAATTCCAAGCTCGTTCTGAACATGATGGGCAACCTCATGAGCGATAACGTAAGCCGCAGCAAAATCTCCCTTCGCACCGAGTTGACGCGACAAGGTGGCGAAGAAATCAGTGTCTAAATAGGCTTTGTTGTCGGCAGGGCAGTAAAATGGCCCTGTAGCACCAGATGCTCCGCCGCAAGGGCTTTGTGTGACATCGGAATACAACACCAAAGTTGGCGCGCGATAATCGCGCCCGACCTGCGCGGGAAATATCTGTCCCCAGACTTGCTCTGTTGTCGCCAATACCCGCGATGAAAATTCGCCAGCGCGTTCTTCCTCTGGCGAGATCGCCCGCGTTGACGTTTGCTGCGGTGCATTTCCTTGTTGCAACAAAGGCGTAACATCAATGCCCGCAAAATAGCCGATCGCAAGGACAACAATCAGCCCAACGCCCCCGATAGGCGCTGCGCGTCCGCCACTGCGGCCACGACGACCGCGACGGTCCTCAATGTTTCGGCTGCCTCTTGCCCCGCGTAACCGCATAATCGTTCTCCAACTTCGCGGCACCCACTTCATGCGTGCCTTTCGGCCGTATTATGGGCATGACCCTATGGAAAAAAGCAAGCGTTAGCATAATCATCCTCAAATCGATCTCACCGTTCAATTTATTTACGCTCATGTACAGCTGCGCCGCTGCCTGCACCTCGCTTGCACTGGACCCGACGCGAGCCGCCCATTAAAGTCGGCACCAACGCGATTCCGGGACATATGAATGACTGACGAACCGAACACAGCCTACAGAGTTCTCGCGCGTAAATACCGCCCTGAAACTTTCGTTGACCTTGTTGGCCAAGAAGCCATGGTGCGGACGCTGAAAAATGCGTTTGAAGCAGATCGCATCGCCCAAGCCTTTGTAATGACGGGCATTCGCGGAACGGGGAAAACGACAACTGCACGAATTATTGCTAAGGGTATCAACTGCATTGGCCCAGATGGCAACGGCGGCCCGACGACAGAACCTTGTGGGGTGTGTGAAAACTGCGTCGCGATCATGGAAGGGCGTCACGTCGATGTCATGGAAATGGACGCCGCATCGCGCACGGGCGTAGGCGACATTCGTGAAATTATCGAAAGCGTCCACTACCGCGCGGCGTCTGCCCGATACAAAATATATATCATCGACGAAGTTCACATGCTTTCGACGTCGGCCTTTAACGCGCTGTTGAAAACGCTCGAAGAGCCCCCCGCGCATGTGAAGTTCATCTTCGCGACAACTGAAATTCGCAAGGTTCCAGTTACAGTCCTTAGCCGCTGCCAGCGTTTCGATTTGCGCCGGATTGAGCCGGAAGACATGATCGGCATGCTCAAACGCATTGCCAGTGGCGAAAACGCAGAAATCTCCCAAGACGCGTTGGCCCTCATCACACGCGCCGCCGAAGGGTCCGCACGGGATGCGACCTCCCTACTTGATCAGGCGATAAGCCATGGCGCGGGTGAAACAACGGTTGAACAAGTCCGTGCGATGCTCGGGCTTGCAGATCGCGGCCGTGTTCTTGATCTTTACCAAATGGTGATGCGCGGCGATGCAGCAGCAGCGTTGACCGAACTTGGCGCACAATACGCAGCAGGTGCAGACCCGATGGCGGTTTTGCGTGATCTGGCTGAGATAACGCATTGGATCAGTGTCGTGAAAATCACGCCCGACGCTGCCGATGATCCAACTGTTTCCCCTGACGAGCGCGCGCGCGGTCTGCAAATGGCAAGCGATCTTCCCATGCGCGCAATGACGCGGATGTGGCAAATGCTGCTCAAAGCGCTGGACGAAGTCGCAAGCGCACCCAATTCGATGATGGCTGCTGAAATGGCAATCATTCGTCTAACCCATGTCGCTGAACTTCCAAGCCCCGAAGAATTGATCCGTAGGTTACAAGATACGCCGCCCCCTCCCTCCCCATCTGGCGGCGGTGGCGGCGGAGTGAGCGCGGGAGTAACGGCTGTTGCCAACGCCCAATCTCGCATGACGGTCTCGGGTGGCAATGCAGGTGGTGCAGCGACAGCTCAACAACTGGATGCTGATGCGCTTGAGCGCTTTCCAACCTTCAATCATGTCGTCGAGCTGATCCGCGCTAACCGCGATGTGAAACTTCTGGTCGAAGTCGAAGGCGGCGTAAAACTTGCTCACTACCAACCGGGGCGAATCGAATTCGAACCCCATTCCAACGCGCCCAATGACCTTGCCCAACGCCTCGGTCAAAAGCTTCAGCTATGGACCGGCAATCGTTGGGCAGTCACCTTGGTCAATGAAGGCGGCGCTGACACCATTACGGAAAAACGCGATGCCGCCGACAATGCAATCAAAGCAGAAGCCGAACAGCATCCGTTGTTTCTAGCCGTTAAAGAAGCCTTTCCCGGCGCAAAGATCATTGACATAAAGACCCCGCAGGAAATTGCGAATGAGGCCATGGCAGAAGCCCTGCCAGAAGTGGAAGATGAATGGGACCCTTTCGAGGAGGATTGATCCTCACGCTGCTCCCCAGCTTGCTCGCGGCCGAGGTTTGCGACAAAGCGCGACCTGATTGGGACGGTGTTCCAGTTTCAGGTGTGAGCGAAGCAATCGCTTTGGCAAGTTCTCCTGCCAGTTTGCTCCTTTTTGCGCTGACGCTCATTGCGATTAGGTTTCGCAACCAATGGGGCGCATTGCTCGTTCTTATCCTTTGGGTCGGATATGGCAGCCTTTTGACTATGGCAGACCCAACTGGAATACGCGCACTTGCCCAAGCCGAAGGATGTATTGGCTCCCCCACCTTGTTCATCGCTGCTGTCACTGCAATATGTATAGGGATGATACTCTATACGACGCCCAAAGAGGCGCGCAAAACTTAACGGAGACGAAGATGTTCAAAGGACTAGGCCAGCTCGGCGATATGGCGGGCATGATGAAAAAAGCCAAGGAAATGCAAGACCAGATGGGTCAACTGCAAGAAGATCTTGGCTCGATGATGGTTGTTGGCGAAAGCGGCGCAGGTCTTGTTAAGGCAACAGCTACGGCAAAGGGTGAACTCACCGCGCTCGACATTGATCCATCGATCTTCAATGGCGATGAAAAAGAAATCGTCGAAGATTTGATCCTAGCGGCAATCAAAGAGGCGCAGCAAAAAGCGGCTGAAAAGTCTGCGGCTGAGATGGGCAAACTGACCGAAGGCCTTGGTCTTCCAGCAGATATGAAACTGCCATTCTAAAGCAAATTTGGTGAGCAGCACAAAAGACATCGAAGCGCTTATTGAGTTGATGGCCAAGCTTCCCGGGCTTGGCCCTCGCTCTGCGCGCCGTGCTGTGTTGCACCTAATTCGCAAACGCGCGTTGCTCCTCACCCCTCTTGCGGACTCGCTGCAAACCGTTGCTGCGAGCGCGCGTGAGTGTCTCAATTGCGGCAACGTCGGCACTTCTGACATTTGCGATATTTGCGAAAGCGAAAAACGCGCAAATGGTATCCTCTGCGTTGTTGAGGATGTCTCTGATTTATGGGCGATGGAGCGCTCGGGCGTCTTTCATGGTCGCTACCACGTGCTCGGCGGAACCCTTTCCGCCCTCGACGCGATCGGGCCCGATGAGCTACGCATTCCCCGCTTGATTGATCGGGTTATCAGTGAAGACATCACAGAAGTGATCCTTGCTCTCAATGCGACGATCGACGGCCAAACCACAGCGCATTACATCGCTGATCTGCTAGAAAACCGCGTCACGTTAACTTCTCTTGCGCAAGGCGTGCCAATAGGCGGCGAACTCGACTATTTGGACGACGGTACGATCACTGCCGCCATGAATGCGCGCAAACCGATCTAGCAAGACATCCCCTCACATCACGACAAAACCTCGAAAGGACGCCTTTTGATTCCTCGAATAGACGCTGCTGCGCTCATTGACCCGAAACACCCAAACCACGCCGCAGCGCGTGATGCAGCCCGAATTGGTGCGTCAGAGATCGGCTTTTTGACGGTCTACAACACACCAATCTCTGCCGCTTCTGTTGAGGGAGTTATTCAAAACTACCGCACGTTTTTTCATCTGCCCAGCGCTGAAAAAGAGGCCTATGACATGGCAAAAACGGGATCCAATCGTGGATGGGGCGGCGCGCAATCCGAACAGGTCGATCCAAATGCGAACCCTGACTACAAGCAAGTGTTCGATTGCGGAATAGAGCTGGATCAAAACGACCCCCTGACAAAACTCCAACTACCTGCATATGCGCCGAATATCTGGCCTGAAAATCCCGAAAACTTCGCGAAGACATTGCAAACCTACTATCGCGAAACAACTACGTTTGCACTCGATCTGCTCTGCGCCCTTGCGGATGCAGCTGACGCAGATGCCGCGTACTTTCGCGACAAATTCAGCAAACCAATGGCGCTGCTCAGGGGCAACTACTACCCTGAACGACCCGACTGGGCGACGGACAAAGATTTTGGCATTGCAACGCACACCGACTACGGCTGCCTGACACTTTTGGCGACAGACGGCTCCCCGGGCCTAGAAGTACGCAAGCGTGGCGGCGGGTGGATACCCGTGAGCGCACCAATTGGAGAATTCGTTATAAACTTTGGCGAAATGCTGGAAATTTGGACCGATGGGCGCATCAAAGCCACCCCGCATCGCGTTCTTGGCCCCAAGAATGAACGTATTTCGGTTCCGCTTTTCTTCAACCCGAACCACGACACGATCGTTTCTCACAAAGAACAAGAGCCAGTTCTTGCGATTGATCACCTTCAACGGCGCTTTGATGAAACCTATGTTCACCTTCAATCAGACAACGCCTAAATGGGCACAGAAAAACCCGGAGCATTTGTATGTTCCGGGTTTCAATGATTAGCAGGAATAAGCCAACTTAGCTGTCAGCTTCATCGTCCTTGTCACCTGGCAAGTTAAAGAAGCTCTCGGCATCCAGAATGTCGCCTGTCTCTTCTTCTTTTTCTTCAGGTGCATCTCCAAGTGAAAATGTCTCTAGGCCTTCGATCGCGCTTGGGATTTTCGGCTCTGCTTCCATACCAAGAGATTGCTCTGTGCTCACCAGCTTGCGGCGCTCATCATCGCTCATCACGCTGCCTTCGGCGGCTTTCTTCGCTGCGGCTTTCTGAACTGCTGCGTCCAATTCGGATTGCTTACACAGGCCCAAAGCAACCGGATCAATCGGTTGAATGTTTGCAATGTTCCAGTGCGTGCGCTCGCGGATTGCTTGGATCGTTGGCTTTGTCGTGCCGACCAGCTTGCCGACTTGGCCGTCTGTCAACTCTGGGTGGAACTTCACCAACCAAAGGATAGAGGCAGGGCGATCCTGACGCTTGGACAAAGGCGTATAACGCGGGCCACGGCGCTTTTCTTCGCCTTGCGCCGCTGCGTTGAATTTCAGTTTCAGTTTGTGCAGCGGATTGTCTTGCGCTGCGTCAATTTCTTCCTGCACCAATTGGTTGTTCGCGATCGGGTCAAACCCTTTGACGCCAGTCGCAACATCACCATCCGCAATGCCCTGCACTTCAAGCTCATGCATGCCAACAAAATCTGCGATCTGCTTGAAGCTGATCGTCGTGTTATCCACCAGCCATACGGCGGTCGCTTTTGCCATAATCGGTTTGGCCATGGGAACTCTCCTTCAAACATATCTCTCTCGTCGCCTGAAATAGGCGGCACCTTTTTGAGGGGTGCGGGTTACCATTGTGGGGGAACTTGACCCCTCATATAGTGGCGATTGCACCAAAGGGGAAGAGGCAATGCGTAAACTGGTTCTGACACTGTTAATGATGGCAAGCAGCCTGCGTGCTGACGGCGAAAAAGCGGGCGAATTTGACTACTACGTCCTCGCCCTCAGCTGGACGCCAACTTGGTGTGCCTTGGAAGGGGATGCGCGCAATTCTGAGCAATGCGATGCCTCAAAAGATTTCGGCTGGACGCTGCACGGCCTTTGGCCGCAATTCCACCAAGGCTGGCCCAGCTTTTGCCGAACGCCCGAACGCCAACCTTCTCGCGGTATGACTAATGCTATGGCCGACATCATGGGCACATCAGGTCTAGCTTGGCATCAATGGAAGAAACACGGCACCTGCACTGGCCTCAGCGCGCGCGCCTATTACGACCTCTCGCGCGAAGCTTACGGCAAGATCAATCGCCCGGCTGTGTTTCGCAGACTCGACAAAGCAGTTAAGGTTCCCGCCAAAGTCGTGGAAGAAGCCTTCCTCAAGGAAAACCCCGATCTCGAGGCCAACATGCTGACAATCACATGCAAACAGGGTCGCATCCAAGAGACACGCATTTGCCTGTCAAAGAACCTCGATCCAGTTCCATGCGGGCGCGACACGATCAAAGATTGCACGATGAAAAACGCTCTCTTCGATCCAGTTCGCTAACCACATATTAAGGTTAACGCCCCCCTTCATTTTCCAAAATAAACTCCGGGGGAGTCTCAGCTCGCTGAGACGGGGGCTGGCCCCCTCTGCTGCCTCAAACCTTAAGAACGATTTTTCCGATGTGCCCAGAGCTCTCCATTCGCGCATGGGCAACGGACGCATCCGCCAAGTCAAATTCGCTGTCAATCACAGGCCCCAAACGCCCTGCATCTAGCAACGGCCAAACCTGTTCGCGCAGCGCATCTGCAATGCGCGCTTTCGCCAAATCACTCTGCGGGCGCAGCGTCGATCCTGTGATCGTCAAACGCTTCATCATCATCAGCGCGAAGTTCAGCTCGATCTTCGGGCCTTGCAAAAATGCGATCTGAACCAAGCGACCATCATTCGCCAAAGTCTTCACATTGCGCGGTAAATACTCACCGCCGACCATGTCCAAGATCAGATCAGCACCGCCTTCGGCCTTCAAAACCTCAACAAAATCCTCATCGCGATAATTGATCGCGCGCTCTGCCCCTAGTTCAACGCAAGCCGCACATTTCTCGTCAGAGCCCGCCGTCGCAAACACGCGCGCGCCAAAGAGTTTCGCCAGTTGGATCGCGGTCGTACCGATCCCCGACGATCCGCCATGCACCAAGAACCGCTCACCTGCTTTCAACCCGCCGCGCTGGAACACGTTGGAAAAGACTGTGAAATAGGTCTCTGGCAAACAGGCGGCCTCTTTCAACCCCATCCCCTTGGGAACAGGCAAGCAATGCGCCGCTGGGGTCGCGACATATTCTGCATAGCCACCGCCCGGCAACAGCGCGCAAACCTGATCGCCAACGGACCAATCTGTGACAGCGTCGCCAATCGCAACGATCTCACCAGACGCTTCCAGCCCGGGCAAATCGCTCGCCGTTGGCGGCGGCGCGTAGGAACCAGCACGCTGCAACGCATCAGGTCGATTCACCCCTGCATATGCGATCTTAATAACAACATCCCCATGCCCTGCCTCAGGCATTGGGCGTTCGCAAATCTGCAAGACTTCAGGGCCACCAGATTTGGTGATTTCAACGGCGCGCATGGGCAATCCTTTCGGGTATTATGTATTATTAGAGGTGTTCGACCAATGGCCGGGCAAGTCATCGCGAGAACCTTCGGGTGGTGCCTTGAGCAAACTCAGCGCCCATTTTGGACCCGCCAGAAACGGCCTTAATATCGGCGATGCGTTTACCTGCGCTTTGACCTTTTCAAACTGCATGACATTTTCGATTCGACGATCCAGGAACGCCCATGTCTCCGCATGATCTTCGGACGTATCACCCAACCAAAACAGAACTGTTGCACTATAGACCGCACTCAATGTTGTTCGCTTGGAATACCAATTAGAATCGCGCGACGTATCGCCAAGCGCATTCCAAATTGCATCGGCAGTGCCCCAAATTAGTTTCGCCCCATCACCTGCGTATTGCGGCAAAGCAAAAAGCGTCGTGCCGCGTCGCACGGCTTCCTTGTCCATTGCCGCTTCAAGGCGAAATCGAACCAAGGCAGCGATTTTTTCTGAATACCGCAAGCCACTTAGATCTTCTTGCCCAAATCGCGCAACCATGTCGGCATCGCCGCGAAGGTGGTATGCTATCGCCAAATCAACAGCGCCGCGCGGACACGCACCCTTTGCGAGCGGCATATCAATGCCAAGGTCTTGAACAGCCGCGTCAAAGCTCGCATCGCTCCAACCATCAAAAGCAACATGGTTCAAAATAGCGTCCAACAACTGCTGCTTTAGCGCTTCATTTGGATTGGTCATAGCAAGCCCCTCTTCGCATGATGCTATACTAGACATATTACACGCGCTTTGCTATATGGCGGCTTCCTGCAAATCCTTGCAACTTCAAACTAGAAAGGTGGTGAAAACCACATGCAGGTTAGTGTTCGTGACAACAATGTCGATCAGGCGCTTCGTGCCCTGAAGAAAAAGCTCCAGCGTGAAGGCGTTTTTCGTGAGATGAAGCTCAAGCAACATTTCGAAAAGCCGTCTGAGAAAAAAGCACGCGAGAAAGCTGAAGCGATCCGCCGCGCCCGTAAACTGGCGCGTAAGAAGCTACAGCGCGAAGGGATGCTCTAAGCACCTTTTCTTGAGCTTGAATGCTTTTAGAATTTGAAACCCCGCGTTGCATCAGCTTCGCGGGGTTTCTTTTTCCGCACAGATCACTTTACAGCAACGCAGAAAATGTAGGAATTTTCTTTACAGGGCACGTTCAAAATTCAAAGCTATCTCTCGATGCGCCAAAAGCTGTTCATTTTTCGGGAGATCATAATGTTCGACAAATTTTCAAATATCGCGGTCTTGCTTGCTGCTCCATTTATTCTATCAGCGTGCCAAGGTTCAAGTTCCAGCAGCTCAGCGCCCAGGCCGCCAATGCCCCCAGCAATCAAAATGATCGCTGCAGGCGGAGAAATTGATCCCATTTTGGGCCTAAGACAGTTTCCCGAAACGATCACTGGCGGAGATAGCTATCAGGCTAATCCAACCAAAGATGCCTCGTTCGCGTCGCTTATCAACGCTGTGCGTTTGGACGCGGGCTCACCAGCCCTAAAATACAGCGCGAAGCTCGATAAAGCAGCCCAAGCGCATTCCAACGATATGTTCGCCAATGGCAAGCTAACCCACACTGGCTCTACGGCGGAAACGGCAACCGTCAAGCTGCGGGCGATAAGAGCGGGATACAATCCAACCGTCATCGGTGAAAACATCGCAAAAGGTCAAAGAAACGAAAACGCGGTTATGAATGCTTGGGTGAAATCCAAACCACACCAAGCGAACAATGTTAATGCAGCATTTGAAGATTTCGGCCTAGCCCGCAAAGGAACAGGGGCAAATACCTATTGGACCTTGGTTCTCGGCGCTGAATAATCAGCGCGTTACACGCGCATTCGCGGAACGTCATGCGGGTCGAGCCGCAATTCAAGCAAAAATGGGCCCTTGCGTGCCTCCAAACTTGCAAGGGCAACCTCCAGTTCAGCTTTTGAACGCACCACCTCGCCGTCCCCGCCCAAAGCAATTGCCGTTTCGGCAAATGAGGGCCAATGAAATTCAGTCAAACTTGGGTCCATCTTTCGGTCAATAAACTGGATGTGTTCCGCGCCGTAAGCTGAGTCATTTGCAACAACAACTATCAGATCAAGCCCCAGCCGAACGGCTGTATTAAACTCATTGATGCCCCCCATCATAAAGCCACCATCACCGGTAAATAGGACAACAGGGCGGTCAGGCGCGGCGACGCCAGCGCCAATCGCTTCTTGCAGGCCAAGCCCAATCGCGCCGAAATTTACCGTCGGAACAAAGCTTTGCGGATCAGGCGCTGAGAGGCGACACCAAACCTCGGTCATGAAGCGCCCTCCGTCAGACACCAAAATCCGATCCTTTGGAAGCGCCGATTCCAGCCGCTCTAAAGCATAGACATAATTCACAAACCCATCCGCCTGCTTTTCCGCGGAAATTGGATGTTGCGTTAGTGTCGTGATGTCCAACTCGCGTGTAAAGCCGCTGGCAGGCACCTCTGCCTCGTTGAGCCAGTAAACAATCGTCTCTGCCGTTTGGGCCGCATCCGCAACCAGGGCCGCGTCAGGATGAAGCCCGCCACCAATCGCAGTTGGTTCGACATCAACCTGCACGATGCGCTTGTCTTTCATTAGTTTTCCGCGATCAGTGGTGAAATCATGCAAAGCCGTGCCAAAGCAAACTATGCAATCTGACATGGCGATCAATTCATAAGCGGCAGGCGTCGATAAGGTTCCAAAGATATCAATGTTGTAGGGATGATCATTGAACAGACCCTTTGCCTTTAGTGTCGTCGCAAGTGGTGCCTCTAAGCGATCCGCAAGCGCGATAAGCTGATCACGCGCCTTCACCGCACCGCCGCCTGCAAGAATGAGAGGCCGACGCGCAGAGGCGATCATGCCAATCGCTTTATCTAGGATATCCCCTTCGGCCACGCCGCCAGGTGCAGTGAAAACATCAAGCACATGACTTTGATGCTCGACTTCTTGCCACATAAAGTCGGCTGGCATGTTCAAGACAATTGGACGCCGCTCGACCTGAGCGCGATAAAATGCCCGTGCGACGTCTTTGGTGACAGTTTCGGGCGCACGCATTTGCTCAAAGCCTGCGCCTGTCATTTTCACCATCTCGCGTTGATCTAGGCTTTGTAGATGTCGCGGATTATCGACGGGCGTATCCCCCGCAAGTACGACCATCGGAACGTGACCACGCACGCCCTCGGTTAATGCGGTTGCACAGTTGGTAAGCGCGGGGCCATGGGTCACAGTTGCGACGCCAACTTTGCCAGAGACATGCGCATAGGCAAGTGCCATCAGGATCGAGCTGCCTTCATGAGCCGCTGGAACAAAGCGCCCACCGCACTCTCGCACAAAGCTATCGACCATAAAAAGATTAGCATCCCCCATCAATCCAAACATTGTTTCTACGTTATGCTCTTGCGCAGCGCGCGCGATTGATTGGTAGACGTGAAATTGACGAGACATTGGATTTCCTTGGTGTGGGGTAGGAAATGAATATCCATCCGAACATGCAAATTGCGCGCAAAAACCTCACCAAAATAAGCAATCATGCGTAAATTTCTTGAAAATGCTTATACATCCGAGAAAAGTCCGCAACACCTAAGCAGATTGCGCTTCGATCACCGCTTAAGCGGCGCGATGTCGTTTTGCCCAAAATTCGCTTTCTGGCCAGCGTGTTTCACTTTGATACAGCTCGCGCCGCTTGAGCAAATAGGTTTCATAGTCCTGCTGTGCATTAAGCTCATACAATGAAGCACCATTGCCCTGAATAGCCTCAGCAGCCGCTTTTCCACTGTTTAGCGCTTTGTAGATACCTGCGGATGACAAGGGGTCAAATCCAGACGCTGCATCGCCGATAGCGATCCAATTTTTGCCGCATACACGGTCCGCTCGGTAAGAATGAGAGGCGGTTATTCGAAGGCTATCGGGCACCAGACGTGCGTGCCGCAGCTTTGGAGCGATCAGCGTCGTTCCAGACAAGGCAGCTGCCCAATGTTTCAACTGGAACACGCCCCCGGCCTTGGCGAGTCTCGGATCGGTTCCAAGTGCGACGACGGCTTTCTCGTTTGGCAAACCCGCAGCATACCACCACCCATTCGAGGCCGCCTCTAACCAAGTAGAGCGACCCAATGCTCCGTCTTGAATTGCGAAGTGAGCCCAAATTACCGTCTGTTGATCATTGAAATTCTGCCCAACCCCAAGCCCGCGTAAAATTTGCGAATTGCGACCGCTGGCATCGACAAAGTGATTTGCAAAGATGCGCTCACCTTCGACAGCCAGATAATCAATGCACCCATCGGTTTGAGCCACCTCGGTGCAATTTTTCGCTATCAGTTTAGCGCCATTAGAAATGGCCTGCTCCAACAGCATCTTGTCAAAGCGCGCACGATCAATGTGCCAACCATGACCATAAGGCGACGTCATAAAATCATTGTGACCAAGCTGCGGACTTCCCCACAATGAATGACTGCCAAAGCACGGCAAATGGCCATCCGCTGCGAAGGTGTCAAAGACCCCAAGCTCGCGCATCAGAAGGTTCGTGTCAGGCGGAATCGTCTCGCCTGCACGCGCAGAACTGAAGTCTGACTTTTCAACAATACAAACCGAGGAAACACCGCGCTTTAAAAGCGCAAGCGCAGCGGCGCTTCCTGCAGCGCCGCCACCCAAAATCGCCACCTCAAAGGAGCGATCATTCATCCGTGACAGGACTTTTCGTATCAGGATAAACCTTGTCTGTGGTTTGGATCGGCCAAGGTTGCGACCAATCTGAAGGGCCTGTCAGCAAGCTTTCCACTTCGAGGAAGAGATCCGTGTCCTCCCCTTCAAAACCCTCAATCGCAGGGCCTTGAATGACAGTTCCGATATTGAACCAATGCGTAAGGATGTTAACCCGATCTTGATAGCGCCCTACGCTTTCTGCACCTACGGCCACTTCGGGATCAGGGTTTCCAGCAACCCACTGCGTTCCTGTTCCACGTACCGAAAACCGCTGTTCTGCATAGAAAGCATTGTTGTTATTTTGATAATCTTCGTAGGTGTAAACGGACACAGGACGCTGTGCAGGCCATGACCAGAACAAAGTGTTGTTCTTTGTCAAAATTGCTGGGTTTTCTTTTGGGCTCGGGTTCGGAGCCGGCAAATGCGTTGCACATGAGTTGTAATCCGTGTGCCAAGGCAAAGCCATGAACTTGGACAAATCTCCGGGCTCCACACTGTTTGGATCTGTGCGGTTCGGCGTATAGCCGACGCTCAGGAATGGCGCTGTTGTCGCATTCGCATAATCCAGTGGTTTGGCTGCAATCCGGAACGTCCCCACATCTGCCGATTTCCAGTCCTGATTATATAGATATGGATCACGCACGATGAAGGTGAGATCAATTCCGGGGCTAAATCGCCCTCCCAGCAGGTTTGTCAGCGTGTTCTTATCCAACAACTCGCCAGCAGTCAGGGTCTCGGTATTTGCGTTGTAGGTTCCCGCATACCATTGCTCTAAGAAGAAATATTGCGTCTTGGTTACCGTCAGAAAACTACCGCCCGTATCGCCGAGCGCTAATGGCATCATTGGCGCGCCGACCTGCAGATCATCACCCGAAGTTATGTTGGGATTGCGAATGAAATCTTTGACGCGCAGATAGGCTTCAGGATCGTCACTTGGTGTGATGCTGCTAATACGCTTATGCGAGCCGATCGCTTTGCTGTTCAAATCTGTAGTGAACATTTGCAAATGCGCGGCGCGAAACATGGGCCAAACATCTTGCTCAAATTCAGCTTGGTAGCTTGGGTTATAGCTCAGCGTTGCTGCATAGTCGGGATTGTCCGCATCGTAGATGGTGCAATCCAGTTTCAATTCAGGTGCGCGCAGCCAGCTATTGTACACTTCATCCCAAATGGAAACGACGTTACGCACTTGGGGCGCATAGGCGGGGTCCGCGCAGATGCACCATGCAGGCACGTCGATAACGCGGCTGCTCCCGTCTTGGAAATGCAATGCGGCCGTTATCGGACCATCCCCTGCATCATCGAGCCATCCATCGTTATCAATGTCGCTCCAAAGCGGGAACGGGTCATCAAGCGCAGGCGGTGGGAAGGGTTGGTTTTTCGTTCCGGGTTGCCAATCTGGCGGCCCATCAACCGCGCCGCTTGGATTGTTTTCCGCCAATGACCAGCTCGCAGCATATCCAGGCGCACCTATCACCAAAAGGCGGCCCTGCGCGTCGGTCTCAAGCCCACCCATCGTGCCAAGCTGAGACTCGTTTGGTGTAAGCAAGGTTTCAAAATTGTTCGCGGGCCAAAGTTGCGGATAAGCGGCATTCTCCACTGATCCATCCGCAGCAATATAGGTGCAAGGGCCATCGTCCATTTCAACCCGTTGTCCCAAAGACGTGTTGATCGTTTTTGGACCCGCATCAATAACCAACTTGGTGAGGCGCACAGGATCAGACATATCAACATCCGCGGGATCACCGCCTAAACCCCATTTGTGATCGTTCAATTCAACAGGGTATGCTGAGGTGTTGAACGTTGCATTACGCACATTGGGCGTATTTCCCCCCGCATAATGCGCCATACCGCCAATGCCATGGTTCCAGTCTTGCTCGGCTTCGGGGCTTTTCTTTGTTGGAGGGCTTTCGGGAATGACCCAGTTGTTGGATTTCTTGTTCGCCATATGGACTTGCCACGTGATGCTTTCGACGGTTTTTCCATCAACGACACTGCCAATGCAAACCTCACTCACTTCTCCAGTATAGGGATACCCCGTTGGCGTATCGGCATATGCAAAAATGCGAAAGCGTTGCGCGTGGGGTTTCAAACGGCCTTGCGAGTCGCGCAAATCCTTATCGCTGATTGTCGCCGTTTCTTCCCCTGGCTTTATTGGCAAGCCACCAGAAATGGGCGAGCCATCAGCCCCGGGCATGCCCGCAGACGTTTCGGGGGCAATAATATAACCTTCAGCGTTACCAACACGAGAAACGCCAATTGCGGGGTGAATACGTAAAATCGTCGTCATCTAACAAGTCTCCTAAATCTATGGTCAGCCAAGCGAAACGCTGGCAAGATACTGCACGTCGATCACTGGGTTTTGTCGTAAGTGTCGACGTAGATCTGCATCAGGAAATGGCTCAGGTTGAGCATTGACGGCTGTAGCGGTTTGATCGCGGGGTCCGATGGCTGAAACTGCAAAGAGTTGTGGCAAGAAAAGCAATTGTGCTGTGCTTGTTCTGTTTGCGTGAAGGTCTCGATCACAGGATTAGAGAGAACGTTTGAGCCAAACAATTCTGTTTGAAACGTCGAGTTAAGCTTGCTGACCCCTGGCTTGTCGCTTGACGACCAAACCGCTCCAATCTCGAAATACCCGCCAGCAACGTTATCACTAGGAATTTGCGCCTTGGCTGACGCATTCACTTCGGCGATATGCTTGACGTTGTCGGGACTTAATCCTTTGACTGTGCCAGATTGGTAGTTCTGACAGACCTGTGTTGCGATTGAAAATTGTTGTGTCGTCACATCCAGCGACTGAACAGGCGCGTTGGTCTGGTTACAGTCCGCAAGCGTTGTATTGGCCGTATAAAATGGTGTGCTTGTCGTCGAAACAGGTTCGTCTGGCTTAGTACCATGCTTCACAACTGGCGCGATCCCAATCGGTGAAAACGATGCCCAAACCGCCTCAGTATGGCCGTTCACCCATCCGACGACGTGCAGGCCAACCAAGGCAACTTGCGCTTCGGTATAATTTGGGTTGGCTCCAACACCAAATGTCGGCACCCCATCAACGACTTGAATGCTCAACTCTGGGATCAAGGCCTTGGTGACATAGGCATTTGGTACAGTAAATCCATCATCCACAATTGCCCAAGCAGCCTTGTATTCAATGTTGCCAACATCAAACGTTGCGCTTGGATCTTCGCCGGCTATTCCTGCTGCATTGTTCCAATTGTCCGCAATGATCTGATTGTACATTTGTGGACTGACGTGCTGACTATAATAAACGCCGCGATTGTTCTGGGCGACAAGAATACCCATTGTGCCTGCTTGCGCGACGGAATCTATAGGATGATCACTTTTGGCCGCACGGGGCGAGAGCGCCAGCATTTTTGAACCTGATGACGCACCTTCAGCGTTTTGTCCAAAGGCCGCGTCAATGGTTTCTTCCTGCGTTGGAAAGGATTCAAATCGAAGCCGCCCATCTGCATCTTTTTCCATCGACCACAAAAATGCGTTCCAAGACCATTGATGGAAAACGCAGTTTTCTGTGAAGACCCCCGTCGCGGTTTGTTGAGGATCAGGGATGCTGTTTGGGAACCAATCTGACGGCAAAGAACAGTCCGCTTGCGCCATTGTTGCGCCTCCACAAAGGAGCGTCGTGAAAAGCGCAGCGCCCTTAAAATTGAGCAAAGATCGTATGGTGGTCATATGAATTAGTCCTTTGTCAAAAGTGATGCGCCGAGCCGAAAAGGAGCCGCGCAGAAATCCGGGCTTGCCTAAAAACCAAGCAAGAGAGTGATTTGAAAAGTGACCGAAACAAGCAAACTCATTAAGATTGAATACACGCAACCATAAGATGCATTTCAGATCAAGGAAAAACGCACCAAGCTGTTAGAGGTCGAAAACCCAACTTGGTTGACCTGTTCCTAAGGCATTACAGAAAACGGCTTACAAAGCCTCTCGCTCCACCATTTTTTGACGCTGGAAATTCTTCAAAAACTCAAATCTTTTTGCCTAGAAGCTTGGTTTGAAAGCCTTCTAATTTTTGGAAGAAAAGAAATATTTCGTGCGTTTCATGGAAAACTCCACAAAACAAAGAGCGGGCAAACAAAAGCCGCCAAGACCTCACAGAGTATTCCAGCGCTCAAAGAACAGCAGCTTTGCCTTTGCGCTCAAGTAGAATCAATACGGTAAAATCTGAGGCTGAATCCAGCCAAATAAGCAAAAGCTCGCGGCGCTACCGACCTTCGATCAATCAGCGATCGCGCAAATCCAAGGTCGCTGAGAATATCTCTTCCACTGAAATTGACGCTTACGCAATCAGCCTATTGGGCCACAAACTTTCGTGGCCCAATAGATATCTACCAAATTAGCCGTTGATCCATGCATCAACGGTTTCAGCGTTATCCGCGATCCATTCTTGCGCAACTTCCGCTGGATCACGCTTGTTCTCGAACATCTCTTGGATCCAAAGACCAACTTCGTCGCCCGTAAGCTGCATACGGCTTAGCATAGCAGCGACTTCCGGATTACGCGTTTCAAGCGATGCTGAATACGCAACATATACAGACGCAGGCGTACCAGCACATTCAAATTCAGACACTTCGAGCCAGTTTTCCGCATCCAGATCAAGGTCTTCACACCCTTCTGATCGCGCGGGTTCTTCGAGTGGCGTCAGATCGTACTGCACATGCAACGCTTCTGGCGTCCAGTAATAGAAAAGCTGGGGCTGAGATGCTGCGTATGCGGCGGCAAGGCCCGCTTTGAAGGTATCGCCAGACACAACATTTGGCTCCCACAACGCATCGAGGCCGTAGGACTTAAACTTGACCTGCCAACGCTTTGTTGAAGCCCATGTCACATCACCTGCCCAGTATTCGCCCTTACCGTTTCCGTCTGTGTCAAACATCGCGGCGACTTCAGGATCGTTCAAGTCTTCCATGGATTTGAGTTTGTCAGCCATATAGGACGGCACATAAAGGCGCGATGTACCCGCATAGCTGTTGTTGGTTTTAACCGTACCATTGCCTTCGATGTACTGGTCCCAAGCGGACTGCCAGTTCGGCATCCACATGTCTGGATGAATATCGATCGAGCCGTCGCCCTTGTCCATGCCTGCAAAAATGACAGGCTGCTGGTTCATACCTGTGAGAATTTCTGCTTCGCCTCCCATCTTCTCGGTGACGATGGCTTTGATCACATGACCAACCGCACGTGCACCGTTCCAGTTGGGATCAGAGATCATGATCTTCTCTTGCGCAGCTAGACTGGACGCCGCGCAAACCGCCGCGAGGGCTGTTGCTGTGAATAGTTTTTTCATTTTGTAGTCTCCCTTGTTGGTCGTTTATGAGTTTGTCGTTGGGTGTGGATCAGCCGCTAGATACGGCTGAAGGACTCTCGAATTCCGCGAAGAATGCGATCGATCATCATCGCCACGAGGGCAATTGCGATACCGGCGAGCAGGCCTTTGCCAGCCTGAGCATCGCCAAGTGACTCAGTCACCAAAGCACCAAGGCCAGCCGCGCCAATGAACGCAGAAATCGTCGCCATGGATAGCGCCAGCATGATGGTCTGGTTGAGCCCTGCCATAATAGAAGGAATCGCCATTGGTAATTCTACCTTGCGCAAAAGCTGTCGCTCGGACGCGCCAAAGGCGAGCGCGGCTTCTTTAGTGGTTTCGGGCACTTGCAGAATACCCAGCGCCGTTAGCTTGACCATTGGCGGGATCGCAAAAACGACTGTTGCCAGAACTGCTGGAGGTTGCGAGATGCCAAAAAAGGCAACAGCAGGCACCAGATAGCTGAGTGAAGGAATGGTCTGCATCACATCGAGGATTGGCTCGGTGATCCATCGGAACCATTTATTCTTGGCCATCCAGATGCCCACGGGCAGGCCCACAAAGACGCAGATCGCGGTGGCGACGACAACCAACGCCATGGTCTGCATCGCGATTTGCCATAGCTCGAAAGTCGCGAGGAAAGACAAAGAGGCCGCAACGAAAATAACCGTCGCTCGGCTCGTATAGGCCCAGCTAAGCGCCAAGAAGAGGAAGGCAGTCACTGGCCAAGGCGTCTGCATGAAGGCAACTTCGACGCGGATGAGCGATTGGCGCAAGACCAAGGTCATGGCATCAAAGATACCTGCGTATTTCGCGCGCAAATAATTGATACCTGTGTCGATAGCCTCTGCGTTATAGGTAAAAATATTAACGCGGCGCCCCTCCACAGGTGGCTTTTCCTGCACCAAAATCTTGGTTGCGTTCAAATCACCCGCAGCAATCGCAGCCTCATCAGGAACCCGGCGATAGCGGATCTCTTGTTGAGGCGTCAGGCGTACAAGTGTCGGGAAATCATCAATAAACGCACAATCAAAACGATCTTTGCTTGTCGTTGTTTCAAAGGCATTGACCGACTTTGCTTCCCGTTCGAATTGGCGCACAAGTTTGCGCGCTGCGCTGCGTTCGCTCTTTTGTTCGGCTGTCGGAGTTTCAAGGGAATCCAAGCGATCATATTCGGCTTGAGCAGCAGCAAGTTCAACATCAACCGCGCTCGCAAGCCCTTCGACATTTGGCAGACCAAAGCGCTGCATCATGTCTTCTATCTGCTCACCCGTTCGGACTTGGTTCAAGCAAGCCCGGTCATCAAGGCGAAGCTGGGTTGCGCGATACGTTGTGATCGGCGCGCAAATCGCGAGGATCACCAAACCGATGATCACACGCTTGAACGTGACGCCATTTGCTACACTGCTATCAATGCGCCAGCGATTATATTGCCCATAATACCAACGATTTGCTTGGCTCGCGAGCCATATCCGCCCGCCAATCAACATAACCCAACCAACAGTGCCATAAGTGTTGATCCACCCCGAATAACGCGGGATCAAAGTTCGGTTTGCATCAGGGTCTAGCAATGCCGTTTCGAGCAAAGGTGTGAACTTGACGACCTGCATCAAGCAAACAATCGCTAACATGTCGATTGCAAGAGCGAGCCAGAACATCAGCCAGACACCGCGCCATGAGGCCCAAAGCCACGGCACTAACAGACCCCAAATATTCAGGTTCCAGCGCGGCATCTCTGCCCGCTGAATACGCTCAAAGGCCGGCGCGTAGTAAGCCTCTTTTGTGGCGACAAACGTATCAATACTGACATCGCGTTCGTTGATGTCGCGGGTCTCTGCACCGCTCATGAGTTTGATCCCCCTTGCAAGCCCCTAAGGAGCGTATCTTTGGTGACGACCCCAACGGTTGCGCCGCCGTCCTTAATCAGCACGGAAAGGTCTGTGCCCGTGCTTAAGCTAACCAGCTTGTCTAGATCATCGTCGGGCTTGGCGCAGGGGTGATCGGCATCTGTTGCGATCGCGCCGTGCTTGGCTTCGTGCTCGGCGACGCCCGTCATGATCTTTGCGGCGGAGACCAATTTAAGACGGCTAATGCCTGCAACAAAGTCAGCCACGTAATCGTCGGCGGGTGCCGTTACGATATCCTCAGCCGTTCCGATTTGAACAATTTCTCCGTCTTTCATAATGCCGATGCGATCCCCCATGCGAATGGCTTCGTCCAAATCATGGGTAATAAACACCGTCGTCTTCTTGAGGTTCGCGGAGAGACCTAAAAACTCATCCTGCAAATTCCGGCGAATGAGCGGATCAAGCGCTGAAAATGGCTCGTCCATCAATAGGATTTCAGGATCAGCCGCAAGTGCGCGCGCAAGGCCAACTCGCTGTTGCATGCCGCCCGATAGTTCCGAAGGCAGGCGATCTCCGTAACCATGCAACGATACTTTTTCGAGTGCCTGATCAGCAAGTTGTGAACGGTGGTACGCGTCCATGCCGCGCAATTCCAAAGCGAAGCCAATGTTGTCCCGCACCGAGCGATGCGGCAGCAAGGCCATGTTTTGAAACACCATACCAATCTTGGTCGCGCGCAAGGCGCGCAGTGGTTCTGTCTTCATCTTGCCAATGTCTTCGCCAAGAATTCGGATGGTGCCAGCCGTGGGATCAATGAGACGGTTGATGTGGCGCACAAGAGTAGATTTACCTGACCCGGATAATCCCATCAGACAGAAAATCTCGCCCTTTTTTACAGAAAAGCTCGCATCTTTGACGCCGACTACAGCTTGAAAACGCTCTAGCACTTCGGCTTTTCCGATACCTTCCGCGCGGATTGCTTTCATCGCCTCGGCGGCGCGGTCTCCAAAGACTTTCCAAACGCCTTCTAATTCCAGGACAGCATCACTCATGCGCGGGCTCTTTCACGTTTGGGATCAAAAAATGGGATGTCGCAGACAGTGGCGGTCAAACGCTTCATATGCCCGTCCAACTGCCCGACTTCTACTTTGGCACCGACGTCGGCGTGCTCAACCGCAAGTCGCGCCATTGCTATCGTGCGTTCAAACATCGGAGAGCGCGTAGCAGAGGTAATCACCCCAACAGGACGCTCACCTACATAAATCTGGCACCCTGAATTGGGAACGTCATCGCAATCGAACATCAGCCCTTTGAGAACGCGTCGCGGATCGCGCGCGTTGCGCGCCAACGCGGCTTTTCCGATGAAGTCCGACTTGCTCGCAGCGACTGCAAATCCAAGCCCTGCCTCATGGGCATCAACACCGACGTCGAACTCGGCTTGGCCTGCGGCGAGCCCCGCTTCGATACGGATAATATTCAGCGCATCAGAGCCCATCGGCGTGATGCCAAATTCGTCGCCAGCTTCCATGATTGCATCCCATAAAGCAGGCGCATCAGAAACGGAGCAGAACAGCTCATATCCAAGTTCGCCCGTATAACCAGAACGCGCAAGCATGAAGGGAATGCCGTCACGATCACCAATGCGCGCAATGGTGCAGCCGAACCATTTGACATCATCAAGCGCGGGAACCGTCGGCTGGGTGAATACCACCTTGCGCAGGACATCGCGGGATCGCGGGCCTTGCAGCGCGAGATTGGGCATCGCACTCCCCATACCGTGAACGCGCACTTGCAATCCCTCAGCTTTGGCGGTGTTCTCCAGCACGCGCGCGCTTTCTTCACTGCCGCAACACCAACGAAACAACTCGTGGCCAATACGAAATAGCGTGCCGTCATCCACCACAGCGCCTTGCGCGTCACAAATCAGCGCATAGGTTCCGCGCCAAACAGAAAGCCGAGCAATGTCTCGTGTCATCACCATTTGCAATAAACGCTCAGCATCTGGGCCAACGATGTCATATTTGCGCAGGCTCGACATATCCTGCAAAGTCACCTTCTCGCGGCAAGCCCAATATTCGCCAATCGTACCAACGCTTGGATATCGCACAGGAGCCCAGAGATCGCGCGCTGGGGCAAATTGCGCTGTCAGCTTCGACGTAGCTGGATGAAACGCACTTTCTTGGCTAATCGACATAGGCGCATTTTCCTTTTCTCGATAAGCAATTGCACGGCGAATAGGGGCATCCGGACGATAGATGCGCACATGAACATCGGTTGGGTTCCAGCCGTTGATTGGATCAAGATCGTCTGGGCATGCTGTTGAGACACAAACCAAATGATCCATTGCCTTCATCGCTACATAATCGCCGGGGCGCGAATAGCTTTCTTCGGTCATCAAATGGTGCGTATGCGGATCGACCCATGTGTTCCAAAAGAAATTGATCGCAGGCCAAGCGGGGCGCTGTTTCACCCCATAGGGATCAAAAGCGCGAGAAATATTGTCAGAACAATTGAGATGACCAGGAAAACCGCGCTCTTCGTATCCGCGCGCTGTGCAGGCCATTCCAAAGGTATCATGGCGCCCGCAGGTGTCTTGCAGCACATTCATCATCGGACGAAGATCAGCATCAAAGAATTTGTCGAGCAAACCAGGTCTCGGGTACGCGCCGCGCACCATCGAACGGGTCGCCGTGCTATCGATCGTTTTTTCCACCCCTTGATCCAATGGCGCGAGGCGCATTGCCATGAAATCAGAGCACTGCTGACCTTCGATATCGATAATTTGCACCACTTCACCCGGGCGCAACTCATAAGACTGCGCTGTGCCACGCTGCACAGTGAATTCCTCGCGCGGCTCTGCAAACAACGGGGGAAGTGGCGAAGATGCGCCGGACAATGCCGGTTTGAGTGAAACCTCGACAAGACCCGTAGATGCGCCCTGAACAAAGCTGGCGACATCAACCGGGCGGGCGATCCACAGCGTGCAAGAACGCATTGCTTTAAACACAACGAGCTCATCTACAGGGACCGTGACACCGTCCAAAACCCGCCCCGCATCGCCGCCGTTTGCCGCGATCCAGCCTTGTAACGCGCTTGCATCGAAATCGCCCAATGCACCGCACATGCTTTGCTTTAGACCAAGGCAGGCAGGCGCGCTCTGGCCCATGTCGTCAAAAACCAAGAGAGCAATCGTTTGCCCTATACCAAGCGGTGTCACCGCTATTGCATCGCCTTCGGAAAGCTCAAACTTCGCCGCGCCGCGTGGCGGGATTTGAACTCGGAACACATCGGACTTGGCAGGAAATCCACCAAAGGAACGCCCATGACCGGAAAATCCGATGTTACTGAATTCGTTTTGCAACCGCTGTTGTAGCACGGCTCCCCCAAGCCCTTTACGTCAATGTAACTAGTTACACACCGCCTTTCATGCACGAGTCAAGAAAATCTTGTAACTAGTTTCAAAATGCTTGTAACATCGCTCAATGAATAATCAGCCTCGAAAGAAGAAGCCCAACCTACGCGATGTTGCGCGAGAAGCAGGCGTGTCGGTCGCAACAGTTTCGCGCGTGTTGAACACACCAGATGTTGTAAATGCCGAGAAACGACAGATAGTGCAGGCTGTTATTGAGCGCTTGGGATTTGTTCGCAGCGCGGCCGCGCGCTCTATCAATTCTGGACGCACGAAAATTTTCGGCGCATTGGTGCCCACTTTAGACAGCGATATCTTTGCGCTGACACTTGATGCGCTGGAAAAGCAGCTTGCGGGGCTAGGTATGTCCCTGGTCGTTGCGACAACCAACGATGACCCAGAATTAGAAACCCGCAAAGCCGAAGAACTTCTGAATATTGGTGTCGAAGGGCTCTTTTTGTCGGGTGTAAGCCACGATGAAGAATTGTTAAAACTAATTGAGCGCACTCGCACGCCCACTTTAGCGATGTCGTATTTTGACCCTCAATATCGGCTTCCCACGATCGGGTATGACAATGCCCTTGCTGCGCGCCAAGCGCTTGAACATTTGATTGAGCTGGGACATCGCAACATTGCGATGGTTCATGGCCCAACGTCTAACAACGACCGCACACGCGCGCGTGTCGAAGGTACGTTCGCTCAAGGTGTCGACGTGTCTTACTTCGAAACGGAATTAAGCGCCGAAGGCGGCAGCACCGCGACTCGCAAATCGTTGAAAACCGGCGATCCTTATGATGCGTATCTATGTGCATCAGATGTTTTGGCATTCGGTGTTTTGTCGGCGCTCAGCCGAGAGGGTATTAAAGTACCAAACGACGTTTCTGTTATCGGCATTCATGATCTGCCAAGTTCGAGCGTTACCTTCCCAACGCTTTCGACTATTCGCCTTCCCGTACAAAAAATGGGCATATGCGCAGCGAATGCTTTGTTTGAGTGGGCCGAAAAAGATGTCAGGCCCGAGTCCATATGTTTACCTACAGAACTCAAAGCGAGAGAATCGACTCAACGTAGAAGCTAAGCTTTGAAAACGCGCTAGATTGAACTGCACCTTCACAAATAAAGGTCATCTAGCGCGACTTCGCCCTCCATCCCTAAACAAACAATGCCAATGTTGTCGCTTGTTTTTGCCAGCGACACTTCCCAGCGATTTCCGACCACTTGAATCAAGCTGAGTTCGCCATCCAAATTCATAGCGAACCCTTTCGCCCTGATGAGCCCCGAAGACTTCCGAACCAGTTTCTTTGCAAGCGCTTCAACGTCAATCGGCTCTTTGATTTCTAACGTGCTCATTTTGAGGTTGCCAGTTTCATAGTGTTTTGTTGAGGCCACCGCCGCGACGACAAAACTATCAAATAAGACCTCAAGGGGAACAGCGCCTTGGATTGCCTCAATAATTCGCACATCGCTATTTTGCCGCTCAAGCCAACGTGTCGTTTCAAGCGCAGTTTCTTCGTCGACCAAGTCGGTCTTGTTCAAAACCACTATGTTCGCATCCGAAATTTGGCGTAAAACAGTGTCGCCCATGTATTTATCGTTGGCGCTAGTGCGCAAGGTTTCTGCGTCTGCGAGAATAACAATCCCGTCAACTCGAAAGGTAGGAAGCAAGGAAACAGTGCCGACAATCGCGCTCGGAATAGCAACGCCAGACGATTCAATGATCAGATGATCCGGTGGCGGATCCAATTTGGCCAAATCCATCATTGCGCCAGTTAGATCGCTTCCAAATGAACAACAAACGCAGCCACCAGCGATAGAAATAATATCATCGCCTTCCGCTTCGATGAGGTCTTCATCTATCGCCAGCTCTCCGAATTCGTTGACCAAAACCGCCAGCCGAAGTCCGTTTGCGTTGCGCAGAAGATGGTTTACCAGCGTTGTCTTGCCCGCGCCTAGGTATCCGCCAATGACGGTAACAGGGAGCTTGGGGCTCAAAGCTCCGATGCCGGAAAAATTCGGCCTCCTAATACTGTGCCCCAAACCTGCACATCTTTCAGGTTCGCTTCGCCGATTTCCGTCGGATCATCTAGAAGAACCGCAAAATCCGCCTTTTTGCCGACCTCGATTGATCCAATTTCATCATCCATATGTAGGGTGTAGGCCGCTCCTAGCGTGATGGCTGAAAGCGCCTCGTTCAGTCCAATTTTCTCGTATTCTCCTTGAGTTCGCCCGGAAGCGGTCAATCGGGTGATCGCACTCCACGCCGTGAAAAAGGGACCAAGTGGGGTAACAGGTGCATCAGAATGGATTGCCATTGGAACGCCCGTTTCGAGCGCTGTGCGACATGCGTTCATCCTCAAGGCGCGCTCTGGTCCGACTGTTAGGCGATAATGCTCATCGCCCCAATAAAAATGGTGGTTGGCAAACAGGTTCACGCACATATCCAACTCTTTCATACGGCGAAACTGTGCCGCGTCCGCGAGTTGGCAATGTTGCAAGGTAAAGCGATGATTTGGGCTTGGCACGTCTTTCAGCGCTGGCCCAAGCACATCCAGCACCATCTCTGTCGCTTCATCACCGTTTGTGTGCGTATGAACCTGTACGCCCGCGGCCAATGCCAAACGATAAAGCTCGGCAAGCTGTTCTGGCGCTGTGTACCACAAACCATTTGGTGCGCCGTTATAATACCCGGGCCACCGCATCCGCGCGGAAAAACCTTGTATAGATCCGTCCGCAACGGCCTTGATACGACCCAACCGCAGACGATCTGTGGCCTTTGCCTTTAACTTGACGACCTTCTCAACGGTGTCCTTTGGCGTTGCTCCCATAAAGAACTGTAGCGGAACAATACGCGCTGGAAAGTCATCCTCTCCCGTCACACTTAGCATCGAGGCTACAGCGTCATCTTCAAGGCGGGCTGCAAGATCTGTAATAGTCGTGACACCCGTGCGCACACATAGTTTGGCGAAATCACGCAGACCTTGTTCATCGCTGTCCGTGAGAGAGCGATTAAACCCGACATGAACGCCAACAGGTGTCATCGTCTCTGGGCCAAAAAGTTCTCCTGTCGGAAGCCCATCATCCCCCAATGGAATACCGTTGTGATTGATGCCCGTTTTCAGCAAACCACCTAGCTCCAACGCTTTGGTATTTACATTCAGAATGTGGCCCGAGGCATGCAGCACCCCAATCGGGCGCGTGGTTGAAACCCTATCCAAATCAGCGCGCGAAACACGTGTGTTATCCATATAGATGGGATCAAGTGACCAGCCAGACAACGGCGCATCAGGATCGTCCATTGCGCGCTCGGCTTCCTCAAGGCGCTCGATAATCGCATCAATCGTGCGCACCCCGCTCCACACTTTACCATCTGGATCTGCGCGATCAAAAAAACCGCAATAAACGTAGCGCCATAAGGTGCCTTCCATCGTATGGGCATGGCCCTCGACCAATCCGGGCATCAGAATTTTGTCGGCAAAGGTCTCATCCAGCCTGTATGCGCCCCACGATTCTAATTCGAACAGATCACCGGCCCCCAAAATTCGGCCCTCGCGAACCGCAACATGACTAACAATTGGGCGATTAGGGTTCATCGTGATGATTTTGCGAGCAGCGAATATTGTTACTTCGTTCATGAAGCGCGTCCTTTTGAAAGGGCAAAGCCATTGGGAGCAGGCGTGATCTTCTAATAGTTAAGGTGCTTTCAATGATGCTGAAAATAGTTTTTATTGCTGACTAATCGCCATTTTTTGATGGAAAGGTTACCGTGAACTTCACTCTCAAACAGCTACGATACGTCGAAGCCTCGGGCCGCTTAGGATCAATCGCCAACGCCGCAACCGAGCTGAACATCTCCCAATCCTCGATAACAGCGGCCATTGGCGCTTTGGAAAGTCAGCTTGGGTTTGACCTGTTCAAACGTACGCCAGCCAAAGGAATTAGGGTAACGCCCGCCGGCCAAAAAGCACTGCGATTGATACGGGCGTTCATTATCCAATCCCGCCATTTTGAAACAGAAATGATATCAATAGGAGGGGCAACAACAGGCAACTTACGCGTGTCGTGTTATGCAACCGCTGCGCCCTCATTTTTACCGCCGATCCTAAAGTCTTTCAAAGTCTCCCATCCCAGTACCTCCATCACATTGCTGGAGGGTAACATGGAGGCAACATTGGCTTATTTGGTCAATGGAGAAGCCGATTTAGCGTTTGCGTACGATCTTATGACAGATACCAGGCACGATTTTACTCCGCTATTTGGAGCACCTCCGCACGCACTATTAGCTGCGGATGACCCTTTGACAAAAAACGAGTCCGTCAGCTTGTTTGAGTTGATTGATCGTCCAATGGTCATGTTGGATTTGCCCCGCACCAGAGATTACTTCAGCAGCATTTTCGAACCCCTAGGCTTGCAGCCAAACGTGGCCCATTCAACAAGGTCCGCAGAAATCGTGCGCGCGCTTGTCTCTGGTGGGCATGGGTATTCCATTATGAACATTTGCCCACCGGGCTACCGACATGCTGACTCGCCTGTGTGTGCAATGCCCATTCGCGATGGGCTACAAGTGCCCGTCTTTGGCATTATGACGCCTTCAGGACTGCGCCAACCGAATATCGTGCAAGCGTTTATAGACCAATGCGTTGGGCTCGCCGCCAAGGGAAGCTTCGACGAGATCATCGTAAAACAGCCCGACTCTTCCACCACAAAATGATGCAACGAACCATATTAAAACTCTTTTGTAGGGCAAGGAGGCTGGTCTAGGCTTTTCCTATAGTAAAACAAAAAATACGTCTGATAGGGAAAGAAACATGAAAAAGTTCGTCAAGGGCTTGGCGATGGCAACGGCGCTAACAGCGTCGTTTGCTACAGTTTCGCAAGCCGAAGAACCTAAGATGGGTGGCACGCTAATCACCGTCCTAGGCTCCAATGTCCGCAATCTCAATTCCTCAGTGCAATCCGGTATCGTCACAGGATTCCCGGGGGCGCAATTATTCGCCTCCCCCTTACGTTATGACGAAAACTGGGAACCACAGCCGTATCTGGCCGAAGCGTGGAACGTCTCTGAAGACGGGCTAACCGTTACTTTGAATCTCGTTAAAAATGCCAAGTTCCACGATGGCACACCTTTGACCTCTGAAGACGTCGCGTTCTCGGTTGATGTGATCAAAGCGAACCACCCATTCAAATCTATGTTCGCGCCAGTCGAATCTGTCGAAACTCCCGACGCGCACACGGCGGTCCTAAAACTTTCCAAACCACATCCCGCATTGATGTTGGCGATGTCTGGTCAGTTGATGTCCATCATTCCGAAACACATTTATGGTGATGGCGAAATCACCGACGTGAAAACCCATGCCCGCAACAACGAAAATGTTGTTGGTTCTGGCCCATTCAAGTTGACCGAATTCAAAAATGGCGAACATGTCATTTTGGAACGCTTCGATGACTTCTTTATCGATGGCCGTCCATATCTGGATAAAATCGTGATGCGCATCATCCCGGACCCAGCAGCGCGCGCGATTGCCTACGAAAATGGCGAACTGCACATGGGTGCATTTGAATCTTTGCCGCGGATCATCAACCGTCTCAAAAAAGTTGAGAACCTGACTGTGACTCCGGATGGCTATGGCGCAATCGGCCCGATTGATTGGCTGGCGATGAACACCACAAAGGGGCCATTGTCGGACGTGCGCGTCCGAAAAGCGATTGCTTATGCGGTCGATAAGAATTTCATCCACAAAGCATTGATGCAGGGCACAGCGAACGATAGTACCTCAGGCATTCACCCCGATAGCCCATTTTACGTGGCGCAAGAGGGATATGACGTTGATCTCGAAAAATCGGCGGCACTGTTAGATGAGGCAGGCTTCCCCGTCAAAGACGGCTCGCGTATGTCACTCACAATCGATTTTGGGTGGCCCGGAGTTAAACCACAGGTCGAATACGTCAAAGCCGCTTTGAAAAAAGTGAACATAGATGTTGAAGTTCGTGCCTCTGCCGATTTCCCAACTTGGGCAAAAAAGATGGGCACCATGGATTTTGATATGTCTTGGGACACTGTGTTCAATTGGGGTGATCCCGTGATCGGTGTGCACCGCACATATGACAGCACCAACATCGCAAAAGGCGTTTGGTCCAATACGCAGGGCTATTCGAACGCGCGCGTAGACGAATTGCTAACAATGGCAGCGGTTGAAACGGACGATGCAAAACGCAAAGCACTTTATGCTGAATTCCAGCAAATCATCGCTGACGAATTGCCTGTCTATCACACAAATACGCTACCCTATCATACCGTTTACAACGACAAAGTTGGCAATCCGCCACTTGGCATCTGGGGCACATCGACGCCTATCGATATGACCTATCTGAAAGAGTAATTGCTCTCTGCTCGGCGGCCGATCGGTCGCCGAGCAATCATTTGCCCAAGAGAAGACAAACTTCGTGACAACGCTCCAATCTTTGCTCATGCGCGTCCTATATGCTGTCATTTTGCTGATGGCGGTTTTGGTGCTCAACTTTTCTATGATGCATCTCGCGCCCGGTGATGTCGCCGATACAATCAGCCAGTCCATGGGCGGCGCCGATCAAGAGGTTCTGGATCAGATCAGGGCTGACTATGGCTTGGATCAACCCTTTATCGTTCAACTTGGCAACTACATGGGCAAGGTGCTGCGTTTTGATCTGGGGTATTCGTTTTTCTACAACACACCCGTAACAGAACTGATCCTGCAACGGCTTCCTGCAACTTTGCTGTTAGTGTTCACAGCACAAATTCTTGCGTTGTTCGTTGGAGTTATTTTGGGTGTGATTTCTGCGCGAAAGCCGAACGGCATCGCCAGCCACTTTGTTACAATCCTTGCCTTGTTTGGCTATTCCGCCCCTGTTTTCTGGACGGGTATACTGCTGTTGATTGGCTTTTCCTTAAAGATCCAGCTCTTCCCGGTCGCTGGAATGCAGGACGTCACCATTGAAGGTGGGTTTTGGGTCCATTTCATCGACGTCGCGCGCCACCTTGTGCTGCCTGTCGTCACGTTGGGTTCCATCTTTCTGGCTTTGTATTCCCGCCTTGCGCGGGCAACTATGATGGAGGTTCTTGGCTCGGATTACGTACGAACCGCAAAAGCAAAAGGCCTGTCAGAGCGCCAAGTGGTCTACAAGCACGCCTTGAAAAATTCGCTATCTCCCGTAATCACTCTCGCTGGTTTGCAATTCTCAGCGGTCATTTCTGGCGCAGTTCTGGTTGAGGCAGTGTTCAGTTGGCCGGGTCTTGGAACGCTCGCCTTTCAATCTATTCTCGCGCGGGATACGCCGACAATCTTGGGCATCTTGTTCTTCTCAGCATTGGTTGTCATTCTCGGCAACCTGCTGACAGATCTTGCACTTCGACTTGTCGATCCGCGCGTAGGGAGCAAACGATGAGCACGCCACCCATCATTCCAACAGAACCGCCCCCCCAAGCACGCCACCCAATGGCGGAAGCATGGGAAATGTTTCGACGCAATCACGCGGCAATGGTGGCCCTTGTCGTTTTAGCCTTGATCATCATAGTCGCGATCATTGGCCCTTACATCTACCCAACAGACCCCTTTGATATGGTTTGGGCCCCCTTCTCCCCCCCCGGCGTAGATGGGTTTTTATTAGGAACAGACTATCTAGGGCGCGATCTTATGGCAGCGTTGATCCACGGTGCCCGTGTGTCGATTGTCATTGGCGTGGCCGCTGCATTTATGTCGGTCTTCATTGGCGTAAGCGTCGGCGCATTGGCGGGCTTCTATCGGGGGTGGGTCGAAGAAGTTCTGATGCGGATCACCGAGTTTTTTCAGGTCTTACCAACGCTCTTGTTCTCAATGGTAATCGTTGCTCTATTCGGAGCCTCTCTTCCGATGATCACGTTCGCTATAGGCGTCGTCAGCTGGACAGCTGTTGCACGGATTACGCGTTCTGAATTCCTAAGAATCAGAGAACTCGAATACGTCACAGCGTCGCGCGCGTCAGGCGCTAAAAATGGCAAGCTGATGTTTCAAGTCATCCTACCCAACGCGTTACCTCCAATCATTGTCCAAGCCGCTTTGATGGTGGGCTCTGCCATTCTTTTTGAGGCGGGCCTTTCCTTCCTTGGCTTGACCGACCCGAATGTTGTGTCATGGGGGCAGGTCATCGGATCAAACCGCCAGTATATCCTTGATGCCAGCTACACCGTCACCATCCCCGGGATCGCCATTTTCGTCACCGTCCTTGCGATTTCATTGGTGGGTGACGGCCTGAACGATGCTTTAAATCCGAAATTGAGACAGCGATGAGCGCACCCCTGTTAAAAGTTCAAAACCTGCGCATCGAGCTTACTTTGCGCGATAGTATTGCGCCTGTAATTGATGATCTGTCTTTCGAGTTGGCTGCTGGCGAAAGCATCAGTTTCGTTGGGGAATCTGGTTGCGGAAAATCGATGACCGCCTTGGGAATCATGGGCCTATTGCCCGAGAAAGTTGGCCGTATCGCAGCTGGCTCCATAATGTTCGATGGAGAAGACCTCACCGCAGCAAGCGAAAAACGTATGCGCGCAATTCGCGGCAACGACATTTCCATGATATTCCAAGAGCCAATGACCTCACTCAATCCTGTCTACACAGTGGGTGAGCAAATCGCTGAAGTTCTGCAAGCCCACCAAGGTCTCAGCAAGGCAGCCGCGTGGAATAGTGCGATAGAACTGCTCGATGCAGTGCGTATTCCAAACGCCAAAAGACGTGTCTCGGACTATCCTTTCCAAATGTCGGGTGGGCAAAGACAACGGGTCATGATCGCGATGGCTTTGGCCTGCGAGCCGAAAATCTTGATCGCTGATGAACCTACAACTGCACTTGATGTGACTGTTCAGGCGCAAATTTTTGACCTGTTGAATGACCTCAAACGCCAAACCGGCAGCGCAATTATCTTGATCACCCATGACATGGGCGCGGTGGCCGAAATGGCAGAACGCATGATCGTGATGTATGCAGGGCGCAACGCAGAACAGGGGCCGGTTGAGCAGGTCATCGATCATCCACGTCACCCTTATACCAAAGGGCTTATTTCATGTGTTCCTCACATCACTGCGACCCTCACGGATGAACGGTTAGACCTTACTGAAGTGGCCGGCATCGTGCCTCCGTTACGCGAATTCGGACAAGATCGCTGCCTCTTCGCATCGCGCTGTCAATTGGTCACTCAACGGTGTCTAGACAAGCGCCCTGAAGATGCAATTTTCGGCGCAACTCAAAAATCTGCCTGCTGGCATGCGGGGGAAGTGTGATGCAAGACGAGCCACAAACAGCGCCCTTGCTGGACGTTCAAGATCTCTCCGTGCGGTTCGCCGTCAAACGTGGGGGCCTCTTTGGAAAACCCAAATACCTCTATGCGGTTGATGACATCTCGTTTCAGATTAAGCGCGGTGAAACACTGGCGATCGTCGGGGAAAGCGGATCAGGCAAGACAACTGCAGCATTGGCCGTTGCCCAGCTTGTAGATGCGTTTGCAGGCAAAATTTTGTTAGAGGGAACCGATTTCCGCCAACTTGAAGGCGAAGAGCTGCGCCAAGCGCGTGCGCAAATGCAATTCATTTTCCAAGACCCCTATTCCAGTCTGAACCCTCGCGTGCGCGCGGAAAAAATCGTGCGTGAACCTCTTGATAATCTAAACACCGAACCCGAAGAAGAACGTCAAAAAATAGTCGACAAACTGTTCGAGGCCGTGGGCCTACATCCTGAACAACAGCGCTTATTTCCACATCAGTTTTCAGGGGGGCAACGTCAACGCATCGGCATTGCACGCGCGCTTGCCACCAAGCCGAACCTGATCATTTGTGACGAGCCCGTTTCAGCGCTCGACGTTGCGGTGCAAGCACAAATTTTAAACTTGCTTAGAAAGCTGCAATCCGATTTTGGTCTGACATTCTTGTTCATTAGCCATGATCTAGGCGTCGTTCAGCATATGTGTGACAGCATCGCTGTGATGTATATGGGCAAGATCGTTGAATACTCGGACCGGCTGTCTTTGTTCAACAACCCCAAGCATCCATATACTCAAGCACTGCTTTCTGCCGTACCAACTTTAGACAAAAATCGCCGTGCCAAGAACAAACGGATTCTCATTCCAGGCGACCCGCCCGACCCGTTGGATTTGCCCGAAGGTTGCCGTTTCGCCAATCGTTGCCCGATAGCTCAAGAGCAATGTTTTTTGAGCCAACCAAGATTAGATGATATTTCCGATGGCCACAAAGTCGCGTGCCACCTAGCTGAATAGCCCGTGATCTTGGCAGCGCAATTCGCACAAAGAAAAATCACAATTTCAAGAAAATTTGGTGGAGCCTAGGAGGATCGAACTCCTGACCTCCTGCATGCCATGCAGGCGCTCTCCCAGCTGAGCTAAGGCCCCAAACAGACACAGCGTATCTATTGCAAGCGGTGTCTAGGCAAGGAATGCATCGGGATCAAGTGAAAATCACAAGGCCCCGACGCGAATTTTATCAGTTGTCTTCATCTTCCGAAGAGACGTCCGCGATTTCGTCGAGAGACACTGTGTCATCGTCGTCATCTTCCAGCACGTCATCACCGAGATCCAGATCAACATCATCGTCATCCAGAACCACGTCATCCGTGTCTGTCTCTGCGTCTTTCGCCTTCTTCGTCGCGGCGTCTTCAGCGTCAGCTGCGATCATACGGCTCTTGCCGTTTTCCATCTCGATGGTTTCGCCTGTGTATGGGCTAACAATCGGGACTTTGTTCAGATCGTAAAATCGCTTACCCGTGGTCGGGCACAGGCGCTTGACGCCCCATTCTTCCTTGGGCATGGAAATTCCTCATGACTTGGTATTTAGACGGTTCACGGCAACTGCCATAACCTGTGAAGAGTGTCAAAGGCTTTGCAGCGATAATCCAGTTAGAGGCGTATATGGGGCAGCATATTTTATCAGGCAACCCTCCGGTTCCAATAAATTTGAGAAAATCCGCACGCGCAAAGCGAATTAGCCTGCGGATCAGTCAGCTTGATGGGCGTGTAACTCTGACCCTTCCACGCGGAATTAGCGAAGCAGAGGGAATCGCTTTTGCCCGTGAAAAAGAAGTCTGGCTAAGAGGACATTTGGAAAAGCGGGGTGAGGACGAGGTTGTTGGCCTTGGCTCTGAGTTGACTATCGCAGGGCAACCGCGCGTCATTCGGGCGGGTGTTGGCAAACGGGTCATTCTGGAGAACGACGCATTGCTCGTGCCAGGTGATCCAAAGCAGGTCGGCGCGCGGGTGCAGGCGTTTCTAAAGGCATTGGCGCGGGACAGGTTGGCGCTTGCGTCTGATCACTTTGCCGACAAGCTTGGCAAACGCTACAGCCGCATCAGCATACGCGACACGCGCTCTCGCTGGGGGTCATGCTCAAGCGCAGGCGCATTGATGTATTCTTGGCGCCTTATCCTGTGCCCAACTGACGTCCTTGAATATGTCGCGGCGCATGAGGTCGCTCACTTGGCCGAGATGAACCACAGCGCAGCATTTTGGGACACAGTTACGCGCATTCATGGCCCCTATGCTGAACCGCGAAACTGGCTGCGTATAAATGGCAGTCAGCTGCATTCCTACCGCTTCTAATGGACCACTTGACCCACGTCGGCTTTGTGATCACAACAGGGCATGCTGATAAACCCTCGCCCTTCTGAATCCTCACCCGCAGTCGCGCATGATCGTGTGTATCGCGCCCTGCGATCACGTATAATGCACGGCGACATTGCGCCAGGCCAAGCCATGACATTGCGTGGGATCGGAGAAGAATTCGAAGTTTCCATGACCCCTGCCCGCGAAGCTGTCCGCCGTTTGGTGGCCGAAGGGGCATTCTCTATGTCCAGTTCAGGCCGCATTTCAACGCCAGAACTCAAAAGCGAGAGAATCGAAGAACTCGCAGCTCTACGGGCATTGATCGAGGTCGAACTTGCCAGCCGCGCCCTACCTCGCGCCCATATGGCCTTGATCGAGCGGTTACAGATGATCAATAACTCAATCGCCGAGCAAATCGCCAAGCAAGACGCTGTTGGCTATATCCGCACAAATCTTGAGTTTCACCGTACGCTCTATCTGCGCGCCCAAGCCCCCGCGATGTTGGCGATGGCCGAGACAGTTTGGCTGCAACTTGGCCCCACAATGCGCGCACTCTATGGCCGCTTACGTCGCAAAGAACTCCCGCACTTTCACCGCGTCATAGTCGCCGCGCTGCAAGCCGGCGATGAACCCGGTCTGAGGCTTGCGGTGCGATCGGACGTGACGCAAGGCTTGAAAATGCTGGCGCGCTAACCAAGCAGGACAAGACAGGCTTTTTACCTCGCGCGATGCCGTCCTATTTCGAAGAAGTCACAACCGCTTCAACCCGCCTGTTGGCTTCGCGTCCGGCTTTGCTCACATTGCTTGCAACGGGCGCAAGATAGCCGACACCATCTGCCGCCACTTGAGCGGCTTCAACAGCATGCACTTCAATAAGACGTGTGCGCACAGAGGCAGCGCGACGCTTAGACAGCGCAATGTTGCCTTCTAAACTGCCTTCAGTGTCTGTGTGCCCAACCAATACCACGCGCTTTTCAGGGCTTTCCGACAGATAAATCGCGATCTGACTTAGCGACGAAAACGGCCCAGCGCCTAGCTCTGACGAGCCAGTTTCAAAAACCAAATCTGCCAAAATGACATGCCCGGTCACGTCAAGCTGTTTGGCGACATCAATTGATGCACCTGCAAGAGGAATTGCACCGCTTTGAGGCGTGCTTGCGATCAGTTCCGCACCCTTTGCAACGCTAATATCCGCACGCTCGTCTACTGCAATTTGGATAATCTGAATATAGGCGGCGGCGGCGCTACGGCTCACCAAAATAGAAATCGCGGACTTAGGAGCGTCAGAAGGGCCATGAACGGCGGAAATGAAACGGTAATCGTCCAAGTCCACGAACATATCTGGTGCATTGATGACATCAGTCCCAAACCGAAAATCAAAACCACCGCATGCGCGATCAGAACATTCGAATAGGACAGTATAGCCGTTCGACGTCAATTCATTGCGCAAAGGTTGCAAAAGCTGCAAGGGCGTGACGCCGCGACCTTCAACGCGCCATGCCTGGCGCGTTACATACCCTTCAAACGTTCGAGACGGGATTTTGCCGCCATCAAACGCAGCAATTGGAACCGCATAGCTCGCCAAGCCCAAGTCCTGCCCTGCCGTTTGTCGCGCGGACGCAGGCAAAGTCACGTCAAGCGCGAGTGCAAAGCTTGGCAACAACACAACAAGGCAAAAGACAAAGGCGCGGAAAATCATCGGTAGGACGCGTGATATTCATCATTCGGACGCATGTCTGTTGAGCTCGCGACGCGGTTGGACATGTTATAAAACGCTGTGACATTGGCAATATCCCAGATGTCGCGATCAGAAAAACCTACATCGCGCAAAGCCTGACGATCGCTCTCTTCGACAGTGTGGCTTTCTTTCGTCACATGCTCCGCAAACAGGCACATTGCGCGTTGGCGGGCGTCCAAATCAGCCGCGCGCCAGTTCATAACCAACATCTCGCCGAGCTTGGGATCGCCAGACAATTGGCGCACGGCAGCGCCATGCGCAGTCAGGCAATAAAAGCACTTGTTAATAGAAGAAGTGACCACAGCAATCATTTCGCGCTCAAGCTTGCTCAGCCCGCTGTCAGCCAGCATGATGTCGTTATAAAGCGCCGTGAAAGCATTCAGCTTGTCGATATCAAAGGCATGCGCCTGAAGAACATTTGGCACCATGCCCAACTTGTCTTGGCAGATATCAAAATACTTTTGCGTCGGCGCAGGAAGCGGATCAACCATAGGCAAATCGAGAGCTGTGGGTTTTGTCATAACAGGCGTCCTTTAATCGGTTTTAACACGGTAATGGTAACGCCCAATGAGCGTCATTCCCAACCCGGTGTAAAGACGGTTCGCTGCGTCATTAGCCTGTGTACAAATCACCGACATATGTGTCGCGCCTTGCTCACTTGCCCAAACGGCAGCTCGGCGCATCATCCATTTCCCAACGCCCTGCCCACGTTGGTGTTCAAGAATTTCCAACGCATGAACCATCGCAACCCCATTTTGTATGGCAACATATCCTGTTCCAGCGGGTTGATCATTCCAGCGCCCGAGCAAAGCGGTCTTTTCGCATGTAGACCGCTGCATAACCGCATACCGCGCGTTGTCGATGCCGCCCTTGAGCCAAATGTCATGCATGATCTGCAATGGCTCCCATATGGTAAAGGCGGTTACGCGCGGAATCTCAACATCCGTCAAATCAGAAATCGGGCAGGTATAAAGATTGACGGGATCTTTGATTGAATAGCCTTGGCTCTCCAGCAGCGAGTCCAGTTCTGCTTCGCCTTCGCGCACCATGAACAACGCATTTTGCCCAAGCGCTGCCATCGCCTGCTCTGCGCTTGCCAGATCACTCCCGTTTATCTCGCCTTCGACCGTCGCGGCAGATACCCGTTGCCCACCACCTTGGCCATCGCGGATCATCCAAGGCCCAACACGGCTTTCTTTCGCGGCGGGCCAAGTTTTCGCACAAACCTCATAGAGCATTTCAATCGTTGGAAGTGTCATCATACGCCCATCTCCAAAGCGAGACGCTCAATCGCAGCGCCAACTTGCGCGCTATCTTGCCCTCGGATCACAATGTTAGAGCCATATTTTCCGTCCTTTTGAAACGGGTAAGAGCCGATAGACAACTGCGGATAGTCATCTGCCAACTTGCTCAAAGGACCGGCTATGTCCCCCTCGCCGCGATCAATACGCAGGCTCTGACTAAGCAATGGTGCCCCACCTGTTAGCGTCGGCATCACACTCGCAACCATCGCTTTGAACACGCTCGGCACACCCGCCATCACATGAACGTTCTGGATCACAAAACCGGGGGCAACTGACACCGGATTATCAATCAGCGTCGCACCATCCGGAATACGCGCCATGCGAAGGCGCGCCTCGTTCAGCTCGCTTCCTTGCCGCTCATAATGCGCCGCCAAAAGCGCACGCGCATCAGCGCGCACATCAATCGAGACACCAAAGGCCTGAGCGATGCAATCGGCCGTAATATCATCATGGGTCGGGCCAATTCCCCCGCTCGTGAACACATGATCAAATCCATTGGACAGCGCTCTAACCGCGGAAACAATCGCGCTTGCATCATCGCTCACGATGCGCACTTCGCGCAAATCAATGCCATGCTCGGTCAGCTTGCCAGCCAAATGGTTTGTATTGGAATCAAGGGTACGCCCCGAGAGAATTTCGTCACCGATCACCAACATGGCGGCTGTAGGGTTTGGCATTTTCGGCTCTCCTTGCTGACGCATTAAGGAGGGTATAGGCCTTGCGTCATGCGCTTTCAAACCGATCTCATCCCCGCTCGCCTTATTCGCCGTTATAAACGTTTTCTTGCCGATGCGCGTTTGTGCAACGGGCGCGAAATAACAGCGCATTGCGCCAACCCTGGTTCAATGATGGGGCTGGCGGAAGAAGGCATGAAAATCTGGCTAGAGCCAAATGATGATCCAAAGAAAAAGCTGAAGTTCGGCTGGCGGTTGGTCGATCACGAAAATGGGCACTATACGGGCGTTGATACGTCAGTGCCGAACCGTGCCTTGAAAGCTGCATTAGAAGCCCGCGAAATCGATGGATTCGGTGCGTACGAAACCGTGCGTCCAGAAGTGAAATACGGTGAAAACTCCCGCATTGATTTTCTTCTGCAAGGCGAAGGCCCTGACACTTATGTCGAAGTCAAAAGCGTCACGCTAAGCCGTCAAACGGGCCTCGCAGAATTCCCCGATAGCGTCACTAAACGCGGGGCCAAGCATCTCGCGGAGCTTGCCAATATGACCGCTCAGGGCCACCGCGCTGTCATGCTCTATCTCGTTCAGCGCACGGATTGCACGCAAATGACCCTCACCCGCGACATCGACCCGACCTATACACAGGCCTTCAAAGATGCTCAAAGCGCGGGCGTTGAGGCGATTTGCCTCGATACAAAGATCACCCCAGAGGGCGTTTGGATCGGCAAGCCCCTTACAATTCTCCCTGCCCCCTAGAAGCCCGCGCCAATCCGAACTACATATCGCTCAAGAAACGCACCAAGGAACACCTGCCATGATCGGTAAATCACGTGGTCGTATGACCAAAGACGGTATTCGCATCTACGAAGACGCAGATTTTGCAGGCATGGCAGCGGCTGGAAAACTGGCCGCTGAAATTCTTGATAGCCTATCAGAGCATGTCTTCGTCGGCCAAACGACAGGTGCGATCGACAAGATAATCGAGGATCAAGTAAATGCCGCTGGCGCGACCTCAGCCACGATTGGTTACAAAGGGTACAAACACGCAAGCTGCATTTCGGTGAACCATGTGGTCTGCCACGGCATTCCGGGTGACAAAAAGCTGAAAGATGGCGACATCGTCAACATCGACGTGACCGTGATCGTCGATGGTTGGTTCGGTGACACCTCGCGCATGTACGTCGCAGGCAAGCTGTCACGCAAAACCGAGCGTTTGCTGCAAGTCACGCACGATGCCTTGATGAAAGGGATCGAAGTCGTAAAGCCCGGCAATACCTTTGGCGATATCGGCCATGCGATCCAAACCTTTGCCGAAAGCCACCGCATGTCGGTTGTGCGCGATTTTTGTGGACATGGTTTGGGCCGTGTTTTCCACGCGCCGCCCAACGTTGTGCACTATGGCAAGGCAGGCACCGGCTCTGTTCTAGAGCCGGGCATGTTCTTTACAATCGAACCTATGGTGAATCTCGGACGCCCTGAAACCAAAGTTCTGGCAGATGACTGGACGGCAGTGACCCGCGACAAATCCTTGTCTGCGCAGTTTGAACACTCCATTGGTGTCACCGAGACAGGTTGCGAAATTTTCACGCTTTCACCTGCTGGACGATTCCACCCGACTTATCAGGTCTAGGCGTCAACTGTTACTGAGCGGTTAGACCTTCAGTTGCGGGAACCGGTGTGCGCGACGTCACTTTTTCGGGGCGGCGTTTTTCATAAAACGCATTACCGCCCGTCGTAAGAACGTAGTGCATGTTGTTGAAGTTCGCTTTGTACCATGCCGCATGGAAAAACTTTGCATTCGCGATGCGCGGATGCCGCTCCCCGTGATAGACCGACTTTGCAGCGCCCGTAATGAGCGGCGCAGTGTGCAACTCCATGGACCTTGTCATAACACCCGGCGCAAACTGGTTTTTCTGACTGACAACGCCACAAACAGTATCGGGAAAGGCATCGGAATCGACACGGTTCATCACAACGCTGCCAACCGCAACCATCCCATCGCGACTTGAACGATTGGATTCAAAATACATTGCCCGCGCCATGCAATCGAGCTCTGCTTTCGAAGCGACCTCTGGGGCTTTTGATCGCTTTGCGCAACCTGCAAGCGCTGCGAACGCGCATAAAGCGACAATCGTCAAACGAATTCCGTTGGACTTTTGCATTCTCAAAACCGCCCTCACCTTTGTTTCCAAAGAAGCGTTTAAGCCGCTAACCCCTTGGAACCCATCGCCAAAAACTTTTCGCGCCGTGTCTTCACCAAAGCAGCAGCGTCCATACCCTGCAATTCACCAAGCATCGCTTCAATTGCATTGCTCACTGAATCCATCGTTGCTGAACGATCACGATGTGCGCCTCCCAGTGGCTCGCCGATAATGCGATCGACAACGCCCAATTTCAACAAATCTTGCGCTGTGAGCCGCAATGCCTCGGCCGCTTCGCGCATTTTCTCAGCATCCTTCCACAGGATTGACGCACACCCTTCGGGGGTGATCACCGAATAAACAGAATGCTCCAGCATCGCCAATTTGTTCGCCGTTGCAAATGCCACTGCGCCCCCAGAGCCACCTTCGCCGATGATCACACTGACCAAGGGCACACCGATCTGCAAACACATCTCTGTTGAACGCGCGATCGCCTCGGATTGACCGCGCTCCTCTGCGCCTTTGCCCGGATAAGCACCAGGGGTATCCACGAGCGTTACAACAGGAAGGCCAAATTTGCTCGCAAGTTCCATCAAGCGGATCGCTTTACGATACCCCTCAGGGCGCGCCATGCCAAAGTTACGTTCGATCCGGCTGGACGTGTCGTTGCCTTTATCTTGACCAATCACAACAACAGGGCGATCCTTGAACCGCGCCAAGCCGCCCATGACCGCATGATCATCGGCAAATCCGCGATCTCCGGCCAAAGGTGTGTAATCCGTAAAAATGGTCGACAGGTAGTCGCTACAATGTGGGCGCGCGGGGTGGCGCGCAACTTGGCATTTCCGCCAAGCTGTGAGGTCATCATATAGCTCAACCAGCATGTCCGCTGCTTTGGTATCCAGCGCCGCTGCTTCGTCTTCCACATCGGTTTCTTCATTGGCACGCGCCATCGCGCGAAGCTCTTCCGCTTTGCCTTCAATTTCCGCCAAAGGTTTTTCGAAGTCGAGATAGTTCATTGCGCGCTCACTTACTGAAAACTTACCGACTATATGGCGCGCCTCTGGGCTGGATGCAATAAAGCAAGATCAATCCATGCGAACTGACTAAACTGAGGGCACTTAGGAACAAGGCCCGCACAATGACACCCAACCCTTACGAAGATCGCATCTTGCGGGTTTTAAACCACAAATACGAAAACCCAGGCGCTGACTTATCCTTAGACACACTTGCCGATGTCGCAGCCATGTCACGGTTTCATTGGCATCGTGTCTTTCACGCGATGACTGGCGAGAGCTGCGCTCAGGCTGTGCGCCGCGTGCGCATGCACCGTGCCGCGTTCTGGTTAGTTCAAACCGACCTGCCCGTCGAAAAAATCGCAGAGCGGGTGGGCTATACCAATACGCAGAGCTTCACGCGCGCTTTTCGCGACATCTTTAAAAACTCGCCTCACGCCATTCGCTTAGGGCGAACCCAGCACCCCTTTACCTTTAAACCCCAGTTCGGAGACTCCACCATGTACGATGTCAAAATAGCTCAAACCCCTGAGCGTCGCCTTGCAGCGCATGCACATATCGGCGCTTACAACACAATTGATCAAAGCTACGAGCAGATCAGCACCATTTTCACGACGCGCAATCTTTGGCCTCAAGCACGGGGTATGGTTGCGATATATCACGACGATCCCAACACCGTCCCGGAGGCCAAACTGCGCTCTCATGCGGGCGTCGAGGTCGACGCAGATTTCGCAATGCCAGAAGGCTTGGAAGAAGTTACAATTTCCAGCGCCGAAACGGCCGTTCTGACGTTTAAAGGTTCATATGCTGGACTGCAGAACGCCTATAATTGGTTTTACGGTCAATGGCTCCCGCAATCGGAGCGTATTCCTGCAGATAGCCCCACATACGAGGTCTATCTGAATTCACCAATGGATACGGCTCCAGATGATTTACGTACCGAAATTTGTATGCCGCTTCAGCCCAAGAACGCTGGATAAAGCGAAGCAACCAGCAGCACCGCCATCGTCCAGTTAAAGGCGCGAAGGCGGGCTGCACTGGTCAGGAAGCGCGCCATCTGTTGACCCAGGACCGTCCAAACAGACACGCTTGGAAAGTTCACAAGCCCAAATGCAAACGAAACATAGAGTACTGAAATTAGGCTTTGGTCAGGCGTGTAGACTGAGATCGCGGTAAGCGCCATTGTCCAAGCCTTTGGGTTCACCCACTGAAACAAAGCGGCCTGCAGGAACGTCAACGGCGTTGCTTCGCTATCGCTCTTACCCTTCGGGGGCGCAGCGTGGGCGATCTTCCACGCAAGCCAAAGCAAGTAAAACACGCTCACGACTTTAAGCACTGTATGCAGAATCGGATAGGCATCAAACACCTGCACCAAGCCCGCGCCAACAAGGAAGATCATCACGGAAAAACCAATGCCAACCCCAAACATATGCGGGATCGTACGCTTGAAACCAAAGTTCGCGCCCGAAGCCATAAGCATCATATTATTTGGCCCCGGCGTTATCGACGACACGAAGGCAAATAGAACGAGCGCAGCTATAAGGTCATAAGTCATGCCCTATCGCTAGTTCATCAAAGCGATTTTTCAAACTGATTTATTGTACCAACCATTTTGCATAAACGCTGAGAGGCCCGCGGAAAGCCCAACCTCGGTACTGAACAGGGTCTACCAACTCAATGTTCTTGAAACGCTCAAAGAACATCGGCAGCGCGACCTCGGCAATCAAACAGCGCGACGCCCAGGCGCCTGCGCAGAAATGCGGTCCAGCGCCAAATGAAATTGCGGGGCCTGTATCGCGTAATACATCAAACTTGTCTGGCGCATCAAATACGGCTTCATCGCGATTGGCCGACCCAAACATCAAAAAAGCCCGATCCTCGGGATAAAACGTAACACCATCAATTGTGTCTTCCCGCGCGATACGTCTGGGGGACATCCCAATAGGTGACATCCAGCGCGCGTATTCTTCAAAAACAGCAAGCCAGCTTGCCTTGCCCTTTAGCACCAATTGCAACTGCTCAGAATGCTCCAGCAACGCAGAAATAGCGCCTGCAATTGCATCTCGCGGTTCGTTTTGACCACCCGAAATTGCCAGCTTGATGTTCGCGCGAATTTGCTGCTCTGGCATTCCTGCATTCATTGAAACGCTCAGCAAAGATTGATCGGGTGCCGCGCTCAATACAGGGATTTGCGCATCAATATGACGATCCACAGAGGCCGTGCAATCATGGCAATTCGCCTCAATCGCGGCATCGCCAGCATAATTTGCGCAGCCATCAATCATCCCTTGGCTGACACGATCCATCTCGTCGTAGCGCATATTCGTCAGGCCCGTCATCGACTTAAGCGCCTCTGCAGACACTGGCATCGCATAATCACGCACCAGATCGCCAGAACCCTTCGCTGCAAGCCGATCCAAAATGCCCCGCGTTGCGCTCACAAATTGCTCTTTCCAAACATCACGAACGGTGCGCGGCGATACCGTTGGAAAGATCATCTTGCGCTCGATCATATGCGCATCACCATCCTTGCGCATCATATTCTCGCCCATCAATTGGCTCATCAATCCACCGGGCTGCTCCGAGCTAAACACATGCGTTCGCTTTTCTTCGCGAAAGATTGCATCGCGCCGTGTCAGCAGCGTCGCATCCAATTCAGGCACAAAGGCAATTGGTGCGTCGCGGCGCATGACTGCCAGATCTGGATAAGGGTTCACCCAGAAAGCCGCGGGATCAATATTGTAGGTAGGTGCGTTTGACATGCGTCATGCTGCGCTGAGCAATATGTGCGGTCAAGCCATAGCCTTGGGCAATTCTTCAGCCAACAAATCAAATACCATCCTGATACGGCGCGACGTGTGCAATTCGCGATGCGTAACCAACCACGTTGGAAAAAGGATCGGCTCCATGTCTGGCAAAACCTGTTCGACTTCAGGGGTACGGCGCGCCACATCAACAGACATTGGGCTCACGCCGAAACCTTCTTTAACCATTTCCCAAGCAACCAAACCATTTTCGGAAATCACCCTGAAATTGCTCGCATCCAGATCAAGTCCTAAAGGGACAAAAAAACCGATACTCGTCTCAACATCTCCAAAACAAACGAAATCATGTTTGCTAAGCGCTGCAAGATCCGCAGGTCGCCCCTTGCGATCAAGATAACTGCTGGCAGCATAAAACCCTGCTTTGGAATCGTGCACCAAGCGCGCAATCAAGTCTGGTTGCTCGGGGCGCACGTTGCGGATAGCGATGTCCGCCTCTCGTTGCACAAGATTGCTAATATCGTTGGTCGCTACGACATCGACAATAATCTTAGGTGCAAGAATGCGCAGCTTGGCAATAATTCGCGGCAACAAATAAGCTGCGAAAATGTCGGACGCGGAAATGCGTACAAGTCCTTCGACCGCTTGCGATTGGCCTGATGCAACCATTGAAATGCGCCCTGCCGCCTCGGCCATCGCGCGCACATGCTCTGCCAGATCAAGACCCGATTGCGTCACCACAAGCGAACGCCCTGCCCTTTCAAACAAAGTGACATTCAATTCTGCCTCTAGCGCTGTAATTTGACGGCCAATCGTTGGCTGTGTCTGCTGCAAAGCACGCGCAGCGGCTGACAGCGAACCCGTCTCCACCACGGCCAAAAACGCCCGCGTTTGGTTCCAGTCAAATGAAATCGCCTGCCAATTCATGCAAATACGCATAACACAAAGACGAAATTCGGCAATTCCTAGTTGATACTTGCATGGGTAAAACAAAGCCAAAGGAGATCAACATGAAAAACGAAGCTACATTTTGGGACAATATTTCTGAAAAATACGCACGTGATCCCATCAAGGATATGGACGCATATACATATACGCTTGAGCGCACGCGAAGCTATCTGAAAACAAGTGATCAGGTCTTGGAGATAGGTTGCGGCACAGGTTCAACGGCGTTGCTTTTGGCTGAAAACGTAGAGACATACCATGGAACTGATATTTCATCCGGCATGATCAAAATCGCGCGGCGTAAAGTAGCAGAAACCAGCCTCTCCAACCTCAGTTTTGAAGCGCATCCCGCACTTTCTGGTATCCACGTCCATGACGATTTGGACGCGATTCTGGCCTTCAATCTCATTCACTTGGTAAAAGACATTCCCGCAACGTTCGCCGCCGCCCATGCGGCGCTGAAACCAGGTGGACTTTTGATTACCAAAACCCCGTGCCTCAAATCCGCTAGTTTCAAGTTCCAATTGATCTTCAAAGTAATACCCCTCGCCCAGATGTTAGGCAAAGCGCCATTTGTTCACTTTTTCTCGGTGCAGGCATATGATCAAATGATCGAAAATGCCGGCTTTGAAATCATCGAAAGCGGAAACCATCCTATTAACCCGCCTAACAGGTATGTGGTCGCGCGCAAACTTTGATCCATGTGAGTGCGCATGATCCTTGACCCATAAACAACTTGAGCTCTAAATTTCCAAGATTAGCAAACGCATTGGAAAAAAAATGACAACAATTCTCACAAACGTTACGGCAACCCAAAGTCTCACCGGAGACGACGTACTATTTATCGATCAAGTGGGCTCGGTAAATGTAGTTGGCGCACATGCAATCTCTAATTCTGGTCCTGATAACCTCAGCCTGATACATGGATTAGCAGCGGCCTCTAATACCGTGGTCTATTTCTCAGGAACCGCCGTTGATAGTACTGTGTCTATCGGTGAAACGGGCCGTGTTGTTGGCCTTAGCCAAGCGCACTTCGCAGTTTATACCTCTGGCACGCGCACGAACATTGTGAACCATGGCCAAATCTCAGGTCCCTATGCTGTCAGTCTAAGTGGTACGGATTCAGTTTTAACAAATACGGGTCTCATAGAAGCCTTGTCCGGCGTCGGCAGTAACGTTGGCGGCGTGTTGATGTATGGCGATTCTGAAACAGTCATGAATTCAGGCCATATTTTCGGAAAAAGTTTCGGAGTTGGAGCAAGGGTCTCAGCACCGACTAACGGCACAATCATAAATTCAGGCCAAATCACTGGCGATGTCGGCGTTTTGTTCGAGAGTGGTACAGACGTACGGCTAGAAAACAGCGGAACGATCACCGGTACCAGCGGTAAAGCTTTGTATTTAGATATCGACAAAGCTTATGTTCTGAACACTGGCACCATTGTCGGTGACGTTGAATTTGACAACACAGGCGGCTTTCTCAAAAACTCCGGAGAGATCCACGGCGACGTAATCCTCGACGAGACGGGCAGCTATTACAAAGGGGCTGTCGACGGTTGGGTGTCTGGCGGTGTTCGCGGAAATATCGGCAACGACACGATCTACGGTGCATCCGGATTTGACTATATCGAAGGTGGCGAAGGCAACGATTACGTCAAGGGCCGCGCTGGCAACGATCGCATTTTTGCAGATGAGGGCGCGGACACGGTTCGCGGCAATGACGGCGATGACGAGATCGAAGGCAACAAAGGCACTGACCTCCTTTTTGGTGGACGCGGCGACGACACTATTCGCGGTGGCGGCGGCAATGACACGATCAAAGGCGGTAGCGGCGATGACGAGCTAACGGGCGGATCAAACGCAGACGTGTTCATCTTCGGATTCCGCAGCGGAATCGATGAGATCACCGATTTCAACAACAACACCGACAAGCTTGACCTCTCCGCGCTGGCCCTCACAGATGTTTCAGATTTAACCGCTGCGAGCGCAATCGTTGCCAATGGCTCAGGGTCGATCATTGATCTAACCGCCCTCGGTGGCGACGGCGCGATCTACGTAGAAGACATGGCTGTCGGACAATGGAACAACGCTGACTTTATTTTCTAAAAATCGGCGGAACTACGCCTAAAAATCATTCCTGTTAGATTAAAGTAATGCCCTTCGCTATTATTGCGGAGGGCAAATAATATATATGGAAGATGCCATACCTATATTTCTATGGCCATTAAACTGTAACAATTACTCAGCTTATTGGAGGCTTATTATGACAACAACAATTATTTCCAGTGCAATGACAACAACTCAAACGATGGATGGCAACGATATTATCTTGCTCACTCCAACTGGGTCAGTTGTAATGCTCGGCTTAGAAGCTTTTCTTTCGACAGGTGCCAATGATCGTTTGGTCGTGAGCGGCTATGTCGCGTCAGATTATGCTGCGATTTATTCGGCTGAGAAAGGTTTTCAATTTCACCTGACGTCTACAGGCGTGGTGCAAAACATTTCAAACGATAATTTTGCGGCGTACTTTTTCGGGGGCGATGCAAATATTCTCGTCGATGGTGCAATTTCCGGTGCTGTTGGCATGACAATCTCGGGCATCAACTCAGAGTTGGTCAATACAGGCGCAATCAACGGGTTAGGCAATTCTCTCGATGATACTGGCACGGGTACCGCGTTGCAGGCGAATGGCGAGAACCTGCTGGTGAACAACTCTGGCCAAATGATCGGAACGCGCACAGGGGTTGATGACAACTACGGCGCCGCGAACAATCTTTATTTGATCAACTCTGGCGAAATCTCTGGCAGCGAGGCTGGGGTACGCTTGTTAAGCGGCAGCGATCAATTCATCGAAAACACGGGCGTCATTAGTGCTTCCAACGGATTTTCACTCGATATAGCAGCGGGCGGCGTCGAGGTTCGCAACTACGGCTTGCTTGACGGAGACGTTCAGATGATCGGCGAGGATAGCGAGCTGGCGAATCTGGGAACAATCCTCGGGGATGTCACGTTTGGCGATGGCACAGACACCTTCCAAGGAAAGTTGAATGGCTTTGTCGATGGCGCAGTCTACGGCAATCTTGGTGATGATACGCTCCGCGGAAGCGCGCGCGATGATGAGTTTTATGGCGGCGCAGACAATGACTCCCTAAAGGGCAACGATGGCGACGATCTTCTGTATGCAGGTGGCGGCGATGATACAATTCGCGGCAATCTTGGCGATGACCAGATCGAAGGCAATCAAGGACAGGATTGGATTCTCGGCGGGCGCGGCGACGACAATATCAAAGCTGGATCTGGCATGGACACGATCAACGGGGGCAAGGGCGATGATGTCATGACGGGCGGCACGGGCGCAGATGTCTTTGTGTTCGCCCGCAAAAGCGGAGATGACGAGATCACCGACTTTAACAACAACACCGACAAATTGGATCTATCCGCTTATGGGATTAGCTCACGTCAGGATTTGACCGATGCCAACGCAATACTAGCTGACGGTGCAGGCTCGATCATTGATCTGCGCCAGATTGGCGGCGACGGAGTGATCTACGTGGAAGACATGGGTGTTGGTCAATGGAGCAATCCCGACTTCATTTTCTAGCACGCTTAAACAAACTCACGCACCACAGCTTTCAATAGCAGTCTCGAATAGAGCGTGTGAAAGCGCAAAAATAGCCGATACGTGCCCCCCATTTGCGGAGCACCATCTGCTGCCTTGCCAGTCGGCAACACCGCGCTGCCAAAAAACAAATGCGTTTCTCCTTCTCGCGAGATACGCATTAGCCAAGTGCGGATCGGCCCGCCGCCGACTGCCAGTAGGATTTGATCCGCATCGCGCGACTCGACGCTCCAGAGCGCCAAACTATCGGACTCACCTGTTGCCAGTCTTTGCACATCATGGGATCGACTTGCTACGCGCGCGAAAAGGGCAAGCAACTTTCGCTCTAGTCGAAACACCCAAGTGTCAAAGAATGTGCTGATAAAGGTTTGCAGTGAAACATCACCTTCAACACCTGCTTTGAAACAATCGACATACGCGCCGGGGATCTCGGCATAGCGCGAAAGCGTGGCCCCTTTAGGTAAGGGCGAAGCAGAAACCGATGCCATCATCTTTCCTCTCGCAAAAACATACGGCACCGTATGCTTACATTGCTAAGATGTCAAATCCAATGACTTTTGCTTGGCGCGCAAAAATAGCGCCGCGCAATCCCTTGCACGGCGCTCCTTTTGTGGTCGTCTAATTTAAGCGAAAACGCGACCCAAAGCTTGATCGACGGCATTGGTAATTTGATCAATATCATCCGCCGTCGCAATCAATGCAGGAGAGAAGCAAAGCGTGTTGTTCTTTCCCGGGATCGAACGGTTGGTCGCTCCGATGATCACGCCTTGCGCCATACAGTCAGCAACAACTGCTCCGACCATCTTTTCTGACATTGGCTCTTTTGTTGTACGGTCCGTCACCAGTTCAGCACCAATAAATAGACCTTTGCCGCGCACATCCCCAATCACGGGGTACTTTTCAGCCAATACATTCAAGTTTGCGACCATGCGATCCCCCATGAGCAGCGTATTGTCGAGAAGTCCTTCATCCTCGATGATACGCATGTTTTCCAGAGCGGCCGCAGGGCCAGCCGTGCACCCGCCAAACGTGGAAATATCGCGGAAGTAGTTCAGCGGATCGGAACTATCATCTTTGAACATCTCAAAGACTTCTTCCGTCGTCACGCAGCATGAAATCGCCGCATAGCCAGAGGCAACGCCCTTTGCCATCGTTACGATATCAGGCTTGATGCCGTAATTCTGATATCCGAACCACGTTCCCGTACGACCAACACCACACACGACTTCGTCGATGTGCAATAGAACATCATACTTTTTGCAGATTTCCTGAACGCGCTCCCAATAACCCTCTGGCGGAGTGATAACGCCGCCGCCAGCAGTCACAGGTTCAAGGCACAGCGCACCAACAGTGTCTGCACCTTCGCGCAGGATCACTTCTTCGATCTGGTTCGCCGCCCAAACGCCATATTCCTCTTCAGGCGCGCCGTCCTGCTCGTGCTTGCGGTACTCCATGCAATGAGGCACGCGAATGAAACCGGGGGCAAACGGTCCGTACTGTGCGTTGCGCTCGTCCTGACCACCCGCTGACATCGACGCAATGGTTGACCCGTGATAGTCGCGATCGCGATACAAAATCTTGTGCTTCTTGCCGCCATAGCGCTTGTGCGCAATTTGACGAACGATCTTAAAGCCTTTCTCATTCGCTTCAGATCCAGAATTCGCGTAGTAAACTCGGCTCATCCCCGGCATTTTCGTGATTAGCTTTTCAGCGAACATTGCGCCTGGAATAGACCCTGTCGTGCCACCAAAGAAGTTCATCTTAACCAGTTGATCGCGCACGGCATTTGCAATGCTTTCGCGGCCATAGCCAACGTTAACCGTCCAAACACCGCCAGACACCGCATCAATGTGCTCTTTGCCATGTTGGTCCCAGACCTTCATGTCCTTGCCTTCGATGATGATCTTAGGCTCTCCGGTTTCAAAACCCTTGTGCTGTATCAGATGGTGCCAAACATGTGCACGATCTGCATCGACCACTTTCGAATAGTCGTTGTCGTTAAACGTACCGTCCATCTTTATAACCCTCGTTTGATCTGCGCACACCGCGCGTGAAAGCATCCCCGTTCTTTCAGAGATTTGATCTGCCTAATTCATATTCAAAATTGAGTCTCGGATAGGGCCAGATTGATCGCCAGTCTAAGTCCAAAATGAAAGTGCTTCGCGTTAATCACGCGTAGAGATCGCGTATATCCTCATGAAAAATCAGAAGTATTTTCAGAAAAGTGAGTTGCTCGCCACGCTCAAACATGACTTTGTGCGTGGCGAGCGATGCAAAAACGATTTGCAATAAGTGCGAATCTGACGTGCTTTATTCATCGCAAATACCCCGCTTGTCGGGATTCTGTGTGTACCGACAAAAAGTCGGGCAAAGCGCCCTCGGGCGTACAACTAGGGAGACTACTAAGATGACATTTAAATCCAAGCTCATGAGTGCAGTTGCTGGCGTTGCGATGCTTTCAGGCGCGCAAGCAATGGCAGACGGTCACGGCGGTATCACTGTCGGCTATTTCCTAGAGTGGCCGATGCCATTCCAGTTTGCCAAAGCAGAGGGCATGTATGACGAGGCCCTCGGCACAGAAGTGAAATGGGTATCTTTTGACACAGGGACAGCAATGTCCGCAGCGATGGCGTCTGGCGACGTTCAGCTGTCCGTTTCGCAAGGCATCCCACCTTTTGTTGTTGCGACATCAGCAGGTCAAGACCTTCAGGTTGTCGACGTAGCAGTATCTTATGCCGACAATGACAACTGTGTCGTCGCCGCCGCGCTTGAGATCGACAAAGATTCAGCAGGCGAGCTTGCTGGCAAAAAGGTTGCGGTTCCGCTCGGTACAGCGGCGCACTACGGCTTCTTGAAACAGATGGCTCACTTCGGTGTTGACGTTGATGGCCTCACTGTTGTGGACATGGCACCAGCAGAGGGCCAAGCAGCTCTCGCGCAAGGCGCTGTTGACATGGCTTGCGGCTGGGGCGGCGCGCTGCGTCGTATGAAAGAGTCAGGCAACATCCTTCTGACAGGCGCAGAAAAGATGGAACTGGGCATTCTCGTATTTGATGCGACGACTGGTCCAACATCCTACATCGCAGAAAACGGTGATATGGTCGCGAAGTTCCTGAAAGTCACAGCAGAGGCAAACGCGATGTGGGCAGATGAAGCCAACCACGCGAAAATGCTGCCGGTGATCGCGAAAGATGCCGGTATGTCCGAAGAGGATGCGGCATCCAGCCTCTCCACTTTCGAATTCCCTGACGTAGCCGGCCAGTTGTCCGATGCGTGGCTCGGTGGCACAGCGCAAGAGTTCATGAAGGGCGTAGCAGACGTCTTCGTGGCGGCGGGTTCAATCGACGCGGCGAAAGCATCCTATACTGACAACGTGAACACAGGCCCGCTTGAAGCAATCAAGTAAGACCTAGCAATGCGAGGCGGGTGCCAACATGGTGCCCGCCTTTATTTTTTCCTCCATTGCCGCCCAAAATTTGGGCAGAGAGGGTCAGATGTCTGAACTCAAAATAGACAATATTTCAATGCGCTTTGAGTTGCCCAACGGCGGCCATGTGCAAGCGCTAAAGAATGTGTCTCTCGATATTAAGTCCGGCGAATTGATGAGCGTGCTCGGCCCTTCAGGCTGCGGTAAAACCACGCTGCTCAATATCGTTGCAGGTTTTTTAGCCCCGACCGAGGGCGATATTCTCCTGAATGAAAACAAAGTCGTTGGCCCAAGCCCAGAACGCGGCATGGTCTTTCAACAAGGTGCATTGTTCGAATGGATGAACGTGCGCGACAACGTGAGCTTTGGCCCCGATATGAAGGGCGTTAGCCGCGCAGAAAGCAAAGAAAAGGTCGAACACCTGCTTGAAGTTGTTGGCCTGCAAGACTTCAAAGAGAAAGCCATCTACGAGCTGTCCGGCGGCATGCAACAGCGCGTCGCGCTAGCGCGATGCCTTGCCAATGATCCTGATGTTATCTTGATGGACGAACCGCTTGGCGCGCTTGACGCTTTGACCCGCGAAAAGATGCAAAGCCTTGTTCTTGATCTTTGGAAAGACACGGGCAAAACAATCATCCTGATTACCCACTCTGTCGAAGAAGCGTTGCTTTTGGGCGAAAGGTTGCTCGTCATGGCCCCGCGCCCTGGACGCGTGCACAAAGAATACCGCCTCCCCTTCGCCGCTCTTGGCGTTGGCAATGATCTGCGCGAAGTCAAAAAGCACAAAGACTACGCGAGCACACGAGAAGAAATTCTCGAAATGATCTGGAGCATGGAAGAAGAAATCATGGGCCGTACGGAGGAAAACGCATGACCGGATTACTCGTACTCGTCCTATACGTCGTTGCCTTCTTTGGCAGCTACGCAATCTTGTCGCGCCTTTTGCAAAAGTACTTCCAGCGTGATGGCTACAACTCTCTTAAGACCGTTACATTTGGCGACGAAAGCGCGGTAAAAGCCAACCGCATCGCCTCGGTCATTTCGATCCTGACGGTCTTCTGGCTATGGGTCGCCTTTACCAACTCGGCCATTCCATTGCCAAAACTACCCGGCCCCTTCCAGGGTGATGTAACCTTCACATACACTGCGACGCTTGAGGATGGCACATCGGACGATGCTACCGTCACAGTGCGCGTGTATCGCGAAGACATTCAGCAAACTGTGGATGCAGAGGGTAATCCGGGTCGCGAACCCGCTGCGCCCGAAATCGAAGCTGGCGACGGATTTGCCAAGAACGACTCACTCACGGTGGCCCGTTACGGCTTCAAAGTGGTGAACGTCTGGAAAAACGATGAGGTGTCTAAGAAAGATGGCTCGAAGGTCACCGCGATCAACGGGCAAGCCATTGCGCCGGGTGAGAAAATCAAGATCGATGAAGGCGTCGTAGGTCTCACAGACAAAGGCACACCGACCTTTGCACCCAAAACGGGCCTGCGCATGGCGCGCCTCTATCTGCCAGCGCCAGAAATCGTTCTCCAACGCTTTATCAACCTGAACCGCGAAGGCTATCAGGGTTTCACACTGTGGGAGCACACACGCTACTCTCTACAACGTGTTCTCCTTGGCTTCTTGCTTGGCTCACTCGTCGGCATTCCGCTTGGCTATGCAATGGGTCTGACAAACTGGGCGCGCGGTTGGTTTGATCCAATCGTCGAATTCATGCGCCCGGTTCCACCGCTCGCTTTGATCCCTCTGATGATCATCTGGTTCGGCATCGGTGAGACTTCCAAGGTTATCTTGCTGTTCCTCGCAGCGCTCTGGATCATGATCATCGCAGCACGCTCTGGTGTGTCAGGTGTGGCCATTGCCAAAGTGCATGCGGCCTATTCTCTCGGGGCGTCCAAATGGCAAATCCTGAGCAAAGTCATCGTGCCAAACTCGCTTCCAGAGATTTTCACGGGCGCGCGCGTTGCAATGGGCGTATGTTGGGGCACGGTGGTTGCTGCGGAACTCGTCGCGGCCGAAGTCGGCCTCGGCAAAATGATCGTGGTCGCCTCCAAATTCCAGCTAACGGACATCGTTTTGGTCGGCATTATCCTGATCGGCATCATCGGCTTCCTGATCGACGTCGGTGTGCGCGCGCTTGAAAACTGGCTCGTGCCTTGGAAGGGCAAGGTCTAATCCTTCCAAACAGACAAACTATCAAACAGGGGCGAAGCAAGGACTTTCGCCCCTGTTTTCGTTTAACACCCAAGCGCCTGTCACCCAGTCACGGCCCTAAATCATCGCAGCAGACAAAGAAGGGGGGCAACATCATCCCATTCAGCCTTTCATGCCGCGACTGAGCCGATCCAGAACCTCACGCACGACGCTGCGCGTATCCGCGCCTTCCATCGCGTCCACAACGGCGCGGTTCAATGTGTTTGGCGTCGCAAGGCCAGATCGCGCCTCAAGAATGCGCCCTTGGCCATCTTTCGGAACATCTCGCAAAAATCCCGCCATAAGCGAGGCGTAATAGGTGTCCGCCCCGCTTGGATTTTCAATCTGTTCACCCAACCAATCAGCGCCATCTTTCATAACCGTTAGAACAGCGGACAAAAGCGCCGAAGCTGCAAAAAAGTCCGCCATTTGCTCTTCTGTATTCAAAGCGATCACAGGGTTTTCTGGGCCAAACAGCGCCTCAATCAAATCTGAACTTGGATATGCGGGCAAAGGGCATCCTCCGCGCTCAAGAAACCCGATCGGAACAGTAACAGACACATCCGATGCTGGCGCAATCGCGCGTTTGATGTCTTCTATTGCGACATTGGCCATCACCGAAATTACACGTTGCTGTTTGCGAAAATCCAGCGGAGTGACGATGCCCTCCCACATAGCAGGGCGAAGGCAAAGAAAAACAATGTCCGAGCGATCAACGACATCTTGGTTTTCCATGATATTGGCACCGACGGACGCTTCTAGATCGCGCGCAACATCTGCGCCTCTCTCCGACACATTCACCTCGTGTCCTTTGGACGCGAGAAAACGCACCATCGGTGCAGCGATATGACCTGTGCCCAAAAACCCAATGCGGCTCATGCGAAAACCTCCCTAGTTAAGCGGTCGCGCTTTGCGATCCGACTTTGCCGCCCAATGTATCGGCCTCTCTCAAGTCATAACAGCCTTCATCGTAGGGTGCGTGGTTCTCCACGCACCCTCATTGCTAGGTCCAGTTGCATCCTCACATAGGTCCAGACTAAACTGCGGCATGGCTATTTCAATCGACACCTTCTTCTTGAACCCCGATGCTCAAGGAACCCTGCAAGCACAAATCCAGCAGATCATTGCGCAAGGGATCTTGTCAGGCCGATTTGAAAAAGGGGAAAAGCTGCCCTCCTCGCGAAAACTCGCGACCCATTTGGGCGTGAGCCGCATAACCGTGACCCTTGCCTACACCGAGCTGCTCGCAAATGACTACCTAAGCAGCCGAGGCCGCTCTGGCTATTATGTCTCGTTAAACGCCCCCGAACCGCCCAAGTTCGAGCCGACGCGAACAAGCGAAGACGCAGTCGACTGGAACCGCGCCATCGGCCAGCGATACATTGGCGGCTCAACCCCCACAAAACCTGCCGATTGGTCGCGCTACAAATACCCCTTCATCTATGGACAGGTGGATCACAGCCTCTTTGATCACGCAAACTGGCGTCTGTGCGCATTGCAAGCCCTAGGAGCGCGCGATTTTTCCGCACTCACTGCTGATTACTACGATCAGGACGACCCCCAGCTCATCGAATTCATCCTGCGCCACACGCTCCCGCGCCGCGGAATTGTTGCAAGGCCAGAGGAAGTCTTGATCACACTCGGCGCCCAGAACGCGCTATGGCTTACGTCGCAAATTCTACTCACTCAAAGACGGACCGCCGCGATTGAGGATCCATGTTATCATGCCTTGCGCGACATTCTCACCCAATCTCGGTGCCATCTATCCCAAGTGCCCGTAGATCGTGACGGCCTTCAACCTGATCTTATCGAGCCGGAAACCGACGTAATTTTCGCCACTCCAAGCCATCAATGCCCTACATCCGCAACAATGCCCCACGCACGGCGCAAGGCCCTGCTTGCCCGCGCCAAAGACATAGATGCGTTGATCGTCGAGGATGACTATGAATTTGAGATGTCCTTTCTCAACGCGCCACTTCCCGCTCTTAAATCGCTCGATGAAGACGGGCGGGTGATCTACGTCGGAAGCTTCTCAAAATCCCTTTTTCCGGGCCTGCGCCTTGGCTATGTTGTAGGTTCCGAACCCTTTATCCGCGAAGCACGCGCCCTTCGCGCGTCTGTTCTGCGCCATCCGCCCGGGCATATCCAACGCACAGCCGCCTATTTCCTGTCGCTTGGTCACTATGATGCGCTCGTGCGCAAGATGGGCATGGCCTTTAAAGAACGACGCCGTGTCATGGAAGAGGCCTTGAAAACCCACAAGTTAGAGATCGCTGGGCGCGGTGTTTTTGGCGGCTCTAGCTTCTGGATGCGCGCGCCAGAATCGATCGACACTCAGGAACTCGCAGAGAGACTACGAAGCCAAGACGTCTTGATCGAGCCGGGGCATTCCTTCTTTAGCCAAGACGCGCGGCAAGGAAACTATTACCGCCTCGCCTACTCTTCAATTCCCATCGAAAGAATACCCGAAGGCGTCGCGCGTATCGCGCTTGAAATCAGTGAATTAATGAGACGGTAAGGCTCAGTTTTTTCGCAACTGGATATATCCACTGCATCATTTTGGCCCTAACCTGAATCTCCGTCGCTGCCTAGTGTCGCGTCAATTCGCCTGCCCTTGTTGCGGGCATTTTCTATTCCAAATGACAGTCCAGGAGCGCATCCATGAAGATGACCACCGAAGAGGCCTTTGTTAAGGTTCTACAACGCCACGGTATCGAGCACGCCTTTGGCATTATCGGCTCTGCCATGATGCCAATCTCTGATATTTTCCCTAAAGCGGGCATCAAATTCTGGGATTGCGCCCACGAAGGCAGCGCCGGCATGATGTCAGACGGTTACACGCGCGCGACAGGCAAAATGAGCATGATGATCGCTCAAAATGGCCCGGGAATTACGAACTTCGTGACGGCTGTGAAAACAGCTTACTGGAACCACACGCCCCTGTTGCTCGTAACGCCGCAGGCCGCGAACAAGACAATCGGTCAGGGTGGCTTCCAAGAAGTCGAGCAGATGAAACTGTTCGAAGACATGGTCGCCTACCAAGAAGAAGTGCGCGATCCGTCCCGCGTTGTTGAAGTGCTCACACGCGTGATTTCTCAGGCAAAACGCCTGTCTGGCCCTGCACAGCTCAACATCCCACGCGATATGTGGACCCAAGTCATCGACACAGAAATCGTCGATCCGATTGAGTTCGAAGCGTCCCCAGGCGGTTCAAACTCTGTTGCAGAAGCGGCAGCGCTTTTGTCGTCTGCAAAGAACCCTGTGATCCTGAACGGTGCAGGCGTTGTTCTGTCCAAAGGCGGTATTGAAGCGTCCAAAGTTCTAGCCGAGCGCCTGACAGCACCTGTTTGTGTTGGCTATCAGCACAACGACGCCTTCCCGGGCAACCACCCGCTTTTCGCAGGTCCATTGGGTTACAACGGCTCCAAAGCAGGCATGCAGTTGATCAAGGACGCGGACGTCGTTCTCTGCCTTGGTACGCGCCTCAACCCGTTCTCTACTTTGCCGGGGTACGGCATGGAATACTGGCCAACGGATGCGAAGATCATTCAGGTCGACATCAACCCTGACCGTATTGGCCTGACCAAGAAGGTCACAGTTGGCATCGTCGGTGATGCTGCAAAAGTTGCAAGCGGCATCCTCGCGCAGCTGAGCGACGACGCTGGCGACGCAGGCCGTTCCGAGCGCGAAGCACATATCGCCAAAACCAAATCCGCATGGGCGCAGGAACTAACATCCATGACGCACGAAGACGACGATCCGGGCACGACTTGGAACGAACGCGCGCGTGCGGACAAGCCTGAATGGATGTCTCCTCGCATGGCATGGCGCGCGATCCAGCAGGCGCTTCCACGTGAGGCAATCATTTCCTCCGATATCGGCAACAACTGTGCAATCGGTAACGCCTACCCTGATTTCGATGAGGGTCGTAAGTACCTTGCGCCGGGTCTGTTTGGCCCATGTGGCTATGGTCTGCCTGCGGTTGCTGGTGCGAAAATCGGCTGTCCTGATGTGCCTGTTGTTGGCTTTTCTGGCGACGGTGCATTCGGTATCGCCGTGAACGAACTTACAGCGATTGGCCGTGGTGACTGGCCTGCAATGACACAGGTTGTTTTCCGTAACTACCAGTGGGGCGCGGAAAAGCGGAACTCCACGCTTTGGTTCGATGATAACTTCGTCGGCACCGAGTTGGACGAGCAAGTGTCCTACGCGGGCATCGCTCAGGCCTGTGGCCTCAAGGGCGTCGTCGCGCGCACCATGGATGAACTCACAGAAGCGTTGAACCAAGCTGTGAAAGATCAGATGGAAAACGGCATCACCACGCTGATTGAAGCCATGATCAACCAAGAACTAGGCGAGCCATTCCGCCGCGATGCGATGAAAAAGCCCGTCGTTGTAGCTGGCATCGACGCAAGCGACATGGTCGAGCAAAAGGTAGACTAAGAATGGCGAAACCCGGCAATTCAGACTGCATTCTTGTAGTGAATGCCGGATCGTCCTCGATCAAATTTGCACTTTTTGATCCTTCCATGTCCGAGGTCATCTCGGGCATGGCAGAAGCCATCGGCGGCGCATCGCGCCTAAAGATCGGCAAGCAAACACAAGACACCCCGTTCATTGATCACAAGTCTGCACTGTCAGCGATCTTGAAGGGATTGGACAAGGCGGGTTACCCGCTCACCTGCTTGCGCGCCGTCGCGCACCGCGTCGTTCATGGCGGCTCAAAGCTCGCGGGACCAATGCGCATCAATGCAGATGTACGCGCCGAAATCTCTAACTGCACACCGCTTGCACCACTGCATAACCCTCACAACTTGGCTGGCATCGACACCCTTGCTGATCTCGCGCCGAACTTGCCGCAATTTGCCAGCTTCGATACCTCGTTTCACGCAACCAACCCACCCGTCGCGACGCGCTATGCGATCCCGCGCATGCAAGAAACCAAGGGCATTCGCCGCTATGGTTTTCACGGGCTAAGCTATGCTTCGCTGGTCCAGCGTCTTCCAGAAGTCTCAAAGGAAAAGCTGCCCTCTCGCCTTCTCGCTTTCCATCTCGGCAACGGTGCATCACTTTGCGCCATCCAGAACGGGCGATCCGTCGCAACAACGATGGGCTACTCCCCACTTGATGGACTTACGATGGGCACGCGCTCTGGTGGAATCGACGCAAACGCAGTGCTGCGGCTTGTTGAAGACAACGGGCTTGAGCGCACCAAGGCGATCCTCAACCACGAAAGCGGCCTGCTTGGCCTGTCTGGCGGCAAGTCTGATATGCGCAACCTGATGACCGACCCTTCCGCCGACAGCAGCTTTGCGATTGAGCATTTTTGCTACTGGTCGCTGCGCCATGCTGGATCGTTGATTGCTGCAATGGAAGGCCTTGATGCCATCGCTTTTACGGGCGGCATTGGCGAGAACGCGACAGCCGTGCGCGCAGGCATTCTGCGCGGTTTAGAATGGATCGGCGCACGCATGGACATCGACGCCAACCATCGCGGCAGCGCGCGGCTTCATGCGCAAAGCTCAAAGGTCGCGATATGGATCGTGCCCGCCGAAGAAGAACGCATGATCGCGCTCGACGCCGCCGCCCTTATGGAGGCGACGTGATGTCCTATGCCATCGCAATCGCGACGACCGCGCTCGCGACAATATCATCAACTGTGGCCCCACGGCTGAGATCGCAAACAGGCTTGGCAAAACCCTGCAAAAACGGCCCAATTGCCTGCGCACCCGCAAATTCTTGGCATAGCTTATACCCGATATTGCCAGAGTTGAGATCAGGGAAGACCAACACATTCGCATCCCCTTCCCCCATTTCCTTTTTGCGCGCAATCGTTGGGTTCAAAGCCGCATCCGCCTGCACGGGGCCGGTAAATCCAGTCGCCTCGGCCACCTCGCGCACCAGATCAACGCTTGCGCCTTGCCCGGAACGATCCGTTGAGAACGACAGCAGCGCAGTCTTGGCTGAACCGAGCAGCGCCTCTCCCGTCGCATGCGACGCACGCGCGATATCGCCCAGCGCGGCCGCATCGGGCGCAACATTCACCGCGCAATCGGCAAAGATCATCTCGCGGCCATCAGGGAAGATCATCAAGAAGAATGACGAGGGCGTCGCAACGCCGCTCGACAAACCAATCCCGATGCTTGCCGCTTCGATCACCTTCTTGGTCGGGCTGTCAGCGCCCGCGACCATCACATCCGCTTCACCAGCCGCGACCATTGCCGCCGCGCGAAACAGTGGCTTGGCAATCATGCGCTTCGCAATCGCTGGCTTCATCCCGCGCGCGGCGACAAGCGCCTCGACATGCGCTACGCTCGGCTCAGCGAGACCCAATGGCTCGGCAAGACCCTCTTGGCGCAAAATCTCCGCCGCTTGCGCGACACGTGGATCGTCTAGTTCTGGCAACACAACACGCGCGGGATTGGCCCGAGCACGTTCAAAAAAATTTTCCAAAATTGGCATGCATGCCTCCGTATACAATCTGAAGGGAGCTCGTAATGAGTGAAGATGTAAAGATCAATCGTGGTCTCAAAGGCATCTATTTCGAGCGCTGCGGCGTCAGCGACATCAACGGATCAAAGGGCGAGCTAAGCTATCGCGGCTATTCGATCCACGATCTCGCGACGAAATCCACCTTCGAAGAAGTGTGCTATCTTCTGATCTTTGGTGAGCTCCCAAGCGCCGATGAACTCGCAAGTTTCGATGCCCGCCTCAAAGCCGCGCGCACCCTGCCTGCGCCCGTTTTCGACATCATTCGCGCCGCCAAAGACGGCCACCCGATGGATGTGCTGCGCACCGCCGTCAGCGCCCTCGCCGCACTTGAGCCGCAAAGCAGCAACGTCGGCACCGAAGCCTTTATCGAAAACGGTATTCGCCTGACCTCACAAGTGCCGATGATCATCGCCGCCCATGAAGCGATCCGAAATGGCCGCGAACCCATCGCCGCTGATCCGAACCTCAGCCATGCCGCCAACTGGCTCTGGATGCTCAAGGGCGAGCTGCCTTCCGAAGATGCCGCGCGTCTCGCAGACGTAGATTTCATCTTGCACGCAGAACACGGCGCGAACGCCTCCAGCTTTGCTGCGCGCGTAACCATTGGCACCGAAGCTAACCTGCATGGCGGCATCGTCACCGCGCTTTCGACCCTTGCAGGCCCAGCGCATGGCGGCGCGGCTGAGGACGTGATGAAAATGGTGCACGATATCGGAACGCCCGAGAATGCAGCCGCCTATGTCAAAGAAAAACGCGGCAAACGTGAAGCGGTCACTGGTTTTGGCCACCGCGTTTATCGCGCCGAAGATCCGCGCGCTCGTCACATGCGCGATGGCGTAAAGAAACTCGGCGAGGAAATGGGCGCGCCTGAATGGTATGAAATTCTGCAAGGCGTTGTCGAGGCGATGAAACCCTACGCTCGGCATGGCCTCAACGTGAATGTCGATTTCTATTCTGGCGTGATCTATCAACTTCATGGCATTCCCATGGACCTTTATGTTCCGATCTTTGCCATTGGCCGTATGCCCGGCTGGATCATCCAATGTATCGAGCAGCAGGAAAGCAATATCCTGATCCGTCCTTTGACGCTCTACAATGGCCCTGAGCCACGTGACTATGTCGCAATGGGTGATCGCTAAATAGATGGCTTGGCTCGCTCTGACACCAGCGGAAATCATGATCCTCACCGCGATTTGCTTCGCGGCGGGGGTCGTTCGTGGGTTTTCTGGCTTTGCGCTTTCAGCGCTGGTCATGGCGAGCGCTGCACTTATTCTGCCCCCGATCCAACTCATCCCGATTTGCTGGTGGCTGGAACTGTCCGCAAGCGTTCTTATGGCGCGCGGTGGCTGGCAAGAAGCGGATCGCAGGATCGTTTGGGGGCTCGTCATTACCTCCGCACTAGGGACGCCAATTGGCCTTTGGCTCACCACAAGCATTGACGTCGAAAGCTCAAAGCTCATCGCACTTTGCGTCATAATCACCTTAGCTGCCCTGCAACTTGCCAAAATCCGCATCCCTGCCCTTGCCAGCCGCTCGGGTCTTTATGGCGCGGGTTTGCTCGCTGGCATCGTCACTGGCCTCGCCAGTGTGGGCGGCATGGTCATCGCGCTTTATGTTCTGTCGAGCGATACACCAGCGCGAAAGATGCGCGCGGCGCTTGTGCTGTTTCTTTTTCTCAGCTCGGTTACCTCGCTTATCTGGCTTTTCTGGTTTGAAATGATGAACCAGCAAGCAATCACCCGCGGCGTCGTTTTCGCGGTACCCGCAATCGCTGGCGTTTACGCAGGCATGAAACTCTTCACACCGCGCTTTGAACCCTATTACCGCCCGTTCTGCCTGACCCTGCTCTGCGGGCTTTCTGCCTTTGGTTTGCTCAGGTTAACCTTGTCATGACCCCCAACCTGACCCACACTCATTTTCGCACCTGTAACAAGGAAAGTATCTGACATGCCCAAAGATCAGCCCACACTGGACCTGTCCCCCCACGTCTCAGACGAGGTGCGCAAAACCACCTGTTACATGTGTGCCTGTCGCTGCGGCATCAATGTCCATATGAAGGACGGCAAGGTCGCTTATATCGAGGGCAACAAGGATCACCCTGTGAACAAGGGTGTACTTTGCGCCAAAGGCTCAGCTGGCATCATGCAGGTCAATGCCCCCTCGCGTTTGAAAGCGCCTTTGAAACGCGTTGGGCCACGCGGGTCGGGTGAGTTCGAAGAGATTTCATGGGAAGAAGCGCTGACAATCGCTACAGATTGGCTCGCCCCGATCCGCGCTGAGAACCCTGAGAAACTCGCCTTTTTCACTGGTCGCGATCAATCGCAGTCTTTCACCAGCTTTTGGGCGCAGCACTTTGGCACGCCTAACTATGCTGCCCACGGTGGCTTTTGCTCAGTGAACATGGCCGCCGCTGGCATCTATACGATGGGCGGTGCTTTTTGGGAATTCGGTCAACCTGATTGGGACCATACCAAGCTCTTCATGCTCTTTGGTGTTGCCGAAGATCACGATAGCAACCCGATCAAAATGGGCATCGGCAAAATCAAGGAACGCGGCGCGCGCGTGATTGGCGTCAACCCGATCCGCACGGGCTATAACGCGGTTGCCGATGATTGGGTCGGCATCACGCCAGGAACCGACGGTCTCTTCATCCTCGCGCTTGTGCATGAGTTGATGAAAGCAGGCAAAATCGATCTGGAATACCTCGCCCAATACACCAACGCACCTGTTTTGGTGGACAGCGAAACCGGCCTCTTGATGCGCGACGAGAACGGCAAGGAACTGGTCATTGATCGCAACACAGGCAAGCTAACTCCGTTCGATCAAAAGGGCGTACGCCCTGACCTCTCTGCCACCTACCGTCATGCAGGCGTCAGCCATCGCCCTGTCTTCCACCTTATGGCCGAGCGCTATCTCTCCACAGAATACGCTCCCGAAGCCGTTGCCGAACGCTGTGGCATCCCTGCCGAGCGTATCCGCGGCATCGCCAACGAAATCGCGCGTGTTGCGTTTGAGGAAAGCTTTGAGCTGGATCACGAGTGGACCGACTTCCGCGGTGAAACCCACAAGACGATGACGGGCCGCCCCGTGAGTTTCCACTCCATGCGCGGCATCTCTGCGCATTCCAACGGCTTCCAGACCTGCCGTTCGCTCCATGTGCTGCAAATCCTGCTCGGCACCGTCGAAGTCCCCGGTGGGTTCCGTTTCAAACCACCCTATCCGAAGCCTGCAACAATCCACCCAAAACCGCATTATGGCGTGACACCTGGCAAGCCGCTGGATGGCCCGCATCTTGGTTTCGTGCATGGCCCCGACGATCTTTGCCTCAAGGACGACGGTTCAGCGGCGCGTATCGACAAGGCCTTTACTTGGGACAACCCGATGTCAGCCCATGGCATGATGCATATGGTGATTTCCAACGCCTATGCGGGCGATCCCTACAAGATCGACACGCTGTTCATGTATATGGCGAATATGGCGTGGAACTCATCGATGAACACGCGCGGTGTCATTGATATGTTGACCGACAAGAATGAGGAAACGGGTGAATATGTTATCCCCCGCATCATCTACTCAGATGCCTATTCTTCGGAAATGGTTGCCTATGCGGACCTGATCCTGCCTGATACGACGTACCTTGAACGCCACGATTGTATCTCGCTACTCGACCGCCCGATCTGCGAGGCTGACGCCGCCGCCGATGCGATCCGTTGGCCTGTGATCGAACCTGACCGCGATGTGCGCGGTTTCCAATCGGTGCTCTGTGAACTCGGTGCGCGTCTCGATTTGCCGGGCTTCATCAATGAGGACGGCAGCCAGAAATATGCCGATTACGGCGATTACATCACCAACCACATCCGCAAGCCGGGCATCGGCCCGCTCGCAGGGTGGCGCATGGGTGAAAACGGTGTGCAGCACGGGCGCGGCGACGCCAATGAGGCCCAGCTTGATAGCTATATCCAAAACGGTGGCTTCTTTGTTGAGCATATTCCCGAAGGATCAAACTACTACAAACCGTGGAACATGGCCTACCAAGAGTGGGCTGTGGGCATGGGTATCATCGACAAACCCGAGCCTTATCTGTTCCAGCTTTATGTCGAGCCGATGCGCAAATTCCAGCGCGCCGCCGAAGGGCATGGGGATCGCCAACCACCCGAGCATCTGCGCGAGCGGATCAAAGAGACGATGGACCCTTTGCCGATCTGGTACGAACCCTTCGAGGATGGCAATGTCGATGTGGACGAATATCCCGTTCACGCCCTCACGCAGCGCCCTATGGCGATGTATCACTCTTGGGGTACTCAGAACGCATGGCTGCGCCAAATTCATGGCCGCAACCCGCTCTACCTGCCAACAAACCTGATGCAAAAGCATGGGCTCAAGGACGAAGATTGGGCGACGGTGACCTCTGCGCATGGCGCGATCACGGTTCCTGTCATGGAAATGGCAGCGCTGAACCCGAACACCGTTTGGACATGGAACGCCATTGGCAAACGCAAAGGTGCTTGGGCGCTGGAAGAGGATGCGCCAGAGGCCACCAAGGGCTTTTTGCTCAACCACCTCATCCACGAATTGATGCCGCCCAAGGGCGATGGTCTCAGATGGTCAAACTCTGATCCGATCACTGGCCAAGCCGCATGGTTCGATCTGCGCGTTAAGATTGAAAAGGCAGCCAATCCGCCAAGCGAAAGCCAACCCGCGTTTGCACCTATCAAATCCCCGGTCGGCACAGGCCCGTCCGAACTGAAGTGGAAGACGAAACCATGAGCGGTCCACAAAAAACCCTGCTGCTCATCGGAGCGTTTCTCGCTCTGATGATCGGCACATTCATCTGGTTCGTCGCAACTTGGGACGCCGCAAAAGAACAGCCCGTCAGCGGGCACATGACATTGGAGGCCATCGTATGACGACGCTCCCCGCCAGCACCCAAAAAAAACTCGGTCTTGTCATCGACCTTGATACCTGTGTGGGCTGTCATGCCTGCGTGGTGTCGTGCAAAGGCTGGAACACCGAAAACTATGGCGCGCCGCTGAGTGATCAAGACCCTTACGGCGCTGATCCTTCGGGTACTTTCCTCAACCGTGTGCACTCTTTCGAGGTGCAACCTGATGAGGGCGCAGCGCAGCTTATCCACTTCCCCAAATCCTGCCTTCACTGCGAAGACGCGCCTTGCGTTACTGTCTGCCCAACAGGCGCCAGCTACAAACGCGTTGAGGACGGCATCGTTCTGGTGAACGAGAGCGATTGCATCGGATGCGGCCTATGCGCTTGGGCCTGTCCATATGGTGCGCGTGAAATGGACGCCGCAGAGAAAGTGATGAAGAAATGCACTCTCTGCGTCGATCGCATCTATAATGAAAACCTGCCCGAAGAAGATCGCCAACCTGCTTGCGTGCGCACCTGCCCGTCAGGCGCGCGTCACTTCGGGGATCTGGGCGATGCAAATTCCGATGTCAGCATCCTCGTCGCCGAGCGCGGTGGTTTTGATTTGATGCCCGAGCAAGGCACCAAACCCGTCAACAAATATCTGCCGCCGCGACCCAAGGATACTATGGAAGAATTCGACGTTCTCGCCCCCTACCTCGAACCCGTCGCACAAGATGCGGGCGGCTTCCTTGGCTGGCTCGACAAAGCCTTAGACGCCCTACCGGGAGGAGCAAAGTAATGCATCCAGCACCGTCCATTATCCTCTTCACCACACTCTCTGGTCTCGGCTTTGGCTTGCTTGCTTTTCTTGGCATAGGCATGCCTGGCTCAACGGGCCTCGTGGCGTTTGTTTTCTTCGCAATTGCCTATCTGCTCGCCGTAGGGGGTCTGCTCTTTTCAACCTTCCATCTCGGCCACCCAGAACGCGCAGTGAAAGCATTTAGCCAATGGCGCTCTAGCTGGCTCTCGCGCGAAGGGATTTGCGCAGTCGCAGCGCTGATCGTGATGGCAATCTACGGATTTGGTCGCGTCTTCTTGGCCCAGAACTGGGGCCTGATCGGCCTCATCGGTGCTTTCTTGTCACTGGCAACTGTCTTCACGACCTCGATGATCTACGCGCAGCTCAAAACAGTGCCGCGCTGGCACATGCCGCTAACCAGCCCGCTGTTCATGGCCTTTTCGATCACGGGCGGCGCGCTTCTTGCAGGACAAGTCACGCTGGCAATACCATTTCTGATCATATCCGCAGGCATCCAAGTCGCCTATTGGATCATGGGCGATGGCCGCCTTGCCGCCTCTGGCACCACGATGGAAAGCGCAACAGGCCTCGGCCACATCGGCAGCGTCAAAGCGTTCGAACCGCCCCACACAGGCTCCAATTACCTGATGCGCGAATTCATCCACGTGGTTGGACGCAAGCATGCAAGCAAGCTGCGCATCATTGCGCTCACACTAGGGTTCTTGGTGCCGTTGATCTTCTTGGTACTTCCATTCGGCCACTTCTTCGCGCTGATCGCTGTGCTAAGCCATATCGCCGGCATCTTAACATCGCGCTGGCTTTTCTTTGCGCAGGCCGAGCACGTCGTCGGGCTCTATTACGGCAAACGCTAAACGAAAAAGCCCCCGCGACAATGTCGACGGGGGCTTTTCTATTCTGGGAAACCAGCGCTTATTTGCGCCAACTTCCGAACCATTTCTTCACATCATCACTCGTATTCGCGATGCTATCTCCCGCATCTTCGAGAACGGGATCAATCCGGTTCTCGCGGAACCGACGCCAGCGCACCCAGATCGCCCAAACGAATGCGAAGAAGAACAGCAAGATCACGATATTGAGCCAAGGAATGATCCGCACGTCGGGCCCATCGACCGCACGTACAGAGATCGCATTGGGGAAAATCGACATGAACTCATTGCGCCAGCCATAATGCTTGATCACAACCCATTGCGGTGCATCGGCGCCAGATTTCAGATCCGCCGCTTCGGCCTGCAAATTGGACGTGTCAAACTTGAAGTACGGCGGCCAACCCCAGCCTGTGTCTTCGTTGCGGTAAACCATGACCTTGTCATTGCTCAAACGTGACTGAATGAAGAACACATCGCGGTTCACTGTCGTCGCCGCGTTGCCTACGTCAGAGCTCGCCCAGAAGATCGAGTTCTCACCGAAATCAATCCGTTTTTCATAGGTGTCCGTGACGCGCGCAACGTCGTGTTGCGGCAGTGTGTAGTGAAAAAACGCAGCGACCAGCACCCAAAAGGTGATCCAGAACGCCCACTTGATATAGCCCATGTCTCAGGCTCCCTTACATAAAATTAGTCGCATAGATGATGAACGAAATAATGCAGATCGGGATAACGTACACCCCGAGGATCAACTTACGGCGCAGCGAGTCGTCGTAATCCTCCAAGCCTTCCTTCACAAAGGCATCGCGATCGCCCGTCTTTACCTCTTCATCCCATTCTTTTTCCAACTTCCCGCGTCGTACCGCGCGCGAATAAAAGGAAAGACACACATAGATCACCGACAGGATCAGAAAGCCGAAAACCAGCAAACGTGCGAGTGCTAACATATCATTTTCCCCTTACCGCGCCCCAAGGGCCAACCGCAGCGATCTTCTTATTGCTCACACTCCAAGGCCCGTCCTTAGAGCCAGAGCGTTTTCGCGCGGGTTCTTCCATTTGTGCCTCATGCCCAAACAAAGCATCACGCGCACCTGCCTTATCCACTTGATACTCCCGATCCAGAAAATCCGCCACATAGGATTTCTTGGTCTCATGCCAGCCCGCATAAAGCTGATAGAACAGCTCCTTATGACAGATGAACAACTGGCGCACGTCCTTGGGGGACAATTGCGACAGCAGCATATTCACCAAGTCACGATCTTCATGATCCGCAGAGCGCAGTGTGTAGAAATATGCAGGATGATCCGAAGTGATGCGCGGCCAACGACCGCCCTCTTCGGCCCAGCGCAAAAGCGAGGCAAGCCCGTGAAACTCTTCTGGCAAATCGCTCGCGTGACGGCGCGCCAGCGCGCGAATATCGCGCCGCGTTGCGCCCGTTAGATCAATCCCGCTTTCCTGCGCGGTATCAACAACGATGAAATCCATCTTTTGCTGCAAAATCGCCGCCGCATCTATGCCGCGCGCTTTTACAATCGGCTCTGCCAGATCGTTATACTCAAGGAACTTCGCAATTTGATTACGATCCTTCATGTCGAACACATACTTGATCGGCAGCTTGCCCAGCGCCGATTTATCACCCGATGAAATCACCGCAGGGTGATCCATCCCCTGAAACACATAAAGCCCGCCAAAATGCGCAGTCCAGAAATTGCGCTGCTCGAACTCCATCAGGTTCAGCGCAATCGGGTTGCGCGTCACATCCCCCGTGCGCTTGGCCTTGCTGATCATATCGGCGATCAAGACATCATCGAACCACGCGTCTTCCTCTTGCATAAAGCGATCCACGTCGTCCGCCAGCGCCTGCGCCTCGGCGACCATGCCCGTAGTCGTATCCGCCTCCAGTCGCACCTTGCGAATGTCAAACAGACGCGCGGGACTATCGACAGAATAGACCGAGTTCACCAACTCGCCCGCCACAGCATCGCGCGCGGTCAGGGCGAAAAGCTCGCTTTCATTTTCCTCGATGAAATGGCGCAAGATGGAACGGGAGGTCGAAAACTTCGCATTCAACAGCGGCGAGCGTTTTTGATCCGTAGAGAGCAAAATAAACTGCCGATTCACCCCCGCATGGTTGAGATAAAGCGGATCACCCAGCTCATCCCCGATCTCGGGCGAATAGCCGGATATGTCGATATGAAAATCGGTCAGCTTGGTTTGTTTTTGCGTGAGATGCATGAGCGCACGATTATACCGTTCGATCAGCGCAGGGCTTTCGACATGGATGAGGTTGCCAAACATCAGGCCGCGTTGGATGAGGTGGATCATATTGCGGTCCTAGTCTTTTGAGATTCGGCCGCATTGCTTTTTGACCAAAGCGGCAATGCTTCTAGTCCTTTCAAGATTGCAGGGATTTTGTATACGCAACTCATTTTTAGAACTCTTTCTGTGCTAGCAGATTTTGGACCAACACTCGAACGCAATTGTTCAATTCGCGCTAATACCCCAACAAAAGCTTCGGGAAATTCAACTTCTTCACTTGTACTGTACTTGCCGGAAAAACTGGTCGCTTTTTCAAAGAACTCAGAAAGTTCGATAAGCACAGAGCGTAAGTAATTGTCATCGGACGTCAGTTCTTTCCTCGATGCGAAGTATAATGTTGCGCTTGGAACGTGCCCTTCGTATCTCTGCCGAGAATGGATTGAAATCTCCGTTTCTTGTATTAATTGTGAAACTTCTCGCAACAGCTGAAATACCAAAGCATCCGCTTCCATCTCAGCCTTTTTACGATTCTCTAACTGAAAGATCGCAACCTGTTCATCAGCTACTTTTTTTTGAGCCTCTTGAGCCACTGCCATACGTTCAAACTCTTTTCGAGTAAGCTTGAGCTCTTTCCGTTGCTCCGACAGTTCTTTGCTCTGTAGCATAACTGTTACAATGATCCAAAGAAACGCAAGAGTGCCTGCGATTCCAGCAAGGGTATCTCCGACTTCATTGGGAGGTGCATTCCACAAATAGCCCCATTTGTTTGGACCTACCCCTAGCCAGTTCGGCACTGGGCCAAACATCAAAAATGCAAACACAACAGCGACGGAGAAAGTCCCCCAAACTCCAAACTTCATTGGCGTCGCGGAAACCAAATACAGCCGCCTAGCTCTCCTTAAAGGGTGTTTCCATGACCTCTTGGGTTTCTTTCGCTTTGGTCCAAGCATTATACAATCACTCCAAACACCCGTTCCACTCACCAGCGAGACTACGTCTCGCAGCGCCTTCCCTTCCCCCCATGGGGAAGGCGCTCTTTAGCCGAACATCTGTTTGGCGCGTAATCATTGGCTTGCCTTTTTTCTGAACAGGCCACGCACTAATCGAACCAGCCAAACCAAAGGCGTCACCAGAAAGAGCCACCCCAGAACATCCCGAACCCGCTTCATGCTTTCGACTCCAAATACCGCTTTTTCGCCTCTTCGGTCCGCCCATAATCCCGCACCATCGCGTCAATCGCGACCTCGTCCGACTTATCCGCATAGCGGAACTCGCTATCGGCGTAGCGGTTGATCTCTTGCACGACCATGTCCACCGTGATCGGCTGGCGTAGCTCGGAAATCATGCCCTTCTTTTCGTCGTAAGATTTGAACAGGAACAGCTCAGGCTCTTCCATCCATTCATCGGGCAATTCAAAGTCCATCGCGCGCACTTTCACGGCGTCGGTGATGTTCTTGATCGCGCGGCCCGTAAAGCGTTCGTCCGCCTCCTGAATGCCCTTCAAATAGGTGCCGAGTTTTGCAATTGTATCCAGCTCGCCGACACGGCCCTGCACCGCATCAAAAACCTTGATCAGTCCCTCTTCATGCGGCTTTCCGTGACTTTCAAAGCTGGCTGCAACCGCCTTTTTGATCGCCTGCGCCTCGAACAGATTATGCTCACCCAGCGGAATATCGTGGTTTTTCCCCATCAAGAGCGAGAGAATGTCGATGTAATCTTCCCGCGTTTGCGGCCCATCCACGAGGAAGCGCGCTCCAGCCCGTTGGCGCAAAGCATCGTCCACGTTTTCAGGGTAGTTCGAGAACATCCCGAAGGTACAATTCCCGCGCACGACGGTGTTCGCGCCCGCAAAGCTCTCCATCAGCACAGCGGTGATTTCGAGTTGCCCCGCCGAGGACTGTCGATCCCCGCGTTTGCCCGCAAGCTGGTCAATGTCGTCAATCGTTCCAAAGCCGATCACGCTCGGGTCGATAACATGGTTAATGAACGCCTTCGCGTTTTGCCCCGATTTACCCTGATAGCTGTCGATGTTTTCGGTGCTAAGGTTCTGATAACGGAACGGGTAGCCCGCGGTCTCGCAATAACCGTTAATCAGACCAGCCATCATCTGGATCAGGATCGTTTTGCCTGTCCCCGGCGCGCCGTCGCCCATGAAGGTAAAGATAAATCCACCGAGTTCCGCAAAGGGGTTCAACCTGCGCTCGAAATCATAGGCCATCAGCATCTTGGACAGCTTCATCGCCTGATATTTGGCAATATGGTTGCCCACAATCTCGTTGGGCTTTTTGAACGTCATGGTCAGCTTGGACGCCTTGCCCTTGGCCGCTGGCGTAAATCCATGCACCACGAAATCATCCGCTTCGACCTTCCAATTGGCACTGCGAAATGCCTCGAGCCGCCCCGCATTCTGAGCGCGCGCTGCGACCTTATCCATCAGCGCCTCCGCATGGGCCATGACCACGGCCACCAGCTTCGGATCATCATCCCCATAATCCGCTATATCCTGATCCAATTCCCAAAGCGCGCCGTGCAGGGCGAGCGGCGCATTGTCCGTCAACACCTCCTCAACCTCGCCCAAGGCGACGGCCACTTCGCTCGCATGAGTGGACAGCAAGAACGACGAGGCAGAGGCAAACACATAAAGCGAGATCAATGCCTCCGCCGTGAGCATCTCTGAGAACTCCGCCTTTTTGCCTGCCGCAACGCCCCCCTCAAGGTTCGCGCGCTTTAGATCCGAGAGACCAACCTGCTCTGCATAATTCTCCGCTACAGCCATCGAGATCGCCAAAGCGCGGCGCAAGGAATTCATCACCGTCGCCTGCAAAGGCGAGACCAACGCGCCCTCATCGCCTTCAATGCGCGCGATCAACTGAACGCCTTCCGCACGCGCACTCGAACGTGTCACCAAACCCGGAGTGGTCGAACGAAACCGCCGCCGCGTGCCAAGCCCTGCCGATTTCTCAACCGCCGCCTCGCGCGCCTTGGCGATACGCGGCGCATGATCAAACCCTGTAAGCAACGCCAAAGCCGCCGGATAATGCTTCTGAATATCCGCTTCCCGCAATTCCATCTGATCGGCTGTCACGCTCATCTAGTCTCTCCAAATGTCTTCATTTTCCAAAATAAACTCTCCCCGAAGGGCCGCTCTGCCGAAGGCTCCGCCTAACGATAACTCAAAACCCGCCCACTCGAAGACACCACAAACTTGCGCACCGATGAAAATCCCGGTGGGTTTTGCTCTTCCAGCACCTGATAGGGGCGCTCTGGCAGAATGATGCTTCGCTCCATCCGCGTTGCGCCCGTGTCCGCGCCGCGCCCCGCAAAGGGATCTAGCGCAAAAACCTCGCGATCAACGGTGCCGAACCAACCAGATCGCTCGCGCTCAACCCGCTCACTCTCTAACTCTTCGCGCGTCCATGCCAGCGCCCAATCTTCCCCGACAGGCGCTTTGGCCTCTTCCAGAACCTTGCGTAGCGGGCCCGTTTGCTGGGTATACCCGCTGGAATACATCGGCCCCAAATGGAAACGCCGCAGCGACTTGGGGTGCAGATCGTCAAAGGCTTCATCGAACCCCTTGGCAATCGTCAAGAGCTTCAACCCCGCCAACGCCTGTCCCATCAGATGCGCTTGCACCTCGGGCCAACGGTATTGATCCTTTGGCAGCGCCGTCTTGCCGCTGTCCTCAAGCTCCATCAGGTAGATCACAGGCAGGTTCACTTGGCTGTCATAAACCGCCCAATGCACCAGAAACTTGCGCCTCCCGTCGCCAAGGTTTTCGACCCAAATGCAATCGGGATCATTCTGCGCCCAGAACAGCTCCCCGCGCGCAAGCTCCTCGTAATAGAGCCGTTGCGACAAAGAAAACTGCAACCGCGTCGGCAATTCCTGATCGCCCACAATACGGCGCACCATCTGCTGCTTATACTCCTCAACCGAGGGCATATTGGCGAGATGCTTGTCCGCCTGCGCAGCATCATTGGCCATGGTGAGCAATTCGCGATGCACAGGAAACCCGCTCTCGCGCGTGTCCATAGAGAGCGAGCCAAAGAACTGCCCCGTATCCCGCCCGACCAGCAGATATTTCATGCTAAGCGCGCGGAAGGTAAACGAGAGCTTCGTCACATAACGCGTTATGACCTCTACGTCCGCTTTGGAGAGCCGCCCCTCCGCCTGCATCACCGCAGAGACCCGCATCAAATGCTGCGTGATCTTTCCGAACTTGCGGAAATAACGGCGCGAGGCGAAGGCATCGCTGAGGCCGACATGATCTTCTGTAAAATCATCCACCGCCATCACCGGAAAACCCGTCAAAGCCTGTTGGAACATGCATGTCAACTTGCAACTTGTCAGACAAGCTGTCAGCCTGACTTTGCAACTTTAACGATTGCCATTTTGAAAAGCATCCCCATGAAAAAGCGGCACTCAGTGAAATCCCGATCGCTTCGACTTCTCTAAGTTCCACAAAATAAAGTCTGAAACCGAAGTAAGCAAACGCGATTAGAAATAGTGTCGCTGCAAAGAACCAAAACTTAGGCGTTCTAAGCATTCAATTACCCACCATACGCATTGCTATCGTGCTTCTCCACGATCTGCGCGAACCTACGCGCGAAACGCTCGTCCGCTTTCGCTTTCGCCTCTAACACATCACGGGCAAAGACCATGTGATCTTCATGCGCTTCCATCATGTCGGCCATACGCTGGTTCGTCGCCGTGCCAATCGCAGCCATAGCGGTTTGCGCTTCTTGATCGGTCTCGACACCAATTTCGTTGATGCGATGCGCGACGTCCTGTTGCTGCGCCGTCTTCAACGACTTTGTCAAAGCATCATAGAGAACCACACGCTGTTTCGTGTCGGTCTCCAGCTTGTTGATCAACACCATCTGCGTCGCCGCTTGATTTTGCAGTGAATCGATCCAGGTCTTACCCTTCTCGATATAACGCTCCAGCGTTTGCGACTTGGCGAGCTTGACCTGCTCCTCCTGCACCAGCTCGTTGTACTTGGCGTTCATATCCGCCAGCTCTGTTTCGAGCTTTGTACGCGCGGCGGCGTCTTGCTCAACCGCGATTTTGCCCTCTAACGCGATGATCTCTGGGTCTGCGGCCATGATCTGCGCTTTGACGTCTTCGAGTTCGCCGACGGTGAATTCACGCTCGTCCAGTGTTTCGGCGAGGTTCGCTTCAACCTTGGTCTTTTGATCGTTCAGGACCGTTAGCTGGCCTTCAAGCAATTTGGTAATCACGTCGGATTTCGAAATCAGATCCTGCAATTTGTCGTCGATCGAGGCAGAGCGCACGCGTTCCTGACGCATCGCATCGGACTTGGCGCCCGCGAAGATGCCGACAAAGCTTTCCCAGCCGGTCTTGTTGCGCATCTCATCGAAGTCTTTGGAGAAGGCCGCAGTGACGTCATCAAGCCCCATAATCAGCTCGGCGATATTGGCATTCATCACATCCGTATGGGCGTGCACGTCTTCCAGATTAGCGTTCTCAATGTCGATCATCGCCTCATCGCCCGCCTTCATCTTTTGGCGTGCGACTTCGATGCGGCTGGTCAGCTCAGAAATCTTCGATTGCGCTTCCGCGACCTGTTCTTGCGACTCGCGGACTTGCGCGTTGAAATCTGACATATAAATTCTCCCGTCTTACAAATACTTATCTTAGATATAGGTATGTAAATCGAATTTACATCACCCATATTTCATTTTCATGTCTCACTTTTCCCCGCGAGTGTCGCAAAACTCTTGGCAGTTGGGAAGGCGCTTCGCTAAGAATGGCGAAAATCTACGCTAAAAGGAACGCGCGCAATGTCTTGGTCACCGACAAAAACCGAAGTCAAAAGCTGGAACGAATGGGACACATTGCGCCACGTGATTGTGGGCCGCGCCGACGATTGCCACATCCCGCCCGAGGAACCTGCGCTGGACGCCAAGGTGCCAGAAGACAGCGATATGCGCGGTCAGTGGGGTCGCCGCCCACAAGAGACGATTGATCGCGCGAATGAACTTTTGGACACCTTCGCAGGCCAGCTAAAAGCCCGCGGAATTCGCGTCGATAGACCGACTTCTATTGATCATTCACTACCAGTGAGCACGCCCGATTTTCACACGGAAAGCCAGTTCGGATGCATGCCGCCGCGCGACGTTCTTTTGACCGTTGGACGTGAAATGTTAGAGGCGACAATGTCCTATCGCTGCCGCTGGTTCGAGTATTTGAACTACCGTCCCTTGATGCAGCAGTACTTCGATGAAGACCCGAGGTTTCGCCACGAAACCGCCCCCAAGCCCAGATTGACCGATGCGGACTATCATCCGGACTATTTGAGCGAAAAAATTGGTGATGCGAAGCGTTTGGAGTGGGCCGCAGAGAAATTCTTTGTCACCACCGAAGAAGAACCCCTCTTTGATGCCGCTGACGTTTTGCGATTTGGCAAAGATCTCGTGGTGCAGCATGGCTTCACAACAAACCTTAAGGGTATCGAATGGCTACGCCGCCACTTCCCGGATCATCGTGTACATACAGTTAACTTCCCCGGCGATCCCTATCCGATCCATATCGACGCGACGTTTACACCGCTGCGCCCCGGCTTGATCCTGAACAACCCACAGCGCCGCCTACCCGAAGATCAACGCGGCATGTTTGAAAAGAACGGCTGGGAAATTGTTGATGCGGCTCAGCCTGCACATAACGCGCCTCCGCCCTTGTGCTACTCGTCCACATGGCTATCGATGAACGTGCTTGTACTCGACCCCAAAACGGTCTGCGTCGAGAAGTCCGAAGTCTATCAAGCCGAGCAAATGGACAAACTAGGCATGGAAGTCGTCGAAGTTGAATTGCGCGACGCCTACGCGTTCGGTGGCGGTCTGCATTGCTGCACCGCAGATGTGTATCGCGATGGCGAGTGCGAGGATTACTTCCCGAGCCTCTCTTCATGAGCCATTGGCCAGAAGATGTGACCTTGAGCGGTGAGCATGCGGTGCTCGCCCCTCTGAGCCAAGCGCATGCCAGTGATCTGGCCGAAGCGGCGGCGGACGGTGATCTGCACAAGCTGTGGTACACGATGATCCCGCATGCGGATGATGTGCCCGCTGAGATCGACCGCCGCCTTGCGCTTCGCGCGAGCGGCTCCATGCTGCCCTTCGCGATCCTGACGCCCGACGGCAAAGCGGTTGGCATGACGACCTACATGAACATTGACGCCGCAAGTCGGCGGGTTGAGATCGGCTCCACTTGGTATCGTAAATCCGTTCAGCGTGGGCCAATGAATACGCAAGTCAAATTGCTTATGCTTGAGCACGCCTTTGAAGAGCTGGATTGCATCGCAGTCGAGTTCAGAACCCATTTCGTGAACATGCAAAGTCGTCGCGCAATTGAACGACTCGGCGCAAAGCTGGACGGCGTCTTGCGCTCTCACATGATCATGGCAAATGGCACAATACGTGACACAGCCTGTTATTCGATCATCGCGTCAGAGTGGTCGACGGTCAAAGCCAATCTTACTTGGCAACTCGAAAAGCCCCGCGATTAGAGGCGTAGGGTGCGTGGTATCACGCACCTTACTTGAACCTCACTCTTACTCAGGTAAGTTGTGAACAAAGTTCAAGGACATCCAAAATGGCAACCAAGACCCAGCAACGTCGCGAAGACCTGCGAGAGCAACTTATCGATATCGCCGAAAAAGTGATCGCTGCCGAAGGCCCTTCCGCGATCAAAGCCCGAAAGCTGGCAGATGAAGCTGGCTGCGCAGTCGGCGCGATCTATAATGTCTTCGGTGATCTCCAAGAAATTGTTATTGCCGTCAATGGCCGCACGTTCAAAGCTCTCGGAGAAGCCGTTGCACAATCTTTGATTGGTGCAGAAAACTCATCTCCGACCGAACGGCTCATCACGATGTCCTACGCCTATATGGAGTATGCCTCCCAGCATCCTGAATCGTGGCGCGCACTATTTAGTTTGCGGATGTCGACAGACATGGAGGTGCCCAAATGGTACCTCGCAGAGTTGGAACGCCTGTTTGGATTCATCGGCGGCCCCGTGCGCGAGTGCTTTCCTGACTACGCCCCTGAAGACGTGATTTTGATGACGAGAGGGCTGTTTTCATCGATCCACGGAATCGTTCTCCTCGGCCTGGAGAACCGAATTTCGGGCGTGCCAAGGGATCAGATAGAACGCATGATCGCTCTTTTGTTAACAAATGCGACCTCCATTCCATAATTTTTGAACATCGTTCATTTTTGTTCTTGAACATCGTTCACGCACCTACTATATGAACTTCATGAACGATGTTCACAAAAGGAATACGGTTATGATCTCGATTATGAAAACACTTTTCACTGGTGCCAATGCACGTGCTGAAGATCGCCTCAAAGACACGTTTGCCCTTGAGTTGATTGATCAAAAAATCCGCGAAACAGAAACACAGCTAAAAGCTGCGAAGGCAACGCTTGCGTCTTTGGTTCAGCGTCAACGCAGCGAGCAACGTCAGTTCGATGGCTTGCAAACGCGCATTGCGACGATGATGGAGCGCACACGTGAAGCCCTCGATGCGGAACGTCAGGATCTCGCAAGTGAAGCGGCAAACGCTATCGCCACAATGGAAAACGAAGCAACCTTGCGCCAACAAACTCTGGATCGCTTGGAACAACAGACCCTCCGCTTGCGCACCTCCGTTGAAACGTCTCACCGCCGCATCATTGATCTCAAACAGGGTGCAATCAGTGCAAAGGCGATAAAGCGAGAACAGTGCATTCAATCGGGGCTTCGTACAACAATCTCGCGAACGTCTAGCGCTGATGAAGCCGCAGAACTGATCGCGCAGGTCGTGGGTAAAGACGATCCCTTTGAGCAATCGGACATTTTGTCAGAGATCGACGCATCGCTTGATCACAGCAGCCTTGAAGATCGCATGGCCTCCGCCGGATTTGGCGAGGCAAGCAAAACGACTGGCGCGGATATCCTCGCCCGTTTGGCACAAAAATAACGCCCTTTCTAAATCAAATCCCCTCCAAACCGCACCGCGCGGCACTCTCATCAAAGGAACTTAATGATGAACAATGTAGATAAAACCGACAACTCCCTTATCATGCTTTTCAACGGCGCAGGTGTTGTCGCAGCTTACGGTTTACTAGGCATGTCCCTGTGGCTTTCCACCGAAGTACCCCTTGCAACGAAAGGGTTCTGGGGCATCGGCATCCTGCTTTTGACGCTCAGCCTTGTGAATTTTGTCAAATACCGCTTTGACAATCAGCAGCGCGTTGATCGGATCAACCGTATCGAAGAAGCGCGCAACGAAAAGCTTCTGGAAGAACATATCACTGACATCTAATCGAAGCAGTGTATCAGAATGCGGGCTACTTGTGCTTTGCACGAGTAGCCTTTGCCTGTTGTCGGTATTTTGAACGTAAGGTGCGTGGTATCACGCACCCTACCTATAGTTAGCCAACAACGTTAAATTCTGGCCCATATGGATAGCCTGTGATGTTCTCGTTACCCTCTTCGGTGATCAAAAGAATATCGTGTTCTCGGTATCCTCCCCCACCTGGCTCTCCGTCGGCAATCGTCAGCATCGGCTCCATAGAAATAACCATGCCCGGCTCAAGAACCGTGTCGATATCTTCGCGCAGTTCAAGACCGGCTTCGCGACCATAATAGTGCGATAACACTCCGAAACTGTGACCATAGCCAAAGGTACGATGCTGCAAAAGATCGCGGCGTTCAAAGAAACCGTTGATCGCCTCAGTCACTTGCGCGCACGAAACGCCCCGCTTGAGTTGCGACATGCCAAACTCATGAGCAGCGACATTGGCCTCCCAATATTCGAGCGACGCGGCATCCACCTCGCCAACGAACATCGTGCGTTCAAGGGCAGTGTAATAAGCGCTGATCATTGGAAATGTATTGAGCGACAGGATATCGCCGCGCTCTAACTTGCGACCCGTTACAGGATTATGCGCGCCATCGGTGTTTATGCCGGACTGAAACCAGACCCAAGTATCGCGATATTCGGCACCTGGAAAACGTTCAGCGATTTCAAGCTCCATCGCATCGCGCCCTGCCATAGCGACATCAATCTCGCGCACGCCTTCGCGGATCGCCTCGCGAACGGCATGCCCGCCGATATCCGCAATAGCAGCGCCAGTTCGGATCAAGGCAATCTCTTCGGCGCTTTTACGCATCCTTTGCTGCATCGTCGTCGGTGCAACATCCAAGATCGACACTGGCTTCAGATAAGTCTCCAGCTTTTCGCGCAACATTAATGTGAGGTGATCCGCCTCAATGCCAATGCGCTTGCCAGCGCCCGTTACTGAAAAGATCGCACGCCAGAAGTTATCGCGTTGCCAATCCGTATAGGTGATATTGTCTCCATGACAGCGTCGCCATGGTTGACCCGCATCAATTCCGGCCGAAATCGTTACTGACGCGTCGGGCGTAACCACCAATGCGTAGGGCCGACCAAAAGCGCAGTAGGTAAAGCCCGAATAATACGACACATTGTGCATCGAGGTGAATACCGCCGCTTCAACGCCTAGCTCCTCTAATCGAGATCTTAGGTTGGACAGGCGGGCTTCGTATTCCTGAGGAGAGAATTGCAACGGCGCTTTCTGGCCATTGTGAAAACGATGAAAATCTGGACGTGCAGTCATTGTGTGACCTCCTTTGACGCATCAAACAGAGGTCCCGGCGTTCAGGACAGGAAAAGAGCGCACCTGATTCTAGGTGGCGACGCCATCGCCAGCGCTCTGGCTCAAACATTAGCCTGACCAGCCCATCGACCTTGCCAGTTAGCGGCGCAAATTCCGCAAAAGCGACCCCTATCTGAGCACTGGACAAGGCTTGCGCCACGTGATCTGCCTAACGTCAAACGCCATGCGGAGACTTGATATGACATCGACCCAAACAAACCTTGCTTCTTTGCTCAAAGACCCCACCCTCTTGGCCACCAAAGCCTATATTGGCGGACAATGGGTCGAGGGTGAAAATGGTGCAACGTTTGACGTGACCAACCCTGCAAGAGGCGATGTTATCGCTCAGGTGTCTGATCTTAGCCGCGCTCAAGTTGCAGGCGCGATTGCGCAGGCAGAGGCCGCCCAAAAAGAATGGGCCAGAAAGACCGGTAAAGAGCGCGCAAACATTCTACGCGCTTGGTATGATCTGATGATGGCAAATCAGGACGATCTCGGGATCATTCTGACTGCTGAGCAGGGCAAACCGCTGGCGGAAGCCAAAGGCGAAGTTGGCTACGGCGCATCGTTCATCGAGTTCTTTGCCGAAGAAGCCAAACGCATTTACGGCGAGACCATTCCGGGCCATCAAGCAGACAAACGGATCACCGTTATCAAGCAGCCGATCGGCGTTGCTGCCTCGATCACCCCTTGGAATTTCCCGAACGCGATGATCACGCGCAAGGCAGCGCCTGCACTAGCTGCGGGATGTTCAATGGTTGCACGACCCGCCGCTGAAACACCGCTTTCAGCGTTAGCTATGGGTGTACTAGCCGAGCGCGCAGGCATTCCGGCGGGTGTTTTGAATATCCTCCCGTCTTCCCGCTCTAGCGAGATCGGCAAAGAGTTCTGCGAGAACCCTGCTGTGCGCAAATTGACCTTTACAGGCTCAACCGAAGTGGGCCGCATCTTGATGCGCCAAGCCGCAGATCAGGTGATGAAATGCTCGATGGAGCTTGGGGGCAATGCGCCTTTCATAGTGTTTGATGACGCTGATCTGGACGCAGCTGTGGATGGTGCGATCATGTGCAAGTTCCGCAACAATGGTCAGACCTGCGTTTGCGCGAACCGTATTTACGTACAAGCAGGCGTTTATGATGCCTTTGCAGAAAAGCTCGCAGCGCGCGTTGGCGCGATGAAAATTGGCGACGGTTTGGAGACGGGCACTGACTTTGGCCCATTGATCAACTCAGACGCTGCCGAAAAGGTACGTGAGCATATTGACGACGCGAAAGCGAAGGGTGCCCAAGTTATCCTGGGCGACAATGGACCAGCATTGGGCGGCAGTTTCTTTGCACCAACCATTGTCACAGGAGCCACAAAAGAGATGGCCGTCTCAACCGAAGAAACTTTTGGCCCGCTCGCGCCTTTGTTCAAATTTGAAGACGAAGACGAGGTGATCGCGCTTGCCAATGACACAATCTTTGGCCTCGCCTCTTACTTTTATGCAAAAGATCTCAGCCGCGTCTATAAAGTCGCCGAAGCGCTTGAATACGGGATCGTTGGCGTAAATACAGGCATCATTTCTACAGAAGTCGCTCCTTTTGGCGGCGTAAAACAGTCAGGTTTGGGCCGTGAAGGTAGCCACCACGGGATCGAAGATTATCTGGAAATGAAATACATCTGCATGTCTGTATAGCGCGCTGTCGGCTCAGCGGCTCTCCAGAGGGAGTTAAACTGGAAAGATGAACGATGACGCGTTTCAGAATGCCATTCGCGCATTGTGCGGGAATGAAGCGCCGCGTGTTTGGTCGTTCATCGTTACCATCTTTGGCGATCTGACTCAGGCTCAGGGCGATGCTATTTCGGGACCGGTTCTTGCCGATATTCTCTTACCTGTTGGCGTTCGCCCCGAAGCTATGCGCGTAGCGCTTCACCGTTTACGAAATGAGGGATGGCTCGAGACCAGCAAACGCGGGCGCGAAGCATTGCATAGCCTCACCCCTAGCGGGTTTGAGCAAAGCGCGCGCGCAAGCCATCGGATTTATGCAGAAGATCATCGCGCAGGCCCAGATTGGCATGTGCTATGCTATCCGCCAGCTTTATCAAGCGAAGAACAGGTCCGTGCAGAGGCATTTGCGCACCAAGGGTATGTGGCAATTTCCTCGGGCGTTTATCTGTCAAATGGTGAGCTAAGCCCAAACGCCAAAGACGCGTTTGTCATAAAAGGCACCATTGGCGACGTGCCTCAGTGGCTTTCCAAAGCTTTGGTCCCTGATGCACTAACGCTTGGGTTTAATGATCTTTCGTCTGCCTTGGAGCTTGCGACGCTGACAAGCCTAACCAGCGAAGACTTGTCAGCCATTCAAATTGCAACGCTACGCGCCTTGATCGTTCACAGATGGCGCAAGCTGATCTTGAAAACACCCAATTTTCCAGACAGGCTTTTTGGCCCTCAATTTGAGGGAACTCGCTGCCGCGCGAAGGTGGTGCAGGCTCTTAGCGCACTTCCAAAGCCGATGATTTCAAACCTAACCCGCGTCGGCAGCTCGCTCTAATTCCAACAGCTTTGCGAGACCCGTTCGATAGTTGGGATAGCCCAGCTTCACACCAAGCTCTGCTTTGATTTTGTCATTTCTCACGCGCTTATTCTCTGCATAGAAGCTCCGAGCCATCGGGGTCATTTCCGCTGTCTCAAAGTCCACCGCTTCTGGCAGGGGCAATCCCAACAGCTCCGCGGCGTGGGCGATCACATCTTGCGGGGGGGCTGGATCATCATCGCACAGGTTATAGACGCTTCCAGCATTGGGCGCCGCAATAGACGCGGCAAGCACCTGAGCGATATCTTCGACATGAATGCGGCTAAACACCTGCCCTTGTTTGATAATCCGCCGCGCCGTCCTTGCACGGACTTTGGAAAACGGACCGCGCCCCGGGCCATAGATGCCAGCGAGTCGGAAAATATGCAGCGGCAGACCCTCAATCGCGCGCCATTCAGCTTCGGCAGCGACGCGCATTTCACCGCGTTTGGTTGACGGGCTCAGCTTGCTATCTTCATCAACCCATGCCCCCTGCGCATCCCCGTAAACGCCTGTCGTGGACAAATATCCGACCCATTCGAGGTGAGGCGCATAGTCAGCAATCTCATCGCGCAAAAGGCCCAGCACTGGATCGCCCTCAGCGCTCGGTGCGGCCGAGATCAGCAGATGGGTCGAAGCGTGCAAACTCGCGATCAATTCGGATTTGGACCAGATTACTGGCGTGACACCCGTGGCGATGACTTCGTCGGCTTTTTCGTTTGATCGTATAGAGCCAACAATCGAAAACCCATTAGCGAGCAACAAAGGCGTAAGCGCGCGGGCGCTGTAGCCATGTCCAAAAGAGAGAAGTTGTTTTTTCATGTGTGATATGTGCGTGCGTTGTTTAGGGCTTGCAAGATGACATGAGCGCCCTTTCAATGAAGATCATGACAGATAAACCCGATTTACAAAATGCTTATGCGCTTGAAGGGCCGAATGGCGCGAAGAAGTTATATGCGGATTGGGCGGGCACGTATGACAAGAGCTTCGCAGAAGAAATGGCGTACCGCCTGCCGAAATCTGTAGCTGATGCCTATCAATCCCTTTCGCAGGAGGGGCCGATATTGGATCTAGGGGCTGGGACGGGGCTTGTCGGTGAATGCCTTACTCACTTGGGGCTAGGGCCTGTGGATGGCACAGATATTTCTCCTGACATGCTCAGGCAGGCGCGCGGCAAGAACGTCTATCGCCGCCTGTTCGAGAGCGACCTGACACAACGATTGGCTGTTGAGGATGGTGCTTACAGCGGTGCAGTAAGCGCGGGCACATTCACGAACGGTCACGTCGGACCCGAAGCGATTGCGGAAGTGCTGCGCATCCTCAAGCCCGGCGGATGGGCAGTTCTATCGGTTAATTCCCACCATTGGGAGGCAATGGGCTTTGAGGCTGTGATTGACCGGCTCGAAAACTCTATTTCTGAGCGACGCAAGATCGACATCCCAATATATGGCGCAGATGCGAGCGGAGAGCATGCAAATGATCGCGCTTGGCTCTTACAGCTTAGGCGCTCTTGATATCATCCGATTACTTCAAGCGCCGTGTATCTTCGTGATCGCGCATCGATCTTGAGATTAGGTTGCTCGCGCTGAAATTTAGCCAAGTGGAGTGTATGATCTAGAGCACTCTACGCCGCATAATCAGAGCCTTCCGCATCAAGGATCGCTTTGAGTTCGGACAAATGACGTTCGTCCTGCTCGGGGTAAGTTTCCAATTCCTGCGCCGTCTTCTCTGCGATCTCATCGGACAAGACACGCAGCGGCATACCCGTTTGCAAAGCACGGATATAGGTCTCGCAGGAGCGCTCGAAATAGAACAGGCGGTTGAAGGTTTCTGCGACGGTCGTGCCGATAATCATGATGCCGTGATTACCCATGACCATGACCTTCTTCTTCGGGTCATCAAAAAGCTTGGCGCAGCGCTCGCCCTCTTCTTCAAACGCCAAACCACCGTAGTTTTCATCAATCACCATACGATTGAAAAACGTCGCTGAGTTTTGATCAATTGGTGGCAAGCGACTATCGGCGAGCGAGGCCAGAACTGTCGCAAAAATCGAATGCACATGCATGGCGCAGCGCGCGTGTGGGCAATGACGGTGCATCCCGCCATGCAAGCCCCAAGCGGTTGGATCTGGCGCATCCGGACCCTCTAGCGTTTCAGGATCGTTCGCATCGACGACGATCAAGTCAGAGGCTTTCACACGACTGAAATGCACTTGGTTCGGGTTCATCAAGAACCGCGTGCCGTCCTCGTTGATCGCAAAGGAAAAGTGATTCGCAACCGCCTCGTGCATGTTGAGCCGCGCGGTCCAGCGAAAAGCCGCGGCAAGATCAACGCGTTCTTGCCAGTGATCCATATTGGGGCGGGTCTCTACATTCATTGAGCGTCTCTTTCTTCTTGTGTCAGGGCGCGGGACGGCACCCAAGCATAGCCGTTTTCGCAGAGGATATATGCCTCGCGCAAGCCATGCGGTTTATTCGTTGCACCTTGGAGAATATGCGCGCCGATTGCCTCGGCTTTGTCACATGCGACATCAGGATCGGTCGCATACAGGCGAAACTCCGCGCCTGCGCCGCGCGCGCCTGCTTCGGGTAAAAGCGCAGGCAAAGGGTGTGAATGATAGGTTCCATCGCTGTGCAACTGAAAGACCTGATCCCCGTAGGTCATAATCGCAAAATCGGCGCTGATACGATGCGATTTCATGTCAAAGACGGCTTCAAGGAAAGCGGCTTCTGCTTTCACGTCACGCACCAAGAAATTCAGCCCCAAGCCCTGCAATGACGCTCCGAAGTCACCTGCGCTTACTGTTTCATAGTCCATCGCATCGCTCCCTGTTTGCGCTAAATGAGATGCTTGAACATCGCTTGGACGCGTGTCAACTTTCCTCATGAGTGAATCACACATAAAGACATGGGCGCAGTGCGCACCAAGATTGGTCGCAGTCGCAGCAGGGCGCGCGGCAGCAGATCTCGTTATCAAAGGCGGCACATGGGTTAATGTGCATACCCGCGAAACCCTTGAAAATCATGATTTGGCAATTGCGGACGGACGGTTTGCCTATTGCGGACCTGATGCCTCCCATTGCATTGGGCCTGATACCGAAGTGATCGAAGCAGAAGGCCGCTACATGATCCCCGGCCTGTGCGATGGGCATATGCACATCGAAAGCGGTATGTTGACCCCTGCCGAATTCTCGCGGGCGGTGATCCCGCATGGTACAACGTCGATGTTCACTGACCCGCACGAGATCGCCAATGTTCTCGGCCTCGAAGGCGTGCGCATGATGCACGACGAAGCGATGATGCAACCGATCAACGTCTTCACCCAGATGCCCTCCTGTGCGCCCTCCGCGCCGGGTTTGGAAACGACAGGGTTTGAGATTTCCGCAGAGGACGTGAGCGAAGCGATGGCTTGGCCCGGTATCATCGGCCTTGGCGAGATGATGAATTTCCCGGGCGTTGTGAATGGTGATCCGCAGATGCTGGCCGAGATTGCAGCGACGCAGAACGCGGGCAAAACGGTTGGCGGGCATTATGCCTCGCCCGATTTAGGATCGGCGTTTCACGCCTATGCGGCAGGCGGCCCTGCGGACGATCATGAAGGCACCTGCGAGGCCGACGCTATCGCGCGCACGCGTCAAGGGATGCGCCATATGATGCGGCTGGGCTCAGCTTGGTATGATGTGGAAAGCCAAATTACTGCGGTTACGGAAAAGGGTCTCGATCCACGCAATTTCATTCTCTGCACGGACGACAGCCATTCAGGCACCATTGTTAACGAAGGCCACATGAACCGCGTTGTGCGCCACGCGATTGAATGCGGGTGCGATCCTTTGATTGCGCTACAAATGGCGACGATAAACACGGCAACGCATTTCGGGTTGGAGCGCGAGCTAGGCTCTATCGCGCCCGGCCGTCGCGCGGATGTGATCCTGACATCTGATCTGAAGACATTGCCAATCGAGCATGTAATCGCGCGCGGTCAAACTGTTGCTCGAGACGGGATTTGCGAAGTTGAATGCCCCCATTATGACTGGCCACGCCATGCGCGCGGTACGGTTTACATGGGACCACAAAAGAGCGCGCAGGATTTTGAGATCAAAGCGCCAGAAGGTGCCAACTCGGTGCGCGCGAATGTTATCGGCGTCGTTGAAAACCAAGCTCCCACAAAGGCGCTAAAAGTTGATCTACCTGTGACCGAGGGTCTGGTTGAAACCAGTGATCAAGGTGACATCTGTCAGATCGCTCTTGTCGAGCGTCATCGCGCATCGGGCGCTGTTGTGAACGGGTTCGTGTCTGGCTTTGGTTATGAAGGGCCTATGGCGATGGCCTCAACTGTTGCCCATGATAGCCACCACATGATTGTCGTCGGCACCGATCGCGAAATGATGGCCGCCGCCGCGAACAGGCTCGCTGAGGTCGGCGGCGGTGTCACAGTTTGGAAAGACGGCGCGGAACTGGCGCTGGTTGAACTGCCCATCGCGGGGCTTATGTCAGACGAACCCGCAAAGGACGTCGCACGAAAAGCCGAAGACATGGTACACGCCATGATCGAATGTGGGTGCACGTTAAATAACGCTTACATGCAGCATTCATTATTGGCCTTGGTCGTGATCCCTGAAATCAGGATTTCCGATCTCGGCCTCGTGGATGTCACGAAATTTGAACTGACCCCGCTCTTTGAAAGCTAGGGGCATAGAGGACGAGATGAAACAACACTCCATAGTAACGCCTGACGCGATTCACCCCGAAGCCTTTCGCGACCCGAAAGCAGCTGTTGCGCAACTGATCAAGCTGTATGATCACGCGACAAATTTTCTGTGTGAAAAATTCAGCGAGGCGATGCAAAGGGGGCATCCCGGACACAAATTTCGTGCGTTCTACCCTGAAATTCGCATTACAACGACCAGCTTTGCGCAAGTGGATAGCCGCTTAAGCTTCGGCCATGTCTCATCGCCCGGAACCCATGCCGCAACGATCACGCGGCCCGATCTGTTTGCACACTATCTAGAGCAGCAGATCGCGCTTTTGATCGAGAACCACGATGTTGCCGTAGGGATTGGCGTTTCCGATACACCAATCCCCGTGCATTTTGCTGTTGCGAACGATGCGCGCATTTCGGTGCCACAAGAGGGCGCTGCTGAATTTACGCTGCGCGATGTGTTTGATGTACCCGATCTCAGCACGACAAACGATGACATTGTGAATGGCACGCATACGCTGCCTGAGGACGGGACCGAACCGCTTGCGCCCTTTACGGCCCAGCGTATCGACTACTCGCTTGCGCGGCTTTCACATTACACCGCGACCGCGCCTGAGCATTTTCAGAACCATGTGTTGTTTACCAACTATCAGTTCTACGTGTCGGAATTTGAAAACTACGCGCGCGAGCAGATCGCCAATCCTGATAGCGCCTACTCCAGTTTTGTCAGCACCGGGAATGTCGAGATTTTCGATTCGACAACAGTGATAGAGCCAACAACCAAAACGCCGCAAATGCCGACATACCACTTGAAAAAGCCGGACGGCAGCGGAATCACCTTGGTCAATATCGGTGTTGGCCCCTCAAACGCAAAGACCGCAACCGATCATATCGCGGTGCTGCGACCGCATGCGTGGCTCATGGTTGGTCATTGTGCAGGTCTGCGGAACTCACAAAGTCTTGGTGATTTCGTACTCGCCCACGCTTACCTACGCGAAGATCGTGTGCTGGATGATGATCTGCCTGTTTGGGTTCCAATCCCCGCTTTAGCCGAAATGCAAATCGCGCTTGAATCTGCTGTCGCGGATGTCACCAAATTAGAGGGTTACGATCTAAAACAGGTCATGCGAACTGGAACTGTCGCATCAGTTGACAATCGCAACTGGGAGTTGCGCGACCAAGATGGGCCTGTTCAGCGGCTCTCGCAATCACGCGCGGTCGCGTTGGATATGGAAAGCGCGACGATAGCGGCCAACGGATTTCGATTCCGTGTCCCTTATGGAACGTTGCTTTGTGTCTCGGACAAACCGCTTCATGGTGAACTCAAGCTGCCTGGCATGGCGTCAGATTTCTATACAACGCAGGTTGCGCGCCACTTGATGATCGGAATAAAGGCTATGGAAACCCTAAGCGAAATGCCGTTAGAACGCATTCACAGCCGCAAATTACGCTCTTTTCACGAGACTGCGTTCCTTTGACCTCGGGGAAATGTTAAAAAACGCCTGTTTTTTGCACATTTCTGCGTCTCTATCCGTTGTGCTAGGTGGCAAGATACCGTTACATGCGTCTTCAGAGGCCCAAGATACGGGCAGTAAAGGGAGACCATGAACATGGCAAAACCAATGACAAAAACTCAACTGGTCGCTGCACTGGCTGATGAAATGGGCGCAGACAAAAAAGCTGCTGGCGCGGCGCTTGACGCAGTATGCGCATTGATCACACGCGAAGTATCCGGCGGCGGCGCTGTCACACTTCCAGGCGTTGGCAAAATCTATTGCCGTGAGCGTCCAGAGCGTATGGTTCGCAACCCAGCAACGGGTGAGCAGATCAAGAAAGACGCGGACAAGGTTGTCAAAATGACAATCGCGAAAGCATTGAAAGACAGCGTTAACGGCTGATCTTGCATTTGCACTGATTATACGAAAAGGGTCGCTCTTATAGAGCGGCCCTTTTTGCATTGGAGCACCCCATGGATATTCGCGCGTTACTGATGGGGCTGGCCTTTGCGCTGATGTGGTCGAGCGCCTTCACTTCCGCACGGATCATCGTACAGGATGCGCCGCCGCTGGCCTCACTTAGTTTGCGATTCTTCCTGTCGGGTTTGATCGGCGTTTTAATCGCCAAAGCGCTTGGGCAGAGTTGGAACCTAACGCGCAACCAATGGCGCGCTGTTTTCGTGTTCGGGCTTTGCCAGAACGCGCTTTATCTCGGGCTTAATTTCTTCGCGATGCAAACTGTAGAAGCCTCGCTCGCCTCCATTATCGCGTCTAGCATGCCACTGCTTGTAGCAGGGATCGGGTGGCTCTTGCTTAAGGATCGCTTGCCAGTTCAGGGCGTGATCGGATTGCTCCTTGGCATTGTTGGCGTGGTTCTTATCATGGGTGCCCGATTCAGCGGGAATGCAGATCTCGTCGGTATGGCGCTTTGCGTCATTGGCGCTTTGGCTCTCGCAATCGCAACGCTTGCGATGCGCGGTGCCTCATCTGGTGGGAACCTGTTGATGGTTGTCGGTCTGCAAATGTTCGTCGGCGCAATCATCCTTGGCATAGTGTCTGCCTTCACCGAAACGATATACGTGAACCCGTCCATGCGACTTGCGATGGCCTTTGCCTATACGACGCTTGTCCCGGGTCTGATCGCAACCTTCATATGGTTCAGCCTTGTCGAGCGAATCGGAGCGGTCCGCGCTTCTACCTTTCATTTCCTCAATCCGTTCTTTGGCGTTGCTATTGCGGCTATCCTGCTTGACGAAGACCTTGGACGCATGGACATCATTGGCGTGCTGGTCATCACCGTTGGCATTCTGTTGGTGCAGCTTTCGAAACAAAAACCCACGGGGAGTTGAACGCGCGCTAGTGTCTTGTGGGGTGACAGCAATGCCCCCCATGTCCTAACTCATATTCATGGAATTGATTTTTGCATATGGCGCGGGATTGCTGACGCTGATTAACCCCTGCGTGTTACCCGTTTTGCCGATTGTCTTGGCCACCGCTCTGCAAGCAAGCCGCTGGGGACCAGTGGCCCTTGCAGCGGGAATGAGCCTGTCTTTTGTCGTGCTTGGCGTTGCTGTCTCTGCCTTTGGCCGCGCTGTTGGCCTCAATGCAGATAGTATCGCCCAAGCTGGTGCCGTGTTGATGGTGCTTTTTGGCATCGTTCTCTTGGTTCCTCGCGCCTCTGCCGTGTTTTCAACTGCCACCGCTGGTGTCGCTGCGCGCGCCGATAGCGGATTGGACGAGATAGATCGCAGCTCGCTTACAGGGCAGTTCGTCGGCGGAATGCTTCTTGGCGCTGTTTGGTCCCCCTGCGTTGGCCCAACCTTGGGCGGCGCAATTTCCCTCGCGAGCCAAGGCGAAAGCCTGTTGTGGGCCACAGCGATCATGCTGTTCTTCGCACTTGGCGTATCTTCCATCATCCTTGCCCTTGGCTATGGCGCGCGCTCTGCTTTGCAAAAACGTCAGGCCGCAATGCGCAAATTCGCCGCCGCTGCGCGTCCCCTACTTGGCGCAATTTTCATCGCTGTCGGGCTGATGCTCTTCTTCAAATGGCACTACGTCATTGAAAGCTATCTGCTCGATATCATGCCGATCTGGCTACAAGACCTATCCGTTAAACTGTAATCCGTCCCCTTAAGGAGTATCCCATGAACCGAAGAACACTGATCCTCTCTGGCGCTGCAACGCTTGTTTTGCCTGCCCTGCCAGCCTTCGCAGTACCGCTCGATTACACGCCCGGTCTCGCCAAGAAGCACCTTGATGCAGGCGCGACTGTGTTTCTTGATTTCAAAGCCGACTGGTGTGGCACCTGCCGCGCGCAAGAGCGTGTTTTGACCAACCTCAAGCAACAAAATGGCGCTTACGAGAAAAACATCGTATTCATCAACGTCGATTGGGACACCTATGGCACGTCTCAAATGGTAGATCGTTTGAAAATTCCGCGCCGCTCAACCTTGGTAGCGCTCAAAGGCAAAACCGAGATCGGGCGCATCGTTGCCGACACGTCCGAGCGCAACATCAAAAAATTGATGGATTCAGCATTGGCCGCCGCAACAACGGCCTAAGCCACAAGGCCAGCCGCTGGCCTGATGTATCCCGTGAGCGTCCCGCGCCAATTGGTGATCGGGGCGTTCATGCGTTTGAGCGTGGCGGGATGGCCTGCATCCAATACGCCGAGGCGCACCAAAAGCGCCGCGATCGCGCATTCCGCGCCGCGCGTGCTGCCATCTGCAACCTTCAGCGCAATGCCCATTTGTTGTTCTGGCAGGATCCCCACGTAAAAGGCCTCTGCCCCCGTTTTGATCGCAACCTTTCCACCCATCGCACGCATCAATTCGGTGCAGGCGCGGGCTTCACCCGCAACCAATTCAGGATGTAACGCCATCGCTTCGGTCAGGCGCGCCGCTGCATTGCTCACGCTGTCAGAACGCGTGTGCGCAGAGGCAAAGAACCCCATCGCGCGGGCCATCGCATGAAGCGACGTCGCGTGATTTGGCGCGGAACAACCGTCGATCACAAAGCCCGGCGATGTGAGCTGCGTTGTCTCCTCGACAGCCTCTAAACATGCCTTCTGCACCGCATGTGCAGGGTCGATGTACTCTGGTCCGGCCCCCAAATGTTTACTAAGCGTCAGAAACCCCGCGTGTTTGCCAGAGCAATTATTGTGGATCTGACACGGGCTATTGTCGGTCTTAATCAGATCATTCATTGCAGGCTCGTCCGCAGGTTTTTGTGGCCCGCAGCGCAAATCATCCTCGCCAAGCCCCAAATCATCGAGCCAACGCGTCACGCGGTCCGTATGGATCGCCGCGCCTTGATGCGAGGCGCATGCCAGCGCGAGATGCTCTGTGCCAAGCCCCGCCGCATCGGCCGCACCAGAGGTGATCAAAGGGATCGCCTGCAACATCTTGGAAGAGGAGCGCGGCAGGATGATTTCTTCGGGATTTCCCCAAGCATCCACAATCTGACCCGAGCCGTCACAAATGACCGCGTGACCCAAATGCAGGCTTTCCAGAAACTCGCCGCGCCAGATTTCGGCCAAGGGAACGGGTCCAGTCATTTTGCTCTCCTGAAAAACTACGGCGAAAAAATGCCAAGCAGGCATTCACCTGTGGTGGATTTCAGGCTAATGTGCTTTTGTCGAGAAGAAAATGCTGGGCGCGATAACAGTCGGTTAAGAGACGCGGCGCGCAGTTTGTTATTGAGGTTTCGGACAGCTTGGAGGCTGGACAGATGAATTCATGGATTACGCGCACAGGATTGGCAGCGGCGATGGCCCTTGCAACCACAGGCGCATTTGCCCAAGCGCAAAGCACGAACCGCGTAGGCGCAAACACCGATTGGAGCGTTTTTGTCGAAAGCAATCCAAAGGAATGCTGGAGCGTTTCGTCCCCGAAAGAAACGGTAAACACACGTGGTGGCCGCGTCGTTGCGGTGAAACGCGGTGATATTTTGCTATTCGTTTTCAACCGCCCGGGTTCTGGTGTGACAGGCCAAGTGACCTTTACTGGCGGCTATCCTTTCGCAAGCGGATCAACCGTTAACATGAACATCAGCGGCACCGAGTTCGAATTGTTTACCGATGGCGAATGGGCATGGCCTGCGACCCCCGCGGATGACGCCAAGATCATTACCGCGATGAAGCGTGGCAGCAGCGCCATTCTCACGGCGCGCTCTGGTCGCGGAACGCAGACGAAAGACACCTTCTCTTTGCTCGGCTTCACCGCGTCTGTTGAAGAGTCTGAGAAGCGCTGCAAATAAGTTCTGATGGAATGGGTTAAGATCATCCATCTGCTCTGCGTGATGGGGTGGATGACCTCTATTTTTGCCGTGCCGCGCGCTTTGATTTTCTGGAAACGGGAATATGAACGGCTCGGTGAAAACGGCCCGCTTGGTGATCTGACCTTTAGGCTCTATCGCTTTTCCAACATGCTCAGCTTTATCGCGATTGCGATGGGGCTTTGGCTGGCGTGGGATTGGGGATTTCCGACGTGGAGCTTGGTGAAACTGGCGCTCGTTGTCGTATTGATTGTTCAGTATGAAATGACGGGCCGCATGGTGCGCCGCGCGAAACAGGGTATTTTCAACGAAAGTGATATGTTCCTTCGCATTTTCAATGAATCCAGCGTCATTGGTGTGATCGCCATCCTATGGCTAGTTGTTTCAAAACCCTTCTAAAGAAGTGCGCAACACGCTGCGCACTTCTGGTTCTTCGGATTACCGCGCAGGATTTCTGCCGAATATTGCGAGCATAAGCGCAAAACTGATCTCGGACAGCGTCACAATGACTAGCAAACCGATCCGTAAGTTACCGAGCCATGCTTGATCCGTGAGCACACTGGCGTAGGCGCTATCCAAGATGTAGCCAAGCCCGCCGATCATTAACCCATAACCCAGCCACTTTGGAAACGCACCTGAACGCACAACCAAACTGCCCAGTAGCAAGAGGTGGAGCGTGAAGAAGAGCTGCCAAATCCAGACACCAACGCTATTGAGATGCAGCATGAGCATTACCCATTCAACGCGCTGCGGTTCTGGAAAAGCGATCAATGCACCTTCAGCAGTCGCTAGGTAGAGCGCGCCTGCGTAGAAAAACAACATCGATGCCATGACTGCGACCATCATTACCCGTGCGATTGCAGCGGCGAGCGACAGCGTCGCGTTCACCGACCTGAACATAAAGAACAGCATGACCGACACCATGACTTCGGCCAGCATGACCACGGCATCCCCGAGGATGCCGAGGTGAAAGAGAGATTGGCGTTCGATCAAGTTCGCGACCGTTGCGGTGCCATCACCAGCGACTTGGATTTGGCTGGGCACATAGGCAATCGAAAAGCCGCCTGCGACAGCGATTGTGAGATAGAAAAGACCAGCCAAACGCGCGTAGCCTTGGCTCTGGGTATCGTTGATATTGAGCATTGTTCTAACCTTCCTAAATGATGAGGAGGGTTTAGAGCGCGACAATGCATGCGAAAATTGCCTAAATAGGACTAGTATTCATGCATAAATGCATGAACTCGCTGATCTGCCTTGATCGCTTCAAAGATCAGATTTCCCTTCTTTTATGAGTCAAACCAGTATACACGCGGCAGCATTCCAAAAAGGCAATGTACCATGACGGCCACGGCTCCGATCACTCAAGACGTAATGACGATCCCCCGCAAAATGCCGGAGGGTGCAATTAACCTTGTTGGCCTTACACGGGCAAAGATGCGCGACGTGTTGATTGAGAATGGCACACCTGAGAAGCAGGCCAAGATGCGCGTTGGGCAGATTTGGCAGTGGATTTACCAATGGGGCAAGCGCGACTTTGACGAGATGACCAATCTCTCCAAAGCTTACCGCGCTGAATTGGCTGAAAAATTCGTGATCGAAGTACCTGAGGTCATCACGCGTCAGGTCTCCGAGGATGGCACCCGCAAGTATCTGGTGCGCATCGCAGGCGGGCATGAGGTCGAGATCGTTTACATCCCCGAAGAGGGGCGCGGTACGCTGTGCGTTTCCTCGCAGGTCGGTTGCACGCTTACCTGTTCCTTCTGCCATACTGGTACGCAAAAACTGGTGCGCAACCTGACGGCTGGTGAAATCATCGGCCAAGTCATGGTCGCGCGCGATGATCTGGGCGAATGGCCCGAGCAAGGCGCGCCCAAGGATGAAACGCGCCTCTTGAGCAATATCGTGCTGATGGGCATGGGTGAGCCGCTTTATAATTTCGAGAACGTGCGCGACGCGATGAAGATCGCTATGGATGAAGAGGGCATTCAATTGTCCCGCCGTCGTATTACGCTTTCCACATCCGGCATTGTGCCTGAGATTGAGCGCACCGCCGATGAGATTGGTTGCCAGCTTGCGGTGAGTTTCCACGCAACCACGGACGAGGTGCGCGACAAGCTGGTTCCAATCAACAAGCGCTGGAATATCGAAGCCTTGCTAGAAGCGCTGCGCAACTATCCGCGTGGGCGTAACTCTGAGCGCATCACCTTTGAATATGTCATGCTCGACGGTGTGAACGATACCGAGGAAGACGCGCATCGCTTGGTCAAACTGATCGACGGCATCCCTGCCAAGATCAACCTGATCCCCTTCAACGAATGGCCCGGCGCGCCCTACAAGCGCTCCTCGAACAACCGTATCCATCGATTTGCGGACATTATTTATAAGGCTGGCTATGCCTCGCCGATCCGCAAACCGCGCGGAGAGGATATTATGGCGGCCTGTGGTCAGCTCAAATCTGCTACTGAGCGGGCGCGTAAATCACGCAAACAGATCGAAGCAGAAGCAGGGCTTTAACGGGTCTTCACCGCATATCTAGCGAGAAAAGTTGTGACTGCGCTGGTAACGACGCGGTCAATGTCTTGCGAACTGAAGTCGGTCTGAACCCCAAACAGCATCTTTGGAAAGATATCCGCTTTGCACAACTCGGCGAACTGATCTGCGGCGAGGTCTGTATCTTCGATTGCAAGCTCGCCGCTATCAGACGCGCTGGTCAGATAATCACCAATTTTCTGCTTAACCACCAACGGTCCGCTTTCATAAAAGGCAATTCCAAGCTCGGGAAAGCGGTCAGCTTCTGCGATACAGATCCGAAACATCCGTTGCCCGAACTCTGATGTAATAAACCCGAGCAGATGACGTCCCGCGTTGGTCAACACCTGCGCCGCTGGGGCGCTTTGGTCGATGTGTTCCATCGCATAGTCAGCTTGGCGCGCGCATTCGCTTTGCACGACATTCACAAACAAACTCTCTTTGTCGGGGAAATAGCTATAGAGTGTTGCCTTGGACACGCCACTTTCTTTGGCGACGTAGTCCATATTGGATGCACTAAATCCCTCGGCCAAAAATACCGTACGGGCACCTTGCAAAACCTGATCGAACTTACGCCCCCTGCGAATGGCCGTGTTTTGCAAATTCATTCTGTCCTCCCGACATCACGCGAAACTACAGGCTATCACCTGAACTATTCAAGCCGCCTTGCGCATAATCACATCATGCCCCATATTTAGAATCATTCTAAATATGAGAATTCCTATGCGCTTTACAAATCACCGTCGACGCTTTTCTGACCTGACAGAACAAGAGGTCCTCGCGCTTGCGATTTCCTCCGAAGAAGATGACGCTCGGATTTATCGCTCGTACGCTGAGGAGCTGCGCTCAGAATTTCCAGCAAGCGCCGCGATCTTTGAAGATATGGCTGACGAAGAGGACACGCACCGCTCGCGTCTAATTGCGCAGCACCAACAGCGGTTTGGTGCTGTAATTCCATTGATACGACGTGAACATGTCGCCGGGCATTATGCGCGGCAACCGGTTTGGTTGATCAAAAACCTGTCGCTTGAACGCATACGCGAGGAAGCCGCGAACATGGAGCGTGCGGCAGCGCATTTTTATACCGAGGCCGCCAAGCGCAGCACGGATGCTGGAACGCGGCAATTGCTTGGCGATTTGGCCGCAGAAGAGTCAAAGCACCAGACACGCGCGGAAACGCTGGAAGAAGAGCACCTAAGCGGTGAAGCTGGAGATGATGAAGAACGCGCAGCAAAGCGCCAGTTCCTGTTAACATGGGTGCAACCCGGTCTTGCGGGCCTCATGGACGGCTCTGTTTCAACCCTTGCACCAATATTCGCAACCGCCTTTGCGACCCACAACACTTGGACGACCTTTCTGGTCGGACTTGCGGCTTCGGTTGGTGCGGGTATTTCGATGGGCTTTACGGAAGCGGCAAGCGATGATGGTCAGCTATCGGGGCGAGGATCACCCATAAAGCGAGGATTTTCCTCGGGGATTATGACAACCGTCGGTGGCTTGGGGCATGCTATGCCATATCTCATCACCGATTTCTGGACCGCGACTATTGTTGCCATCATCGTTGTGTTTGTTGAGCTTTGGGCAATTGCATGGATCCAGAACAAGTATATGGAAACGCCCTTTTTTCGCGCGGCCTTCCAAGTTGTTCTGGGGGGAGCATTGGTTTTCGCGGCTGGCGTCTTGATTGGCAGCGGCTAGGAAAATGACAAGCACGGGTCGCATATTCGTCTGCCCGTGCTTGCTTTTGTTGCGTTTCAGGCTGGCGGTTTACGCCATTGAGTTCATGCCAAACATATTGCCTTCAGTGTCTTGGCAGATCGAGACGAAACCGAACTCGCCTATCGAGAACTTTGGCCGGATCACGATCCCGCCTGCTTCGACGACGCGGCTTTCTTCGACAGCAACATCTTGCGCTGAAAAGTAAACAATCGTTCCACCAACACCCGGCCCGGCGTGTGGCGCTTTGGTCAACGCCCCAGCTGCGCCATAGGCGCTCATGTCAGCAGGAAAGCTCATCATTTGAGTTTCACCAGTCGGATCGCCCATCTCTTCGAGCTTGGTCCCCAAGACAGTTTCGTAAAAGCGTGTGGCCCGATCCAGATCGTCTACGTAAATGTCAAACCAAGCGACTGCGTTCATCTTTGTCATGTCATATTCCTTTTGTTGATAGGCTATGACACCGAACTACCAAGTCATCTGGGGTGGGTATTGTAGATTTCAGACATCGAATTTTTTTGCGTATTTTCCGGGTGTGTACCCTGTCGCGCGGCGAAAGGAGTGGATGAAATGGGACTGATCCGCATAGGACCACGTATCCTTGCCGTTCAAAGACTGCTGCACCCTCAAGACCTTTAAAAAGTCATGGGGTGTAAAATCAGTGGTTCGCTTGAGCGTGCGTTGTAATTGACGCGCTGATATTCCCACGCACTCCGCCATGTCAGCAACGTTGTGAATATCGTCCAAGTGTTGGAAAATCTTCTCGGTCACAGGGTTCGCGGCAACGTGTTTGCTTTCAATGAGCTGTTCAACAAGCTGGGTCAAAAGGGGTTGGCTCGCGTCAAAGCCCCGCGTCGTGATTTCGCGGTTCAACTCGATCAAAGGCAGCGTACCCACATAGGGCCTATCAAGCATGCCATAGATGATGTGTTCATTCTCGCTCTGCCAGACACCGGGAAGAAAACGAATGTTAATGAAATGAAATGACGTGCCTAAGTTAAATTCTTCAGATTCTGCCCGAAGTTTGGCTACGCCAGTGACGTTCGGGTTCATCTGGTCAAACACCACATAGGAACAGGCATCAGGCAAAGCGTGAAACCGATAGTCTTCTTGCAGCGGAGACTCTGTTTTTAACTCCAAGTATCGATGAACGATCCCGCGCAAATGACTAGGGGGTTCAACTTCGGTGAACTGCACGGATTGAACAGCCTTGTCTTTGCCATTGCCCTTGGGGTCATACATTCCTGTTCTTCCTTTCGCCGTGTGCATCGCGGGCTGTACTCCCCTTAACAAATAAAGCGCAGGAACCTAGCAAAACCTTCCTAGAGCGGCGCAAGTATCTTGCCCCAGTCTAGCGGGCAAGATACCCCTAAGCCTATGCTGGATATTTTCCTTCAAACACTTCCCTTTTTTGCGGTGATCGCACTGGGCTATGGCGCAGGGCGCACGGGCTTTTTCACCCAAGAAGCGACGGCCTTTCTAACAAAGTTTGTATTTTACTTTGCGCTGTCTGCGATGCTGTTTCGTTTTGCTGCGAACCTGCCCCTTAGCGAAGTCTGGAATGGACGTTTGGTCGGCGCTTATCTTTGGGGAACAGCCTTTGTTTACGGCATCGCAACGATTGTCGCGCTGTTGCGGAAACAAGGGATGCGAAGGACCGCAATCGAAGCGCAATGTGCAGTCATCGGAAACACCGGTTTTCTTGGGGTTCCGATGCTGGTGCTACTATTAGGCGAGCAAGCTATTGGCCCTGTCATGCTCGCCTTGGCGGTCGATCTCGTTGTGTTCTCAAGCTTGATCGTCATCTTGATGTCTATCGCCAATGAAGGAAGGTTCGATCTCTCAATTTTCAAAACGATTGGCCTTGGGCTTTTGAAAAACCCGATGGTTGTGTCGATGGTTCTCGGCCTTAGTTGGTCTGCGACTGGCGCAGCATTACCAACGCCTGTGAACGCCTTTGTGACCCTTTTAGGCGATGCCGCAACGCCGGGAGCGCTGTTTGCTATCGGCGCATCCCTTGCGGGCAAGTCCACCGAGCGGCTCGAAGTCGCGTTGTGGCTGTCCTTCTGCAAGCTCATTTTGCACCCTGCTTTTGTTGCGATCGCCGCAATATTCCTCTTTCCGCTTGATCCCTATTCTGCTGGCGTCATCATAGCTGCCGCCGCCCTGCCTGTAGCTGGCAATGTGTATATGCTTGCACAGCACTTTAACGTCGCACCGCAGCGTGTTTCCGCTGCAATTCTCGTTTCAACCGCTATCAGCATTGTCACCGTGTCCTTGGTGATTGGCTGGGTAAGCGGCTTTCAATCACCCTAAGGAGCCCGTCTCAATGTCATCCATAACCCCCGTTTCTGAAAATGCCTGTTTCGGCGGAACCCAAGGTGTTTATTCCCATGCCTCGCAAGTTTGCGGCGTCGATATGACGTTCGGGCTATTCATGCCTGCTGAAGCAGCCAATGGTCCAGTGCCCCTGCTTTGGTTCCTCTCTGGCCTCACGTGCACCCATGAAAACGCCATGGTCAAAGCTGGTATGCAGAATTGGGCTGCCGAACAGGGTATCGCAGTGGTGTTTCCTGACACCTCCCCGCGCGGGGAAGGCGTCGCCAATGACGACGCTTATGACCTTGGCCAAGGCGCTGGTTTCTACGTGGACGCCACCGAAGCGCCGTGGTCGCCGCATTTCAAAATGTGGAGTTACATTGCCGATGAACTGCCCGCACTGATCGAGGACCAGTTCGAAGTCGATATGGAGCGCCAAGGCATCACGGGCCATTCCATGGGCGGTCACGGCGCGCTGACGCTGGCGATGAACCTTGAGGGGCGCTTCCGCTCGGTCTCTGCCTTTGCGCCGATCTGCAACCCGACAGGATCAGATTGGGGCCGTAAGCAACTCACCGCTTACCTCGGCGCGGATGAAAGCAAATGGGCAAAGCATGACGCATCGCTTTTGATGAAGGAAAAAGGCTTTGATGGTCCGATGCTGATCGACACAGGCACTACCGATCAATTCCTTGATCTCTTGAAGCCCGAAACCTTGGCCGAAGCAGCCGCGAAGCGCCGCCAGCAAGCCATCATTCGCATGCAGCCAGGATACGATCACAGCTACTTCTTTATCTCCACGTTCATGGAAGATCACGTGACCTTCCACGCAGAAGCGCTTTATGCATGAGCGTTTACATCGACGCTGACGCCTGCCCTGTCAAAGCAGAGGCCGAAAAGGTCGCAACCCGCCACGGCGTGACGATGTATGTTGTCTCCAACGGCGGCTTGCGCCCCTCGCAGAACCCTTTGGTGGAAAATATCATCGTCGATGCGGGGCCAGATGTGGCCGATATGTGGATCGCGGATCGCTGCGGGCCTGCGGATGTTGTCGTGACAGGTGATATCCCCTTGGCGGCCAAATGCGTTGAAGCAGGCGCAGAGGTGCTGCGCCACAACGGTGAGAGGTTCACGGCCGCGAACATCGGCCAGCAACTCGCTATGCGTGATTTGATGGCAGACCTGCGCGCGGCAAATCCTCTGGGCGCTGGTGGCGGTGGAAAACCGTTTTCCAAGGCGGACAAATCGCGTTTTCTGGACGCGATGGAGCGTGCTTTGCGTGCAGCAAAAGGAAAGAGTGCATGAGCATCGAAGCGGTGATTTTCGACATTGGAAACGTGCTAATCGAATGGCAGCCAGAGCGCTATTATGACCGCGTCATCGGCGAGAACCGCCGCCGCGCGATCTTTGACACGGTCGATCTGCACGCAATGAATGACCGCGTAGATCGCGGTGAAAATTTCCGCGATGTGATCTATGAAACGGCAGACCAGCACCCCGAAATCCGCGATGACATCCGACAATGGCATGACAATTGGATCGAAATGGCCAGCCCCGCGATTGATCATTCCGTGCGCTTGATGAGAGCGCTACAAGGCAAAGGCGTGCCCGTGTTTGCCTTGACGAATTTCGGTGTTGAAAGCTTTGCTTATGCTCAAACCAAGTATGATTTCCTGAGCGAATTTGACCGCGCTTATGTGTCGGGTCATATGAAAGTAATCAAACCTGACGCCGATATTTATGCACAGCTCGAGGCCGATTGCGGTATCGCGCCAGAGCGCCTGTTGTTCACAGATGATCGGATCGACAACACCAACGCGGCTGATGCGCGTGGGTGGAAAACGCATTTGTTCGAGGGACCACAGGGTTGGGCGGATCGGCTGGTTTTTGAGGGCTTGTTGTCACGGGAGGACGCCGTATGAGCGTGAATATCGGCTTTGAAGAGGGCGAAAAGAACCTCGATTGGATCGGGCTGACGGAGGCTCTGAAACATGGCCACACTCTGCCCAAGGCTGAAATCGCGGACACGTTTCTTTATCGCGGTAAGGATACCTTGCTGAACCGCTCCGCTTGGATCGACGGGCTTGGGCTGGCCGTGAAATGCGCGACGGTGTTTCCAGATAACCCAAGTGCAGGTGTTCCGATGATCAACGGCGCTGTGTCGCTCTTTGACGATGCGCATGGGCAGCTTGAAGCGATCATTGATTTTCATTTGATCACCAAATGGAAGACGGCGGGGGATAGTCTGCTGGGGGCTTTGAGGCTTGCCCGTCCTGAGAGCCGCAAGGTGTTGATCATCGGATCGGGCACAGTCGCGCGGTCCTTGCATGACGCTTATAGCGCTGGTTTTCCAAATGCGGAGTTTAGTGTTTGGAGTAGAACGCGCGCGAACGCAGAGGCTTTCGCGCAGGATCGCACTGCGCGTGTTGTGGATGATTTAGAGAGCGCTGTGCGCGACGCGGATATCATCACCAGCGCGACGATGAGCACAGAGCCTGTGCTACGCGGTGAGTGGTTGAAAGCGGGACAGCACGTCGATTTGATCGGAGCCTATCGCCCCGACATGCGCGAGGCGGATGATGCGACGCTACAGCGTGCGCGGGTCTTTGTAGATAGTTTTGATACGACCATCGGACATATCGGCGAGGTTCAAATCCCGCTCGATAGTGGTGCGATCACACGTGATGACTTGATTGCTGATTTCTATTCGCAGGATGGATTTGAGCGCCGTTCAGAGGAAGAGATTACCCTGTTCAAGAATGGCGGCGGCGCGCATTTGGATTTGATGGTGTCGCGGTATGTTATGGACAGTTTTTCCAATCGCTGACGCGATCGGACCGGCTGGGGGCCAGCCCTTGGAAAATGAAGACTAGGCCGTAAGCGCGCGTTTGAGTGGGCTTTCGCGTACTGGCAGATGGATAATGGCGCTGAAGGCTCCGACGCCGACTCCGACCCACCACACGGCTGTGTAGCTGCCATAGATGTCATACATGCGCCCACCGAGCCACACGCCAAGGAAGCTGCCGAGTTGGTGGCTGAAAAAGACGATGCCGTAGAGCGTGCCCATGTAGCGCAGCCCGTAGATATGCGCGACGAGGCCAGAGGTGAGCGGGACCGTGGCCAGCCACAATGAGCCCATCGCAACAGAGAAGATGATGACCGAAGTTGGCGTGATCGGCATCATGATGAAAGCGGCGGCGACAATTGTGCGTGCGGTATAGATGCCCGCGAGCAGGTATTTCTTGGAATAGCGATTGCCGAGCCAGCCCGCGAAGAGCGTGCCGCCGATGTTGGCCGCGCCAATGAGGGCGATGGCGAGCGCGCCGAGGGCGGAGGTTGTGGTGATGCCCGCCGCATGCAGCGCGCCGCCCGGCAAAATTGGGCCGCACATCTCTGTTACAAAGGCGGGGAAATGCGCGGTGATGAAAGCCAGCTGGTAGCCGCAGCTGAAGAAGCCGAGGAAGATAAACGTGTAGGTCGGATCTTTGAACGCGCCGCGCAGCACCTCGCCCATGCTTTGCTCTAGCTCTGCTTTACCTGCGGTTTGCGGCGCGCGCATGAAGGGGAGCAGCATGAGCACCGCGAGGATTGCCGCGGCGAAGGCAAGGAAGACGCTTTGCCATGGCATCATGCCCAGCAGAAATTCAGCGGTCGGTGCACCGACGATCTGACCCGCACTGCCAGCCGCGGTGGCAATGGCAAGCGACATAGAGCGGTTCGCGTCCGAGCTAGCGCGACCAACGACGGCAAGAATTACGCCGAAGCCAGTCCCAGCAATGCCGAAGCCAACGAGAACTTCGAGCAATTGATGCGCCTCTGGCGTGACCGCGAACGAGGACAAAACCAACCCTGCGGCATAGATAAAGGCACCTGCAATAATGGCTTTGCGATCGCCTATCTTCTCTGCCAGAGCGCCGAAAATAGGTTGACCGATGCCCCACGCGAGGTTCTGAATCGCGATCGCCAGCGAAAACTCAGAGCGTAGCCAATTGAACTCTGTCGCGATGGGAATCTGAAAGACACCAAAGGACGCGCGAATGGCGAAGTTAACCAAGATAATGACACAGCCGACGATAAGAACAGGCGTAAAAAGGGAGGTCTGCGGTTTCATTTTATGGCTCTCATAACTCAATTGCTGGGACGTTACGCTTTTTCCTAGGGCGGTCAATCGCATGCCCTCTTTTCGCAGGCTTTGATGCGAGGTAGTGAGGGGTATGAAAACCCTTCAAGAAATATATGCCGCGCGTGTCGCTTCGGGCGAGCTCAATGCCGATCCCGTTCAGGAATTGGCGCTGCAACGGTTCGAACGTATTCGCGCAGAACTCTCGGCGCCGCAAAAGAAAAGCCTGTTTCGTAAGGCACCACCTCCGCCGAAGGGACTCTATTTGTGGGGCGGAGTTGGGCGCGGGAAGTCCATGTTGATGGATCTTTTTGTCGATGCGCTCGAAATTCCTGCACGGCGCGTGCATTTCCACGCTTTCATGCAGGAAATCCACACAGGCATGCACAAGGCGCGAAATGACGGTGTGGAAGATGCGCTCAAGCCTGTGGCCGAGGCTGTGATCAAGCAAGTTAAATTGCTTGCTTTTGACGAGATGCAAATCACCGATATTACCGATGCGATGATCGTTGGGCGCCTGTTCCAAATGCTGCATGATGGTGGTGTTGTAGTTGTGACGACCTCCAACCGCGTTCCGGATGATCTTTATAAAGACGGTTTGAACAGACAGCTATTTTTGCCGTTTATCGAGTTACTAAAAGAGCAAATGGAAGTCGCGGAACTGGCCAGCCCCAAGGACTATCGCCAGGACCGCCTGTCTGGCGCGCAAGTCTATTTTGCCCCAAATGACGCCGAAGCGCGTGCGCAGATCGAGCAAGTTTGGCAGCGTCTAACCCACGGCCAAGCGAAACCCCACGAGCTAACAGTGAAAGGGCGGACCGTCACTTTGCCCGGTTTTCATAATGGCGTTGCCCGCGCGCGGTTTTTCGATCTATGCGGCGCGCCGCTTGGACCAGCGGACTATCTCACGATTGCCGAAGCCGCACGAGTGCTTGTGCTGGAAGATATCCCCCGCCTAAGCCGCAATAACTTTAACGAGGCTAAGCGCTTTGTGACACTTATTGATGCGCTTTATGAGGCGGGTGTACGGTTGATTGCCTCAGCAGCGGCAGAGCCTGAAATGCTGTATGTCGAAGGCGAGGGGCGATTTGAGTTTGAACGTACCGCAAGCCGTCTTCGCGAAATGCAGGACGCTGAATGGGGCCGCGCATAAACGTCACCACATGCGTGGCTTTGCATACTCCGCATATGTTTCATCATAGGTCTTGCCGTCAAACAGAGCGTCGCGTTCCTTAATAAAGTCACCTGCGGTCGGTAGTTTCTGATCGTCGATCGCGCCCTTCCAAAGCTCTGATCTCATCAGCGCTTTTGCACATTGAAAATACATCTCGCCAATCGTGATAGCGATGACAGTGCGCGGCAGCTTGCCCTTTTTCTCAAATCGTCTGCGCGTTGCCTCATCTACGGTGACAAGAGCCGTGCCATTCACGCGCACAACGTTGGTGCTGGACGGGGCCATGAACATAAGGCTAACGCGGTTGTCGCGTACAATATTACGCAGACTGTCGATACGGTTGTTACCGAACCAGTCTGGCAAGAGAAGCGTTTTATCATCGGCAATTTCGACAACGGCGCCATCATCACCGCGAGGGCTGCCATCCGTCCCCTCGGGGCCAACCGTCGATAGAACCACAAAGCGCGACGCTTCGATCCAGGTGCGATAGTGCGGCGTAATGTGTGTGGTGACTTTGCTAAGAGAGCGCGGCACTGCCTCGCCATAAATCAATTCGAGATCTTCGATAGAGGTGATTGGGGTCATTCTGCTCTCCGCAATTCAAGCTATGCCTGTTGATAGCGATCCCATAGGCCCAATGCAAAAAAGAAGGGGCTTCGTTGAGCCCCTTCAAGTCATTGCCTGTTGTTGTCCCGTTTCCCGAACGCCGCTCGATCAGACGTTGGTCATCGGAGGGATCTTTAGTTTTTGTCCAACACGAATTCTATCAGGGCTTGGCAAGCTGTCCCTATTCGCTTCGTAAATCAGTTGATAATCAATTGTCGTGCCGTAATAGCGGATCGAAAGTTTCATCAAACTGTCACCACGTTTCACGATGTGAACGGTGTCATCAAAACCCGGTGTCTTCTTGGTGCCAGAGGACATGAACGTTGTCGCATCCCCCATTGCTTTTGATTGCTTACGGGCGTTCTCGATCCAGCGCGTTTTCACATCATCCGTGTTGCGCGCCGCGCCGACCATAGCCAGTTTAGCATATTCTTCCGTTCCGTATTTCGCCTCGCGCGAAATCGCGCTGAGGAACGCATCGTCCCCTGCCGCACCCATTGAACGCGAGACAAGTGATGCGAGGTGCACAGAACCTTGCTCGGCAGAATTTGTTGATTTCGCCCGAAGGTTTGCGAGAACATTGGACGTCAGCGCGCGCATGTCACCTTTCGCAGGTTTCATTGCTTTTTGCGCAAGGCTCGCATCGGTCGCCTTTTGCAGCTTTTGCAATGCCGCCAATTGCTGGCCGGCCTCTGGGCGCGCTTCGAGCACAGGTTCTGGATTTGTAACGCGCGTTGTCAACATCGTCTCGGATGTGTTGCGCGACACCTCGGTTTCATTTGCACGCATCGAAGCTTGCCGCTCGCCGGGTTGCAGTAGCAGCAACCCGATGATGGACAACAGAAAAACGCCCATGAAAGCCATAACACGGATCATCGTAAGTATTCCTTATCCATCTGAATTTGTTGTGGTTAAACCAAGGAGAAGCCAGTTTTGCATACCGCCTCGGTAGTAATTCAGCTTCTCAGGCGGGTATCCTACGCCCAACAACGCGTTAACCGCGCGCGTTGTTTGCTCGCACCACGGACCATTGCAGAACAGCGTTAATCCAAAGGCGCTAGAGAATTCCCAGCTCCCGCTTGCATCGCTGGCGCCTAAAGCACGCAAGATTTCGTCGCGAAATGGGTTGTTTTCTTCTAATGTCGAGAACGGAAGATTGACCGCGCCAGGAATTGACCCTTTTTCGAACCAATCGGGCAAGCGTGTATCAATCAACAGACCTTTGCCCGTTGCGACGTCATTTTGAAGAAAACTGATCACTTCCAACTCGCCATATGTTGAAACACCTTCGCCCAACGACATTGGCTGAATGCAAAACGGCGGGCATGGGCGAGACGTTTTCGTGAACTCAGAGGTGAGGCGGTTGCCTTGGTTTTGATTGCGTTCTATCGAAACAGTCGCCCCGTTCAGATTGACCGAAACCTTATCCATATCCTGCGTGATACGCACGTCCTGCGCAGATGCGGTTCCGACAGCAAAACCTGCAATCAAACACGCCACAACGATATGTTGCTTCATCTTCAAGTCCCCCAAGTCGGCCGTCTTTATGCGTTTCTAAGTGCTGGCAGGCACTGCTCAATCCGACTGGGAACAAGCTATAGGCGAATCAATGCGAATCAGTCAACATTTGGTGATTCGCGATTCGCTCAAAACAGAATGCTGTAGGCGACGTAGGGGCAACGTTTTTCTTCGGCAACTGTCACGTGTAGCCGCGTGATTTCAAAGGACAACCCCTTGACGCGACTCTGGAATTTCAGCTCAACCCAAAGTATGAAGCTGGTTTGAAAAGCTGTTAAATCAACGCTCTTTTAGTTCAATTTTGTTCGGAAAAAAAATTTTGCCGCTCAGCGAAAAGCATAAATTTTAAGCTACCGAAGGCTGTATTTCAGAACTTGTCCAATTCGAAGCGCATTCGGATTTTGGCGTAGCGTCGGGTTTTGCGAGAGCAAACGATCCGTCGCAAGGGCCGATCCGTGCAATTTAACCGCGATCAACGCAAGCGTGTCCCCCGGTACAACCACATAGGTTTGCATTCCCGTCCGAGGCTCGGGGGATACCGCTCGTGCAGGGGTCGTGGCCGCGATCGGCATCTTAGGGTGCTTCATGTCACTCGCATCAACTTGGCCCATTGAACGCCGCACAATCGAGCTAAGCAAACTGCCTTCTTGACCCGGTGCCTTGGAAATCTGCCCCAAACTATTGAGCGTATTGAGCGTCTGCCAGCTCATGTCACGCAGCTCCGGGGCGACTGCCTGCGCAGGCACTATTTCAGGCGCGCGCGTCGCGGGTTGAACTGCAGGAATGCTCGCTATGTGTTGCGAAGTGTCTGGTGTGCTTTGAACAACTTGCTCGCTTTCTAGCGAGGCTGTGAGGACTGATTGCAGTCGATCTAGTGATCCAGAATTCTGACCCATTGCTGGTTGCGGCTGTTCGGGCTGAGCCGCGCTCTGCGCAATTTTCGCGGACTTTAGCTCTGAAATCACCTCGTCAGGTGCCTCAAGCGTCGGTTTTGCCGGCGGAGTAAACAGAACATCGACCTCATTGCGCGAAGTCGTATTTGTCGGCATTTCGGACCGTTCATACACATAGGCAGGCCGAGGCCCCGGCTGCAAAAAGATGATAAGAACTGTCGAAAGGGCGAAGAAAGAGAAAATTGCAATGCCACGCATCATAACCTGATACTCACTTTGAAACTGTTAAACCAAAAAGATGCCACATCTGAAGTCCGCCGCGATAATAGAAGATTTTTTGCGCCGGATATCCTGCCTCCAGAAATAGCTGTGTTGCCTCACGGGCTGTTGGCGACCAAGGACCATCGTCAAAGATCAAAAGATCGAAAGCGCCAGAAAAATCCATCTGCCCCAAAGAGCCTTTCGCGCCGAGTGCAAGCAGCAAGTCTTCGCGGTAGGGGTTGCTGGCGACTAGCGTCGGCGCTGGAACGGATATTGCTGCTGGAATAGAACCTTGTTCGAATTCGGCAGGCAGCCGCACATCAACTAACAGGCCCGTGCCCGCAGAAACCCGTTGCTGCATAAAGCCAAAAACTTCGTGCTCAGTTAGTGTGACAACGCCTTCAGCGGCAACGCGTGGTTCGATACACTCAGAGGGACAAGGACGCGCTGTTTTCGCATACGCACTTGGCAATGTTGTGGAACCGGATTGACCCTGTTGAATACTATACGGTTGACCCCCGAATTCGAAGTCAACGCTTTGCTGCCCAGGAACAATATCCGCACTTGCTATGTGTGGCATACACACAGCCGAAAAAATTGCCATCACTTTGGCGGGTGTGAATACACCCCAACTAAAATAACTCATAATTCTGCCTGCTCGAAACGTTTTGTTACGTTTTCGTTACAGTGATTGGTAAGCCCTTGAAACAATTCCGTCAATATGTCTCATGGGTTGTATTCACAATCGTAAAAAAATCGGGTCTTCAAGCAGGCAAAGTTAGCCGTTTGAGCGCAACACGTCGCCAGCCAAATAGAGCGAACCGCAGATCAAAACCCGCGCGTGCGGAGCCGTTTTAGCGATCGTTTCGAGCGCCTCATTGACGGATTTCGCATTGCTCGCCTGCATGCCCGCGTCACTCGCAGCTTTTGCCGTGTCTTCGCTTGAAAGCGTATTCGCTTCGCCCGGGATATCAACAGCAAACAACTGAGTAACATGAGGGGCCAAAGGCTGCATATAAGCGCTAACGTCTTTGGTGTTTAACATCCCGCAAATCAGGTAGGTGTCTCTTTTTGGTAGACCGCCAAGCAAATCAGCAATTGCCTGCGCAGCTGCTGCGTTGTGGCCGCCATCAAGCCACAGTTCAGCTTCGGGTGCGATCTGGGAAATCGGACCCGACTTCAATCGTTGCATACGCGCAGGCCACGTGGCGTTTTGCATTGCTGCAATGCAAGCATCTTCGCCAAAGCCCAGCGCGCGCAAACCTGCGATTGCAGCGCCCGCGTTTTGAACCTGATGGGCCCCTAAAAGAGCTGGCATCGGCAAATCAAGCAAACCTGTCTCATCTTGAAACACCAAACGATCCCGTTCGACGCCAACGTGCCAATGCTGCCCATACACAAGCAATGGTGCGCCAATTCTTGCGGCTTTTGCTTCGATCACCTCTAGCGCCACGTCATCTTGCGGCCCGACAACACAAGGCACTCCGCGCTTGAGAATACCAGCCTTCTCGCCTGCAATCTCAGCCAAGGTATCGCCGAGGAATTGCTGATGATCTATCGAAACAGGTGTGATCACGGTCAAAGCTGGCGCATCAACCACATTGGTCGCATCAACACGCCCGCCCAATCCGACTTCTAGCAAAGTGTAATCGGCTTCATTGCGCGCAAATGCCAGTAGCGCAGCGCAGGTTGTTATTTCAAAGTAGGTGATGCTTTCGCCGCCATTCGCAACGTAACATTCATCAAGAATCTCGGTGAGGTAACTTTCCGAGATCAAATCCCCCGCGACGCGAATTCGCTCATGAAAGCGCGCCAAATGAGGTGAGGTATAAGCGTGAACGCTTTTGCCGACGCCTTCAAATCCTGCACGCATCATTGCTTGCGTGCTGCCTTTGCCATTGGTGCCTGCAATATGAATCACAGGCGGTAATTTGCGTTCAGGGTGATCGAGCGCTGCAAGTAACCGCTCGACACGATCAAGCACGAGATCAATGATCTTCGGATGAAGGGACATCATCCGCCCAAGGATGACGTCGGACGTGTTCGCGTTCACGCTACGCTGTCCTCAGCCGTTTCTGTCTCACTGGGCGTGGGTAGCTCAGGATGCTCTGGTGGTTTGGGCAAATCACCAGCCACGGGTGGTGGCATTTGCATCAGCATCCGAATAATCGAGACGAGCTCTTCTTTCATCTCAGTGCGCTTAGTAACGCGATCCAGCATGCCATGCTCGAGCAGATATTCTGCGCGTTGGAAGCCTTCGGGCAATTTTTCACCAATGGTTTGCGCGATAACGCGTGGACCCGCAAAGCAGATCAGCGCATTGGGTTCGGCGATCTGTACATCGCCAAGCATCGCATAGGAGGCCGTAACGCCACCAGTCGTTGGATGCGTAAGCACAACGATGTAGGGCAATCCCGCTTCTTTCAGCATCTGCACGGCCACTGTTGTGCGCGGCATTTGCATAAGGCTTAGAATGCCCTCTTGCATGCGCGCGCCGCCAGCTGCTGAAAACAGCACCAAGGGTTTGCCAGTTGAAACCGCGCGTTCTGCGGCAGCGACAATCGCGTTGCCCACATACATGCCCATGGATCCCGCCATGAACGAAAAGTCCTGACAAGCGGCCACAATTGGCGTACGCCCGATTTCGCCTTCTGCGACCAGCATCGCTTCTTGCTCTCCGGTTGCCTTTTGCGCGGCTTTCATACGATCAGGATATTTCTTTTGATCGCGAAACTGAAGCGGGTCCGCAACTGGCTCTGGGACGTCGACTTCGGTAAAGATGCCACCGTCAAATAATGCGATGAAACGATCGCGCGCCGTGATTGCCATATGATGACCGCAAGACGTGCAAACGTTCTGGTTGCCGCTGAGTTCGCGGTGGAACAACATCGTTCCACATTCATCGCATTTCGACCAAAGGTTCTCAGGTGTCTCGCGACGCGAGAAAATCGAATTGATCCGAGGGCGAACGTAATTGCTAATCCAGTTCATCGCAGAGCCTTTCCCGCGTTAGTCTTAACCGTCAGATAAAGACCCTTGCCAGCAATTGCAATCAGCGGCGCAATGCAAGGCGCGCGGCAAGCCAGCTCACAAACATAACTGCAAAATCGACAGGCAACAAAGCGCGCATTGCAGTTTCATCGCTTGCTGAGAAGCCGAATTGATAAAGAGCAAGCCCAGACATTTCGCCCTGCGGCGCAATCAGCAACAAAGCGGAGATGTTGGTCGCAAAATGCATAGCAATCGCAGGCCCCAAAGTCCCAGCGCGCGCGGTCAGATCTGCCGCGAACAGACCGAAGACAGACGCCCAGATCACGACAAGCCACGCGTTACCGCCGTAGGTATCAGGTGCATAATGCGCCAAACCAAAGAGGACAGACGGCACCAATAGCCAAACTGCGGGATGATCAAACCGCGCGGCCAACTGTTGCTGGATGTAGCCTCTAAACAGGACTTCTTCGGCACTGGTTTGCACGAAAATTGCAATCAACCCCGGTATCAAAAAGGCGATCCATCGCCCGAAAGGAAGCCCATCCAAAAGCTCGGGTGTATATCGATAGGGCGGGAGCAAGATCGTTGCGCCGAGTAGGAGCAATAGGGCAATCGCAACGAACTTCGCTTGCATCCAGGCAATCGTAGGCGGGCCGATAAGCGTTTCGGGTCGTCGTTGGTGCAACATCATCACGACCAACGCTACGGCAAGCCAAACAAAGCCAAAGGAATACAACATCAGCAACAGACTTTGCGGCAGCAAAAGCGTATCAAAATCTTCGATTAAAATGAGGTAGGCATCTTCGCTCAGGCCGATGAACAGGACTTGCCAGATCAAAGGCGCGCCGAGCCAAATCACAACAACCGCGAGAGCAAGCCCAGCAAGCAAGCGCCATATTTCAGACGATGCGCGCGCAGGCGCGACAAATCCACTATGGGCAGAGTAGTCGAAATTGAATACCGTCTTCAGCATAGGGCCTATCTAGGCCCGCAACGCGCTACGCGCTAGAGGGCAAAACAACCTTTGACGCCGCAAGGCGCATCACTTGCCAATAGCTCTGCCCGATTTGCATGCGCGCGCCATGCCCACGCGCGAGCATCATGTCATGGAGTTTCGGCAAACGATGGCACGGAACATGCATCACCAAATGATGCTCAAGATGGTAATTCACATAGTAGGGCGCGAGGAGAAGACGCATCAACGGTCCTGCTTTGGTCGTGCGCACATTACGCAGTGGGTCATCGCTTTTTTCAACGACGCCATGCTCGGCAATATTTCGAACGCGCAGAACCAATTGAAACCATGTGAGCAATGGCAAAGCCCAAAACGCAATCCACCACCACCAAGCACCTACGATCCACATCAGCAGGAAGATAACAAAGTTGGCCAGCAACGCACGGCCAAGGACCGGCCCCGCAAAAGCCTGCGCGAGATCTTGCGAACTGATCTCGCCTTCGACCTCCCCTGCCATTTTAAACGCGAACATAATTTGCTGACTTCGCTGACGAAAACCCGTCTGTCCCGTGATGTCACGGATCAATTTGCGCTGCATCGATGCTTTGGTTGTCGGAAAGGGAGCAGACAGCTTAAGGTCGGGATCCTTTTCTGTCTGCGTGTATCGGTGATGCTTCAGGTGGTAGGTGCGATATTCAAACATATCCGCAAGAATTGGCCGCCCGCAGAGCCATTCGCCTACAAATTCGTTCAGCGCCTTGGTTTTGAACATCGCGGCATGTGCCGCTTCATGCATGAGGATCGCAAGGCCAAGCTGGCGTGAGCCGATGATAATCACCGTTAGAATGAAGGTAAGCGGATTGGGGAAATACGCGAACAACGCCAAGGCCAGCGCAATTGTGCCCCAGCAATGCGCGATCAACCAATAGCCCCAAAGGTCCGAGCGCGCAGCGAGGGGGCGAATTTCATCGGACGTGAAAAAGGCTTTTCCTGGTGTCATAGCGAGAGCTTCAGCTCTCAAACCCACTTCTGTCAAATCTTACGCAGTGTCACTTGCTTTGCTCTGCGTTTGATGAGCGCGGCATATTACGGTTTTGATCTTTGCCTGCTAGGCTGCGCGAGAATTAAAGGAATAGGCAGATGAGCTATCACATCGTGATCTTGGGTGCGGGCGCGATTGGGTGCCATTTCGGCGCAACGATTGCAGCCGACATTCTTGCAGAGAATGGCCACGTCACCTTGATCGGGCGCGAAACGACGATTGCGCCAATGCAAAAGGCCGCCCTTACAATTGATAATAAAGCTACGGCCAAAGCAGTCACGTTCACCAGTGATCCCGCAGCAATGAAGGACGCCGATCTCATCGTTCTTGCCCTCAAGTCCCATGCGCTGGACGCCGCGATTGAGCAAATCGAAACATTTGCGCAGCCCGAAACGCCAATTCTGTCCCTACTCAACGGCATTGCACCCGTGCGAACACTGCAAGAGCGGCTCGGCGCGCGCAGAGTCCTTGCTGGGATGGTGCCTTTTAATGTCGTTTGGACCTCACCAACCGAATTGCATCGCAGCGGTCCAGGTGAAATCGCGTTAGAGCGTCATGAAATCACGGTCTGGCTCAAACAACTCGGTCATGATTTCCATATCGCCGACGATCTCGCCCCTATTCAATATGGCAAGCTGTTGCTCAACCTGATCAACCCTATCAACGCGCTCGCGGGAATACCGCTCCACGATATGCTCTCGGATCGCGGTTATCGGCGCATCTTTGCAGAGGCGATTGCCGAAGCTCTCGCGGTCTACGACACCGCAGGCATCACGTGGGAGCAAGTCGGCCCGAGCAGCCCGCGCTTGGCGCTCAAAGTAATGCGCCTGCCAAACTGGTTGTTCCGCAAGATGGTGTTGAACAAGCAGAACTTGGATCGCAATTCGATGACCTCAATGGCGAGCGACCTTGCCGCTGGCAAACCTACCGAGATTGACACGATCAACGGAGAAATCGTTCGACTGGGTCAGCTACACAACCTGAAAACACCGATCAACACCAGCTTGGTCGCTTTGGTGAAACAGGCTGAGGCAAGCAGCTCGCCCCCGAAACTCGCTGCATCGCGATTGTTGCAGGACGTTGGCCTCTAAGAACCCGCTCTTGGCTATGTAATACCACCTAGCAGCGGCAAGACGCACCTTGCGGCCCTGTCCCTGCTGATTTATCCACACTCCAAAGCATTCCCCGGGAGCCAGCCATGACCAAATTCGACAAAAGCAAACTGCCCAGCCGCCATGTGACCGAAGGCCCAGCACGCGCGCCGCATCGTTCGTATTACTATGCGATGGGCATGTCCGAGGAGGAAATTCACCAGCCACTGGTTGGCGTGGCCACCTGCTGGAACGAAGCCGCGCCTTGCAACATCTCTTTGAACCGTCAGGCGCAAGCCGCCAAAATGGGTGTTAAAGCTGCTTCTGGCACGCCGCGCGAGTTTACAACAATCACCGTCACAGACGGTATCGCAATGGGCCATGAAGGCATGCGCAGCTCGCTCGCATCGCGTGAAGCAATTGCAGATACGGTTGAGCTGACCATGCGCGGTCACTGCTATGACGCGCTTGTTGGTCTTGCAGGTTGTGACAAATCCCTACCTGGCATGATGATGGCGATGATCCGCCTCAACGTTCCGTCTGTTTTCCTTTACGGCGGCTCTATCCTTCCGGGCAAAGTGCCAGCAGGCGCGAAAGTTCCTGAAAGCTTCGCAACACGCGATTTGACCGTGCAGGACATGTTCGAAGCGGTTGGCCACCAGCAAGGCGGCACGATGACCGAAGCAGAGCTTGCGATCCTAGAGCGCGTTGCTTGCCCATCCGCGGGTGCTTGTGGCGGTCAGTTTACAGCCAACACAATGGCCTGCGTGTCCGAGGCGATCGGCCTTGCACTACCAGCGTCATCTGGTGCCCCTGCCCCATATGAGAGCCGCGATGAATATGCGAAAGCCTCTGGTGAAGCGGTGATGAACCTGATCGCCAAGAACATCCGCGCGCGTGACATCTGCACGAAAGAAGCCTTCGAGAATGCTGCGCGCGTTGTTGCCTGTACTGGTGGTTCCACAAACGCGGGTCTGCACCTTCCTGCGATGGCGCATGAAGCGGGCATTGATTTCTACCTCGAAGACGTCTGCGATATCTTCCGCGACACGCCTTACTTCGTCGATCTGAAGCCGGGCGGTCAGTATGTTGCGAAAGACCTCTATGAGGCTGGCGGCGTTCCTGTTGTTCTTAATGAGCTTCGCCGTGCAGGCCTGCTGCACGAGGACTGCATGACTGCGACTGGCTATTCCATCGGTGAAGAGCTCGATAAGTTCGACCTCAAGGCCGATGGCCGCGTGGTTTACCCAGTTGAAACACCGCTGACCAAAACAGGCGGCGTTGTGGGCCTTAAAGGTAACCTCGCCCCAGAAGGCGCGATTGTTAAGGTTGCTGGCATGGCCGCGCAACATCAGCGTTTCGTTGGCCCTGCGCGCATTTTTGAATGCGAGCAAGACGCGTTCGAAGCCGTTCAAAGCCGCGCATATAACGAAGGCGACGTTTTCGTAATCCGCAACGAGGGTCCATCAGGCGGCCCAGGTATGCGCGAAATGTTGGCGACGACCGCTGCGCTTTCTGGTCAGGGCATGGGCCTAAAGGTCGCTCTGATCACCGATGGTCGTTTCTCTGGCGCGACACGCGGTTTCTGCGTGGGTCACGTTGGCCCCGAGGCTGCGCATGGCGGGCCGATTGCCTTGCTGAAAGAGGGTGATGTCATCACGCTTGACGCGATTGAAGGCGAACTCAGCGTTGACGTTTCGGATGCGGACATGGCCGAGCGCCGCAAAGCATGGGCTGGCCCTCGCGAAACGATCTATGCATCTGGCGCGCTTTGGAAGTACGCTCAGCAAGTTGGTGAAATCTATAAAGGCGCGGTTACACATCCGGGCGGCAAGGCAGAAAAGCATGAGTATTGGGATCTGTGATCTCAACATGAGCAAAGCCCGTGTTTTGGGCTTTGCTTTGTTGTGTAGCGCCTCGTTAAGCGCATGTAACAGAAACGGGGGAGAAGGGTTTTCCTTCGCGCCTAAAAAGGCGGATGCTCGAACTGGTTCGGAAGAAGGGCCAGTTGTTCCAAAAACAACAGAAACAACGCTGGCCCGCGGATCTGTAACACTGAAAGCGCCGAAAGGGTATTGCATCGACGAAACCTCGGTGACCAACGGCTTGCAGGGTAGCTCTGCAATGCTGGCCAAATGCTCGTCATTAGATGGAATTGGCGCAGGCAGCGATGCTGCGGTCATGAGCGTGAGCATCTCACCGCGACGGGGCAACGACGCAATCGCACCCACACCAACCGATCTTGCAAAAGCTGCGGAGCCCAGACGGATTTTGCAACTCAAGGAAAAGGGAAAACTTGCCCTTGTGCAAATCGGCTCCGGCGGTGATGAGGTGTTTTCCGCAGCTGACCCAGTTCATTGGCGCGGCGCAACCATGCTAGATACGCGACTCGTTCTGCTAGGTGCCTTCGCACCAAAGGGATCAGTCCTTACATCAAATAAAGGTGCTGACCTGCTGGCCTCACTTGCCCGTGGAATTTCCGCGACACGAGGAAGCCTGCTAGGACGCGCAAGCGCTCCTGCAAATCCTGACGGAGAAGCTGGGCAAGCAAATCAACCCAAAGATGATCCGTCAACACCTGCACCCGAATCAGTTGAGTCAGAAAAAAAAGGTGCGTCAGGCCTCATTGCCCGTTTGTTAAACCGCTCTTAATTTGATTAAAGTAATTCAAAAAGCAGTCTACGAGTAGGTAATAGAGTACCATGGCCCTGGAAAAAACGTCATTGCTAGGCAAGCTATTGTTCCAGCGCTCTTTGCGACGTTGGGCGCGCATTGCCGATGGCGCATCCAAAGCGCCAATTTCCGTTCTTCGCCGTCAACGCGGAAACGCACGACAACTTTTGGTTCATCTCAATCGCTTTGTGCATGTTGCAGACAACCGATTGGCGTTGCCACTGATCGGTAGCCAAGCAATTCAAAAATCGCATGATTCCGATTGGGCTTGGCGCCCCGAAGCCTGGGCAGGACCGCTGCCTGTGCAAGGCATGGCTTCGGTCCCGACAAAATCCATGCTGGGGCAGGAATTATCCCTGCATCACGATTGCGAACTTTCGGAATTATCTCTGCGGCAAGTGCGCAATACACGCGAGGCCGATTTAGCGCCCTACGGCCTGCGCATGGATGTTTTCAAATTCGATGGCTCGTTCTTGTCGTTGGTTATCGACTTTCCACAAACAAGCGTCGACGGGTTGCGCCGCAAGCATCTTGTCCGTCTCGAACCAATCATCGAAATGGAAAAGCCACTCGAGATTTTCGCGCGTTTGAACATCAAGCACGGGCCGAACACTGAACAGGTTGTTCGTGAACTGCCGCTGAATGATAGCGTCCCCATGGTCGAATTTGATCTAGCCTACACCAAACTAAATGAAAAACGCGTCGATAGCATGTGGCTTGATCTGATCTTTGAGGGGCCGCAAATGAACCAGATCACCTTGCGTGATTTGACACTTAGCCGCCGTCCAAGGGCGGAATTCTAATCGATTGCCTAAGCGATCAAAACGAACAGATGGAAGAACCGTTTCATGAGTGCATTTGAGCTTAGCAAAACCCGCCTGTTTGAAGGCGTCTGGGAAGGGCTTTTGTCTGCGACGGACGAGACTGCAACCCAGCCTGACATTGGCGTCACGCATCTGGAAAAACCGCTCGGGGCCCTTGATCTAAAAGAAACCGGTGAGCCGAACCAATGGGCGCTCCGCGTCCCAATTCCAGTAGAGTTGATTGGCGATGGTGCGCAGACCTTCTTGATATTCGATAAGGACACTGGCGAAACGCTGGATAGCTTTACGATTATTGCTGGCGATGCCGTAACCGATGACATCCGCGCCGAAGTTGCCTTGCTACGCGCCGAACTGGATCTGCTAAAGCGCGCTTTCCGCCGTCATTGTGTCGAAACATCGGAAAACTAACCGACGCGCCTCCCGCCTGACCTTACTAGACGCTTACGTAAAGCAAGGTGACGCTGCGTTTAGCGTGACAGAGCGTCATGGCATGCGCACTCTGCCTCCAAATTTGGGAGATTTCGATGACACAATACCCGCATATGCTGGCCCCGCTTGATCTAGGTTTTACAACGCTGAAGAACCGCGTTCTGATGGGGTCGATGCATACCGGCCTTGAAGAAAGTAAAGACTGGAACCGCGTCGCTGAATTTTATGCAGAGCGCGCACGCGGCCAAGTGGCGCTGATTGTGACAGGCGGCATGGCCCCAAGCAAGGAAGGCGGCGTTTTCCCTGGTGCGGCGGGTCTTTTCAGCGATGAAGACATTGCCAACCATAAGATTGTCACAGATCGCGTACATGACGCTGGTGGCAAAATCGCGATGCAAATTCTGCACGCTGGGCGTTATGCCTATGGGCCTGAATGTGTATCAGCAAGTCCAGTGAAGTCCCCGATCTCTCCTTTTCCACCCAAGGAGCTGGATGAGGACGGGATTGAGAAGCAAATCAATGACTTTGTAGTAGCCTCAACCCGTGCACAAGAAGCGGGCTATGATGGCGTCGAAATCATGGGGTCAGAAGGCTATTTCATTAACCAGTTTCTAGCGCTTCACACGAACAAGCGCACCGATCGTTGGGGCGGCGCTTATGAAAATCGCATGCGCCTGCCTGTCGAGATCGTGCGCCGCGTGCGCGAAGCCGTGGGCGAAAACTTCATCATCATCTATCGCCTCTCGATGATAGATTTGGTTCCCAATGGATCGACATTTGACGAAGTTGAGCTGCTTGCAAAAGCAGTTGAAGAGGCTGGCGCGACAATCATCAATACTGGCATTGGCTGGCATGAGGCGCGAATCCCGACAATTGCAACTTCCGTTCCACGTGCGGCTTTTGCATGGGTGACCAAGAAATTGATGGGAAAAGTGGGCATTCCGATCATCACATCCAACCGCATCAATACACCAGAGGTTGCAGAAGAGGTGATCGCCGGCGGCTCGGCCGATATGGTATCGATGGCGCGTCCCTTCCTTGCTGACGCTGATTTTGTACAGAAATCAATGGATGGAAACGCCGCCCAGATTGCCCCTTGCATTGGATGCAATCAAGCCTGCCTCGATCATACGTTTGGCGGTAAGATGACGACCTGCCTTGTAAACCCACGCGCGTGCCATGAAACTGAGCTCACGATTGAAGTCGCGGCATCCGCCAAGAAAATTGCAGTTGTTGGCGCAGGTCCAGCAGGTTTGAGCAGCGCACTCACCGCAGCAGAGCGCGGACATGCGGTAACGCTGTTTGATCGCGCGCCCGAAGTGGGCGGGCAATTGAACATGGCCAAACAAGTCCCCGGCAAAGAAGAGTTCTGGGGTCTCGTCGATTGGTATCGCACCATGCTTGAGACCAGCGGCATCACTGTAAAGCTGAATACGGAAGTAAGCTCTGACGATCTAGCCGGGTTCGACGAGGTCATCATAGCGACAGGCGTTGTGCCGCGCGACCCCGCGATCGAAGGTCAAGACGCGCCCAATGTGCTCTCATATATAGATGTGCTGCGCGACAAAGCAGAGGTCGGCAAGCGCGTCGCCATTATTGGTGCGGGTGGTATTGGTTTTGATGTTGCAGAAGCGCTTGTTCATGAGGGCGTTAGCCCGACGGAAGATCTGGAGGCGTGGAAAGAGGAGTGGGGCGTCGGAGACCCATCAGAAACCGCAGGTGGCCTTGCCCCCAAAGGCCCGCAACCAGACGCCCCTGCGCGCGAGGTTACGCTCCTACAACGCAAATCCAGCAAGCATGGTAAAGGCCTTGGGAAGACGACAGGCTGGATTCATCGCGCGGCTTTGAAAATGAAGGACGTTCAGATGTTAGGCGGGCTTAACTACGAGCGTATCGAGGCTGACGGTATTTATGTTTCATTTGGAGAGACGCGGGAAAACCCTCAGTTGATCGAAGCCGACACAATTGTGATGTGTGCAGGCCAAGTCCCCGAACGCTCTCTCGCGGATGCCTTGGAAGCGAAAGGTGTTCCTTGCCATATCATTGGTGGGGCAGACGTCGCCGCAGAGCTCGACGCGAAACGTGCTATCAATCAAGGGACGCGCTTAGCGGCCTCTCTTTAAGAAGAAGGAGCGCGCCTAAGGGCGCGCACAGTATGTTTTGAGTGGGGGCGCTGCCCCCATTCCCCCGAGATATTTGTAGACCAAAGAAGTCCTTGGCTTTGTTTCCACGCCGCTAACGATCCGCGACAAAACCCTGCTATTGTCTAGCGAGCGCCCCAATCGCGCCCTGATTGAACTTCATACCTTGCGTCAGACATAGGAACGTAAAGGTAGACGAAATGGATCGCCTCACAGAAATGGAAGCCTTCGCCACGGTTGTGGATCAAGGTGGATTTACAGATGCAGCAAAGAAGATGGGGATTTCAAAATCCGCCGTTTCCAAGCACGTCTCTTCATTGGAGGCACGCCTCGGCGCGCGCCTTTTGAATCGCACAACGCGCCGGGTTAGCCCCACTGAAATCGGCCTAGCCTATTATGATCGCGCACGCCGTGTTCTGAACGATGCAGGCGAAGCAGACGCTTTGGTCACATCCATGCAATCGGCACCATCGGGATTGCTGCGCATTTCTGTGGCGACCGATTTCGGTGTTAACCACCTTAGTCCAGTACTAGGCGATTTCCTGTCCGAATTCCCTGACATCACGGTCAACATGGTTCTCAACAACCGCTATGTCGAGCTGATCTCAGAAGGCTTTGATATGGCCGTGCGCATCGGTGAGCTGGAAGACAGCACTTTGCGTGCACGCAAATTGACCGAGACCACAAAACGCATGATCGCTTCCCCCGCCTATTTTGAGAAATATGGCCGCCCCGAGAAGATCGATGACCTGAATGATCACAAGCTGTTGCATTACTCGAACCAATCGAGCGGAAACGTGTGGAAGGTGACTGCTCCATCAGGTGAAAAACGTCAAATCCGCACTGCTGGTTGGCTAAGCGTTAACGATGGTCAATCACTCCTCAACGCGGCGATCGCTGGCCTTGGCATCGCCTATTTGCCAAGCTTCTTATATTCCGAAGCAATGGAGCAAGGCTTGGTTGTGGATGCTATTCCCGAGCTTCCAACCGAGACCCAAGGCATCTACGCGGTTTACCCTCCCGGGCGCTTCACCCAGCCTAAAGTGCGCGCCTTTATAGACTTTCTTGTCCATTCTTTCGCGGCAAAGGGCCCGTCAGATTGGTAAGCGCCATCTAAGTTTCTATTGTCTCCCTCGACCAAACTGACCCCATGCGTCCCGCATTGGGGTCATTTTTTTCTGGCGTTGCTTGGCTAATGCGGCGGCTAGAGAGCAATCGACGGCGCGCGTCGCAAAAATGTAATGTTAGTCGCGCCAAACCCACGTGTTTCCAGCATTTCACATCCAGTTGGCAGTTTGATTTGAGCGCTTTCTTCCCAAAGGATTAACGCGTCATCGGCAATCCAGCCTTTTTCTAGTGCAGCGTTGAGCGCAGCTTCGCCAAGTGCCTTTCCATAAGGCGGATCAAGAAAAACCAGATCGAAAGGCGCACCAGAGTGCGCGCCCAATCTGGTCGCGTCGCGCCCAACCAGTTGCGCGCGATCGGCGCATTTACAAAGCGCAATGTTCTCACGGATCAAGCTTTGACCCTTTCGACCGCTTTCAACAAAGGTAACATCTGCTGCACCTCGTGACAGCGCCTCAAGCCCCAAGGCACCCGTTCCTGCGAACAGATCAAGCACCCGAGCCTGAGAGATCGGATCGCCGTATCGCCCCCCCATCAGAACATTAAACAGGCTTTCTCGGACACGATCTGTTGTTGGGCGCAGATGGGCCCCAGCATCGCCTTTGCCGACAGAGGCAAGAGCGCGACCGCGAAACTCTCCGCCGATAATCCTCACGCTTTCATCAGCGCTTTCATATCGGTTTGCGGATCCGCAATCGCGCTTGGCGCAGGGGATTTACCGCTTTCAATCAATCGCTTCCCGATCATGTAGTTTCTTGGGTCGTTCATTGCATCAACCGCCAAGAGTGTCTCACCTTTGTAATACCAGAAAGAGACAGCAGCCCCATTTGGATCACGCCGCGCAACGATGTTGTCATAACCGATATTCAAACCAGCGATCTGCAGTTTGACGTCATATTGATCAGACCAGAACCACGGTTTTGGCGTATACGTTTTACCTGCCCCCATCATGTTTTCCGCGACGGCCTCTGCCTGATCAATCGCGTTTTGTACGCTTTCCAATCGCCGGCGCGCGCCACGCATTTCAAACGATGCGCAATCGCCCGCAGACCAAATGTTTTCGTTGGATGTGCGCCCTTGTGCGTCTACTGCGATGCCATTGTCAATTTCTAAACCAGCCGCCTCGGCAAGCGCGATGCCTGGCGCAATGCCTACACCGACAATCACGAAATCGACCTCAAGCTCGGTCCCATCCACGAGTTTCGCGCCGCTCACGCGTGTCTCACCCGTCAAGCAATCCAGCCCGACGCCTTCGATGATATTCACTCCATGGCTTTGGTGCAGTGTGCGGAAGTAATCAGAGGTTTCAGGCGCGGCAACACGTTGTAAAATGCGGTCAGCCATTTCAACAAGAGTTACTTCAACGCCAAGCTTTCGCGCGACGGCTGCTGCTTCGAGACCGATGTAACCACCGCCGACAATAAGAGCGCGTTTGCCGCTTTTGAACTCCGCAGCCATCGCATCGACATCTGCCAAGCTGCGTACCGTATACACGCCCTGCAACGCGCCGCCAATTGAAGCAGGCAAAGTGCGCGCCGCAGATCCTGTGGTCAGCGCAAGCTGGTCATACTGGATAACTTCATTGTCCAAATGCACTTCGCGTTTAACCGGATCAATGCGGGTAACAGCAACCCCAGTCCGCAAATTGATATTCTGATCCGCATAAAAGCTTTCTGGGCGGAGAAACAAGCGCTCCAGCGCCATATCGCCAAGCAAATAAGCCTTCGACAAAGGTGGTCGCTGGTAAGGCGGCACAGCTTCGTCACCAATTAGGGTGATTTCACCATCAAAGCCAGAATTGCGCAACTTGGCTACGAGTGATGCACCTGCTTGGCCTGCTCCGATGACAACAAAATGCGCCATTTTTGCGATCCCTTCTTTTTATTGGTGGCTCTTGTCTTTGGAGACCCTATAACTTTGCAATACACAAACGCAATTCCAACAAAGGGTCCAGCAATGACAATTTCTATAGGCGATCGCCTACCTGCGTGCACATTGGTGCAACTCGGCGACAAGGGTCCAACCGCTGTTAGCTTGGCAGACAAGCTTGAGGGGCGAAAAGTTGTTTTGTTTGCGGTCCCTGGCGCATTTACACCAACGTGCCATTCCGCTCACGTCCCCAGCTTTATGCGTACAAAGGACCAGTTCGTAGCCAAGGGCGTGGACGAGATCATTTGCATTTCAGTGAACGATCCTTTTGTGATGAAAGCATGGGGTGATTCAACAGGCGCTGCGCAGGCAGGCATCACGATGCTATCCGATCCAGAAAGTGCTTTGACCAAGGCGATTGGAATGGATTTTGACGCCCCCCCAGCAGGTTTGCTCGCACGCTCCAAGCGTTACGCGATGGTGGTCGAGAACGGCGTGGTCACCCATCTCAACCTAGAAACAAGCCCAGGCGAATGTGAAATTTCAGCCGGTGAAGGTTTGCTCGACGTAATGTAAGGCCTTAGCTGACAGAAACGTGCGGCAAGCTAGAGACTATCAAACTTGCGTGCCAGTTTTACATCTAGCGCGCCTAGGCCATCCACGCTGTGGGTGGTCAAAACCACATGAACTTTGTTGTAAACGTTGAACCATTCAGGATGATGGTTCCACTTTTCCGACCAAATCGCCGCCCGTGTCATCCATCCAAAAGCATCCGCGAAATTTGCGAATTTGAAGTGTTTTTCAATTGCATCACGCCCATCAACCATAGACCAGCCATTGGCAAACAATGGCTCTAACAGCGGCGCGCGCGTCTCAACAGATAGCTTCTCGCTCATTCCTGCTCTTTCACTTGGCTTCGCTTAAATGGACCGTAGTCAGTGAGCACTTCGATGTCTTGTTCCACGGCTTCGCGCTCGGCCACCAAATAACGCGCTATGGCATCTGCAAACCCAGCGTCACCGACCCAGTGCAACGAATGCGTCGTCACCGGGAGATACCCACGCGCGAGTTTATGCTCGCCCTGAGCGCCAGCTTCGACGCGGCTGAGCCCGCGCCCAATTGCTTCATCAATTGCGCGATAATAACACAGCTCAAAATGCAGGCAGGGATGATCCTCTGTGCAGCCCCAATACCGCCCAAAAAGAGCATCGCGCCCAATGAAATTCAAAGCGCCTGCAACGGGGACACCATCGCGCTCGGCCAGATAAAGAACAACGTCATCTCGCATCGTGTCTTGCACGAGGTCGAAGAATTGACGCGTTAAGTAAGGCGTGCCCCATTTGCGCGCACCAGTGTCCTGATAGAATTGCCAAAACGCATCCCAATGTTCGGGTTTGATCTGCTCCCCTGTCAGACTTAGCACCTCACCACCAAACGAATTGGCTTTCTCGCGTTCCTTGCGAATGTTCTTTCGTTTGCGAGAAGAGAGCGACATCAGAAAATCGTCGAAACTTGTGTACCCTTTGTTGATCCAATGAAACTGCTGACTGGCGCGTGCCATCAATCCCATTTGGCTGCCTGCGCGCATTTCCTCTTCGGTGCAAAACGTGATGTGAAGAGAAGACAGCTCATTGTTCGCAGCCAGTTGCACAGCACCTTGGATCAAAGCGGCTTGGCCTGTTTCTTCAAAATCTGGCCGAACCAACAAACGCCGTCCTGTGACAGGGGTAAAGGGCACCGCGATTTGAAGCTTGGGATAATAACACCCACCCGCGTTTTCATAGGCATGCGCCCAATTGTGATCGAAAATATACTCGCCCTGAGAATTGGATTTCAGATAGAGCGGCGCAACCGCGATCAGAAGGCCATTTGCCTGAGCCAGTAGATACTGGGGTTGCCAACCTGTGCCCTGCCCGACCGATCCGCTGTTTTCTAGCGCAAGCAAAAAGCGATGCGTTGTAAATGGATCTATGGGTGCACCGCCCGCGCCCGTTTCGGGGCAAGCGCAGGCATCCCAGTCAGCGGCTTCTACTTCGTTGAGCGATCCAATGACCTTTATTTCGACTTCAACGTCGCTCATTGGTCTGGAAACTTGGCCAAATATTGCTCGAATGTAATGTTGTCGGCGACCTTGCGCGCTTCTTTTTCTTGCTGTTCGCTTTTGACCGTCCAACACAACACATCCACGCCTCGGCTCTTTAATTTGGCCACATGCTTGCTTGTGAGGTCAGCAATTCCATGTGAAATAAAGCTTGCGCCAATGTCATCGAAATCTGGGATTTTCCGCAGTCTTTTTCGCGTTTCTTTGGGTAAATAGAGCCATGACTTCGATCTAAAGTCACTCGTCACTATCCCGCGCGTTACGTCTGGCGCGTATTTGCCCATTAGCTTCACTGAATACGGGTTGAACGACATCACCGCGAGCGCACCTTTATAGCCAGCAATATCACGCGCAACAGCTTGCTCTAGCAAGCCAACATTCGGCCCCATAGCCCCGTCTTGGTCCTTAATTTCGATAAGCAACGGCACACGACCAGAAACCAGCGAAAGTATCTCAGGCAACCCCGGGATGCTTTCGTCATTGCCACGTAGACGGATTTTACCTAGCTCATCTGACGTGCGTTGACGAATTGGGCCTTTTGCTTCTGCAAGCCGCGCCAGATCATAATCATGAAAAACGATCGCCTTGTCATCCGAGGATAATTGCACATCAATTTCAACACCATAGCCAGCATCAATCGCGGCATTTATCGCCGCGCGGCTGTTCTCAGGACGCCCTTTGGACACATCGTGCAACGCGCGATGTGTCAGTGGCACCGTCAAAAACTGTGGATCTAAACGGTTCATTTGATTTGGAAAATGCCTTCGATTTCAACCGCAACACCGAATGGCAATGAGGCTGCAGACACGGCAGAGCGCGCGTGACGCCCAGCGTCGCCCAAGGCCTCAACCATAAAGTCGGATGCGCCATTGACCACTTTGGGCTGGTCACCGAAGTCCGCTGTGGAATTCACAAAGCCAACCAGCTTCACGACGCGGACGAGTCGATCCAGATCACCGCCGCATGCGGCTTTGGCTTGCGCCAACAATGAAATTGCGCAGGTACGAGCCGCCGCGGCACCTTCTTCCGCGCTCATCGTTTCGCCGAGCTTGCCTGTGATGAAACCGTCAGGACCGTTCGAGATTTGCCCCGAAACATGAACAAGATCACCGACTTGAACAAAAGGCACGTAGTTGGCGGCAGGTGCTGGCGCGTCAGGCAAAGTGACGCCCAGTTCTGCAAGTTTAGCTTCGAAGTTTCCGCTCATGGTGAGGCTCTCCTATCAGATGTTTAGCGCAGGCAATCATGCGCAGGGATAACGTGCAAGCCTCAAACAGCGCGCGCTTTGGCACGTTCGCGCAACAAGGCAAAAACGCCGGCTGAAACGATCAATGAAGCGCCAATGACAATGTTCGCGCGCAATTCTTCTGCGAAGATCACGAACCCAAGGGAGGAGGCCCAGACCAATTGAAGATAAGCAAAGGGTTGTACTGCGCTAGCCTCTGCGACCTCGTAGGTTTTGATCAGCAAAAAATGACCCCCTGCGCCTGTCATGCACAAAAGCGCCATCCAAAGCCAATCCGGCGGTGACAAAGGTTCCCAAAAAGCGAAACCTGCAAGCGTCATGAACACTGCGCCCGACGCCCCTGTCCAGAAAAAGCTGGTCGCGGCGCTGTCTTTACGCGCGACATAGCGCGTTAGAAGCCCATAAAGTGCAAACATCAATGCTGACATCAAGGGGATCAACGCCAGTGGTGAAAACACCCCTGTCCCCGGTTGCAGGATGATCAACATTCCAATGAACCCGACGCCAATTGCGCTCCAGCGGCGCCAGCCGACTTGCTCGCCAAGAACAACGCCTGACAACGCGGCGATGATCAAAGGATAAGAGGCAAAGATCGCATGGCTTTCGATTAGCCCGAGATAAACAAACCCCTGAACCGCTACACAAATTTCCGCGCAAAGCAATGCGCCCCTGAAAATCTGAAGCTTAGGTTGTTCGGTGCGCACAGCGTTGCGCAATCCCCCCTTTGCACGCGACGCAATGGCAATGACAAAGGCAGCGAAAAACCAATACCGGATCATCACGATCATCATAACGTTGTATTCGCGCGCCAGATGCTGCGAAATTCCGTCCTGCATCGCAAAGACAAAGGTCGTTGCGATCATTAGCCCGATGCCAAGGGGAGCATTGTTCTGGCTCATGGGCGTTTTCGTCCAACGCTCATGTGGCGTTTGCGGCCAAAACCAGAAATTCGCTCAACGTCAAAACCAGCGCTCTCTAATGAACGCCTTACATGACCCGCTGCAGTGTAGGTTGCGACGGTTCCTTGGGCGTTCGTATGTGCGCCAACGGCATTCAGCAGCTCAGCCCCCCAAAGCTCCGGATTTTTTGCAGGGGAAAACCCGTCCAGAAACCAAGCGTCTGCTTTTTCTTGCCAAAGAGGAAGCATATCGCGCGCATCCCCCGTGATAAGATCAAAATGAAGGTCGGCGAGCCGCGCGCCCGTCGACGTCAGGTTCTCCAAAAGCTCCGCAGATAGCGCTACAAGCGTTGGGAACGCCGCAAGAGCGGTCCGCATTTGATCAATTTCCAGAGGAAAGGCTTCGAAACTGGTGAACCGAAGCGGCCCTTCAATGCCGCTATCTCGCCAAGCCTGCCAGACCGTTAGCAAGTTCAATCCAGTGCCAAACCCAAGCTCGGCGATGCTAAATCCTGGCGCAAACCGCGCAGGCAGATCGTTGCCAGCTAAGAAAACATGACGCGTTTCAGCCAGCCCATCCTGCAATGAGAAATACGGATCATCAAAACGGGTAGAAATTGGAACACCTTCGTCCGTCCAATCCAAGCTGTCTATCTGGTCGTTCATAGTTTCATGCCTTACTAGCGTGTTTAACGCATTGGACATGAGGCAGAGCAAATGGCAATGGCAGATATCACCGTCTATGGCGCTGGCATTTTCGGGCTAGGTGTTGCTTGGGCTTGCGCTGTGCGCGGCGCTAAGGTGCAAGTGATTGATCCCTATGGTGTCGGCTCTGGCTCCAGCGGCGGCGTTGTCGGTGCCTTGGCCCCCCACACACCTGAAAATTGGAACGACAAAAAGCAGTTTCAGTTTGAAAGCCTGATGCTCGCCGAGCCCTTTTGGCGCGGCGTTGAAACTGCCGGCGGGCTTTCGACAGGGTATGCACGTTCGGGGCGGTTGCAGCCCTTGAATGACACCCGTGCATTGGAGTTTGCCGAGGCGCGCAGTGAGAATGCAAAAACGTTATGGCAGGGGCGCGCGAGGTTTGACATCGTTGCCGCTGACAGTTTTGGCGATTGGGCACCCAAAAGCGAAACAGGCCTACTTGCGTTCGATACGCTAAGCGGGCGAATGCATCCGCGAATGACCTGCGCGGCCCTTGTCGCAGCATTGCAGTCAAAGGGGTGTACTATCGCAACAGACGGTAAGCCCGAGGGCAAAGTTATCGAAGCGACAGGGTGGCGCGGACTACTGAGGCTCGCCGAGGAAATGGATCAACCCGTCGGAAACGGTGTCAAAGGGCAAGGCGCGGTTCTCGATTTCGCAGCAGGGCGAGATGCGCCGCAGCTTTTCGCAGACGCGCTGCATATTATCCCGCACTCAAATGGAACAATCGCTATCGGATCCACCACGGAGCGCGATTTTGATGATCCCGAAAGCACCGACGCGCAGCTTGAAAGCGTGATTGACCGTGCGCGCTTGGCCTTTCCCGTCTTAAAAGACGCCCCCGTGATAGAGCGTTGGGCAGGCGTGCGTCCGCGCGCCAAATCGCGCGCGCCGATGATTGGACATCATCCTACGCGCGAGGGTGCATTTATCGTAAATGGCGGGTTCAAGATCGGCTTTGGCATGGCACCGAAGCTAGCGGAAATCATGGCCGATCTTGTTCTTGATGGCATTGATCAAATCCCCGAAGGGTTCAAGCCTGAAGCGTCCATTCGCTAACGACGGGTCGCAATATCGCGTAGCGTTGCGACCACGCCATCAAGGTTTTCCTGATACCTTTCGCTTTTCAGCGTACCATCTTCATTAAATTCACCATGGGCTCCCGCAATCAGAACCGCTGGCGTTGCCAAGACCGCAGCGCCCAGCGGAGCAAGGCAATTGCGGGTCATGTAGTAAGAAGTCTCTCCGCCGGTGCGTCCTGCTGCGGCGCCAATGACCAAAGTTGGCTTGCCACGAAAAGCGTTACCTGGAACGCGGCTTACCCAATCCAGCGCATTTTTGAGAACGCCAGAAATACCTTTGTTATATTCAGGGTTCGCAATGATCACTGCATCAGCCTCGGCGATTTGCGACGCGAGCTTTGTAACCGCTTCAGGTATGCCTTTTGCTTCCAAGTCGCCATCAAACAAGGGCAGGTTCAGTTCTGCGATCTGCGCGTCTGCCTCGCCGTAAGACGTAATCGCCGCTTTGAGCAACATAGTATTGAACGAAGCGTCACGAAGCGAGCCGGACATACCGAGAATTTTGGGAATAGTCATAGAAGGTAACCTTTCAAAGCAATTTCAATGCTCAACGTGCCGTGCGCGTGGCCCAACATCAATCGCAAGTCGCGCAGAGCCAATGTGCAAAAAAGTAAAGCCCCGCTAGATAAGCGAGGCTTTTGTTCAAAATTGCCAAGGCGCGTTAGCTTGTTGGCAAAATCACGATTTCGACGCGGCGGTTCTGCGCCTTGCCTTCTTCGGTCAGGTTGCTTGCAACAGGTTGATCTTCGCCGCGGCCGATTGCCTGCAAACGTCCAGCAGGAACACCTGCACCTGACAGAACATTCGTTACAGCGTTTGCACGATCAACGGAAAGGCTTTGGTTATAGCCCGCTTCGCCAGAGCTATCTGTGTGGCCGATGACTTGAACTGTTGAATCTGGATAGGATTGAAGGTTGTTCGCAACCGCGACGAGGTCACTTTGCAACCCGCCTGTGAGCGTCGCACTGTCAGACGCAAACAGAATGTCCTGTGGCAGCGTGACGATCAAACGATCACCCGTGTTCGTGATGGTCACACGATCATTGCCAAGACTTTTTTGCAAATCAGCCGCTTGTCTGTCCAAAACATTGCCGATAGCCGCGCCGCCAGCTGCACCGATGACAGCGCCTTTAAGTGCGTTTTGCTTCTTTTCCTTGCCGTCATCGCCAGTCACCAAACCCGCCAAAACGCCAACGCCAGCACCAATAGCAGCGCCCGTTCCGGTTTTACGGAAGTCGTTGTTGTTAGACATTGTGTCTGGGTTTGAACAAGCTGTTAGGGCCAGCAAGGATGCGGCAGAAACCGCGAAAAGGGAGTTTACTCGTTTCATTTTATGCCTCGTATGCTCTCTCCGTTACTCGGAGCTGCCGCATACATAGCAGGTGCGAATCAGTTTCCCAATATAGGTTTTCGGGGAATTTCGGCGTTATTTCGCCAACGACCCCGCCAAAGTTTCGCGCTCAGCGCTCTCATAAGCCAGCATCGCGCGTTTGATCGGAGTGCCCCAGTGATACCCGCCCAGCTCTCCGGACTTACGCAGCGCGCGGTGGCACGGGATCAACCAACTGACCGGATTTTTGCCGACCGCAGTGCCGACCGCGCGTACCGCCTTGGGGCTCCCGACGGCGCGGGCGATGTCCGAGTAGGTGGTGACATGGCCGCTTGGAACTTGAAGCAAGGCTTCCCAAACTTTGATCTGGAACGGCGCGCCGATCAAATGCAAGCGCTGCTCGCCGCTCCCCCCAAAGGCCGCCTCAACCCAAGGCGTCAAAGCTGCCGCATCTTCATTGAACTCAGCCGCCGGCCAACGCGAGGCCATGTCTTGATAGCTTGTGCCTTCGCCAGTTTCTTCTGCAAAGGCCATGCCACACAATCCAATTTCAGTTCCCATAGCCAAAACGCGGCCAAAGGGACTGTCGAACCAACCTGTTTTGATAGTCAGGCCTGCGCCACCTTTGGCGTAATTTCCGGGACTCATCGCTTCCCAACGAAGAAACAGATCATGCAAACGACCGCCCCCAGAGAGCCCCGTTTCCACCGCCGTTTCCAAGGTGGAATGATGCGAGCGAAGCAGTGTTTTCGCGTGATCCAGCGCGAGGAACTGCTGATACCGTTTCGGCGACACGCCCACCCATTTGGAAAAAAGCCGCTGTAAATAGGCAGGGCTCAGGTGCATTTCTTCAGCAAGCGCTTCGAGCGAGACAGGCTCTTCGCTGTTGTCCAAGCGATCAATCGCGCGGCGCATAAGCTTGTAATGATAGCTGGCCTCTTGGCCATGAGATACATGTGTGTTCATTGGTGTAACATAGGCAAAAGGCACCTTTCGAGCGATCCGTTTTTTGCTCAAACACGCCCGTTATGCGATTTCCCAGCGCACCCCTTGCCGCACGCCGGTACAAAAGGCATACCCCTGCCCCATGACAAAACCTGCAAAACAGCTTTCTTACCACACGATCCGCGAGATATTTACGCGCTTTCAGGCCTCCGAACCCGAACCAAAGGGCGAGTTGGATCACGTGAACGCCTACACGTTGGTAGTGGCTGTGGCGCTATCTGCACAATCTACCGACGTAGGTGTAAACAAAGCGACAGCCGAGTTATTCAAAATAGCCGATACTCCGCAAAAGATGCTCGATCTTGGGTTGGATGGCGTGATCGAACATATCAAGACCATCGGCCTTTATCGCAACAAAGCCAAGAACGTCATTAAGCTGAGCCAAATTCTGGTCGATGACTACGGCGGCGAAGTGCCCAATAGCCGCGCTGCGCTGATCTCGCTACCCGGCGTGGGTCGCAAAACCGCCAACGTGGTTCTGAACATGTGGTGGCAATATCCGAGCCAAGCGGTCGACACCCATATCTTTCGCATCGGCAATCGCACGGGCATTTGTCCTGGCAAAGATGTTGATGCCGTTGAAAGAGCCATTGAGGATCACATTCCTGTCGATTTTCAACAGCATGCCCATCATTGGCTCATTTTGCATGGCCGCTACATCTGTAAAGCACGCAAACCCGTGTGCACAAACTGTATCATAAATGATCTCTGCCCATTCGAGGACAAAACAAAATGAAGACTTACAAAGTTGTTGGCATCGGTAACGCCGTTGTGGACGTTATCACCCAAAGCGATGACAGCTTTCTGGCCAATATGGGCATTGAAAAAGGCATTATGCAGCTGATCGAAAAGGATCGCGCAGAGGTGCTTTATGGCTCTATGTCGGATCGCACGCAGGCGGCGGGTGGCTCTGTTGCAAACACCGTCGCTGGCATTGGCTCGCTCGGGCTGCGCACGGCATTTGTTGGCCGCGTCAGCGATGACGCGCTTGGCAAGTTCTACGCCAAAGCGATGACCGATGAGGGAACCGATTTCGTAAACGCGCCTGTTGAGGGCGGCGAGCTGCCGACGTCGCGTTCGATGATCTTTGTTTCCCCTGATGGTGAGCGTTCGATGAACACCTACCTTGGAATTTCTGCGGAACTCGGTCCCGAAGATGTCTCCGAAGCGGTTGGTGCAGATGCGGAGATTGTTTTCCTTGAGGGGTATCTGTTCGACAAGGACAAGGGCAAAGAAGCCTTCATCAAACTAGCGCGCGCTTGCCGTGCTGCGGGTGGTAAAGCGGGCATTGCGATCTCTGACCCCTTCTGCGTCGAACGTCATCGCGCCGATTTCCTTAGCCTGATTGAGAATGAACTCGATTACGTGATCGGCAACGAGGAAGAGGTGAAATCGCTCTTTGAAACTGACGATCTGGAAGAAGCACTGAGCAAACTTGCCGCGATTTGCCCAATGGCGGTTTGCACACGCTCTGGCGACGGTGTTTCCATCCTGTCCGGCGAGCAACGCATCAACGTTCCTGTCGATAAGATCGTTCCAATTGACGCAACTGGTGCTGGCGATCAATTCGCGGCTGGATTCATTTTTGGTTTGGCAACTGGGCGCGATTTGGAAACCTGCGGTACCATGGGTTGCATTTGCGCGCGCGAAGTCATTGGCCATGTAGGACCGCGTCCCAAGGCAAATATTTCGGCATTGTTCCGCGAAGCGGGATTGCTTTCCTAAGCGCTTGAAATACTTATACAATTGGCCCTAGGCTGAAACACTGCGTTAGGTTAACCTTAACGCAGTTTTTTAGTTTTTTAGGACAATTAAATGGCAGATATTTTCGTAACGAGCGTATTGACCACTACGCAAACCCCATAGGTGAGCAACGATCTTGTTCAGGTGACCCGAAGCGGAAGCATTCTCGTCAGCGGAGACGACGGCATTTATTTCGATATTGGCCAAGTCCAAGTTGTGATCGATTCATATGTAACTGGCGACGACGGCATAGACATCGGAAGCAACGGCGACCAAAGTTCTGTGGTTATTAGCCAGTTCGGCGTCGTCACTGGTTCGGGTGCCGGCGGCTACGGGATTCGATCCTATGGCGACGACTTAAGCTTGACGAACAATGGTATCATCTCTGGTGCCGCAGGACTTCATTTACGCGGCGACAGCGCTCACGTTGTTAACAACGGCACGATCAGCGGTACGGAGTCGAATGGCGCCTATGGAATTGGAATTTTGTTCGACGATCCTTACAATTTCGTCGAAAATCACGGAACGATTTCTGGTTGGCGCTACGGTATCCAAACGAGTTCCTTTGGGGACATAGGTAATATCGTGAATTATGGCTCCATCGCTGGCGGATCCGTTGGGATCGACATTACCAGCGCTAGTTCAGATCAAAACGAGATCTATAACTACGGGAGTATTTCAGGCGGCAAACAGAATATCATCGGCCATTTTGGTATTAGCAACAATGGAAACAACACGGTCATCCATAACGAAGGCATAATCACACAAGGCATTGAATCTGACGGCAACGGTGCCATGATTAGAAACCTTGGCTCGATCTCCGATGGTATCAATGTGAATGGAGCCAACAGCACGCTAAACAATTCCGGCACTATAACTGGCGATGTCAGCATTACCGACATAGAAACGATTGTCCGCAATTCGGGTACGATTGATGGCGATTTAACCATAGATGCTTTTGGCACACTTTACCGTGGGCAAGGGGACGGCGTGGTCACAGGTGTTATTCAGGGCGGCACGGGCGAAGACAGTCTTTATGGCGCGTCAATGGACGACGAAATCAGCGGTGGCGATTCTGCAGACATTATCCATGGACGCCAGGGCAATGACAGTCTGTTCGGCGAAGAAGGTGACGATACGATAAAGGGCCATCTCGACGACGATACGATCGAGGGAAACAAAGGCGTTGATTTCCTTGTTGGTGGAAAAGGCGATGATACGTTGAGCGGCGGCAAGGGCGATGACACGATCATTGGCGGGCGCGATGATGACGTGCTGACTGGAGACGGCGGCGACGATGTCTTCGTGTTTAAAAACAATTCTGGCTATGATGAAATTACCGATTTCACCAACGGCACGGACAAGATCGATCTGAGCCGCTTCGCCGTGAACGTCACCGCGGACCTAACCGCTGCAAATGCCATTCTGGAAAACGGCGCAGGTTCAATGATTGACCTGTTTGCAATTGGCGGTAATGGCATCATTTACGTCGAAGACATGACAGTCGCGCAATGGAACAACGCTGACTTCATATTCTAAATGCAACGCTTCCGAGGCTAGGTAGATTCCTTCAGCATCACAAGAAAGCTATGCTCTTCTAGTATCTGAATATCATGCCCAGTCTCGGCGAGTTCTTCCGCCTTGCGATGTTTGGCGCTTTTCTTGCGCCCTAACGGCAAAACGAGATCATAGCCGCCAACGACAACAACGTCGGTTTTCCGCGAAACACTGGATTTCACCGCAAACCCGTGTGCAGCAGCGTTATCCGCAATATGTGGACGCGGTGTTTCCAATTGCCCAGTAAATACAACGGATTGCCCGAAAAACGCTCCGTTTTCGTCCCCTGTGCGGGTCTCGCTTTTGGGGTAGTTTTTAGGCGATGGCAGGCTCAATTCTTGAAAGCTTAATCCTGTGCGTTCTTCGGCAAGAAGCACAACTTCTGCGGCGGCGAGCGCATCTTCACCTGCGTCGTGGTGGTTGAAATTCAACCCAAGTTCGACTTTCAAATTGCCAAGCCCATGCCCACCGTTACCGCGAAATTCAGGCCAAGCGCGACGCGCAATTTTGACGCTATCGATCCAGTTTAGATCAGGCTCGGCCAGGCCATAAGCTGCGCAGGCAGCGCCAATCGCGCGTTTGTCGAAACTGCTATGTTGCACGATCGTGTGCCGCGCAAGCAGTGGGAGAACCGCCTCAAAAAACGTCGGAAAGATTGGCGCGCCCTGCACGCGCGCGGCATCGATCCCGTGCAGTTGAACATTAAACGCCGAAAAAGGCGCTTGAGGGTCAATATATTCGCATATGGTGACACTCGGCCCGGTCTCAGGGATACAGGCGATACCGATTTGGCAGATGCTGGAGCTATCCCCATTCGCCGTTTCCACGTCGAGCGCGACAAAGCGAAAATCGCGCTCGAGTATTTCGCCGACATCTTTCACGTGCGTTTAGTCACCCAGCTTGGCGTGGACCTCATCCAGATCAATTTCCGCAATTGGCATCTTGTTGCTTGGGTCGTTGAAATCATACTTGAACAGTTCGAAATCGCGTTTGTAGATTTCATAAACCAGATGCATCGACAGATCGTCGAAGTAATCCTCAACGGGATGCGCGCGTTTGGGGCCGTGCCCTTCGCTCTCGTTGAAACGTGGGATAGCCGTAAGATCGACCGAGTTGGGTACATTGATTTTATCGAGAACCTGTTGCATTCCATCGTTGAATTGCTCGGTCCAGAAAATCTTGTCATAGCGCCCACCGTTTACGATGAACGTTGAGATGTGACCCGACATAGCCGACCAGTGAATATCTGGGTCCATCGGGCGACGCCAACGGATGGTGTCGCGTGCGAACAAAAGGAAACGGCGAAAACTGGCGATCTGGTCAAACTCTTGTTTGCCATCTTCGCCGCCAACTTCGATTCCATATTTTTGCGTCAAAAGTGGAACAAGCTTGCCGCGATAGCGTTTGCCGTTGCGCTGGATGCCGCAGATCTTGTCAAAGAAGGACGACAGAATTCGTGTGTAAGGATTTCGCACGCAGGTAAATGCATATGACTGATGCGCTTGAACATTTGCAGTGATCACCGGTTGGCTTTCATCGAGCGCCCATTTGTGCATGCCGCCAGTCGCGTCATGGATGTCACCGTCGAAAAACTCGCCATGATCCGAGTAATACATAATCTGTCCGATGGTCGAGCAGGCGCATTTCGGAACAACGCGGTAGACGACGCTCTCACTCTCGGTCATCCAAGTGCCGGGAAAACCCATATTCTTTTGCCTCCGGCGGCAACTTGCCGCCAATTGATTACTTTATATTCACTTACCCCATGTAAAACAGAAAAAAGCCTGTTTATTCAAGGGACATTCCTCTTTAACACTGTAGTCAAGTTACAAACAGTCTGCACGTTTAAGGTATTCAGTTTCCAAAATGGCAAAAATCGCCTTCATCCTCCTGTGTCACAAAGATCCCAAAGCGATCATCGATCAAGCGGAACGATTGACCGCTGTCGGCGACTATATGGCGATCCACTTTGATGCGCGTGCCAAGCCCGAACACTTCGCCCAGATCAAAGCCGCGCTGAAAGATAACCCAAATGTCGTATTCTCGCGAAAGCGGATAAAATGCGGCTGGGGTGCTTGGTCTTTGGTTCAGGCCACGATCTATGCCGTTGAAGCAGCGGTAGACGCCTTTCCACGCGCGACCCATTTTTACATGCTGTCTGGCGATTGCATGGCGATTAAGTCGGCTGAATATGCTCACGCGTTTCTTGATGCCAATGACACCGACTACATCGAAAGTTTTGACTATTTCGAAAGCGATTGGATCAAAACAGGCTTCAAGGAAGAACGGTTGATTTATCGGCACTTCTTCAACGAACGCACACAAAAACGGCTGTTTTATACGTCATTCAACATCCAAAAGAAGCTCGGGATCACCCGCGAGATTCCCAAAGATTTGCAGATACAGATCGGATCTCAATGGTGGTGTTTGAGGCGTCGCACGATCGAATGGATATTGGAGTTCACCCGCAAGCGTAAGGACGTCATGCGGTTCTTCAAAACGACCTGGATTCCTGATGAAACGTTTTTCCAAACACTCGTCCGTCATCTTGTCCCCGAAAAGGAAATCGAAACTCGCACGCTGACGTTTTTGATGTTCTCCGATTACGGCATGCCAGTGACGTTCTATAATGATCACTATGATCTATTGCTAAGCCAGGACTTCCTCTTTGCGCGTAAAATCAGCCCGGAAGCAACGCAGCTTAAAGAACGCTTAGGCAACCTCTATGCGGCCGAAGACCAAGTATTCCAAATTTCGAACGAGGGTGCCGGACTGTTCAAATTCTTGACAGAACGGGGCCGCATTGGACGCCGTTTTGCGACGCGGTTTTGGGAGACCGAAGCAACACTTGGCCGTGACCGTGAACTGCTCATTGTGGTTTGCAAAAAGTGGCATGTCGCCAAACGTCTTGTCGAGAGCATAGCGCATGGCACCAACATTCCTGTCGTCGAGTATATTTTCAACGAAGAAGACACTCCCCTTCCTGACCTTGGCGGCATCCAACGCACATTGTCCAAACGCCACCGCCATCGACGCGCTTTGATGCGGATGCTGTTTGAGTACTTCGAAGCCAGCCGATTGATCGTTTGCATGGACCCCGGGAACTTTTACTTGCTTGAAGATTTCGGATCGGATCGTTCTGGCACGCGAATTCTCGAGATAGAATGCAATTACACCGATGAGTTTTTGATCGGTCACTCTAAACGCATTGGCCTTGCTGGCGAGCAAACCTCGGAAGACACGCTGCAACGATTGCTGCCGACGATCCGCAACGAAATTGCGTTCGAGAAAGACCGCCTGCACGACGCGAATTTCGATTCACTCTTCTCGATCCGGGAAAGCGACTCGGCTCAGGACAATGCGGGGCCTTTGGCGGATTTTCTTGGTATCAGCCAAGAAAAAGCGCAGCAAATCGCAGATACGCCCTATCTGTTCGCGGATTAACGGGCAGAGCCAACTCAGCGCGCGCGCGTGAGTTCCAAGAAAACGTCTTCGAGGTCAGCCTGCTCAGTTCGGACATCGCGGATTGTCACGCCAGCCAAACGCACGGCCTCAAGCACAGCATCGGCGCTGGTCTTACTGGCGCGATAGGTCAATCGAAGCGCGCCATTTGGATCTAGCGAGAGATCAATGCCGTCAGGTACTGCAAACGCAGAAACGGGCGAATCTGGCTCAATAATCATTGTCTTTTGATCAATGCTTCCTAACAAGTGCGCCGTACTATCACGCGCAACCACTTGACCGTGATTGATGATCGCAATCTCATCACACATTTCCTCAGCTTCTTCGAGATAATGCGTTGTTAACACAATCGTCATTCCTTGCTCATTGAGTCTGCGTACATTCGCCCAGAGCATTTGACGGAGTTCAATATCAACACCTGCGGTCGGCTCATCCAGAACAAGAATATGGGGATGATGCACCAGCGCTTTACCCAAAAGCAAACGGCGACGCATGCCGCCAGACAAGGTACGTGCATAAGCATTCGCCTTATCCGTCAAGCCGACAAGCTCCAGAATTTCATCAGAACGGCGTTCGGACTTTGGCACGCCATAAAGCCCTGCTTGCACATCAAGGGCTTCGCGCGGTGAGAAAAACGGATCGAGGTTCAACTCTTGCGGCATAACCCCAATTGAGGCGCGTGATTGGCGTGGGTTCACGTCCTGATCAAAGCCCCAGATGGATACCTTCCCCGCAGTTTTCAGAACTAACCCTGCAAGAATATTGATCAAGGTTGACTTGCCCGCTCCATTCGGACCGAGCAACCCAAAGATTGACCCGCTGGGAATAGCTAAATCCACTCCGCGCAACGCGTCTTTAGGTGCTGCACCCTTGCTGCCCGCATAGGTCTTTCGCAGACCTTCGATCTTGATTGCGTCTTGTGTCACGGGTTTCGTACTCGCTCTTGCCGATTATGCTCGCTTAGCTCATAACGCACTTAACGCGACGACCGAATAAAGGGAACACACCCTATGACAACGCCCGTACCAGAAACTAAAATTGTAGATAGCTATCGCATCGCCTGTGATGGCGGTGAAGGCGCCTTAGGTCACCCTCGTGTTTGGCTGCAAATTCCAGGTGAACATGGTTGGGTGGAGTGCCCCTACTGTGATGCCAAGTTCGTACACAAAGATTTCGAAGACAAAATCTAGATCACGCAACTCCTGCCATCGCTTCCGATTAAGACGCTCTCGACTCGCGATTTGACGTTGCAAAAAATCATGACGTCAGCGCCGAGCGCTTGCCACAACCCATTGTTGTGATTGCCTCATTTTGCCCCAATCGTTTCGCAATCAGACCCTTTAGGCCTGTTTTTGCCGAAGCGTTTCGCATTTCGAAACGATCTTAACGTTTTTCTTGTCGCCGCTTCGCAACGGCGCCATGATTTCGACACATTCGAGCAAAGACCGCTCAATTTGTCTGGGGGACAGTATGGTTATTCTTTCAATTCTTTTGCCAATATTACTTGGCTTCGCGCTTTTTGAAGTTTTCGACGGTGGAGGCGACTCCGATAGCTCTGACAATTCTTCGAGCTCAGGCGATGGGACTGGCGAAGGAACAAGCGGTGGAACCGATACGGATACCGACCCAGAACAACCATTGGGCTTGCTAGGCAATCTGCTCGACAATGAGATTTCAGGAACCTCCGGAGACGATTTCATTGTTGGCCGCGTTGGCGACGACTTGCTTGAAGGCCTGGGCGGCGATGACACCCTAAACGGTGGTCCCGATGACGATACACTTCTTGGCGGAGCCGGCGACGACTTGCTTGAAGGTCGCGATGGCAATGATAACGAAGACGGTGGCGCAGGGAATGATACGATCATCGGTAATTTTGGTGCCGACACCCTTATTGGCGGAGACGGCAACGACGTTATGAACGGTGCGCGAGGCACAGACCTCATCTTTGGCGATGCCGGGGATGATCTTTTGGAAGGCCAATCCAGCGACGACACCCTGCATGGTGGCGAGGGCAGCGACACGCTGCTGGGCGGCGCTGGACGTGATTTGATGAGTGGTGACGCGGGTGCGGATTCGCTTGATGGCGGCGAATGGAACGACATTATTGGCGGCGATGGCGGCGCGGACACACTTATTGGCTTAACCGGAAATGACCAAATTCTTGGCAATGGCGAAGCTGATACCATAAGTGGCGGCGATGGCGATGACCTATTGGTCGGTGGCGGCGATAGCGACAGCGTTGTCGGCGGCAACGGGGATGACACACTCATGGGCGGTGGCAGTAGTTTTGATCTGACCACATCAGGCGATGTTGATTGGACTGCGGAAATGCTTGATGCATATCGCGCTTTGGAAGTCTCAGACCCAGTCCTCGCAAGCACGGGAACTGCCGCAGATATATTCGCGGCCCCTGAATTTGCGGGCGTTGACACCTCTAGCACAAGCTCTGTCATCGACGACATGGCGCGCGATACGCTGATCGGTGGCGAGGGTGACGATATGCTTTTCCTTGAAAGCAGCGATATTGCACAGGGCGGCAACGGTTCTGATACATTCAACATTGATGGCGACGTTGCTCCTGCGAGCGAGATGCGTATCACCGATTACGTGCCTGCCGATGATGCGATTGTCGTACAATATGATCTAGCAGCCGCGCCAACCGTGACCGTCGCAGCCGACGGTCCTGACGCGCTGATCTCACTAGATGGCGATGTTTACGCGCGGGTGTCTGGCGCTGCGGCCACACTGGTTGCCGCTGACATCTCGCTGGTTCAAGTGGATCGCGCCATTCCATAATCGATCCACTCAATTGATCGGTAAAGCCCCGCGCAACTCGGTTTTGCACGGGGCTTTTCATTTTCCTAGCCCCACGCTCCAGTAAATGACTAGCCCCTCGCGCGCGCGCATGGCATGACTGCGCCTAAGCTTTTAGGGGAGATGGTTATGTCAGATGGGTTTGGAAAAGGATGCCACTTGCATCTCATTGATGGCTCTGCCTTCATTTTTCGCGCCTATCACGCGCTGCCGCCTTTGACCCGAAAATCAGACGGTCTGCCAATCGGAGCTGTCGCTGGGTTTTGCAACATGTTGCAACGCTATATCGAAGGCAATTCTGGCACTGACGTCACCCATGTTGCCGTGATTTTCGACAAGGGCAGCCATACGTTTCGCAACGACATGTATGACCTCTACAAGGCCAATCGCGATGCAATGCCGGAAGACTTGCGCCCTCAAATGCCCCTTACACGGGAAGCAACGAAAGCGTTTAACATCGCCTGCGAGGAAATCGAGGGCTATGAAGCTGATGACATCATAGCGACCCTTGCGGTTCAAGCACGCGAAGCTGGCGGGCGCTGCACGATTATTTCTTCTGACAAAGACCTGATGCAATTGGTTGGCGGCGGAGTTGAAATGCTCGACGCGATGAAAAACAAGCGCATTGATCGCGACGGGGTTCACGAAAAATTTGGTGTTTACCCTGACCGTGTCGTCGATGTTCAGGCCCTTGCTGGCGATAGTGTTGACAACGTGCCAGGTGCCCCTGGGATTGGAATAAAAACCGCCGCTTTGCTGATCAACGAATACGGCACCCTCGAAGAACTTTTGGATCGCGCCGAGGAAATAAAACAGCCTAAACGCCGCCAAACACTGATCGACAACCGCGAGCAGATCGAGCTGAGCAAACGTCTTGTTCAACTGGACTGCGCAACGCCGCTGGAATTTACACTCGACGATCTAGAGGTGCGCGAACCTATTGCTGATGAGTTGATAGATTTCCTCGCTCGCATGGAATTCCGCACCTTGACGAAACGGGTCTCCGAAACGCTCGGAGCAGAGATGCCTGTCATCGAAGATTCACCAAATCCGGTTGCCCTAGACACACCAGAAGCCGCACCTTTCGATGCAGAGAAATACGAATGCGTGCGCGATCTGGCCGCGCTTCAGCCGTGGATCGACCACGCCATTGCGCGGGGATATGTGGCGGTTGATACGGAAACCACAGGGCTCAACGACATGCGCGCTGATCTCGTTGGCATTTCGCTTTGCACCGAGGCAGGCAAGGCCTGCTACATTCCATTGACCCACAAAGATGCTGGCACGGATGATCTTTTTGGCTCTGACGATCTCGCCGAAGGACAAATCGGTGTTGAGGACGCGGTTGCAGCGCTGAAGCCGCTTCTTGAAGACGCCTCGGTGATGAAAATCGGCCAGAACATGAAGTATGACGCCAAGATCTTCGCGCGATATGGCATCGACATCGCCCCGATCGACGACACGATGCTGTTGTCCTACGCACAACACGCGGGCCTTCACAATCATGGTATGGACGCGCTTTCGGAACGTTATCTGAACCATACGCCAATTCCTATCAAACCTTTGCTCGGAACAGGCAAGTCGGCGATCACCTTTGACCGCGTTCCAATTGATCAAGCCACGGCCTATGCCGCTGAAGACGCCGACATCACCCTGCGCCTTTGGCAACACCTTAAACCTTCACTTCATTTGGCGAAAACCACCCGCGTTTACGAAACGATGGAGCGGCCTTTGGTTCCTGTTCTGGCCCAAATGGAGCGCAACGGCATCAAAGTTGATCGTGACACACTCTCGCGCATGTCCAATTCCTTCGCCCAGAAAATGGCAGGGCTAGAGGCAGAAATCCACGAAATCGCAGGACGCCCCTTTAACGTCGGTAGCCCCGCGCAAGTAGGCGAGGTTCTATTCGATGAAATGGGCCTTGAGGGCGGCAAAAAGGGTAAGACTGGCAAATATGCGACGGGCGCGGATGTGCTTGAAGACCTTGCAACCGAACATGAACTCCCCCGCCGTGTGCTGGATTGGCGTCAACTGTCCAAGCTAAAATCGACCTACACGGACGCGCTGCAAGATCATATCAACCCCGACACGGGACGTGTTCACACGTCCTATTCCATTGCGGGCGCGAGCACGGGTCGCCTCGCCTCGACCGATCCAAACCTGCAAAACATCCCGATCCGATCCGAGGAAGGCCGCCGCATTCGCGAGGCGTTTATTGCAGAGCCGGGCAAGACCCTTGTCGCGCTCGATTATTCGCAGATCGAGCTGCGCATCCTCGCGCATATCGCCGACATCGACAGCCTGAAACAAGCCTTCCGCGATGGCCATGACATCCACGCGATGACCGCCTCTGAGATGTTCGATGTACCGCTGGACGAGATGACACCAGACGTGCGCCGTCAGGCCAAAGCGATCAACTTTGGCGTCATCTACGGCATCTCTGGTTTCGGCCTTGCCCGTAATCTGCGCATTCCCCGCGCTGAAGCGCAGGGGTTCATCGACCGCTATTTCGAACGCTTCCCCGGCATCAAAGAATACATGGATGACACGGTGAAATTCGCCAAAGAACACGACCGCGTCGAAACGCTTTTTGGCCGCGTGATTCACACGCCGAACATCTCTGCAAAAGGTCCACACGCAGGTTTCGCCAAACGCGCCGCGATCAACGCGCCGATCCAAGGCACCGCCGCCGACATCATCCGCCGCGCGATGATCCGCATGCCGGATGCAATCGCAGATCAGCCCGCCAAGATGTTGCTACAAGTTCACGATGAACTCTTGTTCGAGGTCGAAGAGGGCGCGCAGAATCAGCTTATCGCGACGGCCAAAGAGGTCATGGAAGGCGCGGCAGAACCTGTGGTCAAACTCGACGTACCGCTGATTGTGGACGCGGGCCAAGGCGCGAATTGGGCCGAGGCGCATTAATGATAAACGACTGGCCCCAAATGAAAGCCTTCGCGCTCTCCTTGGGGCTACCGAAGGTCGAAGAAACCACAAGCTGGGGCAACGAAGTTCTCAAAGCGCACGAGAAACTCTGGGTCTGGTGGAGCCCCTATGTCGAAGCAGCGCTCTTCAAATGCGACAAGGAAGAGCGCGATATGCTGCGCGCGGCTGATCCAGAAACGTTCATTTACCACAAACACTACGAATCCCACAATCTGATCCTCGTGGCAGCAGGCCGCATCGATGAAGGCTGGGCCGAAGCGCGGCTGCGTTCCGTCTGGCGTGGGCAAGCGCCAAAACGTTTCCTAAAAGCGTGGGAAGATGGTAACTTTTAGGAAACCGAATTCAACTCCTCTCGAGGGACTTTCTTTCGAAGCGAAACCAAGGAGCGGATAGGGTGAAAAAACGACGTATTACTGAAGCCTTATGGAGTTTTGTCCACTATGTCGGACTGGTCGTCGTGCTGCTCGGGGTTGGCTATTTAGTTGGAATCATCAATTTGGAATCGGCCGTCGCAATATTGCTAGTGTCTGTTCCTTTTGTGATTATCGACATCCTAAAACTTCTTTTCGAAAAAAATTCGAGTGAGGATGAAATCTAGTTTTCCACGAATGGTGTAAGGAGAGTGATTTCACGCCCTCTACATTTCAAGTTCAACAGACGGAATGATCTGAAAGAACACGCCGTTCGACCACAGCCCGTACCAGCCATCATGATGCTCACCAATATCGACCAAACGATAGAAACTCTTGCGATCAATCAATGCCTCAAGCCCCGCGCGGACCATGACATAGGGCGAAGGCTCACCCGTTTCAGGATCGCGCACGACGCGGATCGGATGCTCTGGGCCTGCGGTTACAAAATCGCCAACATGGGTTTCAAACGTCAGATCATCGCCCGAAACTTCAAAGTCCACGGCCACAAAAGGTGCGTCTTCGACCTCGATTCCGACCTTTTCGACAGGCGTCACAAGGAAATACTTGCCGTCTTCCATCTTCAAAATGGATGAAAACAGCTTCACCAGCTCAAATCTGCCGATCGGCGTACCCATGTAGAACCATGTGCCATCGCGTTTGATCTGCATGTCCAGATCGCCGCAAAATGGCGGATTCCATAGGTGAACAGGGGGCAATCCCTTGCCCTTAGCGGCAGCTTTAGCAGATGCGGCGATGCCTGCGGCGTCTGGTGTCACGATATTTTGTCCAACCATGGTTTTGCTATTTGTCCTCCGCGCCCTAGTCTCATAGCATCACGGTTAGAGTTCAAGGGAGAGTTGTCATGTCCAGCGCAGAAGATCTAGTTAACGACATCGAATTGCTGGGCGAGCGTTTAGCCAGTGCTAAGGCGTCGATATCACGGCGCTTCATCGGGCAGGAGCGCGTTATTGATCTGACCCTCTCGGCGTTGCTTTGCGGCGGTCATGCTCTGCTGATCGGATTGCCAGGCCTTGGCAAAACCCGCCTTGTGGAAACGCTCTCCACTGTTATGGGCCTACAGGGCAACCGTGTACAATTTACGCCTGACTTGATGCCAGCGGATATTCTCGGTTCTGAAGTTCTGGAAACTGGCAATGACGGAAGCCGCGCGTTCAAGTTCATTGAGGGGCCAATTTTCTGTCAGCTTCTTATGGCGGACGAAATCAACCGTGCTTCACCCCGCACCCAATCCGCTCTGCTTCAAGCGATGCAGGAAAAGATTGTCACTGTCGCGGGTGAGGATCGCGCTCTTGCTGCGCCATTTCATGTTCTCGCAACGCAAAACCCGATTGAGCAAGAAGGCACCTACCCCTTGCCCGAAGCTCAACTCGATCGCTTTTTGGTCCAAATCGATGTCCCCTATCCGGACCGTGACACAGAGCGCGACATTTTGATCGCGACGACAGGTGTTAGCGAAGAGCAGGCCCATGCTGTCTTTACGACGGACGAGTTGCTCGCAGCGCAAACTCTCTTGCGCCGAATGCCTGTTGGCGAAAGCGTTGTTGAAATGATCCTTGATCTTGTGCGCGCATTTCGACCCGATGAGACCGATGCCAATGAGCGCGTCAAGGAAACAGTCGCTTGGGGGCCCGGTCCGCGTGCAGCGCAAGCCTTGATGTTAACAGTGCGCGCAAAGGCGCTTTTGGACGGTCGTCTAGCCCCCTCCCCCGAGGACGTGCTTGATATGGCAGAGCCTGTGCTAAGTCACCGCATGGCGCTAAACTTCGCAGCGCGTGCGCGCGGCGACAGTCTATCTGAACTCATTCAAAGCACTGCGCGTGAGTTGACAGGCACAAAGGTCGCTGCTGCGTGACCCAGCCTCGCGCTCTCCGTTTAGAGGCCGAACAAGAAGCCTCTCGCCTGCCGACGCTTTTAGCGCGCGCAGAGCAATTGGCGGGAACTATTTTGCTGGGTGAACATGGTCGACGACACGCTGGAATGGGGGATGATTTCTGGCAGTACCGCCCGGTGCAAGCGGGCGACAGCCGTCGAATGATTGATTGGCGTCGCTCGGCCCGATCAGATCAGCAATTCGTGCGCGAACGCGAATGGCAAGTCGCGCAAAGCGTTATGCTCTGGGTCGATGCGTCGGCCTCTATGCGCTTTTCCAGTGACAAGACGCTACCCAACAAATCAGACCGCGCGCGTTTGATTGCGCTTGCGAGTGCGATCCTGCTTATCCGAGGTGGCGAACGCGTCGGTATAACTGGTACGGATTTGCCGCCAAGACGCGGGCGCGCTCAGATCTTAAGATTGTCAGAGCACTTCGCCAAAGACCAAGCACCAGATTACGGAACCCCCGATGCGCGGGCAATGTTGCCCCATGCCCGGGCGCTATTTGTTTCGGATTTCATGGGCGATATGGACGGCATCACAGCGGCGTTGACCAAAGCGGCAGATCGCGGTGTGCGCGGAGCGTTGCTGCAAGTCCTTGACCCTGCTGAAGAGAGTTTTCCTTTTCAGGGCAGAACAATATTCGAGAGTGCAGGTAAAACGCTACGTTTCGAGACCCTAAAAGCGAGTGATCTTAAGGAAAAATATCTGGAAAAACTCGCCGCGCGTAAAGAAGAACTTCGCCATCTATGCGCAACGACTGGATGGCAATTCTCAACCCATCACACCGCTGCGCCAGCGCAATCCGCTTTGCTTTGGCTCTATAACGCGCTGGGACGAGCCGCATGATTGGTGCAATTGGGTTCACTTCACCTTGGTTGCTTTTGGCGCTGGCGGCTCTGCCCATTTTGTGGATCATTTTGCGGGCCGTTCCGCCTGCGCCGATCAAAAGAATATTTCCCGGAGTCTCGCTTTTACTTGGGCTCAAAGATGACGAGCAGGTGAGCGATCGGACGCCTTGGTGGCTTATGTTGTTACGCATGCTCGCCATGGCCGCGCTGATCATTGGCTTGGCTGGACCAGTGCTAAACCCACGCGATGAAGAGATAGGGAAAGGCCCTTTGCTGATCGCGATGGATTCCAGTTGGGCGAGTGCTTTGGATTGGCCCGAGCGCATGAATTTGCTGGATCGCATTTTGACCGACGCCGCGCGCGCGGAAAGGCCCACAGCAATCCTAAACCTAAGCGCGCCCCAACAAATTACGTTCCAATCAGCAAATGTCGTCAAGAGCACCCTCGCAGGTCTAAACCCCAGTCCTTGGGAGCCAAGTCAAACGGCGGCAGCGATTGAACCGCTCTTGCCTGAAACAAGCTTTGATACGCTTTGGCTTTCAGATGATCTAAAGCGCGGCGCGCGCGCTGATCTTGTCGCGCTGTTTGAAAGAAAGGGCGCGTTGCGGGTATTCACAAACCAAAGCGAAATCGTAGTGAGCGCCCCGGCTCGGTTCGAAAGCGGACTGACCATTTTGGAAGCGCGCCGCAACATCGCGGGCCCCGCACGCAACATTCAAGTCGAGGTCCATGGTAAAGATCCGCTGGGCGCGCCGCGAATTTTAGAATCCGCCGAAATTCGGTTTGAGAACGGCGCGAAGTCCGCGATTGCCGAGGTTTCTCTGCCTTCCGAGCTACGCGCACGCATAACCCACTTTACAATTGCAGGCGCGCGATCCGCTGGTGCCGTTTCGCTTTCCGATGACAGCCTACGTCACCGTGAAGTTGCCCTTATCGCGGGCCGCGAAGACCGCGAGGGTTTGGAGTTGCTTTCGCCGTTGCATTATCTGCGGCAAGCGCTGGAACCTAACGCAGAGTTGCTTGAAGGCAGCTTGCTAGATGTATTGCCCGCCTCGCCCGATGTCGTTGTGCTGGCCGATGTCGCCTCGCTTGCACCGAACGAAGAAGATGCTCTAACGCAATGGGTTGAGGATGGTGGATTGCTCGTGCGCTTTGCGGGCCCACGCCTTGCGGCCAGTGATATCAGCCGCTCTCAGGAAGATACATTGATGCCTGTGCGCTTGCGGGAAGGCGGACGCACGGTCGGTGGCGCGATGAGCTGGGGAACCCCCAAAGTACTTGCACCCTTTTCCGAAGATAGCCCCTTTTTCGGATTGCCGATTTATAGCGATGTGACCGTTAGCTCTCAGGTCATGGCGCAGCCTGATCCAACGCTTGCCGCACGCGTCATTGCGCGCCTGAGTGACGGCACACCTTTGGTCACGCGCAAGCCACTTGGCGAGGGTCAAATCGTTTTGTTCCACATCACGGCAAATGCCGAATGGTCAAGCCTGCCGTTGTCTGGTCTTTTTGTAGATATGTTGGACAGGCTCGCTGTTTCTTCGTTGGCGGGTAGCCCTGGCGCCAGTGACTTGGACGGCACTATTTGGCAACCCGTGCGGGTGATGGATGGGTTTGCGCGCATTTCTGATGCCGATGCCCTGACCGGCGTTGCAGGAGAGCAATTGCTTTCCGATCCGCTTGGCCCAAATCTGCGACCCGGTCTTTATGAAGGGAAAAAGCGACGTATCGCACGCAACGTGATAGGCTCAGAAACTGAACTTGCACAGGCGGAATGGCCCATTGGAACCGATATTCGATCAATGCAAACACAGCCAGAAACACCGCTAGCGGGTATCTTGCTTGGCTTAGCCTTGGCTCTTTTGATGATCGACATCGTCGTGTCGCTCGCCCTTTCGGGCCGCCTGCGCGGAGCAATGGCTGCGATTTGCGCGCTTGTAGCCTTAAGCGCACCAGTTGATGCTCAAGAGGATAGCTTTGCCCTGCGCGCATCCTCTGAACTGGTACTCGGGCATGTGATCACCCGAAACAGCGAGATTGATCGCGTCGCGAAAGCAGGGCTTCACGGGTTATCACAGACCCTCTTTTTTCGAACCTCGATCGAACCGACGGACCCGCTTGGCGTAGACCTTGAAACCGACGATCTTGCCTTTTTCCCGCTGCTCTATTGGCCCATCACGCCAGATCAGCCAACTCCGTCTGCGAACGCTTATTCCAAACTAAACACTTATTTGCGCTCTGGTGGGATGATCTTGTTTGACACACGAGACGCCGACATTGCCCGCTTTGGCGCATCAAGCCCGAACGGGCGCAAACTCCAAGCCCTCGCCGCACCATTGGACATCCCCCCGTTGGAGCCTTTGCCAGATGATCATGTTCTCACACGGACATTCTATTTGCTCCAAGATTTTCCAGGTCGCCACCAAGCTCGGGATATCTGGGTTGAAGCCGCGCCAAAGAATGCAGAACGTGTTGAAGGCATGCCCTTTCGCAACCTCAATGACGGCGTCAGCCCTGTCGTCATTGGTGGCAATGATTGGGCGTCCGCGTGGGCGATGGATCGACGGGGCAGCTCCCTATTCCCGATTGGGCGGGGTTTTGCAGGTGAACGTCAACGCGAACTGTCATACCGCTTTGGTGTAAACCTTGTGATGCATGTCCTGACTGGAAACTACAAATCTGATCAGGTCCATGTGCCTGCGTTGCTCGACAGGTTGGGCCAATGATACAAACAATTGTCTTTGACCCACTGGTTCCGATGCCTTTTCTGATTGCCGCAGCGGTGATTGTTGCTTCTGGCCTCATAATTGCGCTTTGGCGACGTCTTTCCGGCGCGTGGCTTCGCGGCTTTGCAGGCCTTATCATTCTCGCGGCTCTTGCAGGACCAAACCTTCAGAGAGAGGAACGCGGCGACCTAGATGATATTGTGGTTTTGATAAGCGATGAAAGCGCATCTCAGAACCTTGCAGAACGCGCTGAAGTAACAAGCGACGCAACCGAAACGCTAGAGGGTATTCTTAGCGCTCGCGACGGCATTCAAATTGTGCGCGCCAGCGTTCCTGATGGAGAAGGAGACGGCGGTACGCAGCTCATGAGCGTTTTGAGCGACACGCTCGCGGAACTTCCGCAATCGCGGATCGCTGGCGTTTTTCTTTTAAGTGACGGGCGCTTGCACGACCTTGAGCGTGCACCGAACATACCAGCGCCGTTACATTTGCTTTTAACAGGAAAAACAAACGATTGGGATCGACGTCTAAGCGTTAGCAATGCCCCCGCGTTTGCGATCTTGGGTGAGCCTGTCACATTGACGTTAAAGATCGAGGACATGGGAGCAGCGCCCAATAGCTCTGGCTTTGCCCCGCTGGACATTTCGATCGATGGCGCGACTCCTCAACGCTTTGAAGTGCCCATCGACGCAGAGATCAAACTGCCTATTACGCTGCCGCACGGCGGGCGCAATGTTCTGCAATTCTCTGTCCCAGAAGCTGATGGAGAACTAACCGCGCGCAACAACACTGCGTTAATCCAGATGAACGGTGTGCGCGACCGCCTGCGTGTTTTGCTGGTATCAGGTGAACCGCATCCCGGCGGCCGAACTTGGCGCAATCTTCTTAAGTCAGACAGCTCTGTTGATCTCGTCCATTTCACAATTTTGCGCCCACCAGAAAAGCAAGATGGCGTACCAGTCTCAGAGCTATCCTTAATCGCCTTTCCAACGCGAGAGTTGTTCTTGGAAAAGATTGAAGACTTTGATTTGATCATTTTCGATCGCTACAAAAGGCGAGGTATTTTGCCATCGCTCTATCTGGATAACGTCGCGCGGTATGTGGAAGGCGGGGGTGCGGTTCTCGTTGCTGCTGGTCCTGATTTTGCCTCTGCCGACAGCATTTTCCGCTCTCCCCTATCCCAAATTCTCCCTGCCACGCCTAGCGCACGCGTTTTGGAGCAAGGCTATCGCCCCAAAGTCAGCGAAACAGGGTCTCGTCACCCAGTAACCGCTGGTTTGCCCAATGCTGAAAACTGGGGACGCTGGATGCGCCAAATCGAAGTCGAGGCCGACTCTGGCGATGTGTTGATGACAGGCATTGATGAGCGTCCGTTGCTGATCTTGAACCGCGTTGGCGACGGCAGAGTTGCCATGCTTGCCTCAGATCATGCGTGGCTTTGGAACCGAGGTTTTGAAGGCGGCGGTCCGCAGCTTGAATTGCTGCGCCGCCTTGCGCATTGGATGATGGGCGAGCCAGAGCTTGAAGAGGATGCGCTCATGGCAGAAGCGACGGGTCAATCCATGCGGATCATTCGCCGCACTTTGAACGAGCAAGCTGCGCCTGTGATCGTTACTTCACCTGATGGTCAAGACGTTGAAATTGCTCTACAGCAGACGGCCCCCGGTCGATTTGAAGCGCAACACACGGGCGGGGAAATCGGGTTATACCGTTTGAAGGACGATCAACACGAGACCGTTATTGGACTTGGTCCAGCCGCACCTCGCGAATTTGAACAAACAATTGCAACCCCCGCACTTCTCGAAGCCGCTATCGATGCGACACGCGGAGGGGTTCACAGGCTACAGGGCGGAGTACCTGCAATAAGGAACGTTCGCGAAGGTCGTCCAGCAGCGGGGCGCGGCTGGCTTGGAATAACTCCGCGCAATGCCTATGAAACTCTACAGGTGCGCCAGACAGCGCTATTGCCAGCATGGCTCGTCTTGCTGTTGGCTGCTGGATTTATTCTCGCAGCGTGGCTGCGTGAAGGACGCCGTTAACGCTCTAGCGTTACTTTATATCCGCTGTCTTTCCAACCATCTGCCGAACACTTAACACGAAGGAATACTTCGCGTGTCCCATCAGGCACCATCACATGACGCAATGTGCGAGTGAAGGGTTGTTCCTCCACATGCGGGTGGTGCAAAATACGTGTGCCAAGAATTTCGCCATCGCCTGTTACGATTTCCCAACCGTCCGCGTAGTGGTCCCATCCTGTGTCAGGATGCTCTAGCGTCACGTCAAAGTTCCAACCCATTCCGGTGGAATGCGCGACAGCCTTAACCACCTTTGGAGGTTCAGCATATGCGGGAACTGCGAGGAATGCCGCGACGAATAGGATTGATAGTTTTCTCATGACTACCGTCTAAAGTGCAGCGCGCGATTCTGGCAATCACAAGCGCGTCAAGCACCGTGAGCGTCGCCAGAGAGCAACACGTTTCGTGACTGCGAAGCAAATTCACGGCGCCAAAGCACCAAACACGTCACCATTGTTGCCAAAGCGAGGGCAATCGGGCCAGCGAGCCAAGCAGCGGATGCAAGCCCGAAATAGACAGAGCGCAGACCTCGGTTAAAGCTTCTTGCAGCTGTCACATTGATTTCACCCGCCTGCATTGCCCGTGGCATGCACGCGGGATCATCTATTTCGTTAGGAACGGATGACATGACAACCGCGCAATATCCAAACAGCCGATTGGACCAAACAAACTTCAAGAACGCGTTGGTTACAAAAAACAGCGTCACCATTAGCTTTACTTCCCAAACAATGTTTGGATCGCGGCTTAGCGTGAGGTCATCTGCAATGCCTATAAGGCGCTCAGTATTGCCTACGAGGGCAAGAACCCCGCCAATTGAGATCATACTCGCCGACGCAAAAAACGCCGTGCCCTGTCTCAAGTTACCTAAGATCGTCGCGTCGAAAATTCGGGGATCGCGGGTGATCATCTGGCGCATCCATTCGCGTCGATACTCGGCCATCAAAACGCTTACTGACGCATGTTTCGCAGAAGGGTTTTCGATGCGCCAACCGATCAAAGCCCAAAGCGCGAACAGCACTCCAATTGCGATGTAGTCAAGTTCCGAGAACAGAGAAAGGCGGTCCAATAAATCCATGCTCTGTCATAGGCTTTCTAGAGTCAGCTTGCCAATTCTTTAAATTGGTTATATTTTATTACCAATACCTCGAAGGATGATCTTTATGGATATGCCCCGACCCGATCCACGCGTGTTATCACGCAAAGCAGAACTTGTATCGCGCTTGCGAGAGGTCCTGCCGGAAGACGCCGTGATCCAAGATGAGGTCGAAACACGCGCCTATGAGTGCGATGCATTGACCGCGTACAAATGCCCTCCCTTGTTGGCAGTCTTACCGCGCAACACACAAGAGGTCTCGGACGTTTTGCGCATCTGCCATGAGATGGATGTTCCCGTAGTTCCGCGCGGCGCAGGCACATCGCTTGCTGGCGGAGCTTTGCCCACGGCGGACAGCGTTATTCTAGGCGTCGCGCGAATGAATGACGTCCTTGAAACGGACTATCCAAACCGTGTGATCCGCGTTCAGACAGGGCGCACAAATCTGAGCGTTTCTGGCGCGGTTGAAGAAGAAGGCTTCTTTTACGCGCCTGATCCATCCAGCCAGCTTGCTTGCGCTATCGCAGGGAACATCGCAATGAATTCTGGCGGCGCACACTGTTTGAAGTACGGGGTGACAACAAACAATCTGCTTGGTGTCACAATGGTCATGATGGATGGGGAAGTGGTGGAGATTGGCGGCGCATTTTTGGATAGCGGTGGGCTTGATCTACTGGGAGTCGTTTGCGGATCCGAGGGCCAGCTTGGTGTTGTGACCGAAGCAACTTTGCGCATTTTGCACAAACCCGAAGGTGCGCGCCCTGTTCTCGTTGGGTTTGACAGCAACGAAGTCGCAGGGGCTTGTGTGTCGGACATAATCAAAGCAGGCGTTTTACCCGTTGCGATCGAATTCATGGACCGCCGCGTCATCGAAGTTGTCGAAGACTATGCAAAAGCTGGATACCCATTGTGCGAATCCTTACTGATCATCGAAGTCGAAGGTTCAGAACCGGAGATCAGCGCGCAATTGGCATTGATCCGCGAGATTGCGGATCAACATAATCCCGTTGAATTTCGAGAAGCACGTGACGCGGATGAGGCCACACGCATCTGGCTTGGCCGCAAAAGCGCCTTTGGAGCGATGGGCCAAATCAACGACTATATGTGCCTTGATGGCACAATTCCGGTCTCCTCCCTGCCGATGGTGTTGCGTCGCATTGGTGAATTATCCGAGGAATTCGGCCTTGATGTCGGCAACGTGTTTCATGCCGGTGATGGGAATATGCACCCACTTATTCTTTACAACGCAAACGAGGACGGCGAGCTGGAGAAATGCGAAGCGCTTGGTGCAGAGATTTTAAAGCTTTGCGTCGAAGCAGGTGGTTGCCTCACGGGTGAACATGGTGTGGGCATCGAAAAGCGCGACTTGATGGATCACCAATACGAACCCGCTGATCTTGAAGCACAAATGGCAGTGAAGGATGTGTTCGATCCGAAGTGGCTTTTGAATGCCGCGAAGGTCTTTCCACTTGCGGCATCAGAGACACGTCGCAACACCTTGCGAGCCGAAGGATAAGCGGGGCTCTGCCCCGTACCCCGAGATATTTAGGGACCAAAGAAGATGAAACCCACAAGTGAAGCCGAATTGGCCGAAATAATCTGCGACGCGCACGCGCCTATGGCTATTCGCGGTGGCGGCACGCGGTTGCGAGGCATCCAAGCCGTCGAGCAGCTGGAGACACATGGCATTACTGGCATCACACTGTATGATCCTAGCGCGCTGACGATGGTTGCGCGTGCGGGAACAACGCTCGACGAGATTGAAGCCGTGCTTGCGACTGAAAACCAACGTCTTGCTTTTGAGCCTGCCGATATGCGCGCAGCTTTGGGAACCACTGGATCAAGCACAATTGGTGGCGTTATGGCAAACAACGCGTCTGGACCGCGTCGCATTTCGGTTGGGGCTTGCCGCGACTTTATGTTGGGAGTTCGCTTTGTTGATGGCCAAGGACAGATCATTAAGAACGGTGGACGCGTTATGAAGAACGTTACCGGCTACGATCTCGTCAAACTGATGAGCGGCGCGCATGGCGTGTTGGGCGTATTGAGCGAAGTCTCGTTCAAGGTTTTGCCCAAAGTAGAAATGCAAGCTACCCTAGCGCTGCCCACGCAAGACATTAAGCAAGCGATACAGGCAATGTCAGCTGCATTTGCCTCGCCCTATGATGTGTCCGGAGCCACATACTCGGACGAAGGCCAAGTGCTGCTTCGCCTTGAAGGGTTTGAGCCCTCTGTGCGGTATCGCGGTGCGGAATTGATCAAGGTATTGAAACGATTTGGCGATGTCAGCTTCATCGACGATCAAGCGAAATGCACCACGCTTTGGAACAATATCCGCGACATTCGTGATCTAGCCAACCAAGATTACGATCTTTGGCGCATATCAGTAAGGCCAAGCGATGCACCGCAATTGGTGGCTGCCCTACAACCGCAAAGAAAATTGCTAGATTGGGGTGGCGGACTGATTTGGGCGCAGATGCCGCGCGGGTTTGATGTGCGGGCAAAGATGGATGTTGCAGGGCATGCGACGCTTGTTCGCGCTGATGCAAAAAGCTTTGAACAGCTTGGCCGATTTCACCCCGAGCCAGCCCCAGTCGCAAAAATCAGCGCAGGGCTACGCATGCGGTTTGATCCTAAAGGCCTCTTCAATCCCGGACTGATGGGAGCCATCGCATGAGAACCGAATTCACCGAAGCGCAGCTACAAGACCCGGCGATCCAACATTCGAACAAGATCCTGCGTTCCTGCGTGCATTGTGGGTTTTGCACGGCGACTTGCCCAACCTACCAAGTGTTGGGTGACGAATTAGATAGCCCGCGCGGCCGCATTTATCTGATCAAGGACATGCTTGAAACAGGCCGTATGCCAGACGCAAAAACCGTCGGACATATTGATCGCTGCCTGAGTTGCCTCGCTTGTATGAGCACCTGCCCATCTGGCGTTCACTACATGCATCTCGTGGATCATGCGCGAAATTACATTGAAGAAAACTACAAACGCCCAATCGGCGAACGCCTGTTGCGTTGGGTGCTTGCCCGAATTTTACCCTACCCGACTCGTTTTCGCCTTGCTCTGTTAGGTGCGAAAATCGCGCGTCCGTTTGTTAAACTAATCCCCGACAAGCGCTTGCGGGCAATGATTGAAATGGCCCCGAAACAAGTGCCCCCCGTCAGTAGAAACGATGATCCGCAGAGCTTTGGCCCATTGTCAGAGCGCAAAATGCGTGTTGCGCTTATGACGGGCTGTGCGCAGCGTGCGCTGGATACAGATATTAACGATGCAACAATTCGCTTGCTCACACGGCTTGGCTGCGAAGTTGTAATTCCTGACGGGCAAGGATGCTGCGGCGCGCTCACCCATCACATGGGTAAACAGAACGAAAGCCATGCAACGGCTGAACGAAACATAAAAGCCTGGTGCACTGAGATTGATGACGGAGGATTGGATGCAATTGTGATCAACACCTCTGGATGTGGCACGACGGTAAAAGACTATGGGCATATGTTTGCAGGGCACGCGCTAGAAGCCGATGCTAAACGCGTATCACGCATTGCAAAAGATGTAAGCGAAGTCCTCAAAGCGCTAGACCTACCGCAAGGCGGCGCACCAGAATTGGTTGTGGCCTATCATGCTGCTTGCTCGCTTCAGCATGGCCAACAGATCAAAAGCGCGCCAAAGGATTTACTAAGAACAGCAGGCTTTACTGTGGTTGAACCTAAGGACAGTCACTTATGCTGTGGTTCGGCTGGAACTTACAATCTGATGCAGCCGGAAATCTCCTCTGAATTAAAAGATCGCAAGGTTCAGACCTTAATGGAAAAACAGCCTGACGTCATCGCGGCGGGCAACATTGGATGCATGATGCAAATCGGATCAAGCGCGCCTGTGCCTGTCGTTCACACTGTTGAACTTTTGGACTGGGCCACAGGAGGTCCTCGCCCTGCGAAGATGGACTGCGCGCGAGAAAAGAGAGAAATCCCAATTTTGCGCTAAATGCCTTATTGTTGCCGCATCGGCTTTCTATTCGATGTGAAACATATTGGAGACGGCATGACGCGGATCACATTTTTGATCTTTTGGGCTTTGGCCTTGTCCGGCGGCGCAAACGCGCAATCTAGCGGACTAAAGCGTCTTAACACTGGCGATGACTCGCGAGGATGGGAAGCCGTTGGGCGCCTTGATGTTGCGGGCAAAGGCTTTTGCACAGGTGCTTTGATTGCCCCTGATCTCGTACTTACGGCAGCGCATTGCTTATTCGATCGCGCAACAGGTGCGCGCGTTGATCACAAAACAATCGAGTTTCGCGCAGGCTGGCGGGATGGGCGTGCTTCGGCTTATCGTCATGTGCGCCGCGCAGTTGTGCACCCTGACTATCTTTATGATGGCTCCGCCACCACAGAGCGCGTGCGCAACGATTTAGCTTTGATCGAGCTGGATCGACCAATCCGCAATACCGAAGTCATGCCATTTGAGACTGCCCAACGCCCGGCGAAGGGCGATGAGATTGGCGTCGTCTCTTACGCGCTTGATCGCTCTGAGGCACCATCACTGCAAAAACTCTGTCACGTAATGGCACGTCAAAAGGGCGTTCTTGTCATGTCCTGCGACGTAAATTTTGGCTCATCCGGTGCCCCGATTTTCAGCATCGAGAATGACGTCGCAAAAATTGTGTCCGTTGTGTCCGCGAAGGCTGAAGTAAAAGGGATTCCAGTGTCCCTTGGAACCGCCTTAGAGGGACCGTTAGCGCGATTGCGTGCAGAACTTGCCGCGGGCCGAGGACGGTTCAGCGTTGCGGGAAGCAACGAAAGCCGCAAAGCCGCGATAGCAGAGGGGCGCACGATTTCTGGCGCTAAGTTTGTTAAGCCATGAAACGGATATTGCTTTTAGCTTCGCTCCTCTTTGCGCCATTTTCGATTGATGCAGGGCAAAGCACCTCATTGACGTCGCTCAAGCAGCGGGATGATTTCTTGGGGCTAGAAGCTGTCGGTCGCTTGGACAATCCAAACGGGTTTTGTAGTGCAACCTTGATTGCACCTGACCTGATCCTTACCGCGGCGCATTGTGTTTTCAACCGGAACACCAACGAGCGCTACGACGCAAAGGATCTGATTTTCCTCGCTGCGCTCACTGATGATAAATCTCTTGCAAAGCGGCGTGGTTATCGGGTCGTGGTTGATCCAAACTATGAAAGCGAGGCGCGTTTTTCCCGCTCGAAAATTGTCTCGGACATCGCCCTAATTCTCTTGGATGATCCAGTCCCGACCTCCATAGCTGCCCCCTTTGCGATCCATTCTGGTGGCGTGGTTGACGGCCCTATCAGCGTCGTTTCCTACGGACGAGGGCGCACAGAACGTATGTCATGGCAACGGCAATGCAACATTCTCAATCGCAACAAGGGTTTGTTTGTGATGGATTGTGATGTGACTTTCGGCTCATCTGGGTCCGCAGTTTTCGTTCGCGAAGGGAGCAGGTATCGGATTCTGTCCATGACCTCTGCAATTGGCAAATGGAATGGCAAGCAAGTGGCCTACGGCATGGAGCTTGGGCCCCGTGTTGATGCACTTAAACGCACCATACGAAACAAGCCTGTACGGCGCTTGAGCGCTGAAAAGCGTTTGCGTGTGGGCAACAAGGATGATCGTCAGACATCGCAGGCACGTTTTGTGCGCGTTGGGGATTGATCCACTGCTAGGGTCTTGAAACCCCAGTTCCGCCTTCCCAAATCACTAACATCACAGCGCCAATGATGGGCTGTGTATCTTGGTCCGTCCCTGATGGGAGGGCCGTCAACATATTGTTATTGCTCAAGTGAGGATGACCCATGAGAACTTTTGACTTTGCACCTATGCACCGTACAACTATTGGTTTTGACCAAATTGCCGACATGATGGACCGCGTGATGTCCAAGGATGTCAATGCAAACACATATCCCCCTTACAACATCGAAAAGACCTCTGACGACGACTATCGCATTTCAATTGCTGTCGCAGGTTTCTCCGACGCTGATCTGTCCGTGGAAGTGAAAGAAGGCGCGCTATTTATCTCTGCCCGCAAAGCGGATGAAGAGGCTGAGCGCAACTATCTACATCGCGGTATCGCGACACGGGCTTTTGAGCGACGCTTCCATCTAGCCGACCATGTCCGCGTCGTCGGCGCGAGCCATGAGGATGGCATGCTGCACATTGATTTGACGCAAGAAGTGCCCGAAGCGCTGAAACCGCGCCAGATCGAAATTGCCCGCGCTGGAAGTGTGGAAAAGGACGTAGTTGACGCAAAAGCAGTTAACTAAAGTCTAAGAGAAAGGCCCGAGCTCCTCCCACTCGGGCCTTTTTTGTGTCTACTGATTGATCGACGCAGCGAGGCGCATCAGGCGGATCGCTTCTGCACGATAGCCGAAAACGTCCTCGCCACGGCCTGCTGTCGCGCTGGCTACTGCATCTTCATAAGACCAATCCCCTAGGCGCATACTACCGCGAAGCAATTCGCCAAAGCCTGCGATTGACGCCGCGAACTGCAATTCAGAATCCGCCTCCAAACCCGTCAAAATGGGTTGCTCAAGAAGCTGGCTTTCACTCTCGCCCGGCGATTTATAACGCAGCTTGAGATAGCCAAGCTCATCCGCGCTTCCACCCTCAACGGCTTCGCCATAACGCAACGCATCAATTTGCGTAGGGCTGCCAGCTGGCGTGATTTCATAAAGCGCCGTCACCTGATGCCCCGCGCCGATATCACCTGCATCGACCTTGTCATTGTTGAAATCTTCGCGCGCCAGCGTACGTGTTTCATAGCCGATCAAACGGTATTCAGAGACGGTCGCAGGATTGAATTCCATCTGCACTTTCACATCGCTCGCAATCGGGAACAGCGCGCCAGTGAGTTGATCCACGAGCACCTTCTGCGCCTCTGGCAGACTATCAATATAGCTCGCCTGACCATTCCCGTTCTGCGCCAGCGCCTGCATCGTTGCATCGTCCAGATTGCCGCGCCCAAAGCCGAGAACAGACAGGTACGTACCGCTCTCGCGCTTATCCGCGATGTAATCTTTCAGAGCCTCAGGATCGTTGAGGCCGACATTGAAGTCTCCGTCTGTGGCCAGCAACACACGGCTCACTTCGCCGTCTTCCTGCATGCTCTTCGCGAGCGCATAAGCCTGTTGCAAGCCCGCCTGACCGTTGGTGCCGCCACCTGCCGCAAGATTATCAAGCGCGCCGAGGATCGTGTCCCGCTCGCTTGCCGCGGTGGGTTTCAAAACCTGACCCGCGCTCCCTGCATAGGCGACAATCGCGACCTGATCTTCAGGGCGAAGCTGCCCGAGCATAAGGCGTAAGGATTGCTTAAGCAGCGGTAGTTTGTTCGGCTGGTTCATCGAGCCGGATGTATCAATCAAGAACACCAAATTAAGCGGCGGGCGCGCCTCGACCTCTGGCATTTCACCTTGAATCGCGATGCGCAGTAGCCGCGTATTTTCATTCCACGGCGTCTGCATCATCGCGAGCGATGTGGCAAAGGCCCCCGCATCAGGTGCCGCGTAATCATAGGGGAAATAGTTCACCATTTCTTCGACACGCACAGCCTGCTTGGGCGGCATGTGACCATTCATCAAAGAGGATCGCACGATCGAATAACTCGCCGTGTCCACATCGACGGAAAAGGTTGAAACAGGCTCTTCGGACGTGAGTTTCAGCGAATTCTCGGGTGCATTTGCGAATGCCTCCGTGTCTGCCTCCGCAATAATCATTGGCGCATCGGCAACCATTCCAGCGGCAGGGGCCATGCGCACGCGGCTTTCAGTTTTCGCCATCATCCGCGGCGCTGGCGATGGCATCGGCACCGCTTCTTGTACCAACGCGCCAACAGCAGAGTCTGCGGATTGCTCCACCGCGATTTCTTCGAGAACAACAGGTGCCTCCATCAGCACCGTGGGTTCGGGCGACATCATGTCAGGCAGCCCATCGCGCATCACGGGTGTCATCATCACGAGGCCAAAAGCTGCCAGCGCCGTTGTCGCGGTCAAGCCCGCTTTGGAAGTCAGAGCATCAAACATAGCATGTAGTCCTTTTGCAAAACCGCCCATTTTCGGGGCATCTACAATAGGACGTGGCTCATCGCGCGATCCTTGGAGGGTCGCGAAGTTTTCTTTGGCCAGCGCAATATTTTCTGCGCGCTTCTTAGCATCAGGCGCTGGAGTAACGGCACTAAAGGCGCGCTTGAGATCGTCCAGATCGTCGCTCATTGCTCGCTCTCCTTTATCGCCTTTAGGTGTTTTTTCACTTCGCTCATGCGCCAACTCACCGTGCCCTCTGATATGCCCAGAACCTCGCCGACCTCGCGGTGATTGAGGTCATCCATCACCAGCGCAATCGTGTCGCGCAAATCGTCGGGAAGGCCACCAATCGCCTGCATCAGCCAATCCAGCGCCTCGGCCTGTTCTTTGTTCACTTCAGTGCGGTTCATTTCCCAATCGCCCCAACCGCTCGCGGCCTTCGCGCGTGTCGCAGCGCGGCGGCGGCGATCATGGGCCGCATTCACCGCAACGCGGTAGAGCCATGTTGAAAAAGCAGCGCCCCCTTCAAACCGCGCGAGTTTTGCAGGCAGCGCCGCACAAATATCCTGGCAAAGGTCTTCCGCTTCGAATTGCGATCCCATCAAGCGAAAGCAAAGCCCAAACAGGCGATCGTAGGATCGCTCAAGCAGCAGCGCGAATGCCTCTGCATCCCCGCCCGCTGCGGCCAAAGCCAGCTCTGTTTCACTCGTGTTCATGCGCATTATGGTCTTTGGACGCGGGGGATAGGTCAATCCTTGGAAAAAACTTGAACTTAATCTGCGTCCCATTCAAATGCATCGCCCTTGGCGCGGATGCGCTCCAAAGAGGGCAAAGCGAAATGACTTCCGAGCACGCGCTGATTGCGCTCAGCAGCGTTTCCCAACAAGGCGCGGCGCGAGGCCTCGGCCTGATCCCCGTCCATGTCATATTTGAAATGCCATTCCGGATGCGCGAGTTGCGCGGTTGTGTGAATAGCATCGCCAGTTATTACCGCCTCTGCATCACCGCTTTTAATCAGCACAGACACATGCCCCGGCGTGTGGCCCGGCGTCGGGATAAGCGAGACATAATCGCCCAGCATATGCCCCGCGCTGACGCGCTCTGATTGCCCAGCCTCGACCACAGGCGACACGCTTTCAGAGTAGAGCACTTCGGCATGCTCACTAAAGAAATCGTCATCCGCTTCGGGCAACATGTATTTCGCATTTGGAAAGGTCGGCACCCAGCGCCCATCGACTAGCCGCGTGTTCCAACCCACGTGATCCGTGTGAAGATGCGTGCACAGCACATAGTCCACGTCAGCAACATCCGCGCCAGCCGCCGCGAGCGAGTCCATGAACCGCGTGCCTTTGCGTTGATGCCAATCAGGCGTGCTCGGCACGGTTTTGTCGTTCCCAACGCAAGCATCCACGAGGATCAAGTGATCGGGCGTCTTTAGCAGAAACCCCTGCACCGGCAAGATCAGCTTGCCCGACTGCGCGCAGCAAGCGCCCGAAACATGACGCTCAATAATATCGCGCACATCTGCGCCAGCGTTTGGAAAAAGCTCTTCTGGCGTTTTGAAAGGATCGTTGGATTCCAGAATGCGCCAAACTTCGACGTCTCCGATACGACACAACATGGGGCGATCCTTTCTGTCTAACTCAAGCGTGCTGGCAGCCTTGAAAACCCACGAAAGCGAATGCGGCCCGCACGTTTTGCGCCTTGGGTGATTTCATAATCTGGAAAGCGTTCAAGGAATTTTCCAACCGCGATCCGCCCTTCCATCCGCGCGAGCGTAAGGCCAACGCAGGTATGCGCGCCTCCCGCAAAGGCAAGATGTTTGTTAGGGCGACGATCCAGTTGCAGCGCATCAGGATTGGCGAACTGCGCCGCATCGCGATTGGCCGCGCCAATGCACATGTGCAGGTCCGTACCAGCAGGAATATGGGTGCCGTGCAGGGTCATATCCTCTGTGGTCAGACGGTTGCCAAATTGGTTCGGGCTTTCCATGCGCAGGAATTCATCGACGGCGGGCGTGATGAGCTTTGGCTCTGCAATCAAACGCGCACGCGCCTCGCGATCATCGTGCAAAAGCCAGAGCGCGTTGCCGATCAGATTTGTCGTCGTCTCATGCCCAGCGTTCAGAATAAAAATGCAGTTCTGATAGAGCTCAACAGGGCTAAGCTGGCCTTCTTCGCTTTCGATCAAACGGGTCAGAACGTCCGTCTGCGGATCGCCGGGGTTCTTACGTCTGTCCGCGACGATCTCCTTCAGGAATTCAACGAAATCGAGCACCGCTTTGTTCCCAATCGCTTCTTGCTCTGGCGTCAAAGCAGGTTCCAGCGCGCCGAGAATGGCAAGCGACCAATCTCGCAAGGGACCGCGTTCATTGCGCGGGATATTGAAGAGATTGCCGATGACCTCTATCGGGATCGCGCCTGCGAAGGCCTCGATCAGATCGACCTCTTGATGGTCTTGCATTTCGTCGAGCAAGCTATCGACCAGAGTTATCAGCCCAGGCTCCATCGAGGCCAAGGCACGCGGGTTCATGGCACCAACCATGATCTTGCGCACCCGCGTGTGCAGCGGTGGGTCGTTAAACACCAAGGACGTGGTGTGATGCTCATAAAGCGGTGCGTCGGTACCAAATTTCGGCGCGAAGACCTTCTTTTTGTCAGAGATAAATCGCTTCGTATCGCGGTAGATCATATCAAGATCAGCATAACGCGAGACAACAAATGTCCCGTCGGGTTGCGCGCAAACAGGGGCTTCGTCACGCAGCCAAGCGTAGTGTGGGTAGGGATCGTCGTGAAAGCCTGCGGGCAGGTCTATCAGCGTGAAACTCATGCCTTTTTGCTTGCGATTTGCGCGATGCCCAGCACGCTGAGAACCTTGGCTTCAATGTCCTCACTATTGAGCGCCGCGACCTTATACATATCGCGCGGGCTGGCTTGGTCGATAAAGATATCGGGCAAAACCATAGAGCGGAACTTGAGACCCGTGTCGAACACCCCCTCCTCCGCCAAGAGCTGGGCAACATGGCTGCCAAAACCGCCAACAGCGCCTTCTTCAATCGTGATCAGCGCCTCGTGATCTGCGGCGAGTTGCAGGATCAAATCGCGATCAAGCGGCTTGGCAAAACGTGCATCTGCGATCGTCGGCGTTATGCCTTTTGCCGCGAGCGCATCGCAGGCATCCTCGACCTCTTTCAGGCGCGTGCCGAACGATAGGATCGCAACGCCTTTGCCCTCGCGGATCATACGGCCCTTGCCAATTTCTAGCGGCACACCTTTTTCTGGCAGATCAACGCCAACCCCTTCGCCGCGTGGGAAACGGAAAGCGATTGGGCCAGCGTCATGCGCAACGGCAGTGGCAACCATATGGACCAGTTCGGCCTCATCCGCAGCGGCCATGACCGTAAAGCCCGGCAGATTGCTAAGGAAGGCGGTATCAAACGCGCCTGCGTGGGTCGCGCCATCCGCGCCAACGAGACCCGCGCGATCAATCGCGAAACGCACAGGCAAGCGCTGAATCGCGACGTCATGAACGACCTGATCGTAACCTCGTTGCAGGAAGGTCGAATACATGGTGCAGAACGGCTTCATCCCGCCAGCCGCAAGCGCGGCGGAAAAGGTCACGCCGTGCTGTTCGGCGATAGCCACATCAAAACAACGGCTCGGGTAGCGCTCTGCAAATAGGTTGAGGCCAGTTCCATCAGGCATCGCAGCCGTCACCGCGCAGATTTTGTCGTCCGCAGCGGCCTCTTTCAGCAGGCTTTGCGCGAAAACATTCGTGTAGCTTGGTGCGTTGGACGGCGCCTTTTTCTGCTCGCCCGTAACAACATCGAACTTGGCCGTCGCATGGCCCTTGTCGCGCGCACGCTCAGCAGGGGCATATCCCTTGCCCTTTTTGGTGAGCACATGGATCAGCACTGGCCCTGTCGCGCGCGCATGAACGGTGCGCAGCACAGGCAGCAGTTGGTCCATATCATGACCATCGATCGGGCCGAGATAAGAAAAACCAAGTTGCTCAAACAGCGTACCACCGACAGCCATGCCCTTGAGCATATCCTTGGCGCGTTTCGCGCCCTCGCGGAACGGTTCTGGCAGCAAACTCACCGCGCCTTTGGCGGCGGTTTTTAGATCCTGGAACGGCTCTTCCGCGTAAAGGCGGCTGAGGTAAGAGGACAGCGCGCCAACAGGGGGCGCGATGCTCATCTCATTATCATTGAGGATCACGAACATGCGTTTCTTAAGATGACCCGCGTTGTTCATCGCCTCAAACGCCATGCCAGCGCTGATGGAGCCATCTCCGATAACAGCAACCGCATCCCCAAGACCGCCAGCACATTCACCGCCCAGATCACGCGCAACGGCAAAGCCGAGCGCGGCAGAAATAGAGGTCGAGCTATGCGCCGCACCGAAGGGGTCATAGACGCTCTCGGAGCGTTTGGTGAACCCGCTGAGCCCGTCCTTCATCCGCAATGTACGAATGCGATCACGGCGCTCTGTCAGGATTTTATGGGGGTAACATTGGTGCCCCACGTCCCAGATAATCTTGTCCTTGGGCGTGCTGAAAATGGCGTGCAGCGCGACGGTCAGCTCAACAACGCCAAGCCCTGCACCCAAGTGACCACCTGTCTCTGAAACCGCAGAAATTGTCTCACTCCGCAATTCCTGCGCCAGATGCGTAAGCTCTGCATCGGAAAACTGCTTCAAATCGCTCGGTCGCTGGACGCGGTCCAAAAGCGGGGTCATCGGGCGTTCAGACATTTGAAATGCCCTTTCGGTAACTATTCACGAGCGACGCTCAATTACAAAACGCGCAGTTGCGCGCAGGTTGTCGGCGTCGGGTCCATATACAGATAATGCATCCAGCGCCGATTCCACCAGCGTTTCGGCGCGGCTCTTTGCCCCGTCTAGGCCCAGAAGCGACACAAATGTAGCTTTGCCAGCGTCGGCATCCTTTTGCGCGGCCTTGCCAAGTGTGGCTGCATCGCCCTCAACATCAAGAATGTCATCGGCAATCTGAAAGGCGAGGCCAAGCGCATCGCCGTAGGTTTTCAGAGCGCCCGTATCGGCCTTCGCAAAGATCGCGCCAGCGGTTGCAGACCAGGTAATCAGCGCGCCTGTCTTGCCGTTTTGCAACTCTGTAATTTCATCAAGGGTGAGCGGCGTCGCGGCGCTTTCAGCGGCGATGTCGAGCGCTTGACCATAGACCATCCCCGCCGCGCCACTTGCACGCGCGAGCGTCAAGGCAAGGGTGCTGCGAACGAATGGATCATCGTGGCAAGCGGGATCGCTGACCAATTCAAACGCCAGCGTTTGCAAAGCATCGCCACAAAGGACCGCCGTCGCATCATCCCACTTCTTGTGAACTGTGGGCTGGCCGCGCCGCAGATCATCATCATCCATACAAGGCAAATCATCATGCACAAGGCTATAGGCATGCAGCGCTTCAATCGCGCAAGCAGGGTGGATCGCGCGCAAGATATCTGCGCCGCACACACGCGCGCTTTCACGAACGAGAAAGGCGCGCAGGCGCTTGCCGCCCGTCGTCGCATAACGCATCGCTTGCACCACAGGCACATCGGCAAAGCCCGACAAAACCCGTGCAAAATGCTGATCAACCTCCGCTGACCAGCCGGTCATTTCTGATTTTAGTGTCACAGACCTTCGACAGGAGTCGTCCCTTTAGGCGCGCCATCACCGTCAAAGGTGATCGCGGCGACCTTTTCTTCGGCCTCTTTCAGCTTCGCTTCGCAACGCTTCTTCAGCTCTGCGCCACGCTCATAAAGGCTGATGCTTTGCTCCAAAGGCACATCGCCGCGCTCTAGCTGGCTGACCACTTGCTCAAGCTCACCCATGGCTTGCTCAAAGCTCATTTCGCTTACGTTAGTGTCGCCCATCCGCTGGCCTCCCTCAGTGCATCCACATGCGCGCTGACCGCATCGGCGAGCGCATCCAAGTCATAGCCCCCTTCGAGCGCAGAGACCACACGGCCCTCGCAAATTTCCGCTGCAATTTTGCACAACTCCTCTGTGAGCCATTTGAAATCAGCAGTGGACCAGTTGAGATTGGCGAGAGGATCATCTTGGTGGGCGTCGAAACCTGCGCTGATGAAGATCATCTCGGGCTTGAACTCGCGCAAGCGTGGGAAGACCTCGGCCTCGTAAAGCGCGCGCATTTGATCGCCTTTGCTTTCGGGCGCGATGGGTAAGTTAACCACGTTGTCAAAACCACCCTTATCGCTGCGTTCACCCGTACCGGGCCAAAGCGGCATTTGCTGGGAGGTAATCACCAAGGCGCGGGATTCATTCCAGAGCAAGTCTTGCGTGCCATTGCCGTGATGCACGTCGAAATCCACGACCGCGACACGTTTTAGCCCATGATGTTCCAGTGCATATTTCGCGCCAATTGCGACGTTACCAAACAAGCAAAAACCCATCGGCGTCGACGTCTCCGCATGATGCCCGGGCGGTCGGATCGCGGCAAAGGCATTGCCCGCCTCGCCGCCCATCACCATATCCACCGCCTTGGTCACTGCCCCGACTGCGCGGAATGCTGCGTCGAGCGAACCTGCGGACATATGTGTATCCGCATCCAACTGGCGATTACCAACCGTCGGCAAGGCGCTCCGCAGATCAGTGATGTGGCTCGCTGGGTGACAACGGGTGATATCATCTTCGCTACCAAGGGGTGCCTTGACCCGTTTGAGGTCTTTGTCTTTCAACGCATTTAGAATGTATTCAAGCCGTGCCACCTGTTCGGGATGACCAGAGGGCGTGACATGCTCAAGGCAAGCGGGATGGGTGATGAGGGCTGTTTTAGTCATTGATATTTCCTAAGACATACTTGCGATAACCATGCCAAGCGCAGCAGCATAAAGCCAGACCACAAAACCACGGCGCAATCGTTTGACACGATAGAAAACCTTGTCATCCGCGAGGGCCATCGGCGGGAATTGATCTATTTGAAAAAGACAGAAGTGCTGTAGCACAATGCAATCGTTCCACCAGTCAGGAAACATAGAGCGGCCCCAGTGCACCATTGGCTCTACATCTCGATTAATGTCAGCAAGTACGGTCGGATGATTTTTTAGGAGCCTGCGCCTAAGAAGAAAAGCGGACCAGAAATGCCAAATACCAACTAGATCAACGAGGATGATCATTTAGTCAGGTGCCAACATATACCCAGCGCCGCGCACGGTTTGCATATACCGCGGTTGCTTTGGATCGACTTCGATCTTACGGCGCAGTCGTGTGATCTGAACGTCCACCGCGCGCTCTTGGGCTTGGCCGCGATCTCGGCCTAATTCTTCGACCAGTTGCACACGGCTAACGGGTTCACCCACATGTTTGGAGAAGATACGCATCAATTGCGCCTCGGTCGCGGTGAGGCGCACGATATCATCGCCGTTCCACATTTCGCCGCGCTCTATGTCATAACGCACAGGGCCAAGATGCAGCACTTTGGGCGCTGTGTCTGCCGCTTCGGCCTCAGGCATACGGCGCAGGATCGCGTTGATGCGCAGCAGCAGTTCCTTGGGTTCAAACGGTTTTGGCAGATAGTCATCCGCGCCCGCCTCAAGGCCTTCAATCCTGTTTTCGGTTTCGCCCTTTGCGGTCAGCAACATGATCGGCGTTGTAGAGGTCTTGCGCAGATCGCGCGTTAGGGAAATCCCATCCTCGCCGGGCATCATCACATCCAGAACGATCAAATCGAAATCCAGACCCGACAGAATACGCCGCGCATGAGCGGCATCGCGCGCGGCGGTCACGAGAAACCCATGGCGCACCAAGAATTTCTGCAACAAACCGCGAATGCGCTCGTCGTCGTCTACGATCAAAAGATGGGCGTCGGGATCACTCATGTACTGCTTTCCTTAAGCGCGCGGGACTTGCGGCGTATCTCTGGGTCCATCATTGCCTCAAGTACGGCGCGAAAACCAGTCACAGCTTCGGCGCCAGCCTCGCGGTAGGCGGCGCGCATACGGGCGCGCTGCGCGTCAGAGAGCTTGCGCTCCAGCTCTTCGCCCGCTTCTGTTAGAAACAAATGACGTTCGCGTTTGTCTGCGCGTCCGACTCGGCTTTCGACCAACCCGTCCTCTATCAAAGTGCGCAAAACACGGTTCAAAGATTGCTTGGTCACGCCCAATATGCCGAGTAGATTGTTCACCGTCGTGCCCGGCGCACGATTGATGAAATGCACCGCGCGGTGGTGTGCACGTCCGTAAGCCATGCCAGCGAGAATACGGTCAGGATCGGCGGTAAAGCCTTGATAGGCAAAGAACATCGCTTCGATTCCCTGACGCAATTGTTCGTCTGTGAGGAACAAAAGCATATCACTATGTTGCGCTGCGTTTCGATCAGACATGGCACGCCTTTCTTGGACTTCGTGCAAATTATACGTCAGCTTTGTTGACTTTCCAATAACAGACTGCTAGCTAATGTCAGTTTTGACGCAATATTATTTCCGTATCGGACCTAAATTGCGCAATAAATGGAAAAATGAAAGGAGAGCACTATGTCTGACTCATACGCGGATCGCGACGGTAAAATCTGGATGGACGGCGAACTCGTCGATTGGCGCGATGCCAACGTGCATATTCTGACGCACGCTCTCCACTATGCGTCTTCTGTTTTTGAGGGCGAGCGTTGCTATGACGGTAAGGTTTTCAAATCGCGCGAACATTCAGAGCGTTTGATCAAATCAGGCGAGTTGATGGATATGGAAATCCCATACACCGTTGACGAAATCGAAGCGGCGAAAAAAGCGACGCTTGAGGCGAATGGATTGACCAACGCTTACTTGCGCGTTGTGGCCTTCCGCGGCGCTGGCGCTGACATGGGTGTCGCGGCTTCGCGCAACCCTGTGCGCATGGCTGTTACGGCTTGGAAGTGGGGCAACTACTATGGCGATGCCAAGATGAAGGGCGCAAAGCTCGACATCGCGAAATGGAAGCGTCCGTCCCCTGAGACGATCCCAGTGGCGGCCAAGGCGGCGGGTCTTTACATGATCTGCACGATGTCCAAACACGCGGCGGAGGCCAAGGGTTGCTCGGACGCGATGTTCCTAGATTATCGCGGCTATGTTGCCGAAGCGACAGGCGCGAACATCTTCTTCGTGAAAGACGGTGAAGTGCACACGCCGCTGGCGGATTCGATCCTCAATGGTCTCACACGTCAGACAATCATCGGTGTTTTGAAGGACCGTCAGATCAAGGTGCATGAGCGTCACATCCTTCCAGAAGAACTCGAAGGCTTTGAGCAGTGCTGGCTGACAGGTTCGGCGGCCGAAGTAACGCCTGTTGGCCAGATTGGCGATTACACGTTCGAGGTTGGCGAGTTGACGCGCGAAGTTGCGGAAGCTTACGAAAAGCTCGTTCGCGCGTGACTTTTGAGGGCTATAAAGCCTTCGTACAAGACTGGCAGGATGCGTGGAACGCACATGATCTTCCTCGCATCCTGAGCCACTATTCAGATGATATTACATTTAGATCCGCCAAAGCAGTTGCTTTGGTCGGCGACGGCGAAGTCGTCGGGAAAGCTGCCCTAGCAGCGTATTGGGCTGAAGCGCTATCGCACCAACCTGATTTACACTTTAAAGTTCTAGAGATTTTCAACGGCCACAATATGCTGGTCATTCTCTATGAAAACCACAAGCAGGTACGCGCGACAGAAACCTTGATGTTTGATGACAGCGGACTTGTGTTTCTCGCCTCCGCTTGTCACGCCTGATTAACCCGGGCTCATACCGCGCAAGCGCTCTGAACGACGGCGCAACAATTCTACGACAGTCAGCAGCGCAATTGAGATGATCACAAGGATCGTCGCAACCGATAAGATAGCTGGGCTGATCTGCTCGCGAATACCGTTCCACATTTGCCGAGGAATGGTTTGCTCATCCAGACCACCAACGAACAGCACCACGACAACCTCGTCAAAGCTGGTCACAAAGGCAAACAAAGCGCCCGAAATAACGCCAGGCAGGATGAGTGGCATCTGGATCTTAAAGAATGTTCGCGCCGGACCTGCGCCCATGTTAGCCGCAGCGCGCGTTAAGGAATGGTCGAAGCCCACCAAGGTCGCCGTCACTGTGATGATCACAAAGGGAATGCCCAACGTGGCATGCGCCAAGATCACGCCCAGATAGGGGATACCCCAATCTTGAATGCGGATTGATGAATAGAAAAAGAACAAGCCTGTTGCTGTAATAATGATCGGTACAATCATTGGCGAAATCAGGATTGCCATGATCGCACGTCGACCCGGCATTTCAGGGCGCGACAGACCAAGCGCAGCGACGGTTCCAAGACTTGTCGCGATCAGCGTTGAGAAGAAGCCGACTATGATCGAGTTCTTCGCCGCATTGATCCAATTTGAATTGGACCAAGCATCTGCCCACCAACTGCTGTCTCGGGTTGCGTCAGGTTCTAACATACCAAAGGTCAGCAGCAGATCGTACCAACGGGTAGAATAGCCGGTTGGATCAAGCTTCAGCATCTTTTCGGTGAACGTGAAATACGGCTCAGCGTTAAAGCTAAGCGGAATAACGATCAGAATTGGCGCAATGAGGAACAGAAAGATCAGCCCGCACAGAACCAGATAGGTGTAGTGCCAGACGCGCTCTAGCGTTGAAGCGTGTGTTGGTAGCGCCATTAATTCAACTCCACTTCGAGAAAGCTATTTGGGATCGCTCTGGACGGGTGTGCATTCGGGCCATTCGCACTTTCGCGGGTAGCATGGTCCGAGATCTTTGTGAGGTGCGTTTGCTTCATCGCTTAACCCAACTTCAAATTGTCGATGCCGATCAAACGATCGTAGAGCCAGTAAAGGATCACAACGCAACCAAGCAGGATCGCAGCAAGCGCCGCAGCAAGCGACCAGTTGAGCGATTTGCTCATATGGAAGGCGATCAGGTTCGAGATAAGCTGACCATCCGCGCCGCCGACCAAGGCGGGCGTGATGTAGTAGCCAACCGCGAGGATGAAGACCAACAAGGCACCCGCGCCGATGCCCGGAACGGTTTGCGGAAAGTAGATACGACGAAACGCGGTCCAGCTCGTTGCACCCATCGATCGCGCGGCGCGCACATAGGACGGGTTAATCAAACGCATCACGGAATAGAGCGGCAGGATCATGAAGGGCAACAAAATATGCACCATCGCAATGATCGTACCGGTCTGGTTGTACATCATCTGAATGCGGTTCTCGTCGCTCAGAATACCTGTGGCGACCATTGCATCGTTAAGCACACCCTGACTTTGCAGCAGGATCATCCAGCTGGTGGTTCGCACCAACAGAGACGTCCAAAACGGCAATAAAACAAGGATCATCAAAAGGTTCGAATAGCGCAGCGGTAACGTCGCTAACAAATGGGCAACCGGGAAGGCAAGAATGAAGCATAAGACTGTTATGACGACCGACAAGAAGAGTGTTCGTTTAAACAGGTTCACATAGACTTGACGGTTTTCGGGAACCATTTCCACAGCTCCATCTGGCCCGCGCTTGCGATCAACCGCAGCGAGATAGAAGTTCCACGTATAGGCATTGGATGCCCCGCGCATAGTTTGCCAAAGACCCGGATCGGCCCAGTCTTCATCCAAATCAATCATGGCTGCTTTGTAAGGCGGTTCAAGCTTTTTGGCCTTACGCGCTGCCTTGGTAAACATCGAACGCGATCCAGAGCGTTCGTAGTTGATGCGTGTACCTGCTTGGCCCGGTGCCTTGAGTTCACGCAAAACAACCAAATCGGCAACCAATGCCGCGTAAGCAGATTCATCAATCTCGGCAGGTGCAGGATTTTCGTCAAACCATTCGGACAGGTTTGTCATTATCGGCGTAGTGACACCAGTTCCAAAATTCGTAGATTCAACAAATCCTGTGTTATTAACGGATTTGTAAAGCATCTGACCAATCGGAAACAAAAAGCTGATCACGATGAATGCAAGCAAAGGAAAGACAAGTAAAAACGCGCGGCGCTTGGCCCGAGATTGCGCTTGTGCCAGTGCCGCCTTTAGCGGTTTGCCGTCAACGGTTGTAAGCATTTGTCGTCCCTGCAAATGGTGTTTTAAACCAGTCTATCGCTGGTCTTGGGAGGCTCGACCCCCACCTAGGGGATCGAGCCAATCATTAACTTACTTCGCCAACCAAGCGTTGAAACGCTCGTTCAGTTCTGCATCATTGTCGACCCAGAATTCGAAGTTGTTCACCAGAGCGTTGCCAAGGTTGGCCGCCGCTGTTGGCATGTGTGGTGCCATGTCTGTTTCGCCGTCAGAATACTTACCAACAAGCGCGCCAGAAGATTTACGCGCAGGGCCATAAGAAATCCAAGACGCCTGATCCGCCAGACGCTGTGTGTCTGTGGAGAAGGAGATGAACTTCAGAGCTTCTTCTTTGTTTGGCGCACCCTTTGGAATGACGAAGAGATCGAAATCAAGGATCTGACCGTCCCAAACAACAACCAATGGCTGGTTCTCAGCAACAGCGGCGTTGAAGATACGGCCGTTATACGCTGTGGACATCACAACTTCGCCGTCAGCAAGAAGCTGTGGAGGCTGAGCGCCTGCTTCCCACCACACGATGTCGCTCTTGATGCTGTCGAGCTTTGCAAATGCGCGATCAACGCCTTCGTCTGTTTCCAAAATGCTGTAAACATCGCCAGCAGCAACGCCATCAGCCATCAAAGCCATCTCAAGTGTCGCTTTAGCGGACTTACGCAGGCCACGCTTGCCTGGGAAATCAGCCGTGTTGAAGAAATCGTCGATGCTGTCAGGCGCTGTCGGGTTGTTGTCCGAGTTATATGCAAAAACAGTGGACCAAACGATGTTCGCCACGGCGCAATCTTGCAATGCACCTTCGATGAAATCATCTGCCGCTGCTGTGCCATCTGGCGCCGCTGGGAGCATGGAGCTGTCGATCTCTTCGAGCAGACCTTCGTCGCACAGACGAACCGCATCAGAAAATTCAACGTCTGCTACGTCAACGGTGACGTTGCCCGCTTCAACCTGCGCCTTAATCGGCGTCGCTGGGTTGTCGCTGTCGACAGAGTTCACTTTGACGCCAGTCTCGGCTGTGAATGGTTTGTGATACGCTTCCACTTGGCTTTTCGTGTAAGCGCCGCCCCATGACATCACTGTCACTTCGGCTGCGGATGCTGCAAAGCCAACGCTACCCAGCGCGGTTGCCAATAGAACTGATTTAAGTTTCATAAAGAACTCCCATGTTGTTCCTGTTTTAGTGAGTGAAGTTTGGATAACAGGCAAAAATCCGAACTCCTTGAAACGCTCGCTGCGCACGCAACGCAGCCAGCAGAATTAGGCATCGAGCGCACGGCAATCCTCTGCCAGCCAACCGATTTCAATCTCGCTGCCCGGCTCAAGACGAACCTGATCCGGCGCGTTACGAGACTTGATGATGAAGTCATCTTTACCAGCAACGCGCAAACGCGTGCGGAAGATGTCGCCCATATAAATGAACTCAAGAACTTCGGCTTTTAGCGTATGTGCTTCTGCGCTCAGTCGTTCTTTATGGAACTCAACGCGCTCCGGGCGAATTGAAACGCGTGTGCGTTCGCCCGCTTTTGTGACGTTGACAGGTTTGCAATCAATCAAGCCGCCTCCGTCAAGCTGAACCAACGCGATGCCGTTCTTGATCTCTTTGACAGTACCTTCGAGCGTGTTGTTTTCACCAATAAATTGCGCCACGAAACTGTTTTGCGGGCTTTCGTATAGTTCATCAGGCGGCGCAAGTTGCTGAATGCGGCCATCCTCAAAAACAGCAACGCGGTCCGACATTGTGAGCGCTTCGGTCTGATCATGCGTCACGTAAACAACGGTAATCCCTAGGTTATCGGCGATACGTTTGATTTCGAACTGCATCGTTTCGCGCAATTGCTTGTCGAGCGCACCTAGCGGTTCGTCCATGAGGACCAATTCAGCTTCGAACACTAGCGCACGCGCAAGGGCAACACGCTGTTGCTGACCCCCAGAAAGCTGCGCCGGACGCCTGCCGCCAAACGCTCCCATCTGGACCATCTCTAGAACGTGCTTCACTTTCGCTTCGCGCTCTGCCTTTGGCATTTTGCGCACCTCAAGAGGGAAGCTCAGGTTTTCTGCAATCGTCATATGCGGGAACAAAGCATAGTTTTGGAAAACCATGCCGATACCGCGTTTGTGTGGAGGAATGTTATTGATCGGCTGCCCGTCAAGGCGAATATCACCGTGAGTTGCGGTCTCAAACCCAGCCAACATCATAAGGCAAGTTGTCTTGCCTGATCCCGACGGCCCCAACATTGTGAGGAACTCGCCTTTGGGCATTGAAAGGTTAAGGTCTTTAACGACGAGATTCTCGCCGTCATAACTTTTCTGTACGCGGTCAAATTCTACGAACGCGCCGTCGCTGTGACTATCGGCCAACCGAGGCTCCCCATGTCTTGCCGCGGGTTTAGCCCCGCCTTTTGCGATCCCGACTAAAGCGCGCACGCGATCACAACGCAAGCAGTTTCCGAAATAGCGCTCTAGAGGATGGGAAACTCGACAAAATTCCCTAAAAAAGCGACAGACTGCCAATTTTTCGTTCATCTAAGAGCATTAAGTAGGCTCTTGCACAAAAAAGAATCATTTAACCCGAAGGAGATACCACAGCCAAAATTCTCTCAGCGACGGTGCGCCCCCAAAGCGCATAGGTGCTCGCACTGGGATGATATCCATCAATCGCCATAGCCTCGCGGCTAAAAGGGAGATCAAGGGTATAATGAAACGCTCCCGCCTCTTTGCGAACATCTTCGGCCAAGGCCCTATCCATACGTTCCGCATGCGCGCCAAGTATCCATTGGAGCAACCGTGGCAACGCGGGGAAAAGCGATAAGGGTGGAACGGCTGTGACCAAAAGCGTCGTCACCCCGAATTCATCGCGCAACATTTGCCTTAAAGCTGCGTGTTGACGTCGCCAAGGTCCTAACCTCTTTAGTCGCACTGCGTCATTCACCCCGAAAACCAGCACCGCAACGTCGAATGTATCGTCGCTCACCTCTTGCAGCATTCCCGCAGCATCAGATGTTGTAGCCCCTGTGCGCGCAACCAAGCGCCAGTGAACAGTCCGGCTTCTCGCTAAGCGGTCAAGCACTTGCCCACTCAGCGCATCCTGTTGGATTTCAACCCCTACGCCTGCCGCTGAAGAATCGCCCAGGATCAAAAGCCTCAAGGGCTGACCAGTTCCAACAACTCCCTGTCGCGCGCCAGCAGCTTCGGGCAGAACAATCGCGCGTCTGCGCACCAGAATTCCCTGCAACAGCATCACGGGCAGCAGAGGAAGGCGGGCGAGCACATCAAGGGGAGGTAAAAAACTCATGCCAAAGCGCCATGTCAAATCGAGTAGAACGCAAAACGCCAAGGCACGCTCTTAAACCTGCCTCGGCGTTCCGAAATTTTTTCAGATCTTAGAGCGACGCATCAAGCGCTGCTAGAATTGCATCACCCATCTCGGTTGTCGAAACTGGCGTGCCGTCATTTGCTTGCATCAGGTCCGCTGTGCGAATGCCGTCTGCAAGAACCTTTTCAACAGCTGCTTCGAGGCGATCCGCTTCAGCACCCGCATCAAAGCTATAGCGCAGAGCCATCGCAAAGCTAAGGATACATGCGGATGGGTTGGCTTTGCCTTGACCTGTGATGTCAGGCGCAGACCCGTGTACCGGCTCATAAAGCGCTTTCGGGCGACCGTTTTCCATTGGCGCACCAAGGGAAGCAGATGGAAGCATACCAAGCGAGCCTGTGAGCATCGCCGCACAATCAGACAGGATGTCGCCAAAGAGGTTGTCGGTGTAGATCACGTCAAACTGCTTGGGTGCGCGCACCAACTGCATCGCGCCGTTATCGGCATACATGTGGGACAGCTCGACCTCTGGGTAATCTTTGGAGACCTCGATCACAACTTCGCGCCACAGAATGCCGCTTTCCATAACGTTGGCTTTTTCCATAGAGCAAAGACGCTTGTCGCGCTTCATTGCCAGTTCAAACGCCGCACGCGCGCCGCGCTCGATCTCGGCCTCTGTATAACGCTGTGTGTTGATGCCAACGCGCTGGTTGCCTTCCTCGAAAATGCCGCGCGGCTCACCGAAGTAAACGCCAGATGTCAGCTCGCGCACGATCATGATGTCGAGGCCAGAGACGAGTTCGGTCTTCAAAGACGAGAAATCAGCAAGCGCGTCAAAGCACTGTGCAGGGCGCAGGTTCGCGAAGAGGTCCATTTCCTTACGAAGACGCAACAGGCCGCGCTCTGGTTTCACAGAGAAATCCAGATCGTCATAAGCAGGCCCACCAACCGCACCGAGCAGAACTGCATCTACGTCTTGCGCTTTCGCCATCGTGTCATCATGCAAAGGAACACCGTGCTTGTCATAGGCTGCGCCGCCCACGAGGTCTTCGCTGACATCGAAGTTCAAACCGCGCTTGTCGCCAAACCATCCAATAATGCGCTGCACTTGCGCCATGACTTCGGGGCCAATGCCGTCACCGGCTAGAATAAGAAGGGATGGGTTGCTCATAGCGCTGTTCCTGAATGGGTTAATCTGTTGCGCATGGCCCTACATTTAAGGGGGCGTAGGGTCAAGGCAAGCAGGTGTTTGCGAAGGTTTGCGTAATGCCCAACTCCAGCATTTCCCAGACCCGTTTTATCCGCGGGGTTGCGCGCATTTCCTCAGGTGCTGCAAGCCAAACAGGCAAAGGCGGCAGATCCAACTCCGGAACGAGCCTCTCAACCGTTGGATCCGCCTCGCCAACAATAAGCTGAGTAAAGCCGACACCACACCCTGCGCGCACAAGCTCCCAATAGGTATTTTGATCGTCGCAGCGCACTGCAAAATTGTCGCGCGTTGCGTTCCACCCAAGGGCGCGCATTGCTTGGATGATACGATCATCTCGATCATAGCCGACAATGTCGTGGCCCAATACATCATCAACTTGCAGCGGTGTGCCGCGCTCAGCAAGGTAACTTTTGGCTGCGAAGACACCTAAAGGTGCCTGAGCGATCTGTTTGGTGATAACGTCAAGCTGCGTACTTCGATACATCCGAACAGCAATATCCGCTTCCCTGAAGAGCAAGTTTTCACTGGCATCTGTCGGGACTAGCTCGATTTGAATGTCTGGCTCTGCGTTTCTGATACCCGCGATAATTTTCGGCATCACATGACGCGCCATCACCTCGCTCGCAGTGATGCGCACGGTGCCTTGCATCTTTGCATCCCGACCCGCTGCGCGCAGACTAAGCTGACCAAAGGCGTCCCGCATAGCTCGGGCTGGTTCCAACAAGCTTTCACCGGTTGGTGTTAGCGCCAATCCCCGCGTTTGCCGTTCAAACAAACGGAGACCCATTTGTTCTTCCAGCAATTTAACTTGCCGCCCGAGCGTTGGTTGACTCTGTGACAGGCGGCGCGCCGCACCTGAAAGCGAGCCTGTTTCAGCCACCGCTAGAAATGCACGAATAAGGGACCAGTCGAGTTCTGCGAGAGAATTATCCATTCAATTATGAATACCTGATCTAGAGTTTTGGTAAATATCAATCTGCATTTGAATAGATGAAACATACCTCAGACAACAATGGAGAAAGTTATGACACAGACAGTTTTGATCCTCGGCGCTTCGGGAAAATTTGGGGGCCACGCTGCCCTCGCATTTGAGTCTTCCGGCTGGAACGTACGTCGGTTTGATCGCACGTCAGATTCCCTAGATACCGCAGCGCGCGGCGTTGATGTGATTGTGAACGCATGGAACATGAATTACTCGCAATGGGCCAAGCAGCAGTTGACCATTCAACCCGCGGTTCATCGCGCGGCACTAGCGAATGATGCCACCGTAATTATTCCCGGAAATGTGTATGTTTTTGGCGAACAAACCCCTGCACCATGGTCCAACACTTCGCCATATCGCGCTCAAAACCCGCTGGGACGTCTGCGCATTGAGATGGAACAAGGATATCGCGATGCGGGTGTACGCACAATTGTGCTGCGCGCTGGCGATTATCTCGACACCAAGGCGTCAGGCAACTGGTTCGACAAAATCTTGGTCTCGAGCCTTAAGAAAGGTGTGCTAACCTATCCTGGAAACCCTTCCATCGACCACGCTTGGGGCTATCTTCCCGACCTTGCGCGCGCATCTGTTGAACTCTCAGAAAAGCGCAATGAGCTTGCGCGTTTCACAGACGTTTGTTTTCCCGGATACACACTTTCGGGCCAAGAGCTTGCCAATGCCCTTGCGTCGGTGCGAGGCCAAGATGTGCGCATAAAGCAAATGGCGTGGTGGCCATTGCGGCTTTTGTCGCCATTCGTAGCAGAGATGAAACATCTCATCGAAATGAGCTATCTCTGGCGCACACCACATTCTTTGGATGCGACACATTTTGATGCACTGTTGCCTGACTTCGAAATGACACCACTAGAGGACGCATTGCGCCGCGCAAGCGCCTTTGTAGATGCTACAAAAAACCGCAATGAAGCCCTGACTAAGGCCGCTGTCTAATATCCATCCAGATCATCCGATGACGACTGGCCCTCTCTGCCGCAAGGCGGAGCGGGCCTTGGTCGGGCCAGAACACCTCGGCCTGTTCAACAATCCAATCGCGGCTAGGAAGGATATAGGAAACCCGCATTGGGCCAGGGTTTTCCCACATCGCCGTGGCGTCCCCCCCTAGCGCGCTCTTTGGAATAGGATCTTGTAAACGTGGATCACTCAGCAATGTGGCAATCGCCGCCCGATCCCCTTCCCCACGCTTTGGATCGAGATTTGCATTCCCAATGAGCGCAAAACGCTGGCTTGGAAACTCGCCAAATTTGTTGTTCATTATCGCGTCCAGCATTTGCAATTGCGCGCGTCCGCGAAGGCCATTCATATCTTCTGGACCATCGAAAACGGGCGTTTGATTCTGAAACGCCGCAAGGATGATTTCGGCCTCGTCCTGCATGTCGACCTTTATTACCCACAGACCTTGGCCAATCAGTTTCTGCGCGTCTTGCGCTGCTTTGGACGGGTACGGGGTGCCATTTCGATGCACCGGACGATCGGAGCTTGGCACATCTTTCCAGAGCACATCATTCAGATGAAACTGCAAATGCACAGGTTGCTTTGACAGTAAGAGCATCGCCCCCTCTCCCGCAAAACGCGCCCAGGTCTGGCGATCCCCGCTCTGACCGTCGCCATCCAAATCCAGTTCGGTTGGCATCATCGAGTTCGGCTTAACCGCGAGAGAATGTGCGAATCCTAAATAGCTTTGCAGAGCCTTTGCAGCGCGGCGCTCTAGGTCGAAATCAACCTTGGTGAGCAGCAAAACGTCCGGATCGACGGCAGTTACGATCTCTTTCAACGCAGTCAGTTGTTTGTCCTTTTCACGCTGAATATCGCGCAGCAGCACCCCCGGCCCTTTGCGCGTAAGCTCTGCGTGAAGCGTCGCAACGCGAATGCCCTCTGCGCTAAGCGCAAAGGGCATAAAGAGCAACGTTGTTAGGAATACTATGCGTGTTGCGCGGCGTCCGATTGCGCGTACGCGCGTCGACGTTTCTCTTCGATCATTTCTGCTACACGCCCCATCGCGATGCCGCGCATGATCATGCTTGCAGGAAGGAAAGCCCATGCGCTCATCGTCCAAATCAGTGTTTGCGGATCATCAAGCGACAAGTTGCCGACAAGATCAGTTGCGGTTTTCACCACAGCTGGAATCAAGAATGGCAAAAGAAATCCAAATATAATGTTAACATTCGCGTCCCGCTTGAGACGCACCAGCACATCGCCGCCACCTGTCGGATCAAACATTGGAAGGTTTACCCAAACATTAAATGCGCCCGATTTTGACGGCCACTTGGCAACGCGCACCAAGAGAATGAAAATCACAAGCGACAAAAGCGAGATGGAATAAGCAAGGCCAGCTGCTGTGCGCACAATCTCGACCAACTCGATAGATGCATTATCATGCAGCATCAGAACAATAAGACGTACAGGCGAATACGGAACATCCATCGCTTGTCCGAGCATATCGCCCCAGTGCTTTACTGTAAGGGTCAACGCAGTTGGCGTGAATACGCCTTTGCACACCAACGACAACACCGCAACGATCGCGAAGATCGTGACAAAGCGATGGCGGTTGAAAGGAGCCGCGAAGCGGAATTCTACGATAGATGGAAAACTGCTGTAATATTCAACGAACGTGAAGAAGGCTGCGAGAACACCAAAGAAGACGACAAGCTGAGAGCTATCGCCAGCGCCGCCATTCAAGACAAGCGACGGGGTAGCTATCAATAGCCACACGAGCAACGCCCGCATGCCTGCGCCAAAAATATTCGTAACCACTTCGTTTCCCTTCAAACTGGACGCTGTCGATACGATGCCGACTGCTTGTTCCAACTTGAGCCGCTATGGAAAGCGGCATGCCTCAATCTTGCCCTATTTGTGCCTTGATCAAGGCAGCTTCTCAAGCCGTGAGTTCACTTTGCTTAACCTTTCGGGCGAAATCAGGGCGTGACTGGTGCGGGATTGCATCAATTGCGGCACAAGAAAAAGGCACATGAAAATCAAGGCACTACATCTAGTGTTTCATGTAAGTTCCAACGCTATTGCACCGCAACGTTGAAACAATTGTAGTAAAACTGGAGCGTTTTTCGAAATATGGCGATGTTTCAAAATGAACAAGGGCGGGGCAGAAAAACTCCTGCCCCGCCCTAAGATAGTTTCTGCACAAGCCAGACTAAGCCCAAGGGCGCAGCGCAGCAGCTTTGGCTTCAAACGCGTCAATCGCGCTCGCTTTTTCCATTGTCAGGCCGATATCATCCAGTCCTTCAAGCAAGCAGTGCTTTTTGAAGCTATCGACTTCAAAGGTGAACACTTCGCCGTCAGAGGTCGTCACAGTTTGCTCAACAAGGTCCACGTCCATGCGGGCGTTAGACCCTTTTTCTGCATCTTTCATCAACACGTCCACCGCGTCTTGTGGCAACACGATGGGCAGGATGCCATTCTTAAAGCAGTTGTTGTAAAAGATGTCGGCGAAAGACGTAGACACGATCGCTTTGATGCCGAAATCGGCCAAAGACCACGGCGCGTGCTCGCGTGAGGAACCACACCCAAAGTTGTCGCCCGTCACCAAGATCTGCGCATCGCGATAGGCTGGTTGATTTAAAACGAAATCTTCGATTTCGTTGCCTTCACGATCAAAGCGCATCTCGTCAAAGAGGTTTGCACCAAGGCCAGAGCGTTTGATCGTTTTCAAGAAGACCTTCGGAATGATCATGTCCGTGTCGATATTCACCAACGGCATTGGCGCAGCGATACCGGAAAGTTTTTCGAATTTATCCATTTGGATTTTCCTTTTGTCGGGGGCGGTGCGTGGGAAACCACGCACCCTACCTTTGTTCAGTCCGTAAGGTGCGTGGTTTCCACGCACCCTCCGTCGACGTCCTAGATCAAGTCCCGGATATCCGTCAGGTGACCAGTAAGGGCCGCAGCCGCAGCCATCGCAGGGGACACAAGGTGCGTGCGCCCTTTATAGCCTTGACGGCCCTCGAAGTTTCGGTTGGACGTCGCAGCGCAGCGCTCGTTCTCTGCAAGCTGATCCGGGTTCATCGCAAGGCACATAGAGCAACCCGCGAGGCGCCATTCAAAGCCAGCCTCTTTGAAGATGTCCGCAAGACCTTCTTCTTCGGCCTGCGCACGGACCAGACCAGAGCCCGGCACGATCATCGCGCGCATGCCCTCTTTGATCTTCTTGCCTTTGACGACCTCGGCAACCGCGCGGAAGTCTTCGATACGACCGTTGGTGCATGAGCCAATGAAGACCGTGTCGATTTCGATATCTGTCAGTTTCTGACCCGGCGTCAGACCCATGTAGTCGATCGCGCGCTGTGCGGCTTCGACCTTGCCGCCTTCAAAATCAGACGGGTTCGGAACAACGCCAGAAATCGGCAGAACATCCTCAGGGGATGTGCCCCAAGTGACGCTTGGCTCAATGTCAGCGCCGTTCAGTGTGACGACCTTATCAAAATGTGCGCCCTCATCGGTGAAGAGTGTGCGCCAGTACGCCTCTGCCGCGTCCCACTCAGCGCCTTTCGGAGCGTGCGGGCGACCTTTGCAATATTCATATGTCTTCTCGTCAGGCGCGATCAGACCGGCGCGCGCGCCGCCTTCAATCGCCATGTTGCAGACGGTCATGCGGCCTTCCATAGACAGATCGCGGATCGCTTCACCGCAATACTCGATGACGTAGCCAGTGCCACCAGCAGTACCAGTTTCGCCAATCACAGACATCGTAATGTCCTTGGCCGTCACACCCGGCTTCAGCTTGCCCGTGATCTCGACCTTCATATTCTTGGACTTCTTTTGGATCAGCGTTTGCGTCGCCAGAACATGCTCAACCTCGGACGTGCCGATACCATGCGCAAGCGCGCCGAACGCGCCATGTGTCGCTGTGTGACTGTCGCCGCAAACAACCGTCATGCCGGGCAAGGTCCAACCCTGCTCTGGTCCAACGATATGCACGATGCCCTGACGCACGTCAGACACGGGATAATAGTGAATGCCAAATTCCTTGGCGTTCGTATCCAGCGCAGCAACCTGAATAGCGCTGTCTTCTGTCATGTTCTTTGGATCTTCACGACCAGCCGTTGTTGGAACGTTGTGATCCGGAACAGCAATCGTCTTTTCAGGCGCGCGCACCTTGCGGTTTGTCATGCGCAGACCTTCAAAAGCCTGCGGCGAGGTCACTTCGTGCACTAGGTGACGGTCGATATAAAGGAGGCATGTGCCGTCTTCTGCTTCATGCGCAACATGCGCATCCCAGATTTTGTCATAGATCGTTTTGGGGGACATTTGGTCCACTCCCGTATTGATGAATTGTTAAGAATTTGTACGCAGCGCGCAGCTGCGGCAATGGCTCGGCTTTAAGGTAGGCGAGCAAGCACAGAGCAAGACGCTCCGTAGAAGCGTTCCCGCAATCGCGCGCGTTCGTTGAGATCGAAAACTCGGGTCATGAAGGAGCGGATACACCATTGTGCCTGAGTCTCGCAAGACTCGTTTCCAGATTACTCTCGCGCAAGGCTTGCTTGCTAAATACGCATTTCCCATGACACAGTGCCTCTGAGCAAAATGAGGCATCAAGCAGCCCCCGTGAGCGACGCAGACCAGACTAGCACCTTAGAGCAAACCGCCGCCACGGCCGGACAGCCGCTGCCTGAAGCGACGCCCGATGCGCTGTCTGATCTCCGCGATGCCGCATTTTCATTTGCCGACTTCGCACAAAGCATCACCGAAAATCTTTTGCGCCCTTGGATCGCCTATCAAATAGCGATTGCCGCAGGTGTATTCATCATTGCTCACATTCTTGCCGCCTTCCTGAAACCGCGCTTTCACAACTGGATGCGCGCGCGAGAAGGCTGGCCGACATGGCGCATGCGCATTTTGGTCATGTTGCACAGACGTCTGCGCTTGCTCGTTTATGTGGTGCTGATTTGGATTACCGTGTTGGTGATGCGCGAAATAACGTGGCCGTCGCGATCTTATTTACTCGGCATCATCGCCAATCTGACAACGGCTTGGTTCTTTGTCGCATTTGTCACGCGCTTCATACACAACTCTTTGCTGCGTGGAATTATTCGGTACGGCGCTTGGATTTGGGTGACCTTAAGCATCGTCAATCTCACGGATGAAGCTCAAAGCCTTTTGCACGGCTTCGCCTTTGAATTTGGAACCGTACGACTATCGCTTTGGACTGTCATACAAGCAGTCATCATTCTCGCGGTGCTCTTTGCAGGCGCGCGATTTATTTCCACCGTGTCTACATCGACCATACGACGCAATGAAGAAATATCGCCATCCATGCAGGTCTTGGCGATCAAGTTCTTGCAGGTTCTGCTTTACGGATCAGCGTTTTTTATCGGCATACGCTCCGTTGGCGTCGATCTGACGGGGCTTGCGTTTCTGTCTGGCGCTATCGGTGTCGGCCTTGGCTTTGGTCTGCAAAAGGTTGTCTCGAACCTCGTCTCTGGCATCATCATTCTACTCGATAAATCGATCAAACCTGGGGATGTGATTTCCCTCGGCGAGACCTTCGGCTGGATCAACGCCCTCGGCGCGCGCTATGTCAGCGTTGTTACCCGCGATGGCAAAGAATACCTGATCCCAAATGAGGATTTGATCACGGGCCAAGTGGTCAACTGGTCCCATTCCTCTGACTTTGTACGGCTCGATATTTTCTTTGGGGCGGCCTATGGCGACGATCCCCACAAAGTGCGCGCCCTCGCTGTTGCGGCGGCCCAAACTGTAGAACGGGTTTTGGGCGATCCCCGCGCGCCCGTGTGTCATGTTGTGGGATTTGGCGACAGCAGCGTCGACTATATCCTGCGGTTTTGGATCATGGACCCGACGGGTGGCTTGACCAACGTACGAGGCGCTGTGTTTTTAGCGCTCTGGGATACGTTCAAAGAGAACGGCATTTCCATTCCCTTCCCACAGCGCGAAGTGCGAATGCTGGAAGAAGCCGAGCAATCCACGAAATAATGCTGCGACTGCACAACTTGAGATTCCCCAACACCAGTGCTATACGCGGAAAACCCAGCACCGGGGCAGAATCGGTGTTTTTATGGAGGACAGTGTTCTGTCTGTTAACAACGATGCGGCAGGGGCCGCAGATCTTGGGTCCGCCACGATGACTGGCCCTGACGATACCAGCAGCGACGCGCTTCTGGCCTTTATCCTGAACTCCCTTGAGGAAGACAAAGCCGAAGACATCGTGCAGATTGATCTGCGCGGAAAATCGGCTATTGGCGATTACATGCTGGTCTGCTCAGGCCGCTCCACTCGCCAAGTCGTTGCGATTTCGGAAAAACTTCACGACAAGCTCAAGCAAGAGCTTGGCCGCGCCTCCAAGCTTGAAGGCAAAGGCGGCGGGGATTGGGTCTTGCTTGATACGGGCGACATCATTGTGCATGTGTTCCGTCCCGAAGTACGCGAGTTTTATCAAATCGAAAAGATGTGGATGGACGGCGAAGATCCAATGCCGCGGCCCAATTCCTAAATGAAGGTCCATATCTGTGCTGTCGGCCGCATGCGCGCTGGCCCAGAAAAGACCCTTTTTGACGATTATCACAAACGGTTCGAGAGGACTGGTCGGGGCCTAGGCCTCGGCCCTTTGTCTGTTCTGGAAGTTGAAGACAAGAAAAACCTTGGAATGGGCGCTGAGGCAGCTCTTTTGGATCGCGCAATTCCAAAAGGGTCCGTGATCTGCGCGATGGATGAGCGCGGCACGGTGATGAGCTCACCCAAATTCGCCGACAAACTCGGCGGATGGCGCGACGCAGGGCGCGCTGATCTGACTTTTATCATTGGCGGTGCAGATGGGATTGACCCAAGCTTGCGTGCACGCGCTGACTTCAAACTCAGCTTCGGGTCAATGGTGTGGCCCCATATGCTTGCCCGTGTGATGCTTGCTGAACAGCTTTATCGAGCGGCATCAATCCTCTCAGGAAGCCCCTATCACAGGGTTTAGCTTTGCTATGGCTTCGCGCTTCTCTTAAACAGGGCGAAAGACGAGGAAATTTATCACTATGACCACTCCAAAACCTGTTGTTCTGTGCATTCTTGATGGCTGGGGCATCGGCATTGATCAGGCAGCCAACGCACCTGCCCTTGCGAACACTCCGAACTTTGATCGCATCATGGCAACTGGCCCTTCTGCGCAGTTGATCACACATGGCCCAGATGCTGGTCTGCCAACAGGACAAATGGGGAATTCAGAGGTCGGTCACACGAACATTGGCGCGGGCCGCGTGGTGGCGATGGACCTCGGTCAGATTGATCTGGCGATTGAAGATGGCAGCTATTTTGAGGCCGAGGCGTTGGTCGCCTTTATCAACAAAATGAAGGCCAGCGGCGGCACTGCGCATGTGATGGGTCTGCTCTCTGACGGCGGCGTGCATGGCTCTTTGGAACATATGATCGCCTCTGTTGATATGATCACCAAAGCGGGCGTGCCAGTTGCGCTGCACGTGATCACGGATGGGCGCGATGTCGCTCCGTCTTCCGCGCTTGGCTATCTTGAAACGCTCGAAGCTGCCCTACCGAAAGGCGCTTTTATCGCTACGCTCTGCGGCCGCTACTACGCTCTGGATCGCGACAATCGTTGGGAGCGCGTCAGCACCGCGTTCGAGGCTTTGGTCAACGCCAAGGGCGATGCGCAGCCAAATGCGAAAACCGTAATTGACGCAAGCTATGCAGAGGGCATCACAGACGAATTCATCAAGGCCACGGTCATTGGCGATTACGATGGCGCAAAAGATGGTGACGGTCTTTTCTGCCTCAATTTCCGCGCCGACCGCGCGCGCGAAATCCTTGCAGCGCTTGCTGATCCTGCGTTCGACTCTTTCGAAACTGGTCCTCGCCCCGAATGGGCCGCGACGCTTGGTATGGTCGAATATTCTAAAGCCCATAATGCTTACCTTGAAACGGTCTTCCCGCCGCGTGACATTCCCAACACGTTAGGTGCTTGGGTCGCGAAGCAAGGAAAATCGCAATTCCGCTGCGCCGAGACCGAAAAATACCCGCATGTGACCTTCTTCATGAATGGCGGCGTAGAGATTCCCGAAAAAGGCGAAGATCGCTATATGGCCCCGTCGCCCAAGGTTGCGACCTATGACTTGCAACCTGAAATGAGCGCCGCTGAAGTGACTGACGCCTTTGTCGGCGCAATCAACGATGGCTATGATCTTATCATCACCAATTATGCCAATCCCGATATGGTGGGACACACTGGAGACTTGCAAGCCGCGATGAAAGCGTGTGAAGCCGTCGATCAGGGGCTTGGTCGCGTCCTTGAAGCCCTTGAAAAAGCGGGCGGCGCGATGATTGTCACCGCAGATCACGGCAATTGCGAAATGATGGTTGATCCTGAAACGGGTGGTCCGCACACGGCGCATACGGTGAACCCTGTGCCTGTCGCGATAATAGGCGGTCCGAGCGGTGCATCCTTGCGCGAAGGTCGCCTTGCTGATCTTGCGCCAACGCTTTTGCAACTGATGGAGCTGCCGCAACCTGAAGAAATGACAGGAAAGAGTCTGATCATCGAATGAAGCTTTTGCGCGCCACTTTGATTGCCTTAACGCTGGCGATGCCTGTACAGGCGCAAGACAATCCGGGCGCGACCGCCCAGGCGGCGGCTGATCGGCTACGCGCTGCTTCGCAACAGCTTGATAAAGCCAAATCCGCGCGCGATCGCGTAAAAGCGCTAACAGCGACGGTGCAAGCGTTCGAAACAGGTCTTGATGCAATGCGTGAAGGATTGCGGCTCGCAGCGACGCGAGAGGACGTTCTAAGCCGTCAACTTGCGGCGCGCGATGGCGATATCGCGGAACTGCTTGGCGTTTTGCAAACGATATCGCGTGCACCAGCACCGGTGCTTATGGCACACCCAGATGGGCCGGCTGGAGCCGTGCGGTCTGGCATGCTTGTGGCTGAAATGACCCCTGCGCTTACTGCGCGCGCAAATGCGCTTCGCCGGGACGTGGAAGAAATGGCCCTGCTTCGCAACCTGCAAGAAACAGCAACGGATGATCTGCGAGTCGCATTGACAGGCGTGCAGAACGCGCGCGTCGCATTGAGCCAGGCTATTGCAGATCGCAAAGACCTACCGCAGAAATTCACGCAAGACCCTGTGCGCACCGCAATCCTAATTAGCTCAACCGAAACGCTTGACGCATTTGCTGGTGGTCTAAGTAAAATCACCTCGTCAGAAGCGCTTGGACCTCTTCCAGATATCGCAGATCTCAAGGGGACATTGCCGCTCCCGATTGAGGGTCGCATTCTGCGCCGTGCAGGTGAAGCAGATGCCGCAGGAATAACGCGCCCTGGTATTTTGATCGCCGCGCGCCCGCGCTCGCTCGTTACTACGCCCACAACAGCAACAATTCGCTACCATGGGCCATTGCTTAACTATGGCAATGTGGTCATCCTTGAGCCGCAAGCAGACCTATTGTTCATTTTGACAGGTCTGGACGTGCTTTATGGAGAAATGGGTCAAGTCCTACCCGCGGGCTTTCCTGTTGGGTTAATGGGTGGAAATAGTGATCAATTGGACGAGATAGTGTCACAAGCTGGTGAAGGGGCTGGAAATACCCGTTCAGAAACGCTCTATATCGACGTAAGAGAAGACAATAATTCCGTGGACCCGCTAGATTGGTTCAAGGCAGACAAGGAATGAGCACATGAAGAAATTTATCATGGCCGCAGCGGGAGGCACGTTGGCAGCAGTTGTTATGACAACGCAAGTCGCTGCCCCGCTATTGGCTCAGGAAGCCGACAAGAAAGTGAATGTCTATGAACAACTTGATTTGTTCGGCGATATTTTTGAACGGATTCGCGCGCAATATGTTGAAGAAGTCGATGAAGGCGAGCTGATCGAAGCCGCAATCAACGGCATGCTCACTTCGCTTGATCCGCATTCCTCGTATCTGTCGCCTGACGATGCCAATGATATGCGCGTGCAAACCCGTGGTGAGTTTGGCGGACTTGGCATTGAGGTCACGCAGGAAGAAGGCTTTGTCAAAGTTGTCTCCCCTATCGATGGCACCCCTGCAGATGAGGCAGGCATCGAAGCAGGCGATTTCATCACTCATGTTGACGGCGAAAGCATCCTTGGGCTTGCTTTGGACGAAGCCGTTGAAATGATGCGCGGGCCTGTTGGCTCTGAAATCATCGTTACTATCGCGCGCGAAGGCGAAGGCGAGCCATTCGATGTTTCAATTGTGCGCGACACGATAAAACTCACCGCCGTGCGCTCGCGTAATGAGGGCGAAACGGTTGTGCTTCGGATTACCACGTTCAACGATCAAACGACGCCGAACCTTGAAGAAAAACTTGCCAAGGAAGTTGAGGAACTCGGTGGCATGGACAACGTCAATGGCTTTGTCATTGACTTGCGCAACAACCCCGGTGGTCTTTTGACCCAAGCGATCCGTGTTTCGGATGCCTTCCTTGAGAAGGGTGAAATCGTATCCACTCGTGGACGTGACCCCGCAGATGGGGATCGCTTCAACGCAACGCCAGGCGATCTGGCGATGGGCAAACCTGTTGTCGTTCTGATTAACGGTGGTTCTGCGTCAGCCTCTGAAATCGTTGCGGGTGCTTTGCAAGACCACCGCCGCGCGATTGTGATCGGCACAAAGAGCTTTGGTAAAGGTTCGGTTCAAACGGTTATGCCGCTGCGCTCAAACGGTGCGATGCGTCTTACAACGGCGCGCTATTACACGCCATCTGGCCGCTCGATCCAAGCGCTCGGCGTATCGCCCGACATCATCGTCGAGCAACCGCGCCGCGTAGAAGAGCCAGAGGACGAGGCAGAGGATGAGAGCATCTCCCGCCAACGTCGCTCTGAAAGTGACCTTCGTGGATCGCTAGACAACGACAGCCTCACCGAGGACGAAATTCGTCAGATCGAAGAAGATCGCGAAAAGGCTGAAGCCGCTGCAAAGCTACGTGAGGACGACTACCAGTTGGCTTATGCGATTGACGTTTTGAAAGGTCTCAGCGCGTTGGGTTCGAAACAGTAAACGCACACCGAACAGCACACAGCGAAAGGCGGTCTCGAAAGAGTGCCGCCTTTTTCTATTGATGAAGTAACTATGGCCCGCTGGCGCACTTAGGTTTAAGAACGAAACAGTTCATTTTCGCCAAGCTTATCAGGACTTCATCTATGACCCCCGAGCAAATCGCAGCCCTCCCTTATCGCCCCTGCGTCGGAATTATGCTGATCAACCAAGCTGGTGAAGTTTTCACCGCTCAGCGTCTCGATAGCAGCGCCAATGCGTGGCAAATGCCCCAAGGCGGGANNGCTTGAGGAAGAAACAGGCGTTACTGCGGACAAAGTCACCGTCATTGGGGAAACGAAGGGCTGGTTTCCCTATGACCTGCCGCATGCGCTTGTGCCAAAACTCTGGAAAGGGCGCTATAAGGGGCAGGAGCAGAAATGGTTTCTCATGCGGTTTCACGGACACGACAACGACATCAACATTCAAACGGAAATTCCCGAATTCTCCGAATGGCGCTGGACACCCTCCGATCAACTGGTCGCCAATATCGTGCCCTTCAAACGCGACGTTTATACGCGCGTCTTGCAGGAGTTTGCGCCGCACTTGTAATCGCGGCCCCCGTCCACGCATTATCGTGCATGCCCTATGGCGTACCAGAAGCGCTTCAGGACATAATCAAAGCCGAAGAAGGCTATGTCGCGGCAACAGGCACGCTTCGCTTTGACGAAAGCAAACTGCCCAAGGTCAATTGGGACCGCCAAGAACATGTGCCGCCAATAACAAACATCCGTGCGCAGCTAAAGGGAATGGCCCTAACGAAGTCAGGCTTTACGCACCCGATCAACGCGCCCGTAGCTTTCGAAGTGAACTGCTATGGTCCTTGGTGCGCAGGAGCGGCCAGCGGCAAAAAGGTACTCGCCTTCCTCAAGCAAACCGGCAACGGATATGTGCTCACCACAAATCCTTGCGGCGGCCATGTCTTCTATGAGCCAAGCAAAGAGACGTTAGAGTCAGTCGTCCAATGCTACACGAAGGGTCGCTGCCCCAAGACGCAAAACCGCTAGTTTCTTCTCTCCCTAAATATCCCCGCCGGAGGCATCCAAACGCGCAATCAGCGCAAACGCTTGAGCAGCGAAAGCGAAGCATAGCCATCAGGGATCATCCCTTTTGAGCGTTGAAACCGCTTTATCGCTGAAATTGAATTTGGCCCGATCTTCCCATCCACTCCACGCGTATTAAATCCAGAAGCTGTCAAAAGTCGCTGCATCTGTTGGCGTTCCTTAAACGTCAGCGCGCGGTCCTCGCGCGGCCAGTTCGCTTTGAACGGTCCAGCCCCTGCGATACGATCACTCAGATGCCCCACGCCAATCACATAGGCGTCCGCCGCGTTGTAACGCTCAATCACTTTGAAATTTTTGAACACCATAAACACAGCGCCGCGCGCACCCGCGGGGAGCAGGATAGAGCCAACGCCATGATTTGGGACTGGCTTGCCATCCACACCACGCACCCCAAGCTTTGCCCATTCTGCTGGTGCCTTTTTTATCTTTCGACTCGCCAACCCATAGTCAAACCCCTCGGGCAAGGTCACTTCTACGCCCCAAGGCATCCCCTTTTGCCACCCAAAACGGCTCAGGTAGGCCGCAGTAGACGCCAATGCGTCTGACGGATCATCCGCCCAAATATCGCGACGGCCATCGCCAGTGAAGTCCACTGCGTACTCCAAATAGGACGTCGGAATAAACTGCGTATGTCCCATCGCACCTGCCCAGCTGCCAGTCATGTTATCAGGCGTCGTATCTCCCGCTTGCAGAATTTTCAGCGCCGCAATCAACTGGCTTTCAAAGAACCGCCCACGGCGTCCGTCATAGGACAATGTCGCCAAAGCGGAAACAATCGGCGTGTCACCGCGAAATTCCCCGTAGGCACTTTCAAGCCCCCAAACGGCGACAACCACCTCTTTCTCGACGCCATATTTCGCTTCGATCGCTTCAAGTTTGCTCTGATGCTTCGCTAAAGCAGCCTTCCCATTGGTAATTCGTTTCTCAGAGGCAGCGCTGTCCAAGTATTGCCAAATGGTTTTTGTGAACTCGGACTGGTTGCGATCACGCTCGATCACTTTGGCATCGTATCGCGCAGAGCGGAAGGCGCGGTCAAAAACCGCTGGGCTGATCCCCGCGTTCAAGGCGCGCTTTCGAAAGCCTGAAACCCATCGCTTGAAGCCTGCATTGGACGTCGCCGCCAAGATCGCCTCTGGGGTCACGGCGCGCTCCTTTTTGATCACGGTTGGGCGCGCGACGGGGCGTATTTTCGAATTCGGGGCAATGGGTTTTGCCACGCTCGCAACCACCGTTTCGCTTGGTCGCATTTCCGGTCGCAAGGACTGCTCAACCAATCCTCCGAGAGCAGATGTCGAAACAAAAACAGCAGTGCTTAATCCAAAAAACAACGCGCGCATGACAAACCTTTCGTGGCCTCGTCAAAGCCTAGCGCGATTGTTTCCAATACGGAAGAAATCATACATCTGGTTTGCGGGTATTCGCCGACACGAAAGCGTCATTGCGAATGCGCTCGATGAATTCGCGCAGCATGGGAACGCGCTTGGGACGAAAGCTTTGCTCGCTCACGGTAAGCTCGCGCATCCGATCCAGACGGAACGAACGGTAATCTTTGCGCAGGTGACAATAGGCCAGTAAGCATTGCACATTATCAAGCGAGGTGATGCCCAACGGGTCAACACTGCGGCTTGTTGCCGTTCCAGCATGGTCCACATAATCAAAACTGATTGCTACCTCATTCCAAGCAGCCTGCCTTAGTGCGCGCGGATCAACGCCGGGTTTTGGTCGCTCATGAAAACGACGCGCTGAAAGCACGGCGTGTTCCAAGCGATGTGATTGGCTCGGTGGTAGACGTCCTTTCAACTTGCTCAGCGCACGGCGCGCGGCGTCTGCGAGAGATGGATCGCCCGTTTGACCAACTTCACGCAAACCTAGCACCAGCGCTTCGATTTCTTCATCGTCAAAGCCAAGCGGCGGCAAAGTCGCGTCCTCGATCAACGTATAACCATAGCCCGCCTCCCCATCGATCACCGCGCCGAGCGAGCGCAGACTGTCAATATCACGATAGATTGTGCGCAGGGACACCCCCATTTCCTGCGCGAGCATTTCCGCGCGCACAGGCGGCGCAGCTTGGCGCATGGCTTGCATCAATTGGAACAGGCGGGCGGTGCGGGACATTTCTATTTCCTAAGGAAAGCTACTGACAAAAACTGACAGGATCCGCTGATAGCACAAGTGCCAGCAACATAGGAAACACATTATGCTCACATTGATCACTTTCCCCGGCAGTTTCGGCGCGCCAAGCCATAGTCCATACTGCGTTAAGGCCATGTGCCTCCTGCAACTCTCGGGCTTCGAGTGGCAGCCAAAATACCTGAACGATCCGCGCCCAATGCCCTTGTCTCGCTTGCCCGTGTTGCGTGACAGCGAGACCCTGATCCCCGATAGCGCGCAGATTCAGGCCCATCTCGAGGGCAAAGGAGCTGATTTCTACCGTGGCCTCAGCGATCAGGATAAAGCGCGCGCGCATGCTTTGGTGCAAATGACCGAGATGGGCCTCTACAACATTCTCGTGCATGACCGCTGGCTCGTGGATGAGTGCTGGACCCATACGCGCGAGGCGTTCTTCCACGTCATTCCATTTATTGTGCGCGGCCAGCTTACCCGCAAACTGCGCAAAAACATCCGCAACAAGATGATCGCGCAAGGCACGGCGCAGTTCACCGAATCCGAACGCTTAGAGCAGATGGCGCGTGATCTGAACGCTTTGGCCATGCAATTGGGCGATCAGGACTTCCTCTTTGGAGAGGTGCCAACAGCCGCAGACGCCGCGATTGCGCCGGTGCTGGACATGATCCTGAACCTACCCGCCAAGACAGGCGCGCGCGATTTATTGCGTGGCTGGGATGGATTGCCTGCCTATGTCGGGCGCGTACGCGATCAGCTTTACCCGACGCCTTAGCGCGAGCGCTTTACCTTGCGTTTCACCTTATCCGCCTTGCGCTTGGCATTGCTTGCCTTGCGCCGGGTGGGTTTTCCGCGCCCTTTGAAATTGCCGCCGCGACCCTTGGGCAGCTCTTTCCCGTCAAGCGTCAGAAGCTCCAATTCAACGCCGCCCGTTTGCGGCGTAGTGGACGCAAGTTTGACCGTAACGCGCTGTCCAAGGCGGATAATGACACCCGTTTCAGAGCCCATCAAAGTCGAGCTATCCGCGTCAAAATCAAAATATTCCCGCCCGATAGAGCGCACAGGAACAAGCCCATCAGCGCCCGTCGCATCGAGCTTCACAAAGACACCGAATTTGACAACCCCGCTGATGCGACCGCCCATTTCCTCGCCAACATGTTCACTAAGGAAGGCCGCGAGATAGCGATCCGTCGTATCGCGCTCAGCCACCATTGAGCGGCGCTCGGTCTGGGAAATATGCTCGCCCGTTTCCTTGAGAGCATCGGCGTCAGCTTGGGTAAGGCCATCATCGCCCCAACCATGTGCGGTGATCAGCGCGCGGTGGACGATCAGGTCGGCATAGCGGCGAATGGGCGATGTGAAATGTCCGTAATTGCGCAGGGCGAGGCCGAAGTGACCGAAGTTTTCGGGCGCATAATAGGCCTGCGTCATAGACCGCAGCGTTGAGATATTAATCAACTCGGATTCATCTGAATCGGCGGCTTGAGCGAGCAATTGATTGAGGTGACGCGTTTGCAAAACCTGCCCTTTAGGCAAGGTCAGCCCTGCCGCCTCAGCGGTTTCGCGCAGCGCGTTCAGCTTGTCTTGAGCAGGCTCTTCATGCACGCGGAACAGCAGCGGTTGTTTCTTTTCGATCAACGTCTCAGCAGCGCAGACGTTCGCCAGCACCATAAACTCCTCGATCAAACGATGCGCGTCAAAGCGCTCTGCAAAAGCGACAGAAGTCACCTTACCATCATCGTCCAGAATGATCTTGCGCTCTGGCAGGTCCAGCTCCAACGGTTGTCGCACTGCACGCGCTTTCTTCAAAGCGGCATACGCGGCATAGAGCGGACGCAGAACAGGGCTGACCAAGGCTTCGGTCTTCTCGTTCGGATTGCCATCCATCGCTTGCTGCACTTCGAGGTAATTCAGCGAAGCAGGCGATTTCATCAAGCCGCGCAAGAACTCGTGGCGCAGCTTGTTGCCTTCGCTATCAATCACAATACGCACAGCCAGACAGGCGCGCGGCACACCTTCATGGAGCGAGCAAAGATCACCCGACAGGCGATCCGGCAACATCGGCACAACACGATCGGGGAAGTAACTAGAGTTGCCGCGATTGCGCGCCTCGCGGTCCAGTTCAGAGCCGGGCGTGACGTAATGGGCGACATCGGCAATCGCGACCCAGAGGATGTGACCCCCTTTGTTCGCGGGGTCCGTATCGGGTTCTGCATAGCAGGCATCGTCGTGATCGCGCGCATCGAACGGGTCGATCGTCACCAAAGGCACATCGCGCAGATCGGTGCGCCCCGCTAGACCCGCAGGCTTTTTGCTGTCGGCTTCCGCAATCACCTCGTCTGGGAAATGATCGGGAATGCCGTGCTGATGGATCGCAATGAGCGACACAGCTTTCGGCGCGCTCGGATCACCGAGACGCGTCACCACCTGCGCACGGGGCAACCCCATGCGCGCCTTGGAGCCGGTGAGTTCCGCCTCGACCAACTCACCATCTTTCGCACCGCCAGACGCACCCGCAGGCACCAGCCACTCTTTAGACGCGCCTTTATCGACGGGCAGAATGCGCCCGCCTTCATGACCTTGGCGGAAGACACCAATGATGCGTTCAGGGTTTGCGCCAATGTGGCGAATGAGGCGCGCTTCATAAAGATTGCCCGCGCCCTTATGCTTGGTAACTCGCGCAAGGATACGGTCCCCTGCGCCCAGCGCTTTGTCACCCGATTTCGGAATGACAAGGATTTGCGGCTTTGGCCCCTCGCCTTCCCACTCCATCGCGCGGGCCTCAAGATCACCATCTTTGTCAGGGCCAATGATTTGCAAAACGCTGACTGGCGGCAGGCTATCGCGCTCGCGAAAGGTCTTCTTGCGCTTTTGCAGATGACCTTCGGCCTCCAATTCCTTGAGGATACGCTTGAGATCAATGCGCGCAGCCCCCTTGATGCCAAAGGCCTTCGCGATGTCTCGCTTGGCCGTCAGAGCGGGGTTGTCAGAGATCCATTGCAGAATCGCGGATTTGGAAGGTGTTTTGTTCATGTGGGGGCTGTAGCACGGCAAACTGGATAGGCACAGGGATTAGCGCCAAAGGTCAGAATGACCGAACTTATCTTGCAAAGGCACTAAGGCAGCAGCGAACTCTACGTCAAAGTCAGCATAGATTGCGCCCATTCGCTTTAGATCGGGCAATAACCGAGCAAGATCAGCTTCGAACCGAGCACTCGACCAGTATTCGTTGTTCGACACCAGCGCAATCACAGGGCTTTCCATAGCACCAGCATCTACGAGATTAACCACATTCATACCCGTCAAGGTACACTTGCCAATGTGCTTAGACTGCGCTTTTTCACAAAGGGCCCTTATAGGAGTCCATGATCTCACGTCCGAATGGGCAGCCAAAGCAGCATCAACGAGCTCCGAATGCCAACCATCGTCGCGAACAGCAGGAACAAGAAATTCAAACCGCGCCCCTTTCTGGCGCGCCGCTTTGCCCAGTTCTAATGCAACCCAAGCCATGGCCTCTAAATCGACAGGTTTGTCTTGCCGAATAAAAGTATAAAGGGAGCGCAACAGCCGATCCCCCTCTGGCGGGAACACAAACTCAGGTGACATTATCACAGTTAACAGCTCGCCACGGGTATTTTCCCCCAAAAGCGACTCTGCTGCTTCCAGCATCTCTCTCTTTTCGTCGTAAGATATTAACGTTGAAAGCGACGCAGCTTTGGCACCTACCTGCGTCGCGCCAATAAACGCCTTTGCAAGTTGGTCAGTCTTTGCCGCTTCAATCATCCAAGATTTGCCAGAAAGACCACCAGGTTGCCTGAGAAGCGCAATTCGATCTTTTCGGGGCAAATCTTTCACCACATGAGAAAAGCTATGCGGGCGATGCGCAATCCTAGCAAGAAGAATTTGCGCAGCTGTATTGCCAGTATGGGACAATGTCGAAAGAGATTGCAGCGCGGCAAGGTCGTCCCCTGCGAGCCACGTTTCGACGGCTTCTCGAAATTCTGGAACGTCTTGTCCGGAAATGCTCGGCACCTGCGCGGCTAAGGGAGCAGCGAAAAGCCACATCAGAAATACCCAAATAGTTTTCACCACGTCACCTCTTAGAAGCTAACAAATCTTCCACCGTATCCACGTCCTGCAACGTCGCGACATGGGCGATTGAAACACCGCCTAAGCTGCGCGCGCTATCGGCCAGCGCATGTTCTGACGACCAGCGTACATTTTGCAAAATGCTTGCGATAGGCGGCCGTGCGCGTTTCATTCCGATGAGCCAATAGCCCCCGTCAGGTGCAGGGCCAAAGACCGCCTCGTGATTGCCCAGCGCGCGGAAGGCTTCAGCGATGCTGGCGCGCGTAACGCCGGGGATATCAGCGCCGATGATGCAAAGAGGGCCAGCGGAACATTCTCGCAGTATGCGCCCCATGCGATCGCCAAGATCACCCCTCCCCTGAGCAACGCGTGGCAGATGTGCGGGCCAAATGCGGCTGGTGAGACCCTCGACATCGGGTGAAACGGCCAGCACCGTATTCCAGCGCGGGTCTTCGATGCGACGGAGGAGCGCGCGGGTTTGGTGGCGAAACCACCATGCAGAGTTGGTTAGTCCAATATCGCGGCCAAGACGGGTTTTTACGCGGCCCGGGCGCGGTTCTTTCACCATGATGACCAGCGTGGGCTTCACAGGAACAGCTCCATATCGCGGTGATCTATGCCTGCGTCATCGTAGATCGGACCGAAGGCGGCAAAGCCCAGTGCCTCGTAAAACCCGAGGGCTTGAATTTGCGCACCAAGTACCGCGCGCGCCAATCCTTCGCTGCGTGCCCAGTCGATACAGGCGAGGATCAGCGCCTTGCCTTGATGGGTTCCGCGCGCCCCTTTCAACACACAGACGCGGCCGATCTTGGCGCTATCGCCTTTGATTAAAATACGCGCGGTGCCTACAGGTTTGCCGTCCAATTCAGCGAGGAAATGGATCGCTTGATCATCCAACCCGTCCATCTCTTCTGCCTCGGACACGCCTTGCTCTTGCGTGAAAACGATGCGCCGCAGGTCATGGCAGGTCCTAATATCGTTGGTGCGAATGACGCTCACGCGAAATAGTCCGTCAGGATACGTGTATAAATGTTTTTGAGCTGGTCGATCTGCTCAACAGGCACGTTTTCATCCACTTGATGCATGGTTTTGCCGACAAGGCCGAATTCAACCACGGGGCAATGGTTTTTTACAAACCGCGCATCAGATGTGCCGCCTGTGGTGGAGAGTTCTGGCTTGCGACCAGTTTCCGCCTCAACAGATTTAGCCACCAAATCAGATAATGCACCGGGGGGTGTGAGGAAGCTTTCACCTGAGACTTTGACCTTCATCGAGATCGGCATGTCGAACGCGGCACTAACCGCGTCGAGCTCTTCCTGCATCCAGTCTGTCAGGCTCTCGCCGGTATGCAGATCGTTGAAACGAGTGTTCACAGTCGCGCGGCAGCTTGCGGGGATGACGTTGGTCGCAGGGTTGCCTGTGTCGATGGTCACTACGGCCAAAGTCGAAGCGTCGAAATGATCGGAGCCCTGATCCAACTCACGCGAAGCCAGTCGATCCATAAGACGCGCCATTGCAGGCAAGGGGTTCTTGGCGCGGTGTGGATAGGCAGAATGACCCTGCTTGCCCGTCACCTCGAACCACGCTGTCATGGAGCCGCGACGCCCGATTTTCATCATCTCGCCCATCTCATTGGGGCAGGTCGGCTCGCCCACAAGGCAGACACTCATCTGTTCGTCTTCGCGGTCCATGTAATCGAGCAGCGCGGTTGTGCCATCAAGCGCGTCCGCTTCTTCATCGCCTGTAATGGTCAGGATCAACGCGCCCTTTGGCGGCGTCGTTTGCACAAAATCAATGGCGGCGGCGACATAGGCAGCAACGCCAGATTTCATATCAGTTGCGCCACGCCCATACATGATGCCGTCAACGACGGTTGCACTAAAGGGACCATGGGACCATGCCGCTTCGTCCCCAATTGGGACGACGTCAGTGTGGCCATTAAACCCAAATGTCTTTTCATCACCCTTTTCACCCCAGCGGGCAAACAAGTTCGATATGCCACCACGATCGACGCGTGTGCACTCAAAGCCGGCCTGACTTAGAATTTTTTCTAGCAAAATTAGCGCGCCGCCTTCGGCTGGGGTTACAGAAGGGCAACGTATCAAATCAGCCGTTAGCTGGACGGGATCGATGGGTGGCATAGTATTTCCTATGGGCAAGCACATTTACCTGCCTTGCTACTTAAGCCAGCGCATTGATGCAATTGCCCCGCGAGAATGTGACCAAAATGGGACGCTATCGTCGTCTACATCTTCGAGTTGCTGTCAAAAGAGTTCCGCGACACCATTCAGCGTGTTAAGTGTTTGTTAATAAATTGACCCGAGGCAGGGCAAACAGCAGTACAGGTCCAACGTGGCCACACTAAACGCGATCCGCAATCAATGCGGGCGAAGGGCAGTTTGAACTGCCTCAATACGAAGGGTATTGAGGCATGGCGACAGGCGCAGAGCTTGGTTACGACACAGGTGCGAACGCACTGGAAATGGCGCAAGAGATCTTTGGATCGGGCGTCACCGTCACAGGTGCGAGCTATTCAGGGGACAATAGATCCTCTGCGATCTATTCCAACGGCGACGCACTATCGCCGGATGCAACACCGGGTGACACTGGTGTTATTTTATCCACGGGCCGCGCTGATCGCTTTACACAAAACAATGGCGATCCCAACCGATCAACCAATACCTCAACCAATACCAGCGGCGTTAACAACGATTCCGACTTTAACGCGGCAGCAGGCGCAAGCACATACGATGCTTCGTTTCTAGAGGTTGATTTCACATCGCCCACAGCGGGCTTCATGACGATGCAATTCATCTTTGCATCGGAAGAATACCCTGAATACGTCAACTCGCTCTATCAGGACATGGTCGGCGTCTGGATCAACGGATCCCAAGTTGATCTAAGCATCGGCGACGGCGATGCCGATCCAGGCAACTTGAACGGTACAGACAACAGCAACCTCTTCATCAGCAATACCAATGATGACTACAACACCGAAATGGATGGTTTCACCGTCACAATGACGATGACGATTCCTATCAATGCAGGTGTCAATTCATTCAAAGTAGGTGTCGCAGACGTCGCTGACAGCAGCTACGATTCAAATCTCCTGATCGCTGGCGGCTCTATTCAATCTGCTCTTGTTGCGCATGACGACAGCTCAAACGTCAATCCTGACGGCTCAAAAACAATCGACGTGCTGGCGAATGACACCAATAACACTGGTGGCACGCTGACGATAACGCATATCAACGGTCAACCCGTAAGCGTTGGTAGCATTATCACGCTTGGCACGGGTCAAACTGTGCAACTCAATGCGGATGGTACGCTCACAGTCGTGGGTGATGGGGATGTTGAGGACGTTAGCTTTACCTATTCGATCGAAAGCTCGACGGGTGAGTCTGACACAGGTTTTGTTCTTCTGGACATGGTTCCTTGCTTCGTTGCAGGAACGCTGATTGAGACAAAGGAAGGACGCATGCCCGTCGAAGTATTGGAGGCGGGCGATCTTATCTTGACCAGAGATCACGGGTATCAGCCTCTTCGCTGGGTTGGGCAACGTAGTGTTGCGGCAACTGGCAAAATGGCCCCTGTCGAAATTTCTGCGAACACCTTTGGAACCCATAGTACGCTGCGGGTCTCTCCGCTTCATCGCATCTTGCTTCAAAACGAGATGGCTGAACTGTTGTTTGGGGAATCCGAAGTTCTTGTCGCGGCAAAAGAATTGGTAAACGATCAAACCGTCCGCATCAAAGAAGGCGGTGACGTTTGCTACGTTCATCTTCTGTTTGATCAGCACCAAATCGTTATTTCCAACGGATTGGAAAGCGAGAGCTTTTTGCCCGGCGGTCAGATCACTAATCTGTTCGAAGAAGAAGCAATCGCTGAAATTTGCACACTTTTCCCTGAATTGAACCCGCACACGGGTGAAGGTTACAGCGCCTCCGCACGGCGCATTCTGCGCAAGTACGAAGCGGAACTCCTACTTGGACAAGCCGCTTAATGGGCTGGCTTGCTTGGAGTGGCGGCGGAAATACCGCGGCGAGCCACAGCTCGGTCACGCCAGAAGCGATGATTGAAACCGGCGCACTTGTCATCGAAGCGCCGCTGCCGTCAGACACGCGCGCAGCGACCCTTCTGGAAGTCGCGAGCTTGCACCCCCAGCCATCCTTACTGCGCATACAGTCCATTCCCGGAGAGGGGTTTTCTGTCCTGCTGTCCTGCGGAAGCGAGGTATTTCACGCACTCATCTCGCACACCTTGCAGGCGCGGGTGGACAGCTTTCGTCTCACGCTGAATTGGGATTCACACACTGGAAACGGGCTACTTTCAATAGAGCATCCAGGGGACGATGCGGTACTCTTTACCCGTGAGCTTGCCAACTGCATCCCAATGCCTGGCACGTTAATTCTTGGCTCGCTTTCAGAAATGCAAAGCGCTTGCGCGCTCGAGAACCTGACCTACATTGGATTTCACAAAGGTGCCTTGGCCGTCGGCCCCACACCAACGCTGGACTATCACACGCCTGTCTTAACACCGCAGGGATATCGCAAGATTGGCACACTGCAACCGGGCGATACTGTCGTGAGCTCTTCAGGTGACATCGTTCCAGTGCTCGGCGTTTTCAAAAAAGTGACACCCGCGTTAGGGAGTAACGCACCTGTGCGTCTTCGCGCGCCCTATTTCGGCTTGCAGTCTGATTTGGTGATGGCGGGGACGCAACGCCTGATCGTAGGTGGGTCGGACGTAGAATACACTTTCGGGCGCGACACTGTTCTTATTCCCGCGCAACATTTGATCAATGGAACCGCAGCGATCGCCCAACCCACCCGAGGCACGATGACCTATTTCCAATTGCTGCTGCCCCAAAGCGAGGCGTTCATTGCATCGGATCTAACTTTGGAAAGCCTGTTCATCGGGCGTTTGCGACGACGCAAGGGGGTTTTCAACTACACAACTTTAGCGGCATTGCCTCGCAATTTGCTGCCAGAGCACGCCAAAACGGTCTCCCAGATACTGCAACCCTTCGAAGCAATTACTTTGGCGGCAATGCGTGCAGCTTAGAATTCGTTAATGCGCTGGTTTGTCGTCAAACAATGGCGTCATCTGCGCGATAATCACCGAATTTTCATCCAGCGCGCGCTGCATCAACGCGCGTTCGTCGTCAGAAATGTCATGCCCTTCGGCCAACCGTTCATCCAATGTCCCGTAGCCAGTCACATCCAATGGCGCGACATCAGCCTGTTTTAGGATAGCCACCGTTTCGCGCACCGCTTCTGCTTCATCAACGCCGGAGGCATAGATCATCAGGGCTGCACCACTTGACCCTTCAGGGAAACCATCATCGCTCGAACGACCCGCTTGCACCAAAAGAGTGAAGACTTGCTGCTTTTTGCGGGTTTTTTTGGGCTTTTCTGACATAAGTTGCGGCGTATCTGCTGCAATCGACTGCGTCAAGCCTCGGGCTTATTGACGAAAGGGGGTGAAAAAGAACACAGTCTTGCGACTTTAAACGAATGAACGGCGGAGCCTGCAAACATGATCCTTTTGAAACGTCTTGCACTTGCATGGCTCACACTGTTGTCCTTTGCGATTAGCTTTGCCCAACCTTTAGCAGCGCAATCGGACGAGCCTCTTGTTTTCGCAACGATCCATCGGCCACCATTTGCAGATACTGAAGGCGACAATATTTCCGGTTTTAGCATTGATCTGATGCGCGCAGTTGCTGATCAGATCGGGCGCGAAGTCGTGTTTGAGCCGAGCAATCGATTTGGCGACATGCTGGACAATGTGCGTGAGCGGCGCGTTGACGGTGCAATCGCGAATATATCGATTACAGCCGAGCGCGAACGCGCTATGGATTTCAGCCAGCCTATTTTCGGTAGTGGCATTCAAATACTACTGCCAAAACAGGCAGCGCTTGGCGATCAGTTCCTATCTTATGTCGGCGGTGACGCTCTTTTTTACGTGATCGGAGCGGTGGTCCTTGTGATCATTGGTTGGGTTTTGATGCGCGCAGCGACGGGCGTATCCGGCGGAATCGTGGGCCTTGTAGCTGTCGTCGGTGGATTTGCGCTCCTTCTTGTTGCTGCGGGAACGATCACAGCACGCGTCACCGTGAACACCTTACAATCTGACGTGCAAACCATATCAGACCTTCAAGCGAGGATCGTTGGCACCATAGCTGGTTCGACCAGCGATGCCTTTCTGACGCAAAAAGGCATTCAGTTTCAAGGATTTGGAAACCCAGACGCAATGCTGCGCGCCTTTGAGCGCGACGAAATAAATGCTGTTGTGTTTGATGGCCCAATATTGGCGCATTACCAGCAAACCGAAGGGGCAAGCCTGTCGCGATTGCTCGACAAAGTATATCGCCCAGAGAATTATGGGATCTTGTTGCCATCTGGCAGTCAATTGAAAGAAGACATCGATCTCGCATTACTACAGTTTCGCGAAGATGGCACATATGACACGATCTTAACCCGTTGGTTCGGTAACAGTTTTATCAATGAGTAACAGGGTTTAAGAGAGCAGCGCGCACGACAAAACGCGCGCGCGCTGTAGTTGAGTTATCTTGCTTTGGTGCCCGCTTACGGTGCAGTTGCGCCATCCAAATTATAGGCCTTTTGTAAATGATCCATCTTAGATCACTGCTCTTGTCCGCAGCATTGCTGCTATCTTCAATCTTGCCTGCATTGGCTCAGGATACGTCGCCTTTGAAGATCGCGACCGTTCATCGACCGCCATTTGCATTTGCTGACACGCCCGACATTCGCGGCTTTAGCATTGATTTGATGCGTGCAATTGGCAAAGACATGGGTCGCGAAGTCGAGTTCAAAGCGAGCGACACCTTCGGCGGAATGTTCACGCAAGTCAAAAACGGCTCTGTTGATGGCGCCATTGCGAACATTTCAATCACGACCGAGCGCGAACGCGAGATGGATTTCAGCCAACCTATTTTTGGCAGCGGCATCAAAATCCTAATCCCGATTGAAAACACAGGGCTTGGGCTGTTTAGCGCTCTGTTCACTTGGGATATCGGCCTTGTCATTCTCAGCGGTCTCGCGCTTTTGTTCTTCGGCGGTGTGCTGATGTGGCTCTTTGAGCGCCGTCATCAGCCGTATTTCGACAAATCCGCTCGTGAAGCATTGTTCCCATCGTTCTGGTGGGCGCTTAACCTTGTGGTCAACGGCGGTTTTGAAGAGCGCGTTCCACGCTCTCCCTTCGGGCGCATCTTTGCAGTTATGCTCGTGGTCTCCAGTCTCTTTATCGTTTCGATTTTTGTTGCTTCGATCACAGCTGCAATGACTGTGAACGCGCTGAGTTCTAACGTGCAAAACCTGCGAGATTTGGAACATCGCCGCGTTGCAACAATCAGCGGCTCAACCAGCGCCGCATTTTTGAAGGCAAATGGTTTGGTCTATGCCGACTATGCAACTCCCGAAGAAATGTTCAACGCTTTTGAACATGGTGTTGCTGATGCACTTGTTTTTGATGGACCGATCCTCGCCTACTACCAACAAACCAAAGGTGCAGGCAAAGTAAGGGTTCTGGATCGTACTTACCGGCCTGAAAACTATGGCATCGTGTTAAGCAGTGGAAGTGAGCTCAAAGAAGAAATCGATCAGGTTTTGCTCAAGTTCAGCGTTGACGGAACCTACGATGACTTGCTCAGCAAGTGGTTTGGCAACATCTATTCACCGAACTAAGAAACGGGGCTTACTGCCCACAACGCGTTAGCTCGGAAACATAGCCTTGATCCCGCACGGTAAGCACTCCGTCTTCGGTGTGCATTATCAAAATTCGTTCTGAAAAGGTTTCACCTTCTGCGCTACAAATCATGTCGAATAGCGTCGCATTCATATCGCGTACTGGTGTCGGGTTTGTCAGATCACAGGCGCTTTCCACGCCAAAGAACTGTCCGTCTTTGATTTGCAATGCACCGCCGTCCATACCAACGTTTTTGCAATCCCAATCTTTGTAATCAACAGGTCGGTAGATGCCATCGTATTCACCCGCTAAGGCAAAGGAGGGAATGACAGCAAAAGCAACGGAAAGAATAAAGCGCATAGAAATCTCTTCAGAAATGAAAAAGGCCGGAGCACAGAGCCCCAGCCTTGATCTAATCTTAAGTTTCGCGCGCTGTCTATTAGTCGCGCAGCAACTCGTTAATGCTTGTTTTTGAGCGCGTTTGCGCATCCACACGCTTTACGATCACCGCACAATAAAGGTTAACGCCGTTCTTAGATGGCATAGAGCCGGCAACAACGACAGAACCCGCAGGCACTTCGCCATAAGTGAATTCGCCTGTTTCACGATCAACGATTTTCGTGGACTGGCCGATGAAGACGCCCATGCCAAGGACAGAACCTTCGCGCACGATGCAACCTTCAACAACCTCAGAGCGCGCGCCGATAAAGCAGTTGTCTTCGATAATGGTCGGCCCCGCCTGCATTGGCTCAAGAACACCGCCGATGCCAACGCCGCCGGACAGGTGGACGTTTTTGCCGATCTGCGCACATGAACCAACTGTTGCCCACGTATCAACCATTGTGCCTTCATCGACATAAGCGCCGAGGTTCACGAACGATGGCATCAAAACCGCGCCAGGAGCGATAAACGCAGATTTGCGAACTATGCAGTTTGGCACTGCACGAAAGCCTGCCTCACGCCACTGATTGTCGCCCCAGCCTTTGAATTTGCTGTCGACCTTATCCCACCAGCCGCCGCCTTGTGGACCGCCATCTTGCTGCTCCATGTCCTTGATACGGAAACCAAGCAGAACTGCTTTCTTTGCCCATTGATTTACATGCCAATCGCCGTTTTCCTGCTTTTCAGCAACGCGCAACTTGCCGCTATCGAGCGCGTTGAGCGTGTCTTCGATTGCTTCGCGTTGCTCGCCTGTGGTGGCGGGTGTGATTGTGTCGCGTGCCTCCCAGGCCGCTTCAATTGCAGTTTCTAGCTGTGCGTTAGACATGGGAATCCCTCGGATTAATGAATTTGCGGCTTTAGACAACAAAGCGCGCATTTCCGCAATCGCGATCATGACTGGTATGGTCTTGCTTGCCTCGTTAGACATGAAGAAACAGGTTTAAGAGGAACAGAGTAATGAAAGACGATAGAAACAGCCCGTTCCGCGATGCAGGACTTGATCGCAACACCGCTGAGCAAATTCCGGACACCCCGCAAACGCGCGCACCAGCGTATCGCTTGGCGTTTGCAGATGAAGAGTTCTTGTGCCGCGATGAATTACGGCCTGTCCGTTTGCAGCTTGAGTTGCTCAAGCCGCAACTGGTGATGGACGAGCGCGGCATTGAAAGCACGATCGTTCTGTTTGGCGGTGCTCGCATTCCCGAGCCAGAGAAAAAGGACACGGCACGCACAAAGACGCTGGCTGATCTGTCGAAATACTACCAAGAAGCGCGCGAGTTTTCCAGATTGATGACCGAGAAATCGATGGAAAGCTATGGGCGCGAGGATGTCATCGTCACAGGTGGTGGGCCCGGCGTGATGGAAGCAGGAAATCGCGGCGCCATGGATGCTGGTGGTGCCTCTATCGGTCTCAATATTGTACTGCCGCATGAGCAGGCGCCGAACGAATATGTCACGCCCGATTTGTGCTTTAACTTCCACTACTTCGCGATCCGCAAGATGCATTTCCTGATGCGTGCAAAGGCGATTTGCGTATTTCCGGGTGGTTTCGGAACGCTTGATGAAACTTTCGAAGCTCTAACGCTGATTCAGACTGGCCGCATGCAGCGCGTTCCGGTCCTTCTTTTTGGTCGAAAATTCTGGGAAAGCATCATCAATTGGGACGCTCTTTCAGAAGCAGGCACGATATCCGCAGAAGACCTTGATTTATTCCGCTTTGTAGAGACCGCTCAAGAAGCGATTGAAGCCATCGACACTTGGGACGGAGCAGGCGAGCGGCGCGGCGAGATTCCGGGGAGATAAGGGATGTCCGAAAATGGTTACGAAACGGGACGCTTGAACCTGCCTTTTGTGGGCATTTCGACATTTGGCAAAAAGCCCTATGTGAGCGACTGGGAAAATATCGACGCAGACGTTGCCGTTCTTGGTGCCCCATTTGATTTTGGCACTCAATGGCGTCCCGGCGCCCGGTTTGGGCCGCGCGCGGTGCGTGAAGCCTCAACTCTGTTTAGCTTCGGTCACGCGGGTGCCTATGATCACGAGGACGACGCGACCTATCTCGGTGGTGACGTTCGGATCGTAGACATTGGCGATGCGGATATCATTCATACAAAAACCACTGAAAGCCACGCGAATATCGAATTCGGCGTCCGCAAAATCTTGGAGGCTGGCGCTTTGCCAGTCACCATCGGCGGCGATCATTCGATCAATATCCCTTGCATCAATGCATTTTCTGATGTGTGCGAGCGCGATGGCCCTATCCATGTTGTTCAAATTGACGCTCATCTCGATTTCGTGGACGAGCGCCATGGCGTCACGGAAGGTCATGGAAACCCGATGCGCCGCGCTATTGAGAAACCCTATGTAAGCGGGATGACCCAGCTCGGTATTCGCAATGTGTCGTCCACTGCAAAAGAAGGCTACGATGACGCGCGCGCGCGCGGATCTGACATTTTATCCGTACGCCAAGTGCGAAAGCTAGGAACAGAGGCGGTCTTGGAGCGCATCCCGAAGGGCGCGCGCATTTATGTAACGATTGATATCGACGCCTTTTGCCCCTCCATAGCGGCGGGAACGGGCACACCCAGCCATGGTGGATTTCTGTACTATGACGTGCTGGAAATCTTACAAGGTCTGGCGGCGCGTAGCGATGTTGTCGGAATAGATCTTGTCGAAGTCGCCCCAGCCTACGATCCAAGCGAAAGTACGCAAATATTGGCGGCTCAAATTTTGCTGAACTTCCTTGGCTTTATTTTTCACGCCAAAGCGGAGCGCTAATGGCTGCTAATTGGGTTTGAGCGACGTCGACTGAAGAAGGTCCGACACAGCTCAAACTCAGCCCAAGGGCAAAGCGATCGTGATCAACCGCGGATAGTTTTGCCGCTGCTCCCGGAGGGAATGATGTCACTTTTCGCTTTGTCTTGCACGCTGCACAGATTTTGCGCCTTGATTTACCGCGGGAACAGGGCAACTGTATTCCTATGACCGATCAAACGCCGATTTCGCTGTTTCCAAAACCAGAGCAAATGCAGGTCGCCTTCCATCGCACTGAGCTTGGACCAATCATGTCTCTGTATGGCAAAATGGTCGCGGCGGGAGAGTGGCGCGATTACGGAATTTCTTGTCTCAAAGATCTAGCTGTCTTCGCAGTGTTCAAGCGCACCGCTGAAAACCCGCTCTATAGAATCGAGAAACGGCCAAAGCTGAGAAATAAACAAGGGCAATACGCCGTCGTGGGCATGAACGGTCAAATCCTCAAACGAGGCAATGATCTAAAGACCGTCTTGCGGGTGTTAGAGCGAAAGCTAATCCGTTCGGTCGATTAAAGACGCACGTGGCGCGTTACTTCGCCATCTCCCTGTGCCGCTATTCGCGCTAGCGCCACATCATATCCTTCCAACACTACCGACATATGATGCGCATTCGCATGGATCAGCGTTTTGTTGTCCACCATCATCGCGACATGGCCCTTCCAGAACAGCAAATCGCCTGCCCGAGGATTGCCGGTCGCATCGCGCCCTAGCGTTCGTTCTTGTTGGTCGCTATCGCCATCGCAAGCGATCCCGCAGGCCAAAAGCGCCGCTTGGACAAGACCCGAACAATCAATGCCAAAGCGGGAGTTTCCGCCCCAGAGGTAAGGGGTGCCAAGAAAAAGGCGCGCGACTTGCGCTGGACTACGTTCGGACTCACTCAAAGGTGAAAGATGCTGGCGCGGGATGTAACCGATAGATGTTTGCGCAAATCGCGCATGCATTTCGACGACACGGACCTTGCTGCCAAAACTAAGGGGCATAAGATCAGGGGCCTTAAAATCTGGCCTTTCGTAAACATGGCTGGATGGAGCACTTAGCCAATGGGTCGCCGCTTCCACATCGCCCAATGCTTCGACCGCTAAATAGCCGCAATAGCCATCCTTTGCGGCTTGAACAAAGGCCCAGCCCTTTCGCTCTTCAAACACCTTAAGGTCTTCGCCCATAAGCAACTGGCGATCACGTGGGCCATCCGGCGCGCGCCGCAGGTCGGCAACAGGCACTGACACCCGACGCGCCGCTCCGTTAACATATGTGTCGGCGGCAACTTGGCCGCGCAAACTTTCACACGCCACGCGCCCATTGGCTGGTGTTGAACGCGGATCGCTCACAGGTCGAGAATCTTTGGAAGCGAGGCGAGAAGAGCGCGCGATGCTTGTCCCACGCCACCTTTCGGACGCGCAGGTGCTGCGTTAGGTTGCCAACCATAGATATCGAAATGGATATAGTTTGGCGTTTCTGTAACAAATCTCCTTAGAAAAAGCGCAGCCGTTATCGAGCCGGCAAAGCCGCCCTTTGGCGCATTGTCCAAATCTGCGATCCCAGGTTCAATCATCGTCTCATAGGGTTGCCAAAACGGCATGCGCCAAACGGGGTCTTGAACCTGTTTGGCACCACTTTCCAAAGCAGCAGCACTGCTATCCAGTTGCGCATAAAACGGTGCAAGATCGGGACCGACCGCGACGCGCGCGGCGCCTGTTAAAGTCGCCATCGACACTATCACATCAGGGGTTTCTTCATCTGCCAGTGCCAGTGCATCCGCCAGAACAAGCCGCCCTTCTGCGTCCGTGTTATTGATCTCGACCGTAAGTCCTTTGCGGGAGTTCAAAATATCTTGTGGGCGGAAAGCATCTGCACTGACCGAATTTTCAACCGCCGGGATTAAAACACGCAATTGTAGCGGTAATTCCAGAGACATTATCATTTTGGCCAAGCCAAGAACCGTCGCAGCCCCGCCCATATCTTTCTTCATCAAACCCATCGAACTTCCGGGTTTCAAATTTAGTCCACCTGTATCGAAACAAACCCCTTTGCCAACAAGCGTGAGTGTAGGGCCAGACCTGCCCCAGCGCATATCAATCAGACGAGGGGCGCGGGATGCGGCGCGCCCAACCGCATGAACCATTGGGAAGTTTTGCTCAAGGAGTGCGTCCCCGAGTGTCACATCAATCGCAGCGCCGTAGGTCTTTGCGAGCGCGCGCGCCGCCAGTTCTAGATCAGGTGGACCCATATCAGACGCTGGCGTGTTGATCAGATCGCGTGTGAGTGCTTCGCCGTTCGCTATCGCTTCGATTCTCGTTGCATCCGCCTCCTTCGGGCACACTAAAGTAGCACCAAAAGACGTCTGGTCGCGATAGCGGTCAAACGAATATCCTGCCAAAAGCCAACCCAACAATTCGACCTCAAGATCGTCCGCCTGCAGATCGCTTATCAAATGATAGGTTTGCGCCGGCAGCTTAAGGCGCGCGGACGCCAAGGCAAATCTGCTTCGCTGTCTTGCCTCATCAGAGCCGCTTCCGGCAAGCGCACCAGCAATACCACCGATTTCGTCAGGCAAGACCAGGACGGTGCCAAACCCGGCCTTAAAATCGGATGCATTGACCCATGCCTTTATCCGATCTGGCTGATCATCTAGCCAATCAGTCAGACCATCGGGCGAAAGAAGGGTCAACGGAACGCTTGCGATTTGCTGCGCGGCAAAAGTTAGTGGCATAAGTGTAGTCTCACTGAGTTGGATCAACGCCAAGCTATCCACTTCACCCTGCCCTGCAAGCCTTGATTTAGGCTGCACGCTACATGTGATGCGCCTACGCCTTAGATTGTTACGTCCTGTAAATCCCAAATTGCCGTCAACGATTGATCAGAGCTGCGCGTCAATCGTGAAAAGGTTGCGCCTAAACTAATCCAATCTTCTCGATCAATGCAGATCACAACGTCACCCGACACGCGTGCCAACGTTTGAAGGCCAATCTGATCCGCAATCGCAATCAGTGAATGAACAGTCTTTCGTAGCTCTCGGACAGATCCCGCTTGATACAATTTTTCGCTTTGTTTGATCCGAATGGCCATTTCTTCCATCGCACGACACAACACATCATCTGCACTATCTTCACCCAACTGTGAGTAAAGCAATTCAAGACGTTCTGCGTCCAGTCGAACGTGTTCGTTTGGCATTATAGTTGTTACTTGTTCCACGGTTTCACCCCAAATTCGCCCCCACGGCCCAGCGTGTATCTCAAATCAGCCTTCCTAAAAGGTTGACGCGAAACGACTTCTTCTCGTGGAATTTAGTCAAATTCGTTGGACTATTGGGAGAGTGGTTAGCCCTAAAAAGTACCGGTGTGTTTGTTGGTTACAAAGAGGACACCAAAGAACGTTTAAGTTCGAGAAGTTGGATCTGGCTGCGGATCAAATGAATGTCTTGGACAAAGAAGGCGCGTTTGGCAGGGCTCTTCTCCCCGATTAGCGCGCGCTCGATATCGCCGATACGATATTGCAAACTGTTTATTTCGGCGCTGTAGTCATAATATTTCATGCCACGGTCATTGGCAGCACGAAGCTCTGGGATTTTTTCAGCAGGGCAAACTGCACTAAGCCTGCGTCCACGCCTCCCTTCTGAATAGGCCTTTTGTGGAACACAGTATGCAGGCAGCCCTTGTTGACGACCTTTCTCCCAAAGACTTTGCACTGGCACAACACCGACCTTTTCACAGGCCTTTGCATGGCTCTGGATGAAGTCACTGGTTTTTCCGTTTGCGCCGTCCTTAAGGCCAATTTCCTGCCAGTTGCCATTCAGACATTCTTCCTCTGAAAGAGTTGCGCAACCCGCGAGGGCTATCAAAAGGCATAGAGAGTATTTCAGGCGCATGAGAGGTCCAGTTGAGGCAGTAAAAACGCAGACACCGTCTCAGGGACCGGGTTGTTATTCAATATCAATCGCATGTTTTAGCAGCGCACAGAAAAAGCCCCGCCAAAAATGACGGGGCTTTCAATAGCTATTCGACCTGAGTTAGCCCTTTTTGAGAACACGGTTCCCTAGGGTCTCAGCGATCTGCACCGCGTTGAGCGCCGCGCCTTTGCGCAGGTTGTCAGAGACGCACCATAGGTTCAGACCGTTCTCAATCGTGCTGTCCTGACGGATGCGCGAAATGAATGTTGCGTAATCACCAACGCATTCAACGGGCGTCACATAGCCACCATTTTCGCGCTTATCGATCACCATGATACCCGGCGCTTCACGCAGGATGTCGCGTGCTTCGTCTTCATCGAGGAAATCCTCGAATTCGATGTTCACGGCTTCAGAGTGACCCACGAAAACAGGCACGCGCACACAGGTCGCTGTGACTTTGATGGATGGATCGACGATCTTCTTCGTCTCGGCCACCATTTTCCATTCTTCTTTGGTCTCACCGCTGTCCATGAACACATCGATATGCGGGATCACGTTGAACGCGATTTGCTTGGTGAACTGCTTTGGTGGCTTGTCATCTGTCGGATTGTAAATCGACTTGGTCTGATCCCACAGCTCATCAATGCCGCCTTTGCCAGAGCCGGAAACGGACTGGTAGGTGCTGACAACAACGCGTTTGATGCGCGCGCGATCATGAAGCGGCTTGAGCGCCACAACCATTTGCGCGGTCGAGCAGTTGGGATTCGCGATGATATTCTTCTTGGAATAGTCGTGAATCGCCTCTGGGTTCACCTCAGGCACGATCAGCGGAATGTCCGGATCATAACGATATAGCGACGAGTTATCGATCACAATGCAGCCCGCTTTCGCAGCAACAGGTGCGTATTTCTTGGTCGCTTCAGAGCCAACAGCAAAGAGCGCCATGTCCCAACCCGTGAAATCGAACGTGTCTAAGTCTTTCGTCGTCAACGTTTTTTCACCGAACGTCACTTCCGTGCCCAAGGATTTACGGCTTGCCAACACGGCCAGCTCATCCACTGGGAACTTACGCTCATCCAGAATGTTCAACATTTCACGGCCCACATTGCCTGTGGCGCCAACGACGACGACTTTATACCCCATCGGGTCTCTCCTCTACGGGTTTTCATCGGCGCGCGGGTGCATGCCGACGCGGCTCTATACGCCGTTGCGCGCCATTGGAAAAGGGGCCATGCGCTGCGGCGCGGCAAGTGTGACTTTAATCGATGCGGTCTTCGCTGAAGGCATAGATCACAATGCCAATTGCCAGCATCGCAGCGAAGAATAGAAAGATCGCGTGATACGGGTCCGCGATTTGCGCTGCGTTGGGCGACATTGACGCGTGCATGCGGCCTGAAATGAATTGCCACAACCCAACACCACCGATGCCAAAGAGGTTCATCAACGTAACGCCCCGCCCCGCGAGATGCGCTGGAACGAAGGCCCGTCCATGTGCCATGAGCAACGGAAACGATACGCCGAAAAAGCCTGCAGCAGCAAAAAGCGCCACTGCGCTCCAATAGCCCTGCGCAACGCCTAGTCCAAGCAAGAGGCAAAACAGACAGGCCATTGCATTCCCGGTCAGCGCAACCAATTTGCGCGTGCCCAGCATCCGATCAAGCGGCCCATAAGAGAAAGTCCCCGCGATCATAGCAACGCCCATCCAAAGGCTTGCGATACCAGCGTCACCCCCGAAAACATCCGTTACATAAGGTCCGATCCAAAGCCCTCGCATCGCACCAGCCGGCGCGTAGTAGACCAGCATAAGCGGGAAAATGAACCAAAGCGCGCGTATCTTGAAAAGGTCGAGCACACTACCCTTTTCAGAGCTTTCAACGGCGGGTGGATCGGTGATCGTCATCCACAGTCCGATTGCAATCAGCACGGTGACGGCAGCCAAGGCCCAAAGCGTCTCGCGCCAACCAAACGCCTCCACCGCTAATGTCAGCGGCACTGAACCTGCGAGATTACCAAACGATCCAACTCCGATCATCAAAGCACCAAGCGTTGCAAACATCGCGGGTGGGTAAACGCGCGCAAAAACATAAAAGCTTGCCATTAGGACCGGTGAGCAACCGATACCAATCAAAAGCATGGCAAAATTGATATGCATTGGCGTTGTCGCCATCGCAAATACCGCGGCACCTCCTGCGCCACCAATTAGCAAAAGCGTCGCAGACGTCCGCCTCGGGCCAAGCGTGTCCAAAGCCCAGCCAACGGGAATTTGCATTGCGGCAAATGACAAGAACCAAAGCCCTGATGCGGTCGCAAGCATATCTGGCTTGGCACCCAGATCAGCATTTAGAACGTCCGTAAGCACCGCAAGAAACGCACGATAGAACTGGCTCAATACATAAGCCAGACTCAAAAGAAATAGACCCAATTTCATGCCGTGATCTCCCTCAAGCTGCGCCCGAGCCTGAGTGACAGAAACCCACATCACGGGCAAGCCACCGTCAAAGCGACCCTACGTGCTTCCTCTTTCCAGAAATATCCCGGGGGTCTGGGGGCTGGCCCCCAGCCTGTCGGATCGCAAAGCGATCCGAATTCACTCGTTATCTTCACCTAACTTGGGCGAAGGGCGATCCAGCGCGAGTTCCGCATCCGAGAATACATATGGCGAGCGCACGCCCGGCACCCCGTTCAATTCAATCTGCATACCGCGCGCTTTGATCTGCGGGTCATTCAACATTTCACCCATATTATTGATCGGACCCGCAGGAACGCCATGCGCTTCACATGCCGCAAGCAAGTCAGCCTTCGACATTTTCAGCGTCTCATTGGTCAAACGAGCGGTCATTTCGTCTCTGTTCGCAATGCGATCTGCATTGGTCAGGAAATTCTTTTCAAACCCCATTTCTTCTATGCCAAGCAGCAAGCAAAGCCGCTGGTACTGGGGATCATTGCCCGTCGCGATAATGATATGACCATCGGCACAGTCAAAAACTTGGTATGGCGTCAGGTTCATATGGGCATTCCCCATCAAACCTGGTGACACGCCCGTCGCGAGATAATTCATTGCTTGATTGGCTGTCACGGACGCTGCCACATCAAGCAAAGCCATATCAATGTGCTGACCCCTGCCCGTGCTTTGACGTTGGTGTACAGCGGCGAGAATTCCAGCAACGGCATAGACACCTGTGAAAATATCCGTCGTCGCAACACCAGCCTTTTGCGGCTGACCACCAGGTTCGCCTGTGATCGACATCAGTCCTGACATACCTTGGATAATGAAATCGTAGCCGGCCCGATGGGCATAGGGACCAGTCTGGCCAAAACCTGTTATCGAACAATAGATGAGCCGAGGAAACTCGTCTTTCAGCGACGCAAAATCGAGGCCGTATTTCGCAAGGCCACCCACTTTGAAGTTCTCGATCACGATATCTGCGTCAGCCAAAAGCGCTTTGACGTGCGCCTGACCCTCTTCGTTGCGAAAATCGATCGTTACCGACTTCTTACCGCGATTGCAGGAATGAAAATACGCCGCTGAGCGATCTCCCTCGCGTTCTATGAACGGAGGGCCCCATTGACGTGTGTCATCGCCCCGTGGCGCTTCGACTTTGATGACCTCTGCGCCAAGATCAGACAGGGTTTGGCCAGCCCAGGGACCGGCCAAAATACGTGCGAGCTCTACGACTTTCAGTCCTGCAAGCGGCGCGCTCATTCAGCCAATTTTTCTTCAATGATTGCGGAAAAGTCTGCGTAGTTCATGTTGGAATAGGGCTCGCCGTTGATGATGAACGAAGGCGTGGAGCGCACGTTATCGCGCTCTGCGTTTTCTTGATACCAACCGACAAGCGCCTGCGCATTGTCTGCATCTGCAAGGCAAGCATCCAGCGTTTCCGCGCTCATACCACCTTTAAGACCAATCTTACGAAGCTCTTCTACGATCGCCGCAGGTTCGCCCGCGCGGGTCCAAAGCGATTGCTCTTTGAAAATCAGGTCAATCATGCCTTGAAAGCGGTCAGGCCCAGCGCAACGCGCAATCATTGACCCCCATAGGCCAAAACGATCGAAATACACTTCGCGGAAGATGAATTTGACTTTTCCCGTCTCAATATAGTTCTTCTTGATCTCTTTGAGGGGTCCGGAATGGAATGTTGCACAATGCGGGCATGTCAAAGACGCATACTCAATGATTTCAACTTTGGCATTTTCATCACCAAGAACCATATCAGCGATTTCGGCGTCTTGGGCTGTCGCCATGCTCAGGCTGAACAAAACCGCTGCGGCGGCGGAAAGTAGGGTGCGAAGCATTTGGCTTCTCCTTAATTTTGGGATTTTGTTAGTACGTTTTGGGCAAGGCGTTCAAGCGCGCTGCGCAAATCATCGCTTTTGACGCCGCCAGCGGATTGCGCGGCAGCCTGTCTGATTTCGGGTGTCGCTTCCGGCTTTTTCGGAGTGACCGCGCGTTCAAACACAGCTCGCCCTTCGGCAAAGCCCGTTGGCGCTGTTTGTGTAATTCTGATGCGGCTAATGGCGTTATACCCATAAACGGCGTTCACCTTGGCGCGAATTTGTTCTTTTTGCATCTCAACAATCGGCGCATTGGCCCCCGTCGTCAAAATTGTCAGCGATGCCCCAAATCCTTGACGCCCATAACTAACGTTCACAGGTCGCGCGACCGCAGCTACATCCGCACCGACGACCTCGTCCCAGTGGGTTAGCAATCGCGATTGCGCGAAGCCTCGCGACTCGGACGCTTTGCGAATGCGCTGGGTCAGCAGGCTTGACGTGCGCGCAAAACCTTTTGTTGTGGGGCGACGCTGCGCCATAGAATCTGTCCTGACTTGCATCTTGAACTTTTAGCCTATCTTAAAGCCCAAAGCGCTGGGTGCCAGCAAAACCGAACAATCGAGTGTATAAACATTGCGTGAACCCGCAGATCCTTTCACCCTCCTTGAGTGGTACGATCGCCACGCCCGCGAAATGCCTTGGCGCATTGGGCCAGCCGAGCGCCGCGCAGGCATTTCGCCTGACCCCTATCGCATTTGGATGAGCGAGGTGATGTTGCAGCAAACAACTGTTGCTGCCGTCAAAGAGTATTTCCAGCGCTTCACAACGCGTTGGCCAACTGTTGTCGATCTAGCTGGCGCGCAAGACGCCGACGTGATGGGGGAATGGGCCGGCCTTGGGTATTATGCCCGCGCCCGCAATTTACTGAAATGCGCTCGCACGGTTGCAGATGAACACGCTGGTGTCTTTCCCGAAACCCACGCTGGCCTTTTGGAGTTACCCGGCATTGGTCCCTACACTGCCGCAGCCATTTCTGCGATCGCCTATGACTTGCCCGAAACAGTGCTAGACGGAAATGTGGAACGCGTCATGGCGCGATTGCACGATATTCACACGCCATTGCCCTCAGCCAAACCGGAACTGATGGAGCAAGCCACAGCATTAACTCCGCAAAAACGCGCGGGCGATTATGCCCAAGCGGTTATGGATTTAGGCGCAACGATTTGCACGCCAAAGAACCCCGCCTGCGGGCTTTGCCCTTGGCGCGATCCCTGCAAAGCCCGCTTGGCTGGCACCCATATCGAACTGCCCAAAAAGACCCCCAAAAAGCCCAAGCCAATCCGAACAGGCATAGCTTATGTTGCTAGGCGCGTTGACGGTGCTTATTTGCTCGAAACGCGCCCGGAGAAGGGATTGCTTGGCGGAATGCTTGGATGGCCCGGAACTGAATGGAGCGAGGAGCAAGCGCTTGATTCTCCGCCGATGAAAGCACAATGGAAGCTACTGAAAGGCGAGGTACGACATACCTTCACGCACTTTCATTTGCGCTTAACCGTCAAGACAGCATTGGTGCCGATGGATCGCGCGGCAAAAACAGGCGAATTCGTGCCTTTGGAAGACTTTTCACCGTCCAATCTACCAACTGTTATGCGCAAGGTCTTTGACTTGGTTTCTGAGGGGCGTAAAACACCCACGAAAGCACCCGCGAAGAGGACTTCAAAGTGATCTCATCTGGAACAGCCGCCAAACTACAAAGCGCTCTGCCGTTTTGGATTTCGTTTTTGCTGATCCCAGCAATTTGGGCCGCAGCCTTTGTGGGCGGTTGGTGGGTTCTCATTATTCCAGTACTGACTTGGTATCTTTTCACGGGTTTAGACTTTGCGGTTGGTTTGAACCTAGAAAACGTCGATCTGGAAACAGACGATGAGCAACTGCACTGGTACAAACTGCTGACCAGCGCATGGGTTCCTATTCAATTCCTCACGATCTTCGGCTTGATCTATTATGTCGGTCAAGCTGAACATTTAGGCTCGTGGGAAAAGATCGGCCTGTTCTTTAGTGTCGGGGTCGGATCGGGAACTATCGGGATCAACTATAGCCACGAGTTGATGCACCAGAAAAACAAACGAGAACGCTGGTTTGGTGATCTATTGCTCGCGATGGTCCTGTATTCGCACTTTCGTTCGGAACATCTACTTGTGCATCACCGCTATGTTGGAACGCCTCGCGATCCAGTGACTGCGCGTTATGGCGAAGGGTTTCATCGGTTTTTTCCGCGTGTTTTACGAGAATGTTGGATTTCGGCCTTTAAGGCAGAAAAGGACATGCTTGCCCGCAAAGACCTACCTTGGACAGACCTGTCTAACCCGTTTTTCCGGTATTGGATTTTGCAAGGCTGTGCGCTGTTGCTTGCGCTTATTCTTGGCGGATGGATCGGCGTTGGATTGTTCATTTTCCAAGCCTTTGTGGCGATTTGGCAGTTGGAACTGGTAAACTACGTTGAGCATTATGGATTGACCCGCAAGCACTTGGGAGACGGCAAATACGAGCATGTGCATCCGCGCCATTCTTGGAATGCGGCGCATAGAGCGTCCAATTGGTTACTGATCAATCTGCAGCGGCATTCAGACCATCACTATAAGCCTGATCGCCGTTTTCCGTTGCTGCAAAACTATACCGAAGCTGATGCGCCCCAACTGCCGTACGGCTATCCGATCATGACAATGGCGGCGCTCTACCCGCGTTTGTGGAAGCGTATCATGAACCCGCGTGTTCAGCGTTGGCGTGAGATGTATTATCCAGAAATTACCGAATGGCGCGCTTATAATAAGGCGACGCATCCTTTGCCTCGGTAAGAGTAGCGCCGCGTACCGCGACGCTACGAGAGGGGGCCAGCCCCCTCTTGGCCTTTGGCCAATTCACCCCCGGGATATTTAGCGAGAGAGGAATAGACTAAGGCAGCACGACAATGTTGCCTGTGTGATTCTTTTCGGTGAATGCGATTTGTGCCTGTTGCAACTGCTCAAGTGGATAGCTCGCTGCCAACGCGGGCTTGATGTCGCCAGCTTCGATGTAAGAGATAAGATTTGGCATAACTTCGGGTGTAATAACGGTTGATCCCGTAAACGTTAGATCGCGCAAATAGAAAGTGCGTAAATCGAGTTCGACCATCGGGCCTGCTATTGCGCCCGAGCATGTATAGCGCCCACCGCGTTCAAGAATGTCGATCAAGGTTGCCCAATAGGGCCCACCCACGACATCAGCAACGACGGTGATCTTGTCCGACCCAAGCGCATCGCGCAGGTTTTCCGGCGCGCGAGGCAGGATGCGGTCAGGCCCAAGCCTTTGCACATCATCATGTTTGCTCTCAGACGCCATAGCAATCACGCGTGCGCCGCGGCGCTTTGCCAGTTGCACCAAGGCCCCGCCAACCCCACCTGATGCACCAGGAACGAGAACGGTGTCTTTGGCGGTCACATTCGCCCGGGTAAGCATGCCTTCGGCAGTGGAATACGAGCACGAAAACGTCGCGAGTTCCGCATCCGAGAGCGTGCTCTTGATCACCAAAGCGTTGCGAGCGGGCATCGTCGTATACTCTGCAAAGCCGCCATTACGTTCGGAGCCGAAATAACCCGTTTTGTTCATGTCCATAAGATCGTCTTCGTCGCGCAGCCAGCAATCCGAGATGACACGTTCACCAATCCGAGCGCTGTCAACGTCCGCCCCGACGGCGACAATTGTTCCACACACATCTGCGCCTTGGATTCGGGGGAACGAAATCGGGGCACCGCCCCAAGAAGGATCTTCTTCATTTACCTTGGCATAGCCTTCATCGGACGTCGCTTCGGTAACCGCTTTTGAATACCAACCAACTCGCGTGTTGATATCGGTATTGTTCAATCCACATGCGCCAACTTTGATCAGCACTTCGTTTGCGGCCGGTTGCGGTGTTGGCCAATCATCGTGCTGAACAATCTGATCAAGGCCGCCATGACCCATTGTCACCATTGCGCGCATTGTAGAGGGAATTTTCATTGAGCTTATCCATTCAAGATCAGATCGCTGGCTTTCTCGCCAATCATGATTGCCGGTGCATTGGTGTTGCCACTGACAATCTCTGGCATGATAGAACAATCTGCAACGCGCAAGCCCTCTATGCCATGAACGCGAAGTTTGTCGTCTACGACTGACATTGCATCGCCTCCCATCTTGCAGGTGCCTGTTGGATGATAGATCGACGCTGTGTTGCCTCTTACCCAGTCCAAAGTTTGCTCATAGTCATTTGCATCAAGCGACGCGTGCGGCCTGAATTCTTCGGAAATTTTTGCTGCAAGTGGTTCATGACGCGCAATTTCACGCGCTATGTTCACACCCGCAACGGCGGTTCGGCAGTCCGTCTCGGTAGAGAGATAGTTGGGTATGATCTTCGGGTAGATCATCGGATCACGGCTCGCCAATTTTATTTCACCTTTCGATTCAGGACGAAGCTGGCACACCGACATGGTAAACGCAGAGAACCTGTCCGCACCCTTCCCCGGGTTTTCGGCAGAAAGCGGCTGAACGTGGAACTGTATATCTGGTGTTTCCAGATCGTCGCGGGTTTTCAGAAATCCTGTTGCAAGGCTCGCCGCCATTGTCATCGGACCTGACCGTGACGTGATATATTTTAGACCGATTTTGGCCTGCCCGAAGAGCGAACTCACCTCATCGTTTAGGGTAGGTTCATGACATTTATAGACAAGGCGCGCTTGAAGATGATCTTGCAAATTTTTGCCAACACCTTTGAGATCGGTGACAACCTCGATGCCATGCTCGGCCAATTGCGCGGCGTCGCCTATGCCCGAAAGCATCAACAATTGAGGCGAATTGATCGCGCCGCTGGATAGCACGATTTCTTTTCGCGCGTGGACCGTTTGAATATTACCAGAGCGATCCCTGTAACGCACCGCAGTCGCGCGTCTTCCCTCAATGACAACATTTTGCGCCTGTGCATGCGTGATGATTTGCAGGTTTTCGCGTGACTTTATCGGCCGCAGAAACGCGGCGGCAGCAGAGCATCTCAAACCGTTCTTTGCGGTTAACTGGAAGAAACCAACGCCTTCCTGCTCTGCGCCGTTGTAGTCAGGGTTTAGCTTGTAACCAGCCGCTTGCGCGGCTTCGATCCATGCATCTGTTATCGGGCGCTGAATGCGCATGTTGGATACGGATAGCTCGCCGCGATCGCCATGAAATTCGTCTGCGCCGCGTTCATTGTTCTCAGAACGCTTAAAGAGCGGCAACACATCGTCCCAGCCCCATCCGACATTGCCCATTTGACGCCAACGGTCATAATCCTGCGGCTGTCCACGCACATAAAGCAAGCCGTTCAGCGAAGAGGAGCCGCCCAAAACTTTGCCGCGCGGCCATTCTATGGAGCGCCCATTGAGGCCTGCGTCGGGCTCTGTTTTGTAGCACCAATCGACTTTGGGGTTATGGATCGTCTTGAAATAGCCAACGGGAATATGAATCCAAGGGTTCGTATCGCGGCCACCTGCTTCTAGCAAAATCACCCGATTTTTTGGATCAGCGCTGAGTCGATTGGCGAGAACACATCCCGCAGAACCAGCCCCTACAACGATATAATCAGCCTCCACGGCGCATCCCCTCATCCCAATCTATCGGGTCTATGCAGACCAGTTCAAAAAAAGTCTATGCAGATTAGATTTTATAAGCTAGCATTTTTTGAAACAAAATGTCTCAATAATGAGCAACCGGGAGGAAAGACATGAAGACGAGTGATAAAATAAATCACCTGACACGGCGTGACCTGTTCAAGGTGGCTGGCCAATACGGCATGAGCTCAACGCTTATGGCGGCAGGTGCTTTTGGCGGCGCGATGAGCCTTGGAAACTTGGCGTCTGCGGCGGAATCAACATATGAAAAGCGTTTTGCAAAAGAGCCTAAGCACACGCTGAAATTCGGCGCCGCTGGCTTTAACGCACGCAACCTTTTGATCGAGCGTGCGGGCGCACTGGAATTTGCACGCGACCTAGAATCGCGCACCGACGGCGAGATTCGCGTTGAGTTCATCGGTGACAACCAGATCTGTGGTCAGGTCTCTTGCGTTGAGAAGTGTCAGCAGGGCATCGTTGATATCTACTCTGCCTCTACACAGAACTCCGCTGGCGGCGCGCCTTATCTGAACGTACTCGATTACGCGTATCAGTTCCGTAATCGTGCTGATCAGTATCACTTCCTTTATCACCCAGAGTCCCAGCGCCTGCTACGTGACCCGTATGAAAAGCGTCACGGTCTGAAGTTCCTGTTCTCGCATGCTGAACTTCGCGGCATCCAGTTGGGTCTTGCGTGGGAAGACAAGCCAACAGTGACATCCGTTGAGCAGCTCGCAGGTACGAAGAACCGTGTGACGGGTACTCAGCTTGGCCGTATTGCTATGACAGCGATGAACCTGAACCCGGTGCCGGTTGCGTGGGAAGAAACGCTTGATGCGTTGAAAACGGGTCTGATCGACGGTGCGGAAACATGGGCCTCTGCGGTGGCTTATGCAAACATGAGCCCTGTTGTATCGCAGTCGGTTTACCTCGACTTCTTCTGCGGCACCGAGCACACAGCAATGAATGCTGGCGTGTTTGATACGCTCTCAGGCGAGTTGCAGGATGCTGTGATGGAAAGCTCCTACTGGGCTCAGACACATGTTCAGGCCGCTAACGAAGCGGCACTTGTGAAAACTGTTGGTCAGTCCGATCCGCAGCTGCCCAACACGATCTTTGCACAAAACAACGTGCGTAACGCGTTCCTGAGCAAAGAAGAAAAGCGCAAAGCCGAGGAAATGTGCTCACCTGAGTTCCAGCCACAGCTTTGGGAAGAGTGGCGCGAGCGTCTCAACGGTTGGTCCGGCGGTCACGACACATATCAAGACATCTACAATATCTCACGTGAGATCGACGAAGATACGCTTCCTGAGAACGTGGAACCACGTCGCTGGTGGAAAGCATAAGTCTCAAACGGCTTATATTCAAAATGAGCCGGTCCAAACGTTTGGGCCGGCTTTTTTGTCCCCAGATTGCGTAAAACGCAGCATAGTGGGGCCATTAGGAAAAATTGGGAGGGTGCCGGATGTCAATCTGGTCAGACATGGTCACGATCGTCAGTGCGACGTTATCGGGCGATATTAATTTCAAGGTCGTACAGGCTTACCGCTCTGAAGCGGCTTGGTTCGTGTTCGGGCCTTTAACCATTATCGGCGCAATCATGTTCTATTACCGTGAACGTTTTGCAGAACGGCTTGAAGAGCGGCTTGGCTACTCAGCGACCAAGATCACCCATCCCATCATCACCGTGCTGTTGCTACTCGCACTCGCGGCGGCCTTTCTGCCCCCTGCGAATGCGTTGTTGCAGACGATCACACTTGGGCTGTTGCCGGTTCTCGTCGTTTTTGGGCCGATCTTTCTCATTCTCTTCGAACGCACACCAGAGCGGACAATCGTCATCTATTGCTACATCGTTATGGCCGCGATTATTTTCATTGGCGTGATCCAACGTTTCGTTTTCTCTGTTCAAGTCCCTTGGTCAACAACCATTCCTCCACTGCTCTTTATGATAATGGCGTGGTTCGGCGCGACGTTTAATATCCGCCTGCGCACCCATCTTAGCTTTTCCGAGTTCCGCACAAAACTTGGCGCCAAAGGCCAGCTTTTCTGGCTCACTTTTGACAACGTGCTTTGGCTCGTCTTCTGCGTCATTCTCGTGACAACAATGTCGCGCGGCACGGTCAATACATACGACAATTTCGCTATCGTTCTTGGGACAGACGACACCATGCGGTGGTGGTTCGTTGTAACGATGCCTGTGTGCTTCATCCTGCTTGCAACGCGCGCAATTGAAAACGTCGTCGAAGATTTTTCTAGCTACCGCGCTGGAGAGCCTTTGATCAAACAGGCCGTCATTGGGGGAGATGTCTAATGGCTGATTCAACTTGGATTACTATTATCTCACTTGCTTGCACGTTCTTGTTCATGATGGGCACACCTGTCTTGCTAGTAATTTTTTACTGGGTCGTCGGATGTAGCTTTGTCATCGACCTCACATTGGACAACACGGGCGGTGAACTTTTGAACGTCTTCAAAGACGGCTTTGCCTTGCTCGCAATGCCACTGTTCATTTTGACCGGTGACCTCATCAACCGCTCTGGCATTGCCAAACGACTGTCCGACTTTGCCTATGCCTGCCTTGGGTGGATACGTGGAGGCCTTGCGATGGCGGCGATTGGCGCTTGCGGATTGTTTGCGGCGATTTCTGGATCGAACTCAGCAACCACGGCAACCATCGGTTCAATGTTGCATCCTGAGATGGTCAAAGGTGGCTATGATGAACGCTTCGCGGCAGCAACCGCTGCGGCGGGTGGTACGGTCGGTATCATTATTCCACCGTCGATCATCTTCATCGTTTATGGCTTCCTGATGAACCTGCCGATCTCTGATCTGTTCATCGCAGGCATCGTGCCTGGCACGCTGATGGTTTTGGCGATGATGGCGACGTGCTTTGTCGTTTGCTCGATCAACGGTTGGGGCATTCTGATTGCGCTATCTTTCAAGCGCGTTCTGAAAACTGCCGTGGGTGCATGGCTCGGTTTCTTCGCGATTGGTTTGGTGCTTTGGGGCATTTACACTGGCAAATTCTCTCCGACAGAGGCGGCTGGTGTAACAGTGGGCTTTGGCATCATCGTTGCGCTGACGAGCTATCCGCTTAACAAGATCATGGGCACGAGCTCGGACACCCCAATTGAAGAACGCTCGATCACATCCATGTTCGTCGTTGAAGGCTTCACGCTGAAAGACATCCCATCGGTTGTTGTGCGCTCTGCTCAGATCAGCGGCATCCTTGCGCCGCTCATCGCGGTGTCTGTAGTGATGCAGCAAATCCTGTCGCTGCTTGGCGCGCAAGAAGTCATTGGCGGGTTTGTGACAGGAATGGGGGGGTACTACCCCGTTCTCTTTACGGCGATGGGCATCGTGTTCGTAGCAGGCATGGTTCTTGAATCCCTGCCCGTGACGATCATCTTGGCACCGATCTTAGCCCCTATCGCCGCAAGCGTTGGCGTTGATCCAATCCACTTCTCTGTGATCTTCCTTGTGGGTGCATCGATCGGCTTCATCACGCCGCCCTACGGTTTGAACCTCTATGTCGCATCTGGCGTCACTGGGGTTCCGTATTTCAGGCTACTGCGGTATTCGACGCTCTACCTTGTAGCGCTGATAACGGTTTGGGTCTCTGTCGCCATGATCCCAGAATTGGCGCTGTACCTTTTGCCGAGTAGATAAAGAGCGCTAATGCCAAACGATTTAAATAACGAGCGAGAGACGCAGATCCCAACAAACCTGCGCCTCTTGCTGGTGATGGAAGAGATCGCCAAAGCAGGCCGACCCTTAAAACCAATGCAGCTTGCAGAAGCCTTGGGTCTGCCGAAACCCACTATCCATCGTCTCTTGCAAACCGCCGAAGTCGAAGGCTTTTTGCAGCGCGATCTGGACGGGCGTTCCTATGGCCCCGGACCGCGCTTACGCCAGATCGCGGTGCATACCATGTCCTCCGAGCGCCTGCGCACGGGTCGATTGGCCATCCTCAAGGCCGTTGCCGAAGAGATCGGTGAGACCTGTAATCTCGCCACCCCAGATCGCGAAGGCATGACCTATCTGGACCGCGTCGAAACCAAATGGCCTCTGCGCATTCAGCTGCCTATCGGCACACAGGTTCCGTTTCATTGTACCGCCAGTGGTAAAATGTATCTCTCAACGCTGCGCGAAAGCACGTTGGATGCCGTTTTGACATCACGCCCTCTTGAGGCCCTGACAAAAAAGACCATCACCAATCCAGATGAGCTACGGCAAGAACTGTCCGAAATTCGTGCGCGCGGCCATTCGCAAGACAATGAAGAGTTCATGCCCAGCATGACTGCCGTTGCTGTTCCTGTCATGGATAGCACAGGCCGCCTTTTGGCGACTCTGTCCGCACATGCCCCAGATCAGCGACACTCTGTCGAAGCTCTGGCCGCTTTTCTGCCAGCTTTAAAGGCCGCCGCGTTGAAGCTTTCTGAATTACACGCGGCCTAACTTACTGGCGGTGCGCCACCTGCTTCGCTTGCCTTGGCAATATAGTCCTTCAATCCGCCAAGCGCTTTGCCATCCACTTTCACAGGATTTGGCTGCGCAAGAATATCCTGCCAGATCCCCGTCGCACGCGTGGTTGCGTCTACTGCGCCTTGCTCTTGCCACGTCCCGAAGTTTGAATAATCCGCAACAAGGGGTTCGTAGAATTCTGTTTTGTAGCGCTGCATCGTGTGCGGTGTGCCGAAGAAATGCCCGCTAGGCTGTACATCGGCGATGGCATCAAGCCCCAGATCAGCGCCAGCGGTTTCGCCTGCCGCGCAAAGCTCTGCCACCATTTGCAGCACTTCCATATCAGTGATCAGCTTTTCATAGGACACCGTCAGCCCACCCTCTAGCCAGCCCGCTGAATGGATCACTACCGTCGCGCCAGCCATCAGGCACCCCCATGTGCCGAACTGCGTTTCATTGGCCGCCTGCACATCGTTGAGGTTCGCTGCACTGCCCGAAGCGGAACGCCACGGCAGACCTATCATACGCGCCAATTGCCCCGCCGCGAGCGAGGCGCGAAAATGTTCAGGCGTGCCAAAAACGGGCGCACCGCTTTTCATATCAACGTTCGAGGTAAATGTGCCGTAGGTGACGGGCGCACCCGCTTGGGTGAGTTGCGTAAGTGTAATCGCCGCCAAAGCCTCTGTGTGGCTAAGGGTGATCGCGCCTGCGACCGTGATCGGAGCCATTGCGCCCATCAAGGTAAAGGGCGTTACAATCGACACTTGTCCTGCTTTGGCAAAATCGATCAACCCCTGCGCCATAGGAATATCAATCGTGCGCGGCGAGTTGGTGTTGATGATCGTGTAACACTGCGCGCCCGCGTGGAATTGATCGTCAGACAACCCGCGAAAATCGCGCAACATCTCAAAGCTTTGCTCGACCTGCGGCGTTCCGCGCGAGAACACGAAAGGTACTTTATCCGTCAATTCCAGCTGTGCCTGCATCGTTGCGTAGTGGCGCAAATGGATCGGGATGTCCTGCGGTTCAATCAACGGCGGGATCATGTGCATCACGTCGAAATGCTGGGTCAGCCTTGTGAGGTCTTGATAGTCTTCCCAAGTGCCGGGGCGACGCCCTTTAATCCGGTCCGTTGCATGCGGCGCTCCTGCGCCCGGCTGAAACAGCAGATTGCCAAGTTCCAGCACAATGTCGCGATCCCGAGCGCCGCCAGCAACAGGGATCGACTTGGGCGCTGAAGCTATCGCCGCCTCGACAATCTCGCGCCCGATATAGACCATTTCCGTGCTCTCATCGACCTTCGCGCCCCCTTGTTTGAACAATGCGCGCGCCTCAGGGAGAAGCACCTTGATGCCAAGATCCTCAAGCGTCTTTAATGCTGCCTCATGCATCGCCGCGATGTGATCATCGCTGAACGCTTTCATCGGGGGAAAGGGGTTCTTCAGATTGCGATAATCCACTTTGCGCGCTGAGGTCGTCTCTGCGGCTTGCCGCGCTTTGCGCCCTTTTCTCATGCGCGCATCGCTTTACCTGCGGGATCATAAGGCGATGGTGCGATGACCTTCGCGGCGCGCTCCTTACCCACGATATGCACGCTAAGCGCGCTGCCTTCGCTTGCACTTCCCGCATCGACCAAGGCCATTGCATAGGACTTGCCGAGCGTATGGCCAAAGCCGCCGGAGGTAACAAAACCGACCTTTTTACCGTTATCCCAAACCGGCTCATACCCGCTCGCATCTGCATCATCCGCGTCAACTTCCAGCGTCACTTGAACCTGCGCGGGGCCATTGCCGTCGCGCTCGGCCAGCGCTGCGTCGCGGCCAACAAAACCCTCTTTGTCAAAGTCGATCCAACGATCCATCGCGGTCATGCCCGGCGTGTAGCCTTGGGTGAATTCGGCGGACCAGATGCCGTAGGATTTTTCCAAGCGCAACGAGAGCATGGCGTTAAAGCCGATCTCAACGATGCCCTCATCAGCGCCCGCCGCGAGCAGGGCTTTGCGCAGCGCAATGTGATCGCCCATTCGGCAATTGATCTCATAGCCCAGCTCCCCCGTCACCGACAGACGCCCGACTTTGCAACGCAGCAAGCCGATATCAAATGACCCGCAGCCCATGAACGGCAGATCGCCGACAGCTCCATCCGTCAGCTTTTCAATCACCGCGCGTGACTTGGGACCAGAGAGCGAGAAACCGCACATCTCATCCCCAAGGTCGCGAACCTGAACATTCGCGCCCATGTGATCGTCAAACCACCGCATATGCCACGCGCGCAGATAATAGCTGCCCATGATCCACCAGGTGCCATCACCCCAATTGAAGAGCGTTAGATCGCCTTTGAGGCGTCCATCCTCGCCCAGCGCGACTGCAAGACGGGAACGCCCCGCTTTGGGGAGCTTCGTCGCGAAAATGGTGTTGAGCCATTCCTCAGCGCCCGCGCCAGACACCTCGAAGCGCGAGAAGCCTGAGATGTCGAGCAGACCGACCCCCTCGCGCACGGCTTTGCATTCCTTCGCGACGATATCGAAAGCATTGGATCGCTTGAGCGACGGCGTCTCTTCAAACCCTTTCTCGGCGAAATAAAGCGGCACTTCCATGTCCCAGCTTTGACCCCATTTGCAGCCCGCTTCCGTCATGTCGCTATAGGCAGGTGCCATTTTCAAGGGGCGCCCTGCTGGCAATTGCTCGTTCGGGTAGGTCATCACGAAGCGACGTGTGTAGAACTGGCCAGTCGTTTCTTTGATATACTGTTTGTTCTCCGCCCAGACACCGTAACGCGCGACGTCCATGCCGTAGACGTCCGCCTCTGGTTCGCCGTTGATCATCCATTCCGCCAGCGATTTGCCTACGCCGCCGCCCTGCAAGAAACCCGCCATCACCGCGCATGCGCTCCAATAGCCGCGTTTGCCAGGGACAGGGCCGACCAGCGGATTGCCGTCGGGCGAGAATGTGAACGCGCCGTTGACCCATGTTTTCACGCCTACGTCCTGCAAAGCAGGGTAGCGTTCAAACCCCATGATCAGCTCTTTTTCGATGCGATCGGGGTCTTCCTGTTGCAATTCGAACCCGTATTCCCAAGGCGCGCCGTCCATCATCCAGTGTTGGTGATCGACCTCATAAATACCAAGCAACAGACCCTTCTGATCCTGCCGCATATAGGTGAAGCCTTCTAAGTCCACGGTCATCGGAACCTCGAAATCAAGCTCTTCAAGCGCGGGGATCGTGTCGGAAATCAGGTAGTGGTGGTTCAAAGGCGAAACAGGCAATTCAATCCCTGCCATACGCCCGACCTGTTTGGCCCAGAGACCAGCGGCATTGACCACATGCTCGCAAGAAATCGTGCCCTTTTCGGTGACAACTTCCCAACCCTCAAGCGTCTGGTTCAGCTCCAGAACGCGGTTGTGCTCAATCACCTCTGCACCGTTCTTCTTGGCCGCGCCCGCATAGGCATGCACGACACCAGTGGTATCTACATACCCCTCGCGATCCGCCCACATGCCGCCAAGCAGACCTTCGCCTGACATGATCGGGTTCAGCTCCACCGCTTCTTCAACGCTCACCAAGCGGCAATCCTCAATCCCGATGGACTGGAACGTGCGATAGGCCGATTGGAGCCACTCCCAGCGATCTGGCGTTCCCGCCATGGTCAAGCCACCTGTCATGTGCAGACCGATGTTTTGACCGCTTTCCTTTTCAATCTCGCTGAGCAAATCAATCGTATAGGCCTGCAAGTTCGCGATGTTAGGGTCCGCGTTCAGCGCATGAATGCCCCCCGCCGCGTGCCAACTGGAGCCAGCCGTCAGAACAGAACGTTCGATCAGACAAACATCAGACCAGCCCATCTTGGCAAGATGATAGAGCACAGAGGTTCCAACGACACCGCCACCAATCACGACAACCCTGTAATGCGATTTCATCCTGCGACTCCTGATCCAAATACTGAAATATCTGCGAACTATCGTGGAATTCGATCCCACAGGGCGCTGGTCCGTTTACGACAGATCTTGTCGCTTCCCTTTGCGCCATTCGTCAGGAGTGTGGCCCGTCCATCCCCGAAACGCACGGAAAAACGCGCTGGGTTCGGCAAACCCGAGATCATGGGAAACCTCGCTGACGCTGAGCCTATCATCGCGAAGCAGTAGAAAGGCGCGGTCACGGCGCAGGTCGGATTTCAAGCTTCGGTAACTATGCCCCTGCTGGGCGAGCTGCCGCCGCAGCTTTGCAGCCGACATTCCCAGCTCTTGTGCGAGATCAGGAAAGCGCGGCCAATCCAAAGGGTCACGGGCTTTCAGCAACGCCATGACCGCGCCGAGCGAGCCCTCGTCATATTTATAACCAATCAAGAAGTTCCCCGGTGCCGCGCGCAAGAACCGCTTGAGCGCGGCTTCGCTGCGATCTACGGGCCGCCTTAGATATACGGCATCAAACCGAAGCGCGCCTTGCTCTGCGCCAAAGCGCACGGGCGCGCCAAAGAAGTGATGGTAATCTTCCTGTTCACGCGGCGGTGGGCAGGTGATATCAAGCCCATGCAGTGGAATGCGCGCGCGGGCGAGCCAACAGGTCAACCCATGCAGGATTACCCAATAGGTGCGATAGGCAAAGGCGCTGCGATCCTTGCGACTGTCATGTAGCGCAATTTCCGCGATGCCATTGCTCACATGCAACTCACCGTAGGGTTCATCAATCGCGACTTTCAAAAACCGAAGCGCACGGCGTAAAGCGATTTCTACGGTTGGCGCATCGCGCACAGCGTGGCCCATCAAAGCAAAGGAACCGGGGCGCATGGGGCGCGCTGCATTGCCAAAAAACTCATCGTTTGTCGCCTCAGCAATGCCAAGCCAGAGTCGGCCAAATACAGGCGCGCTGATCTGCCCGCCGCCCGGTGCATCAATTCCGACACTATCCAGAAGCGCTGTGATATCCACCCCGCCGCGACGCGCACAATCCAGCGCTTCGCTGACGAAAGCATTCGAAATATAGCGGGTATTCATGGCAAAATAGCTCACACATTGCGTTATCATTCAGCATAGTTTGCCAGTGATCGCGCGTCTATGGTGCCGCAACTGTTTTAGGGAGATTCCACATGTCCACGTCCGATCCAATCGTCATCGTTTCCATGGCGCGCACGCCCATGGGCGGCTTTGAGGGCGATTTTGCCTCTGTCCCCGCCGCGCACCTCGGCTCTGCCGCGATCAAAGCAGCGGTTGAGCGTGCAGGCATTGCGCCCGAGGATGTCGAAGAGGTGGCCTTTGGCAACGTGCTTGGCGCAGGTCAGGGCCAAGCCCCCGCGCGTCAGGCCGCTTTGGCCGCTGGGTTGCCGCTGACGGCCACCTGCACGACGCTGAATAAAATGTGCGGCTCTGGCATGAAGGCCGCGATGTATGCGCATGATATGCTGGCTGCAGGATCTGCCGATGTGATCCTCGCAGGCGGTATGGAGAGCATGTCCAACGCGCCCTACCTGATGCCAAAAGCCCGCGCGGGTCTGCGCATGGGTCATGCAGAACTCAAGGATCACATGTTCTTTGACGGGCTAGAGGACGCCTATGACAAGGGTCGCCTGATGGGCACCTTTGCCGAGGATTGCGCGGAGAGCTATCAGTTCACCCGTGAAGCGCAGGATGATTATGCGATTGCCTCACTCGATCGTGCTCTGACTGCAATCAACGGTGGTCACTTTGACGGCGAAGTGACGCCCGTGACGTTGAACACCCGCAAAGGCGATGTTGAAATCACCACGGACGAGCAACCCGGCAAAGCCAAGCGCGACAAAATTCGCAACCTGCGCCCTGCGTTTCGCAAAGACGGCACTGTGACAGCGGCGAACTCTTCGTCGATCTCTGATGGTGCAGCGGCCATGGTAATGATGCGTGCCTCTGAGGCGGAAAAGCGTGGACTAACCCCGATCGCGCGCATGGTCGGTCACGCGAGCCATGGCGACAAACCGGGCCTCTTCCCGACCGCGCCAATCGGTTCGCTCACAAAACTGTCCGAGAAAACAGGCTGGGATTTGAAAGACGTCGATCTGTTCGAAATCAACGAAGCCTTCGCCGTGGTTCCTATGGCGGCGATGCACTCGCTCGACCTGCCGCATGACAAGGTCAACGTACACGGCGGTGCATGCGCGCTGGGCCATCCAATCGGGGCCTCGGCCGCACGGATCATGGTGACGCTCATGGGCGCACTCAAGGCAAACGATATGAAACGCGGCGTCGCGTCGGTCTGCATTGGCGGCGGCGAAGCAACAGCAGTCGCACTGGAGATGATGCAATGATCTTAGACGAAACACAGGACGCAATCCGCGAAATGACCCACCAGTTCGCGCAGGACGTTCTTTGGCCGACCGCCGAAGAGCGTGATCGTTCAGGTGAATTCCCCCGCGCCGAAATCAACCAGATGGGCGAACTTGGCTTGATGGGCATGGTTGTCCCCGAGGAATACGGCGGTTCCGAGCTGGACGCTGTCGCCTACGCCGTTGCGATGGAAGAAATTGCCGCGGGTGACGGTCCTGTTTCCACAATCCTCTCGGTGCATAGCTCTGTCGGCTGCGGTCCAATCGTCAAGTTTGGCACCGAGGCGCAGAAAGAGAAGTTCCTGCCCAAAATGGCAAGCGGTGAATGGGTCGGCGGCTTTGCTCTGACCGAACCGCAAGCTGGTTCTGACGCCTCTAACCTCAAAACCACTGCCGTGCGCGATGGCGATCACTACGTGATCAACGGGGCCAAGCAGTTCATCACATCTGGCAAGAACGGCCATGTGATCATCATCTTCGCCATCACCGACAAAGCGGCTGGCAAAAAAGGCATGAGTGCCTTCATCGTTGAGACAGATACGCCCGGCTATGAAGTCGTGCGCGTTGAGGACAAGCTTGGCCTGCACTGCTCTGACACCTGCCAGCTCGCCTTTACGGATATGCGTATCCCAGCGGAAAATCTGCTCGGCGAAGAGGGGCAAGGTTACAAAATCGCTCTTTCCAATCTCGAAAGCGGCCGGATTGGCATCGCGGCGCAGGCTGTGGGCATGGCGCGCTCCGCGCTCAAAGTTGCACGCGACTATGCGGCAGAACGTACCTCCTTTGGCACAGCAATCACCAACCACCAAGCGGTTGGCTTCAGCCTCGCCGATATGGCGACTCAGGTCGAAGCGGGTCGCCAAATGGTTCTGCACGCAGCAGCCTTGAAAGAAGCAGGGAAACCTTGCTTGAACGAGGCCTCCATGGCCAAGCTGTTCACCTCAGAAATGGCGGAAAAAGTCTGCTCACAAGCGATCCAGATCCACGGCGGCTATGGCTATTTGGCCGACTATCCAGTGGAGCGCATCTACCGGGACGTGCGCATCTGCCAAATCTATGAAGGCACAAGCGAAATCCAACGTCTCGTTATCGCGCGCAACTTGGATCAAGTCGCCTGATCTTCGGGTGCGCCCTCATCGGGCGCATCCTCTTCCGTCGCTTTGTCAAACGCACGCTTCATGTCCTCAAGCTTAACACTCGCGGACTTGCTAATCTGCGCGTCTACAACGCGTAGCTGCCCCCCACGAAAGAGCGGCTCTGCCGCGCGGGCCATACCCCCAAACGCAGGCGCACGAATAGCTCCATTGGCAAGCATACTCGCGTAAAGTTCGCTGGCCGCTGCCTGAGAGATGCGTAGCTGATTGGCCAGCATCGACGGGGATGCTCGATTTTGCGCGCGCGCAATCGCAACCGCCCATGCATATAGCGGACCAGTAACAGGCTTCGCCTTCGCCGCTATTGCTGGCAAAGGCATGGTAGCAGCGACAGCGCCGCCAAGAAGGCTGGTATTGAACGTTCTTCTATCCATAGAACTGATATGGGGATTCACCCCACTAATTGCGAGTCATTCGCAAAAACAACACTCTTCTTCTCTCAAGAAATATCCTCGGGGGTCTGGGGGTGAAACCCCCAGCCGGTCGGATTGCCAAAGCGATCCGAAATCAAAGCACCTTGATAACGTCCTTATCAATCGCCAGCATATATCCCTTGCGCGCGATATTCTTCACCAACAGCTCACTGACCATCTGATTGCCCAATCCATCACGCAACCGCTTAATCCGTGTCGCACCAGCAGCCTCTTCGCAATCAGATGAACTACGTCCGGAAATAACGCCCTCGATCTCGGCACCTGTCATAACATCATCATCCATGCGCGCCTCCGCCAAGACGGACAAGGTTTCCATCGCTGCCTCGGTTAACTTGAAACCCATATTGTTCAAATAGACCGTTTTTTCATCGCGTGAGATCAGAAGCGACGACACCTGAATGCCAGACCTTTCTATCTGGGCCATACGGCGGTTCAACACGATCAACATAACCAGAAACACGACCGCCGCTATCAACAGCGCTGTTGCAAACAACAGCAAGACAAAAATCACAAATCGATAAGACGCTAGAGTTTCGGAAAACGAAGTACCTGACTGGGCCAGAATTTCTAAAAGTTTGATTTCTGCCTGACTGGTCAGATCATCATTCTCAACGAATATTCGTTCGACTCTGAGATTAAAGGCATTCGCGTCGGGGAGGTTCGCGAACAGTACAATTGCCGCCAACAGCAATATGCCAATGATCGCCGCCAACCCAATGACGACGATCCGATTGCCTGTCCTGCGCGCATCTGCTGCGCTTGCGCTTTCATCCTGCAAAGACTGTCTCCCGATCAATTATCCGAGACTGACAAAACCTTTAGCAAAGTCCAACCCCTTTCATTGAGCGCAGCCCTGACTTTTGGAGTCGCCGCAGAAGATGTGCATGGTCCAGAGACAGTCATGCTCCCATGTTCAAGGCGCAAAGGGTTGTCTTGTTTGGCTTTATAGACTGCTGTGCAATCGGCTGCGGCAACGCTGGCAAGCAAGCTGAACGAAGCTGCAAGGGCAAGATATGTAATACGATGTTTCATGCCTTTCAAAGTGCGCGTTCTCTCAGTGTTTTTCAATAACAATAGACCGTTAGAGCACTGTTATTGGATAACAGAGCGATGATATTGCCTGCCACTTGGGGGGTGCCCCAGTTTGATCCCATCAAGCCCGCCAACACCTGGGGGGCGCATCACCAAATAAGGATCATTCATATGCATCGTTCATTCATTTCCACAGTGGTTGCTGCTGCCCTCGCAATTACCAGTGTATCAGCTTCAATGGCTCAAGCGGGCGACTACCGCACCGTACCTCGTGTCCAGCAACGTTCTGGCGGCGGCAACGAAGCCGTAGCAGGTGTGCTCGCTGGTGCCGCCGCGCTGTTCATTATCGGTAAAGCGATTGAGAACAATGGTGGCTTTCAGAAGCGTTCGCACAAACCGGCACCTCGGGCGCACCACCGTCCACAGCCACCGCGCGCGCACCACCGTCCACATCGCAATGCCCATCGCCACGGCGGACATCGTCCTCACCGCGCGCACCGCGGACATGGCTCACACCGCTTTAGTCATATGCACAACCGAGGTCCGCGCCATCACCGCCGCGGACACTAAGATAAAAGATACCAATGTGGCGTAGCGCCCCCCAGCTAAGCCACACAGGGAAAAGCGCGAACGCTGGGCATGGCGGTTCGTGCTTTTTCGTTTTTGTTTCCTCTACAATGCGCCATGTCGCGCCTGCAGCGTTGGTCCGTTTCTGATATTCAGGTTTGGGCACTCTCCGCTTTCGAATTCTTCATCGAAACGATACTTGGCCCGAAACGCTTTTCAGGAGACTTTAGATGACCCTTCTAGGACCAGACTATTCATTCGAAAGCCGCGCGCATGAAAAAGGTCACAAGCTGGTCGCTGGCGTCGATGAAGTCGGGCGAGGGCCGCTTGCTGGGCCTGTCACTGCTGCTGCGGTGATCCTTGATCCTAAGCGCATTCCCGAAGGGCTTAACGATTCAAAAAAGCTAACGGCCAAAAGACGCCAAGCTCTACATGACGAATTGCTACTCTGCGCTGACGTGTCCATCGCGCACGCGAGTGTTGAGGAGATTGACGAGTTAAACATCTTGCGCGCCTCTCACTTAGCGATGGAACGCGCAGTTGCTGGGCTTAAGCAAGTTCCAGATCATCTTTTGATTGACGGAAACATGGTGCCGCGCGGTTTGAACATCTCTTCAGAAACAATCGTAAAGGGTGACGCGCGATCTGTGTCGATTTCGGCGGCCTCAATTGTGGCCAAAATCTGTCGAGATTATGTCATGTCGTCTTTGGCGCAACACTACCCTGGATATGGCTGGGAAACGAACGCTGGATACCCGTCAAAAAGCCACAAAGAAGCCCTATCAAAACTTGGGGTGACCCCACACCATAGACGTTCGTTCAAACCGGTACACAATATCTTGTATCAAGAAAAATAACTAACTTATTGTTTAGAAAAAGAAATTGACCACGAATCAGGTTTGACTCACATTAGTCCTCAACCACAGAGCGCAAAAGCGCCGGGACATGAGGCAAGATATGACAGTAAAAACAAAGGCGCAGGCTAAAGCCACGCTGCCGCTAAACACGATTCAATCTGGCGACTGCATCGAGGTGATGAACAGTCTTCCGGAAAACTCGGTCGATCTAATTTTTGCAGACCCACCCTATAACTTGCAGCTCAAAGGTGACCTGCATCGCCCCGATAACTCCCGCGTTGATGCGGTTGATGATCATTGGGACCAATTTTCCTCGTTCGCCGCTTATGACAAGTTTACCCAAGACTGGCTTAAAGCGGCCCGCCGATTGCTCAAGCCAAATGGCGCAATCTGGGTGATCGGCTCTTATCACAACATCTTTCGGGTCGGTTCAGCGCTGCAAAATGCTGGCTATTGGATCCTGAACGATGTGGTTTGGCGCAAGTCCAACCCTATGCCGAACTTCCGCGGCAAGCGTTTTACCAACGCGCATGAAACGATGATTTGGGCATCAAAGTCCGAGGGCGCGAAATACACATTTAACTATGAAGCGCTGAAATCCCTCAATGAAGGCATTCAGATGCGTTCTGACTGGGTTCTCCCAATTTGCACAGGCCATGAGCGCCTGAAGGATGAAGCGGGCGACAAAGCGCACCCGACGCAAAAACCAGAGAGCCTTTTGCACCGCGTTATTGTTGGCTCCACCAATCCGGGTGACGTCGTGCTAGACCCGTTCTTTGGCACTGGTACCACAGGCGCCGTTGCCAAAATGCTGGGCCGCGAATACATCGGGATTGAACGCGAAGCCGCTTACCGCAAAGTTGCCGAAAAGCGCATCAAATCGGTTCGCAAGTTCGATCGTGAAGCATTGCAAGTGTCTACGTCCAAACGCGCGGAGCCTCGCGTTCCTTTCGGTCAGTTGGTCGAGCGCGGGATGCTGCGTCCGGGCGAAAATCTCTATTCCATGAACAACCGTCACAAAGCCAAAGTGCGTGCAGATGGCACGTTGATTGGCGATGACGTGAAAGGCTCAATCCATCAGGTTGGCGCTGCACTCGAAGGCGCGCCGAGCTGTAACGGCTGGACCTACTGGAGCTTCAAGCGCGATGGCAAGACCGTCCCTATCGACGTACTCCGCCAACAGATCCGCTCTGAGATGGCTGACAAGCCGAACTAAGCGTTTTCCAACAAATTTAGCGAACACCGCCGGTGCCTGTGTCCTGACTTCACGGCACCTACTGACCCCGCCTTGTCCACAAGGCGGGGGTTTTTGCGTATTGGCTCTTCACGTTCAGAATTATTGAAATTAGGTTCATTTCATAGCTGGAGGTTTTTGTGCGATTTCAATTCGTCTGTTTCATTTATATTTTCATTGCGTCCCTAATTCCGTTTTCAGCACATGCTTTTACAAAAGATGCGGTGAAATGCGTACAAAACCAACTGAATGACACTGGCTTTGAAGCAGGCAGCGTTGATGGTTTGGTTGGTGGAAAAACGCGCCGAGCATTGGATAAGTTCCAAGCCGAATATGGTGAGCTGAGTAAGCGTAGGTTAAGTCGCAACAACGCGTTGGTGTACTGTCGTCTCATTGCTTTGCGCTTAGTTCATCTGAAGAAGCATTGGCTGCCAAGCGCAGGCCATCTGACCATAGTCTTTGGGGACAGTTTCTTTGACCCTGAAAAAGATCAAATGTTGATGCGGGTGAAAATCCGTCTTCTCATTCTGGAAATCTACAACAAGATAAAAAGCGACTTCGCAATGGAGTTAGCAGCACCCATTAAAATTGTAGTAGCCGGGTCACATTCAGATGCAACCAAAATGTACAATGAGCATACAGTTTATAGGCCACGAAACCATCGCAGTGTTATAAAGCGCCATTGCTCCGAAAAGGCTAAGGTTGGCGCGTTCGCCTTGCCGCGTTTAATCGTGCTTTGCTTCCACAGCGACGAAACTGACATCTCTAACAAAGAGCAATCCCGAAGGCGTGAGGCAATTGCTCATGAAATCGTGCACGCCTATCAATATCAGCTGTCGGGGACCATCACGACAAGCTCACAATCCACCTTTCTTAAGAGCGTCGGCCCCTCATGGCTTATTGAAGGGAGCGCACAAGCCTATGGAGTTCACCTCGCATACCGCGTATCGCCAGCTGCCGCAGTTCCCTTCCTTAAGAAAGCCGCTGACAAGCCAGTTCCGGCACTTAGTAGTGTCGATAGCCGCGCTGACTTAGAAGCGCGGCTATCCGACACCTACTTTGTGGGTCATCTAGCGATGAGCGTTCTTCTCCCTGATAACGACTTTCGAAAACTTATTCTTTTCTATGAAGAATTAGGTAGAACTGGGTCTTGGAAGCCCGCTTTTGAAACAACATTCGGACAAAGTTACGAAGAGTTCAGAGAGAAGTTCAGGGCGAAGTATCGTTGACACCACGGGATCAAAAAATGAGCAAAATCGACTTCAAGAAATCCCTTAAGCACCTGTATGTGCCGTCCAAGAAGGATTTTTCTGTCGTAGACGTCCCGACCATGAACTTTGTTAAAATTGATGGCGCGGGTCCGCCAGGAAACAAATCTTACGTCAAAGCGTGTGAGTGGCTTTTTCCAATAAGCTATGGGCTAAAATTCATGTCTAAGCTGGAGCTAGGCAGGGACTATGGTGTCCCCCCGCTAGAAGGGCTTTGGTGGGCGGATGACATGAGCGCATTTACACAAGACAGGCGGGAGGAGTGGAAATGGACGTTGATGATCATGCAGCCCGATTGGATCACCAATACGTTATTTGAACGAGCACTCGAAAAGCCGATGAAAAAGCAGGGGTCTTTGCCAGAAACATTGCGATTTGAACCTTTTGCGGAAGGCAAGTGCGTTCAAATTCTGCATCTAGGACCCTTTAGCGAAGAAGGTCCGACGCTGGCGCGATTGCACAATGAATACATGCCTCAAAACGGCCTGACCTGGAACGGAAAGCACCACGAAATTTATTTAAGTGATCCGCGCAAGTCGGCGCCAGAAAAGCTTAGAACAGTTTTGCGTCAACCTGTGAAAACCGCCTAAATCCCTAGGCTCGCAGACTTGGAACATCGCCGCGCATGTTTCATTGAAAAACTTGCGTGGCGAAGGTTTATCTTAGGATGCTATCGCCTTCATAAAGCGATCTTTGATCACAACTGGATCCATTGTGATTACGGGCATCTTGGCATTGCCGCTGTCACATTTGACAACCATCACAGTCCCGACCTGTGCATCAATCGCCTCTTGCAGGGCTTTACCTGTGTCAACGTCCAGAACTTCAACGACGTTGTCACACCCAGCAGCGCGCGCCATGCCTGCCAGATCGGTCTTCATCCCCGTGTAAGTTGGCTGATCACCGGTGGAGCCATAAGATCCGTTGTCGATGATCATCAGAATGAAGTTTTTCGGCATGTTGTTCCCGATGGTCGGGAGCGTGCCAAGGTTAGTCAAAACAGAGCCATCTCCATCGATGGATATCACCGTTTTATCCTGCGCCAGCGCGACGCCTAACCCTATAGAGGAGCAAAGCCCCATGGTGCCAAGCATGTAGAAGTTGCTAGGTTGGTCCATGATAGCGTGAAGCTCTTGCGAGGGGATGCCGATGTTACAAACGACCAATTGGTCTTTCAGGATCGGGGCGATTTCTTTAAGGATTTCTGAACGTATCATTGGTCGCCGTAGCCTCCCCAGAAATTAGCGTCGGTGAGGATCGCGACAGGTTTATTGCACATAAATGTGTATTTCAGGATGTTGTCGAACTCCTCAACATCTTTCTGCCAATGGAAGTGGTACGTAGGGATATTGAGCTGGGCCAATAGCGCCTTGGTGTGGACGGCCATTTCAACTTGGCACGCCACCGGTTCACGCAATTCGCCGCGATAAGAAATGATCATCGGCAAGGGCAGACGGTAGAATTGGGTTAGCGTGGCCAGCGTGTTAATCGTGACGCCTATTGCTGTGTTCTGCATGATGATCGCAGGGCGTTTACCGCCCATGAACGCACCAGCGCAGAGCCCCATGCCTTCGTCTTCCTTATTGGAAGGAATGTGAAAGATGTCGTCGCGTGTTTCCACCTCATCGATCACCCCAGCCAACTGCTTGCAGGGGACTGTCGTGACGAAAGAGACATCATTAGCGACAAGATCGTCAACGATCTTTTTGTCGATGTTCATGGCGTCATTTCCTTTGTTGTTTGGCGTTTTCAGTTATCGGTACGGCCAGCCGTCAGGCCCAAGGATCAAGAATAATTTTTGGAGCGGAAACCGCGCCTGCGCGCAGATCTTTAAAGGCCCGATGACCCGCCTCTAGAGGGCGCGTTTCAGTCCATTCCAATGCACCTAGTTTTCCATCAAAGATTGCCTGCGCCGTGTCGCGGAAATCTTGCATCGTGTAAGTATAGGTTCCGATGAACGTGATTTCTTGAAGCGTCATCCGACGCACGTCGAGCCCATCCAGATCATCGCCAAGCCCTACATGAGCGATCACGCCGCCTGGCAGCACAGTGGCCGATGCCTTCGCGCGTGTTGCAGAATAGCCAACTGCATCGATCACAACACTGAACTGGTCCGTGGTTTCTGCGACGGTATTTTGACGACAAACGTCAGCCAGATAAGCGCGGCGCGCCGGGTTCGGCTCGATTATCGTGACATCGCACACACCCATTGCATCCAGCGCCAGAGCCGACGCAAGGCCAATAGCCCCGCCTCCAAGCACCAATGCCCGCTTCTCCATAGAGGGATGCAATGCCTCAAGCGCAAGGCGAACAGCGTGCCAGCTTACGGCCAAAGGCTCTACCAACGCTGCCTTCGCAAGCGGAACCTCGTCGGGAACCGTGACCAAGTTGCTGTTTGGCATAGTGATATACTGCGCAAACGCCCCTTCGCGCGGCATCATCGAAATAATCTGGCGATCTGGACACAAGTTTTCTCTGCCCGATTTGCACGCTGAACAGACCCTACAGGCAACGAGCGGATTAACCGTAACCCGTCGACCATCCATATCGCCGCCAAGAACAACGCCAGCTGCTTCGTGCCCAAGAATAAGTGGCGCAGGACGGCGCGCGTCATGGCCAAGATATGCATGCATATCAGAGCCGCATATTCCCACAGCCTCCACGCGAATAAGCTGCTCGCCTGTCAGCGGAGTTGGGTCTGCGACGTCGCGAAAGCCAAGCGTTTCGACACCATCATACACAAGAGCCTTCATTTCGCAGTGAACCCCCCATCGACCATCAGGACTTGGCCCGTCACATAGCTTGACGCTTCAGAGCACAAGAATAACAACGGGCCGTCCATATCGCTCATGCGGCCATTGCGGCCAGCGCAAGTCTGCGCAGCGTTTCGTGCAGCGCGCTCTGGGTCATCAAATACTGCTTGCGTCAATTCGGTCGGGAAAAATCCGGGCCCGATCGCATTTGCGGTAATGCCATTCGCGGACCATGCCTCTGCCATGGCTCGTGTCAGTTGCCCAACTCCGCCTTTGCTTGTGCCGTAAGCAATGCCACCTGGAAATGCGCGCGTGGTTTGTAAGGACGCGAAATTAACGATCCGGCCCCATCCCTTTTCTTTCATCGCAGGCACCAGTGCTTGGGAAATAAAGAAAGGCGCGGACAAATTCAGCGCGAGAGTTTGATCCCACCCTAGCGCGGTGACATCATCGGCTGCTTCTCGTGTGTTCACACCCGCTGCATGAATGATAATATCGGGTGCACCGAAAGGCGCCGAGATCGCTTTTGTCATAGCCTCCGTGTTGTCACGGTCGGTCACGTCAGCGACGACGGCAGCAGCGCCAATTCCAATCTCGTTTTGCAGACGATCTAACGCGTCCTTTCGCCGAGCAACACCAACAACATAAGCACCTGCAGCTGCTAAAGTCGTTGCCGCGCGCCGTCCAATGCCAGAACTGGCGCCCGTGACGCAGGCAACACGGCCCGTTAAATCAAATAGATCACGAGGGTCGCTCATACCTAGCTCTCAGCCGAAAGATCAAAGTTTTCACCGGGAAAATATTTCGCCAAACGCACATCTGCGGCGCGCGCGTGACCTTCCATTCCTTCAAGGCGGGAAATACGCGCTGTTGCCTCTGCCACCGCTTTGGAGGCATCCCGCGTTGTTCGCTGCCATGTGACAATTTTCATGTACTTATGAACGCTTAGGCCGCCTGTATAGCTTGCGGCGCCTGAGGTTGGCAGAACATGGTTGGTCCCCGTTGCTTTGTCACCATAAGAAACGGTCGTTTCTTCCCCTAGAAACAGCGAGCCATAGCAGGTTAGCGTGTCCAACCACCAATCGAGGTCTTTCGCTTGAACCGTCAAATGTTCTGGTGCGTAATCATCCGAACACTTCGCCATTTCGACACGATCTTTGCACACAATCACCTCGGCGTAATCTCGCCACGCTGCAAATGCGTTTTCGCGGTTGGTGTCAGGCAATTCATCAATGAGACTCGGAACCATCTCCATCACAGTTTCGGCCAAAGCCTTATCATCCGTGACCAGCCAAACAGGTGAATTGTAGCCATGTTCAGCTTGGCTCACGAGATCAGTCGCAACGATGTGCGCATCTGCGTCTTTATCAGCAAGGATCAAGCTGTCTGTCGGACCCGCAATCATATCAATCCCAACGCGCCCAAACAAAATGCGCTTGGCCTCGGCAACAAACTGGTTTCCAGGACCAACAAGAATGTTGGCTTTCGGCAAGCCAAACAAACCAAAAGTCATTGCCGCGACGCCCTGCACGCCTCCCATCGCCAAAATATTGTCAGCGCCACAAATATGCGCCGCATAGACAATTGCCGGTGCAATCCCAACGCCAGGGCGCGGCGGCGAGCACGCGGTGATACTATGACAGCCTGCAACTTTTGCCGTCGTTACTGTCATGATCGCAGACGCGATATGACTATAGCGCCCTCCCGGAACGTAGCATCCGGCCGCATCAACGGGGATTGCCTTTTGCCCAGCGACGAACCCGGGTTCAATCTCCATTTCGACATCTGTAAGCGTGGATTTTTGCACCTCGGCAAAGCGGCGAACGTTATCATGGGCAAATCGAATATCTGCCTTGAGTTTCTCCGGAACAAGAGCGATTGCCGCTTCTATTTCCTGCGCAGTCAGTAAAACGTTGCCTTCATAGCGGTCAAATTTCGCAGCGTACTCCATCGCTTTTGAATCGCCGCCTGCTTCGATGTCATCCAGAATAGCCTTAGCCGTTTCATGCACTTCAGAAGCATTCGACGTAGAAGTTAGCGTTGCCTTTTTCAGATACTCGCGCGTCATTAAAGATGGTCCCAATTGTAAGGCGGAATAGAGCCGTATCGCCGTTAACAAGCGGCGATTCCTTCTTGCAGCCTAGCGTCGTTCAATCGAAATGCAAGCGCTTACATTTCCGCGTCAAAAAACTTCCGAACAACACATTGCAATGCTGAAACTAACCTCAGAGCGGCTTTTTGATACCGTGGTGTCGAGCACAAAGCTCAACACCACCAACCTCACGGTGCGATAATGGGGCTGGCATTGAGTTCAG